>NZ_JBIVTM010000004.1:1738-5333 GCF_044756705.1 Microbacterium sp. NPDC091662 | reverse complement strand
TTGTCTAAAAGGAGTCCGGCGGTGTCCTACTCTCCCACAGGGTCCCCCCTGCAGTACCATCGGCGCTGTGAGGCTTAGCTTCCGGGTTCGGAATGTAACCGGGCGTTTCCCTCACGCTATGGCCGCCGAAACACTATTGATGTTTCAATCAAACACATAACAAAGTCATTGTTGTTATGCGGTTCTCGACCGTACATCGAGAACCACTCAGTGGACGCGTAGCACCAACAAACGGTGTGTTATCAAGTCATCGGCTTATTAGTACCAGTCAGCTGCATGCATTACTGCACTTCCACATCTGGCCTATCAACCCAGTAGTCTGGCTGGGAGCCTCTCACCCGAAGGTATGGAAATCTCATCTTGAGGCCGGCTTCCCGCTTAGATGCTTTCAGCGGTTATCCATCCCGAACGTAGCTAATCAGCGGTGCTCCTGGCGGAACAACTGACACACCAGAGGTTCGTCCAACCCGGTCCTCTCGTACTAGGGTCAGATCCTCTCAAATTTCCTACGCGCGCAGCGGATAGGGACCGAACTGTCTCACGACGTTCTAAACCCAGCTCGCGTACCGCTTTAATGGGCGAACAGCCCAACCCTTGGGACCTACTCCAGCCCCAGGATGCGACGAGCCGACATCGAGGTGCCAAACCATGCCGTCGATATGGACTCTTGGGCAAGATCAGCCTGTTATCCCCGAGGTACCTTTTATCCGTTGAGCGACAGCGCTTCCACAAGCCACTGCCGGATCACTAGTCCCGACTTTCGTCCCTGCTCGACCTGTCAGTCTCACAGTCAAGCTCCCTTGTGCACTTACACTCGACACCTGATTGCCAACCAGGTTGAGGGAACCTTTGGGCGCCTCCGTTACTTTTTGGGAGGCAACCGCCCCAGTTAAACTACCCACCAGGCACTGTCCCTGAACCGGATTACGGTTCGAAGTTAGATATCCAGAGTGACCAGAGTGGTATTTCAACAATGACTCCACACGAACTAGCGTCCATGCTTCAAAGTCTCCCACCTATCCTACACAAGCCACACCGAACACCAATACCAAGCTGTAGTAAAGGTCACGGGGTCTTTCCGTCCTGCTGCGCGTAACGAGCATCTTTACTCGTAATGCAATTTCGCCGAGTTCGCGGTTGAGACAGTTGGGAAGTCGTTACGCCATTCGTGCAGGTCGGAACTTACCCGACAAGGAATTTCGCTACCTTAGGATGGTTATAGTTACCACCGCCGTTTACTGGGGCTTAAATTCTCAGCTTCGCCTTGCGGCTAACCGGTCCTCTTAACCTTCCAGCACCGGGCAGGCGTCAGTCCGTATACATCGTCTTGCGACTTGGCACGGACCTGTGTTTTTAGTAAACAGTCGCTACCCACTAGTCTCTGCGGCCTCCAAACGCTTTCGGGAGTAAATCCCTATACGCCGAAGGCCCCCCTTCTCCCGAAGTTACGGGGGCATTTTGCCGAGTTCCTTAACCACGATTCTCTCGATCTCCTTGGTATTCTCTACCTGACCACCTGAGTCGGTTTGGGGTACGGGCGGCTAGAACCTCGCGTCGATGCTTTTCTTGGCAGCATAGGATCACCCACTTTTTATCCGCATCGTGTCTCAGCCTATGTGAATCGCGGATTTGCCTACGACTCGGCCTACGCACTTGCACCAGGACAACCATCGCCTGGCTTGGGCTACCTTCCTGCGTCACACCTGTTAATACGCTAACCGCACCAGAATGGGGTCGTGCGCTAGGCCCAGAGCGTCACCCCGAAGGGATCAGTCACTGGGATTCAGACACTTAGCACTACTGGATTAGCTTGGGCGGTTCTTCGCCGGTACGGGAATATCAACCCGTTGTCCATCGACTACGCCTGTCGGCCTCGCCTTAGGTCCCGACTTACCCAGGGAAGATTAGCTTGACCCTGGAACCCTTGGTCTTTCGGAGGACGTGTTTCTCACACGTCATTCGCTACTCATGCCTGCATTCTCACTCGTGTAGCCTCCACGGCTGGTTTACACCGCCGCTTCGCTGGCCACACGACGCTCTCCTACCCATCAACACGGCTGGACCACGAAGGCCTACCAATAATGTCAATGCCACAACTTCGGTGGCGTGCTTGAGCCCCGTTACATTGTCGGCGCGGAATCACTTGACCAGTGAGCTATTACGCACTCTTTCAAGGGTGGCTGCTTCTAAGCCAACCTCCTGGTTGTCAAGGCAACTCCACATCCTTTCCCACTTAGCACGCGCTTTGGGACCTTAGTTGGTGGTCTGGGTTGTTTCCCTCTCGACTATGAAGCTTATCCCCCACAGTCTCACTGCTGCGCTCTCACTTACCGGCATTCGGAGTTTGGCTGACGTCAGTAACCTTGTAGGGCCCATCGGCCATCCAGTAGCTCTACCTCCGGCAAGAAACACGCAACGCTGCACCTAAATGCATTTCGGAGAGAACCAGCTATCACGAAGTTTGATTGGCCTTTCACCCCTATCCACAGCTCATCCCCTCAGTTTTCAACCTAAGTGGGTTCGGTCCTCCACGACGTCTTACCGTCGCTTCAACCTGGCCATGGATAGATCACTTCGCTTCGGGTCTAGGACATGCGACTGAATCGCCCTATTCAGACTCGCTTTCGCTACGGCTACCCCACACGGGTTAACCTCGCCACATATCGCTAACTCGCAGGCTCATTCTTCAAAAGGCACGCTGTCACCCCTACTAAGGAGGCTCCAACGGTTTGTAAGCAAACGGTTTCAGGTACTATTTCACTCCCCTCCCGGGGTACTTTTCACCTTTCCCTCACGGTACTTGTCCGCTATCGGTCATCTGGGAGTATTTAGGCTTATCAGGTGGTCCTGACAGATTCACACGGGATTTCACGGGCCCCGTGCTACTTGGGATACTCTTCGCGCCAAGAGAGGCATTTCGACTACGGGGTTGGCACCCTCTATGACCGGCCTTTCAAGACCGTTCGTCTATACCTTCTTGTAACGCCGCCACCTCGGCAGAGATGACTGAAAAGTCCCACAACCCCCAACGTGCAACGCCTGCCGGCTATCACACACGCTAGGTTTAGCCTGATCCGGTTTCGCTCGCCACTACTAACGGAATCGCGGTTGCTTTCTCTTCCTGTGGGTACTGAGATGTTTCACTTCCCCACGTTCCCTCTACCCGCCCTATATATTCAGGCGGGAGTCACTAGGTCGGCACGCCGCCCAGCGGGGTTTCCCCATTCGGACACCCTCGGATCAAAACTTGCTTATCAGTTCCCCGAGGCTTATCGCAGATTGCTACGTCCTTCTTCGGCTCCAGATGCCAAGGCATCCACCGTTTGCTCTTAAAGACTTGAAATCACATGAGTTTGAATCAAAAACTCGACCCCATCCGAAGATGGAATCTGAAATTGACTAATGATCTTTAAGATCATCTTGTGCAACTGACCGAAGTCAGCTGCAAGATGCTCGCGTCCACTGTGTAGTTCTCAAAGTACGGGCGGTGCCCCTATCCACAACCCCACACGGGGGAAACAGAAAGAGGCCCAGAGGTTCAGACCAGATCCCGAAAGATCCGCATCCGGTCCCTCAGGACCCAACAGCGTGCAGA
>NZ_JBIVTM010000004.1:0-1641 GCF_044756705.1 Microbacterium sp. NPDC091662 | reverse complement strand
GAGTCAGATGCTCCTTAGAAAGGAGGTGATCCAGCCGCACCTTCCGGTACGGCTACCTTGTTACGACTTAGTCCTAATTACCGATCCCACCTTCGACGGCTCCCTCCACAAGGGTTAGGCCACCGGCTTCAGGTGTTACCGACTTTCATGACTTGACGGGCGGTGTGTACAAGACCCGGGAACGTATTCACCGCAGCGTTGCTGATCTGCGATTACTAGCGACTCCGACTTCATGAGGTCGAGTTGCAGACCTCAATCCGAACTGGGACCGGCTTTTTGGGATTCGCTCCACCTCGCGGTATTGCAGCCCTTTGTACCGGCCATTGTAGCATGCGTGAAGCCCAAGACATAAGGGGCATGATGATTTGACGTCATCCCCACCTTCCTCCGAGTTGACCCCGGCAGTATCCCATGAGTTCCCACCATTACGTGCTGGCAACATAGAACGAGGGTTGCGCTCGTTGCGGGACTTAACCCAACATCTCACGACACGAGCTGACGACAACCATGCACCACCTGTTTACGAGTGTCCAAAGAGTTGACCATTTCTGGCCCGTTCTCGTATATGTCAAGCCTTGGTAAGGTTCTTCGCGTTGCATCGAATTAATCCGCATGCTCCGCCGCTTGTGCGGGTCCCCGTCAATTCCTTTGAGTTTTAGCCTTGCGGCCGTACTCCCCAGGCGGGGAACTTAATGCGTTAGCTGCGTCACGGAATCCGTGGAATGGACCCCACAACTAGTTCCCAACGTTTACGGGGTGGACTACCAGGGTATCTAAGCCTGTTTGCTCCCCACCCTTTCGCTCCTCAGCGTCAGTTACGGCCCAGAGATCTGCCTTCGCCATCGGTGTTCCTCCTGATATCTGCGCATTCCACCGCTACACCAGGAATTCCAATCTCCCCTACCGCACTCTAGTCTGCCCGTACCCACTGCAGGCCGGAGGTTGAGCCTCCGGATTTCACAGCAGACGCGACAAACCGCCTACGAGCTCTTTACGCCCAATAATTCCGGATAACGCTTGCGCCCTACGTATTACCGCGGCTGCTGGCACGTAGTTAGCCGGCGCTTTTTCTGCAGGTACCGTCACTTTCGCTTCTTCCCTGCTAAAAGAGGTTTACAACCCGAAGGCCGTCGTCCCTCACGCGGCGTTGCTGCATCAGGCTTGCGCCCATTGTGCAATATTCCCCACTGCTGCCTCCCGTAGGAGTCTGGGCCGTGTCTCAGTCCCAGTGTGGCCGGTCACCCTCTCAGGCCGGCTACCCGTCGACGCCTTGGTGAGCCATTACCTCACCAACAAGCTGATAGGCCGCGAGCCCATCCCCAACCGAAATTCTTTCCAGACGCAGACCATGCGGTCACGTCACATATCCAGTATTAGACGCCGTTTCCAGCGCTTATCCCAGAGTCAGGGGCAGGTTGCTCACGTGTTACTCACCCGTTCGCCACTGATCCCACAGAGCAAGCTCCGTGTTCACCGTTCGACTTGCATGTGTTAAGCACGCCGCCAGCGTTCATCCTGAGCCAGGATCAAACTCTCCGTAAAAAAGAAATGCATACGAACACCGGGAAAACGGTGAACGCAGCGAGTTTGATGCTGACCAAAGAGACAAATTCATTGCTGACTTCATCCATTGCCAACCCC
>NZ_JBIVTM010000003.1:0-84136 GCF_044756705.1 Microbacterium sp. NPDC091662 | reverse complement strand
CCGGCGGGAGGGGGTGGAGCGCTCACGCGCTCCACCCGGGGCGACCGGCAGGCCGGTCGCATGCCCTCGTGGGCGGCGCTGCGCGCCACCTCTGCGCTGCTCTCGGCCCTGGGTCTGCCGATGCCCCCCGGGTCCGTTTTGGTGGTCTTAGCCGGCCCCTGCTTCCCCCGGCTCCTCACTCGCCTCTGGGGAGCCTTCTGCGGCTCCCGGGCCTCTCCCCCGGCGCTGCGGCTGCGCGCCCCTCCCCGCCCCTTTCTGGGGCCTGTGGGCTGGTGTTTCGCTGTGCCTCTCGGGGCGTGCCCCCCGCTGCGCGCGGGGCCGAAAGGTGAATGTCTGAGGCTGTCTATAGATTCTAACACGTCAGGTCATATATTCAACGCATTTGGAGGCAGAAATGAACATGTGGATCTCAGTTGAGGCTCACTTCCCGCAGGCGGTCGCAGATCGGGAGGCGGTAGCAGCTCGGCTCATCGCGCTGTGGAATCACCACGTTGACGGAGAGCACCAGATCGACCAGGACAGCAAGACCGTGGGCAGCGCTGATCCGACCTTCACCGATCTTCACTTCGACGGCGAATGCGCCAGCATCGAGTACCCGGGAAAGTGGGAGACCGAGGGCATCGCGAACTTCGCCCACGCGGCCTCACTCGCGTACCCCGAGGCGACTGTCCACACGCTGGAGGAGTGGACGGGCGAAGACCCCAACATCGTCCGCCAGCAGTGGGAAGGCGGCGCCGTGGTGGCCGAGAAGGACTCAGCTGGGCCGTTGGAGCCGGTGATCGCCGGGAAGAGCCTCTCCGTGGCTCACGCGGCCCTCAGCGGTGCCGTGGAGCGCCTAGACGGCCTGCTCCGAGCTATCGCAGTTGGCGAGGACTTCTGGGAGCACTGGTCATACTCCGAGGCGCAGGCGCTGGCCGATGTGTTCGACGCCGCCGCGCAGCCGGATGCCGCGCGAATGGTGCGCGAGCGCGTAGCCGAAGCCGACCCCGAGATGTGGGAAGAAGCCACCACGGCGAGCGAGTGACAGCGCGATAGATCGGCGGGCATCCCACCTCTCGGGATGCCCGCCGATTCGTGCATTCGCGTCCCCCATTCGGAGGACGCAGGGCTAATGTCGGAGGCTCCCCGTAGGTTTAGAGATGTCAGGTTACACAATCCATAGGAGGAACATCATGACCGACATCACCACCACCACTGAGGGCACCGAGGTCGCAGAGATCGTGCTCACCGACAACCGCAGGGTTGCCGTGGGCGAGATCGCACGCGCCGAGGAAGCCGCGAACCTCGCACGGGCGCGCGTGGTCGAACTCGAGAACGAGGTTCGGCGGCTGCGCACGGAGCAGATTCTCGACGGCGGCGACCCCCGACTCGTGGCCTTCTGGGACAAGGCCGGACGGATCGCCGACTACGCGAATTTCTGCGAGGAGTATGACCGGCTGGCGGACGAGCTGAACGGGGTTCCCCGTGAGCGCGAGTGGGACGTCTCCCTCGACGTCGTGATCCGCGCACGGGTCAACTACCGCCGCACGGCTCGCACTGATGAGGACGCGATCAGCGCCGCCGAGGATGACCTCGACCGCGAAGACGTGGCCGAGGCGATCCGCGAGCACGGATGGTACGACATCACCGTCGAATCGTCCGAGGCCGAGCGCTCCTAGCGCCCTCCGGGTGGGCGGGGCACACGCTCCGCCCACCCTCCCCGATCAGCACCCCTCAGCTTGGAGAGCAGCAGCCATGAAGACCACCGACCAGATCGCGGCAGCCGCCGCTACGACCGTCCTCGCATCCGTCGCGGATCGCGAGACACACGACGGGGAAGACCCCCTCACCGCCCTCGGGTTCGCCATGGGCGCGGACATCGAATACGAGGCCGCGATCCGCCAGATCGTGGCGGCCGCGATCACCCTCGACCGTGCGCAGCGCGGGCACGAAGACCACGGGATCGAGACGACGTTCTACACCGGCTTGGACGGTACGCCCGTGGTGCAGATCGACACCACCGAGGCGAGCGGCCTGGTGCGCGTGAACCTCAACGATTCCACCCTCTACAACGGCAACCCCGAACAGCACGAAGCCCCCGGCATCCCCGTCGAGCTCCCCGAGCATGAGCACCCGCCGAGGGACACGGCGCTCCGCTCCGCCCTCGTGATTGTGGGCGACGATCAGCGCCAGGGGTGGGACATGTCCGACCGCGAGGCAGCAGAGCATGCGCGCAACACGCTCCTCATGCCCGGCGCGCCGTTCGCACCCGGAGGGCACTACCTCGACGGGGACGAATCCGACGCGACCTTCCGCGCGTACCTCGCCGTGCTGAGCGCCTCATCGGCCGAGATCGCGGCGGCACTGAACGCCGCAGAATCCCCCTCGACCGCTCCCGAATCGGACGACTGACCACCCCTCCGAAATTACTTATCCCAACCTACTTGACACCTCTATCTCAGACCCGTATATTTACTGATGTCAGGTTACACAATCAAAGGAGTGATTCAGATGGTTCAGATTCTCAGGGCGGCATCCTCCGCCGATCTCCTCGCGGTGATCCCCCGCCTCGCCGGCTTCCAGCCGGAGAAGTCGATCGTCGTCGTCCCGTTCGTTGAGACCCGCACCCGTGGCGTCATGCGGTTCGATCTCCCCGAGCGGGCCAACGTCGACCAGATCAACCTCATGGCCGAGTACCTCCTCCGGGTGCCGGACGTGACGGGCGCGATCGTCATCGTCTACACCGACGGCGACCCGAAGGACTCGGAGGTCATCGCCACCATGCTCGCCGCGCGGCTGGACGAGCAGGGCATCCCCGTCGCCGAAGCGCTGTACGTGACGGGCGACGCCTGGGGCGACTACTTCCGCCCCACAGAGGCCGCTCAGCCCGCCGCGTGGATCAGCGCTTCCGAGCACGCCGACCCCACCGTCCCGGCGCAGTCGCTGGCACACACCCTGCCCGAGCGGGATGAGGTCGCGGCCGCCGGAATCGCCGGATGCCTCGGCGACTTCGCCTCGGTGACGTTCGACCCGCTCAAGGCCATTGAGCGGGCGACGGACACCACACCGGAGGAGCTGCGCTCCGCGCATGCCGCGCAGCTGCTCGCCGTCCTCGTCCGCCCCATGCTCCGCGACGTCGCCCTCATCCAGTGGGCGCGCGACACCGAGCACGGCGCCGCCGCCCTCGCCACTCAGGTGCAGTACCACCTGACGGCGCAGGTCGATGCGGACGTCGCAGAAACGCTCCTCGGACGCGGTGAGCGCCCCGACGTCGCCCGCCTGGAAAGCGCACTGGCGATCTGCCGTCACCTCGCCGCGAACACAGCCGACGTGCACGCCGCCGCCGCGCTGATCAGTGCCGGGTGGATCGCCTGGGCGCTGGGCCGGTCATCGGAGGCTCACGTCTACGTCGAGCGGGCAACGGCTATCGACCCGGATCTCTCCTTCGCGGGCCTCATGGCGAAGGTGCTGGATGCGGCGATGCTCCCCGAGTGGGCGTTCAACCGCCGCTAACCATCTGGGAGCGGCGGGGAAACCCGCCGCTCCCCCCACCCCGGAAGGAACGCCATGAGCGCCACCACCACGCGGGTGACCATCGCCCGCCACCGCCACATCGACATCTCTGCCACCCCGCCCGCACCGATCCCCGACGGCTGGCCCGCCGACCTCTGGGAAGCCGTCACCACGGGGCAGATGACTCCCCGCGCCGCCCGCGCCCTCCGCGACGAGCGGGCCGCCCTCGCCGCCGAGGATGCAGGGCCGCTGGTGTGCGCCGAGTGCGGCACGACGACCGCCGCGATCTACATCGCGACAACCCTCGACAACTCCGATCCGAAGAACACCCGCACCGAACTCTGTGCGGCCTGTGACGACGCGCTCCGCACCGTTGAGCCCTCCACGCCGGGGGAGCCATGAGCGGCGCGCAGGCGGTCGTCTACGCCGGTTCAGACGGGGTTGCGCGCCCGGCCGTGCTCATCGACAACAGGCCGCGCGGGGGAAGCCTGTTCGTCGAGTACTCCGAGGGCGGCGCCACCCGGATCGCCTACCTCGACACGATCCCCTCCCAGCTCATCGACGAGCTGCACTCCACGTCGGCGCGGCTCACCTGACACCCGCCCCGCCGACACCGGGCGACCTACGAACAGCGCTCCACGCGCTCGCCGTAGGTCGCCCTTTCTCATGACGGGAGAATAGTTATCCCAACTTAGTTGACAGTGTCGGAGGAAATGCGTATATTTAGTGATGTCAGGTCACACATTTCACTGGAGGACATCATGAGCACCACCACCGCCACCACGGTCACCGACACCCTCGCAGCTCGCGCCGCGTTCACCACGTTCATCGAGCCGGGCGACGGCGTCGCTGGTGCGCTCATCGAAGCCCTCGGCCCCGTTGCCGCCTTCGACACGATCACCTCGAGCGGAGACCGCCACGCGGCCCTCGTGGACGCAGGACTCAGCGCAGCTGAGGCCCAGGAAGCACTCACCCGGTGGACGCCACGCATCAGCACCAAGACGATCAGCGAGAACCTCGCCGCAGCCGAGCGCGCAGGCATCACCATCGTCGACCCCGACACCATCCCCGCGCTCGCCAGCCTCGGCACCCAGCGCCCCGTCGCCCTCTACGTCCGCGGAAACGCCGCCGCGCTCGCCGCATCCACCCCCATCACCATCACCGGCGCACGCGCCAGCACCGGATACGGCGAATACGCCGCCCGCGAGCTTGTCGACGACCTCCGCACCCACGACGTCACGATCGTTTCTGGCGGGGCCTACGGCATCGACTCCAGCACCCACAGAGCCGCCCTCGGCGCAGACCTCCCCACCATCGCCGCGCTCGCCGGAGGCGTCGATCGGGCCTACCCCGTCGGGCACAACGAGCTGTTCACCCGCATCGCCGTCAAGGGCGCGATCATCAGCGAGATGCCGGTCGGAGCCGCCCCCACCAAATGGCGCTTCCTCGCACGCAACCGGATCCTGGCCGCCCTCTCCCGTGCGACCGTCGTCGTCGAGGCCGGGTGGCGCTCAGGCTCCCTGAACATCGCCGGACACGCCGCCGCCCTTGGCCGCCCCCTCGGAGCCGTCCCCGGCCCCGTCACCTCCGCCGCATCCGCCGGATGCCACCGCCTCATCCGCGAGTACGACGCCAAGCTCATCACCGGAGCCGCCGACGTCCTCACGCTCCTCGCAGGCGAGTGACACCGTGGGCCGGGGTGGAGACACCGCCCCGGTCCACGGACCAAACCCCAACCGAGTTGACACGCGGTCATCAATACCGTATATTTAGATACATCAAGCAAGCGAAACAACGCACATGGCAGAGCGCGGCATTTGTCCAGCAGCCTGCTGGACAAATCGCAGAGAGGAGCAGCGAATGGCCCCGAACACCTACCCCGCCGGCAATCGCCCCGACTGGGCCACAATCTGCCGCTGGGAAGACGCCGGCCGCCCCGCCCTCAACCCCGACGGCACCTGGGACGAACCGCCGCCCGCGCTCGCCGCAGACCAGGAGGGGCCGTGAGCGGGGATCGGAAGCGGGGGCAGGCCCTCGAATGCCGGCGATGCCACCGGATCGGAACCCGCGGCTTCACCCCCTGGGGCTCCGAGGGGTGGGAGTGCAGCAACGATCGCGCCTGCACCGCTCGCGCACAGGAGCGCGAGCAGCCCGACCCGCGCGAGATGTCACAGGCCGAGCTGGACGACTACCTCGACCAACTCGTCACCCAGGGCCGCGACGACAGCCCCCAGTTCCACCGGGCCTTCAAGATCTGGGAGCGACACCAATGACGATCGCACTCGACGAGATCCGCGGCCTCGCCTGCACACTCTGCGAGGAGTGCTGGCTCATCGCAGCCGATCGCACCCTCGACGACGCGCTCGCCGCATTGTCGCTGCACATGTCCCGCACCCACCGCACCGCCCGGTTCGACATCGAGATCATGACCGACCAGCCGCACGAGGGGAACAATGACCATGCCTGAGACCAACACGGACGAGAAAGTCGTCCTCCTCGTCGAACTCGCCGGCGGCGACGTCGTCGCCGTCCCCTTCAGCTCCCGCGACCGCGCCGACTGGTGGGAGGAGCGGATGCCCTTCGAGATCCTCGGCCGCCCCCGCGTCGTCAGCGCCCGATCCCTCGCGGTCGGGGTCGCGATGCGCGCGCAGCGCGAACGCCAGGAGCACACCGACACCCCCTGATCGCCCCCGCGCTCGCCGCATGTCCCCCTCCGGGAAGGGACCGACTGCCGAGGCGGCAAACCCCCTCGACACAGCGCCCTTTCTCCCCTGCACGCACTCTGAGACACGCCGCGCTCGCCGCAGGGGCGCGGCGCAACACCAGTCCTGTCACCCCCTTCGCGCAGGATGAACGCAGACAGATCCACCACCGACGAGGAGACACCGCCCATGGACCCGATCACCCTCACCCTCGAGCACTACTCCACACTCAACCGCGCTGCAGCTGCACGTCATGGCTGGCAGACCGCGCGGACGATCGCGAAGTACGGCGCCGTGCGGATCTCGACGGCCGCGGTCAACCTGATCGCCCACGCCCGGCAGATCCAGCCCGGGAGTGAGCAGACAGCCCTGATCTCGTTCATGGACGCGCTGCGCGCGGAGTGCTTCGAGCTCGAGCAGGCCGTGCCGACCATCGGAGCTGTGGTCGACGCGCTCACGGACGACCCCGGCCTGTCGGTACTCGACGAGCGCGACCGAGCGGCAATGCTGCAAGGACTGCGCCAGGAGGCTCCAGGCATGGACGATTGGCACCTCTGGTACGCCGAGACTCGCCGCATTCTCGCCCGCGAGCTCGGAGAAGGGGCGCTGCGAGCTGCTACCTCGCTCCAGTACCGCGACGCACGCGACGCCGGCGAGACGCCCGACGCCGCGGCTCAGCTCATCGCTGCGCAGCTGCGCGGCATCGACGGGGACTAGTCGGGCTGAGGAGTCAGTCGTCGTCCGCGCTGATCTCGACATCGTCATCTTTGAGGGACAGCTGCCGCGCTGTCTCGAGACGATCGGCCACGGCCTCGGGTGTCGCGCCGCTGCGCCACATCGTGATCGCCTCTGCGAGGAAGGCGCAAGCCGTGCCGCGCTTGTCGAGTCCGGCGCCCGCGATCAGACTCCAGGCCCGACCGATCTCATCGGCGATCGCCAGCTCGCTGCCCTTGGTGCGCATCCGCACCAGCTCGACGGCGATGGAGACGACCGCGGCATGCGGCATCTGCCGTTGAGGGCGCCCGCCGGCACCCCAGTTCACCATCTCGAAGTCGCCGCGGTATGCCTCCAGATCCGCGACATAATCGGCGATCCTGACCAGCAGATTCTCAACAGCTCGATCTATGGCATCTCGCGCAGAGGCTCCTTGCTGCCATCGGAAGGCGAGCCAGACACCGAATACGCCGATGCCGCCACCGGCAATCGTGGCGAGGAGCTGCGGGATGAACGCTACGAGGAACTGTTCGACGGTCATGCGCCGTCCCCTTCTCGGCGGAGGACGAAGAGCGGGCGCGGCCTGTCGTCGCCGTCTGCTCGAGGGATGAACTCCCAGCCCGTTGATCCCCAGAACTGGTCTGCGCCTTCGGAGAACGCGAACAGCGTGACGTCCGGATAGATGGCCTCGATCAGCCGGACGACCCGGGTCCCGACGCCCTGCCGGGGGTGATAGAGATCTTCGCGGACCTCGATGAAGTCGACGGCCACCGCACGAGGGGGCAGCGAGATGCCGATCTTGCGGTTGGTGAAGCCGGCGTGCTCGCGGAGCAACGCTCGAGCCGCTTCGGCTCCGGTGTGATCTGTGAAGGAGTAGGGGCGATGATCAGGGTCGATCGTGTTCTGGAAGTAGTCGCCCCACCAGCCCGATCGGAACCCCGGCACGCGCGTGTCGAAGGGTGAGATGTAGTCCTGTTCCTGGGGAACGAAGAGGGAGGCGAGCATCTGCATGCGTCCAGCCTCCCAGGTTGAGCCGGGACGCCGGCTACGGGGTCACGTCTCCGAGATTGGCGAGTGCGATCAGGCCCCACCCCGCGAGCCGGAGCAGAGGAGGCAGGAACAGGCCGACGAGTGCGGTCAGGATGATCGCCGCGTAGATCTCCAGCGACACGAACATGAACTGATTGAGGAACGGGGCCATCACGAGAGCCCCCGCGCCTCCCCAGGTCATACGACGGCGCTGCAGGTGCGCCATAACCAGGAAGACCGGGAGGACGATCATCGAGATACTCGCCCAGAACCAGGCCGTGCCGACGAGCAGGGAGAACCCCAATCCGATCGCGCCCCCGATGCAGACAACCACCCGATCTCGGGCGTTGACGAAGCGCTGAAGCCGGTCGCTCCCCGCTGTCAGCGACCGCCCCCACCGTGCCAACTGCTCAGCATTCATCGACGACGGCCCATCTTCGCGACGTCGACGGAGCGGCGCCTCGTCGCCTGCCGAGGATCACGCGGCCACGCCGGACGCGCGAGGTAGATAATCCGGTCGTTCACCACCAGAGTCACGAGGAGGAGACCAGCCAGGCCGAGAACCTGAAGAGATCCGGACACGAACATTCCAGCGAGAACGCGGAGGCCGTCCCATTCGCCGGTGAAAACCATGGTGATGAGCAACAAGATCACTGACAAGAATGTGAGCGCTGCGATCGCCACAGCGGGGACGAGGAAGAACCAGCCCGCGATGAAGAACGGTCCGCGGCACAGCGCTTGCCAGGCGCGGGCAACGAGCACACCCCGGGAGGGGAAACGGACAGATCTCATGACGACTCCTGACTGGAAGAGCGCTCAACGGCGCGGAAAGCATCGGCTAGTTGCGTGGCGAGTTCCGCTCGACGAGCCTGCATCTGCTCGAGGGCCTCTTGCTGCTCTTCCTGGATCTGCTGCTCTTCGGTGCTGAGGTGGTGGGCGCGGCTCGAGGCGAGGATCTCCCCGAGCTTCGCGGCCCGCGTTGCGACGCTGTCATAGACCACGAGCAAACCGGCCGTCTCCCAGGCGAGCTTTTCGGGGACGCTCTCCGGGACCTTGAACTCCTCGATTCGGGGCGTTGGTCGGATGGCTCTGAAATCGGGGAGTACGAGCGAGTCGATCAGCGCCTTCCTCGCCGCCTCAATCGGCCCGATGATCAGCGTCACCAAACCGTGAAGGGAGATCGCGAGCACTGTCGCGCCGAAAATGGACCAGAAGAGGGGGCTGTCTGAGATCTGCTGGAGGAGGCTTTCGTCCTCCAGCTCCCCGCGATGCCAGAAGAACCGACTCAAGAGAATTCCGAACAGGCCGGCGAACCCGCCGATAACAGCGAAGCCAGCAGAGAGGACTTTTACGAGCTGGAGCGGAGTAACGATCCAGCTCAACCGGCGGAGCGTGCGGTTGAAGGCGAGCAGCTGCTCGATCGCTGCGCGCGCTTCGGGTGAAGCATCGGGGTTGACTGCCCACTGAGCCCAGCGCGGGGTCCGCCATCCGGTGACGAGTTTGAAGTCATAGTCGAGATACATGTCGCTTTCCCCCTAGAACCAGACCGGCAGCGGCTGGTGAACACCGGGGCGGAAATCGCCGAGGCGGGCCATCGTTACGCTGCTCATCGGTCCGAGCACGATCTGCTCGCCGAGATGCCGGCAAGACGTTGCCCATTCCGAGCAGATACGCGCCCGTACTGTGCACCCAAATAAAGAAGGGCCAAGGGCAAAACAGTTGCGGCGACGACTCTAGATACAGGCACTTCCCAGAGGGTGAGCTCGCTGAGATTTAGGGAGCATAGCGACAGGACGAGTACGGCGATCGGCACCGAAAGTACGGCCGTGCCCGCCATGCTGAGAATGCGATTTATGCCCCGGCCGCGGGACCGACGAGATCGCACAGAAAGCAAGTCATAGGTCCGTGTGTCCCGGTTAGACATCGCGCTGAGAAGTTCAGCTCTCGCACGGTTGCCCCGCATCTCGGAAGCGAACGCTCCGGCGGCTGATGAGAGAATCCGGAGACTCATTCGACGTCTCGCCGCCTGAGTGCGGTGCCGTTCACGACGACGCTCGAAGCAACCGTTCCTTTGCCCGGTGCCTGCTGTAGTGGCTCTGCTGCTACTCACTAGCTTCTCCATCCTTCTCTTAGAACCAGACCGGCAGTGGCTGGTGGTCGCCGGGGCGGAAGTACCACCCAGCGCCGATCGGTCGAATCGGCAGCTCCGTGACCCGATAGAGCCCCGCGGTGAGGCGGGCCATCGTTACGCTGCTCATCGGTCCGAGCACGATCTGCCCGATCCCGTCGCGGTGGCCCCACTGGGCGAAACTCGGCGTAGGGCCGGTGAGGATGACGTGGATACCGACGTCGCGGCCGAGGGCGAGGAGATCTCCCAGGTACTCGCGGATCCGGGCCGGCACTGAAGGGTTCATACTCCGAGTACTCGGAGAGTCGAAGAGCGAGGCGAACTCGTCGATGACGAGCACGATCGGCGCATCAGCCCGTGGACGCTCGCCAAGAAGTCGCTCCACCTCCAACGCCGCTAGGCGCCGGTTGAGATCCCGCAGCGTCGCTTCAATCACCTCGAGCGCCTGGTCCTGATTCTGAGCGACCGACGCCGGCGCCGGCGACAGAACGGACGAGCCGTGAATGCGGCGAATCTCAGCGCCGAAGCTGTCGATCGCGTACTCGGCCACTCGATTGGCGACGTAGGCCGTCCTCGTCCCGTACGCACCAGTGACCTCGAGGTGGACGTACTCCGTGGGGTCCCAGACATCGACGAACTCGGCCGAGTGCAGCTCGGGCAGGGTGGGCGATGTGGCCTCTAGACGTGAGGCGTCGGATTCCATGGCGTGCCTTTCGATCGAGCGGGGAGTCGGTTGTCTCCTGCCATGGGTCGGGACGAGCGCTCAGATCGGACACAGCCCACCGAATGCAAATAGAGTGAACATTTCGAGCGCTGAAATGCTAGCGTGGTTTGCATGGCCTCTCTTCGGATCCCACACATCGCCCCCGACGACTACCTGCACAGCTTCCAGGTGAACGCAGCGGAAGCCGCCGCGATCCTCGGCCTCTCGGGGCCGCGGTTTCGACAGGTCGCCGGCACACGGGAGATTCCAGATCCAGTGCTCGGGGCGCCGCAGCTCAAGATGGGCGTACGTGGCGGCCGATGGCCCCTGCGCAATGTCCTCGAGTACGGCATGCGTCACGGACGATCGATGAAGGTCCCGCTCCCACCGCTGCTCCCAAGGCCCGACGGTTCACCGCGATACCGGCCGTACGGCCAGCCGGAACAGGTCGTCAGCGTCATTGAGAGCGGGACACGCATCGAGGCATGGGCGCAGCTGTTCGAGTCGACATCCCACGCCCTCGGCGACGAAGATCTCTTCGTCCTCACCCCGTTGTGGCCCACGAACACCTGGCACATCCGCACGGCGCTACCAGCGTTGTTCGAAGCCTTCGTGCAGGGCGCGGGCCTCCCTCGAGAAACGACATGCCCGCCGGCGATCGTGATCCCGGTCGTCGAGGAGCACAGCCAGCTCTGGCGCGTTCCCGTGATCCCACCGACGTTCGCCGAGCCGGCGTACCACGCGCCGTACGAGGACGTCGCTCGCTGCCTCGGTTGGTCAGCAATGCCGGTGTGGCCGAAGGGCACGAACTCGGCCAGCACGGCCGCGGCATGGGCTCCGGGGCGTCCGGTGCCGGTGAGCATCCCCGTGGCCTGGCAGGCACGGTGGAGCGCAGCCCAGTACGCACTCCGCATGACGAACATCGCCGAGGATCCCGAGACCGCGGAAAGCTACCTCGGAGCCTGGTGGAGCATCCTGAGCTCGATGCGCAGTGAGCGCCTGTTCACCCCAGAACTCCCCGCCTCTGCCGAATGGGCAGCCGAGCTCGCACTCCCCGAGCTCCCCGAAGGCCCGTCCCCTGCGGTCTCCTTCATCCCCGCCGTCGACGACGTCGTCAGCACGCTTCACGCCCCCGGCTACGTCGCCGACACGCTGCTGTCATACTTCGGCGATTGGCGGTACTCGGGTCCCCACACGATCGAGCTCACACATCTCCCTTCGCCGTGGAGCGAGCGTTTCGACGCCGCCCGCACGGCAGGCCTGGCCGCAACCGAAGAGCAGCTGCGCACCGCCCGGTTGCAGCGGCTGCAGCGCGAGGCGATCGCCAACGCCGACGGCGCTTTCCCCGACGTGCGCCTGGTGGATCAGCACGTCTTCGCGTGGACTCCGCAGCACCTCACCTGGCTGGGATGGAACGGATACACGAGCGAGCACGTCGACGATCTCAAGGCGGCATGGCTGGCGGATCCGATCGAGGTTCTACTCACCCGAGACAGCAAGACCAATCAGCCAGTCTGCTGGACATCAACGGCCGATGGCCAGCTGAGCCCGCTGCCGAGCGAGCAAGCCCTCATGGGATTGATGCCGCTTACCCGGAAAGCTCTCGGCCTGGATCCGGTTACGACTCCCCCAGCTCTCGAGCAGCTGCTCCGATCGACGTCGAGCACGCAGCCCCGTGTCCTCGTGTGGCCCGACTTCCTCGCGCTTCTGCACGGCTAAGCATGCGTCCGGTTTTGTAGCACAGAACATTAGGTTTTGTGCTACACTACTTCTATGCCCATCGAGTTCACCGATTCCGCCGGAAAGCACGGCATTCCGGATGAGGACGCGCTCTATGCGATGCAGAACTCGATTTACACCAGCCCCAACGTCAAGGCGGCGCCCGGCGTCTCCTCGAACCCTCGGCGGGTCTTCATCGGTCCCCAGCACTCGGGAACGGAACGCCTTATCGAAGTGCTTATCGAGGCCAAGAGCCCCGGGGTTTTCACGATCTATCACGTTATGCCGCTCGGGTCGTACTACCGCAAGCAGATGGAGGAGGAACAGCAGTGACTCTCACGAAGAAGGAACAGGAGCGATACGCGGCCCTGGCTGCGATCGAAGAGCAGCCCGAGGGGGAACCCACAGGCGGAGAGGGCGCGCACGGAGCAGATGCAGCAGCCATCGGCCAGCAGATGCTCCTGGATGCGCTCGGTAGCCCAGAGGCTGTCCAGAAGGCCGTAGGCGGCCGGCCGCGCGTCGACGGACAGAAGGCCGGCGCCGGCCCCTCCCCAACGCTCCGGGCACGCATCGGAGCCCAGCAGCGCACGCGGTTCCTCAACGCCGCGCAGACCCTCGGGATCACGAACGACTCCGACGCCCTCCGCACTGCCGTGGAGGAATTCACCTCCCGCCACGATCCCGCCACAGGGCGCTACGTGCTCGAGGTGGACTTCAGCAATAGGCCCGCCATCATGGAGCAGCTCCTCCGGCTCGCCAGCACGAGAGGAACTGACCCCTCAGAGACCCTGAAGGATCTCCTCGCGAAGGATCTCCTCGAGAACGTCTGATGCCCTCCGCGAAAGAGGCCGCCCTCCGACCGGGGGCGGCCTCTTTCGCGTCAAACCACTCGGTCAGCGAGCGTGCGCGATGATGAGCTCGTCCCAGTGGGTGGTGGCTCTCTTCGACAGCATCCCGCGCTGCATCTGCCAGCTAGGGCCTGGCCGCATACCTCCCCAGCCCAACCCGAGGAGATCCTGACCGCCAGCCTTCTTCTGAACCTTGTCGATCAGGGTGGCGATGCCGGCCTCCTCGTGCGGGTGTCGGAACAGCTCAAGCGGTTGCACCACGTCCGCCGTCCGAAGATCCGTGAGCATGATGCCCGCGCGCGCCCACCTGACGCCCTCCTCGATCTGCGGCAAGAGGCGATGCGCTGCGCGCGTGAGCTCGACGGGATCAGCCGTCGGGAATGGCAGGCGGACCACCTGCGAGGGGAACCGGGTTTGCTCGGCCGAGTACGCCGTGAGGCTCTTCGCCACCTGGTTGTGCCGGACCAGCCTGCTCGAGGCCTGCTGTGCATAGATCGCCAACGCCTGACGCATGCCCTCCTTCGTGGTGATCTTCTCCGCGAAGCTGCGGGAGACGATCAACTGATCCTTCTTCCCCGTCCGATCTTCCTCAGCGACGATCGCCGGCACACCTCGCAGCTCGAGCGCGGTGCGCATCAGCGTGACATTGAAGGTCTTCCGGATGAGAACGGGATCCGCGGCCGCGAGCTCGGCGATCGTGGTGACCCCGATGCCAGCGAGCCGACGCTCGAGCCTGGACGCAATCCCCCAGACCTCCGAGACCGGAAGGTGGGACATCAGCGCCTCTCGCCACTCCGGACGAGTCGCCGGCCACACGCACACGCCATCGAATGCCTCGACCTTTTTGGCACAGCGATTGCTGAGCTTGGCCAAAGTGCGCGTGGGTGCGATTCCGACACACACCGGCACCCCGACGAGCCGGCGGAGCGTGTCTTTGATCTCTCGCCCCAGGGCGGTCATCGCGTCCGGATCCTTCGCGATGCGCGGGCTCACCTCGAAGAATGCTTCGTCGATCGAGTAGATCTGCAGATCGGGGGTGAACCGAGCGAGGATCTCCATGACGCGGCGGCTCATATCGGCGTACAGGGTGTAATTGCTGGACAAGGCCCGCAATTTCAGGCGGGCAGCATGCGGGCGCAGCTCGAACCACGGGCGGCCGAGATCCAGGCCCAGCGCTTTGGCCTCCTTGCTCGAGGCGACCACCATTCCGTCGTTGTTCGACAGCACCACTGTCGGAATCACGGTGAAGTGACATTAGATGTCACGCGAAATGGAATCGTTTCGGGTACTCGGGGTCTTCTTGTCGTGACACTTTCTGGGGTGTGGATGCGCGTGAAGCTTTCGGCGAGGATGATGGTGTGGAATCGTGGTCGCCTGCTCGGAGCGGGGTGGTAGTTCTGCCCAGCGGCCGCGCCGTGCGTGGACGAGCACTGAGTGATGGGGTTGTCGGTGACGGGGACGCACCGAGCTTTGGTCTGTATCTCACCTCGCGGCCGCACCAGGAGAGGTGGGAGTCGCGGTGGCTCATGTGGCCGGATTTCCGGATCCCCAGGTTTCCCTCAGACGCGATCGCGGCCCTTCGGGATGCGTACGACCGATCTTTGACGGAGCGAGTGGAGATCGCCTGTGCGGGCGGGCGGGGACGGACGGGGACGGCTATTGCCATCCTTGCCCGGTATGACGGTGTGCCGGCCGAGGCGGCGGTGGCCTGGGTTCGTGCTGCGTATCGCCGCGGGGCGGTTGAGACTCCGTGGCAGCGGAGGTTCGTGCGGGAGGCCCCGCTCGCGCGGTTGCCCTGATCCGCAGTACTGGGGTGTCGGCGCCCACATGAGGCCGCCGGTAGACCTTGCAGTGCGCGGAGCGCAGGCAGTTGCCGCGGGCCGGTCGGTTTAGACGGGTGTGGTGGCGATGTCGGTGTGGTCGCCGCCGCGTCGGCGGGTGACTCGGTGGCGGGTGGCGTCGATGAGTCGCATGGTGGGGGTGGCGGCGAGGCCGTGGATGAAGATGGAGCCGACGATGACGAGGCCGACGATGGACCAGAGCCGGTCGCCGTCGGGGAAGTAGCCGTTTTGGGTGGCGTAGGCGATGTAGAACAGCGAGCCGACGCCGCGGACGCCGAAGAACGCGATGACGCTGCGTTCGCGGGGTCCGGTCTTTCCGGGGGTGAGCCCGATCCATCCGGCGAGGGGGCGGACGATGAGCAGGATCAGCAGGGCGACGAGGATTTCGATCCAGCCGATGTCGGCGAATAGGCCCCGGGCGATGGCGCCGCCCAGGAGGACGACGACGGCGATGGTGAGGAGTCGTTCGATCTGTTCGACGAACTTGTGGAGGACTTGGTGGTAGCCGTGTCCTCGTTCTGATGCCCGGATGGTGACTGCGCAGACGAATACGGCGATGAAGCCGTATCCTTCCGCGGTTTCGGCGATGCCGTAGGCGAGGAATATCGCGGCGATGGCGACGAATCCTTCGGCTTGGTCGACGACTTTGCGTCCGGCGAGGTGCGCGGAGAAGAAGAGTCTGCCGAAGAGCCAACCGGTGCCGATGCCGGCAATGACGCCGATGGTGATCCTCCACAGCACGTCGATGAGGAACCAGTCGGTGAACCACGCTGACGGGGCGAGGCCGACCATGCTGATGGCGATGGCGGCGTAGGTGAAGGGGAAGGCGAGGCCGTCGTTGAGTCCCGCTTCGGAGGTGAGCGCGAACCGCACCTCGTCGTCGGCATTCTCGTCGTCGACGGGTTCGCTGACTTGCACCTCGGTGGCGAGCACGGGGTCGGTGGGGGCGAGAGCTGCGGCGAGAAGGAGTGCGCTCGCGGCTCCGAGTCCGAGCCCCACCCATCCGAGGACGGCCACAGCGGCGATGGACAGCGGCATGGTGATGGCCAGCAGCCGCCACGTGGTGGACCAGGTTCGCCAGCGCAGCGGCCGGTTGATGGCAAGACCGGCGCCCATGAGGGAGACCAAGACGCAGATCTCGGTCAGATGCAGCGTGATGTCGGGGTGATCGCTCGGGTGTGGGTCGGGGAGGTCGGGGATGAGAGCGAACACGATGATGCCGGCGGCGAGGAACACCATCGGGATCGAGATGGGAAGTTTGCCGAGCAGTCGTGGGAGGAGGGCTGCGGCGAGGGTCATCACGCCGATGGCGGCGAACAGGAGGGTGTCGTCGGTGAATTCCAACGCCGCTGTGGGCAACAAGGTACGCGGCTCGTCTTAGGCGATGCGGGAGATCTGGACGGTCACGGTCGCATCGTGGTCGTCGGGGATAAGGGCGAGGAGGGCGTCCGCCACGTGGGCTGCGGCTTGCGGTGCGGGGGTGTGGCGATGGGTGCCGATTCGGGCAGTGAGAGTGTGCGCGGCTCCGTCGCTCCGCACCTCGACCAGGTTGATGCGAGAAGGCGTGCCTGAAACCAGGGCGGTGACCAGCTGGGGCGCCTGTGTGAGAGTGAAGGCCGGTGGGTAGATGTCGATGACGCTGTCGATCTCGAGCACTGCCGCGGTGAGGGTCTCCGGGTCCAGGGCGTCAGCGGAGAGCGGGGTGTCGATGTTGCTGGTCATGGCATCTCCTGGGTGGTGGTGTTGTAGCCGTGCAGGTCTTCGACCGTGACGTTGACAGACATGACGTTGAGGTGAGTGTGGGTGGTGAGTGTCTCACGGACAGCGTCACGCAATTCGCTCGCGGCTTCGGGAATCGGGTACTTCCAGGCGATGCTGGCGGTCACGGTGACATCGACGGGTGCACCGGGGGTTTCGACGTCTCCGTTGAACTGGCATTTTCCGATGATGATTCCGGGCACGTCGTCGCCGACATTGCGGATCAGGGCGCGAAGAGCACCTTCGGTGACGGTGAGGATCACGCGAGGGTCAGGGTGGTGAAGCGGCACAGATCTACCCGCACGGACCTCGTCGTGGATGGTTGCCATGAGTTGTTCCATCCAGTTCGCCGGTGGCGCGGGAAGGTTCGCCGCGTCGTGGGCGAGCAGGTCTCGGCTGAGCTGCGAGACGCCGCTGAGCGCCTCGAGGGCGTTGAGGCATTCTGGGCAGGTCTCGATGGACGGGTCGTAGGGGATTCGGTCAGCGGAGAGGTAGTCGCTGAGCTCTTCAATGGTCTTCCCGCAGTCCAACGTGCGGGGTGTCGTGTCAGTCACCGCCATTCCTCCATCTGCGCGAATATCGACGCGCGTGCTCGGGATAATTTTCCCCGGACGGTTGTGCGGGGGATGTTGAGTTGTTTCGCGATGTCGTCGTAGCTGAGTTCGGCGACCTCTCTCAGCAACCAGGCTTGTCGGAGGTCAGGGGGGAGGGTGTCCAACGCCCCGGCGAGGGCTTGGAGCTGAGCGTTTCGGATCGCGACGTTCTCCGGTTGTGTATCGGACGGGTGGGCAGCTTCCAGGATGGGAAAAGGGTCTTCGTGCGGGCGGCGGCGGAGGTGTTTGAACGCCTGCCTGCTGGCGATCTGCATCAACCAGGCTTTCACCGCCTTCGGATCACGCAGTTCGGGTAGGCGCCGCCACGCGGTGTAGAGAGAATCTTGTACGACGTCGTCGGCTTCGGTGACAGACCCCACGATGCGGCTGACATATGCGCGCATCAGCGGCGAGTGCCTGCGGATCAGAGCCTCGAAAGCAGCCGCATCGCCCTGGGCTGCGCGTTCGACGAGGATCTCATCCGGTGCAGCTTCTAGGCCCTGTCTCCGTGGTGAGGTCATGGGTCTGAAAACTTTCTCAAACTATTTTGTGACGAATCGGCCGGAACGGGACTCTTACTTGTAGAGCGAACATATCGCTCTGAACGCGATGCCTGTGAGGTGGTTGCGTTCTCCTGTTCCAACCGTTAGAAGGACTGCAATGGCTACCGAAGACCAGACCCCCACCACCCCCGGTGCCCCCACGCCCGCTCTCGGCGGCTCGCGTGTGGACCGCACCACCCCGGCCCGTCCCACCGCGGACGACACCGCTGCCGGCAAGACGACTATCGCCGACGGCGTGGTCGCCAAGGTTGCCGGCATCGCTGCCCGCGAGGTTCCCGGCGTGTATGCGCTCGGTGGCGGTGGCGCCCGTGCGATGGGTGCGATCCGCAGCGTCGTGAACGCCGACGACAAGTCTCAGGGCGTCAAGGTCGAGGTCGGCGAGACCCAGGCGGCCGCCGACATCACCATCGTCGTCGAGTACCCGATGCCGGTCCAGGAAGTCGCTTCCAACGTCCGCGCTGCGGTCAGCGGTGCGATCAGCCAGCTGGTCGGTCTCGAGGTCGTCGAGGTCAACGTCGAGGTCAACGACGTGCACCTGCCCTCGGACGACAAGGACGAGGAAGAGTCGCGCGTCTCATGAACCCGACCGTCACCGGCGCCCTAATGGGCGTCATCCTCGCCGTCTCGATCCTGCTGTTCGGGTTCTGGGGGTTCCTCCTCGTGGCCCTGTTCATGGGAATCGGCGCGCTCGTGGGCCGCATCATGTCGGGCAAGCTCGACGTGCGCGGCCTCGCGAACGCATTCTCCGGCCGGCGCACCTCGTGATGAGTGCGGCTGGAGCCGGCCAGGCCGGCGGCGACCTCACGCGGGTCGCCGCCGGGGGGTCGCACGACGCCTCGCCCTATCCTGGCCGCATCACCATCAAAGAGCGCGTGCTCGTGAAGGTCGCTGAGGAAGCGACAGCCACCACCCTTCGGGTGGATCGCGGTGACGTATCGGTGGGGGTGTCGGAAGCGCGGGGCGGAATAGCCCTGACCATCCGTACACCCCTCCCGATCCCACACCTGGACGACACAGCTGCCATCCACGCCGGTGCCCCGGTCCTTGAGCGTGTGCAAACCGCGCAAGAACAGCTCCGGGACCGCATTGCGCACGTCACCGGACGTGAGGTCACCCGGGTGAACATCACCATCACGGGTGCCGTCATCGCCGAGCAGAAGAAGAGAGTGAAATGAGCTCCCCCGCGTTCCGCCGCGTCCTGCGGCGCGAGACCCACTCGCCCCGCACCGTCGCGATGATCATCGCGGTCGTGCTGCTGCTGGTCGTGCTGATCTACATCGGTACCGAGATCGTGCTATTCCTGCTCGCACAGCCGGCGCTGCTGCTGGGGCCCGCGGCCGCGGCGACGTGGCTCATCGGGTTGCCGACCGCGCAGCCCGGATGGCTCGTGGCCGTCTTCGGGGTCGTGCTCGCCGTCTTGGGCGGCATCTTCGTGTTTCTCGCCCTCGCCCCCGGGCGGCTGTCCAAACACCAGATGCAGCACGAGAACCGTGCTGTGCTCGTGGACAACGGCGTGATCGCCGCATCTGTCGCCCAGCATCTGAGTGACGAGACCGGCATCGCCCGCGAGGACATCACCGTCGGTGTCTCGCACCGCACCGTCGATGTCACCGTGCGCCCCGCCGTCGGCGTGCCCCTCGACAAAGACCCGATCCAGCAGCTCGCGGCCGCCGAGGTGGACAGCTACCAGCTCACACCCAAGGTGAAGACCCGTGTGCGTGTGGAGCGCCCGAAACAGAACGAGGACGAGCAATGAACCGCACCAACCGTGCCCTGAACAGGATCGTCCTGTTCATCGTCGGCATCCTGTTCCTGGCCATCGGCGCCGTGCTGGTCGCCATCATCGTCTGGCCCGCTGGCGCAGAATACTGGACCGGCGCAACCGAGGCCGGGCAGGGATGGCTGGACAACGCCATCGCGACCACGACCGTCGGAGCGACCACCATCAGCTGGATCGCTGTGGCCGCCATCGTGCTGATCCTGTTCCTCGTCATCCTCCTCATCGTCGCGCTCACCCGAGTCGGCGGCGGACGCTCCCACACGGTTCTGCGCTCCACAGGAGCGCAAAACCCGCTGGGACGCGTTACCGTGCAGGAATCGTTCGTCTCCGACGCCCTCAAGCACTCCCTGGACCAGCGCGACGAGATCCTGTTCTCCTCAGTCACCGCCAACGACATCCGCAAGACCCCGGTCATGCACGTCAGCGTGACACCGCGGCAGAACACCTCCCCAGCCCAGGTGGTTGCGGACGTGGACCAGCTCGTGACGAATCTGGCGACGTTGACCGGAAAGAACGTCCAGACATACATCTCGGTGCACTCCGGCCTGCGCGCCAAGCTCGCCCACGACCAGCGTCGACTTTCCTGACCGCCCGAAAGCGCCCAACCCCTCACACCGACCCCGCACAGAGAACCCCATGACTTCAGATCCTGACCGTTTCATCGATCCAGCCGCCGATCCGGCTCACCGCACCATCGACACGTCGCCCGCCACAACCGAAGATCACGCCTCCGGTGTTGGCCGCATCGTGACGGACACCATCAACAAGGCGCGCCCCGTCATCGAGGGTCAGCTGGACCGGCTGCGGACCGCCTACAACGACAACCCCACCCGTGTGCTCACCATCGGCGCCGTCTGCCTTGCGGGGCTGACCGCCATCCTCACCACCCTCACCCGCCGCGACTAACCCCGTCGCCCCCAATCACAGAAACGGACACGTTCATGGGATTCCTCGGATTTCTTCTCCTCGGCCTCATGGCCGGTGCTATCGCCAAACTCATCCTCCCCGGCAAGCAGGGCGGCGGCTGGTTTATCACCCTCCTCCTCGGCGTCGTTGGCGCACTGCTGGGTGGGTGGCTGGGAAGTGTGCTGTTCAACGCCCCGCTCGAGGAGTTCTTTTCCCTGCAGACCTGGCTCCTCGCCATCGGCGGATCGCTCATCGTCCTCGTCATCTACGGCTTCATCGTCGGCCGCAAAGCCAAGTCCTGACCGCACGCACCCCCACTCACAGCTCACAATCATCACCGATAGGAACCGCACCATGACCGGTCGCAACACTCTTGTTCGATCCCTGCACGACGTGGGACTCGCTGCGTGGTTCGGGGGCACCCTGATGGGCGCCGTCGGCCTCAACGGCGGCACCGCGAAAGCCACCGATCCTGCAGAGCGTCTGCGGCTGTCCTCCATCGGATGGGCGAAGTGGGCGCCGGTCCAGCTGGCTGCGATCATCGCGCACGGCTTCGGCGGCGCTGGCCTCATCGTGGGTAACAAGTCACGGCTGGCGGCGCAGCCGGAATCCCGCACGAACACGACCGTGAAGCTCGTGTTCACCGGTGCGGCTGTCGCCGCCACCCTGTATGCCGGGATCCTCGGCACCAAGATCGCTAAGCATGCCGACGAAGGCGGCGAGGGCGTCACCGAGGCTGATGAGGCAGCGTCACCGGAGTTGACATCCGCGCAGCGTCAACAGCGCGTCGTGCAATGGGTTCTTCCCGCCCTCACCGGTGTTCTCATCGTGCTCGGCGCACAACAGGGCGAACAGCAACGTCCTGTCGCCGGGCTGCTGCACCGCCTCACCCACCGGAGCTGAGCATGTCGAGCCAAAAGCACGACTCGAAGCCCGCCGACGATGCCGGCGAGGAACAGGACTCCAACACGCCTCGCGAGCCTCTCCCTGAGACCACGGACGACGAAGGTCGCCCGCTCGAAAACCCTTCGGGCTGATCCGGCGTGCACGCAAACCCGCTCATCACCACAACAACTGACAGGAGACCACATGAACGATTCGCGCATAGACCGCTCCACGCAGGGCGATGACGAGGACGACGCCTCGGTAGATGACGACTCCGCAGCATCAGCGGGATCCGAATCCCCTGAAGAGGGCCAGGCGGCGATGGATGCCGCCGAAGACGCCGTCATCAACTCCGACGACGACTGACCACCACACACGCCCCGCACACGCGGTGCACCACCACAAGGGAAGGGAACCCGACATGGGACTCGACGACAAGATCAAGAACGCCGCGCAGGACCTCACCGGCAAGGCCAAGGAAAAGCTGGGCAACGCCACCGACAACGACAAGCTCGCTGCCGAAGGCGCCGCCGACCAGGCAGAGGCGAAGGTCAAGAAGGCCGCTGAGAACGTCAAGGACGAACTCAAGTAACTAGCCGGGTGGGGAGGAACGTGCCCCCCGCGGGTCCTCCCCACCTTCCCCTCGAGAATATCAACGTCCAGAAAGATCCCACGATGACCGAGAACGACAAGCCGCTGTCAGAGGACACCTCCGTGGAAGGTCCCGAGGCGGAGACCCCCACAAACGACTCCGACGGCACCACCAAACCGGGCGGGCTCGGGGGCGACGGAACGATCCCCAACCACCCCGGCGGCATCGCCGCCGGCCACACCGGCAACGCGTCCACCTTCGAACCCGAAGAAGACGAGCACGCCGAATAGGCACTCGGAACACGCAAGCCGGTCGCACGCCAGCCCGAGGCGCGGCCGGCTTGCGCCGTTCCCACGAAAGGACCCACCCATGACCCGTCGACTCGCCATCGTGTGGAACCCGTCCAAGACGGACAAAGACACCCTCAGCGAAGGGCTCACCGTGTCCCTTCAGGAGGACACCACTCCCGAGGTGTCCTGGTGGGAGACCACCGAAAGCGATCCCGGCGGAGACGCCACCCGCCGCGCGGTCGCCTCCGAACCGGACCTCATCGTCGTCGCCGGTGGTGACGGTACCGTCCGTGCTGTCGCCGAGCACCTCGCCGACATCCAGTCGCCCATCGAACTGGGCATCGTCCCGCTGGGCACCGGGAACCTCCTCGCCCGAAACCTCGACGTCCCCCTGAACGACATTCCCGCCGCCTTCACTCGAGCCCTCACCGGCACCCCGCGTGACGTGGACATGGGCTGGGTGGACGTGGACCTGACCGACGGCAAAGAGCGTCACGGGTTCGTGGTGATGGTGGGATTCGGGATCGACGCGCACATGATCGCTGAGACCGACGATGACCTCAAAGACAAAGCCGGCTGGCTCGCTTACGTCGAGTCACTTGGTCGTGCTTTCGCCGCCAGCGATGTCGTCCCCTTCCACATCACCGTCGATGACCAGCCCGCCCGCGACGAAGAAGGACACACTCTCCTCATCGCCAACTGCGGCACGCTCCAAGGCGGGTTCACCCTGCTCCCCGACGCGGACCCGTCCGACGGCGAACTGGACTACCTGCTGCTCAGCGCAGAAGGCATCGCGCAATGGGCGGGAACACTGAAGACGATGCTGTGGGACAACGGACTCAAACGCCTCATCAGCAGTACCGATGAGACCACCAGCACCGATACCGTCACCCACGCCCGTGCCCGAAAACTTGAAGTGACCCTCCCCGGCCCGCGCCCGTTCGAGATCGACGGTGAGCAGATCGGCGACACCGACTCGTTCACCGTCACCGTCCAGCCCGCAGCCCTCCACATCCGGTAGCAACCGCGGCCCAGGATCAGAGACGACGACGTTCAGAACAACGAAACACGCTCAGCTGGGCCTGTTCATCTCCGGCACTACTCCCAGCATCCATCTGGATATTCGTGTGCTCGCCCACCTCTTCCATGGCAGCCGGGAACCGCGGATCAACCCACTACTGGGTCGAGCAACTCATACGAGCCGTGAACGGGGCCAGCGCTCTCACGCTCCTCCCCGAACCCGACGACACCGCCGGAAACGCCCGACGCACAGAACGACCGCGTTCACGCGCTGTGTCGCGTCAGTCGAACAAAATTGTGTCGACCACGGCAAGAAGTGATGACCCGGAACAGGGAACGTGATGCCAGCACCCCACCAACCACAAGATGACGCCGCCCGCGGCCACGGCACCGCCGGCGAGCTCGCCGAAGACCGCCGCATCGGCACCGATGACCTGACCGATTGGCCCACCCGGTTCGGTTCGGCGCTCGCCCGGTTCGCCCGATGGCTCGCCGAGAAGCTCGGCCCGTACGCCGCCCTGCTCATCAGCCTCGCCGTCGGGCTCGCCATCGCCTTCGCCCTGAGCGTCGTCGCCGTCGAGGTCTACGACGCGGTCACCGACGAAGACGGCGTCGCAGGCCTCGACCGCCCGCTTCTCGACCTGTCACTGCAATTCCGCAACCCGACGACGGATGCCGTGATCACCGCGATCACCGACGTGGCGGGAACGATCGGGATGCCGATCATCGCCGTCAGCGCGATGCTCATCCTCGGCATCCGGCGCCGTTCCTGGACACCGGTGATCCTGATCACGGTCGCCGCGGCAGGCTCGCTGCTGATGACCGTCGCCGGCAAGGAGCTCATCGGGCGCGAGCGTCCGCCGCTGGTCGACGCGGTGCCCCCGTACGAATACTCGCCGTCGTTCCCGAGCGGTCACACCCTCAACGCGGTCGTCGTGGTCGGCATCATCGTGTACCTGATCCTGCTACGACAGCACTCCCGACGCACTCGCATTTTGACGATCACGGGCGGCGTGGTCTTCGCCCTGGTGATCGGACTCAGCCGCGTATACCTCGGCCACCACTGGTTCACCGACGTGCTCGCCGGCTGGCTACTCGGCGCCGCGTGGCTCGCCCTCGTCATCACCGCGCACCGCATCTACCTCACCGCCCGCGCCCACCGTCCGGCAGGACCGGCGCCGTCAGACCGCGTCAGCTGACCGTCACGACCCTCTCGTTAGAGCGGTGACCTCTGGGGCGGGTGGGATTTCAACACTCGCCGTGGTAGTGGGCCGCACCTCAGTGCGTCTCTTTCCGTCGGGTTTCGGCAGAGGGGTGGGCCAGGGGGGTGATGTCCAGGTGATCGAGCAGGTCTTGCGGTGAGTCGAACACGGCAATCGAGGCGGCCTCGTTGAGCTCATCGCGCGAGGAGCCACCGGTGAGCAGGGCGATGGTGGGCACGTTGACTTTCTCGGCGGCGATGACATCCCACGTGGAGTCGCCGATCATGATCCCTGCGGATCGGGACACCTTCTGAAGCGCAGTGTTGACAAGGTCGGGTGCGGGCTTGCTTTCGGAGACGTCGTCGGAGGTGGTCCACGCGTCAGCGAGTTCGCGGCCGCCGATGAGCTCCATGCTGTGCTCGACGTGGGCTGCTTTTCCAGAGCTGGCCAGCACGATCCGGAACCCTCGCCTTTTCACCTCTACAAGAAGCTCGTGCGCACCGGGAAGGGGTTGGATCTCACCGATCAGGGACTCAAGTTCTTTCTCCCATGAAGTTCGCACCTCGTCTCCATGAGTCTTCTCGGCGTCAGGGCCGGCGAGCTCGGTGATGAGCTTGTCGCCACCCATGCCGATGGTGCGATGGATGCGCCAGATCGGCACCGTGATGCTGCTGCGCCGTAGAGCGCGGTACCAGGCCAGGGTGTGCTGGTAATTGCTGTCTACGAGTGTCCCGTCGACATCGAAGATGACGGTATCTGGCATGGTGCGCCCCTCTTGATGACGTGACGGCTCGGACTCGCGACGACTGGCGGCTATTGATGGGATCGGCGGGTGGCGTGCACCGACTAACCCGAACTCGGCTGGTGCTCGTCGATGATGTTGTGTTCGACGATGTCGATTTCTTCCCGTAGAAGGATGTCTTCGATGCGGTGGTCGTCGTTCACGGTGCTCACCCGCACTGTGACCGTTTCCACCGGAACAGCCTTCATCGTGATGGTGAGCTGCTCTTCGTGCAGGACCATCACTATCGACCGATCTGGGTCGGTGTTCACGGGAGGGCGGAGCTCGGCCGGATCGGTGACCGGCGTCCTCGTGACGCGGAGCTCTTCGCGCCGGACGTCGGCGGTGAAGGTCCGCCGCTCCGTGATGATGTACTTCTCGATGCGCACCGTTTCGAGGGCAATTGTTTCTGTGGCGACGTGCAGGATCTCTTCGTGCCGCACCACCGCGGCGGGAGTGCTGTCGTCGTCGGAAGAGATCATCGCCGGGGATTCTGCAAGCCGGGCCTGTTCGCCTTCCGGGATCGGAAGAACTTCACGACCAGGGGGAAGATGATGGGGAGAAAGCGGAGCAGCGTGCGAATCATGGGGTTCCTCTCAAGGGGGACGGGTGCGCTGACCCCGCTCAAGGCGAGGCCAGCGCACCCGGGTAGGTGCAGGTGGATCAGCGGCGAGGCGGCAGCGGCGGGCGCTGCGGCTGGTTGCGGGTGGCGTTCTGCACCTGCTCCTTCGCCTGCTTGGCCTGCTCAGTGACGCTGGGCGCGTTCTTGGCTTCCTGCTGGATCTTCGGTGCTTCTTCCTCGGCCTTGGTGAGCATCGCTTCCCAACGCTGCTGCATCGGCTTGATCAGTCCGCCACCGGCACCGACGATGATGACGCCGGCGATGATCGCGAGCACGGCGATGAGGATCGGCGTGGTGACGGTCGTGGCGACCTCGATCTGGTTCAGCGCGGCGGTGACGCCGAGGAACAGGATGAAGATCGCGACGATGTTGCCGAGGATCTTGCCGTAGGAAAGTCCACCCAGGGTGTTCTGGATGAGTCCCTTCGCGCCGGCGGCGATGGCTGCGGCGATGACGACGATGATGATCGCGACGATGATCTTCGGCAGGAAGCCGATGATGCCTTCGAGCAGGTCACTGACCGGGTTGGGACCGAAGACCCCGAACGCGAACTGCAGGACGAACAGCACGAGGGTGTAGTAGACGATCTTCCCGACGATGTCGGAGGCGTCGAGCTTCGACTTCGCCAGCGCCTTCTTGATGCCGCCGCGTTCGACGAGTCGGTCGAAGCCCACCTTCTCGAGGAGCTTTTCCAGGCCCTTGGAGATGAGCTTCGCCACGATGAGGCCGACGATGAGGATGAGCAGGAACAACAGGGCGAGCGGGACGAAGGCGATGACGACCGCGAGGGCGTCTTGCAGTGCTTGGAGGAAATTCATGATGGTGACTCTCTTTCAGATGGTTTGGTGACGCACACCGAGTGGGCTCGAGGGTGTCAGGGTGACTTGAATGGTTGCGGCGGGCTTGGCTGGGTGGGGCCGTGCCGGTCAGGAGCCCGCTCTGAAACTGACCGGCACGACTGTGGGCGTCTACCTCGAAGGATCCGAGTCGACGTCGGGGTCGACGAGTTCGATCTCTTCGTGAGACACATCTGCGGTCACCTGCTGCTGCTCGGTCACCGTCTCGGTGCCCAGGCGCACTCGCTCGACAGGAACGGTTTCCTTGCTGGTGACGACTCGCTCACCGGTGAGGACCACTTCGTGCTCCTCCGAGGTGAGCTCCCCGCCGCTCATCGCGTCGCCGAGGGTGGCGTCGGTGATGGGTTCGCGGGTGACGGTGATCTCTTCATGGCTGACCGGGACGGTCTTGGTGACCTGTTCGGTGACGATGTGCTTGCGCAGACGGGCACGGCCGGTCTCGACCTTCTCCGTGCCGACGTGCAACTGCTCCTCGGAGCGGGTCATCGCATCGTCGGTGTTCGGCCCGGAAGTGTCGTAACCTTCGGCCGCGTCGTCGCGGTCGGTCCGTCCCGAGCTGCCGGCTTCGAGGTCAGCGTCCTGGTCGTACAGCGGTGCGGCCGGTTCAGGTGTGCCGTTGCCGTAGTAGTGGTAGAGCGCCGCTTCTTCTTCGCGAGTGATGGACCCGTCGCTGGAGATCCGGGGCGCGTCCTTGACCATGTCCTTCGGGTAGGAGACCCGCACCCGGTCGCCGTCGAACGACGCGTCCTGGAGGGGAGCGAACGTTTCGGAGGTGCCGAACAGCCCGGTCTTGATGGTGACCCAGGTGGCTTCCTGCGTCTTGTCGTCCAGGTATACCTGTCCGACCGATCCGATCTTGTCGTCGTCGCTGCCGAACACGTCAGCGCCGATGAGGTCGTTGATTCTGTTGGTGTCAATCATGGTGATGGTTCTCTTTCCTCCCAGGACGGGCGCCCGGGACGTGAGGGGTGGGGTGGATCAGCGGCCGAGGCCGGCCTTGTCGACGCGACGGTGGTACCGCATTCCCGCGGCCCCGCCCAGGATCGCTCCGGCAAGGGCGATGACCGCTGCGACGATGACGGTGATGATGCTCCCGGCGGTGAGTTCGCCTTCGTTGATGGGAATCCGGGGGAAGCTGTTCAATGTGCCGAGGATGTTGAACTGCGCTCCCGCCACGGCCGTCAGAATTGCGAGCACCACGGCGATGATGAGCGCCCACAACCAGACCGCGACGCCCTGCTTCACGCCGTCGAATCGCGCCATCCGGCCGGCCACATACCCGCCGCAGAAATAGGCGACGAGCAGGATGACAGCCAGCACGATGGCGCCGACGACTCCGACGGTGCCCGCGTTCTCCGACACGGCTTCTGCCGCCTCGTTGGGGTTGACCTCGCTGCCCAGTCCGACCGCGGTCCCGGTGGCCGCGAGGACCGCGGTGAGGATGACGGCCGTTCCGGTGGCAGTCAGCCACCCGAAGAACGCGGACCCGAACTTCATCCCGCCGTAGCGCGCCTTCTCCCGCTCCAGAACCTCATCACGGGTGGTATCGCCACCAGCCACCGAATAGGCGGCCGTGTCGGACCTGTCCGATCTGACCGGAACGTCCCGGCGATTGACGGAACTGTCATCGCGGTTATCAGACATGGTTTGCCTTTCTCGAGCGGCGTACGCACGCAGGGCCGGTAACCTTGCCGGCATCAAATCTCTCGGCCAGCCGTCGCGATCACGTACCAAAAATGTTTACGCCGTAAGCGTGGAGCATCGCGGCTGTTTCCGGGGGAGGATTGACACCGGAGGGCACTTGTGAGTAAAGGCGCAGATGGCACCGCGGTTCCGAAGCTCAGCCGTGAGCTGATCATCCGCAGTGCGCTGGAGATGATCGATCGCAGTGGAGCGCAGGGACTGTCGATGCGATCTCTCGGCCAGCAACTCAATGTTGAAGCCATGTCGCTCTACCGGCACGTTCACGGAAAAGAAGACCTCCTCGAAGGCGTCGTCGCACTCCTAATGACCGACCTCACCGCAACCCTCGAAAAGGAGGCCGGCGAGCACTGGCAACCGTTCTTGCAAGCCGCCGCCCACGCAGTACGCCGCATCGCCACCGAACACCCCCTGGCGTTCCCGCTGGTCGCCACACGGCACCCCGCCGCCCCCTGGCTGCGCCCGCCGTTGCGCAGCATCGACGTCGTGAACACCTTCCTCAGCGCTCTCATCGACCAAGGCTTCACCGACAAGCAGGCGGTCAACGCCTACCGGTCATTCAGTAGCTTCCTGCTCGGCCAACTCCTCCTCGAATCCGCCGTCCGCGGCGCGCAAACAGGTCCCGTTGAAGAGCCCTTGGACGAAGGAGACGCCGACCTCCCGCACCGCGATGGCAACATGACCCTTGATGCCGCCCCAGAAGTCAAACGGCTCCGCCCCCTGCTCAGCGAAGATCGCAGCAAAGAAGAATTCGAGGTTTCCCTCGAGGCCCTCCTTGACCGGCTCGACCGCGAACTCTCTCAATAGAACGGCAGAACACCTGCCGGCCGATCGTCACGCACGGTAAGTCCGCGTCTCGAGTGCACGGGGCCGGTCCGGCTCGCGGACGCGGACCGAGGGCCGCGCACTTCCTGGCCCCTGGCGGGGAACCCTTTACTCTTCCGTTTGACGCGGAGACGCCCGACGTGGTGCAGAAGCTTTCGCGAACGTCGCCCGCCAGTTCTCTACGGGCACGGCACGCAGACGTGCTGCCAAAAGCGCCGCCGCACTATGGGGATCTTCCCGCACGCCAGGTAGGGGAATGTCCGCCTGGTCGATGGTGCCGTCAGCGTCGGCGCGCTGGAATCTGACAACATAGCCGTCGTCTTCCCAGGCGGGAATCACGCGGTGCAAGGGCAGGCCGGTGGGAAGGACGAGATCCATCAGACGCAGTCGTTGTTCGAGAAGCCGTGCGGTCTGCCGGCGCGGGGTTTCCCATGACCGGTCCTGCGATGCCCGCTCGATCTCGTCGGTGTAGAGGCCGAGGTCGAAGGAGAGATCGGGCAGACTCCAGGGTCGTCCAATGTTGTCCGCCTCAGTGTCCTCGCCGACGGCAGGGAGCGGGTGAAAGAAGACGCCAGCGTAGTTACCGGAAAAACGGAGAGGAACAGGCTCTGAGAACTGTGGGTAATGACCCCGATCAAGGCGCTCTGGTATCGACGTGAGGGTAGAGACAGGATGAAGGTGTCCAGCAGAGCGATCGGGATGACCCAGGGCACGTGGAGGTGGTACACGGCGAAGAGGATGCCGTTGGTTACCCAATCCTTCGAGCCGAAGATGCCGTTCATCCGTGGCAGCAGATACCCGCGAAAGAGGAGTTCCTCGCCGAGGACTGTGTTGAAGATGAAGAAGGCGAGCAGGATGGCCAACCAGGCCCACGACCCGTAGAGGAGGGCCGCCCCATCGGATGAGCCGAGAAACTCGCCGAAGTCTCTCCCCGCAACCGGGGGAAGCCCGAAGGGGATGAGCTCCACGGCGAAGAACGCAATGACGAAGACAGGGACGATCAGCCACATCCGTCCCCCTCGTCGTCATTGCGTTCTTCGGGTTTCGTGGAGCCCTCAACCACAGCGCTTCCCGGACGACCTCCCACCTGAGGCTGCGTTGCTCCCTGAAGACCAGGAACGCCACCAACACGAATTGCCAGACTAGGCCTGCGGTGAGGAGCAGGATCAGCGATCGCGCGAGGGCCGAGGGAGTGTTCCAGCCGCTGGCCAGCAGGGGCGCGATCAGCCACGCCAGCACTGCCATCGGTAATGCTGCTGCGGCCCAGACTCCCACGATGCCGGGCAGCGTGAGTTGGCGGATCGTCGTGCTCTGTGGCGGCGAGTCCTCGCCGAACAGTGCCGGTTCCGATGTCGAGTGCGCACGGTTCATCGCACTGAGCCAGTTGCGGCGACGTGGCGGTCGGTACGGATGCCACGTGTCCTGCCGCACCAGCCGATCAGCCAGACAAGCAGTACGACCTCGCCGACGAATGTGAATTCGCCGATCATCGTCGGGTTGGCGGGGAGGAGCGCGATCGTCGCGGAGTCGATGGCACCCGGCCCCGGCGATGAGCACGAGGAGACCGATCCAGGTAGGGATGGTTGGCGATCGGATAACGGCAACGCCGACCACGGCGAGGTGAAGTCCGAAGATGAACAGGCCTGCGTCCCAGATTGCCTGGAACCGCTCGGTGTCGGCGGGCACCAGGAGGAATCCGGCGGCGACGGCGAAGACGGCACCGTAGGCGACCCGCAGTGCGGCAGCACTGAGGGCGAGGAGCTCACCACCCGATTTCAGAACCGGATACAGCGCGACTCCGGCGAGGACATCCAGTACCGCGATCACGAGTACGGTGAGGGCCGCGGCGCCGTTCGCGCCGGCGGGCAGCGCCCACAGCAACCCGAGTGGGGCCAGGACCACCATGAGCGCGAGCGAGATTCCTGCTACCAGTGCAGGGGTTCGTAGTGACGTGTTCATCGGTTTTCCTGTTCGTTGACGTGGATGGCGATTTTTCCCGCGACTGCGCCCGAAGCGAGTTCTTCGAGCGCTGTGGGCACCCCGCTGAGGGGGTAGGAGGCATGGACGTGGGGGCGCAGGCCGCCCTGGCTCGCGAGGTCGGCGAGTCTCACTAAGTCGGCGGAATTCGTGCGGACGAGAAGGTTCACAAACCGCTGCCCGCCCCACGCCATCCGCAACTGGTACGCGAAGGGGCGTCCATACCCTCCGGTCCAGGTGCCGCCTGACTCATTGCCGACGAAAATGAGCGTTCCGCGCGGTACGAGCGCCCCGCGCAGCGCGTTGAGGGAGGCGCCGCCGGCGCCGTCGAGGATCACGTCGTAGCGTTCTCCTTGCGCAAGAGCGTCTTCGCTGCGGTAGTCGATGGTCCGGGCGGCCCCGAGGCTCTCCACGAGATTCCTTTTCGAATCGCCGCACACGGCGGTCACGTCAGCACCCCTGAGCGCAGCGATCTGCACGGCGAGGCTGCCGACGCCCCCTGAGGCGCCGATGATGAGGACTCGCGTTCCCGGGCGGACCGTTCCATCAATGCCGCCGCGATCGAGTGCCTGCAGAGCGGTCAGGCCCGACTCGGCCAGGACGCCTGCTTCGGTGTCATCGAGCTCGACTGGTGCCGGCGCAAGATGGCTGGCTTTGGCCACCGCATACTCAGCGAAAGATCCTCGCGCAATGCCGAAGACTCGCTGTCCGAGCTGCAGAGAGCTCACTTCGGATCCCACGGCCACGACTTCGCCACACACATCCATGCCGGGCACGTTCTGTCGAGGCCGGCGCAGACCGGAAGCCACCCTGACCAGTCGCGGCAGGCCCGTCATCATGTGCCACACGCCACGAGAGACCCCGGCCGTTGACACTCGCAACAGAACCTCGTTCCGCCGAGGTGAGGGCACGGCCATACTTGACACCCGGAGTACTGCGGGCGGGCCGTAGCGATCATGCGTGACCGCAGTCATCTCCACTCCCTGCCCCCGATCCACGGATGCCACCTCGCTCGGAACGCTCATCATCAACCTCTCGTGGGACATATCACCTGCAATAACGTACACAGTACGGTACGATGTACTGTACACAGTACGGTAATGTCGGAGCATGGCAAACCCGCGAGCACCAAGAAACACGCTGACGCACGAAAAGCTGGTCGCTGCCGCGCTGCAACTGGTCGATGAGGACGGGATCGGTGCCTTCACGATCCGTGAACTCGCGAGCCGACTGCAGGTCCGGCCAATGTCGATCTATCACCACGCATCGTCAAAGGACGCCTTGTTGGACTACCTCGTGGACGCCGTCTTCAGTGAGGTGTACCTTCCCGAGGTGCACGGGCACTGGCGAGAGGAACTCACGCACCGGTCACGCTCCATGCGTGAAACGCTCGCACGTCACCGCTGGGCGCTTGCCGTCATGGAGACACGAGCCCACCCTGGGCCCGCAACCCTCACGAACCACGAAGCGGTGCTGGATGTCCTTCGCACATCGGGGTTCTCCCTGGAAGCTACAGCGCATGCCTACGCAATCCTCGATGCATTCGTGTACGGCTTCGCTTTGCAGGAAGCGATGCTCGAGACCGCCGGTCTGCCGATGGACTCGGCGCGCGTCATGCGTGGAATGGATCTCCGAGGATTCCCCCGTGTTGCGGAGATGGCCGCCGACTATGCGACAGCTGACGCCTATCCACTGACCGACACGTTCGACGTCGGTCTCGAGATCGTCATGGACGGCATCCAGCAGTTCACCTCAGCGGCACCTGCTTCCTGAACGTGATGCCTGGCTGGCGATACGAGTGAGGGTTCAGACCGCGGCAGGGCCAAAGAGGACGTTCGTGTCCGACGCTTACAAATCGAAGCGATGCCACGTGTAACGCGACGAGTGCAACGAAACGGCGTCAGTGCAACGGGAAGCTGTTCCCGACAGGTGACGCCGAGCCCCATCGGTGTTGCGTGACACACCGTGCCATCAGAAGCGGACCGTGTGTCACCTATACCTGGCTTATGTCATCGGAAAGCGATTCTGACAACCACCGCCGGCACACCCTCGAGGGTCGGATCAAAGACGCGCTCCCAGCTCACGTACGCCGAGTTCACATCGCAATGCCCAATCACCGTCGTGGCCGATGGAACCGGAAGGACACCGTGACGACGCCCCAGATGACCAGCTCGGAAAGCTCGTCGACGACGACATCCGGCCATTCCGTGCTCTCAGCTCGCAACGCCCAAGTGCCCCGTTCGCGCACCAGGCGCTTGATCGTGAATTCCCCGTCCAGGACAGCCACGACGACATCGCCGGCGTGCGGCACTTTGGACCGGTCGACTAGGACGACATCGCCATCATCGATGCCCGCGAGGGTCATCGACGTCCCGGCAACGCGGACCAGGAACGTAGCAGCCGGATCCTCGACCAGCATCTCCGTGAGATCGATGGGATTTTGCTCATAGTCCTGCGCTGGGCTGGGGAATCCGCAGGCAACGGCATCGAGCATCTGCGCCAGCGGGACTAGGGTGAGCGGACTCGCGACCGGGGACAGATCTACGATTGTCATTGCTTCCGCCTCCTCCCTTTATCGAACGGGAATCCGATAAGTGTATGCCGGTGGCGCGACGTTCCCAACTCATCATTGAGCCCACGGGGGTGCTCGGTATCATTGTTCGAGGCGCCCAGCCCTTTGGACTTCCAGATGAACTCCGATGATTCGTGTGACCTGACATCCGCGATCGGCTGGGCGCCTTTTCTCTTGCACCGGCCTACTCCAATGCCGTATATTTAGTGATGTCAGGTCACATAAAAGGAGATTTCGAGAACGGCCCCTCATCGCTCAGGATCGAGGTCGGCGTCCGATCTTTCCGCGCCCGCTCACCCATGGTGAGTGACGAACGGAGATCATCATGTCCCGCAAGAGAACCCGCAGCCTCGTTGCCCTCATCCCCATCGCAGTTATCGCCGCCATCGTGGCGTTCCTGCCGAACTGGGATAACTCGCCGGCGCCGCTGCCCGTCGTCCCCCCGTCGGCGCCGGCAATCGCCACCCCGACGCCGACATCGGCCGAGAGTGCAGCGCCCACCCCGACGGCGCCCACTACGCCCGCGAATGAGTTCACGGCTGCAGCTGCTGTCGCTGCAGCGCTACCTCTGGTGGACGTCGGCCAGGAGATACCCCCGTACCGCCGGTCCTCGTTCGGGACGGCATGGACCGACATCGACGGGAACGGCTGCCGGCAACGCGACGACGTCCTCGCCCGCGACCTGGTCGACGTCGTTCTCGCTGAGAACAGCTGCACGGTGCTCTCCGGAGTGCTCGAGCACGACCCGTACACCGGGCAGCGCATCATCTTCCAGCATGACCGGATCGCCGAGCCCGGCAACCGAGGATCGCAGGGGGTGCAGACCGAGCACATCTTCAGCCTCTATGCAGCGTTCGTCGGCGGAGCGTGGGCCTGGACTCCAGAGCGGCGCCTCGAGTTCGCCAACACGCTGGAGAACCTCATCGCGGTCCAGGGCAGCGCCAATGAATCGAAGGGTGAGGACGGCCCGGCGAAGTGGCTGCCGCCGGTCGAAACCGGGTACCTGTGCACCTACGTGCTCAAGTACACGCAGATCGCCCAGACCTGGGGCCTGGCAGTCGACGTCGCTGATCGTGATGCTCTGGTGCACACCCTCACCGTCTGCGGCGACCCGTCATGAGCAGCGCAGATCTGCTCGAGGATTCCTTCCCGCACGGATCCGTCGACGGATATCGCGACGGCTGCCGCGGGGCACTGTGTCCCGCCGTGATCTCCTGCCGCGACGTACACCGACGGTACAGCGGAGATTTCTCGTTCAGGAAGGCGATCGACGCCGGCGCCACGCTCGCGGAAATCCTGCAGCGCGATCGCGAGGCGCGCTCCCAAGCCCGCTCCCGATCGCTCACCCCCTCGAGCGCACCCCGAGAGAAGCCGGCACCCGCGCCGCGCACCGCGTCCCCCGCTCGGCGGCGGACGCCAGGGACCCAGCCCTCATCCGGGCCTGCCCGAACCTCTCAGCGGCGTGCGGCGCGGCCCACCCCGACACCGCCGCGAAAGCGACTGACCACGCCGACCCCGAGACCAGCACGGACACCCTCAGCTCCCATTGTGCGCACGGAGCCTGCGTGGGTGGCGCAGCTGAAGGAGCTGCACGCGGCTTCGCGCACCGATCGGGAGATCGCCGAAGCGCTGGGCGTCGATCGGCCCACTGCAGCTCGTCGACGTCGCAGCCTTGACCTCCCTCTCAACCCGGCGCCCCGCAAGACGCCGGCGGTGAAGCCGAGTCGGCCGAAGCGCTCCAAGTGGGACGGCGTCGAGCTGCAGCCGTGCGGCACATACGCCTCCTACGTGCGCGGGTGCCGATGCGAGCTGTGCGGTGAGGCACGGCGGACCTACCACCAGGAGTACGTCGCTCGGCGCAGAGCCGAGGGCATCCCCGCCGAGCATCACGGCACGGCGTACGGCTACCAGCTGGGGTGCCACGACCGAGACAGCTGCCCGTCCACGCCCGCCTGCTCCGATGCGTCAATCGCTGAGGAGCGGCGCCGCCGGCGGGAGGCGGGGATCCCCGCACAGCCCCCTCGCGTCGATGCCGCCCCCGTTCGCGAACACGTCCGCAACCTGATGAGCAACGGACGAAGCGTCAAGGCAATCGCCGCTGACGCGGATGTCTCGCTGTCCGGGCTGAAGATGCTGCTCTACGGCCGCTCCGGTGCACGCAAGGGCGAGATGCCCACGAAGATCGATGTCACGAAGGCGACGAAGCTTCTCGCCCTCGCCTGATCGCTGACTACCGGCGGGGTTGCTCATGACGCCGCGGCGGGATCTTCATCGAGCCAATGCGCCGGGGCCTCTTCCGCCCAACTCTCGAGCGCGCTCGCATCAAGGCCGTAGTAGCTGGCGATCGTGTGGGCGGTCTTGTAGAGGATCAGGCAGCCGAGGCGGACCTGGAAGTCGAGGACGTCGGGGTTTACCGGATACGACCAGGACGTCACCCCTTCGGACTCCTCGGCCACCGACTGCGATGCCAGCGACGTCACCGAGGGGTGCGATCGGTCGGACAGGACGTCGTAGACCCCGCTGCCCTTGGTGAAGTTGAGCGAGACGAAGAGATCGATCGCCCGGCCAAGACCCAGCATGGTCTCCCCGCCGATCCGCCACTCAACGATCTTCTCCGGGCCGTCGAGGGGTGTGTCCACGTCTGAGAACAGGCTTCCGATCCGTCTCAGCAGATTGTCTCGGTCCCGCTTGAGGGCCTTCGCCAACGGGGTGGAATGTTTGCTCGCGGTGTACTTGTCTCGCTGCAGCGCTGAGGCGTGCTCGAGCATCGCGCGAGCCACCCGGCGAGATGCAGCACCGCTTCCCTCGAGGGGCTGGAGCAGCCATGCCACTCTGCCCGCATGCTCGAGCTCCGCGCGCACCAGCGGCCAGACAGCCAACGGCACCAACGGCTCCGCGCGCAGCTGCGTCCCGACAGACTGCAGCAGCAGCGCGATCGCGTCGACCATGCGCCCTGACATGTACCCCGCGGCGTGCTCCTCGTTCGCCCCAGCTGCAGGAAGTTCCCGGTGAGCCTCTGTCGCGTCGAGGGCAGCTTGCGAGCCCGGGCGAGCGCCCGCCCCACCCTGCCGGGCGACAACGCGCCAGGCATCGACGAGAGAGTCGCTCAGGTCAGCGAGCGCAATGGGATCGCGCTTCTCTTCTGCAGTAGCCATGTGCACCAGCCGTTCTGTTCGAGGACACCAGCCCCCTCATTGTGGCCGAGAGGGGCTCAGCGTTTCCGGTTCGCGAACGGCCACCGCCCATAGACGTCCGCGAACGCCGCCCGATATCGGATCTCGACGTCTTCCGCAGACTCGCCGGGCGTGAGCGCCCAGGCCACGAGGAGATCGTCCTGATCGGCCAGCTGCCAGATCGAGCGGCCTCCCTGATGGCTCGATCCCTTCCGGGCGTACTGGCCCAGACGCTTCCGCAGTCCGCCCACCTTCGCCTCCGCCTTGCCGATGTACACCACAGGAGTTCCCGGCACCCACCGCGCAGCAAGGTCATCCACCGGGTAAGCCGAGCCCGCTCGAGCGCGCGTCAGCTCGAGCATGGCCGGCGGCGTGGTCGCCGGGCGCAGCACGACGTAGATCCCCGCCTCGCGAGGCACGCTCGCGCCGGCGAGATCTCCGAAGCGGACGAAGCCCTCAAAGCCGACCGCCGCGAGCGATACCCGGTCCCACGCTTCGGGCAACGCCAGCGCAACGCCGACCATCAGCAGATCTACGCCGGCCGCTTATTCGCGAACGCGATCTTCACCTCGCGTGAGATCCGGCCCTTGTCCGCGACCTCGAAGCCGTTCTCTCGCGCCCACTTCCGGATCTCCTCGAGCTGGCCGGCCATAAACTTCGCCGGCTCAGAGTTGCGCTGCACCCTCGGCGCACGTCGCCCGGCTTCAACGAAGGGAGCGAGCGCGGCCGTGAGCTCGTCGGCATGCGCAGCGCTCAGATCGATCTCGTAGTCACGGCCGTCGAGCCCGAAGCGGATGGTCTTCCCATCGTCTCCAAGTTCTGTGCCGTCGAGGTCGTCAATGAGCTGGTGAATGATCTGGCGCGCCATGCGGTCACGATATCCCAGCACGCATCACAAGCCCGAGATCCTCGCGGCCGCCAGATCTTCCCCAACCATTACCCCAACTTGGTTGACAGCGTGGGATCTAACCCGTATATTTAGCGATGTCAGGTTACACATTTCATTGGAGGTTGAGATGGAAGTCATCATCGTCCCTACAGACACGATCGATCTGCTGATCACGGCAGCCATGCTCGGATTTCGCCCAGACGATTCCCGAGCATCGGCGCAGCCACGACAGATCCTCGAGCTGGCCGATCGCTATGGGCAGAGCCTGGTCGACGAGAACCACGCCTCGGTCTCCGCGGCACGAGGCACCTCGTTTCCCGCCCCGCGCTACGAGTGGACCCCGGTCTTCGATCTGCTCTGGCGCGATGCCGGCGCAGATCTTGTCACAGACGAGCAAGCGCTCCAGCTCGAGCGCAGCCAGCTGCTCGTCGTCGAGAACTCCCGCGAACACGACGGCTGGGAGGGAAGCCTCGCGGAACGGTTCATGGACCGCCTCGCCACCGCGCTCTCCGGTCGGCTCCGGGACTGGCCCCTCGAGGCCGACCCAGACAACGTCGGGGTGATCGAGCACCGCGGCCTGAGTAGCATCGATGGTCGCTGGACCAGAGAGTCACCGAACGCCCGCACCGCCGGCGCAACGAACGCCGGAGCTCGCGATGACCGTTGAGCTCCTCCGCAACGATCCCGAGCTCGACGAGCTCGTCCGTCGATCGCAACGAGTCATGCGGACCATGATCTTCCTGCTCATCAGCGCGGGAGCGGTCACGTTCGCATGGTTCGCCCGAGAGTGGCTGTGGCACTTCACCGTGCTACTGCTCTTGACCTCATCCACCTTGGTGCTGATGGTGATCGCGACCGTGTCGGTCGTGGACGCCCTCCGGGACCACTGAACACGAAGAAGGCCCCGGAGGATGCAGCACCTCCGGGGCCAGGCGACATCGGGTGTCACGCCACGCTCATTGTCTCATATATGAAAGCTGCAGACCAGAAATCGGCGATAGGAACCCCGCGATGAACACACACTCCCTCTCCCTCGAGGAGATCGATGCGCTGCGCGCTCGGCTGCGCGAAATCGCTGCGCTCATCGCTCGACAGGAAGCCCGTCATGGGGAGCTTCGACAGCTGCAACTGGACCAGATTGGGATCGCCCTTCGCCATGGCGCCAACGTCAGCCAGGCTGCGCGCGAAAGCGGTCTGAGCCGCTATTGGCTCCTGCAGGCCGTCCCCCGGCTGCCGCAGTCGCCGGATGTCCTACCCGATCCGGCTACCCGGGATGGTGCGATCGTACGGATCCGCGAGATCCGTACGGAGTTGGAGACGGTCATTGCGCCGGCGCTCCTCGAGGGCCGAGCCGATCGCGACGAGATCATCCGCGCGTTGGCGCCGTCGATGGGCCGGTCACGCCTCCCGCAGCAGGACGTCGCCGCGGACGCGGGCATCTCGTCAGAGTGGATCCGCCGACTCCTGAAGGAGCAGCCCAAAAGCTGAGGATCGCACCCGGCGTCAGTCAAGTGCGAGCTCGAAGGCCGCGGCGTCGACGTCGAGTGTGACCTGCCGGGCATTGTTGCGGTAGATCCTGGCGGGGAGGACGGTCAGACGGTCGCCTTTGTGGATCAGTGTGCGGGCGAGTTCGGCGCGCGGTCCGTCCGCGTGCACGCTATACCCCGGCCCGGTGGATGGCTCGAGGTGGAATGAGACGTGCGCGGTGTGGTCGGGCAGCGCCCAGGTGAACGTCGGGGGCGTTGTCACGACGCCGGCGATCGGGGCAAATGTCCCCTGCCCTTCGATCATCTCGACTGCGGTGGTGGTCATGATCAATCTCCTTCATCTTGTTGGTCGCCGACACCTTCTGTGCCGTCGGGACGTTCTGAGACTTCGCGATGCGCGAAGCGTGCGCGGGCGTCGACGACTGAACCGGAGGACGGTGCACAGCTCGAGCAGACGTCATCCTGGTCGTCGAGCCACCAGCAGCCGCCCAGGCAGGCACGCTCGTCAGTGCACCCGCAGACACGGCACGTCCTGATCAGCTCGAGGGTGACGTCGATGCCGAGACGGTCGAGATCCTCGGCCATTGCCGTGACTCGATCGAGGAGTTCCTGCGGGGCATTGGAGGAGACGCCGATGTCGACGCTCACGGGCGCTGCATCGGCGGCACTCTGATCGACCGTCGACGTCGCTTCGGGGTTGTTGTCAGTCATGGCTATCAGCCCTCTCGGTTTCGGCGACTGCTATCCACTCGGCCTTGGGGTCAACCTCGATCTCTCGCACTGCCTCCCCGCGGAACGCGCGGCCGAGCAGCTCGAGCCGCCTGTTGAGCGCGAATGCTCCCCGACCCGGTCGACCAATCACGAACGGGCTGGGGGTTTGCTGGAGTCGATCGATTCGAAGCATCTGCTGCACCACGAGCCGCTGGGCGCCATCGAGGATCTCCTGCCCGTGATCGACGGTGCTCTCGCCGCTCTCGAGGTCGGCTGCCTCGGTGCGCAGGAGTGCGGCGAGGCCGAACAGTTCGGAGCTCGCGTCGACATCGTCTGCAGCTGCCGCCCTGGCACCTTGGGTGTCCGCCGAGCGGGCGAGATCGTTCATCACCTCGCAGAGGGAGGCGATGCGGTCGGTGGGGGTTTCCATCAGTGAGTTCTCGATCGTCATCATCGTGGGTCGTTCAGATAGTCGGTGATCATGCGCTCGACGTCGTCCGCGGCGGGGCCGAGAACCTCGAGTCGGCTGCTGAAGTCGACGGCACCCATGGCGCCCCGATCGTTCGTGCGATCGAGGACGAGTCCCACGATGCGGCCGGCGAGGTCGGACATGCGGCTGTGCAGCGGAAGGACTGAGGTGATCTCATCGCCGGCAGTCCAGGGTTCGCTCTCGACGCCGAAGGAGCGTGCGATCGCGCGCACTGTCGGGCAGTCGGTCGCGGAGGTCCAGTCGCAGCTGCGGCATCCAACGCCGTGGTACCGATCTCCGATGTAGGTGGGTGCGAACGTCTGCCGCCAGATCTGCCATGGCCGGTGCCAGTCCAGCACCTCGAGGAGCGCGTCGAAGGAGCGCTCCTGGTCGCTGTCCCAGGCAGCGTCGCGAGCGTTGGTGATCTTCGCAAGGAGACGTTCCCGTGCGGGACTCACCGGCGCGGGAGTGTATCGGCCGGGAGCCGTGTCCTGGTAGATGCTTCCGACGATGAGGTCGCCCGCGAGCCGGTGAGTCATGAGGCGGCCTCTCCTGCTTTGCTCCGCGCGGCGCCGGCGGTCTCGTTGACGCTGTCAGGGTCGAGCGTGTGGACGATCTCGTCGACGAGAGCCTCTGCGGAACGCTGGAGGCGATCGAGTTCCTGCCTACGCGGTTCCGACAACGTCTCGTACCGCGCGAGGCTCTCGATGCGGTCGAGCATCCCGACACGGCGGTCCTCCTTCGCGGCGGCCTCCCAGAGCGCAACCGGATCGTGGGTCGCCACGTAATACCGGTCCAGCACATCAGCGCTGCGGAAGATCGTCGAATAGCGAATGCGCCCTCGAGTGACCTCACTGACGTACTGCGGCGCGGACCCGTCGCGCGCATCCGAAGCAATCAGCCCGTTCCACACCGGGATGGTCTTCGGCTGGCTGAGGAACAGAAGGACCGCCGCGGCGAAGCTCCCCAGGATCAGAAACGACGGGGCCTTGATCATGAGGAGCAGGACCCCGAGACCGAGGAAGGCGGCCGCTGTGAGGGGGATGATCAGTTGGAGGCGGCGCCGCCAGAGCACATAGCGGATGTGGCCGCGGAGGAGCGCAGCGGCGTCGTCGATCCTCTCCGGATCGACGAGCTGCCCTTCGGTGGGGTCGTCGATGGCCGCGACCCATGCCTCCATGCGAGCGCCCTCAAGCGGATTCCTCGGGGTGGGGAGCAGGTTGGTTGAGCGACGCATGGGGATCATTTCTCCTGCTCGGCGATGATCTGGGTGACGGCGGCGCGGACCTTGGCGATGTTCGCTTCGGTCGGCTCGAGGCCGTCGTCGATGAGGCCGTCGCGGATCTCGTCATCGCTCGGGGTCTTGCCGTTGATCTGCTGGACGGCGACGATCGCGATCGCGATGTCGGTGATCGGGTCTTCGGTGTTGCCGAGGCCCAGGTGCTTCAGTTCGTTCGTCATGGTCAGTTCCCTTCGATCTGTGCGGCGATGCGTTCGCGGCCGCCGCTGTTGGTCACGTTCACCGAGCCACCCATCTGGGGATCGTAGAACGCGGCCTGCTGGTGTTCTTGGCAGAGTCGGCGAGCTTCCTCGGCCGACTCGACGCGGATGGAGACGTCCAGGGATACAACCCCAGTGTCGGGGTCATGCCAGGCGCCCTCGTAGTGCCCATCGCGGGTGAGGAGATCTGCGTTGTCGCGAGCAAACCCACGCACGTCGCGGAAGCTGAGATCAGCGGCCGGGATGGGGCGCTCACGGTCCGGGTAGGGGGACACGAAGAATCCCATGCCGACCTCACGCCCGGTGCGCGGATCGCGCGTGTACCCGCCGTCAGGATGCCGCAGCCGGCGGAGAGCCTTCGCGACGTCCAGATTCTCCTCCTCCGCCGAAAGCCCCTTGGCTCGCGCGAGTGCACGCTTCTGGGCAATGCGCGTCGCGCGGCCGACATAGAGGCGGGTGCGCAGCTCGTCGACGACAGCGGAATCAGGATCCAGGCTCGTGCGGATCTCGTTCTGCAGATCCCTCTGGCCTCGCGGGGAGGAGTCGTAGGCGGCGAGCTTAGTGACGTAGTTACGCTGCGCCTGGTCCGCCCGCCGACGCGAGTTCTGATCGTCGGGGAACCGCTCGAGCTCAGCCTCTGCCGCACCCAGGCGATGAGCAGCCGACTTCAGCTCCTGCGCAGTATGGGCACTGCAGCGAGGCCCGGGCTTGGGGTCACACACGACGGTTTTCCTTCTGCTTCTTCCGGATGCCGGTGACGATCAGCGCGAGGGCCACGATCACCACGGCGGCCACTATCATCAGGCGCCAGATGTCGAGGCCTGCTCCGTCCCACAGCTGCACGATGACGCTCTCCCCCGTGACGAAGACACCATTGCTGATCGCCCACGCACGGACGGGCTCCAAGATGAGAGCTGTCGGTGCGAGGATCAGCATCCCCGCACCGAGCAGCATCAGGAGGAACGGGTCCTCTTCGGTGCTGTTGTTCGCCATCGTCTTCTCCTTCACGTTGTGTTCTGCCTGCCATGGGTGCGCCCGTCGCCTGAAATCGGACGAGCCAGCACCGCGGTATTCGTTTGCTACGGCTGGACCGCGCCGTCGGGGACCCAGAGGATGATCCGGTCCTCGCAGATCTGTTTGGGTGCATCGCCCCAGAACGAGTCGTCGGGGAGCTTCTCCCCTGTGCCCGGCTCGTAGTGGCTCGAGGAGTGAGGATCACCGGTGAAGCTCGGTTTCGTGGCGTCGATCGGCTGCACCGTGCAGCGCTGCGTCTCCACACGGGGCTCAGCGTCCACATCGTCGGTACCGATCACACGGACGGTGACGTCGACTTCGTCCCAGCGGGTTGTCCAGAGCACCCTTCCGGCCACGACGTAGTCCGCAACCGTCTTCTCCACCACGACCCCGTCCTCGTCGAGGGAGGTGTATCCGTAGCTGGTGACGCCGGCCTCATCGACGGACACGCTGTAGTACGAGCCGTCCACGCGGCGCAGCATGTCCTGATCGGAATCCTGCTCGAAGACGATCTTCGTGTTTGCCATCTCGGCGCGAGCTTGCACATCGCGCTTCACGTTGAGGTCCTGGAGGTAGATCAGCCCCGCAGCGACGAGGCCGATTACAGCCGTCGACACCACGACAGTGATCACCCGGCGCCTCACGGTGCGCTTCTTTTCCTGCACCTCACGCGCCGCACTTTCCTGGGCCGCGCGTTCCTGGGCCGCACGTTCTTCGCGGCTCTCATGCTCGCGAGCATCCGCTCGCGAGATGCTCTTGCGGCGCTTGCTTCGTGCGGTGGTGAGTCTCATGCCCCGCTCCTCTCATCAGTTGACGTTCTTGCCTGACATGGGTGCCGGAAGCACTTTGAATCGGACAACACTCGCCTGTCTTTTTTCTCATGTAGGAGACTATCTCCTATATGTAAATAAGACAAGATCGTCTATTCCGTGCCGGAGGCCGGAGCTATCCTGCGAGACATGTGCGGCCGCTATGCGCTCTCCGATTCAGTGAATGAACAGATCACCGAGTTCGTCACCGAGACGGGACGGCACCCCGAGGAGTGGTCCCCCGACTGGGAATCCAGCTACAACATCGCCCCGACCCAGGACATCCCGATCCTGCTCGACTCCGCCAAATCCGGGGAGCTCCGATTCGAGCGTGCTCGATGGTCGCTGGTGCCGTCCTGGTCGAAGGAACTCAAGCTGAAGTTCGCGACCCACAACGCGAAGGCCGAGGGCATCCTCGAGAAGAACACCTGGCGTAAGCCCGTCCAATCACACCGGGCGATCATCCCCGCTCACGGATTCTTCGAATGGACGGGCGAGCGCGGATCCAAGCAGCCATGGTTCATCCACCACCCGGAGGGGCAGCTGCTCGGTTTCGCCGGCCTCTACAGCTGGTGGGTCGATCGCACCGCGGCCGAGGATGATCCGAATCGATGGAAGCTCACCGCGACGATCATCACCTCGGATGCGGTCGAAACGCTCGAGGGGATTCACGACCGGAATCCCGTGATCCTCCCGCAGCACATGTGGCTGCACTGGATGGATCCGAGCATCGTCGGCACCCAGGAGCTCGTAGACGAGGCGGTTCGTGCGGGCGTTGCCGAGGCGTCCACCCTCACCTTCGACGAGGTCGCGCCGTTCAAGGTCAGCGACAACGGGCCGCAGCTTCTCGAACCTCTATCCCGCTGAGACGCCGGCCGCTTCGTCGGCCCGCCGTGCGGCGTGGCAGTCAGCACAGGTGGCGCGGCTCCAATCGGTGCTGATGCTGACGTCGCGGCGACCGCAGGCAGCTCGCGCGCCGACCATCGGGCCGTGCACGCGAGCTGCCTTGTCTGCCATGGCCGACTATCGCCCCGGGCTGAGGAGGATGGTGACCTCGTCATCGTCCGGGCGAGACGACAGCCGTTCCTCGCCGGACTCCGTGGTGAACGAGATCCGCGTGTACCCGTCGTCATCTTCGTCAGCGTCGACCGCGTCGATGGTTGCGGTCAGGGTGTCCCCGTTGACGTCGACGAGGATCGTCATGCCTGGCTCGAGGTCGCTGACGGCGAGCTCGAAGCTCTGCAGCCCACCCTCGCTTTCGCTCTCCTGCTGTTCTTCGGAGAGTTCCGGGTCCGGTACGGCAGCAGTGGCCATTTCGGGAGTTGTCGGATCGAGCTTCTCGGGTTCGGCGATGTACTCGTCGACGTCGACAGGCGGCTGGTAATCCGCATCGTCCTTGAGCTTGATACCGAGACCGTGGAGGATCTTGCGGTCGTGGTCCGGCAGGTTCTTCTCCAGTTTGGGTGTCCAGAAGATCTGCGCGTGCTCGGGCGTCACTCCCATGCCGATGGAGACCCAGGCGCGGCCGGCAACAGATTCGAGCCCTTCGGTGGCAGCCAAGGAGCCGAAGGTCATCATCGAGGTGGAGGCCTCGAGGTTGCGGAGGGCGATGCGGACCGCGAACTGTGAGCGGGAGCTGGTGCTCAACCACGATGACGCTGCCTGCTGGCTCGCGAGGATGACGTGCACCCGGGCCTCGCGACCGAGGCGGAGAACCGAGCCGAGCATCCGCATGACGGGGTGCTTGGTACCGGACGGTGGCTTCTCGAGTCCGAACCGAGCGCACCAGTGCTCTTTCCCCTCCCCCGACTGCCACCAGTCGTTGAGGATCTCGTTGACCTCTTCACCCTCGTCGATCACGAGGATCAGGGGCGGGAGGACCTTGCGCAGATGCGGGCCGTACTTCTCGAGGAAGGCGTATCTCTCGTCCATCCGCTCCTTCACCGTGAGCAGCATCTCGGTGATGCCGACTTCACGGGTAGCCGCCTTGTGGGCGCCGGGGATGAGATCCAGGTCGAACAGACCCAGTCGCTTCGGGTCGATCGGGTAGATCTCGACCCCGCCGTAGTACTCCTCGAGTTTGTGGTGTTCCACATCGAGATCCGCGAGTGCGGCACGAAGCTCCGAGCGGAACAGTTTCCGCAGCTTCTTCGAGATCGGCAGCTTCATCAGCAACGTCAGCAGCAGCACCGTCTTTCCACCACCGGTGCCGCCGACGATGAGCAGGTGCGGGACGGGGGCGTCGAGATCCCAGATGCACTCCCGGCCGCTACGGAACCGACCGAAGACGACCTTCATCGGATCCGCCTCGTTGCGCGGCGGGTTGGGGATCCGGTCCGCGAGCGGGGTGAGAGGCATCAACGTGCCCTTCCGCTCGGCGATGTCGTACACGCCGACGAGTGAGGAGTCATTCACGACCTCGCGGATCACAGAGGTGACGTTTTTCTGTATGTAGGCCTTCGACGCTCGCGCTGACTGCTTGGGTTGCCAGCCGAACTCGAGCTTGGTGATCGCCCCCTCGGCGTCGCGCTCGATCGTCGTCACCGTCGCGTCCGGTATCTCGGCACTGATGATCGTGCTGAGCTCGTCCTTCTCGGAGTCGGTCTCCTCCGGCTCGGTGTCGTCGACGACGAGGTCGACGATGCAGTTCCTCGAATCGTTCTTGGCCACTCGGTAGGGCACGCCCATCCGGTTGGAGACCTGCACGACGAGGGTGTCGAGGAAGTGCGGATCGGAGTCGATGACGTCGGCGGGGTACGCGATCCGGAATAGGTAGGGGATGCCGATCCAGACAGGGTGATCACTACGTTCATCCTTCCGCCACCGTTTCGCCGTGACCAGGTCGCGTGTTGGTGCTGCCGTTCGGATGGCGGCGTTGATCGCCTCGATCGTCTTGTCGATCGATCGGCCCCGCTGCCACTTCCGGTGCCCGAGTGCGATGATCGCCGCGATCACGAGCACCGCAGCTGTGATGGTGAGCGCGACCTTGTCGGTGCGGCCGGTGAGACCGAGGAACCCGATGAGGAGCAGGGTAAGCACCAGCACCACGGTGACGCGCTTCGGCCAGAGCATGGGGCGACGCGGCAGGGATCGGACTGCTACTTCCCCGACCACCTCCGGTTTCACGTCGATGCCAAATCGCATGCCTAATCCCTTCGCTACGGGCATGCAGTTTTCATGCCTCTACAGGTCATAGGTGCTGTTCTGCGGCTGGATCGGACATGCCACCTTGTTTTTCAACTGGCAGCCCAACTCGCGCGCACCTCGCACCCTCTTGACAAGGGTGATAGGCTTCCTGAGCACCGGAAGGATGAGGAGCGGAAGGAAGCCTAAACCCCCTTCTCACAGGGAATACCTACCCCGTATTCAAGGAATGCCTACCGGGTGCCTAGCTCCGTTCTCACGGCAGTTGTCAGTGATTCTCACCGACCTGTCGGGCCTCGTCCCGCGTGATTCCGCGGAAGATTTACGACAACTCTCGTGAGACTGCTGACAACTCCGATGAGATCGGAGGCTACTCGGCGGATGCGGCGTCGGCGTCCCGAACTTCACGAGCTCGTTGCCACTGCGCCGAGAGCTTTTCTGACTGCCGGCGTGCAGCTGCAGGGTCTACCCCGCGGGCCGATTTAGGCGCCGGCGGGAACGGGTTGCCGGCGTTGAACTCGCGCTCGAGCTCCTCTGCTCGAGCGGGGATCCGCTCGGCCATGAGCGCCGAGACGGAGGCGTAGCCACCGCTCTCCTGGCGCGTCCACCACCAGGCGGCGAGTAGCCGCCGGTGCGGTGTCGTCGGGATGTAGTAGCTGTGCATGCGGTAGTCGGCATCATCGCCGGCCTTGCGTCCGCGGGCTCCGCGGGGTGCCGGCGGGAACGGCTGTCCATCGTTGAAGTCCTGCTCGAGGCGATGAGCTTCGGCGCATTCGATCTCGGAGATCAGGGCGCCCAGGGTGGGCACGGTCTGTGTCGCCCACCACGCGGCTTTGAGCCGCTCATGGTCGGACGTGCGGATCCAGAAGCCCTGTAGGCGGCTTTCGGGTGCGGCGTCGGGCGAGGCGGAGTCGGGGGCTCCAATGGCAGCCACGTCGAGATCTCTCCTCGGGGAAGTCTTGAAAATGCAAGACGGCGAGACCGGAAATCCGCCGTTTTGTCTTTTTCTGTCGGGTGCGTTGAGTTTACCCGGCACCCCCTCCGAGCGCTTCCTATTATCCTTGCCCAGCCTCGAGGAGTTCGATTCCGAAGATCCGCATGAAGTCGACAGGGTGGACGAAGTTGGCCCAGTTGGGATCGCCGCCGACGTCCGCGACGGTCGGTAGCTGCGCAACCTGCGGGTTGGTGTTGCCGGTGACGTCAATACGGAGATCCAGGTGGCAACCGAAGCTGAGCCCCTGCTCAGAGCCACCGTTGCCGACGACGCCGATCTGCTGCCCCGCTTTGACCTGGTCGCCGACGTTCACGAGGTGGTCTTTCTCGTACATGTGCAGGTAGGACACCGTGAAGCCGTCCGGGTGTTTGATCGACAGCCAGAGGAAGTCGGACCGGGTCACGACTCCGTCCAGGACGGCGTAGACGGGCTTCTCGCAGGCTCCACCAGGGTTGACCAGGTCGACGGCCGCATGCCAGCGGCTCGCGTTGCCCTGACCGGCTCGAGGGCCGAAGCCGCTGGTCATCATGTAGGGAGGGTTCAGGGGGAGAGCGGCCTGACCGTTACCGCCACTGGGCTCGCACTCTCCACCGCCGCCGAGGGTGGTGGAGATGATCTCGGCCGCCCCGACCCAGGCCTCGTAACGGTCGGGGAACGCACTGACCTGGACGCGCTGGGCGGCGTCACCGAGAGGCATGCTCTCCCAGTCTTTGATGTCGAGAAGTCCGCGCGGGCTGCCGCCATTCGGTCCCTCGGGGCCGCCGAAGAACGCGCGCGCCGAGTAGCGGACGTCCATGAGCTCCGCGACGGTGCCCCACCCGGAGGAGGGGCGCTGCTGGAAGATGTTGACGGAGTCGTGGTCACTGCCCACGGCCTGGTGCGGGTACTCGAGGCTCTCGGGAACGCTGCTGTTGGCGTACATCTTCAGCTTCGACTCGACGAGCGTCGTGATGAGGGCGATCTTGACGCCCGTGGCGGGGATCTTCTGCTCGGCGGCGACCTCGATGATGACGCGGGCGTTGGCCAGCTGCTCGGGTCCGAGCGTGACGCTCTGGCCTGTCGAGCTGGTCACCTCGAGCGTCTGCACGCTGGAATCGACGGCGGCGCAGCTCTGACCGTTCCCTCCCCCTGTCGCCACCGCGATGAACAGCGTCGCGACGATAGCTATCACCGCAAGTGCAGGCGCGATGACGAACAGGGCGGGGACAACGAGCAGCGATTTCCAGTTCATCTCAGCGGACACTGCTCCGGTTGGCCGCGAGCCGGGCGCGGAGATCCTGCGATGCGGAGAGCCTCATCGCGGGACGACTGGCGGGCAGCCGGTACGTCGGCGACGTCGACGGGCGATCGACCGACGGGCGCACGACGATCCCTGCGCCAGATTCGCTCAGACGGATGCGCCGCGGTGCGGAGGGCGCAGAGGGCTCGGTGGGTGCGGGAACAGCTTTGGGAGCCGTAGAGGCCCCCTGCAGGGCCTGTGAGCCCGCATTCGCTGCCTTCGTGACCGACTTCTTGACGGCGGCCGAGCCGACCTCCTTCGCAGCCGCGACAGCGACGCCAGGCACACCTCCGGGAAGCCCACGGGCAATCCTGACGAGAGCGCCGAGGGAGGGACCCTTGCTCGGCTTCCTCGGTGCGCGCGTGCCCGTGGGACCGTCGCCGTCGCCGGGAGGCGTGGCTGCAGGTTCCGGTGCGGGGGGCTCCGACTGTCCGCTAGTGAGAATGTCGGTCGACGGCAGCGCCCTCGGCGTCGCGAAGTTGTTGGTGACGGCTGTGGCGGGGAGGGCGTTCTTGGCTGCCTGGACTCGGGCGACGCCGTTGATCGCGGCGGTGGCGAGCGAGCCTCCGACAACGGCGGCCGCCATGCGCTGCTTCGGGGAGGCTTTCCCGCCTCGAACGCCCATGCGCGACAGTTGCTCAGCCAGGGTCCTGCCCGCGCGTTTGGCGCTGACCTTCGCGCGGATCAGCATGAACACGATGACGATCACCATCATGTTGAGGAACCCCATCTGGACCATGAGAGGGATGCCGGCGTTCGCGATCGCCTTCACGACTTCGCTGGTGAACTTGAGCGCACCGGCGAGGCCGACGGTGAGGAACACCAGGCTCGAGATCCCGATGACAGTGTCAGCGAGGGAGCGCCACAGGGCGCTGCGGTTGATCGGGAGGATGCCGATGAGGACATGCCACATCGTCTTGAGAGCGGACCAGAGACCGCCGATCACCGAGAGCATGAACAGCAGCAGGATTGTGACGGGGAGGAAGAACATGCTCGTCGAGCCGTTCATCACCACGACCATGCCGATCACGGAGAGGAAGTTCGGGTTCTCGTTGAAGCTCTTCGCCTCGGGGTCGCAGGCGCGGACGTCGTCGCGGACGTCGTCGATGGTGATCGCGCCCTCGTAGGGAACCCAGAGGAACCCGGCCTTCTCCTCAGTGCCGCCCTTCATCTTCTCGTTGTAGATCGCTTCGCAGTCGCCAGTGAGGGTGTGACCGAAGCTCAACACCTGGGCGGGGTTTCGTACGTACAGGTCGGCGAGCTGGCCGGTGATCACCGTCTGCAGGGTCTCGCTCGGGTCGGCGTCGATCTGGGTGGTGTCGTCGGTGACGACGATCACGGCCATCTGTCCGCCGTACTTCATCGCGGTGTCGAGGAATCCGCCGTCCTTGGTGATGTTCGTGACGGGGTTCGCAAGGAATCCGACCGCAAGACAGGCGCAGACGACACTGATCAGGATCTCGCCGGCGCCCTTCCCGATGCGGCCGAGCATGATGTACAGCATCCCGATACCGCCGGCGATCGGGAGAGCGAATGAGACCCAGTTGATCTGACCGAAGACCCGCTCCATGGTCTCGGAGATCAGCACGAACGGCGTTGCGATCCACTCGACCCATTGGAACGAGATGACCCAGTCGAAGAGCCAGAGCATCCACGAGACGATGAAGATGTGGGTTGCCCAGAGGAAGTCGAGCGGGCCGGTGACGAGGAGCTTGCCGTCGAACCCGTTGCCGCGGTCGAGGGGCAGTTGCACGTACTGGGCGATCGGGATGCCGGCGCTGTCCTTGACTGCAATCCCCGGGAGCAGCTGGATGGGCGAGTCCTCGGCGGCGAAGGCGATCGTCGGCCATCCGATCATGAACGACGTCAGAATGATGGTCGCGAGGATCCGGAACGGCACCGGGTGGCGGTGCGCCCAGATCCGGATCGCCCAGAACGGACGGACGATCGCCTCGTCGATGGTGCGTGCATAGAACCCGAACATCATGCGACCTTCCTCGCCGGCGGAGTGGAGAGCACCGCGGCGCGACGGTGAGGACGCTCCGGCAGCGACTTCTGCCACTTGCCGATCCGGCCCTGCTGGTCGCGCATGAACGATTCGCCCTCGCGGCCCGGGAGCACCATGGAATCGGCGCCGACGGGAGACAGCTCGGTGACCTCACGGACCAGGCCGAGGTTGACGTCCTCGTCCTCCTTCATGCCGGTCATCCACTTCACGTTCTGGAACGCCACGGACTCGTCGGTCTGGCGCATGTTGTAGCGGATGCGGAGCAGGCCGCGGGCGCTGCCGAAGTCGGTATCCTCCTGCGATCCCAACCCGACGCGGGCACGGTGCTTGCGGCCGTCCTTGACCCAAATCTTCACGTCGCGGGCGCCCTCGGGGGAGCTGGTGACGGCGTAGCACTCGTCGATGTAGGCGGTGGCGAGGTCATCGTCGTCTTGGAAGCAGATCGAGCGGGAGACGCCGATGAGCATCGCGTTGAGGGCACGGCCCACGATCTTCTCGAGGTCCATCTCCTCGAAGAGGTGCTTGTTGAACAGCTCGCTCTGATCGGGGACCGTCAGGCCTGCCGTGAGGAAGACGATCGCTCGAGCGTCGACATCCATCGCCGGCAGCCCGTCGTTGAACAGGACCTCGCCGAGGTCCTTCGTCGAGACCAGGCGGATCGAGTTGGACAGCTCCTTGGTTTCGGGACTGTTGAACTGCTCGATGTGTGCCGCGAGAGCGGGCAGGCTGGTGATGTTCTGCGCCGCGAGGTACTCCTTCTCGAGGATCCTCGAGAGCATGAGGCCCCGCTCGTCACGAGGGGCGATGCCGAGCATCGTGGTGAACAGGGACTGGACCATCCGCGCACCGCGGCGAGGCCCGAACATCCGCAGCGGGTCGACGGACCACTCCGGACGCATGAGGTCGACGACCGCGGTGCGGTCCGGCTCCAGGCTGCGGGCGAAGTGCGCATACTCGCGCTTCTCGGTGCGGTCGAACGCGATCACGCGGCCGAGCATGTCCAGGGTGTCCCCCATGTCGCACTTCATCAGCACGCTCTTGCCGCTGCCGAGCTCGCCGGTCACACCGAAGCTCGAGGACATGTTGTGGACGATGGCGCCGTCCGGGTCGCTGAGCACGGGTGTGGGGCGGCCGCCAGAGATGTTGACGCCGATGCGGGCGCCCTTCGGGTCGCCGAGCTCGAAACCAACGAGGGGCACTCCCGAGGCGAACATCCGCCCGGAGGTGATGTGTGAGACCTCGCGGATGATGCGTGTCGTCGGGGCGCCGGGGATCCCTGCCCACCAGAACTCTTCCTGCTCGCCGAGGTCGTGGGTGATGGTGAAGTCGGTACCGGCATACGCGTCCGCGACGATCTGCGCCTTGGCGAGAGCGACCTCCGGGCTTGGGCCTCCGCTGACGAAGAAGATCGCGGCTTCGACCTCGACCTCGCGCTCGCTGTTGTTGAGCTCGGCGATGTATGCGCCCAGGTTTTCCAGGCTCTCGTCGAGGTCGGCGCGCCCGCCCGTGAGACTGTTGGCAGTCTGCTGCTGGTCGTACTGGTCGCCGAGGGTCTGCTCGGCCTTCTTGTTGCGGTGGCGTACATCTCGGGCGGACTTGATGGTGAGGCGCTGGATCCAGTCGACGTCGATCGGCAGCTGGTCGACGAAACTCATCCACTCGACACCAGGCGACTCCCACCCGCCCTTGGGGGCGCCGGCCAGGCGCTGCAGCACCTGGTACGAGGGCTCGAAACCGGCATCCGACTGCACCTTGAGGTAGCGGCGCTTGAACGGGACGCGACGCTTCCAGCGCGCAACGTCGGACTGTCCACCTTCGTCGAACGTGCACCCGGGGATCGCTGCGGGAAGAGTGAACTCCGAGCGCTCCCGCTCCCCCAGCAGATCGCGCTTGCTTCCGGCGGGCGTGGGGGGCGTCGGCACCGTGTCCGCGGCGAGACCGCGCTGCTGGCTGTGCAGGTTGACCCACACCATCTCGGCCGGGCTGGAAGGGGTCGGGTTGAACGCCGCCGGGATCCGCTTCTCGATCTGCCGGGCCGCCTCGAGTGCACGGTCGACCATCGGCGACGGGGGCAGCCGGCGAGGCAGGGCGAACGTGTTGCGTCCCTTCGCCTCCGCGGCGAATAGAGAGAGCTGGGCGAGATCCCAGATACCCTCGGCCGCGAGAGGGACCGCGAGCCAGAACGCGCGGGTACCGAGAGGGATCTGCTCGAGCGCATCGAGGGTGAGTTCCGCCTCCTCCTTCCACTCCGTGGCCCGCTCGAGGTCGATGCCGTCGATCATCCGCTGGACGATCTCAACCGGGTCGATCTCTGCCGTCAGCCCCAGGAGCAGGGCCTCCCCGCGCAGCTGCTGGTAGAAGGCCTGGTGGAAGCCCTTGACGGCCAGCTGCTCTTTGAACGAGGCGTAGGGGTAGATGACCTGACGTCCGCCGATCTTCGCCGGCTGCAGGCGCCACATCGCCCAGACAACGCCGGAGCGGGTCCACATCAGGTTCTTCGTCAGGGCGATCGCCGGGTGGTGCATGAGTCAGTCCTTCTCTCGGTCTACTTCGCTCGGGTCTGCTGGAGCAGACGCTCCACGCCGGTGACGGCGCGCGGAGTTGCTGTAGCAGGGGTCGGTGTCGGTTCAGCTGCAGGAGCAGCCACAGGTGCGGGCACCGGCGTAGCTGCCGGTGTGGCGGCCGGTTCCACCGGCACGTCGACGAGCTGCTCGAGCTCATCGGTCGACCAGTCGATGGCGGCGTCGCTGCGAACCCGGTGAGGGACGCGAATGGTGACCTTGCGGCCGTTTCGGCGGCCCTGAACGGGACTGCCGATCGCGTGCATCGCCGACATTCCGACAGTGAGGACGTTCCGGTTCTGTGTGGGGATCCGTCCCGACAGCAAGCCCAGGCCGATAGCAACGGCAGCGGCGACGGGGATGTCGATGATGAAGCTGCCGAATGACCACATCGGCTTCGTCAGCAGCGCCACCGCGGCGGCGAGGATCAACACGATCCCCTGCAGCAGCGTGTACGGGCCACCCCAGATCCTCGTACCGTCCGGCAGCTTCCCCAGCATCTTGGGGAACTTGCGCGCGGCCGTGAAGAACCGGGCGGTCTCCGGTGCGAGATTCTTGTCCATCACTCCCCCGTTGTCGGTTGCTTTTGATCAGCCGTTGTTGGGCAGGAGAGGTGCGACGGCGTCCTTGATGCCCTCGATGCCGCCCCAGATGATGACCAGGAGGATCGCGGCGAGGAACGCTGCGGCGATGACCTTCGTGAGCGTGTATCCGCCACGGCTGGGAAGCCACACGGCGAGAACGGTGACCACGAGGGACATGACGGTGCGGAACGCCGTGAGAGCTTCCGCAGACGTGGTGTTGATCCAATCGAAGAGGTTCATTTCGGGGTCCTTACTGCTCGGTGTCGCCGGTCGGCGACGGGGTTGGAGTGATTTCGGTGGTGGTGGTGCTGCTGGCGGTCGAGAACAGCGGCGCCGGGTCGACGGACTGCACTTCCCAGCGGCCCGCACGGACGGTGAGGGTGAGTGCGTACGTCGACGACAGGGCGCGGGAATCGACGTTGGCCGCGCGGATCGTTGCGAGTACGTGGATCTCGGTGCCATCCGCGGGCTCGCCCTCGGTCTTCGTGTCCGTGCGCAGCTCCACCGGCTCGAGCTGCACGAACAGCGCCGGCGAGACGGCGCTGATCTCGGAGTCCGGGGAGATGAATCGGGTGATGTCACCGGCGCCCGTCAGATACGCGGTGAGGAACTCCATGACCGTGGTGCCGGCGGCATCCGCGGTGGTCAGCTGCTGCCCGTATCCCAGTCCGGGAAGTGACGGACTCGACGGCTGCGCGATCGGCGTCGGGAGCGTCGCGGCCTTGAAGCCCTGGCCGGCTACCAGCACGGGTACCTGGAAGTAGCGGCGCGCCCAGATCTCGCTGGCGTCGCCGTCCTTGTCGTAGGAGGTCTCTTTCACGCTGACCGAGACGACGACGGTGGCGATGTCGTCGACGGCAGTGATGGAAGCCACGGCGGGATCCCGGTAGGTCCAGGGTTCTTCGGACAGACCAGCCTCGAACGTCGACCGGTCGATGTAGCTCTCCAGGTCCCCGGGAGCGTTGCGCGTGGCGGACAACCAGGACGTCGTGAAGGCGAGTGCGTACTCGCCGGCGGCCTGGTGCTCAACGCTCAGCCCTTCAGTTCCGGTGCTCTGCGCGGGTGCGGCGACGGGGCGCCCTTGCGCTGCGCACGAGTTCAGAAGCGCGAGAGGTCCGCTGACCACACAGAACGCGAGAGCGACGGTGCCGATGGTGGTAGCCATCGACCGTCCTTTGGTGTGGCCGCTCCCCCGCGCCTCGCGTTGCTTCTTCACGCGCTCCGGCTTCGGCTCTGGAGCCGGCTTCTCAGCGTTCTTCTTGAAGATCGACATCAGTCCTTCTCCCCCGGCAGACGGAGCTGGATGACGCGGCTGGCGGACTCGTTCGCCGCTCCCAGCCGCGCGGGCTCCAGCGCCCTCCGCATTCGTTCCTGCGCCATCGGATCCATAGGACGGTCGTGGAGATCAGGGATCGCCGAAGTGATCTCGTCCATCGCTCGCAGAGCGCGTGCGGCATCACGCACGAAATCCTCGGGAAACTCCTCCGCCACCGCTCCGCTCACTGCCCTGTCCCTTCCTCAAGCGCATCAGCGCCCGGTTGGGTCGCTGTCGCACACCATGGGTCGGCTTCTGAGGCGAGATCGGACAAGCGGAGTTTTGTCTTTTTCTGATAGCAGACATAACTAGCCGCTCATCTGGGAAATTCAAGACTCGTTCGAGTGGCTTGACGGCTGCTGCAGCGAGGTGATCTCGCGTCTGGGCAAGGGTTCGGGCAAGACCTCGTGAGGAACGTCGCTCGTGTCCATGTACCCCGACACGAGAGGCCGAACTCATGTCTTCCACCGCACTCCAGACCCCAGGGCTGCTCACCCAGCTGCGCTCCGAATGGCTGCGCACCGGCACCGAGACGATCGCTCTCGGCGACGCCGAGTACACCGCCGGCGAGCTGCTCACCCTCCTTCACGCACTGACCGGTCCTGCACAGGACGAGCTGCTCCACCAGCTGCTGGTCGCGGGCCACGAAGGCAACCTGCTCGCCGAGCGAATCGTCCTGCAACGCCTCCTCCCCAAGGCCGTCCACCTCGCCCGGAGCTGCGCTTCGCTTCGTGACATCAAGGGACGGGACAACACGTCGCAGGATGCGGTCGCGATCGCCATCGGAGCGGTCTGGGAAGAGATCCGGGTCTACCCGCTGCACCTCACCAGCAGCATCCACGCCAACATCGGCCTGAACGCCCTGAACAAGATCACCAAGATCACCGCCGGCGAGTCCGTCATCCTCGAACCAGAGATCATCCAGGAGTCGGTCGAGAGCACCCAGGCGATCAAGCACACCGATGAGTGGGACCCGGAGGCATGGGCGACCGACAACGCCCGAGCCGTCGAAGATCTCGCCTTCGTGCTGCGGTGGGCCATCGACACCCAGACCCTCTCCCCCGCCGAGGTTCGCCTGCTGGCTCGTTATGACCTCGGCAGCCTCGAGGACCGTGAAGACCTCGCCGACGAACTCGACATCAAGCGCGACAGCCTCAACCGTCGCGCCCACCGCATCCGTTGCACCCTCATCGAAGCGATCCAGACGCACATCCGAGAGAACGGCGGCTGGTAGGTCGCACGATCTCCAGCTCTCACCAGCCAACGCCCCCTGGACGGCCCCAGGGGGCGTTTTCTCGCCCACTCGCGCCACCGGCACCCCTGCCGACGGTCCTCGTGCAGGAGAATGGCCACAGAAGGCCTCCCCCCGTCCAGGTAGCAAGTTGCGCTCCCGGGGGCTCCCCCACCCCATGCCGAGTCTCGATAATAAGTAGGCATGGCATAGGCATCCCGTAGGCATTCATCTACTTGCCGATAAGCTGCATACTCAATGTCTAACGACTGCCTACATGCATGCTGGTTGTTATCCGCTTGTTGCTGACTGGCGGTCGCCTGGCTAGATGCTTGTTGTTTCTGTGCAGGACATAGGCGTCCATATTGTTAGTAGATTCCTCGCGATTTGTTGCAACGTTGCTTCCATATAGCAGTCATCAGGAGTACACTTGGCGGCATGCAGCAAACACATGTGTCATCTATGCCCTGCCGGTGGTCGTCATGCTGACAGCCACTGAGAGGGCCACGTTGAAGCGAGTTCTCGTTGTCAGCAACAAGAAGGGCGGCGTCGGCAAGACGAGCTGCACTTCGAATGTTGGTGGTGTTCTCGCGCAGGCCGGGTATCGGGTACTCGGCATGGACCTCGACCCTCAAGGACACCTCGGCGTTGAGCTCGGCTACAAAGGCACCGAGATCGATGACGGGGGAGCGGGTCTCTTCCAGTCGCTCATCCTCGGCCAGGAGCTGAAGCCGGCGAAGAACGTGCGGCCCGGGTTCGACGTCATCCCCGGCGGCCCTCAGACCTCGCACCTGGTGGACTCTCTCCTCGGTAAGGCCATGCGCGGAGAAGACCCGTCATACCTGCTCGCGAAGAAGCTTGCGGAGATTGCGGGCAACTACGACGTGATCCTGATCGACTGCCCGCCAGGGGAGAACCACCTGCTGACACAGGCCTTCGTCGCCGCGCGCTGGGTGCTCATCCCGACCGCCCCAGACAACGGCAGCATCAACGGCCTCGTGGAACTCGCTCAGAAGGTGATCGCCACCAGACCCCTGAATCCGACGATCATGCCGCTCGGTGCGGTTCTGTTCGCGATCGACTCCCGCGCCGTCGCGATGAAGGCACGCAAGGCCGAGCAGATCCGTACCGTCATGGGCGACGTCGCCCCGGTGTTCACCTCGGTCATCCGCTACAGCCAGACAGCCGGAGTCGACGCCCGCGACCGGGGACAGCTCATCATCGAGCTCGCCGCAGACGCCGAGCAGCAGAAAGCCCAACGCATCAACTGGGCGCGAATGCTCAAGGCGAGGAAGGCAGGGGAGGACGTCGACGAGACGACCCTCGAGGAGGACGTGAAGAAGAAGGGGCCCCGGATCAGCGAGTCGGCCGCCGGTCTGGCGAACGACTACCTCAGCCTGACGGGCGAGATCATCCACGCTCTCGCCGAGAACGAGAAGGAGCAGGTGAAATGAGCCCGGAAACCAAGCTGACTCCGAACGCCTTCGCCGGCCTACTTGCCCCGGTGGAGTCTCCTGCCCCTGTGGCGCCTGCTCTCGACGACATGCCCGCAGCAGTGGATAAGCAGGTTGTCGCTGAGCAGCCTCAGCCTGCGCAGGAAACGGCACCCAAGAAGGCGCGCAGCAAGAAGAAGACCGACCCGGAGGCTGCGGCGTCGCAGCCCGTGGTTGAGGTCGAGGCGCCGGCGAAGACCCCGAAGTCTGAACCGGCGACCAGCGGGGGAGAGGCGTCGACTGGCGCCAACCCGTACCACCCGATCAACATCTCGCTGCCGCTGAGCATCAACGAGCGCTACGAGGCGTACAAGCAGACCTCGGGATCTTCGCACCCTGAGATCCTCTTCGACGCGATCGACGCCACCGCCGAGCAGCTGCCCGACCTGATCCGCGCGAAGTACGGCGAGGTGAAGGCCACCAGCCTGTTCAACCGCCCGAACCGGACGATGAAGACGTTTGCGCCGGAAGAGAAGTCGAAGACGTTCATCGTGCGTGTCCGTGAGGACAACGCGAACATCCTCGAGGATCTGTGGCGTCAGCTCGGCGCCCCGAACAGGAACGCGATGATCGTCGTCGCCTATGACGAGTTCCTACCGAAGACCGAAGCCAACTAACTACCAACCAGGGGGGGACCCGGGATCATGACAACGACAGCACCGGAGACCGAAAACAAGAAGCGTCGCGGCAGCAAGAAGGCCGACACGAGCGCCGAAGCTACGCCGGGACTCCCGCCGACCAGGTCGCGGCGGCGTCCCGGGGTGATCGCCGCGGGTGCGGCACTCGTCATCGTCGGTGCGCTGGGCAGCTGGTTCTACATCAGCAACGCCCGGCACACCGAGACGGTCTTCGTCACCTCGACCGACATCACCAGGGGCGAGAAGATCGAGCAGGGCGACCTGACGACGATCGAGCTCGCCGCCGGCCAGAAAACGGATGCCATCCCGGTCGACCAGTCCGGGGACATCCTCGGCCAGACCGCGACGGTGGATCTTCCTGCCGGTTCGCTCATCACGCACGGAGCCTTCAACGCGCGGATCGAGGTGGGTGAGGATCAGTCGGTCGTCGGGTTCACGCTCAGCGGTCCTCAGATGCCGTCGACGCCGCTGACAGCCGGCGACAAGATCCGCATCGTAGAGACTCCCGTCGCACAGGGAGACCCGCCCGCCGAGACTCCGAAGACGTTCCCGGCGACGGTGTTCACGGTCAGCCAGGACCTCGACAAGGGCGTCTGGGTCGTCAACGTGATCGTCCCCAAAGACGAAGCCGCAGCCCTCGCTGCTCGCGCGACGACCGGGCGTGTGGCACTGATCCTCGATGGCGGAGGGGAGTAACCCATGGCGGTCATCGCTCTGGCGAGCTTCTCCGGCGCCCCCGGAGTCACCACCACGGCGCTCGCTCTGACCTTCGCCTGGCACCGTCCGGCGATCCTCGTCGAGGCGGATACCGCGAAGACCTCGAGCGTGCTGCTCGGCTACCTTCGCGGTCAGCAGCCTCACGCGAAGGGCATGACGCAGCTGGCGATCGCTCAGCAGAACGGCACACTCACCGCAGACGAGATCTCGGAACAGCGCATCCCGTTGACGGAGGAGCGCGACGTGATCCTCGGTTTCACGAACGTGTCGGCCGGGCAGGGGATGAACTCACTCTGGGGGAGCCTCGGTACGGTCCTCAGCACCCTCGACAGCGCCGGCACCGACGTCATCGTCGATCTCGGCCGACTCGCGGCGCGTGACCCTCGGATTCCGCTCCTGCAGATCGCGGACAGCGTCCTCCTCGTTATGCACCCCTCACTGCCCGACATCTTCGCAACCGCAGCGGCCGCCTCTGAGCTGCGCGAGCAGCTCGCCGCCGCCGGCCATGGCGAGTACCTGGACCTCCTCCTCGTGGACACCCCGTTCGAGACGTGGAACCGCGCTGAGGTCTCCAAGCACCTGCGGGCCGAGGTCGCGGCGGAGATCAAGCACGACCCCCGCGCAGCTGCAACCTTCAGCATCGGACTCGAGCCGCCCAAGAAGTTCCTCAGCAGCGGATACATCCGTTCCATTCGCGCTGCACAGGCCACCATCACGCAGCGCATCGCACGGCGGCGAGAGCACCTCGGTGCCCGCCCGAGCCAGCAGGAGAGCGAAGCATGAGCACCCCGAACAACGACAACACCGGCGCCGAGTCGTTCCTCGATCTCCCCGCCTTCACCTCCCCAGACCCGGCAGCGATCCCCGGACTCCCGTCGACGCCACGATCCGGCCCGGCAGCACACCTCATCGCCGCGGCCGGGGCACCCGTCCAGCCCACCCGCCGGTCTCAGCCGAACACGGCCACACCGGCGCCGACTCCGGATGCCCTGGTCGTCGATGAGTACGTGATCGGGGAGCAGGTCGACTGGACGCTGCTGCGGACGCTTCGACGGGAGGTCGCCGAGCAGCTGCAGCGATCAATCACTGAACGGCCCGGCATGAACGAGGCAGACCAGCGCGCGATCGCGCAGGCTCACGCCCTCGATGTGATCAGAGACCGTATGGCCATGATCACGGCGGAGAACGGCGACAGCGGCGTGTGGACGCAGGAGCTGCAGCAGCGGATGGCAAAGGCCATCATCGATGGGCTCTACGGCCTCGGCCGTTTCCAGGTGCTCGTCGACGACGATCGCGTCGAGAACATCGACATCTACGGCTGCGACAACGTCTGGGTCAAGTACGCCGGCGGCAAGAAGGTCAAGGTCGCGCAGATCACGCCGACCGATGAGGACCTGGTCGAAGAGATCCGGATGATCGCCACCCAACAGGGGGAGAGCGCCCGCCCCTGGTCCAGCGCACACCCGATTCTCTCGATGGATCTCCCCGGCGGCATCGGTCGCCTCGAGGCGACCCACCCTCCGATCGCGAAGCGCCCCAAGATCGTGATGCGCATCCACCGCTTCATCGACATCACCCTCGACGACCTGGTGCGTCAGGGATCCCTGACCATCGAAATGGCCAACCTCCTGAGAGCGATGATCCGTGCAGGCCGGTCCGTCGTCGTCTCCGGGCACCCCGCTGCGGGAAAGACCACCATGGTCCGTGCGCTCTCCAACGAGATCGACCCGCTCGAGGAGATCATCACGATCGAGAAGGAGCGCGAGCTCCACCTCGATCTCATGGGCGACCGACACCTCATCGTCACGCCTCTGCAGTACCGCCCGGGATTGGGAGAGCGCGCCGCAGACGGAAGCCAGCCTGGCGAGATCACCCTCGTCAACCTCCTCGAATCCGCGCTCCGACTCGACGCCCAGCGCATCATTGTCGGTGAGGTCCGCGGTGGCGAGGTCGACGCGATGTTCCAAGCCATGCAGGCCGGTATGGGCTCGCTCAGCACCCTTCACGCGGCATCCGCGAGCGACGCCATCGAACGCCTCGCCGACCTCGCCCTGAAGAGCCAAGGCAACGCCTCTACCGAATACGCCTACCGCCAGATCGCGCGACACATCGACTTCATCATCCAGGTCGCCAAAGTCCGACTTTCCGACGGCACGATCAAGCGAATGATCACCGAGATCTCCCAGGTCGCGCCCGTCGAGGGCTACCCCGTCGCGCACCCGATCTACGCCCTCGACAAGGCTCGCCGACAGATTCTCGTCGGCCGAGCCACCCAGGGCATGGACGAGGTGCTCTTCGAAGCCGGCCTCGATCGCGGGTTCTTCCACAACATCGAAGGAGCGGCAGCATGAGCCCCGCAGCGTTCCCGCTGATGGTCGGCCTGGCACTCCTCGGGTTGCTCATCGTCCTCGTCGGCATCTTCCCCTCACCCGAGGACCGCAGCCGCGAGTTCCCGAAGAGGGTCAAGCGGGCCGTCTCGCGAGGACGAAAGTTCTTCACCCGCCGGAACGTCATCGCCGGCGGCGCGGGCCTGGCCCTGGGCATCTTGCTGTGGATGGTCTCCGGGTGGACCGTGATGATCTTCGCCGGCCCGGTCTTCGCGATCCTTCTGCCCATCCTCATCGGCGGGAAGGTCGACAACGACGACATCGACAAGCTGCAGGCGCTCGAGACGTGGACGCGCAGCCTGTCCGGGATGATCTCCGGAGGCTCCATCGGTCTCGAATCCGCACTGCAGACGTCGGTGAATTCGACCCCTCCGCCGATCCGCAAGGAAGTCGAACGCCTCGCCGCTCGACTCACCAGCCGGTGGCCGATCGAGGATGCTCTCAGCGCGTTCGGTGAGGACCTGCACGACGCCACGGGCGACCTGATCGTCGCGCAGCTGCTCCTCGCGGCGAAGCAGCGAGGAGCAGGCCTCGCCAGTGCCCTCGACGACCTGGCGGAGGATGTCTTCGACGAGGTCAAGAGCCGCCGTCAGATCGCAGCGGACCGCGTCAAGCCACAGCGCACCATCCAGGTCATCACCATGATCACGTTGGTGCTTCTCTGCGCGTTCCCGTTCCTGGGTCAGTCGACCTTCTTCGCCCCGTACAAGACCCCCCTCGGGCAGCTGCTGCTCGCCATGTGGATGGCTCTCTACGTCGCCGCACTGTTCTTCTTGCGACGTCTCACTCGGACTCGGCCCCTGCCGCGGATCCTCGCCAACCCCAACGCCGCGAGGAGCTAAACCATGTGGCAGATCATCCTCATCCCCGGCGCGCTGATCGGCGCCGGTCTCGCACTCGTGGTCGCAGCTCTCCTGCCGCGTCAGCCTCGCCTCTCCGCCGTCGCCGAGAGAATCGGATCGATCCCCACCCTCGAGGGGGACACTCGGGGCGACCTGGAAACGCGCGTGGGCTCATGGGTTCACCGGCGACTGCCCGACCTCCCGGGCTTCACGGTCCCCGTCCGAGATCTCGAGCTCGTCGGAACCCCAGTAAACCGGTACCTCTATCAGAAGACCCGGGACGCCCTGCTGCTGCTGATCGCGCCGAGCCTGCTGGCATTCGTGCTCAACATGGTCGGCGTCGGCGGTATCGCCCTTCCCATCTCGGTCCTGGGCCTGCCGCTCGCCGTCATCGGCTGGACGGGTGCAGACCGTGATCTGAGGAAGGCCTCCAAGGCAGCACGCGAAGAGTTCTCCCGTGGAATCGCGATCTACCTCGAGCTCGTCGCAGCCGAGCGCAAGCGCAACGCACCCCCCACCGTCGCGCTCACCAATGCGGCCGAGATCGGCAAGAGCTGGGTCTTCGTCCGGATCCGTGAGGAACTCAACCGTGCGCGGTTCTCCGGCATCCCCGCCTGGGAAGCACTCAACCAGTTCTCCGAGAGCATCGGGGTCCCCGAGCTCGCTGAAGTCGCCCGGATCACCCGGACCGCGGACGAGAACGGATCTTCCATATATGAGACACTGAGGGCGACCGGAAAGGGGATGCGCGTGAAGGTACTCCAGGCCGAGATGTCCAAGGCGAACAAGATCAGCGACGACTTCACTTCGATCGGCGGCTGGACCGTCGCCATGGTGGTGCTCGGCATGCTCATGACCCCGTTCCTGATGAATCTCACGGGGTGATGTCCGATCAACCACGAAATCGCCACCTATGACTATCAACAGCACCGCAACGAAAGGCCGCACTATGAACCCAATCACCCGCGCAGCGATCTTCCTGCGCGTCTACTTCGACGGTCTCGTCGACGACATGAAGGGCCGGCGTGAGCAGGGCGACAGCCTCGTCACCTGGGTCCTCGTCATCATCGGCGTCATCGTCCTCGCCGGCATTGTCTACGGCATCGTGAGCGGCTGGTTCGAAGCCCGGCTCGCCGAAATCGTCGACCCGTTCTGAGCATGAACCTCTCCCGTCGCGTCACCGCGCTTCTCCACACTCTCCGCAAGAGGGTGTCGGGGGAGCGCGGTGACGGCAACGTGGAGTTCGTGCTCCTCTTCCCGCTGTTCGCCGGCATGGTCTTCGTGGCCATCCAAGGAGCGATCTGGTACGACGCCGGCAACGCAGCACAGTCGGCCGCGAACGTGGCACTCAACGAAGCCCGCCTCTACGAGGGCAACGTCTCCAACGCAACCTCCGTCGGCAACGACTACATCGACTCCCACGCCTCGAACCTCCTCGACGCGAGCGTGACGATCACCCGCAACGACACCGCCGTCACCGTCACCGTCACCGTCCGAACTAACTCGTTCTTCGACCTGTGGGGCGCCATCGAGCGCACAGCGACAGCCCCTGTCGAGAGGTGGATCGAATGAAGATCTGGATCCGCCGCATGATGCAGCGAGAGCAAGGCTCGACCGCAACCGAGATCGTGCTCGTCGCCCCGCTCTTCCTCATCCTCGTCCTGGCCCTCGTCGCCTTCGGACGCATCGGCATGACCGAACTGTCGGTGAAGTCCTCCGCCGGCGCCGCAGCGCGTGAAGCATCCCTGTCCAGCACCTCCGAAGCCGCGCAACTCAACGCCCGCAACATGGCCGAAGCCTCGCTCGCCAACGCCGGGGTGAACTGCACCAGCCTCTCGGTCACGATCGATAGCTCCGGCATCAACGCCCCGCTCGGGGTTGTCGGCACCGTGAGCGCCACCGTAACCTGCACACTCGACCTGTCCGACATCGCGCTCCCCGGGATCCCCGGAACGCGCGTGGTCACCGTCACCGAACAATCACCGGTCGACCCGTACAAGGAGCGCGAATAATGCGACAGCTGATCACCAAGCTCCGCCAGCGCGACCCCGAAGAAGGCGGGGTCATGGCGTTCTTCGTCCTCACCATCGCCCTCCTCATGGGCCTCGTCGGGGTCGTTATCGACAGCGCGATCTCGTACCACGGCAACGAGGATGCGCAGTTCGTCGCCAGCTCCGCGGCTCGAGCAGGCACCAGCGCGATCGGCGCCGACGCCGTATCCCTCGGAACCTCCACCATGGATACCGCTCGAGCAGAGCAAGTCGCTCTCGACTACCTTCGCGCCGCCGGCTACGAAGGCACCGCCACCGCACAGGGCGGCGAGATCACCGTCCGCGTCTGGTCCAACGTCCAGACCCGATTCATCAGCCTCTTCGGCGTCGAAACCCTCCCCGTCGAGGGCGAAGCCAACGCCACGTTGCTCACCCAATGAAGGAGATCCCCATGAAGGCCATCCGAACGATCGCCGGCATCACCGCCGCCGGCGTCCTCGCGCTCGGGCTCCTCACCGCGTGCACCCCCACCGCTGAGCCCACACCCAAGCCGACCGAATCGTCGACAAGCACACCGACTCCAACGCCGACGCAGACCGCGGCGACGGAACCTGCCAGCGACACCGACGCGATCGCCGCCGGGTACGCCACCGCTCAGGAGTACTTCCGCATCTGGGACGAGATCCGTAACGAACACCCTGAAGACGCTGCTCTCATCGACACCATCGCAGTTGACTCGGCAGCGGAAGCCGCCCGTCGCTCGATCGCCAGCGCCGCCGAGAAGTCCATCAAGTCCAAGGGGAACGTCAAGTTCACATTGCTCGAGGGACAGTCATACGCCGCACCCGCTCGCGCGAATGGCGTCACCGAGTCAGAGTTCGGACAGCCCATCCTCTACGGATGCCTCGACTACAGCGGCCTCACTGGAACCGACGCCAATGGGCAGGCGATCACGCCAGGTGCCCCGGTCAAGGTCGAGGTTGTCGCCCGTTTCGTGAAAGCCGAGAGCCGGTGGATCGTCATCAGCTACACGCAGGATCCGGGGAGCACAGAATGCGCAAAGTAATCAGGTCAGGCCTATTGGGCGCACTCGCCCTGATTCTGGTTGCCATCGGGTTTGCCCCGGCTGCCAACGCAGCGGGGTGCGCTCAGTACGACGAGTGGGGCCAGTGCATCATCGAGGTAGAGGTCCCTGGAGGTCCGGGTGGCGAAGATCCCGGCGATGGCGGCGGGGATGGCGGCGGGGAAGAGGGTCCCTGCTGGAAGCTCGTCGACCCGCAATCCCCGCCCCCTGCAGGCAAGGCAGAGGGCGAAGGCGCCTGGTATGAGCCATGCGATCCCGGGAGTGGTTTCTACGTGTCCCGATGGTTTGCCACTCCTCCGGACGGCGGAGGGATCACTCCCGCCCAGGCCGCTCGATTGATCTCAGCTCGGCTGAACGTCCAGGCGTTTGAAGTCGGGATGGCGCCGCAGGTGAATCCCGAGTGGGGGTACCGCCGCACGCATGTCGGTGTCCCGGTGTGGTTGTGGGTCGCGAACCCTAGCCCGACCACGTACAACGGCTACACGGTGAGCGAGACCGAGGGCGGGATCACGGTCACCGGTTCGGTTCGCGTGACGTCGATCCGGTGGGACATGGGCGACGGTGGCTCCGTCACTTGTGGCAACCCTGGAACTGCGTACACGCCCAGCGCCGGCGTCACCAACAGCCCGACGTGCGGCTATGAGTACACGCAGACGAGCGAGTCTCGTCCTGGCGATCGCTATCACGTCACGGCCACGAGCCAGTGGGTGTTCGAGTGGCAGGCAGGCGGACAGAGCGGGACCATCCCGCTGACGACCCAGAGCAACGCTGAGCTCGAGGTCAACGAGATGCAGTCCGTCAACAACTGAGAAGGAGCAGGATCATGAGGTTCTTCAGAGGTCTCGGTGCGCTGGTCGCGCTGGTCGTCCTGCTCGTCGGCATCCCCGTCGGGCTGATCGTCTTCGCAGGCAACCCGATCCCCTCGTGGGACGGGCTGCTGCGGATGCTCACCACGCCCGACTACGGTGGCCACTTCCTGATCGGCACCATCCTGCCGATCGTCGGGTGGCTTCTCTGGGCGTTCTTCGCTGTCGGATTCGTCATCGAGGCCGGCGCCCGCGTCCGTCACATCAAGGCACCGAAGATCCCCGCCTTCTCGTTTCCTCAGCAGCTCTCCGGCGCCATGCTCGGCGCGATCATCGTGATGTTCTCCACCGTCGCCGCACCGCTCGCTGCAGTCGCTGCAGATGCACCGGTCGACACCTCTACGCCCGTCGCGGCGACCGCGTCGGCTGACTCCACCGTTGTCGCTGCGGACGCTGCACCGGCACCGGCACCGGCGGCCGCGGAGACGCCGGCAGCGGATGCCCCGACGTTCACCGTGAAGGACGGCGACTCGCTGTGGCGGATCTCCGAACAGACGCTCGGCAACGGCGAACGGTGGAAGGAGATCGCGCAGCTGAACTACGGCGTCACACAGGCCGACGGCCACGCGCTCACCACCGATCACTGGCTCAATGCCGGATGGGTGCTCACCCTCCCCGCGGACGCCGCAACAACGGCCGCCAACTCGGCGCCGGCATCGACGGAAGCCGAGTCGGTGGTCGTGGAGACCGGCGACACTCTCTGGGACATCGCAGAGGACGAGCTCGGCGCCGGAGAGCGCTTCGGGGAGATCGCAGACGCCTCTCGCGACACCATCCAGCCAGACGGCCAGAAACTCACCGATCCGAACATGATCATGCCCGGCTGGGTCGTGACCGTCCCCGGAGCTGCTCCTGCCTCTGCAGCTGAGGCTCCCGCTGCGGTCACTCCTCCCGCTGAGGCCCCCGTAGTCGACCAGGCGCCCGTCGTCGATGATGCACCGATCGTGGACGACGTCGATGAGACCGCAGACCAGGACGCAGCAGAGAACCCGGCTACCTCCGGCACCTCGGCCGAGGACACCGCTACGTCGGGCGCTGCAGCCACGGACGTCGAGAAGCCGATCGGAGAGGCGCAGCACCGGCCGGAGGCCCCCGTCGTCGACGCGCCTGTCGACGTCGTCGACGATGATGCCGATGGCGCCTCTTGGATCGACGAGATCTTCAACATCCGCACTGCCGGCGGAATCGGTGCCGTCGCAGCCGCCGGGCTGCTCAGCGTTCTCGCTGTACGGCGCCGCAAGCAGCAGCGCGAACGGAAAGCCGGCCAGCGGATCGCCATGCCTTCCGGTGATGCGGAGACGATGGAGCTGGAGCTGCGTGCGGTCGAGGAGCGTCTCGGCATCGACGACGTCGACCACGCACTGCGCCACCTCGCCGTCTGGGCTCAGGACTCCGACAACGCACTCCCGCCGCTGTACGCGCTGCGCCTGGCCGAGGACGGCATCAGCCTGTTCCTCGACGCGCCTACGGATCTCCCCGCGCCGTTCGCTGCGGATTCGGAGGACCGCACTGCGTGGAGCGTCGATCCTCGACAGCTCCCGCCTCTCACCCGCACGCCGAGCGCGCCATACCCTGCCCTGGTCACCATCGGCCAGGACCCGCTCAACGCGCACCTCCTGGTCGACCTCGAGTTCATCGGCGCCCTCAACCTCGCCGGCAACGAGGAGCTCGTCGGGGGAGCGATGAACGCCCTCGCGATCGAGTTGGCCACAAGCCAGTGGGGTGAGGATCTCCGCGTGACCCTGGTGGGCGTCGCACCCGGCCTGCCGGTCGCTCTCGACACCGGGCGCGTTCGCCACGTCGACGACGTCGACCGGCTGCTCGAGGAGCTGCGCGCACAGGCCGCGGACACCGACCGCACTCTCGCCGAGCTCGGCGTGGAGTCGATCGAGGAGGCACGCTCCACCGGCGTCGACGCCGAGGGCTGGTTCCCCGAGATCGTTCTCCTCGGCGACCTTCCGGCACCGGAGCAGGCTGCGGAGCTTGCTGAGCTCGTCACGCGCGTCCCCCGCGTCGGTATCGCGGCGGTCTCGTCCGGCCATCTGGCAGGGGAGTGGGCGCTGAACGTCGTCGCCTCCACCACCACGGACACCGGCGCTGAGGCCACGCTGCAGATCCCCAGCGCAGATACGGGCATCCCGCTTACGCCGCAGATCATCGACGGCGAGGAACTGCGCCGGATCCTCGATCTCTTCGCGACCACCGATGCGCCCGCGGAGGGCGAGGAGGCGAAGAGCCTGGAGCTCGAGCTCGACGAGCTCCCGGCCGAAGCCGAGGTGTCGATCACGACCACGGCGTACGAGCCGGCTCTCGTCGACGCCACGGCCGCGGACGCGGAGAGCGACGGCGACGTCGACGAGGAGCACGAGGACGACGGCGAGTGGAAGAACGTGTTGCAGAGCATGCTCCCGTCCATCACCACCGGCCCTGCCGAGGTGGCCACCGCCAAGGAGACCGAGCCGGAGGCCGCAGTCGCCGCCGCCGAGGATGCCGCCGCGGACACCGAGAAGGCGGCCGAGCCTGCCGTCGAGCAGACGCCGGCGACGGCGGCTGCCTCGGTGGTCCCGGCTCCGATGCGACCGATCGTGCAACTGTTCGGCATCCCATACGTGCAGCTGCTCGGGAATGTGGAGATCCACGGCGCCCGCGGCCCCGAGCCCCGCACCGCGACCATGTCTCACACCGCCCGCGCAACCGAGCTGATTGCCTTCCTCGCCCTGCACGGGCCAGCGACCGCGGTCGACGTTCACGCCGCCCTCTGGCCGGGCAAGGACCCGCGCGGAGACAGCGCTCAGAAGAGCCGCAACGGTCTCACCTCTCGCGCACGGCGCTGGCTCGGCAAGACGAATGAGGGCGAGGAGTTCGTGCCCAAGGTCGGAACGCAGGGCTACCGCCTGCACTCTGAGGTGCGATCGGACTGGGACGTGTGGCGCGAGCTCGTCACGCCGGATCCGGCCTCGGCCGACACGACCGACCTCGTCCAGGCGATGCACCTGGTGAAGGGCCAGCCGTTCAGCGGGGTGGCCGAGCGCCGCTACGTCTGGGCCGAGCGGATCCGCACCGAGATGATCGCCGAGATCGCCGATGCCGCACACGAGCTCGCCACGCGCTCCCTGCGCGCCGGCGACATCCCCAACGCGCGGTTCGCGGCATCCGTCGGCCGACAGATCGACCCGAGCAACGAGCTCGCCTGGCGCAACGCGATGCGCGCCGAGCACCTCGCCGGCGACATGGTCGCCTTCGAGCGCATCGTCTCCCAGCTACACCTGCAGCTCGACGCGATCGAAGACGGCCTGGAGCCTGACGAGGAGACGCAGGAACTCATCAGCTCCATCCGCGGCCGCCACGCCATGGCCAGCTGACAACCATGACCGTCCTCGAGCAGAGCGCCGCCCCGCGCACCCTGACCTGGCAGCCCCTCGCGTCCGCCGCGGTCGGCGGCGTTCTGCTCGGACTGACCGCTCTCGTCGACGAGAACATCGCCAGCTGGTTGACTCTCGCGCTATTCGTCGGCTTCGGGATCCCGATCAGCATCATCGACGCTCGCGAGCACCGGATCCCCAACAGGCTCCTGTTTACCCTCGCCGCAGCCGTCTTCGCCTCTCTGACGGCTCAGACGGCCGTCTCCGGGGACTGGTGGCGTCTCCTGGGCGCTGTGGGCCTCGGAGCGGCTCTGTGGGGCGTCTACGCGGCCATGAGCCTGTTCGGGGCCATCGGATACGGCGACGTCAAGCTCGGGGCTGTCATCGGCCTCCTGCTCGGCTGGCACAGCATCACCGCGGTGATCGCCGCCACGGTCCTCGCCTACCTCCTCAGCGCCCCGCACGCGATCGCGCTCATCGCTCGTCGTGGGTCCGGTCAGCGGCTCCCGTTCGGCCCGTACCTCATCGCCGGCGCGATCGTCGCCGCAGCGGCCGCCTCCATCGCCGCATACTGATCGGACCTCGCCCATGCGACCCTTCATCCCGCTCTCAACGATCATCCTGACCACAGCTCTAGTGCTGGTCGCCGCCGTTGCCGGCGCGATCGCCTTGGATCTGATCTCCACGAAACTCGGCTCGCCCCTGCCCCTGCGCTGGTGGGAGAGCCTCGGCTACGCCGGTGCGGCCGTTCTCATCCTGCTGCTGGTGATCGCGGCCGGCGCCCTACTGCTGCGCCTGACTCGTCCGAAGGCGACTCTCGTCGTCGACGACTCCGGGCAGATCTCGATTCACCGCAGCAAGCGTCGTGCAGATCCCGAGGTGGAAGAGCTCGTGAACCTCAACCAGGTCGCCATGGTGACGTGGTACATCGACCTCTTCGACCCAAGCGGAACCGAGTTCATTCAGTTCTGGGACCGCGACCCAAAACTCAGGATGGACATCCTCGGCCTGACTCCCACCACACCGAACATCGCCCCTCTCACCGAGATCTCGCGATCTCTCATCACGGCCTCGCCTACCGCTGAGGCCCGCCTTCGCCTCGAGCTCAACCGAAGGATCACGGCCGGGACCCTCGAAAGCAACATCGACGTCGCGACCTGGGAGCCCATCGGTGAGAAACTTCCTCCGTTGGCACCCGGGGTCAGCTTCGAGGGCCGAAACGTCGTACGACGCCCCCTGCACGATGAGGAAAACACAGACCGATGAGCACAGAGAACCCGGCAGAGACCACCGCACCACCCACGGAGCGGCCGAGCTTGAGACAGCTGCTGAAGCTGCGAGAGTTCTGGATCTTCCTCGCCGTCACCGCTGTCATCGCCGGCGCCACGGTGGCGGTCATTTTCATGAACTGGTCGTCATGGACGACCTTCTGCCTATGCCAGCTGCCCAGCGACGCCGCGCCGATTGAACGGATCCCAGCATGGACACCCTGATCGCCCCCGAGCTCGCTTCCACGCTCTCGATCATCTTGATCGTCGCCGGCACCATCATCGTCATCCTCATGGGCCTCTTTCTGGAGTACGGCTTGTCGATGGAGAAGGTGATCGTCATCTCCGTGGTGATCGCGATCTTCGTGGGCCTGGTCTTCCTCACCAGCACCCTCGGTGGCGTCGCTCCCCACGGATGGTGGGTGCTCCTCATCGCACCTGTGGCAGCGTTCGTCGCGAAGGAGTACCTCGAGGCGGATCACTGGCTGAAGGTCGCGTACCGACGCCTCCGCCCCGGGCGCACAGACGGCTAAAGAGCGCCTCTCAGGTAATGCTGACGGTGACGACCGAGTCGGGGCTATCGAGGCGAATCAGAACGTGGCAGCCATGCTCGAAGTGGATGCGCGGCCAGGTGTTTGATTCGTTGTGCCGCTCGAACTCCTGCCACCGTTCGGCTCCGGCGAGAACACCCGCTGCGCAGCGTCGAACGACGCTGTTCCCGTTGGCCGTCTGACTTTCTACGGTGATGAAGACCTTCGTGCCGATGAGATAGGTCAGGACGGCGGGGTCGAACTCCTCCGCGGTGAAGCGAATGGTGTCTTTGACGGTGGTGGCCATGCGAGTGCTCTCCTAGAGTCGGTGGACGAGATTCACAGTGTGCCCTAGTGATCCGCGAGGAGCAGATGAACCATGCCACGACCGATGAAGATGCAGGCTGATGGCTGACGTCGCGGTCAACTATCAGGCGTATGTCGCGCAGCTGCAGCAGACCGGCAGCATCGCTCTGCTGCAGTCCGAAATCCCGGCGCCCGTTGACGAGTTCCGTCGTGAGCTCCGACGCGCAGCCCGAGCCGTCGGGATCCGGATGCGCAGCTCGAGCAGAGAGCAGTCGTTCATCGCGTGGGATCCCGCCTACGTCGTTCCACCGGAGGCGCTGCGCGCAGCGATGGACGCTCTCACGATCCTCCCGTCGACGCAGCCGGCATGCCCGGTCGACGGGACCATGATGCGAGACGAGGCTGAGGGGTGGCGCTGCGGAGACTGCGGGCACCAGGTGCCGGCACCACCGCTGACCCGCGAGATCCCCGCCTTTCACGGACCGACTATCAACGGCGGCTAGTGCCCTGTTCTTTAGGGCGATAGCTTGCGATAATCGATCTTGAACTATCGTCACCTATCGAAAGGCGGGACGATGCAACGCAGCCCCTACACACCCGGCGTCGTCGCACGATCCGTCCCCGGCCGCGGCGAACTCCTCGCAGAGTTCGACGAACGGCTCTCGATCCTCGTCGACCTGCAGCAGCTCGTCGGCCGGATCAACGTCGACCATGGCGAGCGGGGAATCGGGAAGACGTCTCTCTTGCGCGCCTACCAGCGACGCGCGCAAGAACGCGGGGTGCTCTGCATCTGGGTTACCGGTGGCGAGAAGAGCGGCCTGATCGCGCAGTTACTCAAGGGCATCCGCAAAGAGACGCAGCACTGGCCCCGCGCCGCGGCGATCGCGAAGCACCTCGACTCCGCCAGCATCACCCTCGGCATTCCCGGCGTCGCCTCCATCACGACCGGCGGTGACCCGACGCCGGCAGCCGGCGAACTCGACGCCCGCGACTTCGAAGAGATCCTCAACACAGTCACGAAGAATCGTGACCACACGTCGGCGCTCATCCTGTTCGTCGACGAGATCCAGTCCGCGGATCCCGACGGCATCCGAACTCTCGCCACTGCCTGGCAACACTTCCAGGCCGAAGCTACCGATCTCCCCGTGGCGGTCTTCGCCGCTGGACTCTCCAACGCTCCCGAACACATCGCCAGCGCCGTCACCTTCAGTGAGCGCTTCGCCTACCGCCCCCTCGAGATGCTCAGCATCGGCGCTATGGTCGCAGCGCTCAGGGATCCCGCAGCAGAGGTCGGCGTCTCCTGGACCCCGCAGGCCCTTGAGCGGGCAACGTCACTCGCGGCCGGCTACCCCTACTCGGTGCAGCTGTACGGCGACGCGGCCTGGACCGCTGCAGGGCGCCCCGACCCGGGCGCCACCATCACCCTCGAGCACGTCGAGCAAGCCCGCGCCATCGTCGACCGGGACATGAACGCGCTCTTCGCCGCCCGCTGGTCCGCGACCACCCCGGCCGAGAAGAAGTTCCTCGTCGCGCTCTCCTGGCTCCAAGAGGGTGTTGCCGGCGTCGAACGGGGCGCGATTGCCGCCGCCCGAGGCGTCACCACGACAAGCCTCTCCGACGTGCGATCACAACTCCTCGAGAAGGGACTGATCCAGACCGAAGGCCACGGCCGACTGCGCATCACCATCCCTGGGTTCGTGCAGTACATCCGAGAGCAGGAAGACGACCCACGACCGAGTCGTCGTTAGGCGAGGAGACACGAGGCGATGGTGACCGCGAACGAACTCGAGCCCTTCGACGAACCTCACACGCTCGAGGAAGCGCAGCAGCTGATCAATGAGGCCCGTCGACTGCGCGCTCGCGCGGAAGATATCCACGATCAGGCGCTCGGCTCAGCCATTCGCCTCGCCCTTCGCGGTGGACGCCGCCTCTCCGAGATCCCCGAGCTGCTCGACATCACTCACTCACAAGCACGGCGCTACGTCGGCCGCGACGACGTCAAACTCCTGCCCATCAACCTCGACGCCGCCGTCGACGTGTTTCTCCGCTACCTCTCAAAGATCGACCGTGACGACATCAGCTGGACGCGAGGGGATCAGCTCTACATTCAGCCCACCGCGGCCGTCGATCGGGTCGCTGCATTGGCCGCCCGCGATGGGCGCGAGTTCCCCTACACCGTCCGCACGATCGGCGAGGGGCTCATGAACCGGGGAGTCGTGCAAGGCGCTGGCCGTCGAAGCTCTGTCACCCGGACCCGTCACGGCGAGAAGCACAAGGTCTGGGTCCTGGAAGCCATCCTCCTCGAGGACATCGACCTGGCGTGGAACGCCGACTTCACAGACCCGCTCGCACGCTCATTCCGAGCCCTCGAGCACATACCTCACACCGCCCGCACCACTGCTGCGGAAGAAGCTCGGATCGCAGCGCTGCGCTTCCTGGACTACCTGGCACTCGTCGAGACATCGTCCACCTTCGGAGGCCTCGAACGATTCGGCGCGGTCCGAAGCAATCGGCTCTACATCACCGATCCCACGCGCACGATTCACACGCTGAAGAACATCGCTCGCGCGCAGGGCGAGCACTTCATCACCACCACACCCCAAGTCGAGGCCGGCCTTCACGCCATCTCCGCGCTGAAGATGGACTCGGCTGGGCGCCTCAAAGTCGGGCGGCGAATCGACGGCAAACTGCAGCGTGTCTGGGATCTCGATCGCAGCTTCATCCCCGCGGCTCAAGCCCGGTACATCTGACCGCTCTAAGTCGCGTTACCTCCGCACCCCTCTCTGTTACACACCCATGCCCTGAGGGCTTCTCGACCTGTGTAACGGCACCTAAAAACCCTTCTAATCAGGTCTTTTTATGTGTGGAGTCAGCCCGATAGAGTTACACACCCAAAAAGGCGGTGTAACAGCTAATTTATTTTGCCTGAGCAGGTATTTTCTGCACCAAAATGGCGCTGTTACACCGTTGCCACAACATAACCCCCGTATGTACACGCGCGAGAACCGGGAAAGAATCTTCAAGTTCGATGTCCGATCCCACTGGCAATCTGCACCTATGGCTAGCGTGAAGACAACACGCGGACACGCCACGCAATCCTTGATGCTGAATCAGGTAGCCGCTATGGTGGCGGCATGCCTCCCAAGAGCCGCGGTGACCGAGACGCCTTCACAGTGCGTCCTCCCGCTGACCAGGGAGCCGTCTACCGAGAGCACGCCGAAAAGCTCGGTATCCCGGTCGGTTCATACGCGACCATGCGCCTCGCTGAGGCAGACGGGTTGCCTATCCCGGGCTATGTGCTCGAGGAGATCGAGAAAGCAAAGCTTGAGCGAGCTGCAGCTGCGGAACAACGTAAGCAGCAGCAGCTCTCGGGGCTCGAGGAGGAACAGCGTTCAGCTGCGACTGCTCGCGCTCGTGCAGCCATCGCACGGAAGGAGCGGCCTCTGGCGCGATCGGCCTAGAAATGAAGAAGATCCCCGCGAGTTGGCGCTCGGGGGATCTTCGAAGAAGGTGAGGTTCGACATCTACTTGGCGGTAGATCCGATCCTGTGAAGTTGTAAGTCCTGTCGAGGGACAAGAACCGGAAAACCGGCCCTTTGTTGAACATGTAAGGAGGTGTTCGAGCACCATGGTAGCGCAGTTCTGTCTTTTTCTGAACCAGATACTTAGTCGTGTTGTTCGTCTCCTCCGTGCTCCGCGCGGGGGAGGACAGCTGACGTGACGCTGATCTCACCCCCTACTGCCACGCAGCGCTCCTCGGTCGATCGCGTCTGGAACGCCCTCGACGCCGGCGGCTTCAAGCCAGAGTCGATCCGCGGCGACAAGTTCATGGCGCTCTGCCCCATCCACGGGGATTCCAACCGGTCCCTCAGCGTCAAGTGGGACAGCCGCCGCGGCATGACGATGCTTCACTGCTTCACCTGCAAGGAAGGCGCCAGCTACCGTGACATCGCCGCGGCCATCCAGCTGACCCCGCAGGATCTCTTCGACGAGCCACTTCCCGAGACAGAGCGCGGCGAGCGAAAGAAGCGCACCACCCGCACGAAGTTCGTTCCCAACCACAAGGTGCCCCGTCGTATCACTGAAGATGACGACAACGGCCTTGAGGAGCGTCTGAAGAAGGCCACCTGGAAGCGCGTTCTCACGTACCCGTACGCCGACACCGCGGGCAACGTGGTCGAAGAGGTCATCCGCGAACAGACCGACCTCGACGGCACCACGCACAAGAGGTTCCGGCAGCGGTTCATGGGAGAGAAGGGGCGCTGGCTCACGAAGAAGCCGGCCGAGTTCGCCCCCGTGCTGTACCACCACACCGAGCTGCTCGACGCGATCGCCAACAGCACCCCCGTGTGGGTCGTCGAGGGCGAGAAAGACGCGGACAACGCGATTGCTGCGGGCCTCACCGCCACGACGAACGCACAGGGAGCGGGCAGTTTCCCCGAGGAGCTCGCTGCTCTCTTCGCCGGGGCGACCGTGAACGTTGTCGTCGACCGTGACACCGCCGGCTACAAGCGCGGCGTCACCATGCACCGCCTCCTCAAGGGGATCGCCACCTCCGTCACGCTGCTGCGCCCCGCCGTCGACGAAGACAAGTCAGACCTCAGCGACCACCTCGCTGCGGGACTCGGCGTCGACGAGCTCGAGGAGATCTCCGCCCGTCAGTCCGCCCTGCTCGCTGCCGTCGGCGAGGCCCACCGCGCTATCAAGTCGATCGAGGTGTGCCGGCGAGAGATCCAAGCGCACCTCGAGCTGATCCCTTCCGCCGGCCCCGTTGCCCCACAGCACCGCGAAGCTGCTGAAACCTGGGCGACCGAGTCAGACATACGATTCCGCCGCATGGTCGACACCCTCACCCGGGCGCGGATCGATTACTCCGGGGACGACCCCATCACCCACGGCGCCCTCAACGACGCCGACGCCATCATCGAAGAAGCTGCAGATATCGCCCGCGAGGCTCACGAGCTCGCCGATATGCGTCCGCCGGTGAGCATCACCGCCTGGCGCGACCAGGGCCAGAACGTCGCCCCGATCGAGACCGATGATGACGTCGACGGAGTGGACGAGCCGCCGCGGTTCGGTGGCCACGAGTTCATCCCCGGCGACGATGGCGCTCCGAACATCGGCACGGAGTACCGAGTCCGCAACGGGCAGACCGTCCAGGTCAAGTACGTTCCGGACGAGGATGGCGGCTACAAGCCCCGCTTCCACCTGATCATGGACGGGTGGGCCGAGATCATCTCTGCCTCCCTCGAGGACGATGGCGACGAGAACACGGCATCCCCGCTCAGCGAGATGATCGTCGAGTTCTCCCGCTGGACCCGAGACCCCGAGACCGGGCGGCCGCTCTACGACGACGAGCAGAACGTGATCGTTGAGCGGGCAACCGTCGTCTGGGATGTGGAGGTCCTCCAGAAGGGTGAGTGGCACCAGCGCCTCGGTTGGCCGGGCATGCTCGAGGACTCCTCTCGTCGCGGCCGTGACATGGCTTGGAACGCGATCCACCGCGCCCGCCGCGCGCCGTCCTCGTACAACCGGATCTACACCGCCACGGGATGGCGCAAGACCGATCTCGGCGACTTCTTCGTCCATGGCGGTGGTGCAATCACGAGCAGCGGTCAGCTGGACGTCGATGTCCGCATGCCCGGCAGCATCCAGAAGCTCACCGTCCCCGAGCCCACCCAGGACCCGAAGGTGCTGCGCGAGGCCTGGATGCAGGGCACGGTCTCGCTGCGGGATAAGCTCCCCGCTCGTGTGATCGCCCCACTGCTCGGCCTGGTCTGGGAGGCCCCGTTCGCCCCCGTCCCGCTGATCACCTACCTCGAGGGTGCACCCGGTTCCGGCAAGTCCTCGTGCGGGCGGCAGGCCATGCACTACTTTGCGCCTGACCTCAACGACCGTGTCGGAGCGAGCAAGACCATCCTGTCCGCGACCCAGGCCGGTGGATCTTTCATCGGCATGATCCGGCTCCTCGCCCAGCACGTCAGCCACATGCCCGTGCTCGCCGACGACTTCGTCGACGCCTCGGATGCCCGCAAAGCCGAAGCGAAGATCGACAACTTCGCCCGCGCCATCTTCGACCGCGCCCCCCGCGTTATCGGCAAGGCCCGTGGCGGCACCACCGAGAGCAAGCCGATCGACGCATCCGTGATCGCCACCGGACAGGTCGGACTGCACGGCTCCGGTCTGCAGCGCGTGTTCACGATCGGCATCAGCCCGGGAGACATCCCGAACACCCCCGAGACGTTCGCCGACCTCGAGAAGAAGGACCGCCGTCAGGCCCGCGCCATCCTCGGCGCCGCGCTGATCCAGTGGCTCTGCAAGCACCGCCGCTCGCTCGAGAAGGAGTTCTTCGACGAGGACACCCCCGGTGCCTCGAGCAACGAAACGCTCTCCACGATGTGGCTGCAGCGGATTGCCCCGCTGCCGCACGCCGATGGCGCCAAGGGCCGCATGACCAAGGCCGCCGTCGCTGCAACGCACGGCGTTCACATCATGCTGCGGATGCTCGTCGACGTCGGCGCACTCAGCCGCGAAGAGGCCGACGAGTTCCTCACCTGGGCGATCGAAGGCATCCACGTCGCGATCCGCCGCCAGGACCACGGCGCCGGCGACCCGGGCATGACCGCGATCGAGCTGATCCGAGAGGGTCTGGCCACGAACATGGCACACCTCAGCACCACCGAGGGAGATGCGCCCGAGCATGCCCAGCAGTTCGGATGGACGGTGCGCGGCAACCCGCCACATGACATGCTGCTGCCCAACGGACCCCGGATCGGTGCGATCAAGGGCGAAGGCCCGGACGCGAAGCTGCTGCTTCACCCCCGAGTCACCTTTGAGCTCATCTCCCGCGTCGCCCGTGGCGGCGTCGAGAGCATCAGCGACACCCCGATGTCGATCGGATCCTCGTTCATCGCTCACGGATGGGTAGTTCCGGACAGCGGCGGCAAGTCTGCTGTCGGTCGGCGCATCGGTGGCGTTCTGCAGCGCGTCTGGGAGATCCCGCTCTCCGTCATCACCGGCACTGGTGAGGACGGGGACGCCCCGACGCCCGCGGACGGCCCGGGAGGCCCCACAGGCCCGTTTGACGGCTCGCCCGCTGCACCCTCGCTGTTCGACGTCGACCAGGTCGACGCCGGCGAGCGTCCGACCGCTGCTCCGGCTGCGGAGGCACCAGCGGCGGCGCCGGTGGCGGCTCCTCCTGCTGCTCCGACGCAGCCCGCAGCTGTAGCGTCCCCCACACCGGCTCCCGCAGCCTCCGTGCAGCCCTCGAGCGCTTTCTCAGGGGCAGCGGCCGTGCTTCACGTCGACGGGCTCTGGATGTCTTCTGGAGAGCGTGTGGAGCTGCCTCACCCGATCCGCCACCTCGGCGACGTCGCCCAGCTCATCGCTCACCTCCGCCTCGGCGCAAAGAACGGCTGGAAGACCGAGGATGGACAGCTGTTCGTCACCCTCGCCGCTGCTCTGCAGCTCGGACTCCCGCTGCAGGATCTCCCCGAGCCGGGAACGTTCGACTTCACCGAGGAGCTCAAGAAGCGCACGAAGGACATCCCGTTCATCACTGACGCGATCGACGCCGGCTGGGAGGTCGGCGGCACCGAGCGCTCACTGAACGCAACAACGCGGGTCTGGCACCCGGAGAACCCGCAGCTGCGCGGCCGGTTCGTCATCATCCCGGCACTCAAGGACGACTTCCAGCCCATGCTCGAGGGAGCAGCCGGCCCGGGCGACGTCGCCCGTCGCCTGCAACGGTTCGCTGAAGCGCTCGGCGCTCCCTATTCGATCTCCGCAGCCACAACCTGCCACGACCTCATGAAGACCACCGCCCCGAACAAGGAGCAGCGCCTGCTGCGGTTCGCGCCCTCTGACCCGGTTCCGCCGGCAGAGATCGCATCCCTCGAGCAGGACATCAACTGGCACCGCAAGCCCACCGAGGAGGAACTCAGCCACACGTACGTGCACGGTTTCGACCGTGGTGGTTCCTACCTCGCCGGCGTCGCCGGCCTACAGCTCGGTGTCGGCGCCCCGACCTACATGCAGCCCGGATCCGCGATCCAGTTCAACAAGAACATCCCCGGATACTGGCGGATCGAGATGCCCGCCAAGAGCGAGTGGCTCTACCCGAACCCACTGGATCCCCGGAACCGTGACGAGGACTTCACCGGTCAGCTGACCTGGGTGACCACCCCCACTCTGGAGATCGCGATCGACCTCGGGTACGAGTTCGAGATCCAGGAGGCGTACGTCTGGGAGAACCACACCAGGCTGCTCGACACTTGGTACGGCAAGGTCCGCGATGCGCTCCTCACCCTCGACACCGTCGACCCGGATGACATCGCAGCTCGATCTGTGGTGAAGACGCTCTACAAGCGCGGACTCGGCCTCATGGCCAGCTTCGAGCACCAGCGCGGCCGCGACCTCTTCGCCCCTGAGCGGTACCACGCCATCCAGGCCAAGGCCCGGGGCGCGATCATCCGCCGCGTGCACCAGATCGGCACCGACACCGGCCGGTGGCCCGTGGCGATCACCGCTGACACCGTCCTCTACACGAGCAACGAGTCCGACCCCGCGAAGGCATGGCCTGGCCACGAGCGCAACTTCGGCCGCGGCCTCGGACAGTTCAAGCCCGAAGGGGTCACCGACCTCGCCAGCCACCTGCAGTTCCTCACCGGACGCGGCCGGTACGAGGGCAAAGCCTTCCTCACGGAACCCTTCTAAGCGGAGATGACGATGAGCGAGAAACCATCCCAGGACCCCGCCGCGCGGCGGAACAAGATCTTCTCCGGCCTCTCCGGCCGCACGCCCACGCCGGCGAAAGACGTGGGCATCAAGGAGATGCTGCAGAACGTCTATGGCACCGTCCGCGGCGGCGCTGAGAGCGTCGACACCAAAGAAGCGGCCCGCCGCCTCGGCGTCAGCCAGCGCACCGTTCAGCGGTGGATCCGCGGCGAGAACAAGCCCAAGGCCGACAACCTGAAGAAGCTCTCCACGAAGAACCGACAGTCGGTCACTACGAAGGCCGGCCGAGCCCGCACCCTCCGCCGTGCAGCGCAGCACCACAAGGCCCTCACCGGCAGCAAGCCGGTTCGCGTCCGCGTCCACGGCTACCAGGGCATCGCCGACAGCGACCACGGCATGCGCCAGCGCAACAGCCAGGTGAAGATCACCGCCGAGGAGTACTCGACTCTCATGCAGATCGCCGCAACCGACGGCGAAGACGCCGCGCTCGGCTACCTGCAAGCCCTCTACAGCGATGGTCGCTACCCCGACAACTGGGAGTTCCGCAGCATCGACGAGTTCCGCGTCGACGAGCACCCGTACGGCGACGACCCCCGAGCCAACTAACCATCAACCCCACATCATCAGAGAGAGGAGGTGAACATGTCGATCACGGTCTACACCAAGCCATCTTGCGTGCAGTGCAACGCGACCTATCGCGCGCTGGACGCCAAGGGCATCGAGTACGAGCTCCACGACCTCTCCGAGGATCCCGCGGCGCTCGAGCACGTCAAGGCGCTCGGCTACATGCAGGCGCCGGTCATCGTCACCGACGAAGGCCACTGGTCGGGCTTCCGCCCCGACAAGATCGACGAGCTCGCCGCACGCCTGGCGTGAACGTCACAAAGAGAGGGCCGCTCCCAGCCGGGAGCGGCCCTCTCTGATTTGTCCAACGATCCGTTGGACACTCAGGCGCTTGTCTTTTTCCGAGGTTTCGTGTGCGGGATCTTGACGGCCGGATGCGTCCGGAGCTCCTCGAGCGTCGGCCGCGGCGCCGACGCCAGCCAGGCCTCCGTGTGGCCACGACTCACCGCGGCATGGGGGAGAGAGACCCTCCACTCCGACACCTGCTGCAGAAGCTCGATCTTGGCGATCTGAGCCGCGAAGCGGTTGCGGAACGTCACCAGCTCGATCACCTCACCGCCATCGGCACGCATCCGCGCGTTCGTGCGCTCACCATCCGTGCGACCAAGACGAGCCGTGCACAGCTGCCGATCGCCGAACGAGACGACCGCGAGGGAATGAGGCTTGAGCCACCCGTTCTCGACCCAGAGATCGCTCACAGGCGCTCCGCGGCCGCCGATGTCCCACAACGCCTCACGGGCGTACGCGAGGTCGATATCCTCCTGGCGCAGCACCGTCGACGGCGGCAGCACGAGCTCGCGCAGCGCCTCCACCCTCGAGCGGGGCACACCTTCCCGAATCCACCGGCGCACCGTCCCGGGAGACACCTGGAAATGCTCCGCGATCAGACGAGTGTCAACGTGGCCTCGTCGACCGAAAGCGCTGAGACGGTTCATCAGAGCGATGCCGAGTCGGCGATCGCTCCAGACCTCGTTCAGCTCCATCTCACCGCTCACTCTCCGCGAAGCTCAGACTCTGAGACTCCGAGGTGCTGTGCGAGCTTCGGGAACTCCGCATCGACCCACGAAGATCGACCATTCAAACGGGTGCGCATCGTGACCTCAGAGATCCCCAGCACACGAGACGCAGCAGCGATCGACCCATGCTCACGCACCAGGCGGCGGATCCTCTCGTTTTGCTCCGCAGAGAGCTTCACACGGCGGCCCTCAGCCGTTGCCGGCGGACGTCCGACCCGACCCAACGATCTCTCTGTTCGGGTCTTGAGGTAGGCGTCGATCACGCCCTCGTCCCAACCTGGCGAGCGAAACCCCGGCGGGGTGAGCGGCTCGGGGAAGTCCGGATCACTAGACACCGCGATTCGGGCATGCCGCAGCACAACGCCCATCTTCTCCGCGATCTCCGCGAAGCCGATCATCTGGCCAGCCATGACAACCTCCGATACAAGTACAAATAGAGCCTTGATGACACCTAATATATAGAGAGTACACCTCGACCAAATTGGTAGGACAGCATGACCGCGGCCTCGAGCGCACACCCCCGCCCATGGCTCCTCACCGTCCGGTCAGAGATCGCAGACCGGAACCTCCCCACACCGGATCCCGAGTGGCTGCTCCGGTGCCGCAACGCAGGCCTCACCGTCCTACAGGCCGTAGAAGCCCACGAAGATCGCACCCAGGGGAGAGCCGGGAAACACGCTCGCCACCACCTGACGATCCCCAAGCGATATGAGGGCCACGGAACCCACCGCACCGCGATCGTCGAATGCAGCTGCGGAGCCCAGGCTGAAGCGAGCAATTTCTCCCGAAGCGAGGAGAGCGCGTGGCGAGCCGCGCACCTCGAGCAGGCAGGGCAGGGCACCCCACCCACCTGATCACCGCGAGCCAAATTCGAGCCGGCCCTGGCCGAAGCGGAGGGCGCAGCCCGAGCACCGCGGACCTGACCACGAGCAACGCACCACGAGGTACACCTCGGCCTGCCGAGGTGCCTTCGGCTGAGCGCGTGAGCGCTCTAGCCGGCCCCGCCGG
>NZ_JBIVTM010000002.1:768929-1005390 GCF_044756705.1 Microbacterium sp. NPDC091662 | reverse complement strand
AAATGCATACGAACACCGGGAAAACGGTGAACGCAGCGAGTTTGATGCTGACCAAAGAGACAAATTCATTGCTGACTTCATCCATTGCCAACCCCACAAGGAGGTTGGTCTTTGATCCAAAGGAATTCTCACCCAGCCGAAGCTAGACGAGGATAATTTGGCATTTGACAAGTGCACGCTGTTGAGTTCTCAAGGATCGGATGCTCCCACGACGCAGCCATCACAGCCAGGCCCGAAGGGCAACTTCTCTATCTTACCCACCCTGTCCCGCTTGTCAAATCGGCGCGCCGTGCAGATCGAGGATCCGCAGCGCAGCTGATGACAGCCGCAGAAGAGGTGGATTCCCTATCCTAGACGCAAGCGCCTGATCTCTCAAGTGAGAGTGGATCGGGAGTGGTTCTCCGCTTGAGGGGGGTGAAGCTCTCGGCTCCTCCGCTTCCCTGTGGGGCGAACAAGTAATAAGTTACGTGGATCTCAGGGTTCTGGCAAATCGAGCCACACCGCCCGGGCGTGTCGCTCGTGCCCTCCCTCGCGTTTCCGCCGGGTCAGGGCTGGTTTCCGCTCCGCATGGACCTGGAGAGTACGATCGCGCCATGCCTGCATCCGCGGATCCCCGCCGCTCCGCTCCCCCGCATGGCGACGCTGCGGGACACCCCGACGCCGGTGTCGCGTTGCTCGATCGCGTGCGGCTCGAACTCGGAATCGCCGGCGGTGAGAGCGTCGCCCCTCCGCCCTCCGTCGTCCCCCTTCCCTCACGCCTGGCCACGGCCGAGCTCGCCTGGGCGAGCGTCAGCGCGGCGATGCTCGCGGCTGGTCGGTCGCCAGACACGCTGGATCCAGCGCGGATCGCCGTCGCCTACCGGAGCGACCGCGTGCTCATGATCGATGGCGCCGCGCCCTCGGTCTGGTCCCCGTATTCGGCGTTCTGGGAAACCGCCGACGGCTGGGTCCGGACGCATGGGAACTACCCGCATCATGCCGACGGCCTGCGTGCGGGGCTGCACCTGCGGGGGGACGCTGGTCCTGCGGCAGTCGGTGCAGCACTCGCGGCACGAACGACCGCGGCAGCCGTCGACGCGATCACATCGGCCGGCGGGCTGGCGGTTCCGGTCGCCATCGCGAACCCCGCCGTCGATCGGTCGCTGCGCGAGCGGCCGCTCGTCGAGATCAGCGGGATGGGCGAGGCATCCGACTCGCGCACCCGTCGAGCGCGGAACACGACGTCGTCACCCGGTTCCCTCCCTCTGCGCGGGATGCGCGTGCTCGATCTCACGCGAGTCATCGCAGGCCCGGTCTGCACACGGACTCTCGCCCTGCTCGGCGCCGACGTCCTGCGCCTCGACCCTCCGGATCTGCCCGAGCCGGAGTGGCAGCATCTCGACACCGGTCACGGCAAGCGATCTGCCCTGCTCGATGCACACCGCACCCCGCTGGACGAGTTGCTCGCCGACGCGGACGCGATCGTGCTCGGATACCGTCCAGCCGCTCTCGACAGGCTCGGGCTGCATCCGGAACTGCTCGCGCGCCGTCATCCGGGACTGATCGTCGCACAGCTCAGCGCCTGGGGTACGGAGAATCCAGACCGCGCCGGCTTCGACAGTCTCGTTCAGGCTGAATCCGGCATCTCGCTGATCGAGTCCGCAGGGAGCGGACGCCCGGGAGCGCTCCCGGCCCAGGCCCTCGATCACAGCGCCGGGTATCTCCTGGCCGCTGCCGTGACCACGCTGCTCAGGCGTCGCCCTCAGCAGGAGCGGTCGTGGATCGTGCGCACCTCACTCCGTCGCGTCGCCGCGGAGCTGCTCGGGATGCCCCGCCGTCGAGAACCCGCGGCCGAAGTCGATCTCGACGTCGGGCCTCACATCGCACGGTTCGATGTCGACGGAAGCGACCTCGTGACGGCGCGACCCGCCCTGGCGGGTCTCGAGTTCCGTCCGCCGCGCGCGTGGGGTGCGGATCAACCTGCCTGGTGACGGCGTCCGCGGACCGACAGCACGGCGCAGAGGACGAACGTGATCGCGCCCCAGAGCGCACACGCCGGAGGGAGAACACCGTACGCGAGGTGCTGAACCGTGAACTCCGCATCGAGCGGGCCGAAGACGACGAGGCCGCCGACCCATGCGCCGAGCAGGATCACGGGGAGTGAGACCCACCACGCCACGCGCAGCCACGTCGGTACCGACTGTGCGACGGCGCGGCGCGGGCTCTGCCGACGAAGCCACAGCAGTGCCCAGATAGCGATGATCGCGAGGCCGACCAGACTCGACCCGTGCTGAAGCCACTTGAACCCGGGGAGCGGACCCCACATCTCATCGAGTACGGGGAGCAGGCCGACACCCCATCGCCCCTCGTGCGTGAAGAGGTCCCACACGATGTGCGAGAGCACCCCGATCACGAACGACGCCGCGAGAAGGAACGGATACGTGCGCTTGCGACCCACACCGACCGCCGCCCCTGCAGCAGTGGCGCCGCGGTCGGTCCAGTCCTCGGGCAGACGCCGCGCCAACCACAGCGGGCCCAGTTCGGGAACGGCCGGGCGCAGCACGACCCGCCAGATCAGGAACAGGGCGAACGCGAGCAGTGCGGTCCACAGGACGTTGCCGAACGTGTGTGTGACGGAGTAGTTCAGTCCGACGCCCCGCAGGAACAGCGGCAGGTCGGGCGTCATCGCACCGATCGCGATCGCCGCCGGCACGAGCGGCGTGCGGATGAACGGCAACGCGACCAGTGCATGGCTGGCGGTGAACGGCATCCGACCCTGCTACCCGAAGAGCTCTGCTGTCAGCCGGGGACTCAGCCGAGGAAGACGCCGGCGAGGGTCTTCTTGCCGCGGCGGAGCACCGAGACTCCTCCGGGAAGGGATCCCTGCACCGTGACCGTCTCGTCTTCGACCCGTTCGCCGTCGAGGGTGACGCCGCCCTGTGTGATAGCGCGCCTCGCCTCGGACAGGCTCGCGACGAGGCCGGTCGAGACCAGGACCTCGACCACCGGCGCGCCGACGGCTACCGTCGCGTTCGGAAGCTCTTCCAGCGCGGTGCGGAGCGTGTCGGCATCGAGAGCGGTCAGGTCGCCCTGGCCGAAGAGCGCCTCGGACGCCGCGATCACGGCTTCCGTCGCCTGAACACCGTGCACGGTCGCGACCACTTCGAGCGCCAGCCGCTTCTGCGCGGCTCGGCGGAATGGCTCGGTCGCCACGAGCTCGGCGTACTCGTCGATCTCGGCCCTGCTGAGGAAGGTGAAGACCTTCAGCCGGTCGATGACGTCGGCGTCGGTCGTGCTCAGCCAGAACTGGTACATCCGGTAGGGGCTGCACATGTCGGCATCGAGCCAGATGGCATTGCCCTCGCTCTTGCCGAACTTCGTGCCGTCGCTGTTCGTGATGAGTGGCGTGCCGATGGCATGCACCGACGCTCCCTCGGCACGACGGATGAGGTCGGTGCCACTGGTGAGATTTCCCCACTGGTCCGAGCCGCCCGTCTGCAGCACGCAGTCGTACTGCCGGTACAGTTCGAGGAAGTCCATGCCCTGCAGGATCTGGTAGCTGAACTCGGTGTAACTGATGCCCTCGTCGGAGTTCAGTCGCGCGGCGACCGCATCCTTCTTGAGCATCGTGCCGACGCGGAAGTACTTGCCGATCTCGCGCAGGAAGTCGATCGCGCTCAGGGGCGCCGTCCAGTCGAGGTTGTTCACGATGCGGGCGGCGTTGTCTCCCTCGAAGCTGAGGTAGCGCTCGACCTGCGTGCGCAGGCGACCGACCCAGTCCTCGACCGTCTCCCGGGTGTTCAGCGTGCGCTCGGCCGTGGGGCGCGGGTCTCCGATGAGTCCGGTCGAGCCGCCGACGAGGCCGAGTGGCTTGTGGCCGGCGAGCTGGATGCGACGCAGGGTCAGCAGCTGCACGAGGTTGCCCAGGTGCAGGCTCGCCGCCGTCGGATCGAACCCGCAGTAGTACGTGATGGGGTCTCCCGCGAGCAGGGCGCGCAGCGCCTCCTGGTCGGTGGACACATGGACCAGGCCACGCCACACGAGTTCGTCCCACACGTTCTCGAACGTGGGATCGATCGCCTGGGGTGCGGTCGTCAGAGCGGGAGTTGACACGCGTTCCAGGCTATCAGCGCCGTGCGACTCAGCTGTGCGCGGCCCACCACACGAGGAAGGCCGCGCCGAGCGCGATCACCCAGCTCACCAGGCTGCCGACGAGGAAGTACTCGGCGCGAGCGCCGGTCTCGCCGTCGCGCGAGATCTCGGGGAATCGGACGATGCCCTTCGCTGCGAGCATCGCCGCCAGGATCGGATACGCCGCAGCGAGCGTGAGGATCAGGACGAGGATGCGCTCGAGCGGTCCGATCAGTCGTCCCCCCTTGAATCCGCCGCGCGGATCGCGGGGCTCGGTCGCAGGCGCGGTCATCGACGCCGCAACCGCATCTTCCTCAGCGGCGACGTCGGAGACCCCATCGACTTCCTCAGCGGCCACTGGGACCTCGGCGACCGCGACCGCCCGCGTCGACGCCCTCGCAGCCGGGTCGGCCGGAAGCCAGGTGTGCTCTCCGTCGAGCGCCGCACGCACAACGAGATTCGAAGACTCGAGGAGGAAGACCCCGGCCCCGAATGCCAGCAGCGCAAGGTCGAAGGTGACCTCTCCGAACGGCGAGCGGAGTTGCCAGATCGCGCCGATCAGACCGGCGTCTGCGCGGGCACCGAGCCCGACGACGGCGCCGACGCTCACGACGGCGAGCAGCACAGCGGGCCAGAAACCCAGCGGGGCGGGACGTTCGGTGGGCATGCACCATACCCAGAGGGCGCCGACCACGATCGCGAGCGCCATGGGAAGGAGCGCGTCGCTGACGCTGCCGAGCAGGAGCAGGATGACGGCCACGGAGAGATACCCGACCCAGCGGCGCGGTGCGAACTGACGCACCAGGTCGGCGGCGCCGACTGCCAGCAGGATGAATCCGGCGACGATCATGCGCGCTCCCCCCTGAGCGCGCAGACTCCCTCGATGAGCGCGGCCGTACCCGCGGTGCGCAGCGACTTCGAGACACTGGGCTGCGTGATTCCCTCTTCGTTCGCGAGCTCCTGCTGCGACCGACCGAGCAGACGGCCGTAGGTGAGTCGCCGTTCCCTCTCGCTCATCGCGCCGACCAGCTCGTCACGGACGAGGAGGTAGGCGTTCGATGCGGCGATCATGCTCTCCATGACCTCATCCTGCCCGGGGGCTCCGACAATCCAGGATCTCGTGCGCGGCACGGCGCGACCCTCACGGGCGTGCACCGTCTCGATCGCCGCCCTGGCCGCATACCAGCCCGGTCCGTCGGCGAGCTCGCGATGAACGGACTCGACCGGACGCACCTCCCCCACGCCGATCCCGAAGCGGAAGGCGATGCCGTCGGGCAATCGCAGCTGGATCATCAGCAGCGACACCAGCGCGTCGCTCAGATCGCGGTAGACACCCTGCTGCTCGTCTCCTACGGTGGGCGTGAGCGGCTGCGTCGCCAGCGGGAGGTCGACCTCCACCGCGGCTATGGTGTCGTCGAGGATGCGTTGCGCGGCGGTGCGATCGTCGAGCCGGCGAGAGCCCACGATGTCGGCGAGTACCGCGATGACCATGGCATAACCATAACACGAATAATTCTCGACTTATGCGTTATTGGGCTATATCTTGAGAACATGCCTGAATCGCACATCATCCCCTGGTCTCAGGGAACCTGGACCAACGCCCCCGCCTCCCCGTCCGCTCTCCCCGACGGTTCGGCTCCGCTCGACATCACCGCCGTGGAAGGCAGCGATGCCTGGCGGCACACCGCCTACGGCTTCGTGCACGATAACGAGCACGCTCTCCTCGCCCCGCTCGCGGTGGGCGAGGCCATGGAGGTCGCTTTCCGAGCCCCGTGGGACGGGCAGTTCGACCAGGCGGGCGTGTTCGTGCGCATCGACGACGAGCACTGGGTCAAGACCGGCCTGGAATACGCCGACGATCACCTCGGGCTCGGCGCCGTGGTCACCGCGGGGAGCTCCGACTGGTCGGTCGGCCACGTCGACGAATGGCTCGAGAGCGAGATCACGGTGCGTGTCAGCCGCTGGGCGGACTCCGTGATCGTGCGTGCCCGCGCCGACGACGGACCATGGCGCCTGGTGCGGGTCGCGCCGTTCGACGGGCAGTCCGCAGCCGCAGCCGGCCCCTTCCTCGCAGCGCCGACCCGTGCCGGACTCACCGTCCGCTTCACCCGCTGGGAGCGGTCGGCGGCCGACGCCGAGCTGCACTGAACCGCCGCGGACCGGCCGCCGACGCCTTCGACTAGAGACCGAGGGCGTGGGCGGCGGCCTGCGCGCGCGAGACCAACTCGGCGCGCTGCTCCGCGACCCGGGCCGGTGCGGTCCCCCCGGCGCCGGTCCGAGATGCGACCGACCCCTCGATCGTGAGGACTTCGCGCACCTCGGGAACGAGATGCGGCGACACCGACAGCAGCAGCTCGTCGGAGGCGTCCTCCAGGCCGATCCCCTGCTCCTCACAGGCGCGCACGAGCGCACCCGAGATCTCATGCGCATCGCGGAAGGGCACCCGGCGCTTCACGAGCCACTCCGCCACATCCGTCGCGAGCGAGAAGCCCTGCGGAGCCAGCGCCGCCATCCGCTCGGTGTCGAAGCGCAGCGTCGCGATCATGCCCGCGAACGCCGGGAGCACCACCTCGAGCGTCTGGACCGAGTCGAAGACCGGCTCCTTGTCCTCCTGCAGATCGCGGTTGTACGCGAGCGGAAGGCCCTTGAGCGTGGCCAGCAGACCGGAGAGGTTGCCGATGAGGCGACCGGACTTGCCGCGGGCGAGCTCGGCGATGTCGGGATTCTTCTTCTGCGGCATGATGCTCGACCCCGTCGAGTAGCCGTCGTCGAGCGTGACGAAGCCGAACTCGCGAGTGTTCCAGAGGATGATCTCCTCGGAAAGGCGCGAGATGTCGACACCGGTCATCGCCGTGATGAACGCGAACTCCGCCACCACGTCGCGGGCCGCGGTGCCGTCGAGCGAGTTCTCGGCCGGGCGGTCCAGGCCCAGCTCCGTCGCCACGAGTGCAGGATCCAGCCCGAGAGTGGAACCGGCCAGCGCTCCCCCGCCGTACGGCGAGACGCCGGCGCGACGCCGCCAGTCCACGAGTCGTTCGAGTTCGCGCACCAAGGGCCAGCCGTGAGCCTGCAGGTGATGAGCGAGCAGCACCGGCTGTGCATGCTGCAGGTGCGTGCGCCCGGGGAGGATCGCGGCGGGATGCGCCTCGGCCTGGGCCACCAGCGCGTCGATCACGCGCAGGATGTCACGGGCGATCACCCGTGCATGATCGATCAGGTACATGCGCACGAGCGTGGCGATCTGGTCGTTGCGGCTGCGACCTGCGCGCAGGCGCCCGCCCAGCTCCGGCCCGAGCTCGGCGATCAGTGCCTGCTCGAGCGCGCCGTGCACGTCCTCATCGGTCGGCACCGGGCGCAGGGTGCCGTCGGCGACCTTGCGGGCCACGGCATCCAGTCCCTCGTGCATCCGCTGCGCCTCGTCGGGCTCGAGATACCCTGCCGCGGCCAACGCGGTCGCATGCGCATGCGAGCCGGCGATGTCGTAGGGAGCGAGGATCCAGTCGAAGTGCGTCGAACGGCTCAGCTCCACCAGCTCCGGTGACGGGCCGGTGGCGAAACGGGCACCCCAGAGCGCACCCTCGTTGGTGCCTTCGTGCGTCGATTCGCCCATCACGCGTCCTTCTTGCCGAGGAGCCAGACCAGGAGGGCCTTCTGTGCATGCAGACGGTTCTCGGCCTCGTCCCACACCACGCTCTGCGGACCGTCGATCACGCTGGAGTCGACCTCATAGCCGCGGTCGGCGGGGAGACAGTGGATGAAGATCGCCTCGGGGTCGGCGAGGGTCATCGTCTCGGGCGTGACCTTGTAGCCGCCGAGGTCGCGGATGCGTGCGAGCTTCTCCTCCTCCTTGCCCATCGAGACCCACGTGTCGGTCACCACGACGTCGGCACCGGCAGCGGCCTCGACCGGATCGGTGTAGAGGGTGATCGAACCGCCGGTCTCAGAAGCACGGCGATCGGCGGCCTCGATGACATCGGCGCGCGGCGCGTAGTCCTCCGGCGAGGCGATGCGCACGTGCATGCCGGCGGTGACGCCCGCGAGTGCGTAGGAGTGCGCCATGTTGCTCTCGCCGTCGCCGAGGAAGGTGAGCGTGAGCCCCTTGAGCTCGCCCTTGTGCTCGCGGATCGTGAGCAGATCGGCGAGCAGCTGGCACGGGTGGAAGTCGTCGGACAGCGCGTTGATGACCGGCACGCGGGTGCCCGCGGCCATCTCTTCGAGCCCGGACTGCGCGTACGTGCGCCACACGATGGCCGCTACCTGGCGCTCGAGGACGCGCGCGGTGTCAGAAGGCGTCTCCTTGCCGCCGAGCTGGCTGCTCGCGGTCGAGATGATCAACGGAGAGCCACCGAGGTCGGCGATACCCACCGCGAACGAGACCCGGGTGCGTGTGGAGGACTTGTCGAAGATGACGGCGACCGTCTGCGGGCCGGCCAGGCTCTTGTCGGCCCAGCGGTCCTTCTTCAGCTCGATGGCGAGATCGAGGATCTCCGCCTGCTCGGCGGGCGTCAGGTCGTCGTCACGCAACAGGTGGCGGGTCATGCGGATACCTTTCCGGCAACAGAGGCCTGGACGTCGGCGAGGGCCGCCGTGAACAGCTCACGGAACTCGGCGAGTTCGGTGTCGCCGATGGTGAGCGCCGGCGCGATGCGCACGGTCTCGGGGTTGGCGGCGTTCACGATGAGACCGCGCTCCTGCGCGGCCGCGACCACGTGACCGGCGACGGGCGCGGTGAGCGCGACGCCCACGAGCAGACCACGTCCGCGCACACCCTCGATCAGCGGCGAGTCGATGGCGAGCAGGATCTCGCGCAGCTGCGCTCCGCGGCGGGCCGCGTTCTCGACCAGGCCGGCGCTTTCGATCTCGGCGAGCACCGCATCAGCGACAGCGGTCGCGAGCGGGTTGCCGCCGAACGTCGAGCCATGTGACCCCGGAGTGAAGAGCGAGCTGGCACGGCCGTACGTGACGAGGGCGCCGATCGGGAAGCCGCCGCCGATGCCTTTCGCGAGCGTGATCGCGTCGGGCGTGATGCCCTCATGGCTGAATCCGAACCACTCGCCGGTCCGACCGGCACCGGTCTGGATCTCGTCGACGATCAGGAGAGCACCGTGCGCGAGGGTCAGCGAGCGGGCGGCGGCGAGGTAGCCGTCCGGCAGCTCGACGACTCCGGCTTCGCCCTGGATCGGCTCGACGATGATGGCGGCGACGCGCTCGTCCATCGCCGCCTCCAGGGCCTCGATCGTGGCCGGGATGTGCTCGACGCCTGCGGGCATCGGCTCGAACGGCGCACGCATCGACTCCTTCGCGGTGAGCGCGAGCGAACCCATGGTGCGGCCGTGGAAGCCGTTCTCGAGCGCGAGGATGCGCGGCCGTTCGGTGCCGCCGTGCAGGCGGGCGAGCTTGAACGCGGCCTCGTTGGCCTCGGCGCCGGAGTTCGAGAAGAACACGCGCCCGTCGATGCCGGCGCCCGCGAGGCGCTTGAGCCGCGCGGCGAGGGCGAGCTGGGGCGGCGTCGCGAAGTAGTTCGACACGTGGGCGAGCGTGGCCGCCTGCGTCGAGACCGCGTCCACGAAAGCCGGGTGCGCGTGCCCGAGGGAGGTCACTGCGATACCGGCGAGGAAGTCGAGGTGGCGTCGGCCTTCGGCGTCCCACAGGTACGAGCCCTCACCGCGGACCAGCAGCGCGAGCCGCTCCCCCGCATTGAGCACGAGATCACGTGCCGCATCGTCCTGCCAGACGGTCATCCCGTCACCTCCGACTTTCCCAGGACCACTTCGGTCCCGATTCCCTTGCTGGTGAACAGTTCGACGAGCACCGAATGCGGCACCCGACCGTCGATGATCGCGGCCGCGTCGACGCCGCCCTCGACCGCGTCGAGGCACGCACGCATCTTCGGGATCATCCCCGACTCGAGCTTCGGCAGCATCTGGATCAGGTCATCCGACGTCAGGTGCGAGACGAGCGAGTCGCGGTTGGGCCAGTCGGCGTAGAGCCCGGGCACATCCGTGAGGACCACGAGCTTGCGCGCACGCAACGACACCGCCAGAGCCGCGGCCGCCGCATCCGCGTTGACGTTGAGCGACTGACCGGGGTGGTCGAGGTCCGGTGCGATGCTCGACACCACCGGGATGCGCCCGGCGGAGAGATGATCGAGCACGGGGGTCGGATCGACTTCGACGACATCGCCGACGCGACCGAGGTCGACCTCTTCGCCGTCGATCACGACGCCGCGACGACGCCCGCCGAAGAGGCCGGCGTCCTCCCCGCTGAGACCGGTCGCGATCGGACCGTGCGAATTGATCTTCGACACGAGCTGAGGGTTCACCTGACCGGTGAGCACCATGCGCACGACGCTGATCGCCTCGGTGTTGGTGACGCGGTAACCGCCCTTGAACTCACTGGGGATCTCGAGGCGCTGCAGCATGTTCGAGATCTGCGGCCCGCCGCCGTGCACGACGACCGGCAGCACCCCGACGTAGCGGAGGTAGGCGATGTCCTGCGCGAAGGCGTCCTGCAACTCCTCCGACACCATCGCGTTCCCGCCGTACTTGATGACGACGATCTGGTCGCGGAACTTCTTCAGCCACGGCAGCGACTCGATGAGCGTGGTGGCCTTCTGCGCGGCGACTTCGGCCGGGGTGTCCTGGATGTCGGTCATGAGGCGTAGGCGCTGTTCTCGTGCACGTAGTCGTGGGTGAGGTCGTTGGTCAGCACGGTGGCCGTCGCCTCTCCGACCTTGAGGTCGATGACGAGGTGCGTGGCGCGCGGCGTGAGGTCGACCTCTTCTCGGGGCCGGTCGGGGCCCCCGCCGGTGCAGACCCGGACCCCGTTCATCCAGACGTCGACGTCGTACGGGTCGAACTGCGCGCTCGTGGTCCCGATAGCGGCGAGCACTCGCCCCCAGTTCGGGTCGTTGCCGAAGATGGCCGCCTTGAAGAGGTTGTTGCGGGCGACCGACCGGCCGACCTCGACGGCGTCCTGCTCGGACACCGCGTGCTGCACCTCGATCGTGATGTCGTGACTCGCACCCTCGGCATCGCCCTGCAGCTTGACCGCGAGCTCCTGGCACAGCTCGATGAGCGCGGTGGCGAAGTCGTCGAGGTCGGGCACGACCTCGGAGGCGCCGTTGGCGAGGAAGGTGACCTGATCGTTCGTCGACATGCAGCCGTCGGAGTCGAGCCGATCGAAGGTCTGCCCCGTCGCGCGGCGCAGCACCTCATCGGCCTGGAGCGGCTCGAGGACGGCGTCGGTGGTGATCACGACCAGCATCGTGGCGAGACCCGGCGCGAGCATTCCTGCTCCCTTCGCCATCCCACCGATCGTCCAGCCGTCGCGGCTGACCACGGCGGTCTTCGCAACGGTGTCGGTGGTCATGATGGCGTGCGCCGCGCTCTCGCCGCCATCAGCGCTGAGCTCGGCGATCGCCTGCTCCGTGCCGGCGAGCACACACGCGCGGAACGTCTCGTCTCCTGTGCCGATGAGACCGGTGGAGCAGATCAGCACGTCGCCGGCGCTGACGCCGAGGAGCTCGGCCGCCTTCTCGGCCGTCTGATGCGTCGTCTGGAATCCGAAAGCGCCGGTGAAGCAGTTCGCCCCGCCGGAGTTGAGCACGACGGCCTCGACCACCCGGTCGGCGACGGCCTGCTGCGACCAGATGATCGGGTTGGCCTTGGCGCGGTTGCTCGTGAAGACGGCGGCGCCGACCTTGCGCGGTCCGCGGTTGACGACGACGGCGACATCGGGCTTGCCGGTGGACTTGAGTCCTGCGGCCACACCGGCCGCCTCGAAACCTGCGGGGGCGGTGACGCTCACGGCGCGACTCCGTTCACTGAGAGGGCGCGGGCCTCGGGAAGCCCCAGCGCGATGTTCATGGATTGGATGGCTGCTCCCGCGGTGCCCTTGACGAGGTTGTCGACCGCGGTGACCACGGTCACCCGGTTCGCGGCGCGATCGATAGCGAGCCCGATCAGCGCGGTGTTGGCGCCGAGCACGTCGGCCGTGCGCGGGAAGCGTCCCTCCGGGAGCAGTTGCACGAAGGTCTCGTCGCCGTAGGCGCTCTGCCAAGCGTCGCGGATCTGCGCATCGGTCACGCCGTCGGCGATCCGTGCGGTCGACGTGGCGAGGATTCCGCGCGACATGGGCACCAGCACCGGAGTGAAGGAGATACGGATGCCGTCGGCGTCGATACCCGATGCCGCGGCGAGCGCCTGACGGATCTCCGGGATGTGCCGGTGGGTTCCCCCGACCGCGTACGGGTTCGCGGTGCCGAGGATCTCGCTGCCGAGGAGGTTCGTCTTGAGGCTCTTCCCCGCGCCGGACGGACCGACCGCCAGCACCGAGACGATGTCCGAGGGGTCGATCACGCCGGCGGCGACGCCCGGCGCGAGGCTGAGGCTCACGGTCGAGGCGTTGCAGCCGGGGGCCGCGATGCGCGTCGCGCCGCGGAGGTGCTCGCGCTGCTTGACCCCGTCGACCAGGAGCTCGGGAACCCCGTACGCCCACGGCTCGTGGAAGGCGCCACCGTAGAACGCCTCCCACGCCGCGGCCGAGGTGAGACGGTGGTCGGCCCCGGCATCGATCACGAGCGGTGCGTCGCCCAGCGCATCGGTGTACTGCCCCGACTGCCCGTGCGGGAGTGCGAGGAACACGATGTCGTGGCCGGAGAGGATCTCGGGCGTGGTGTCCTGCAGGGTGAGGTGAGACAGCGAACGCAGATGCGGTTGGTGATCCACCAGCAACTGCCCGGCGTTCGAGTGCGCCGTGACGGTGCGGATCTCCATGTCGGGATGATCAGCCAGGAGGCGGAGGATCTCGCCGCCTGCGTAGCCGGATGCGCCGGAGACGGCGACGGAATACGTCATGCTTCTACCTTAACGGTCGGGCCCTCGAGGAAATCGGGACCGGGGACGGGGCCGGAGGCGGCGACACCGGCACTCGACCGCCGTGCGTGCACAGGCAGGAGGGCGGGGTCGCCTACAGTCGGCGGCCGCGGCGTCGGCGCACAGCGATGACGCTCGGAGCGAGCGTCGAAGAAGCGGTGGCGGCCGAAGGCATGTCGCGACAGTAGCGCGGCCTCGGCAGCCACCGCAAATCCGTTCCGTCATCTGAGACTCTGCGGACCCATCGGCGCGGCGAAGAAGGCGAGCTCGTGCGCGCTCGACACCACGAACGCCCGGCGCATGTGCGCGCGGGTTGCGGCGTCGGCCCGTGCCGCCGCTCCGGAGGCGTAGGCGATCGCCGTCTCGGTCGCCTCCTCGAACGCGGGGTCGGCGTACGTCGCGAGCCAGGAGGCGAAGGGATGATGCGGATCCCGCGCATACTCGCCGAACTCCCCGGCGTGCAGGCGTCGTCCGAGATCGGTGTAGAGCCAGAAACAGGGAAGGACGGCCGCGACGATCTCGGCGTAGTCGCCGCCGAACGCGACGGAGCGCAGGTGATCGAGGTATGCAGTGGTCGCCGGCCCCGGTTCGGCGGCGAATGTCGCCGCGCTCACCCCCCGAGCCGGCGTCAGCCATGACGCGTGCAGCTCGAGCTCGCCCACGATCGAGCCGTGCGCGGATTGCGCCCAGAAGCCCTGTTCGGCGGACGTCGGTGCGAGCCGGGCGGCCTCGGCGAGCACCCGGGCGTACTCGCGCAGATACAGCGCATCCTGCGCGAGATAGGACAGGAAGGGCCCCCGTTCCAGCGACCCCTCGGCGAGCGCCCGGATGAAAGGGAGCTCGTCGATCTCCGTGCGGATCTCCGCGATCTCCTGCCACCACTCTGCGGCGACGTCGTCCGCGGCCGGTCGGGTCTGCGCCGCCGCACGTTCCCGGAGTCCGGCGAAGTGGTCGACCGGCCCGTGCCCGCGCCCCACTCGCAGCGTGTCGCCTGCGCGCAGGGATTCACGGAGCCAGGCGCGTGCGGCGCGAACCGCATCGGCCGGCTCCTCTCCGCGGGCGAGAAGGGTGGCGAGCGCGGACGACAGCGAACAGCCGGTGCCGTGCGTGTTCCTGGTCGGGATCCGAGGCCCGGTGAACTCCTGGCGCGCCCCACGACGCGCGTCGACCAGCGCATCCGGAGCCGTGTCGCCGACGAGATGTCCTCCCTTGACCAGGACAGCCGCCCCCATCTCCGCCGACAGCCGCTCCGCCGCGGAGACCGCGTCCTCCCAGTCGGCGATGTCGCGGCCGGCCAGCACCGCCAGCTCGGCGAGGTTCGGGGTGACCAGGGTCGCGCGCACGAGGAGCTCGCGCAGGGCTCGTTCCGCATCTGCATCCAGCAATCGATCGCCGGAGGTCGCCACCATCACGGGATCGAGCACGACGACCGGCGGACGCACCTCGTCGAGCCAGGCCCCCACCACGCGGATGACCTCGGTGTCGGCGAGCATCCCGATCTTCACGGCGTCGATCACGATGTCGTCCGACACCGCATCCAACTGAGCGCGGAGGAAGTGCGCGGGCGGCACGTGCACGGCGCGCACGCCCTGCGTGTTCTGAACCGTCAGCGCGGTGAGGACCGCCATGCCGTATCCGCCGTTCGCGGCGATGGACTTGAGGTCGGCCTGGATGCCCGCTCCCCCGGACGGATCGCTGCCGGCGATGCTGAGCACCCTCGGCACGGCGCCGGCGAGCCAGCGCCGGCGGAACTCCCCCGCCGTGGCCCCGGGATCGTCGGCGGTGCACAGAACCGAGACGACGGCGAGCCCGGCCGCACCGGCTTCGCGAAGGGATTCCGTGTCATCGATGCCGACGCCGCCGATCGCCACGCACGGCAGTGGGCTGTTCCGCACGAAGTCACGGAAGCCGTCGATGCCGAGAGGTGCGGGATGATCGGGCTTGGTCGTGGTGGGCCGGATCACGCCGACACCCAGATAGTCGACGGTGCCTGCGGGCAGAGCGCCGACCGCGTCGAGATGTGCAGGAGTGTTCGCGGTGAGACCGATCAGCGCGTCGGGCCCGAGCACCTCACGCGCGCGCAGCACCGAGGCATCGCCCTGTCCCAGGTGCACGCCGTCGACCCGCGCACCCCGTTCCCTGGCCGCGACCGCGGCGTCCAGCCGGTCGTTCACGACGAGCAGCGCCCGGCCGTCGATCACCCGCGACAGCGCGATCAGCTGATCGACCGTCTCGGCGTCGGTCGCGGCCTTGTCGCGCAACTGCACGATGCGAACCCCGCCGTCGACCGCTCGGCGCACGGTCTCGACGACACCCCGATCCCCGCAGAGCGCCGCGTCCGTGACGAGGTAGAGCGAGAGATCGGCGTTCACCGGTCACCGCCTTCGACGCGTGCACCGGATCTGATGTCATCGGGTCCCACCGCAGCGAGCGCATCCAGCAAGGCGACGGCGAAGCTGCCCGGCCCCGCGGATACCGCAGCGGCGTGCTCGGCAGCGATCGTGTAGACGAGGCTCGCGGATGCCACGGCGGTGAGCGCATCATGCTCGGTCGCGCCGGCCGCTCCGAGGAAGGCGGCCATCACCGCACCGAGAGCGCATCCCCCGCCGGTCACGCGGGTCAGCAGCTCGTGACCGTTGGCCAGGCGCAGCACCCGTCGCCCGTCGGTGATGAGGTCGATCGGCCCCGACACCGCGACCACCGCGCCCGTGACACGAGCGAGCGACGAGGCGGCATCGGCTGCGGACTCCGTGCTGTCGGTGGCGTCCACCCCGCGTCCCCCCACGCTGAGCCCGGCAAGGGCGAGGATCTCGGAGGCGTTGCCGCGGATCGCCGTCGGCCGTTGCGAGGCGAGCTGGTGTGCGAGAGCGGTGCGCACGGGGAGCACGCCGATCGCCACGGGGTCGAGCACCCAGGGTGTACCGGATGCGGCGGCGCCGGCAACCGCCTCCAGACTCGCCGCCTGCTGCTCTGGCGTGGGGGTCCCCAGGTTGATCAGCACTCCGGAGGCGACTCCGGCGAACATCCCCGCCTCATCGACGATGTCGACCATCGCGGGGGCGGCCCCCAGCGCCAACAGTACGTTGGCGGTGAATCCCGTGACGACCGCATTGGTGATGCAGTGCGTCAACGGGGGCGTCTCGCGCAGCACCTCCAGCAGGGTCGCGGCGGAACCCGCGAGGTCGGGGGTGGAATCTGGACGCAGAAGATCGCTCATCGCGACATCCCTTCGCTAGTACGAACTAGATCAGGTTCGACGGGTCTGTTCTCAGCCGCGGATTGCGGCACCCCGTGTCACTGCTCGCAGTCTAGCGATCGGCCAGCAGCGCCCGCTCCTCCGCCCGTGTGAGTCCTGCGCGGCGTTCCCGGTCGATGCCGCGTGCCCGTTCGTCGGCCATGACACGCTCGATCGTGTCCGTGAGCGGACGAAGTCGTCCCCCGCTCGCGTGGAATGCGCTGTTCGAGCGGGTCATGAAGCCGCTCATGCCGATCGGAAGCCACAAGGGCAGGGACCGCGGTCCCGCCCAGTACTCGACATCGTGCGCACGGAGCCATCCCTCGTCCGCGACCGCCACGGAGCCGGTGTGACCAGCCGCGAGCCGAACCGCACCCAGCACATCGGCGAGGGGGTGCTCATCGCCCACGCCGTTGACGGCGCCGGTGCGTGTGGTCGCGACGATGAACGCCGCGAGATCGTCGACATCGACGACCTGCGCGCTCCTTCCCGCGAGCGGCGGCAGCAGCACGGCTTCCGTGCCTGCGCGTGCGAACGCCGCGGCCCAGTACCCGAACCGGTCGCTGGGGTCACCGTCACCCACGATGAGCCCAGGGCGCACGATGAAGCCGCGGTCTCCGAGCCGCGTGACAGCGTCTTCAGCTGCCGCCTTCTGCGCGCCGTAGTCGTACTCGTCGCCCGGGCTCGCGGCCGGATGTCGCGGAGCCGCCTCGTCCGCTCCGACCGTCTCGTCGTCGGAGTACACCGAGACGGACGACACGTACGTCCAACGCCCCGCCCGATCGCCGAGCAGGTCGACCGCTCGCTCGACCTGCACCGCGTGGGACGAGACGTCCACGACGTGATCCCAGTCCTGCCGCGCGAGGTCGGTGTAGACGTCGGCATCCTCTCGATCGCCTCGCACGAGCACGGCACCCGCAGGGGTCGGGCGGGAGCCACGGGCGAGACACGTGACTGCGGCGCCTTCATCGACCCATCGCCGGGCGATGCGCCCGGAGAGCCAGCCCGTACCGCCGAGGATCAGAACATCCGTCATGAGTCCATGTCATCAGGTGGCGGAGGCCGCGGGAAGCTCTTCCGCTCAGAGCAGAGTGGTGCGCGGGCTCAACCGGTCCAGGCCTGCGAGCACCGGAACGGTCCATGCGGGGTCGGGCCGCCAACGCACCCATTCCGAATCGAAAGGCCAGTCATCGGATTCGAACGAGGCGATCGCCGCATCCGCGTGCCGCTCGATCTGCGCGGCCTGCTCGGGACTGAGCCGCCCCTGCTGGATCGCGGCGACGACCTCGTCCTCGTCTTTGAGATGGATCCCGCCCTCCGGATCGATCTCGACGTCGAGGATGTGGTCGGACGAATAGGTGTCGTGATCGGTGCGACGATGCGCGTTCTCGAGATTCACATACCAGCCGGCGAAGGACCAGTCCGGGCCTGTGGTGTCGCTCCAGAACAACCAGACCGACCACGGCAGCCCGGCGGGGGCGATGCACAGCACCCCGTTGCCCCTCCACGGCTCGACGATGCGCGTCCGCGGCTCGAGCCAACGCCGATCGAGCGGCACCTGGCGCACGCGCTGTCCGTCGGCAGACCCCGGGGCCTCCTGCAGCGTTCCGGGTGCGAGCCAGGCCACGAGTCCCCGCTCGTCGTCGCGCACCACGCGCATCGGGGAGATCCTGGAGGGCTCCCCCGGCTGCCATCCCGGTTTCCGATAGTGCCAGTCGATCTGCGCACCGGGCTCGAGGAATGGTCCCTCCCCGAGCGGCCGCGAGTCATCCGGGACGGCGGCCGGAGTGCCCTGGGGGAGGATTCTCATCCCGCCACGGTACTCCGGCACCGACCGGATTCCTCTGAGCGACGACACGGTTCGCCCCGCGCCGCCCTCCCGCACTCAGTCGCGCAGAGCGGCTCCGAAGCGCTGCGCGGCGACCTCGACACCGGCGAGCTTGGCCTCGGTGGCCTCGGCCGCTGTGAGCGTGCGGTCGTCGGCACGGAAGCGCAAGGCGAACGTCAGGCTCTTCGAGCCTTCCGGCACGCCTTCCCCGCGATAGTCGTCGACGAGACGCACCGATTCCAGCAGCGCACCGGCACCCTCGGCGAGAGCCGCCTGCACATCCGCGGCGGGAACCTCTGCCGGCAGCGTGAGCGAGACGTCCTGCGTGGCAGCGGGGAACGTCGACAGCGACGCAGCGACGACGCGACCACCGGCGAGCGACAGGATGCGATCGAGATCGAGCTCGAACACGGTCGCACGCCCTGGAAGGTCGGCGCCCTCCGCCACGGCGGGATGCAGCTCGCCGACGTAGCCGACCTCTTCACCCGCGACCCGGAGCGATCCGGTGCGTCCGGGGTGGAGGGCAGCGCGCTCGGCCTGCACCACGTCGATGTCGACGCCGACCGCCGCCGCGATCACGCGGACCGCATCAAGTGCCTCGACGAGACCTGCGGCCTCGGCGGGGCGGCCGGGCTGACGCGGCGCGACATGGCCGGTGAGCAGCGCGGAGATGAACCGGTGCTGTGGCGGGATTGATGCGTTCAAGGCGGCGAGCGTCTCATCGGACGGGCGCTCACCCAGCGGCGGCACCTCTTCCGTGCCGTACTCGACGCCCGGCTCGGGCAGGAACACGACACCGGTCTCGAAGATCGCGAGGTCGGTAAGCCCGCGCGAGATGTTGCGGTGCGCGGTCTGCAGCAGCCCGGGAATGAGCGAGCGGCGCAGATACGGCGCCTGCCCGTCGAGCGGGTTCGCCAACCGGATGCTCGGCAGGTGCTCCCCCGACGCCGACCCGTGAAGGTCGTTCTGCGCGTCGGTGGTGAACGGGAAGGCCGGTGTCTCGACGAGCCCGGCGGCAGCGAGCGCATCGGCCACGCGGCGGCGACCCTGCTGGTGGGCGGTGAGGCCACGACCGGACGGGGGCGTCGGCAGCACCGAGGGGATGCGGTCGAGCCCGTGGATGCGGGCGACCTCCTCGGCGAGCGTCCACTTGTCGGTGAGGTCGGGCCGCCAGGTCGGCGGGATCACGGTCCAACCTGAACCCGCATCCGACGCCGTGACATCCGCGCCGATGGTGGTCAGAGCGCCGGTGATCTCGTCGTCGGAGTAGTCGACGCCGATGAGCCCCTGCACGAATCCGGCGGGGAGCTCGATCTCGCCGACGAAGATCTCGGCGAACAGCGCGCCGCCCTCCTCCGTGAGCGTGCCGCCGGCGAGCTCGACCATGAGGTCGGCAGCACGACGGGCGGCGACGAACGGGATCAGCGGGTCGACGCCGCGCTCGAAGCGCTTGGATGCCTCGCTGGGCAGCTTGTGTCGACGCGCCGAACGGGCGATGGTCGTGGGGTCGAAATTCGCCGCCTCGATCAGCACGTTCCGCGTGGTGTCGCTCATCTCGGTCGTACCGCCGCCCATGACGCCGGCAAGGCCGATCGGGCCGGACTCGTCGGTGATGAGGAGGTCTTCCGCATGCAGCGAGCGCTCGACGCCGTCGAGCGTGGTCATCTTCTCGCCGGGGGTCGCACGGCGCACCGTGATGCCGCCGGTGAGCTTGTCGAGGTCGTAGCCGTGCAGCGGCTGGCCGAGCTCGAGCATCACGTAGTTGGTGATGTCGATCAGCACGCCCAGCGAGCGCATGCCCGCAAGGCTGAGCCGCGCGACCATCCACGGCGGCGTCGGACGCGAGGGATCGACACCGCGGACGACGCGGGTCACGAACTCGCTCGCACCCACGTTCCCGCGCACGGGGGCGACGTCGTCGACCACGGCCGTGTGCCCGGTGCCGGGCTGCAGCTCGGCGAAATCGCGCTCGGCGGGGTCGCGGAAGGTCGCCCCCGTGGCGTGCGCGTACTCACGGGCCACACCGCGCAGCGAGAAGGCGTAGCCGCGATCGGGCGTGACGTTGATCTCCACCGCGATGTCGTCGAGGCCGAGCAGAGCGATCGCATCGGTGCCGACGGGCGCGTCGATGCCGAGATCCGCCAGCACCACGATGCCGTTGTGCTCGTCGCCGAGACCCAGCTCGCGGGCCGAGGCGATCATGCCGTCCGACACATGGCCGTAGGTCTTGCGCGCGGCGATCGGGAACGGGCCGGGCAGCACGGCGCCGGGCAGCGTCACGACGACCTTGTCGCCGGCGACGAAGTTGTGCGCACCGCAGACGATCCCGCGGATGCCGCCGTTCGCCTCGCCCACATCGACCTGGCACCAGTTGATGGTCTTGCCGTTGGACTGCGGCTCGGCCTCGAGCGAGACGACCTGCCCGACGACCACGGGACCGGAGATGTCGAAGCGGTGCACGTCCTCTTCCTCGAAGCCGACGGTCACCAATGCCGCGAGGACGTCCTCGGGCGTGGCATCCGCTGCCAGATCGACGTACTCACGCAGCCACGAAAGCGGGACGCGCATCACACCACCATCCCGTACTGCTCGCTGAATCGGACATCGCCCTCGGCCATGTCGCGCATGTCCTGGACGTCGCTGCGGAACATCAGTCCCCGCTCGATGCCCATGCCGAACGCGAAGCCGCTGTACACCTCGGGGTCGATCCCGGCCGCGCGCAGCACGTTCGGGTTGACCATGCCGCAGCCGCCCCACTCGATCCAGCGCGCGCCGCCCTTGAAGGTCGGGTGCCACAGGTCGAGCTCGGCGGAGGGCTCGGTGAAGGGGAAGTAGTTGGTGCGGAAGCGCGTCTTGGCCTCGGGGCCGAAGAGCTGCTTGGCGAAGTGATCGAGTGTGCCCTTGAGGTGCGCCATCGTGATGCCCTTGTCGATCACGAGGCCCTCGAACTGGGTGAACACCGGAAGGTGCGTGGCATCGAACTCGTCGGTGCGGTACACGCGACCCGGGCACAGCACGTAGATCGGTACATCGCGGTCGAGCATCGATCGCACCTGCACGGGGCTCGTGTGCGTGCGCATCACGAGGTGGCGCGAGGTCGGATCGACGTAGAACGTGTCCTGCTCCTGGCGGGCGGGGTGGTCGACGTCGAAGTTCAGGGCGTCGAAATTGAACCACTCGTGCTCGAGCTCCGGTCCCTCCGCGATCTCCCAGCCCATGCCGACGAAGATGTCGCAGACCTGGTCCTGGAGCAGGGTGAGCGGATGGCGGGCACCGACGCGGGTGCGCGACGGCACGGCGGTGATGTCGACCCGCTCGGCCTCGAGCCGCGCAGCGACCTCGGCCTGTGCCAGCTCGGCTTCCTTCGCCGCCAGCGCCTGCGTCACCTGCCCGCGTCCCTGACCCACGAGCTTGCCGAACGCGGCCTTGTTCTCGGGGGCGACCTGTCGCATCGAGGCGTTCAGGACCGCGAGCGGCGATCCGTCGGCGACGTGTGCAGCGCGGGCTGCTTTCAGCTCGGCGGTATCGGTGGCTGCGGCGATCGCCGCGAGGGCGTCGGCGACAGCGGCTTCGACCGCTTCCGGGGTGATTTCAGGAGACTCTGACACGAGAATCGAGTCTACCGGGGGCGCGTGGGTCGCTTTCGCGGATCAGCGCTGCGCCTCGGACCCGTCGCCCTGCAGGACGATCAGCGAGGTGTTCGTCTCGCCGCCGTGCTGACGGGGGTCGGGCACCGCCGGCCCGGCCTTCGGCGAGCGCTTGGCGCGTCGCTGCAGGCGGTAGGCGATGTAGGAGAGCAACAGACACACGGCCACGTACATCGATCCGCCGACGATCGCCGCGGGGATCAGCGGGGATCCGTAGGGCGCCTGGTTGCCGATCTGGTTGATGACGTACAGCAGCTCCTGGTACGTGATGATGAACCCGAGCGCGGTGTCCTTGAGCGCCACGACGAGCTGCGCGATGATCACCGGCATCATGGCCCGCACGGCCTGCGGGATCAGGATGAAATACATCACCCCGGTCTTACGCAGACCGATCGCGTAGCCGGCTTCTCTCTGCCCACGCGGCAGCGACTCGATGCCGGCGCGCAGCACCTCGGCGAGCACGGAGCCGTTGTACACGATCAGAGCGATCACGACGGCCCAGTAGGGCGGCATCTTCACACCGATCACGGGAAGGCCGTAGTACAACAGCATCATCAGGATGAGCACGGGCACCGCTCGCAGCACCTCGATGATCCACCGGACGGGCTCACGCACCCAGGCGTGCTCCGACAGGCGGCCGATACCGAGCAGGAAGCCGAGGACGATAGACCCGATGCCGGCGACCGCGAACGCGGCGAGCGTGGCCAGCAGCCCTTCGCCGAAGCGGACCCAGACGGCGGAGAACGTGAAGATGTTCCACTTCTCGGCGGAGAACTGTCCGGTGGCGAACAGCCTCCACACGACCCAGCCGAGCACGGCGAGGACGACGAGGACCGTGGCGGCTCCGATGAGCCGGTTGCGGGCGATGGCGCGGGGGCCGGGGACGTCGAAAAGGACGGAACTCATCGCGCGATCCTCCACTTGTTCTCGAGAACGCGCTGCACCCAGGCGAGCAGCAGCACCAGCACCACGAAGACGACCATGACCCAGAGCAGCACGGCCAGAGCGTTCTCACCCTGCTCGCTCAATGCCGCTCGGATGGTGCCGAGGTTGGCGACGGAGAAGCCCGCAGCCACCGTGGTGTTCTTCATGAGGGCGATGAGGACGCTCATCATGGGCGGGACGACGGAGCGCGTCGCCTGCGGCAGCACGACGTAGCGCATGACCTGGCCGAAGTTCAGGCCGATCGCTCGCGCAGCCTCGGCCTGACCGACCGGCACGGTGTTGATGCCGGCTCGCAGCGCCTCGGCGACGTAGGTCGCGGTGTAGATGCCGAGAGCGGCCACTGCCAGAGGCAGGGGGTTGACCCGCTCCCCCAGCAGGATCGGGAGGCAGAACGCGAAGAAGAACATGACGAGCGTCAGCGGGGTGTTGCGGATCCAGTTGACGTACACGCCGCCGACGGCGCGGGCGATCGGAACCGGAGACACACGCGCGGCTCCGACGATCAGTCCGAGGACCAGCGCGATGATGCCGCCACCCAGGAACAGCACGATGGTTCCCCACAGTGCCTCTCCCCAGAGGTCGAGGTGGTCGGTGATGACTCCCACTGCTGCTCCTGTCGATTCGGGTTCTCGGGTGGTTCGTGCCGATGAGCGGGGCGGTCGACCGCGTCGACCGCCCCGCCGGGATCAACCGATCGGGTCGACCTCGGGCTGGGTCGCCTTGACGCCGGACGCGCCGAGGTTGTTGTCGAAGATCTGCTGCCAGATCTCGCCGCCGTCGGTCAGCTGCGTGTTGAAGTACTCGGCCAGAGCGTCGTCGCCCTTGGCGAGTCCGATGCCGTAGCGTTCCTCGCTGAAGGGCTCGCCGACGACCTTCAGGTTGTCCGGGTCCTGGGCCGCGTAGCCGATGAGGATCGCCTCGTCGGTCGTGACGGCGTCGACCTGACCGTTCTTCAGGTCCTCGACGCACTTCGAGTACGTGTCGTACTCCTTGGTGGGCACGTCGGGGTAGTTCGTCTTGATGTTCTGGATCGGCGTCGATCCGGTCGCCGAGCAGACCGTCGTCTCCGCGCTCAGGTCGTCGACGCTCTTGATGTCGCTGTCGGCGCCGACGAGGAGGCCCTGACCCGTGACGAAGTAGGGACCGGCGAAGGAGATCTGCTCCTTGCGCTTGTCGGTGATCGAGTACGTGCCGACGTAGTAGTCGATGTCGCCGTTCACGATGGCCTGCTCGCGGTTTGCGGAGGCGATCGCCTGGAACTCGATCTTCTCCGGGTCGATGCCGAGTGATGCCGCCATCCAGCGCGCGATGTCGACATCGAATCCGGTGCGGTCGCCGGTCACCGGGTCGAGGTACCCCAGACCCGGCTGATCCTCCTTGACGCCGACCTTGACCGTGCCTGCCGACTCGATCCGGTCGAACGTCGGGCTTCCCTCGATGCTGACATCGGTCAGCACCGTCCACGGCGTGCTGCTGGAGGTGTCGCCCTCGTCGCCGCCCTCCGGGGCTCCCGTGCTGGACGGCGTGCCGCTGTTGCACGCCGTGAGCGCCAGCAGCGCGGCCGCTGCGATTCCGATACCTGCCAGTGTCCGTGTGCGTCGCATGTGCGTCTCCTTCGTGTGCTGTGTGTGCAGGGTCTGTGTGGTCGGTGCGGGGGCGTCAGTGCGTGAGGAGCTTCGAGAGGAAGTCCTTGGCGCGGTCGCTCTTCGGGTGCGTGAAGAACTCCTCGGGAGTCGCCTCCTCCACGATCCGTCCGTCAGCCATGAAGACGACCCGGTCGGCCGCCTTGCGAGCGAAGCCCATCTCGTGGGTGACGACGATCATCGTCATGCCGTCCTGGGCCAGCTCGACCATGACGTCGAGGACCTCGTTGATCATCTCCGGGTCGAGGGCGCTGGTCGGCTCGTCGAACAGCATCACCTTGGGCTGCATAGCGAGAGCGCGGGCGATCGCCACGCGCTGCTGCTGTCCACCGGACAGTTGCGCCGGGAGCTTCGATGCCTGCTGCGCCACGCCCACGCGTTCGAGCAGCACCATCGCCTCCTTCTCGGCATCGGCCTTCTTGAGGCCGCGGACCTTGATCGGGCCGAGAGTCACGTTCTCGAGGATCGTGAGGTGGGCGAAGAGGTTGAACGACTGGAACACCATGCCGACGTCGGCGCGGAGGTGTGCGAGGCCCTTCCCCTCAGCCGGCAGTTCCTTACCGTCGATGCGGATGGTGCCGCTCGTGATCGTCTCGAGGCGGTTGATCGTGCGGCACAGGGTCGACTTGCCGGAGCCCGACGGGCCGATCACGACGACGACCTCTCCCGAGTTGACGGTCAGGTCGATGTCGGTGAGCGCCTGGAAGTCGCCGTAGTGCTTCTGGACGTTCTCGACCACGACGAGCGGGGTATCAGAGGTCATCATTTCTCCAAACTAGCCACGTCGGACGCGGGTCTCCAGGCACCTCGGTGAGATTTACACGTTCGTAATCACCTGATCGCGGCACCAATGCTGCGGTGCATGGGTACCCCGCGGCCCGCCCCCACGGGCCGCGGAATCGTCCTGCTGCAACGCCCCAACGACAGTTGAGCAACAGGCGACGATCGTGCGCGATCGACCTCACACTGGCAGAGCGTCGACCCCGGTGTCAGACTTCTTGAGGATTTCTTGAGCAGTCAGCCGCGCTGATCCCGGTAGTAGTCGGCCGCGCCGGGATGCAGCGGGACGGGACCGGTGAAGATCGCCGAGCGACGGTCCAGCAGCGCGGCCGTCGGCACCTCCCCCGCGATGCGCAGACGCGCCTCGAACAATCCGGCGAGAACGTCACGGGCGACGGCATCAGGGGTGGAGGTTGCGGTGACGAGGTAGTTGGGTACCGCCATCGTGGGCGCGGAGTCCTCCAGGCCGTAGGTGCCGGCTGGGACGTCGGCCGGCCGGTACGCATGCGAATAGCGCTCGTTCACCTCGTTGACCCACTCCTGCTCGATCGGAAGCAGGCGGACCGATGACCTCTCCGAGAGCTCGGCGACCCCCGGGGTGGGCAGCCCGCCGACCCAGAAGAAGCCGTCGATGTCGCCGCGCTCCATCGCCTCGATCGAGGCGCTGAGATCGAGCTGGGGGTTGCGGACGGTGCTGAGATCGACACCTGCCGCATCGAGCACCCGCGCGGCGATCACGTTCACTCCGGAGTTCTCCGCACCAAGGGAGATCGTGCGGCCGGCCAGATCGCCGATATCGGCGATCTCCGAGTCTCCGCGCACCACGATCTGCACGTACTCGTCGTACAGACGGGCGAGCGCCTGTACCTCCAGCGGCTCGTCGAAGGCGCCGGTGCCGGCGACCGCGTCCGCCGCGGCATCCCCCTGCGCGAACCCGATCAGGGCCTCCCCCGCGCTCACCCGCAGCAGGTTGTCGACGGAGCCAGCCGTCTCCTGCGCGATCATCCTGATGTGGAGTGATCCTGACAGCTCGTCGGCCAGCTGGCTGCCGTAGTCGTAGTAGACACCGGTGGACCCGCCGCTGGCGATGGTGTATTCGTCATCGGTCCACTCGCTCGCGCGCGGCGCGCATGAGGTCAGGCCGCCGAGCAGCGTAAGCGCGAGCGCGCCGGCGATGAGCCGCCGAGCGACGCCCCTCATGGCGTCGTCCCGTCGTGGAGCACGAGCGCGACGGCGAGACCGCCGCCCTCGGCTGCGGCGACGGCCAGTTCGCCACCGACCGTCGCGAGCAGGTCGCTCGCGATGGCGAGTCCGAGACCGGACCCCGGTGTGTCTCCGCTATCGGCGCTGCGCCAGAACCGGTCGGTCGCGGCCGCGGCCTGCTCCTCCGTCAGCCCCGGACCGTGGTCGCGGACGGTGATCCGGCAGACCTGGCCCTCCCGTTCCGCGCCGATCTCGATCCGCGCACCCTCGGGGGAGAACTTCACGGCATTGTCGATCACGGCATCCAGCGCACTCTCCACGATCGTCCGGTCGGTCACGCTCATCACCGAGGATGCCCCCGTCGGACGCAAGCCGACCCCACGCTGTGCGGCGACGTCGCGCCAGGCATCCAGGCGGCGGGCGGCGAGGGTCGCGAGGTCGACGGCGGAGATGGTCGAGTCACCGCGTCCGCCGCGAGCGAGGCCGAGAAGAGTCTCGAGGATGCGGGTCATCCGTCGCCCCTCCTCCCGCGTCTCCTCGACATCGCCCTGCCACTCCGTGCCGAGCCCGGTCGCCAGGTGTTCGACACGCAGAAGCAGTGCGTTGAGCGGGTTGCGCAGCTCATGCGAGGCGTTCAGCGCGAACTCCTGCTGGCGTGTCATCACCCGCTCGATCTCATCCGCCATCCCGTTGAACACCTGCGCCATTCGGCGCAGCTCCGGCGGACCGTCGTCCGCGGCGACGCGCGCATCCATCTCGCCCCGCTCGATCGCGACCATCGCCTCATCGAGCCGGCGGACCGGAGAGAGCACCCATCGGGCGAGGCGGAACACGAGCAGCACCCCGAGCGCGATGAGCACCAGCGCGATCGCGGAGATGAGCAGGATCTGCTGCAGGATCGCCGTCCGTGGCGCCTCCGCGTCTCCCGCGACCAGCACCGCGCCGATCACGTCACCGTCGTCGAACACCGGCTCCGCCAGAGCGGCATCCGCGACGGTCCACGGGAACACGACCGTCGGCTGTTCGGCGCGACGCCCGGAGAGTGCCAGCCTGACCCGCTCGGCATCCTCTTCCGGAAGCGCCGCCGGATCCTGCTCACCCGCCGCCCACACGCTGCCACCGAGATCGAAGACCGTGACCTCGATTCCGTAGACCTCTCGGAAGCGTGTGACCTCGGCGTCGATAACGGCGGCGCTGCCCGACCGCAGCGCCTGACGTGCACTCGTGACGAAGTACCCCAGGTCACCGAGCTGCTGCGTGTAGAACGCCTGCTGGACGCTGTGCGCGGCGCTCCACCCCGCCGCCCCGCCGAGGGCTGCCACGATCGCGACGAGTGGTACGAGGAAGACGATGATCAGACGGCGCCGCATGCGTCAGGACCCCGCAAGCCGATAGCCGACTCCACGCACGGTCTCGATGACCCCACGCACTCCGGTCTTCTTCCTGATCGCGCCGACGTGCACTTCCAGGGAGTGTCCGAACCCGCGCCAGTCGGTGTTCCACACCTCGCGGATCAGGCGCTCCTTCGGAACCGCCACTCCCGGGTATCGGGCGAGGACGGCGACGATGTCGAACTCCTTGCGGGTGAGGTCGATCGCGGTGCCGTCGACGAGCACCTGGCGGGCGATGAGGTCGATCTCGACATCGCCGCCGTGCAACAGCACCCGCGCGTCGGCCTCCGGTCGCATCGGCCGCGATCTCCGCGTCACCGCCTCGATCCTGGCGAGGAGCTCGTGCACGTCGTACGGCTTCACCACGAAGTCGTCGGCGCCCGCGCGCAGGCCCTTGATGCGTTCGGCGACCTGGTTGCGGGCGGTGACGATCACGATCGGCACCTCCGAACGCCCCCTGATGCGGCGGCATAGATCGACCCCGTCGATGTCCGGGAGTCCGAGATCGAGCAGGACGACCTCGGTGTCCGCCCCCAGCAGGTCCAGCGCCGCGGCACCGTCAGCCGCGCGCACGGTCGCGTAGCCGGATCGTGCGAGGAACGCCTCGAGCGCGCCGGCGACACGGTCGTCGTCCTCGACGATCAGAATCCTCATCGACTCCGCTTCCTGCTTCCTTCGGCGGCTGAGAACTCAGCCGACAGATGTCGCACGCTGTGCGAAAGCGCTCTCATAGAGACACACGCTGGCGGCCGTCGCCAGGTTGAGGGACTCGGCACGCCCGAAGATGGGCAGCTTGAGCACCCGGTCGGCGAGGGCCAGCGCCTCGTCTTCGAGCCCCCGCGCCTCGTTGCCGAAGAGCCAGCCGGTCGGTTCGGCGAGCACGCCATCGGCTCGGGCCTCCAACAGATCGTCGCCCTTCACATCGGCGGCGAGGATGCGCAGACCTGCGGCGTGCGCACGCTTCACGACGTCGGCGAGTTCTCCCCCGACCGACACCGGCAGGTGGAACAGCGAACCGGTCGTGGCACGCACCACCTTCGGGTTGTACGGATCGACCGTGCGTCCCGTGAGCACGACGGCATCCGCACCCGCGGCATCCGCGGCACGGATGATGGTGCCCAGGTTCCCGGGATCGCGCACCTCCTCGCAGATCGCAACGAGTCGCGGCGAAGCATCGAAGATGTCGCGCACGGACGTCGGCGTCTGCTGCACCACCGCGACGAGACCCTGCGGGGTCACGGTGTCGGCCATCGCGTTGAGGACGTACTCGGTGACGTACTCGACATCGATGTCGGCTTCGGCGGCCTTCGCCCGGATGTCGGGGTGCCTCTCCCAGCCGTTGGGCGTCGCGAACAGCTCGACGATCGCCTCCGGACGGTAGGTGAGCGCTTCGCGCACTGACTGCGGGCCTTCCAGAAGGAACAGGCCCGTCTCGGTCCTCGCACTGCGTTTGGTCAGCTTCGCGACGGCACGGACTCGGGGCGAACGGGGGTTCTCCAGCACGATCACAGTCTAGGGAACGCCGGGCCGGTTCCCGCACCATCGGGATAAGGTGCCTGCATGACCAACGGTGCCGCGGCAACGACCTCTCGCCGCCGGATCGCCCTCGCCCTCCTCGCCCTCGCGACGGTGGGGATCGGTCTCATCGTCCACAGCGGCATGAGCGGCGCGGTCGGCGACATCGCGGGCGATGCCCTGTACGCCGTTCTCATCTATCTGCTCATCGCGCTCATCGCTCCGCGATGGTCGCGTCCCGTCGTGGCGCTCATCGCCTTGGCGTTCTGCGCCGGTGTCGAACTGCTGCAGCTCACCGGCCTTCCGCGCGAGTGGGCGGCCGCGTTCCCGCCGAGCCGACTCGTCCTCGGCTCAGGCTTCGACATGCGCGACATCGCCGTGTACGCGGGCGCGGTCGTCGTGACAGCTGTGGTCGACGCCGCCGTCACCCGCTCGTTCGCCCGTGCTGCGTCGAGAAACGCCACAGGGCGCCCTCCCGAAGGAGAGCGCCCTGTGTGAAGAGGTGCTTACGCAGCCGACTTCGGCGCGTTGACGTCGGAGGGCAGAGCCTTCTTCGCCGTCTCGACCAGCGTGGTGAACGTCGCCGCGTCGTTGACCGCGAGGTCGGCGAGCATGCGACGGTCGACCGTGACACCGGCGATGCCGAGGCCCTGGATGAAACGGTTGTAGGTCATGCCGTTCTGGCGAGCCGCAGCGTTGATGCGCTGGATCCAGAGACGACGGAAGTCGCCCTTGCGCTTGCGACGGTCACGGTACGAGTAGACCAGCGAGTGGATGACTTGCTCTTTGGCCTTCCGGTACAGGCGCGAACGCTGTCCGCGGTAACCGGAGGCGCGCTCGAGGATGACCCGGCGCTTCTTGTGGGCGTTTACTGCCCGCTTGACTCTTGCCATTTTCCTGTGTTCCTATTCGTGCGTTCGGCGCGCGTCAGCGACCGAGAAGCTTCTTCGCGACCTTGGTGTCAGCCTTCGACAGCACCTGGTCCTGGTTCAGACGACGGGTACGACGGCTCGACTTGTGCTCGAGGTTGTGGCGCATCCCGGCCTGCTGCTTCTTCAGCTTTCCGCTTCCGGTGATCTTGAAGCGCTTCTTAGCACCCGAGTGGGTCTTCTGCTTCGGCATCTTCTCTTCCTTCGTATGGCGCCTTATCAGGCGACGGTGTCAACCCGCGGTGCGGGAGTTCTGGGGGCGGGAGTCACTCCGCCGGGGCTGCGGCCGGTGCGTCCGACTCGCTCTTCGCGTCACGGGCGGCCTGCTTGTTCGCGGCACGCTGAGCATCGCGCACGGCGTTCTGCTCCTGCTTCGCCTCGGACTTGCTCTTGAGCGGAGCCACGACCATGACCATGTTGCGACCATCGATGGTCGGGTTCGACTCGACTGTGCCGAACTCGGCCACGTCTTCAGCGAACTTGCGCAGCAGACGAACGCCCTGCTCCGGACGCGACTGCTCGCGACCGCGGAAGAGGATCATGGCCTTGACCTTGTCGCCCGCCTTGAGGAAGCCCTCGGCGCGCTTGAGCTTGGTCGTGTAGTCGTGAGCTTCGATCTTCAGACGGAAACGGACTTCCTTGAGGATCGTGTTCGCCTGGTTGCGGCGAGCTTCCTTTTCCTTCTGGGCGGCCTCGTACTTGAACTTGCCGTAGTCCATGATCTTGACGACGGGCGGCTTCGAGTTGGGGGCGACCTCGACGAGGTCGAGATCGGCTTCCTGCGCGAGGCGCAGCGCTGCCTCGATGCGGACGACGCCGATCTGCTCACCCGCGGGGCCGACGAGGCGGACCTCGGGGACGCGGATGCGCTCATTGGTACGGGGATCGCTGATGCGGAACTCCTTAGACGATGTGATTCGGCCACCGCGATGCTGTCTGCATCACGGGCGAAATCGGAATCGTCCCCGCCCACCGGCATTCAGACGCCGGCTCCGCACCCTGTCTGCCGGTTCCGTCTTGCGAACGGAGCCGGTGGAGTGCAAGACCCGGTAGCCTTGAACGGCAAGCGCGGGTGGGAAGTGAATCCTCTTTCGATCCGGAGCATGACGCTCCGGAGCCCGCCAAAGTCTAACAGAAAGCAAGGCGAAGTGACGAACCAGGCACCGGACGAGGCTGCACGCGAGCGCGAAGAGCGCTGGGCACGTCAGGAGGAGGCCGCATCGTCGGCCACCCGAGACATCGCCGATGTACCCGCTGTCGAGGTGATCACCACCGCCGCCGTGCACCTCATGAGTGCGGCAGCCGTCAAGCTCGGGCTCGCGGATGATCCCGACGCGGCGGCGCAGATCGACCTCGACGAAGCGCGCAAGCTCATCAACGCCCTGGCCGGCCTCATCACCGCGGGCGCCCCGGAGATCAGCGACATGCACGCCCGTTCCCTGCGCGACGGTCTCCGTTCGCTGCAGCTCGCCTTCCGCGAGGCCTCAACGATCCCCGACCCGATCGGCAAGGGCCCTGGCGAGAAGTGGACCGGCCCGGTCAACTAGTTTGCTGTGGCGAGTGCCCGGTCGAAGGCATAGGGATCAGGGCTGCAGGATCAGAGGGTCGGCGGTGGAGGGGCCACCGCAGGGAGCATCGGAATGGGTCCAGGCGATCGCCTGGACGGACTCGTGGATGAGGGTTCCCTGCGCGTCGAACAGGCGGATCTCGACGAAATCCGCGACGTCCATGCCGAACGCGAGGCTCCAGGTCCCGTTGTCCTGGAGCGTCGCCATGTACATGTTCCCGGACGAGGCGCCCTCCTCCCCCGGCGCCCGTGAGCACTCGCCCTCGGCGCAGAATTGCACGTCGGCCACGCCGGGGTAGGCGCTCACGTCGACGGTGACGGCGCTCACGTAGCCGATCGCGGGGCAGGCACCGAACGTCACGCATCCCGTCGACGTCGCGACCGTGGCGCCCAGAAGAGCGAGGACCGCGATGGCGCGCAGCATCATACGGGACATGGCCCCGATCGTAGCGAACGCGGTCAGACGCTGCGGCGGAGCTTCACGGTGAGAGAGTCGGCGAGCACGGCGATGCGGTCATCCGAGGCCCAGCGCTGAGCGAGACGCGAGAGCACGGCATCGAGCACCTCGCGCTCCAGCCCGTCGACGAGTTCGAGGACCACGATGAGTTCCGGGCCGCGGAGTCGTGCATCGGGGTCGCCCGGAGCCACCGCGACATCGATCACGGCCAGTTCGTGCGCCACGCTCTCCTGGAGGGCGGTGAACACCTCCGTCGACAGGAAGCTCGGCTCCCAGCGCTGCTCCTGAGCGATCGCCCAGACAGCGGGACGACGGATCACGAACTCGGTCTCGGATGTCGGGTCGAGCACGATGAGATCGGTGTCCTCCGCCGACGCCGCCAGGGCGGCGCGAATGGCCTCGACGGGGATCGGACGCGCCGTCGGATCCCACGCCTGCATGGCCTGCACCGACGAGAACACCGGTTGTACGCGACGACCGTCCGGAGCCGCAACCGTCACGATGGAGAGCTCCTGCGTCTTGTCGACGGTGAGACCGCTCGGCGCGACGCCCTCGTCACCCTTCTCGGCGATCAGCGGGATCAGCACGCGCGCGGCGCGGAACGCGTCGACGACCTCGGCTTGGCTGCCCTCCCCCGCGCGGAAGCGCAGGAGCGCCGCCAACAGCACGGGATCGGCGGAGCCGTCGTCCGCTGCGTGCGGGTTCGACTCGAAGGCGCGCCCCTCCCAGGGCACACCCGCCGAGTCGCCGTGGTTGTGCGATTCGGGCCCGCAGGCGTGCGCGTCAGTCTCCTGCGACATCCAGTGCCTCAGCCAGCGTGAACGCGCCGGCGTAGAGTGCCTTGCCGACGATCGCTCCCTCGACGCCCAGCGGCACGAGTTCGCGGAGCGCGGCGATGTCATCGAGGCTCGAGATCCCGCCGGAAGCGACGACCGGCTTCGGGGTGCGCGACGTCACCTCGCGAAGCAGTTCGATGTTGGGGCCGCGAAGCGTGCCGTCCTTGGTCACGTCGGTGACGACGTAACGGCTGCAGCCCGCGTCTTCGAGGCGGTCGAGCACCTCCCAGAGGTCACCGCCCTCCTTGGTCCATCCGCGGGCGGCAAGGGTCGTTCCGCGCACATCGAGACCCACCGCGATCGCCTCACCGTAGCGGCCGATCACGTCGGCGGCCCACTCCGGGTTCTCCAGTGCGGCCGTGCCCAGGTTGATCCGGGTGGCGCCGCTCTCCAGAGCCGCCTCCAGCGTCGCATCGTCGCGGATGCCACCGGAGAGCTCGATGCTCACGCCCTTGAACTGCTTGATGACCTTGCGCAGGATCGGCGCGTTGCTGCCGCGACCGAACGCGGCGTCGAGGTCGACGAGGTGGATCCACTTCGCGCCCTGTGACACCCACTCTCCTGCGGCGTCCAAAGGGTCGCCGTAACTGGTCTCGGTTCCGGCCTCACCCTGGGTCAGGCGGACGGCCTTGCCCCCGGCTACATCGACCGCGGGAAGGAGCGTGAGCGAGGGGGACTGCGCGAAGTCGTTCATGGGGTCCTTGGATCGGGAAGCTCAACGGCCCGGTGCGGGCACGAGAACCGAGGGTAGTCCGCCGGACGGCGGGGAACAAAACGGGTGACGCCTGCCGGCGGTGTCAGAGACTTCCGACCCAGTTGCGTAGCAGCTGGATGCCGGCTTCCCCGGACTTCTCCGGGTGGAACTGGGTCGCCGAGAGCGGACCGTTCTCGACCGCAGCGAGGAACGGATCCCCATACGTGGTCCAGGTCAGGACGGGCTGGGGGAACGGCGGGATGACGTCCAGCTGCCAGGACTGCGCGGCGTACGAATGCACGAAGTAGAAGCGCTCCTGCTCGATGCCACGGAAGAGCACGCTGTCCGCACCCGGCTCTACCGTGTTCCAACCCATGTGCGGGAGTACCGGGGCGTTGAGCTCGGTGACGGCGCCCGGCCACTCGCCGAGTCCCTCGGTGTCGTGTCCGCGCTCGACGCCGTGCTCGAACAACACCTGCATTCCGACGCAGATGCCGAGGACCGGACGACCACCGGCCAGACGGCGGTCGATGATCTCATCCCCTCCGTGGGCGCGCAGGGCATCGCGGACGGCCTGGAACGCACCGACTCCGGGCACGACGAGCCCATCCGCCTCGAGAGCGGTGGCGCGGTCACGGGTCAGCACGGCATCCGCGCCGGCGGCGACCAGCGCCTTGACCGCCGAGTGGACGTTGCCCGACTCGTAGTCGAACACCGCGATGCGAGGCGCTGCGCTCACAGTGCACCCTTGGTGGACGGAATGCCGTCGACGAGCGGGTCCAGCGACTTGGCCTCACGGAATGCACGAGCGAACGCCTTGTACTCCGCCTCGGCGATGTGGTGCGGATCGCGACCACCGAGCACGCGCACGTGCACCGTCAGAGCCGCGTTGAACGTGATGGCCTCGAAGGAGTGACGCACCAGCGAGCCGGTGAAGTGCCCCCCGATGAGGTGGTGCTCGAAACCCGCGGGTTCCCCCGTGTGCACCAGGTACGGGCGACCGGAGATGTCGACCACGGCCTGAGCCAGGGCCTCGTCGAGCGGAACGAGCGCATCGCCGTAGCGGGAGATGCCGGACTTGTCGCCCAGGGCCTCGAGAATGGCCTGACCGAGCACGATCGAGACGTCTTCGACGGTGTGGTGCGCGTCGATGTGGGTGTCGCCGGACGCACGCACCGTCAGATCGGTCAGCGAGTGCTTCGCGAAGGCGGTGAGCATGTGGTCGAAGAACGGCACGGATGTATCGATGCGACTCGCCCCCGTGCCGTCGAGGTTCACCTCGAGCTCGACCGTGGACTCCGACGTGCTGCGGACTCGGTTCGCGGTGCGCGGGGACGGTACGGGGGTGCTCATGAAGCTGATCCTATCGAGGCCAGGGCATCGAGGAACGCCGTGGTCTCGGCCTCGGTACCGGCGCTCACCCTGAGGTGTCCGGGGATGCCGACGTCGCGCACCAGCACGCCACGGTCGTACAGCTGCTGCCAGGTGGCCCGCGGGTCGGCGACGCCGCCGAACAGGACGAAGTTCGACCACGACTCGTGCGGCTGGTAGCCGAGCGCTTCGAGCGTCGCCGTGATCCGGTCGCGCTGCTCGACGATCTCGTCGACCATCGCGAGCATCACGTCGGCGTTGCGCAGCGCCGCGACGGCTGCAGCCTGGGTGAGAGCGCTCAGGTGATAGGGCAGGCGCACCAGTCGCAGGGCATCGATGAAGGCCGGGTCGGCCGCGAGGTAACCGACCCGGGCGCCGGCGAACGCGAACGCCTTGCTCATGGTGCGCGAGACCGCGAGCCGCGGACGCCCGTCGAGCAGCGTCAAGGCGGAGACCGCGTCGCGCGGAGCGAACTCCTGGTAGGCCTCATCGACGATCACGATGCCTCGGGCCGCGTCGTACACGGCTTCGATGACGTCGAGTTCGAGCGGGGTACCGGTGGGATTGTTGGGAGAGCAGAGGATGACCACATCGGGATCGGCGGCCTGCACCTGCTCGGCCGCCTCGTCAGGGGTGATCGTGTAGTCGGGCTGGCGGGTGCCGGCGATCCAGCGCGCACCGGTGCCCTGGGCGATGAGCGGGTACATCGAGTACGTCGGCGCGAAGCCGAACGCCGTGCGCCCCGGCCCCCCGAATGCCTGGAGGATGTGCTGGAGCACCTCGTTGGAGCCGTTGCCCGCCCAGATCTGCTCCGGCGTGAGGCCATGCCCCAGGTACTCTGCGAACGATTCACGGAGCGTGGTGAACTCGCGGTCCGGATAGCGATTGACATCGCGGATCGCGACCGCGATGTCGTCGAGGATGTCGCTCGCCACCGCATCAGGGATCGGATGCGTGTTCTCGTTCACGTTGAGCGCGATCGGGAGCGGCGCCTGCGGAGCGCCGTACGGCGTCAGTCCGCGAAGATCGTCACGTAGCGGGAGATCGTTGAGGGAGAGGGTCACCCTTCCCATGTTAAGCGGCGCCTCGTCTCGATGACGCAACGTTGCTGCAGCGCGGAAGCAGCCGGATCAGTTCACATACTGTGCCGGGATGGCGAGTGTCTGGCCGATCTGGAGTTCGCCGCCGCGCAGCAGGTTCATCCGACTGATCTCACCGATGACGTCACGCGGGTCGGCGTCGGGTGCGACGCTGGTGGCGATCGACCAGAGGGTGTCGCCGGGCATGACGGTCACGGTCTCGACGCTGACGGCTGCGGAGTCTGCGCCCGAGGCGATCGCGCTGCCGCCGCTGAGGGCGGCGAAGGCGATGCCGATCGCGAGCGGCACCGAGGCGAAGGCCAGCAGCACGGCGCGGCCACGCGTCGTCAGTCGGAGTCGCGTCGAAGGACGGGTCGACGCCGGAATGACCGCTGCGGTGCTGAGGCTGATGCTGCTCATGTGGTGCTCCTTAGCCTGTCCCGGAGCGATGAGGCTACCGGGGAAGTTGGCGTAGCGTTCGCATTCCCGTCTCGGCCGGGAGCCGTGAATGCGAAGCTACGTACCGAAGATATCTTCGAGTTCGAACATCTGTCAACTATTCTTCGAAACCGGATAGAGAAATGAGCCGACACGCTCGAACAGATCTTCCAGATCGGCCCGTTTCTCGGATACGGTTTCGATAAGGACACCCCACCACGGGCCTCCGACATTCGAAGAGGGACGTCGGATCACGCACTGAAGGAGCACCATGAGCGAGAACTCTGCCCCCGAGTCGGAGGCACCGCGCACGCGCCGCCGGAAGAGCCTCAGCCCGAAGCAGATGGCGATCCTCGAGGTCATCCAGAACTCGATCGCGCACCACGGCTACCCGCCGAGCATGCGCGAGATCGGCGATGCCGTAGGCCTCAAGTCCCTCTCCAGCGTCACCCACCAACTCGGCCAACTCGAGCTCAGCGGCTACCTGCGCCGCGACCCCGGGAAGACCAGGGCCATGGAGGTGCTCATCGATCTGCCGGGAGCGAGCACCGAGAACCCCGCGGACGTGGCGACGCCCGTCGGCGACGCCGCGCTCGTCCCCCTGGTCGGACGCATCGCCGCCGGCGTGCCGATCACCGCCGATCAGCAGGTCGAGGAGATCTTCCCGCTCCCCCGTCAGCTCGTGGGCAAGGGCGACCTGTTCATGCTCAAGGTCTCGGGCGAGTCGATGATCGACGCCGCCATCTGCGACGGCGACTGGGTCGTCGTCCGCTCACAGAACAGCGCCGAGAACGGTGAGATCGTGGCGGCCATGCTCGACGGCGAGGCCACGGTCAAGGTGCTGCGCCGTCGTGACGGCCACACCTGGCTGCTCCCTCGCAACTCGGCTTTCGAGCCCATCCTCGGCGACGAGGCCGTGATCCTCGGCAAGATCGTGGCGGTACTGCGCGCAGTCTAGACGCGAGAGCACGACGAAGGCCCTCCCGGGCTTCCGGGAGGGCCTTCGCGTATACACATGCCAGCACCCGCGCCCCATAGGCTCGAAGCATGTCGTCGTCGCCCTACGGTTCCTGGTCTTCGCCCTTCTCCGCTGCCTCTGTCGCGGCGTCTTCTCCTCGTATCGACGGCGCCCGCTTCGTCGGCACGGAGATCTGGTGGGGAGAATCTGTTCCGACCGAGAAGGGCAGGGTGACGGTACGGAGTTCCTCGGGCGCCGAGATCCTCCCCGCGCCGTGGAACGCCCGCTCCCGAGTGCACGAGTACGGCGGCGGTGCGTGGACGGCCGATGACCGAGGGACGCTCTACTTCGTCGATGCCGCGGACCAGCAGGTGCGCCGTCTGAACGCCGACGGGCACCTCGTCGTCCTCACCGCACCCGGGCCTTCGCACGGCGGTCTGCGCATCCAGAACGGCCGCCTCCTGGCTGTACGTGAAGACCTCTCGACGGTGCCACATCAGCGTTCGATCGTCGAGATCCCGCTCGACGGGTCCGCCGCAGCCGATACGTCGGCCGTCAGGGTGATCGTGCAGGGCGAGGGATTCTTCGCCCATCCCGCCCTCTCCCCGGATGCGACCCGGGTGGCGTGGGTCGCTTGGGAACCAGGGCAGATGCCCTGGGAGGGCGCGAGGGTGCAGGTCGCCGAGGTCGACGGGGGCATCCCCCGGACCATCCCCTCGAGGGCGGCGCTGCAGCCGGAGTGGCTCAGCGACGCGGAACTGGTCTTCGCCGACGATCCCGACGACCGCTGGGCACTCCAGCGCGTCAGTCTCGACGGGGCGCTGCCTTCCGGCGCGACGCGACCGCTGGCCCCGTCCGATGCTGACACGGGCTACGGTCTCTGGGTGCTCGGCAACCGCTGGTACCAGCCGTTGAACGACGGCCGTATCGTCGCCGTCCGCACGAACGGGCGCGACGCGGTCGTCGTCATCGATGCCGAAGGCGGCGAGAGCGTCATCGAGTTCCCCGGCGATGGCCACGTGAGCGTCGACGATGTCGACGGCACCAGGGTGCTCCTCTCCGGCAACGGCTCGCGGGTGACGGCGGGTCTCTGGTGCGTCGACATCGCATCGGGAGAGGTCGTCGCGGTGCGCGGTGGAGAGCCCGTCGATCCGCGTTGGATGCCCGCGTCGATGCCGATCGACATCGACGGTCCGCACGGCACGGTGCACGCCTTCGCCTACCCTCCGGCGAACCCGGATGCGGTGGCGCCCGATGACGAGCTCGCGCCCTACGTCGTGCTGGTGCACGGCGGACCGACGGCGCACGTCACCGGCGCGGCCTCGGCCGCGATCGCGTACTACACGAGCCGCGGGATCGGTGTGCTCGACGTGAACTACGGCGGATCGACCGGCTACGGCCGCGCCTACCGCGAGCGTCTCGACGGCCAGTGGGGCGTCGTCGACGTCGACGACGTGATCGCCGCTGCTCGGGGCTTGGCGGACGCAGGGATCGCCGACCCCGACCGCATCGCGATCCGCGGCGGATCCGCCGGTGGCTGGACCGTGCTGTCGGCGCTGGTACGCGGCGGAGCCTTCGCCGCGGGGATCAGCCGTTACGGGGTCGCGGACCTGCGCATGCTGGCGGCGGAGACGCACGACTTCGAGGCGTCGTACATCGACGGCCTGGTGGGTCCGCTCCCCGAGTACGAGCATCTGTACGTCGAGCGTTCACCGCTCACCCACACCGATCGCATCGCGGTACCGGTGCTGCTCCTGCAGGGCGGCGAGGACCGCGTCGTCCCTCCGTCGCAGTCCGAGGCGATCCGTGACGCCCTCTCGGCGCGCGGCATCGACCACGAGTACGTCCTGTATCCCGCCGAGGGGCACGGCTTCCGTAGCGCGGAGACCATCGTCGACGCCCTCGAGCGCGAGCTGGCGTTCCTCGGCCGCGTCTTCGGCTTCCACCCGCACGAGTGACCAGCCGTCACACGGTGACAGTCGCGGGCTACTCCCCCACGCGGTTGCGCAGACGCATGGCACGGTCGGCCTCGCGGGTGTCCTGACGCTCGCGCAGGGTCTGCCGCTTGTCGTACTCGCGCTTGCCCTTCGCCAGGGCGATCTCGACCTTGGCGCGGCCGTCCGAGAAGTACAGCTTCAGCGGGATGAGGGTGTAGCCCCCCGCCGAGACGGCGTGGGCGATCTTCGCGATCTCCTCGCGGTGCAGCAGCAGCTTGCGGATGCGCTTGGCCGAATGGTTCGTCCAGTGCCCCTGCGAATACTCGGGGATGTGCACGGAGTCGAGGAAGACCTCGTTCCCCTTCACGAACGCATAGCCGTCGCTGAGGTTGGCCCGTCCCTGACGCAGCGACTTGACCTCGGTGCCGGTGAGCACCATCCCCGCTTCGTACGACTTCTCGATCGTGTAGTCGTGACGTGCGCGACGATTGGTCGCGACGACCTTCTCTCCGCGTTCCCTGGGCATGATGCTCTCCTGTTGCCGTGATGAGCTCGATCGATCGATCCGACCGAGCAGCCTTTCAGGCTATCAGGTACGCAGCCAGCGTCGGATCGCGAAGCCGGCGGAGAGGGCGGCGAGAACCACTCCGATACCGATCAGCACGGGAACCACGAGTGCAGCGTCCTGCATCGTCACCCACGTGGTGATGAAGGGAACCCTCCCCCGCAGGTAGCCGTTGACCCCGAAATGCATACCGGCGACGACGGCGGCACTGGCCAGCGCCGAGCCGAGGAAGGCCGCGAACACGCCCTCGAGGACGAACGGCGTCTGGATGAAGCGGTTCGATGCTCCGACCAGGCGCATGATGCCGATCTCCTTGCGTCTCGCATACGCGGACAGCCGGATGGTCGTGCCGATCAGCAGCGTCGCCGCGATGAGCATGAGGACGGCGATTCCCACGGCGATATAGGTCGCGACGGTCAACGCCGAGAACAACGGCTCGAGGTACTGCAATTGATCCTTGACCTGTTCGACGCCCGCCTGTCCGCTGAAGGCTTCGGCGAGCACCTGCGACTGACCCGGGTCCTTCATCGTGACGAAGAACACCTCGAAGGCCTGGTCGGGCGTGAGCACGCTCGCCTGGTCCGCGCCGAGCTGATCGACGAGCTTGGCGTAGGTCTCTTCCTTGGTGTCGAAGGTCATCGAGCTGATGAGTGGCTTGAGTGCATCGCCCTCGAGCTGGGCGCGGACGGCGGCGACCTGCTCCTCGCTCGCCGCGCCGTCGAGGCACGTCTCGGATTCCGAGACCGCCGAGCACATGTACACCGCGACCTGGGCGCGCTCCGCCCAGTAGCCGCGCATCACGCCGATCTGCCCCTGCATGAGGATCGCGGCGCCGACGAAGGTCAGGGAGACGAAGGTGACGAGCACGACGGAGATCACCATCGAGATGTTCCGCCGGAGCCCGACGAGGGCTTCCGTCAGGATGAGTCCGATTCTCATGAGGTCGGGCCCACTTCCTCGTCGTCTTCGTCGGAGAGTCCGAGGCGATCCGCGACGCCGAGTTCGGCGACGTCGACCGTCGGCAGAGTGATCGGGTGCGTGCGCGGCCGGATCACCGCAGGAGGCTCGACGACGGCAGGAGGTTCGACGATGTTCGCAGCGGAGTCCGCCGTCGTCGCACCTGCAGGCTCCGGCGGTTCGACCGTGCGCGGGGCCGGGGGAACCACAGTCTCGCCGTCGCGGTCGACGGACGCGGCAGCCTTGCGCTGGGTGCTGAGCTCTTCGGCCAACGCGGCACGCACCACCGAGAGGTCGGCAGTCTGACGCTGCACCTCCTGCACGGCGGTGAGCGCGGCTGCGGCGGCCGCTCCACGCACCTCCTCCGGAGCGAGGCGCGGGATGTTGGAGGTGTCGCCGTACCCGCCGTGCACCTCGTCGCGGACCATCTCACCGTCACGCAGCTCGATCACCCGACGCTGCATCTGGTCGACGAAGCCGGCTTCGTGGGTGGCCATCAACACGGTGGTCCCGCCGGCGTTGATACGGGCGAGCAGCTGCATGATGTCGACCGACGTCGCGGGGTCGAGGTTTCCGGTCGGCTCATCCGCGAGCAGCACCTGTGGACGATTGACGAGAGCGCGCGCGATGGCGACACGCTGCTGCTCACCGCCAGAGAGCTCGTGGGGCATTCGCTTCTGCTTGCCGTCGAGACCGACGAGGGCGAGTGCCTCCGGGACGGCCTGCTGGATGAAGCCGCGCGACGAACCGGTCACCTGGAGCGTGAACGCGACGTTCTGGTAGACGGTCTTCGACGGCAGCAACCGGAAGTCCTGGAAGACCGACCCGATGTGGCGTCGGAAGTAGGGCACCTTGCGGTTCGCGAGCGCGCGCAGGTCCCTCCCGAGCACCGCGACCCGCCCCGAGGTCGGGACGTCTTCGCGCAGGATCAGGCGCAGACAGGAGGATTTGCCGGAACCCGAGGCCCCGACGAGGAAGACGAACTCCCCGCGTTGCACTTCGAAGTCGACTCCGGAAAGGGCGGGCTTCGACGTCCCGCGGTAGCGTTTCGTGACGTTCTCGAACCGAATCATGGCGCTACGAGCCTAAGCGCGGGCCGTCGCCTGGCCGCGAGCGACACCCCGCACGGCGCTTCCGCCCTCCGGGCCGGGTGGGGCCTCGTCCTCATCTACGAGCCACTGCCGCGTCACCTGCCACTGCTATACATGAAGTGTCGGCCGCACGAAGCGGCCGCCGAATTCTTTCAAGGGGGAGCCATGACAACGCCCGCAGGATGGTACGACGACGGATCGGGTCGACAGCGCTGGTGGGACGGCCAGCAGTGGACCGAGCACTTCGCCCCGGAGGCCGCGGATGTCCCGGCCGTCTCCGAGGAGCAGGCCACCTCCGACGCGCAGGTCACCTCCGACGCGCAGGTCACCTCCGAGGAGCAGGCCGCGTCCGAGGATGCCGCGGTCGATGACACCGTGATCCGTCCGTCCGAGGAGACCGACGCCTCTCCCGAGTCGCACGTTTCGTCCGCGCCGGCGGCTCCCTCCGACGCCGAGGGTCAGCACACGTCCGACGCTTCCGGGGCGACGGCACCGACGACTCCGCTCAGCGACGACCTCGGGGCGTACTCCGCCCCGGCGGCGCCCGCGTACCCGGCCGTCGCACCGGCACCGTTTGCGGGTGCCTACCCCGGCACCGCGCCGGCGTACCCCGGCAGCACGACGGGCTACCCTGCCGCCGCTCCGTACGGGCAGCCGGGCGTCGAGGAGCCGAAGAAGGTCTCGGTCCTCGGACTCGTCGGCCTCGGGCTCGCGGTGCTCGGAACGATCCTGGTCTTCATCCCCGTGATCGGCTTCTTCGGCTTCATCCTGCTCGGCGCCGGCTTCATCGTGTCGCTCATCTCGCTCTTCCTCAAAGGAAAGAAGTGGCCCGGCATCGCCGGACTCATCCTGGCAGTCGTCGGGACGATCATCGGCATCGTGATGTCGTTCGTGTATCTGTTCGCATTCGCACAGGGTGTGAGCGAGGAGATCGACAGACTGCCCACCTCCTCGCCGTCGATCGAGGCGACCGCACCGAGTGAGACCGAAGGGACTGATGGCACCACCGGAACGGGGCGGCCCACCGCCGAGGAACTCGCGGTCGGTATCACGGCGATCATCCAGGCGACCGGCGCCGAGGGGTACACGCCCGAGCACATCGCGTGCTTCGCGGACGAGTTCGCCGCCTCAGATATCGACGACGAGACCCTGCGCATCATCGCCTCCGGTACCAGCGCCGAATTCAACGATCCTGATGTCGCGCTTGCGTTCACCGAGGAGTTCGCCGACGCACTGCCGGTCTGCATCCTCCCCTGACCCTGGACATGACGTGGAAGGCCTCAGGAGCAACACGCCCTGGGGCCTTCTCCACGCGGTCCTCGCACCATTCGACACGGATGCCTCAGCGCCGCTAGCGTCATCCTTGACAGCCGAATCCCTGCGGATCGGCCAGCGTGGCGAGACTGACCTCACCACGCATCCACCGACCGAGAAGGACACACGGGATCGCCTGATGACAACACCTGCGGGCTGGTATGACGACGGTTCCGGGAACCGACGGTGGTGGGACGGAGCGCAGTGGACCGAGCACGTCGTCACCGGGGGACAGACCTCTGCCGGCGAGCCGACAGCAACAGGCGCGACAGCAGCGGCGACGACGGCAGCGCCCGACGTGACGGCCGAGCCAGAGGTGCCCGCGACCGCGACCGCGGATGCGGAGCCGGCCCCGTTCGTCCCGCCCTACTCGCTCCCGGGCAACATGGCCTCCGCGCCCGCCGCAGCCGCGTACCCGGACGGCGCGGCCTACCCGCCCTATGGCGGCTATCCGGCGGCCTCGTGGCCGGTCGCTCCCGGCCCGCAGCCCGCCGCCGGAGTGCCGGTGGTGGGCATCTTCGGTCTGGGCGCCGTCATCGTCGGCGTCGTCAGCGCCTGCATCCCCGCGATCGCGATCGCCGGTTGGGTGCTTCTCGCGGTCGGGTTCGTGATGTCGCTCATCTCCCTGTTCCTCCGCGGACGGAAGTGGCCGGGGATCACCGGCCTCGTCATCGCCGTGGTCGGCGCCATCCTCGCTGCCGCCGTGTCGTTCCTGGTGCTGGCGACGACCTCGTCGTCGGACAGCGTCGGCAACCCCTTCGCGATCCCCAGCGAATCACCGTCGGATGGAGGCACCACGCCCCAGAGCCAGGATCCCTCGTCGATCGAGGGTGCCGAGATGGTGCCCTTCTCCGATCTCGAAGTGGGCGACTGCCTGCCGCTGGTCGAGTACGGCGAAGACGAACTGGTCTACGAGCTGCCCGTCGTTCCCTGCGAGCAGCCGCACACCGACGAGGTCTTCTTCATCTATGACGTCGCAGACGGGGAGTTCCCCGGCGACGACGTCTTGACGGAAACCGCGTGGAGCGGCTGCTACGAGGCGTTCCAGGCCTACGTGGGCACCTCTTACGAGGCGTCCGAGCTCGACTTCTACAACTACCAGCCGACGAAGGGAACCTGGATCCGCGAGAAGGATCGCACCGTGCAGTGCATCCTCTTCAGCTACGAGGATGTGACCGGGACTCTGCGCGATTCCGGGCGTTGAACGCACGCACGCAGCAAGAAGGCCCCGGATCGCTCCGGGGCCTTCTTCGTGGACTCAGTCCTCGATCTTGCGCTTACGCCAGCGGATGCCCGCGGAGATGAAGTCGTCGAGGTCGCCGTCGAAGACCGCCGCAGGGTTGCCGGACTCCTGGCCGGTGCGAAGGTCTTTCACCAGCTGCTGGCCATAGAGGAAGTACGAGCGCATCTGGTCGCCCCAGCTCGCGGTGATGTTGCCCGCGAGCTCCTTCTTCTTCGCCGCCTCCTGCTCCTTCTGCAGCAGCAGGAGTCGCGTCTGCAGCACGCGCATGGCTGCGGCGCGGTTCTGGATCTGCGACTTCTCGTTCTGCATCGAGACGACGATGCCGGTCGGGAGGTGGGTGAGACGCACAGCGGAGTCGGTCGTGTTGACCGACTGCCCACCGGGACCGGACGAGCGGAAGACGTCGACACGGATGTCGCTCTCCGGGATGTCGACCTCGGTGGCCTCTTCCATCAGCGGGATGACCTCGACAGCGGCGAACGACGTCTGGCGCTTGTCGGCCGAGCCGAACGGGCTGATGCGGGCGAGGCGGTGCGTTCCGGCCTCGACCGAGATGGTGCCGAAGGCGTAGGGAGCGTCGATCTCGAAGGTGGCCGACTTGATGCCCGCGCCTTCCGCGTAGGACGTGTCCATGACCTTGACGGGGTACTTGTGCCGCTCGGCCCAGCGCAGGTACATGCGCATCAGCATCTCGGCGAAGTCGGTGGCGTCGTCGCCACCCGCGCCGGAGCGGATCGTGATGATCGCGGACCGCTCGTCGTACTCGCCGTCGAGGAGCGTCTGCACTTCGAGCTGGTTGATCAGGTCGGTGAGGGCGGCGAGTTCGGCGCGGGCCTCCTGTGCGGAGTCTTCATCGCCCATCTCGTTCGCGAGCCCGACGAGCACCTCGAGGTCGTCGAGACGCTGAGCGATGCCGGTGATGCGGGCGAGCTCGGACTGACGGTGGCTGAGGGCGCTGGTCACCTTCTGCGCGTTCTCGGTGTCGTCCCAGAGGTCGGGGGCGCCGGCCTCCTCGCTGAGACGCGCGATGTCGTCGCGGAGACGGGAGACATCGACGACCTCGCTGATGTCGCCGAAGGTGTGCCTGAGCGCCTGGATTTCGGCGGAGAGATCTAGTTCGAGCATGACACCTCAGCCTAACGTGCCGCCTGCCCGCGCGGGGACCCCGTCGTCCGAGACCCCTGGCCGAGCGGAGTAGCGTGAAGCTGTGAGCAGCGCATCGACGGTCCTTCGGCAGTTCGGACCCATGGTGTACCTGCCCACGATCCTCTTCGCGCTCGGCGAAGGCGCCGTCATCCCGCTCATCCCTGTGCTCGCCGCCTCTATGGGAGCCGACGTGGCGTTCGCTGCGCTCGTGGCCTCCGCGCTCGTCATCGGGCAGTTGTGCGGGAATCTCCCCGCCGGATGGGCGGTGGGCAGGATCGGCGAGCGATACACGATGGTGATCGCGGGCGTGATCGCGATCATCGCCGGGGTCGGGATGGTGTTCGCGCCGTCGCTGGGCGTGCTGGCGGCGTCGGTGTTCCTTCTCGGGATGTGCGCCGCGGCGTTCGGACTTGCCCGGCACGCCTTCATGACCACTCGGGTGCCGGTCGCTTTCCGCGCGCGCTCCCTCTCCCTTCTCGGCGGCAGCTTCCGCCTCGGCATCTTCATCGGACCGTTCGTGGCCGCAGGGCTCCTGCAGCTGTTCGGGAGTGAGAGCGCGGCGATCTGGTTCTTCCTCGCCTGTCTCGTGGTCATGGTGGTGCTGGTGCTCTTCGGGCCCGACCCGGAGAAGATGATCCCTCCCGTTCCGCCGAGCCCTCACGAGCGCTTCCTGGAGGACTCCGGGGAATCCGTCAGCGGGTCGATCCCGACGATCGAGCGCCTGGGGATCTTCCAGACCATGTGGCGTCAGCGTGCGGTGCTCGGACGCCTCGGACTCGCCGCCGCCTCGCTCTCCGCCGTGCGCTCGGCCCGACAGGTCGTGCTCCCCCTGTGGGGGCTGTCGCTGGGGTTGGACGCCTCGACCATCGCCCTCGTCGTCGGTGTGTCCGGCGCCATCGACTTCGCGCTGTTCTATGCGAGCGGTCAGGTGATGGACCGCTTCGGTCGGCTGTGGGCGGCGATGCCCGCGATGGTGCTCATGGGAGCCGGCTTTCTCGCCCTGTCCTTCACGCACGATGTGGACGCCGCGGTGCTGTGGTTCGGCATGTTCGCCGCGGTCCTCGGTGTCGGCAACGGCCTGTCGAGCGGGATCCTGCTGACCCTGGGCGCAGACGTCGCGCCGAAACGGGAGCCCGCGGCCTTCCTCGGTTCCTGGCGCACACTCACCGACGCGGGCGGGGCGATCGCGCCGCTGCTGGTCTCGGCCATCACCGCTGCGGCTGCGCTGCCCTTCGCGGCTGCCGCCATGGGCGTGGTCGGTCTGGTCGGCGCCCTCGGCTTCCTGCGCTGGATTCCGCAGTTCGTCCCGCGGGAAAGACCGGACTCCGGCGACGACTCCTCCGAGGGAGAACAGGAATGATCCCGCGTCTGGAGGCGGATGCCCACCGTCTGGTGTCGACCTTCGTCCCGCGCGCCGAACGAGACCGCGCCGCGCAGGCGGACTTCGCTTCGTTCTTCGGAGCCGACGGAGGCCCGGTGCACCGCGAGGCCGGCCCGGATCACCTCACCGCATCATGCGTGGTGTTCGATGCGTCGCTCGAGCACACGCTACTCGTCTTCCATCGCAAGGGACAGTTCTGGGTGCAGCCGGGAGGCCACGTCGAGGACGGCGACGATTCTGTCATGAGCGGGGCGCTCCGCGAACTGCGCGAGGAGACGGGTGTCGCCATCGATCCGACGGACGCACCGCTCGCCTACGACCTCGACCACCACGGACTTTCGTCCCGCTTCGGCTCCTGCGCCTCGCACCTCGACGTCGGGATCGCCGTGGTCGTCGACCGCGACGCCGCGCTCACGGTGAGCGAGGAGTCTGAGGACGTGCGCTGGTGGCCGGTCGACGCGCTGCCGGCCGAGGTGCCGCCGCAGCTCGTTCCCCGTCTCGAGGGACTGCTCGCGCAGCTGCGCGACCCGCGCTGACCGGAGGATCGTGTCATCGAAGGGCCGTGCGGCTGGTGGCGGTCGATTCCAGCGGCACACCTCCGGGCACGAACACGGACACCAGGGGCGGATGCCACTCCGCGGAGACCGTGACACGCGCTGTGACGCCGTCCGGCGTTCCTGCGGCAGTGATCGAGGCTTCACCGGGCAGCGCGGCCACCAGCGCGTCGGCTTGCTGTTCGACACCGTCATCCGTGAGTTCCGCACGCACGCTGCCGTCGTGCACCGCCAGGGTGAAGCCGTCCGCACCGGCGAGCGCGGCGGAATCCGCCAGCGCATCCAGCCGCTTCTGGGCGATGTAAAGATCGGTGGCGCAGACGCAGACGAAGATCACGGCGAGGGCGAGCAACACGTAGCCGAGGGTGAGCAGCAGCACGCTCCCCTCGTCCTGCTCATGTGCGACGCCGTCCGCGCAGCGTTCCCGCGCCCTCATTCCGCCCCCCACAGCCGCGATACCTTCTGCACCGCTTCAGCCTGCACGCGGACCGCCGTCGATCGGTCGAGCCCGAACAGCTCCGGCACCAGCGGAAGCCGCACCGTCGTGGTGACCGTGACGACGATGGTCGCCCCGGCGGACGGGCACTCGACAGCGGGCGGGGCGCATGCGAGCGTCAGGTTCACCGTTTCCTCATCCAGTCCGTACTCGTCGACGATCGCAGCGAGCACCGCATCGCTCCTCTCCGCCGCTGTCGCGGCGTCGGGTGCCCGCGCGACGACACGAGCGATGTGCCGCGCTGCCGCCTCCGCACCGAGCGTCTGCTCCTGGATCGCGCCGAGCGCGATCACGAGATAGATCAGCGGTACGAGGAGGATCACTCCCACCGCGATGAACTCGAGGGCAGCCGATCCCTCGTCATCCCTCCCCGAAGGTCTCGGCGGGTGCACGAGCTTCCACCTCCATCGCGAGAGGAAGACCGATCAGTCCGAGCAGGGGAAACGTCGTGCGCACGCGGACCTCGACCGTCTCGTATGGCGGGGCACCGGAGACATCGATTCTGATGTCCTGGGCATAGTCAGCTCCGACCGCGCGTGAGATGACTTCACGGGTGAGGTCGGCGCCTTCTTCCGGGGCCGTGTCGGCAAGAGCCGCGTGATACGCACCTTCGACAGCGGCATCGTGCACCACATTGCGCACGTACACCGCGAACGCGACCTGCAGCACCGCGAGGGTGAGCGCTGTGAGGAGCGTTCCCACCAGCACGAACTCCACCGGGCTGGAACCGCGGTCGTCGGCGAATCGAGACCGGGCACGCATCTCAGAGGCCGGAGACCCGCTGGATCGCCTGCTCGAACAGCGAGGTCAGCGCAGGCCCGGCAACAGCCCAGATGAGCACCACCAGCCCGGCCGTCATCAGTGTGACCAGCACCCAACCGGGCACGTCGCCTGCTTCGTCGTCGACGAATGCACGAATCCGCATCGCCATGGAGCTCTGTCGGTGTCGCCGTGCCTCGTGGGTCGATGTCGTCATGATGGTCCTTTCGTTGGCGGATCAGCCGATGCCGAGTCGGAGGATGAAGAGTCCGGGATAGACGGCGAACGGCACGCTACATTTAGGGGTATGTCACGGACTGCCCTCTATCTGCGTATCTCTCGCGACTCCGAGAAGCTGGGACGCGGTGTCTCCCGCCAGCGGAAGGAATGCGAGGAACTGGCTTCTCGTATCGGTCTGACCATCGCTGCCGTCTTCGAGGACAACGACATCTCCGCGTCTGGCTACAGCAAGCGGGTACGCCCCGCCTTTGAGGAGATGTTGAAGCGCACCGAGGCCGGAGAGTTCGACACCCTCCTAGCTTGGGACCTTGACCGCCTCATTCGAAAGCCAGAGGACGGCGAACGCCTGATCGACCTCAACGCTAAGTCCGGTGCCAACATCCGCACCGTGTCCGAGAGTGTGGACCTGACCACCGCCAACGGGAAGCTCTTCCTCCGCATCAAGGTGGACGTTGCCGCGCATGAGTCAGAGCACAAGTCTGACCGCATCAAGGCCGCTCACCGCCAGCGGCTGGAGGAGGGCAAGCCAATCAGCGGGCGTACCCCGTTCGGATGGAAGCGCGGAGGCCTGGAGCTAGAGCCGGATGAGGCAGACGCTATTCGGGAGGGTGTGGCTCACGTCCTCGCTGGAGGCTCTACAACCTCGCTCATGAGGAAGTGGAACGCAGCCGGTCTGCTTGGTCCCTCTGGCAAGCTCTGGAGCACCGCGAGCGTGAAGAACGTCCTCCGGCGCTGGAGGAATGCGGGCGTGGTCGAGCACAAAGGCGAGCCGCTGGAGGTCGAGTCTCAGATTGCGCCCATCGTCAGCCGCGCCGACCTGGAGGAGTTGAGGTTGAAGCTGGAGCTACAGCCCTCCCCGCAGGGTAGGCCGGTCGCTAAGTCGTGGCTCTCCGGCGTGATGAAGTGCGGGGTGTGCGATATGAAGATGCTCCCCAAGAAGGACTTCTACATGTGCCAGACCCAGACCGAGCGGAAGCGTGAAGCCGGGGACGAACGGCGGCACGTGTCGATTGCTAAGCACGTAGCTGAGGACCGGGTACGGACGGCGCTCTACTTCGAGGCCAACAAGCGCGCCCGCTGGAGCACCGTGGAGGCCGCTGGAGTCGAGAAGGTGCGCCAGATAGAGGCCGAGCTGGTAGAGGCTCAGAAGGACCGTCAGGAGGCCACACAGCTTCTCTTCGTGAAGGGTGTGGACAAGGCCGTTGTGACCCGCGAGCTTGCCCGCCTGGATGGAGAGATCACCCGGCTAGAGCGTGAGCGCCTGGAGAACCGGACGGCTAGCTCAGAGGCCGCGCGGATTGCCGAGCTTATGGACGGCGTGACTGGGACGGGGCTGGACTTCACCCAGGCATGGGTGGAGTACTTCGACGGTCTGGGGATCGAGGAGAAGCGGGACCTGGCCCGGACTCTGGACATCACCGTTGCTAAGGGCGGTAAGGGCGCAAAGCGCATCCAGATTCCGGGCCACCCCTTCCTGCCCTAGTTCCCGTAGACGGCCTGGTGGCAGGCCTCAGCCATGTCCACCATGTCCGAGGTATTCGACGTGTCGTAGACGCCGCGATCCGTCATGCACGCGCGGTAGTCAGCCTCCTGGACCGAGCGCTGGACGTTGAAGAGGACCACGCCGACGATGACCAGCAGCACCACTACGGCGGCACTGAGCGAGATAACCGCAACCTTCATCTTGTTCATTAGTCCCTCAACAATCTCTGCGTACGCAGGAGCTTAAGTGCAACCTGTGCCTCTCGGAAGCGAGCACGTACGTACAGCAACCGAATGTCAATCACTCAGTCACCGCCGCAACCTGAGCAGCCAACGTGTAGGTGGTGTTGGACGTGGTGCCCGCCTTGACCACCAATCCCTCTGCCGTCCAGTACTCCAGCTCGCGCCCGAATCGCTTACCCTCAGCGGTCTTCATGTCACCCTTCACGCCAGCCGCCGCGCGCAGCTCCGGCGTCTTATGCGGCTGACCGTCCCCGAGCAGCGCGAGGACCGGAGGCCACCACTTCGACTCAGGACGCTTACCGCCGTTGTTGACGATGACGGCAGAGGGTCCCTTGGACTGGAGGCTGAACCCGTGCCAGGTCAGCTCCGCGCCGTCCTTCTGCTTGCCGTTGTGCTTATTCGCTGTGCTCAGCGTGAAGCCCTTGGACGGGTCCTCAGCTTCGACCGGATAGCCATGATGACGGTATCCGAGTTGTCCCGCTTGGCCGTGGCTCCACGCGCCTTCCCGCCTCCGGCTGGGGTGTGGTCGAGAACCAGGATGCTGGTCCCCTCACGCGCCATGCGCAGGCTCTGAATGTTGCGGAAGACCGTACCGGCCTCAGCGTTGTTGTTCTCATTCTCAAAGTAGGCAAGCTGATTCAGGGTGTCGAGGATGACCAGGGAGTACTCCCCATCTCGGATCAGCTCGCGCACCTGTTCCAGCGACTCTTCCACCTGGAGGTTGACGCCCGCCTCCACGTACGTGACGGCGTTCCTAGGCACCTGGAGGGAGGGGTGAGCTTCGTTCCAAGCGTCGATACGATCACCGAACGCAGCCGCTCCCTCAGCCACCACGTAGAGCACGCGCCCGCGCTTAGTCTGCTTCCCGAAGAACGGGGCACCGCACGCAATCGCACGCGCCAGCCCGAGCGCCAGGAAGGACTTACCCAAGCCTCCAGGACCAGCCAGAAGGGCAATCGTGTTCTCCTGGATCAGGTCAGCCACCAACCACTCCGGGCTAGGCCGGTTGCGGATATCCGCCTCCGAGCTAAGGACCAGCTTCTGCTCCCCGTACTCATGCGCGCGGATCAATGCGTCTGCCTTCCGCGCGAGGTATCGACTCCGCACGGTCTCGCGAAACTTCACGGACGGAAGCTCCGCGATTTCTTCCGGCTTCATGCCCGCGAGGGTGGCACCGTCCGGGAGGTCCAGAGTTCGGTCTACGTAGTCGAGGAAGGTCCCCCAGTCGAGTGGTTCACTCATCCTCATCCACCTCCCACACGGTCAGCTTGACCTTGCCGTCCAGGGTGAGCAGGTGAATCTGGTCACCGGTCAGGACGATGGGGCGATACACCCCGTCAATGCGGCGCTCATGCGTCCAGGCGTCCAGGTCCGGGTCATAGATGAAGCTCAGGCCGTTGAGGCGGAGACAGTGATTGAGACCGTAGGTCTCTTCGTACTCAGGATTCATCGAGCAACCTCGATTGCACGCTGCACGCACTCAACCGAGGTCCACGGGTAGTACCTCAGACCTTCATTGGTGCGGGCAATGCAGATGCCGAGTACGTCAGCAAAGTAGACCACTCCACCTATCACGCGAGACTCTGATAGCCAGACCGTTACATCGGTGCCCTGGTCAAATAGATGTGCAATGTTGTTGGCGTTGTTAGCCATATTTCAACCTCTTAAAGTAAAAGCCCCACCAGGGAGGTTGAAATCCTGGTGGGGCTAGCTACTAGAGCTTACGTATATGAGTGGAGTCTCAACCTCTGACTGTGGGGAGCTACCACTCATCCGGGCTAAAGTACCGGTGCTCTTTAAGTTGTTGGACCCCGGGATAGGAACCGTATTTGAAGGAGGTCTATCCCGGGGAGGCGATAACACCGAGTCAACCACTGACTCAAGAAGTTTGCCGTGGTTCTATTCTAGCAGCTATTCGCAGGGGTGTGTTTTCGAACCCCTCAACTTCCCCATTCCCCACTTCCCCATTCTCCGCAGACGTGTAAACGTCTAGGACGGGGAAGTATATGGGTAAGGGGAAAGAATGGATTAGTACTATATAACAACTCAGCAGACTCCCAGCTAAGTAGTCTGCGGACCTATCTTCCAAATAGGGGTGTGTCAATTCTGGGATAATTAGTTGCAGGGACAAATATCCCTCACTAATCGAAAGAGGCACACATGAAGATTGCGATTGCAAAGGCCCTGCGCAACCTCGCTGAGCGCATGGACCCGCGTCCCGTGGCATTCCTGACTGTCCGATCCAGCGCGTCAGTAGACGAGTTCCTGGACGCGGTGAACGGCAAGCGTGACTGAGCTATCCGAGCGGGTAGCGCCCGCGTACCTAGAGCACGGAACCCCCCGCCCCTACAACTCCAAGCATTGCCGTTGTGAGTATTGCTCCGCAGCAGCCCGTGTATACAAGCGCTTCAAGCGTCAGGTGGAAGACCCTACCGAGCTGTTGGCTCAGGTACGGGCAGCAGCCCTAGCCGGTGCCCCTCTGCCCGAGCTAGCCAAGCCTCAGGTCAACAACAAGGCCCGCTTCAATAAGCAGCACCGTACGCGCACCGCAGGCGAGAAGGCCAAGACTGACGTAGCTGTAAAGGCCGCAGCCGACGCAGCGCACCAGGCCCGCCTCCGTGCCGTTGAGCACGTGAATGGTGACGTAGCAAAGCTCGCCCTCCTGGCCGTGGCTGAGATCACCACAGACCCATTGCGTGAGCTGAGGTACCGCAGGGTGGTGGATGCACTGTGAGTAATGCACACCGTAGCCCTGAGTGGTTGAAGTTCAGTAAGCAGCAGCGTACTCAGATATGGCAGCCACGCATTGACGCTGGTGGTATCCAGTGCCGCCGTTGCCGTGGTGCTATTCGTGCGGGTACGCGCTGGCATCTAGGCCACGTCATCGACGTACGTCTAGGTGGTGCGTTGTGTGACCCCGCCAACGTATGGCCCGAGCACGTGCGCTGCAATACCCAGGCTGGTGCCTACCTATCCCACTCCATCCGTTACGCAGCCAAGCGCAGGGATGAAAGGGAGCCGGGGTGGTGACTTCGCATGGATTCTTTGAGTGAAGCACCAAAGCCGTCAGCATTGCAGCAGAAAAAAATCCCACAGAAGGCGTCCCCCGAGGATTTGCGATCTGAGGAGGCGTGGATTGCGTTCCGCAGCCTAGCCCTGGAGCCTCTAGAACACTCCGAGTTGGTCACAAATGAGCAGACCCGCGCAGAGTTCATTGAGGGTTGCCGTCTGCTTGGTCTGACCTTCGTCTTTCCGCACCAGCTTCTGATTGCCGACGTGCTTAACGCGGGCAAGCGCACTAACGGCGCACTCCTCCCCCGTCAGGTTGGTAAAACCAAGACGCTGACCATTATCACCTTGGGCCGGTGCGCCCTGCGTCCGAAGTACAACGCCGCATTCACCATGACCACCGCAGCCGGGAAGGCGCATGAAGTCTTTGGACAGAGCGTTGTGGATGAGCTGGAAGCGCTGTGGCCCGACGAGTCCACACGTCCCTTCAAGCTCTACCGCGCTCCAGGCCGTGCCTATGTCAGCTTCCCCAATGGCTCACGCTTTGCCGTGAAGTCTCCCAAGGGTGCCAGCTTCCGAGGGTCCAGCTATGACCTGGTGTGGGTTGACGAGGCCGGAGAAGCAACGCTCTCCGTGGGTGAGGACATCTTGGGCGCGGTCATGCCCGCCTTCATCGCCACAGCGGCTCTGCGCGACTATCCACCGCAGCTAGTCGCAACGGGTACGGCTGGGTCCTATCGCAAGGGACAGCTCCTCTGGAGCGCTCTCCAGGACCTCAACGGACGGCTCCGCTACGCCTTCCCAGACCTCACGGTTGAGGAGGACCTAGCGAGCTGGGATGACCGCGCCGGTGAGCTGGTGCGCGCCATGCATCCGGGTCTGGAGTGCGGCCTGGCTCTAGAGGCCGATATCCGCGAGTTCTTCGAGCTGGAGTCAACGTCCGTCGAGCGCTTCCTACGCGAGTACGGCGGCATCTTCGGCACTGACCTTGTAGGTGACGCGATTGTGTCGCCGGAAGACTGGGAGGCGGCGGGGCTGGACACTGATCCCTCTGCCGTCACCCCGCCAACGCGCTTTGCCCTTGCATACGGCATGGACAGAGACGGCAAGCATGGAAGCGTGGTGGCCGCGTGGCGCGACGAGTTGGGCCACGCGCACCTCCTGAGCATGAAGCACCGTGACGGTACCGACTGGGTAGCCGAGAAGGTCTACGAGCTTGCGCAGCGCTACAAGGTACCGGTGGCGTACGACACGGTAAATGCCTTCGCCCGCTCCGAGGCGGACAAGCTGGAGCGCGCCCGACCGCGTACCAAGCTGCACCCACAGACCACACGCGAGGTGAGCACCGCCGCCGCGCTTCTGGTAGACGACGCAGCCAACGGACGAGTGCGCCACTACCGCCAGCCCGCAATGGACGACGCAGCCGCCAAGGCCGTCAAGCGCGGCTTCCGGCAGTCAACGTCCTGGGGTATCGGTCCCAGTCATCCGGACGATGACGTGAGTGCTCTAGAGGCCGCAGCTCTGGCCCTCCGCCTCTACGACACGGAGACAAAAGAAAAGCGAGCAGTCATTACGACAATGCGTGTTGGCTAATTCCATTATACAAACATCAAAAAATAGACCTTTGTAAATGCATTTACCATTGTATTAGGACACAATGCATTTACAAAGGAGTCCCTTTTGGCACGTTTCTGGGATTGGTTGCTAGGCGACCCAAACGCCTCCACCGCTACGGTCCCTTTCCCGATCTTCCCTATTGAGGAGGAATCGACAATCCAGCGCCTAGTTGCGCAGGACTTGTTTAAGGGAGAGGGCGATATTCTCTCGCGTGCCTCCGCACTCCAGGTTGGTGGAGTCAAGAAGGGCCGCGCCCTTATCTGCGGTGCTGTGGCTGACGCCCCGCTCGCTGTCTACCGGCTGTCTGAGCGCGTAGCCAAGCAGCCCACCTGGACCTACCGCACTGACGCGGGTATCTCCCCGTGGCACACGTGGTCAATGGTCCTGGATGACTTCATCTTCTACGACCGTTCTCTACTCGCCTTCGACATGGGCGCTGACGGCTACCCCGTGGACATCATGCGTGTCCGCTATGACCGCTGGGACCAGGACTCTGAGGGCAACGTCCGCATTGACGGACAGGTTGTTGACCAGAAGCTGGTCATGGTTGTCCCCGGTCCTGGAGGTGGTGGTCTCCTCTCGACTGGAGCCGCCGACGTGAAGGCCGCTCGCGCACTCGCTCGCGCCCGCGCCGCTCGCGCCATCGCTCCCGTTCCGCTGGTCGAGCTTCATCAGATCAGTGACGAGGAGCTGACTCAGGACGAGGTAGACGGCCTGGTGGACGCATGGTCCGCCGCACGCGCCGCTAACGGTGGCGTCGGGTTCACGGACTCCCGAGTGGAGGTCCGCGTTCACGGTGACAAGTTGACCGACTTCTACGAGGGCGCTATCAACGCCTCCCGAACGGATATCGCTAACCACCTGAATATCCCTGCCGCCCTTCTGGACGGTACCCCCAACACTGCATCCCTGACCTACGAGACCCGCGAGGGCCAGAGCCAGGTCCTCTGGGACACCACCGTTCCGTACTGGGTAGGTCCGCTGGAGGCGGCTCTGTCCTCTGATCGCGTCGTGCCCCGTGGTCAGAAGGTCCGCTTTGACTTCACGTCCAAGCGCGGGCCTACCCCTACTCCGGCAATCGCCGGTCCCGATATCGAGGACTAACCCATGACCGAAAACCAGGACCTTTCCCAGCCTCTTATTGAGAATGATTCCCCTTCTCAGGTTGGACAGTTCGCATTTGACCCTGAGTCGCGCAAGCTTCGCGGCAACCTCCTGGAGCTGGGCGTCAAGTCGCGCCCGAGCCAGACGGGCCACGTCGGCTACTTCACCGCCGACACCCTCAACCTTCCCCGTGACCCCTCCGTTGTCACCCTCAACCGTCGCCATGACCCGCAGGACCCGGTAGGCCGCGCCACCGTCCTGGAGGTTCGCGAGAACTACGTCTATGCCGAGTTCCAGCTAGGCGACACCGACGAGGCGGACGCCTGGCTCACGGAAGAGAAGGACGCCCTACGCAAGCTCAGCGCCGAGGTCCGCTACCTGGACTCCGACCTGAAGTCAGCACGCCTGACCGGTGCCGCTCTGGTCACCGAAGGCGCATTCGCCAACGCCGGTCTGTTCGCCCTCGCTCCCGAGGAGGAGGCCGCTGTGGACGCCGTGGTGGAGGCCCTAAACGCACTTGACCCCGAGGCCCTCGCAGAGGTGCTGGAGCGCGTCACCCCAGTTTCCGAAGACCCGCAGTCCGAGGACACCAGCTCGCAGGAAGGCCCTGACGAGGAATCAACAGATGAGGAGAAGTCCAAAGTGACTGACCTATTCCAGCCTGAGGGCCTGACGCCCGAGGCAAAGACCAACACAGGCCTGAGCGCACTATTCGCGCAGGCCGCAAACCCCACCGCTGAAGGTGCCGAGGCATTCCGCCGCGCCGGTCACTTCGCCATCCAGAACATTCAGGAGTCCGGTCCTTCCGGTCGCACCATTTACGACGACACTGCGTCGCCTGTAGCCCTGGGTGAGCTGTGGGAGAAGCAGGCCTACTCTCAGCGCTTCATGCCGCTGATTTCGCAGGCACCGCTGACCGACACGACCGCGCGTGGATGGCGCTGGGTCTCCAAGCCTCAGGTTGGGGACTACGCCGGAAACCTCGCTGAGGTCCCTAGCAACGTCATCGACACCGAGGAAGTAACCGTCAAGGCTCAGCGTCTTGCCGGTGGTCACAAGCTTGACCGCATTTACCGCGACTTCAACAACCTCCCCGTTATTGAGTCGTACTTCCGCAACCAGACGGAGGACGTAGCTCGCAAGCTAGACGCCAAGGCGCTTGCCGCCATCATGGCCGCTGCCACCACGACCGCTCCGGGTGTTGTTCCGGCTGGAGTGGACAAGGGAATGGCCGCGATTGTTGACGGCGCTCTCGCTGTCATCGAGACAGAGAACCGTCCCAGCTTTGCGCTTGTCTCGCCCGAGCTGTACCGCGACATTCTCCTAACCAACGATGACGACAAGCTCGCCTTCCTGAACGCCGGATTCGGCCTAGAGGAAGGTGACTTCGCATCCTTCAAGATCGTTCCCGCCAACATCGGCACGGGCAAGGTCATCGTGGGTGCCAAGGAAGCCGTGAAGTTCTTCACGCCTTCACCATCCCCGATTCTCGTTGAGGGTCTGGACGTGCATCACGGTGGTGTCGATCTCGCGGTCTTCACCTACTACGCCTCAATTGCCGAGAACGCAGCGGCTATCCGCAGCGTCACCGTAGCGGGCGCGTAAGCGAGCGGGGCGCGTAGCAATGTTCACCAAGTACACCGTTGAGGAGGCTCAGACCCGTTGGGGTGTGGGCGCTCCCGACGCGGGCACCCTGGAGCAGCTTCTGGCTGTGTCGTGGGAGCAGTGCGTTGCCTACGCGCCCCTGACACTGAGCGAGATCAACTTCTCTGCGATCTTCCAGGCCGCGCTAGATGACGAGGACCCGGAGTCCGCTCTGGAGATTCCAGCCGGTCACCGCGAGGCGCACTTCATCCAGGCCCGCAATATCTGGAACGCGACTCTAAAGGCTCCCGGCGCTTCCACGTTTGGACCGGACGGTATGGCGATTTCGCTGCACCCTCTGGACTGGCACGTGAAGCAGCTTCTACGTCCACGCACCGCCGTTCCGAAGGTGCGCTAATGCCGTCGATCAGTAAGCAGCTAGCCGAGTACCTGGAGCCTCTGCTTCCGGAGACCTGGGACCTCTACACCGTGGAGGCCACCCTGGGGAATCTCGCACGCCCCGCCGTCCTCCTGAGCTACGTCTCTTCCTCTGTCCAGTTCGCCGGTCCTATGCCGTTGGGCAAGCGATACGAGATTCAGGTCACCTACGTGTCTCCCGTCACTTCGTCTATGGAAGCCGCAGATGACGACCTATGGGACGCAGAGCAGACCGTGGAAGCCGCTCTCCAGCAGCTTCCCTTTGCCGAGCTGACCAGCTCCCAGCGCGCCACCTATGGCCGCGACTCCGAGGACCAGCCGACCAACTGGGCGCACACGTTCGCCCTCCAGATCGGCATTCCCTACGACCCCAATCCTGAGCCGGCGATTGAGCCGGATGACGCTCCCGAGGAGGAGTAACTATGGCTACAGCAGCCGCACCACAGGCCTTCACTCTGAAGGACGTAATTCTGTCCATTGAGGGCGACGACTACGCCGCCCACGTTTCCGAGGTCACGTTCACCCCCACATCCAGCTCTTCGACCTGGCAGGGTATGACGCCCACGGCAACCTTCACTGACGTTTCCACAGCCACTTGGACTTGCACCCTGGCATATGCGCAGGACTGGTCTAACCCAGACTCGCTGAGCTACAAGCTCCACGAGGAGGAAGGCGCGAGCTGGGAAGTTCTCTTCAGCCCGCGTAAGGGATCAGGTCAGCCCGCATTCAAGGCAACCGTCATCGTCTCTCCCGGTTCTATCGGTGGAGCCGTAAACGGTTGGGCGACTGCGACCGTCACCCTGGGTGTCTCCGGACGCCCTGACCCTGTGCCCGCAGTCTGACCGTGGCGAGCGGGGTAGATGTCTTCGAGAGCCGGGAACTACAGCAGGCCCTCCTGGCTCTCAAAGTCCTGCCCTCCGAGCTGACCAAGCAGACACGCAAGTTCACCAAGCAGTTGGTGGATAAGGAGTGGCGTCCCGCGCTCGCAAAGAACGCGGTTACGCCGATCCAGAAGGCGGTCCTGGTCCGTACGTCCGTCAGCTCAGTGACGCCTACCAACGTCACATTGAAGTCAGCGACCAAGGGACGGGTCTCCTCTGGGGTCCCGTCCCAGGTCCTGGCTTCCGGTGCCGAGTTCGGCGCTGACATGGACCGCTACAGCCGGTACACCCGCCGCTCTCCACGTGGCCGCTCCCACACCGTGACCCGTCGCACCATGCGCGGCTTCGGTTGGCATCGCGGACGGGACGGGCGCGTGGTCTTCCCCGCCGCGCAGGACATCGCTCCCCGCGTGGCATCCATCTACGTCCAGACCCTCCTCCGCACGACAGCGGAGGCAATCGAGGAAGGAGCCAGCTAATGGCTGGAGGATTCTCAATCAACGCCATGCTCAACGCGAGCAAGTGGCTCCGTGGTGTTGACGACATGAAGTCGTCACTGACCGACCTGGAGGGGTCCCTAGATGACGCCGCCGACGAGGTACAGAAGCTAGACCGCGAGGGCAAGCAGGCCTTCGACAAGCTGGAGCGTGGAGCCGAGGAAGCAGCCGACGAGGCCAACACCCTGGAGAAGCGTCTCCGTGACGTTCGCGACACGGTAGACGACGTAGGCGACAAGTCCAAGAAGTCCTTCGAGAAGGCCGAAGACGGCGTGAAGGAGTTTGGTGATGAAGCCAACTCCACCGCCAAGGAGTCCGCCGCGTCCTTCGACGGATCAGCGGAATCCATCGTGGATGCGTTCCAGGAGATTGCCGCCAACGCCTTTGCCGGGTTTGGTCCCGCTGGGGCTATCGCGGGTCTCGCTGCCGCTGCCGGAATCGGTCTGGCAATGGCCGGATTCGAGGACGTGCAGGAAAAGCAGGAGGAGTCTCAGGCCCGCGCCGCCGAGTGGGCGGACGCCTTCATTGAGGCAGGGTCCCGCGTCCTGTCCTTCGACCAGAAGGCGGCAAAGGTCCGTGACATCATCACCGACCCCGACCGCTACAAGGTCGCAACCGAGAACGCCAAGCTCTGGGGTGTCTCGATTGACACCGCAGTTGCCGCACTAGCTGGCTCCGAGGGTGCCATTGACGAGGTTTCGGCCGCGCTAGAGAAGAAGAAGAAGGCCTCCGAGGAGGACGCTCAGGCCGCTATGGAAATGGCGGAAGCCAACGGCTCTGCTCTTCTCGCGCTCACCCCTGCCGAGATCGAATACAACAAGGCCCGGGATGCACTCAACCTCCTGACCGGAGAGATGGAGCGCGGCGCACAGGGTGCCGACGTTATGAGTCGGTACCTCATCGACACCGCTCGCGCGACCGCTGGGGCTACCGAGGCCGTAGACGAGTTCGGGGACACCATCATCACGCTTCCTGACGGTCATCAGGTCTACATCGATGCCGAGACCGGACAGGCCACCTCTGACGTGGACGCGATCAGCCGCAAGATTTACGGCGTTCCGGACGGCAACGCGACCGTCAACGTGGACACCTCCACAGCGAGTTCAGGACTCAACAACTGGATCAGCCAGAACAACGGCAAGACCATCAAGATTTACGGGAAGTACGTCTCCCCGGCTGGGAGCAACGTACCGTGACCTCACTCATCATCCCGAACGACGGCACAAGCGCCAACGTCTCCCCAACGCTGGTGCTGGGCTATGAGGCTTCTCTGGAGTCTAAGAACGTCGTACACGACATCATCGGCGGCGGCATCGGGGTAACCCTCATCCGTCCGCGCCCGCGCTCAGGGACCCTTGCGCTGTTCTTCACCGAGGAGTCCGCCGCGTTCGCCGCCGTCGAGCTGCACAAGCGCGAGACCAGCTTCACCCTGTCTGACACAGACCGCCCGGTGGTCGGTATGCGCTACATCGTGGACGGCTCTGTAGGCATCCGTCTAACCGACGACCGCAAGCGCTGGGAAGTCTCCATTGATTTCCAGGAGGTCGAGGCGTGACCTCCATATTCGTACGTCCTGAGGCGTCCGCAACCATCACGGTTGCTGACCCCATCATCGTTGTCCCTGGGTACGACGAGACGGTGTATTCATGGGGCTTCGAGTCCTACGCGACTTCTCCTAGCTTCCAGGTCTACTTCCAGAACTTCGAGACCAACACCCTTGACGGTTGGGCCTTGACCGGTGGCGGGAAGCTGGTCAACACCCTCTGGGGCGGCGCTCCACTTTCGCAGGGACAGCGCAGCCTTACCGTGGGAGGCAACGGCACCACAACCACACCAAACTTCAGCCGCACCTTCACCGGTCTGACGGTAGGGCGTTCCTACACTGTCAGCGCTATCGGGTGCGCCCTCGCGCCGTCTCCCGTAGTTACGACGGGAACCATCGGCGTTGACGGTATCGGTACCTCAGGGAACGTTAACCTGACCAACGCCGCGAACAACACCGCGTCCTACGCCTTCGTAGCCACAGCGACAAGCCACGTCGTCCGCATCACCACCACCAACGGCGGTACCGGCGACATTGGCACCTGGGACAACATCACCCTGACGGCCAACACCTACGTCACCAATAACGGGCGTGACGGCTTCTCCAGCGGAACCGTAGGTACCTCACTGAAGCGGACGGGTAACTACGCCGCCCTCATGAACGGTGCCGCACGCGCCTTCACCGGCCTCCAGATCGGGCACCAGTACACGCTCCGAGGATGGCGCTGGGACACGGGTACGGCCAAGTGGATTCAGGCGGGTGCGACCTACACGGCGGCATCCACCGCACAGAGCTTCAGTCTCCCTGCCGGAAGCTACACGTGGGACGACATTGAGCTCATCCACCACGTTCCGCCCGTGGTCACCTATGAGGCTGAGCTGGAGATCAGTGAGGGCAAGGTCCGTCTGGATGAGAACTACAGCCCGTATGTCACGGCCAACTTCACGGTCCCTCTGACCTCGCTGGAGCTACTGGAGCAGATCGACCCCCGCAACCCTCAGCGCGTCACCATCACCACCACCGAGGGAGTATCCGGCGTGACCCGGGAGTACGACCTGGGGCTACGCTCACGCACCGTCGACCACAAGGCCGGGACGATCGACATTGAATTGGCGTCAGACGAAATCCTCTTGCATGACCGGAAGAACGTCTCGACCTCCGTTGACTCCTCCGCGCGCCAGCATGAAGCCAGCCTCCGCGCTGTCTGCAACTGGGCGCTGGGAAAGATCGGCGCATCGCTCGCACCAGGCACCGCAGACGCTGACCTCACGGCGCGCTGGAGCGCTCAGAACGCGATCCTCAACCCCAACGGCATCAACGGAGGCGGGGCCTTCACGCAGGCCGGTAACGCCACCCTGAGCTGGTCCGCCGCCAACGGCGTTGACGGGAACCCGTACCCAATCATCACCAGCGCCGCAGCCGGTCAGGCGTTCCTTGCCATGCCGCAGACGGTCAACGTCAAGAAGGGCGACATGTGGACCTTCAGCGCGTACGGCAACAAGTCCAACGGCATGACCGGAACGCAGAACTTCATCCTTCGCGTTTACGAAATGGACAGCACCCGCTCAACGGTCTTCCGTCAGATCGAGTCCACGCCTGTAGCGCTGCCGTCGTCGGGCGGCACCGCCCCCTACACGTGGGCACGCGCAGACCTGACGTTCACCATCCAGGACCCGCGTACTCAGGCGCTCATGATCTACGTGTCCGCTGTGGCAACCGCTGGCTCTCAGGCCTTCGGCTTTGACCGCTTCATGTTGACTCAGGGTCCGCTACTTCTGGACTTCTTTTCCGGTACGACCGCGCCCGCTGGCTACGTCACCAACTGGACAGGACAGAGCACCCCTGTAGTCAACAACTCCGTGAGCGAGCGCCGCCCCGCAAACGGTATCGAGCGCCTTCCCGAGGTCTTCAACTGGACTCCTGGACAGTCGCTATTCGACTTCCTACAGCCGCTCATCAACACGTCTGGCCTTCGTCTCTTCTGTGACGAGGAGCGCGTATGGCGGCTGGTGGACCCGGCTGATTACGAGGTGCCGGGGTACGTGGTTGCTCAGACCGGGCACAACGCCACCGAGGGTACCGACTCGATCACCCGAAATGACGACACGTGGGCGGATGCCGTCGTGTGCATCTACGAGTGGACCGACGCCGAGGGAAGCTCTCGCACGGCGTATGACGTAGCCGGGGACCCCAACGGCAAGACCATCACGCGCGAGATCAACCGCGAGTACCCCGGTCCCGGCGCTGCCGCTTCGATCCTCGCGAGCTTCGCCGGTCGAGGCCGCACGCAGTCCGTCACGGTCGTGGGGCAGTACGCAGCCGCCCCGGGCATGGACGTAACCGTGAACCTCCCCGGAACGCTCACGCAGACCGGAAAGGTTCGCGCGGTGGAGCTGGACCTGGGGTCCGGAATCAACCGCATTGAGACGCGCGGACTTACCGACGCTCTCCCCGGCTCATGGGTCCTTTGGAACCCAACCCAGACCTGGAGCCAGGTCACCCCAACTTTGAAGTGGAAGGACGCCTAATCATGGCACTTGGAGACAACGCACTCGCCGCAGGCTGGACCATCGTTAACCCGAACCTGGACCTGGTGAAGGACGGCGCAGACGAGATCACGGAGACCCGCGACAACGCCGCAGAGGTCAAGCTTGAAACCCGCCCGATCAGCCGAGGCGGTACCGGCGCGACCACCGCAACGCAGGCCCTGAAGAACCTAGGCATCTACGTTCAGGCCGCTGACCCCGGACACGCCAACGGGCGTATCTGGATCAAGCTACCGGGGTAACACATGGCTGATTTCGGCGTCGGTAATCGCGGTACCCTCCGCGTCACGGATGACGGCTCTGTCGTCCGCTTCTATGTTCTCTGCTCTGACCCTCAGACGTTCGTCGGGTCTTACAACTGGTTCGGTACCGTAAATGGCGTTGGCGTGGGTGGAACTGTCTCCCTGTCTAAGGGATTCGCTTCTCGTGAGCTTGGTGGCTGGGGTGTCGGTTACTCCCAGTACGTGACCATCGGACAGCAGGCTACGGGGACGTCCGGTCTCGGGGGATACTACTCTTCTCCCGGTGTATACATCGGTCGGGCGACCGTTCCGGGTGCTCCCGTACCCGTGGGAGTGGACCAGGCCACACCTACGTCCCTCCGCTACCGCTTCTCCGGCACCACGGACGGCGGCTCAGCTATCACAGGCTGGCAGGCGCAGCTTGCAACTAACGCGGGCTTCACCACGGGGGTGCAGACGATTGCCTCCAACGGAACTACAACCTTCAGCGGACTGAACCCCGCGACTACTTACTACTTCCGCTCCCGAGGCTCTAACGCCGTGGGTTGGGGAGGCTGGTCCAGCACCGCCTCCGGCATGACAGAATCGGGCGCGTACGTGTCGGTCAACGGCGCGTGGGTGCCGGTACCCTTCAACTACTCAGACGGCTCCACCTGGACGCCTCTCGCGCCTCAGGTGAGCAACGGCACCGCTTGGGTGCGTCCCATCTGACAGACACCAAAGGGTGCCGACCGAAGCCGACACCCTCTGGCTGATCCGACTTACTGGTACAGGGATACGTCGAGGATTCGCGCACCAGGTGCAACGCGCTTCACGGCGGCGATACCGTTCTGCGCACCTGCCTTGCTCTGGTACATCTCCGACGTGGCGATGACCTCGCCGTTCTCTGCTTCGAGCGTCCAGTAGTACTGGGTGTTGACCTGCGTCTTGCCCAGCGTCTTGTAGATGTTGAAGGAACTAGCCATGTTGATCTCACTTACGGTGACCCAAAGACAGCCGAGAAGGAGTTAGGCTAGAAATCTCCCGCCAGAGAGAATTGCGGCCTACGTCCCGGCACCGTCCGACGTGGGTCGCTTTTTTGCGCCGTCCGGTACTACAACACTACATATGGGGACCGACACGTGCGCCCGCCGCAAGGGGTAGTAGTTACATCCGTGTAGTTATCCACCGTTCTCCACCGATACAACACAGGTAGAGCACCGTTTCATCCACAGGTAGCGCTCCCCCCTTTCGGTGGAAGTGCCGCGAGATTCCAAGGATGTTGGGCCGCGTCGTGCGGTCCATCCACAAGAGGCGCGCAACGCCGCACCGCCGACATTCGGATTCCTGTGGAAATCGATCCACGGCGTGTCGCTGGCGTGTTGCGGTGCCGCAGTGGGAGTATGTCACCTCCTGACCAGCCTCAACATACCCTTAACTTGACTTTCGCTAAGAGCACCGAGAGCGGGAGGATCAGGAAGACCAGTGGCAGGAGCATCAGGATCTCCTTGCGCCCCGCCTGCTCGATCAGCACACGCTTCGCATCCTCCCGTGCATCACCGGCCTGCGCATGCAGTACCGCGGCGAGGGGCGCCCCGTGCTCGATCGCTGCGATCACCTGGTCGACGACGCGCGACAGTCCGGGAAGCTGAAGGCGTCGCGCCATCTCGTTCAGTGCGTCGGACAGCGGCGAGCCGGTACTGACAGCGAGCACCACCTGGCGCAGTTCGGCGGTGAGCTCACCGGAACCCACATCCGCAACCCGACGCAGAGAATCGAGAAACCCTTCGCCCGCGGAGAGGCAGAGGGCCAAGAACTCGAGCGTCGTCGGAAGCTCGTCGGTAAGCCGTACCCGTCGGGCCTTGGCCCGCGCAGAAAGTTGCACGTCATACGCGGCGGCCGCCAGCGCTCCGCACAGCAGCGGCATCGCACTCGTCGGCACCGAGAGGCGTCCGGTGAGCGCGAGCACGGTCAACACGACCGCCCCGACGCCTATCCCGGCGAGGCCCCATCCCAGTTGTCGTCCCCGGAACACGGCCGGGTCGGTCCGCACGCCGGCCTGAGAGAGGCGTTGGCGGAGCGCCTCTCCCCCGCCGAGCAGCCTTTCGAAGCCGCTTCGTGCGCGCTCCCACAGCGTCCGCCCACTCGTCGGAAGCGCGCCCACCGCGGGCAGGACCCCTCTGGGCAGGTGGTGGTCGGCGACGACGTCGCGTACGTAGGGCCCGATCCGCACGGCGAGCGATGCCGCTCTCCACCGTGGAAGCGCGGAGAGGACGCTCAGCACGCCCGCCGCGAAGCCGCACCCGATCAAGACGGCGCTCGCGAGCACCGAGACCGCGCTCATCCGAACCACCGCCGGGGTTCGGGGAGCCGCCCGATGCGGACCATGATCTGGAAAGCGACGAGCGACACAGCGGCTCCCAGACAGATCACGAGCACGCCTTCGGGAGTGCCGTACGCCGCTGCACCCTCCGGCCGAAGCACGAGCAAGCCGAGGATCACCCACGGTGCGACGGCCCCGAGAACGGCGGCACCACGAATCCACGATTGCCGTGCTTCGACCTCGCCCCGCAGCGCCGCATCCGCCCGGACAGAGCTCGAGAGCGCGCGCAGCACGCCGATCAGTTCGGTGCCGCCGACCTGACGCGCCATCCGCAAGGTCTCCACGATGCGATCTCCGATGGGGTCGGCCAGCGTGGATTTGAGCCGGTCGAGGCTGGTCTCGAACCTGCCGGTGGCCCGCAGATCTCTCGCGAACACGACGAACGCCGGCCTCAGCATCTTCGGCGCGGACTCCGCCAGACTCGCCACCGCGTCAGGGAGCGACAAGCCGACCCGAATCGACGCGATCAGAAGATCGCATACGTCCGGCCAGAGCTGGCGCCGCAACCGTCGCAGTCGCAACCGTCGTGCGCGCAGGAACACGATCGGTGCGGCGGCTCCCGCCAGGCCTGCCAGCGCGGAGAGCACGGCGATTCCCGTCAGAAGCCAGACGGCCGACGCGGCGACCAGCCCGGCCGCGATGACGACAGCGAGAAGTGCACGCTGCGAGACTCCGTCCACCCCCGCTTCCTCGATCAGTCGGACCAGCCGTCCTTGCCGCGGCGTCGGCACGCCATCGTCGGACGGCGGCCACATCCACGGCGACAGGCACAGGAGCACCCCCGCCGCGAGCACGGCACCGACGAGCACAGTCACGATGCCACCCCGACTGCACGCAGGCTCGTCCACTCGGTCACGACCTCGCCGCCTGCCCGCGTCCCCGCCCGGTACACCAGAACGGTGCGCACTCTTCCCTCGTCGACGTCGCCCGTCGGGGTGATGATCTCCTGCACCTGGCGTCGCCCCGCTCCGTCTCGGACGCAGTGAACGACGAGGTCGATCGACGCGGCGAGCGCCGGTGCGATGAAGGTCCGGTCGATGTTCCGTCCGGCCAGGAGGGGAAGGATGCTCAACTTCTCGATCGCCTCGGTCGCGGAATTCGCGTGCACCGTGCATGCTCCCGGCACCCCCGTGTTGAGCGCGAGCACCAGGTCGAGGGCTTCAGCATCGCGGACCTCTCCGACGACAAGGCGGTCCGGTCGCATCCGCAGCGCCTCCTTCACCAGCCGGCGCAAGGTGATCTCCCCCGTCCCCTCGATGCTCGCCTGCCGTCCCTGCAGCGAGACGAGGTCAGGACCGTCCACGGCGAGCTCGAACGTCTCCTCCACGGTGACGATGCGCTGCGTATCGGCGCAGGAGGCCAGCAGCGCGCCGAGCATCGTGGTCTTGCCCGCATGTGTGGCGCCCGAGACGATCACACTGCGACCTTCGTTCATCGCGGCCCGCAGCAGCACCGCGACATCAGTGGGCATCATGTCCTGAGCCGTCAGTGCTTCGAGGGATCGGTACTTCGGCAGGAACTTGCGGATGTTCACGGCCCAGGAGCCACGCACCACATCGGCGATCGCCACATGAAGACGCGAGCCGTCGGGCAGCGAGGCATCGACGAACGGCTGGCTGATGTCGACCCGCCGGCCGGTCGACTGCAGCATCCGCTCGACGAGGTCGCGCACCGCCACCTCGTCGAGGCGAAGCGTCGTCCGCTCGGCCGTGCCGTGCCGTGCGACATGCACGTGACCGGTTCCGTTCACCCAGATCTCCTCGATCTCCGGATCGTCGAGCAGCGGCTGCAGTGCCCCGAAACCACTGAGCGACGCCATCACTTCGCGCACACACGCCGCTTCATCGTCGATCAGTGCCTCGCCGCGAGCGAGCGCGAGATCGTCGTGTCGTCGGACCTCGGCGTGGGTGATGCGCCACGCTGCATCCGGATCGATCGACGGGTCGATGCCTTCGGCGCGCAGACGCGACCGTACGCGCTCGGCGACAAGGGCAGACGGATGGCTCACTCCGGCATCCTCGCAACTATCCGCATCGGCCGCCGAAGTTATCCACAAGCGCGCCGAGGACTCCCGTCCCTCGGCGGGCGCGGACTGCGGGCTGATCCCCAGACACGCCGATTCTGTGATCAGTAGACTGATTCCAACGCGCGGGAGTGGTGGAATTGGCAGACACGCAGGATTTAGGTTCCTGTGCCCCAGGGCGTGTGGGTTCAAGTCCCACCTTCCGCACGAGAGACGACGACGGCCTTCCCTGGTCGCCACGACATCGCTCTGTTCTACCGCCGACCATTCACGACCGACGGGACTCCCCCAGTGCTCGAAACCATGCTGCACGCACCGACCGCTCTCATCCCCTGGCTCGATCCTGCGACGATCATCGGCACCGCCGGCCCGTGGGCGCTGCTCGTGGTGTGCTTCATCATCTTCGCGGAGACCGGTCTGCTCGTCGGATTCCTGCTCCCCGGTGACACCCTCCTGGTGATCGCTGGCCTCCTCTCGCACCCGATCGCGGGCTCGGAGCACGGCGTCTTCGGCATCAGCGTCTGGTGGGTCGCCCTCCTGATCGGACTCGCGGCCTTCGTCGGCGGTGAGGTCGGATACGTGATCGGCCACAAGGGCGGACCGGCGGTCTTCGAGCGCAAGGAGTCGGGCCTCTTCAGCAAGAAGAACGTCGAACGCACGAACGCGTTCTTCGAGCGCTTCGGCGGCATCACCGTGATCCTCGCGCGCTTCGTGCCGATCGTGCGCACCTTCGCCCCGGTCGCCGCCGGCGTCGGCCACATGCCGTGGCGCAAGTACACCCTCTACAACCTGATCGGTGCGGTCCTCTGGGGCTTCGGACTCACGATGTTCGGCTACCTCATCGGCTTCATCCCGCCGGTCGCTGCGTTCGTCGAGAGCTACATCGACCTCATCCTGCTCGCCGCTGTCGGCGGCACCGCTCTCGTCACGCTGTGGCACTACCTCTCCGAGCGCCACAAGGCGAAGAAGGCCGAGGCGGCCGGCGAAGACGTGGTCACCGATGCCGAGGAAGCGCAGGAGCTCGTGCTCGACGCCGATGTGTTCGATCGCGCCCCCGACCTGGACGGCGACGGCAAGCACTGATCGAGCATCGGGTGCCGATTGCTCGGCGCCCGATGCTCACCCCGCGTTCTTGGCGCGCTCTTCCTTCGAGCGCGCCACGCTCGCGCGCAGCGCCTCCATGAGGTCGATGACCTCGCCGCCCTCGGCCGCCTTCTCGGCTTCTCCGAAGGTCTCGGCGACGTCGAACGTGTCACCTGCCTCGATCTTCGCGTCGATGAGGGTGCGCAGCTCCTTCTGGTACTCGTCGACGAACGCCTCGGGATCGAAGTCCGCCGAGTAGCTGTCGACGAGGGAGGCCGACAGTTCCAGTTCCTTCTTCGAGATCCGCACGTCCTCGTCCAGCGCGGGGAACGCGGCTTCGCGTACCTCATCGGCCCAGAGCAGGGTCTGCAGCACGAGCACCTTCCCCCGCACCCGGAGCGCGGCGAGCCGCGTCTTCTGCCTCAGCGTGAAGCGCACGATCGCCGTGCGGTCGGTCTGCTCGAGGGTCTTCCGCAGCAGCACATACGCCTTCGGGGACTTCGAGTCGGGCTCGAGGTAGTACGGCTTGTCGAGCGTGAGCAGGTCGACCTGCTCGGACGGCACGAACTCGACGACGTCGATCTCCCGGCTCTTCTCCGCGGGGAGGGCGGCGAGGTCGTCCTTGGTCAGCACGACGGTCTGACCTTCGTCGACGTAGGCGCGATCGATGTCGGCATATGCCACGGTCTCCCCGCAGACCTCGCAGGTGCGCTGGTAGCGGATGCGTCCGCCGTCCTTCTCATGCACCTGATGCAGCGGCACGTCATGGTCCTCGGTCGCGGAATACACCTTGACCGGGACGTTCACGAGCCCGAACGTCAGTGCGCCCTTCCAGATCGTCCTCATCACACCAGTAGACACCAGCCACAGCCGTCGCGACCAGTCCCTTGACGAGGCGGTCACTCGACGGTGCCACTCGACGACGGTGCACCTTGACTACGCTGGCCCCATGGTCGCAGAAGCACAGATCGTGCAGGTCGACGGTCGACGTCTGCGTGTGACGAACCTCGACAAGGTCGTCTACCCCGAAACCGGGACCACCAAAGGCGAGGTCATCGCCTACTACACGGCCATCGCTCCTCTCCTGCTCCCGCTCCTCGCCGGGCGCCCTGTCACCCGCAAGCGCTGGGTGGAGGGGGTCGGGACCGCGGATGCCCCCGCTGACGCGTTCTTCACGAAACAGCTCGAGCCGGGCGCCCCCTCGTGGATTCCCCGACAGGCGATCCAGCACTCCGACGGCCCGAAGGAGTACCCGCTCGTCCAAGACGTCCCCACTCTCGTCTGGCTCGCACAGGTCGCCGCGATCGAGCTTCATGTGCCGCAGTGGCGCTTCTCCCCAGAAGGCCTTCCCGGCAATCCCGATCGGCTCGTCCTCGATCTCGACCCGGGCCCGGGTGTGGGGCTGGCGCAGTGTGCCGAGGTCGCCCGAATCGCGCGCAGCCTCCTGTCCGGCATGGGGCTGGACCCTCTGCCGGTGACCAGCGGAAGCAAGGGCATCCACCTGTATGCCTCCCTGCCGGGCGAACAGACGAGCGACGAGGTCTCCGCTGTCGTCAAAGAACTCGCACGGATGATCGAGAACGACCACCCCGATCTGGCAACGAGCGTCATGACGAAGGCGGTCCGAGGCGGCAAGGTGTTCCTCGACTGGAGCCAGAACAACGGCAAGAAGACCACCATCTCGCCGTATTCCCTCCGCGGTCGCGCGCAGCCCTGGGTCGCGGCTCCGCGCACGTGGGACGAGCTCGACGATCCCGATCTCGCGCAGCTCGACCTCGACGAGGTGCTGGCCCGCGCCGCCACGGGAATCGACCCGCTCGCGATGCTCCGCCCGCCTGCGACGGCTCCACTCGCACAACCCGCGAAGACGCATCGCACTCATCGATATCCCCGAAACTCTCCCGCCCCTGTCGCCCCTGCGGCCACGGCTCCGATGGCGCCGATGCTCGCGGAGAACGGCACCCCGGGAGTGGCACGTGCGCTGAGCGACCCCTCCTGGGTCGAGGTGAAGTGGGACGGCATCCGCGCGCTGGGCACCTGGGCAGACGGGCGCATGCTGCTGCACGCGCGCCGCGGCACGGACATCACGGCTCGATACCCCGAACTCACGGCCGACGGCGCCCCCTTCCTCCCCGTGGCGGATGCCGTCGTCGACGGCGAGATCGTCGCGTTCGACGCCCACGGCCGGCCGAGCTTCTCCCTCCTCCAGAACCGGATGCACCTCGCCCGGCCACGGGAGATCGAACGCGAAGTGGTGCGCACTCCCATCGTCTACATGCTGTTCGATCTACTGCGTCTCGACGGCCACGACCTCACCGGCATGACGCTGCGCGAGCGCAGGACCCTGCTCGATGAGCTGATCGCCGATCTCGATGCCCCGGTGCAGGTCCCTCCGGTGTTCGACGACGTGGACGCGGCACTCGCCGCGAGCCGGGAGTTCGGACTCGAGGGTGTGGTCGTCAAGGATCCTCAGTCGCGGTACCGGCCGGGGCAGCGCTCCCCGTCCTGGCTGAAGCTCAAGCACACGCGGATGCAGGAGGCGGTGGTCGTCGGCATCCGCCCCGGTAGAGGCGACAGGGAGAGCACGCTCGGATCTCTGCTGCTCGCTGTGCCCGACCCGACCCGAGGCGCGGGCGGACTGCGCTATGTCGGACGCGTGGGCACCGGTTTCACCGACCGGATCCTGAGAGACCTGCTCACACGACTCGACCCTTTGCGCGTGGATGCCGCTCCGCTTGCCGGCGTCCCCGCTCCCGATGCCTCCGACGCACTGTGGGTGCGTCCGGAAGTGGTGGGCGAGGTCGAGTTCGCGAATTGGACACCGGACGGCGTGCTTCGCCATGCCCGTTGGCGGGGACTGCGCCCGGATAAGACCCCGGACGAGATCTCCGTCGAAGACTGAGAGCAGGACGGACCGTTCAGGCGTGGTGCGGTTCGCAGTCCGACTGCTCCGCGGGCTCGATCTGGAAGGTCGAGTGCTCCACGTCGAAGTGGTCGGCGAGGCACGCCTGCATCTCGGTCAGCAGCTGCGACGAGCGTCCGTCGGCGAACAGCTCCGGCTCGATGCTGACGTGGGCCGTGAACACCGGGGCCCCGCGGGTCAGCTGCCAGACATGCACGTCGTGCACCCCGACGACGCCGTCGTATCCGAGCAGGTGGGTGCGGATCTCGCTCACCGCTGTGCCCTTCGGCGCGGACTCGGCGAGAACCGAGAACACCTCGCGCAGAAGAGCGATGGCCCGAGGGATGATCATCGCGGCGATGAACAGCGAGGCGATGGCATCCGCCGGCATCCACCCGGTGATGAGGATGACCACGGCGGCGACGATCACGGCGGCCGACCCGATCAGATCGCCCATCACCTCGAGGTAGGCGCCGCGCACATTGATGCTGGTGCGCTGCGCGCGGCTCAAGAGCCACATCGACACCGCGTTCGCGAGGAGTCCGACCACCGCGACGACCAGCATCAGCCCGCCTGCGACCTCGACCTCTCCCGGATTGACGAGGCGCCCGATCCCCTCGATCGCGACCCAGGTCGCGAGGGCGATCAGGATGACCGCGTTGATCAGCGCCCCGAACACCTCGGCGCGCTGATACCCGAAGGTGCGCCGGTCATCGGCCGGGCGCGCGGCGACGGTCGCGGCGATGAGAGCGATCACGAGGCCGGACGCGTCGGTGAACATGTGCGCCGCATCGGCGAGCAGCGCGAGAGAACCGGAGAGCAGCGCGCCGATGACCTGCACGATCATCACCGTCGCGGTGAGGGACAGCGAGATCGCGAGCAGGCGCCTGCTGCTCGCGGAACGGATGCCACCGGGGGCGGGTGCGTGATCGTGCATGCCCCCAGGCTAGACCGGGATCGAGGCCCGGAAGGCGGGTTCCGGCTAGTCGGGAAGGGTAACGATTCTCAGCTTCAGCAGCGGTTTCTCGCGCCGACGGTGCTCAGAGCGCAGCGAGCAGGGGAACCAGTTCGGCGAAGGCGCGCGCTCGGTGCGACTGCGCCTGCTTCTCGTCGGAGGTGAACTCACCCACCGACCGCTCCTCCCCGGCCGGCTGACCGTCCGGGACGAAGATCGGGTCGTACCCGAAGCCGCCGGCGCCCGACGCCGCATGCGCCAGGCGACCCGGCCAGCGTCCCTCCACGACCTGCTCCCGACCGTCCGGCAGCACGAGGGCGATCGTCGAGGTGAAGTGCGCTGAGCGGTGGGGGTCGGCGATGTCGTGCAGCTGGTCCAGCAGCAGCTCGAGGTTCGCCGCCGCATCCTTCCGCTGCCCCGCCCAGTACGCGGAGAACACCCCAGGCGAGCCGCCGAGCACATCGACGCAGATGCCGGAGTCGTCGGCGAGGGCTGCGAGTCCCGTGTGAGCAGCGGCGGCCCGCGCCTTGATGAGCGCGTTCTCGGCGAACGTCACGCCGTCTTCCACCGGTTCAGGACCGTCATAGCCGACGATCTCGAGGTCGGGGCGTGTCTGCTCCACGATCTGCTGGAACTCCGCGACCTTGTGCGGATTGTGCGTGGCGAGGACGACTCGCATCATCACTCCCCCTGCAACGCGGCGAGCTGCGTGCCCTTCAGGTCAGCGCATCCGGCCAGACCGAGCTCGAGCAGAGCATCAAGTTCTCGCTTGTCGAACGGTGCGCCCTCGGCTGTTCCCTGCACCTCGACGAAGAGCCCACGGCCGGTGACGACGATGTTCATGTCGGTCTCGGCGCGCACGTCCTCGACATATGCCAGGTCGAGCATGGGCTCGCCGTCGATGATCCCGACCGAGACCGCCGCGACCGAGTCGAGCAGCGGCGAGGAGTTCTTGCCGATGAACTTCTTCTCCCGGCCCCATTCGATGGCGTCGGCGAGGGCCACGTACGCACCGGTGATGGCCGCCGTGCGCGTACCGCCATCGGCCTGCAGCACGTCGCAGTCGATGACGATCGTGTTCTCGCCGAGCGCCTTCGTGTCGACGACGGCGCGCAGCGCGCGACCGATCAGGCGCGAGATCTCATGGGTGCGACCACCGATGCGCCCCTTGACGCTCTCCCGATCGTTGCGGCTGTTCGTGGCGCGCGGAAGCATGGAGTACTCCGCGGTGACCCAGCCCTTGCCCTTGCCGGTCAGCCAGCGCGGGACGCCGTTGGTGAAGGATGCGGTGCACAGCACCTTGGTGCCGCCGAAGCTGATCAGTGCCGATCCTTCGGCGTGCGCGCTCCAGCCGCGCTCGATGGTGATCTCACGAAGCTGATCGGTGGAGCGGCCGTCGACGCGGACGATTTCGGACATGTGCTTCTCTCAGGTCGGGGTGGCGGATCGAATCGGAGCGATTCGATCCGGATTACTCGAAAGCGATCTCGGGGAGGGTGATCACGCCGGTCTGAACGAGCTGCACGTCCCGGACCTCGCGTCCCATCAGTCGGTTGGCCAACGCGGTGAAGTCGTCGGTCGAAGCGCCGGTGGCCTCGTAGACGTAGCTGGCCGTGGCGTCGGGTGAAGCGAGGAGGTCACCCCGCACGAGCTGACGGTAGACGTCGCCTGCCGTCTCATCATCGCTGGAGACGAGGGTGACGCCCTCACCCATGACGTAGCTGATGGCGCCGCGGAGGAACGGATAGTGCGTGCAACCGAGCACGAGCGTGTCGACTTCGGCGTCGCGGAGGGGGGCGAGATACTCCTCGGCGACCGCGAGCACCTCGGGGGTACCCGTGATCCCGGCTTCGACGAACTCGACGAAACGCGGGCAGGCAGCCGTGAACACCCGCAGTCTCTCGTTCACCTCGAGCATGTCCTGGTAGGCGCGGGAGCCGATGGTGCCGACCGTGCCGATCACGCCGACACGTCCGTTGCGCGTGGTGGAGACCGCGCGGCGCACTGCGGGGCCGATCACTTCGACCACCGGGACGTCGTAGCGCTCGCGAGCGTCTCGGAGCATGGCGGCTGATGCGGTGTTGCACGCGATCACCAGCATCTTCACGCCCTGCTCGACCAGCGTGTCGAGCACCTCGAGGGAGTAGCGGCGGACATCGGCGATGGGCTTCGGGCCGTACGGCGAGTGCGCGGTGTCGCCGATGTAAACGAACGACTCTCGGGGCAGCTGGGCGCGGATGGCCCGCGCCACCGTGAGCCCGCCGACACCGGAGTCGAATATCCCGATCGGCGCGTCGTTCATCATGCCCAGCCTACCTGCGCGGGACCCGCCGCGCGCATCGGTGCGCTCACTAAACTGAGCGCATGACCACGTCGACGGCGCTGCTCACCGACCGCTATGAGCTGACGATGCTCGCCGCTTCCCTCCGGGATGGGACGGCATTCCGCCCCAGTGTCTTCGAGCTGTTCTCCCGACGATTGTCCGGCGGCCGCCGCTTCGGTGTCGTCGCGGGCACCGGCCGTCTGCTGGGCCTCCTGCGTGACTTCCGTTTCGGCGAGGACGAACTGCGATTCCTCAGGGACGAGAACGTCGTCGACGCCGCGTCCATCACGCACCTCGAGAACTATCGGTTCACCGGATCCATCCGCGGCTACCGCGAGGGTGAGCTGTACTTCCCCGGCTCGCCGATCCTCACCGTCGAGGGGACGTTCGCAGATGCCGTGGTGCTCGAGACCCTCGCGCTGAGCGTGCTCAACCACGACTCCGCCGTCGCCACCGCCGCGTCGCGCATGAGCATCGCCGCCGGCGAACGTCCGCTGGCCGAGATGGGCTCCCGCCGGGCCGCCGAGCGCTCGGCCGTCGCTGCAGCCAGGGCCGCCTACATCGCCGGTTTCGGTGCGACGAGCAATCTCGAGGCCGGACGAAGCTGGGGCATCCCCACCATGGGCACCGCGGCCCATTCCTGGACGTTGCTGCACGACACCGAGGAAGAGGCGTTCCGCTCACAGGTGGCGAGCATGGGCACCGGAACCACCCTGCTCGTCGACACCTACGACATCCGCACGGGTGTCGAGACGGCCATCCGCGTCGCGGGCACGGAGCTCGGCGGCGTGCGGATCGATTCCGGCGACCTCCCCATCGTCGCAGGAGACGTCCGCGCGCAGCTCGACGAACTCGGTGCGACGTCCACGCGCATCACCGTGACCAGCGATCTCGACGAGTACGCGATCGCCGCTCTCGCCGCTTCGCCGGTCGACGCCTACGGCGTCGGAACGTCAGTCGTCACCGGTTCCGGCTATCCCACCGCGAGCATGGTCTACAAGCTCGTGGCGCGACAGGATTCCACCGGATCGTGGATCGGCGTCGCGAAGGCGTCAGCAGACAAGGCCTCGCACGGCGGTCGCAAGGCCGCGTTCCGCACCCTGGTCGACGGCGTCGCCACCGCGGAGACCGTCGTCGTGTCCGACGGCTTCGAGGAACTCGACACCGCGGCCGAGCACCCCGACGGTCGCCCGCTTCAGGTCACATTCGTCGACGGAGGCGACATCGACTCCTCGTACGAAGGTGTCGAGGGTACGGCGACGGCGCGAGCGCATCATCTGCGTGTGCGAGAAGAGCTTCCCGTGCGCGCACTCGCGCTCAGCAAATCCAACCCGGCGATTCCCACCGTGTACGTCGAAGCCGAGTGACGTCAGCCGATCATCGACTCGTAGATCTCCTTGCACGTGGGGCAGATCGGGAACTTCTCCGGGTCGCGGCCCGGGGTCCACTTCTTGCCGCACAGCGCGCGCACCGGCTTGCCGGTGATCGCGGACTCGAGGATCTTGTCCTTCTTCACGTAGTGCGAGAAGCGCTCATGGTCGCCCGGTTCGAGATTCTCCTCGCGGAGGAGCTCTTCCAGTTCGCGATCAAGCGTTGCCACGCCGCCCTGATCGGGGCTGTCCAGCGGAGTACTCATCCCGTGAGTCTAGCGGCGCCGAACGCCCAGCGGGCGGTCTTCACGCTGTCTCGACGAACTCCATCAGGCGCTCTCCGCTGCGCTCGAAGATGCGACCGCCGATGACGGTTCCTGCCGCCACCACCACGAGGCCGCCGAGGAGCCCGACCCAGAAGGTCGCCGGGGCATAGGCCGATCCATCGAGAATCGTGGCAGCGAACAGCCAGATGGTCGGTGCGCTCAGCACGATGGCCCCGAGGAATGCCGCCGCAGGCCCGTAGGTCCCTCGCGAGGTGGGACGTTGCGGCTGTTGGAACGGACTGTCTCCCGGCCGGGAGACAGCATACGGGGCGACGACCGAGACGATGCTCGAGATACCGAGTGCGCAGAACAGAAGACTCGCAGCCAATCCACCCAGAGGCAGCAACAGGCTCCAGGTCCCGATCAACGCGAGAGAGAGCGGAACCGCGATCGCGAGCACAGGGATCGCGACGAGCAGCACCGGGACGAGACGCCCCAGGCGATCGGGAAGACCGCGGACGCCACTCGCGACGTGGGTCCACAGCGCCGTCGAGTCGTAGGCGACATCGTTGTGCGGTAGCCATCCGAAGAACAGTGCCATGACGGGCACCGGGACCAATGCGGCGATCTCGAGCGGCACGCCGGCCACGACGAGTGGGAGCATCGAGAGCACACCAGCCACCGGGACGACGATGATGTTCATGATGTAGCGACGATCGCGAAGCCAGTACACGAGGCTTCGCGCCGCGATCGCCCCGAACGCGTTCGACGGCAGCAAGCCGAACCAGCCGAGCCCGGTGCGCTCGCGCAAGGTGACCGGACGCTCGGTCGTCGTGAGCAGGCGCCGCACGAGCCAGGTCCATGCCATCCAGAGGAGCACGACCGTCACCACGGCGATGGCACCGCTGATCCACGCCGACGTGGTGGCACCGGCCGCGGAATCGAAGAGGAAGGCGGGAGCGGCGGCGAACGGACTGAAGCCGAACACGCTCGACAGGGTCGCCAGCGATGGTGGCACGAGTCCGTCCCAGCGCAGCGATCCGAAGAAGACCGCGACCGGGAAGGCGATCACGATCAGCGCGAGCGCGAACAGCGCCGTGAGCTCGCGGGAGCGACGCTCGGGGAGGAGCAACGCGTTGAGGGCCATCCCGATCCGCGAGACCAGCATCGTCGTGAGGACACCGGCGATCGTCATCACCACAGCCAACGGCCAGGGTGTGCCTGCTCCGATCGCGACGATACAGACGCTGATATAGACGGCGAGGAGCGCGAGACTGGGAACACTGACGAACGCCGCCAGTGCGAGCACCCAGGGCATCTGGCGATCATCGACGCCGAACACAGCGAACCGTCGAGGGTCGAGCTGATCGACCGCCCCGACCAGGATCGGGCCGACGAGGAACCCGATGAGCAGGGCCGCACCACCGAGCACGGTGACCGCACGGGCCACCGGGACCGGGGCTGTTGCGAGGCTGAACACGGCGATGCACACCACGGCGGTGACCGCGATCACGGCAGCGAACGAGATGATCGACCGAACCCGACGATCGCCGCGCAACGAGCCGAGCAGCAGCGCGAGCCTCAGTCGGAGAACGTGTGCAGCCACTCGAGCCCCTCCACCTCTCCGCTGGAGCCGGCGAGTTCGACGAAGCGCGCTTCGAGGGTCTGGCCCGCGCGCACCTCATCGATGGTGCCCTCGGCGAGTACCTCTCCCCCCACGATGATCGCGACGCGCGAGCACACCCGCTCGACGAGATCCATGCCATGGCTGGAGAGGATCACGGTGCCGCCGTGCGACACGTAGGCACGGAGGATGTCGAGGATGACCGCCGACGAGACGGGGTCGACCGACTCGAACGGTTCGTCGAGCACGAGCACGCGCGGCGAGTGGATCATGGCCCCGGCGAGCATGATCTTCTTCGTCATACCGGCGGAGTAGTCCGAGACGACGCGGCTGAGGGCGTCGCCGAGGTCGAAGGCTCGGGCGAGGTCGGCCGCGCGCTTCTCGATCACATCCGCCGCGAGGCCGCGGAGCAACCCGTAGTAGTAGAGCAGCTGGCGACCGGTGAGACGGTCGAAGGTGCGCAGCCGATCGGGCAGCACGCCCATCAGCCGCTTCGCGGCCAGAGGCTGCTTCGCCTGGTCGATGCCGCAGATGACGACGCTGCCCGCATCGGCACGGAGAAGCCCGGCGACGATCGAGAGGGTCGTTGTCTTGCCCGCGCCGTTGGGACCGACGACCCCGTAGAACGATCCGGCAGGAACGGTCAGGTCGATACCGTCGACGGCGCGGTTGTCGCCGAACTGCTTGACCAGACCGCGGATGCTGATCGCCTCACCGACGGAGGGAGCCTCGCCGGGGTCCCCGGTCTCGGAAGCCGCGTCGTCGGACTCGTTCACCGCTTCGACGGCCTCGATCGACTCGATGACAGCAGTCGGCTCCGCCCTCGCTGTTTCGACGGGTTCGGGAGCGACCGGTTGCTCGACGATCGGCTCGGCCGCGACGGGCTCCGCTGCTGCCGGTTCCGCGACGCGCACGGGCTCGGCGACCGCGGCCGGCTCGATCGTCCCCGCGGCGGCGGCGATCGGGGGAACCGTGTCGGCCGAAAGTGCGATCTCGACCACGGGAACACCTTCGATCACCGAAGCTTCCGGCGCGCTCTTCGCGGCCTCGGCGGCAGCCTTCGCCGCCTCGTCAGCGGCCTTCTTCGTCGCCGCCTTCTTCGCCGCCGCACTCTTCGCGGCCGCCGTCTTCGCTGCCGAGGACTTGGCTGCGGCCGAACGCGCGGTGGACTTCGTCGCCGCAGCCTTGGACGCCGCGGCTTTCGCTGCTGCCGTCTTCGAAGCTGCGGTCTTCGATGCAGCGGTCTTCGATGCAGCGCCCTTCGCGGCCGTGGACTTCGATGCCGCGGTCTTCGATGCAGCGGTCTTCGCGGCGGTGGACTTCGCTGCCGCGGTGCGGGCGGAAGATGCCGCCGCCGCCGCGGATGTCGCCGACTTCGATGCCGCCGATCGAGCCGCCGTGTTCTTCGCGGCCGCGGTGCGTGCTTCTGCTGCACCGCGCGCGGAGGTCGGAGTGGACGCGGGCTTCTCCGTCGCATCGGTGATCGCTTTGACCAGCGGCTCCACCACGACATCGGCCGTCGGGGCCGCCTTCTCTGCAGCCGCCTTCGTTCCGGACCTCGCCGCCGACGCCTTCGCCGCAGCGGTCCTCCCCGCCGTCGAGGTCGCGGTAGTGCGTGCGGTTGCCGGCTTCTTCGCGGCAGGCTTCTTCGCGGCAGGCTTCTTCGCGACCGGCCTCTTCGCGGCAGGCGTGCGCGCGGTCTTCTCGGCGTTCGATGCCGCTTCAGGACTCTGCTTCTTCGCCGGCGCGCGCTTCGCCGACGCCTTCTCTTGCGCGATCTCGGTTTGGTCCACCTGGGCGGTGCGGTCGTCAGGGGAGGCAGTCACCGTCCTACGGTATCAACGGGTGGCTGTACGCCAAGGCCGCCGCGCAATAAACTGCCCTCGGATCACGCGGATCCGCCGGGATCACGGGCCGAGTGGAACCCTGTGCATCCGGTGTGTAGTCGATCACGAAATGACAACGGGGGCACTCTGGCCCTGAGCTTCCCAGCCGGAATCGATACCATGATTCCGGCACGACGAAGTGTCTGGTCGGTTAATCGACCGTGAACACAACTTCCTTTAGGAGCACTCGTGACTCTTCAAACCGTCATCCTCGCCGCCGGAATGGGCTCGCGCCTCGGCCGCGCGCTGCCGAAGCCGCTCACCGAACTGAGCGACGGCCGCACGATCATGGGCCAGCAGCACGACAACATCCGGGCCGCATTCGGTTCCGACGCCCGCATCACCACCGTGGTCGGCTACCGCGCCGAGACCATCATCGACGCGTTCCCCCAGGTGAACTACGTCCACAACGAGCGCTACGACGAGACCAACACCTCGAAGAGCCTGCTGCGGGCCCTCGGGGCGACCGGGCGCGGCGGAGTGCTGTGGATGAACGGCGACGTCGTCTTCGACCCGATGATCCTCGGCCGCGCGCTCGAGTACATCGAGCGCGACCAGTCCTTCGTCACGGTGAACACCTCCAAGGTCAGCGACGAAGAGGTGAAGTACACGGTCACGGCCGAGGGCTTCATCAACGAGCTATCCAAGACCGTCAAGGGCGGTCTCGGCGAGGCCGTGGGCATCAACTACATCTCCTCCGCCCACAAGAAGGCGTTCATGCGCCAGCTGCAGCGCGTCGAGGACCAGGACTACTTCGAGCGCGGCCTCGAGCTCGCGATCGCCGAGGACGGCCTGCTGCTCGAGCCGATGGACGTCTCCGACCTCTACGCGGTCGAGGTCGACTTCGCAGAAGACCTCGAGCGGGCGAACCTCTTCGTCTGATCTCCCGACACGAAAGCCCGGCCCCCGATGGGACCGGGCTTTCGGCGTTTTCGCGGACTGGATCCCTAGGATCGCAGCATGGCCCCCAAGGTGCACAAGATCCATTCGCTCCCGGACGACGCTCCCTGGGATAAGGGCGTGCCCCCTGCCGGATCGGCCGAGCACCCGATGATGGTGCGCGGGCTCGACCGTGTGCTGTCGATCCAACGCCCGCTCGTGCTGGCGCACATCCGCAGCATCCGACTGCGCAACCCCCTGGCCTCACCGGCGGAGATCATCCGCATCCTCGAGCGCCGTTACCTCGCAGCCGTGACCACGGGAGGGGCGGCGGTCGGCGCGACCGCGGTCGTCCCCGGCATCGGTACGGGCATCACTCTCGCGCTCTCCGGAGTGGAGACGGTGGGCTTCGTCGAGTCCACCGCCCTGTTCGCGCAGTCGGTCGCCGAAGTGCACGGGATCGCGGTCGCGAATCCGGATCGCGCCCGCGCGCTGGTGATGACGCTGATGCTCGGCAAAGAAGGCGTCGACCTCGTCGGCCAGCTCGCCGGGCAGGTGTCGGGGCGCGGCGCGAGCAGATCATCGTACTGGGGCGAACTCGTCACGAAGTCGCTCCCCCGCGCCGCCGTCGGACCGCTCGTCGACCAGCTCAAGAGCATGTTCGTGAAGCAGTTCGCCGCGAAGGGCGGGGCCTCGGTGATCGGCAAGGCGCTCCCGTTCGGGATCGGCGCCGCGATCGGCGGAGCCGGGAACAACATCCTCGGTCGCCGCGTGCTGACCACGTCGCACAAAGCCTTCGGCGCCGCCCCGATCGACCTTCCCCTCGAACTGGAGCCCGTGCCCGGTGCCGAGAAGCTGGAGCTGCGGATGCTGCGTGGCACCCGGTACGCCGGCGCCGCAGTGGCGGGAGCCGCCGGCACGACCATCCGCGGCGTGGAATGGGCCGGACGCAAGGCGCTCTCGATCGGCCGACGACCCCACACCGACCCGGCGCTGGCACCGAGCGACTCGGAAGACTGAGCGCACGTCACCAAAGGATCAGCTGACCCGTTGTGGCGAGCATCCAACAGTCGACGGCGAGCCGACGATAGGGTGGAATCCGTGACGGACAAGCCCGACCTCTTTACCACCGCCGGCAAGATCGCGGATCTGCGCGCTCGCTACACCGAAGCCGTCGTCGACGCAGAAGCGAAGGCGAAGGAGAAGCAGCACGCGAAGGGCAAGATGACCGCCCGCGAGCGCATCGAGCTGCTCGTCGACCCCGGGAGCTTCGTCGAGTTCGACGAGTATGTGCGCCACCGCACCACGGCCTTCGGCATGGACCGTTCCCGCCCCTACGGCGACTCGGTCGTCACCGGCGTCGGCACGATCAACGGCCGCACCGTCGCGGTGTACTCGCAGGACTTCTCCACCTTCGGCGGTTCGCTCGGCGAGGTCGCCGGCGAGAAGATCATCAAGATCATGGAGTTCGCCCTCGCCGGGGGGATGCCCTGCATCGGAATCCTCGACTCGGGTGGCGCGCGCATCCAGGAAGGCGTCGTCGCCCTCGGGAAGTACGGCGAGATCTTCCGGCTGAACACCCGCGCATCCGGCGTGATCCCGCAGATCTCGATCATCATGGGCCCGGCTGCCGGCGGCGCGGTGTACTCCCCCGCCCTCACCGATTTCGTGATCATGGTCGACAAGACCAGCCAGATGTTCGTCACCGGCCCCGATGTGATCAAGACGGTCACCGGCGAGGACGTCGGCATGGAAGAGCTCGGTGGCGCGTACACGCACAACACCCGATCGGGCGTCTCGCACTACCTCGCCGAAGACGAGGACGACGCGATCGACTACGCGCGCACGCTCCTCAGCTTCCTGCCGGACAACAACATGGCGGAACTGCCCACGTACGAGAGCACGTTCGAGTTCGAGACGACCGACGCCGACCGAGTGCTCAACACGCTCGTCCCCGACTCGACCAACCAGCCCTACGACATCCACACCGTGATCGAGCATGTCGTCGACGAGGGCGACTTCCTCGAGGTCCAGCCGCTGTTCGCGCCCAACATCGTCATCGGCTTCGGTCGCATCGAGGGGCGCTCGGTCGGCATCATCGCCAACCAGCCTTCGCAGATGGCCGGAACGCTGAACATCGAAGCCGGCGAGAAGGCCAGCCGCTTCGTGCGCTTCTGCGACGCATTCTCGATCCCGATCGTCACGCTGGTGGATGTCCCCGGCTACCTGCCCGGCACCGACCAGGAGTGGACCGGCGTCATCCGCCGCGGTGCGAAGCTCCTCTACGCCTACGCCGAGGCGACGGTGCCGCTGGTGACCGTCATCCTGCGCAAGGCCTACGGCGGCGCCTACATCGTGATGGGGTCGAAGCAGCTCGGCGCCGATGTGAACCTCGCATGGCCGACCGCCGAGATCGCGGTCATGGGTGGGCAGGGTGCCGTCAACATCCTGTACCGCGGCGAGATCAAGAAAGCGGAGGAGGCCGGCGAGGACGTCGCTGCCGTCCGCACCCGACTCGCGAACGAGTACACGTACAACGTGGCTTCACCGTTCCTGGCGGCCGAGCGCGGCGAGCTCGACGGGATCATCGAGCCGGCCAACACCCGCGTCTCGATCGCGAAAGCCCTGCGCGCCCTGCGCGGCAAGCGCGCCGAACTGCCCCCGAAGAAGCACGGGAACATCCCGCTGTGACCGGGCAGAGCGCACAGGACAGCGGTGCGTCCGGTTCGGCGGCACCGCTGCTCGACATCACGCGTGGCGCGGCTACGGAAGAAGAGCTCGCCGCTCTCATCGCCGTGATCAGCGAGGCCTATGCGACGGAGGCGGCTGCCGCCGTCGCGGACGAGCCGTCGGTGTCGGCGTGGACGCGGACGCAGCGTCCGTTGCGCCGTCCGCTGCGTCGCGACATCCCATGGGGGCGCTTCTCCGACTGAGCCGCGGGGCTTGCCCTGGAGGAGGCGCGAAACGGCGTCTGCGTGATCCGTGAACCCTCCGCTTCACGAATCACGCAGACGATCGTCGCAGGACCCCCAGCGCCCTGCCCGGCGACGTTCCCCGTTGCCGCCTCACCCTTCCCATGAAGGGTCGAGCGTCCGCCCCGGCTCAGACCGGAATCGCTTCTTCTCGACGTGCGACGGTGCCGAGCGCACGGGAGACGGTGGATTCCATTGGTCTGGGCGTGAGGGAACGCCAAATAGTACATCGAATCGACTTATGCGCGCAAAGCGTGCGGCTTCGACCGCCGGCCGAGCTGCGGAGGATCGGGAGTTCAGCTCTCGAGCAACAGGTCGGAGGCGCGGGGGCTGAGGACCGAATCGAGGACGACGCATGCGGCGCCCACCGCACCGACGTCGTCTCCGACCACGGTGCCATCCACGGGGAGCGTGCGCACCGCGCGAGTCGCACTCGCGCGGTCGAGCCTGTCGGGCACCTCTCGGAGGTACACGTCAGCAAGTCGTGACCAGAACGGCCCGCCGAACACCACCCGATCCACATCGAGCATGTTCGTCAGCGCCGCCGTCAGCACGGTGATGTGCGCCGCAGCCTGCCGCACAACCTCGACGGCCGCGGTGTTCCCCTCCGCCGCGCGCTCGCACAGCTGGGTGAATCTCGCGTCGACGGCTGCAGCATCGGACGCCTGGCGCTCGTCGTCGAACACTCCTGCGCGCGCGGCCCGTTCCACGATCGCCTGGGGGGTGCAGACGACCTCGACGCACCCACGGGACCCGCACGAGCAGGAGGGCCCGTCGGGGTCGACGATGATGTGCCCGATCTCGCCGATGTTGCGCGTGCTCCCGCGGACCGCCTCGCCGTCTCTCGCCAGGGCCGCGCCGATGCCGATTCCCAGGTAGATGAACACGAAGGAATCGTCGGCCGATTCCCGTCGCGTCCAGAGCTCCCCCACCGCGGCCGACGTCGTGTCCTTCTCCAGCACCACGGGGAGTCCGGTCGCCTCAGACAGCACCGCGCGCAGCGGCACACGATGCCAACCGGCGAGCTTGGGAGGGTCGATGACCGTACCCTTCTCGGCATCGAGCGGACCGGGGGCCGCGATCCCCACCCCGGCGATCCGCGAACGATCGACACCCGATGCCACGATCAGCGCATCGATCGTGTCCGCCATGGCCTCGACGATGCGGTGCGGGTCGTCGGCAGGTGTGCGTACGCTGAGGCGCCGGACGACGGCGCCGGACAGGTCGAGCAGCACGAAGGTCATCAGCGCGGGATCGAGGTGCACGCCCACCGCGAAGCGACTGTCGGCGACGAGCCGCAAGGTCACACGCGGCTTGCCCGGCCCGTTGATCGTGCGCCCCGCCTCCCTGATGAACCCGTCGTCGAGGAGTCTGCGGGTGATGTTGGTGACCGTCTGCGCCGAGAGACGGGTCGCCGTCGACAGTTCGATCCTGCTCAATCCCTCACCGGATTGCCGGATCGCCTCCAGGATCACGGACTGATTGAAGTCGCCCATGCGGGGAAGGTTGGTGCCACGACGCGTTGCCATCGTCCAATGATCCCCCATCGAAGGAGAAATCGTGTCCCCCAAAATACCTACAGACAATGTTTGCGGAACCCATCAGACTGAGGGAGACGCTTCGCGTTCGGCTGGTCTCTCGGTCCCAGGGTAGACAGACGCTGATCGGCCACCAGCGGACGGTTTTCGGGTAGCTGTCCGCACGGAGAGGGGCTGGCGGATTCGCCGCCCCTCTCCCACTCTCACCATCCTCGACTCCGGTCACCTCCCCAGGCCGGGGCCGAGGACGTGCACCAGCTCTGTCGGATCCCGCCCGTCAGCGTGGGATCTCGTGCCAGATGTCGACCGCGTCGTCGTCACCGGACGATCGCGAACCGGCTCGGCCGACCACGGTGACGGCCACGCGCGGATCCCGCGCCGACCGGATGATGAGGCGAGACGTCTGCGCGCGGCTGAGCACCACCGCCAACTCGTCCCTGATCGCTTTGCGGCGCGGCTCGTCGATGCCGTCGAACCCGCCCTCGTCGAAGACGGTCACGACGACGCCGCGCCGACGTGCCGCCTCGATCGCGTTGCGCACCGCATCGTTGAGAAGGTCGGCGCCGCGCAGCTCGTCGCGCAGCCTGCCCTCGGCGAGTCGGGCATCCAGACGCTCTTGATCGTCCAGCGCACCGCGAGCCGCGACGACCCTGCTGAGGACGGGTCCGGCGACGGCCAGGGCGAACTGGGTGCGCAGACGCCTCTCGCGCTGACGCACCCGCTGCGTGGCATGCCATGCCGACACCGCCTGCTGGATCTCGGCGAGGCGCTCGGTATCGCGGACGGCTCGGTCCCAGAACATCACGAGCAGTCGCGCGACCGCCACCCACATGATCGAGCCCACGAGGCCGAGATTGAGAGCCACGACGAACCCCAGCGCGAGGGACGCCGTCGCGGTGAGCACCGCGAGCACGAGCCAGCCGATCAGAGACCGCCGACGCACAACGCAGACGACACCGAGCAGTCCGAGCGCGCCGATGTACCAGGTCGCGAACGGGGCGGTGCGGTGGGCCGGTTCGAGGGAGAACGTGACGAGCACGGGAATCACCGCACTGGCCAGCAGCGCGAGGATCGCCGACCACATCGGCATCCGCACCGAGGCGCCGTCGCCGAGGATCGCAATGTTCACGACGACGAGGTACACACCGATCGCGAGGACCATCAGCAGCGGAGCGGTCGGCTGCTCGATCCACCAGATCCCCCGTGCGACGAAGTACAGCGCGAAGCCGACGGCGAGAGAGGTGGCGACGCTGCGCACGGTGCGGCTCACGAGCGCTCCCATCCCAGAGTCACGGTGGTGCCGTGTTCGTCGGAGAGGATGTCGGCCGTACCGGCGACACCGGCCATGCGCGCGAAGATCGACGCGCGGATCCCGAGACGGTCGGCGCCGATGGAACCGACATCGAACCCGGGCCCGGTGTCCGAGACGGTCACGCCGATGCCCTCGTCTCCGTGCCCCTCGACGATGATGTGGAGCCCACGCCCGTTGGCGTGGGACACGGCGTTGCCGATCGCCTGCCGCGCGGCGAGCACGAGTGCGCGGGCTGCTCGCCCGGGGATGAGCCCGGTGCCGCCGCGCTCTTCCACGATCGCATCGGCGCCGAGCTCGGAGAGCGCTCTGCGCAGCTCGACGACGATCTGCGCCGTTCCGACCGGCTCATCGCTGCCCTCCTGGGCGACGGCGGCCTCGGTGTTCGCGAGACGGGTGAGAGCCTCCCGTGCCATGGCAACCGCGAGTTCCTCCGCGCGTTCCCCCTCGGCCCGTTCCGCGGCGATCAGCGCGGCGAGCACGCTGTCGTGCATCAAGGCGGACATCGCCGCGCGCTCCTCCTCCGCTGCGGCAGCTGCGGCAGCCGTCGAGTACGACGCCACCGCCTGTCCCCTGGCCTCATCGACGCCGGCGGCGACGGAACGGAACATCCAGCCGAGCGAGACGATGACGACGCCGAGGATGAGGGTGAACGACACGTCGAAAGCGGTGGTCACCCAGAACTCGCGGGAGAACTCCCCCTGCACGAGCCGCACGTAGCCGTAGACGAAAGGCATGCCCGCCGCCCAGGCGAACTGGAGTCGCAGCGGGAAGGCGAGCATGGCCGCGACGACCCCGACGTTGACCAGGAAGAAGATCCACGGCTGCTCACCCGCCCCTTTGTCCGACGGGTCGACGATGGTCGGCCAGGCGGCGAGCGCGAGGACGTAGACGACGGCGAAGATACCGGAGAAGGTGCGAACCCCTCGACCGATCACACAGGCCACCAGCATCGCCGCCAATGGCACGAACACCACGAACAGCGTCACGATGTGCGCAGGATCCGCATGGGACAGCGACCCCATCGCGGAGAGCAGCGCCTGCGCGCCGAGCACCGCCGAACCGATCGCGACGACGATCGCGAGGATCCGCTCCATGCGCTTGCCGGTGAAGCGCTCGTAAGCCGTCTCCGTGCTGCCGGGAGAGGGGATCTTGCTCCACGCGTCGCGGATGCTGAGCGGCTCAGCGGCCACCGGGCGCCTCGTCAGCCGTGACGATCCCGTCTTCCATCGCTCGGCGCAGGAGGTCGACCTTCGTCGGCGCGGGGCGCCCGACCTCGACGTACTTCACGCGGATGCGGGTGATGTTCTCCTTGGCCGTGGAGTAGGCGACACCCAGCTTCTCGGCGACGGCTTTCAACGGCAGACCCGTCGCATACAGACGAAGGACCTCGCGCTCGCGCGTGGCGAGCTGCGCATCGGCGAATGCCCGGTCTCCGTCGACGGCGCTCGCCCATTCGACGTTGTTGAGCGCCTCGCCCTGCGCCACCGTGCGGATCGCGTCGAGCACGTCGTCGAGCGCGGAGGACTTGCTCACCACTCCGGCGGCCCCGGCGGCGAGCGCTTCGCGTACGGCGGCCGGTCGATCGGCGACGCTGTGGATCACCACGCTCGCGCCGTCGTTCACGAGTGAGGTCACGTTCTCGGTCACGGTCGTGCCGTCGCCGAGGGTGAGGTCGAGGACGACCACCTCGGCAGGAGCAGCCGCGGTGGCCTTGCGCCAATCGAGGTAGGAGCCCACGGTGCTCCCGGAGAAGACCACGGTCTGCGAATCACGCGCGCACGCGGCCTCGAGACCGAGGCGAACGGACTCGTGATCGTCGATGAGTGCGACCGTGCTCATCCCCTCAGCCTACTGAGTCGCCCGACGAGCCGCGGATCCCTCACCGGGTCAGCAGCGCGACGACCTCGAAGTGGTGCGAGTGCGGGAACAGATCGAAGCCCCGAAGTCGGTCGACGTTCCACCCGAGGGTTCGGAAGGTGCCGAGATCGCGGGCGAGTGCCACAGGGTCGCACGCGACGTACGCGATGGCCTCCGGCGCGAGCGCGTGCACCGCTTCGACCACCTGGCGACCGGCTCCGGCGCGGGGCGGGTCGAGCACGACGGCGCCCGTGCGCCCGCCCTTCTGCGTCGCCAGGAAACGATCGACGCGGGCCGTCACGGCGTTCACCTCGAGAGGGGCGAGATTCGCGGCAGCGTGCTGGGTGGCGCGGGAACTGGACTCGACCGTCACGATGTCGGTCCCGCCGAGGTCGGCGAGCGTCGCTGCGAACAGGCCGACCCCTCCGTACAGGTCGTAGTGCGTCTTCTGGTCGTCGACATGCCCGTCGAGGATTCCGTAGACCGCGGCGTCGAGCACGGACGCCGCGCGCGGGTGCACCTGCCAGAAGCCCGTTGCGTCGACCTCGAATCGACGGTCGTTGACCATCTCGTGGATCACCTCGGGAGTGGGGCGCTTGCGGAACCCGCGCTGCACGCGGGGGGCGCGCTCGGTCTCCTCTCGTCGGATGACGCGCACCGTGCCGTCGGCGGGCTCGACGAGTTCGATGCGGCCGGGGGCCTCACCCCCCAGCACGAGCGCCGCTTCGGCGATCGCAGGCCTGGCCAGCGGATGCGAGGTCACGGGGACGACGCGATGGCTGCGTGCGGCGAACGGACCGGCGATTCCCGTGTCGTCGACGTGCAGGGTGACGCGTGTGCGCCATCCGAGACCGTCGCCCGATTCCACCGACTCGATCTCGGGTGCCACGAGACCACTGCCCGCGAAGCGGTCCAGTGCCTCCGTCAGCACACGCTTCTTGAGCTCACGCTGGTGGTCGATGTCGATGTGGCCGAGGTCGGCGCCACCGGGGCGGGCGGCCGGGTCGCGCGACACGTCGGCTTCCGCCCACACGTGCGGGCGACGGTGCTCCGAGGCCTCCAGCACCTCGATGGTCTCGGCCCGCCAGAAGCTGCGGGTCGAGGCGTCCGCCCCCTCCTGCGGGGCGATCACCCGGGCACGGACGCGCTCTCCGGGGATCGCATCGGAGACGAAGACCACGCGTCCCTCGTGGCGGGCGATGAACGTGCCCCCGTGCGCGATGCCGGTGATGTCGAGTTCGAGCACGTCGGCTGGGGAGGAAGTCATTCTTCGAGGATACGGTGGTGGACATGCGCGTCTGCCTCGCCTCCACCTCGCCCGCCCGACTCATGCTGCTCCGGCAGGCGGGAATCGAACCGCTCACGGTGTCGCCGGACGTCGATGAGGATGCGGTCGCCGCCGCCGCCGAAGCTGAACGGGGCACCCCCCTCGCACCGGAGGAGCTGGTGCTTCTGCTCGCCCGCGCGAAGGCGGCCGCCGTCGCACGGAGCCTCGCTGCGGAGGGGACCTTCGAAGGCCTGGTGATCGGCGGGGATTCGATGTTCGCGCTCGGTGGGCGGGTCTACGGCAAGCCGTACACCGCCGAGGAGGCGACCAGGCGCTGGCAGGAGATGCGCGGAGAGACCGGCATCCTGCACTCCGGACACTCGGTGTTCCGGGTCTCCCCCGGAACCGAGCCGATGGAGGCCACCGCGGTCGCCGAGGCCGCCGTGACGTTCGCCGACGATGTGAGCGACGCCGAGATCGCCGCGTACGTCGCCTCCGGAGAGCCGCTCCACGTGGCGGGAGCCTTCACCGTCGACAGCCTGGGTGGGGCCTTCATCACCCGCGTGGACGGAGATCCCTCGACAGTCGTAGGCATGTCCCTGTCGACCGTCCGCCACCTCGCCGCGGAGCTCGGTGTCCGCTGGACCGACCTCTGGTCGTAGACTCCCCTCCACGTTTTCCCGACTTTCTTGTGGGGAGTCGTCAAAGGGATCGGGGTCGTTCTCGCTAGGCTGGCAAGCATGCCTGCTATCGCCAAGGTGCTCATCGCCAACCGCGGCGAGATCGCCGTCCGCATCATCCGCGCCGCCCGTGACTCCGGGATCGCCTCGGTCGCCGTCTACGCCGACCAGGATCGGGATGCCCTGCACACCCGCCTCGCCGACGAGGCCTACGCCCTCGGCGGCTCGACCAGCGCCGAGACCTACCTTCAGATCGAGAAGATCCTCTCCATCGCCCGCCGCGCCGGTGCCGACGCCGTGCACCCTGGCTACGGGTTCCTCGCCGAGAACGCCGAGTTCGCACGCGCCATCATCGACGCGGGCATGACCTGGATCGGCCCGTCTCCGGAGGCCATCGAGGCTCTCGGCGACAAGGTGACCGCGCGTCACGTGGCCGAGAAGGTCGGCGCGCCTCTCGCTCCCGGCACCCCCGGCCCCGTCGAAGGCGCCGACGAGGTCATCGCCTTCGCCAAGGAGTTCGGCCTCCCGATCGCCATCAAGGCCGCGTACGGCGGCGGCGGACGCGGCCTCAAAGTCGCCCGCGAGCTCGACGAGGTCGCGGAGCTCTTCGAATCCGCCACCCGCGAGGCCGTCGCCGCCTTCGGCCGCGGCGAGTGCTTCGTCGAGAAGTACCTCGACAAGCCGCGTCACGTCGAGACCCAGTGCCTGGCCGATGCCGAGGGCAACGTCGTCGTCATCTCGACGCGCGACTGCTCTCTGCAGCGCCGCCACCAGAAGCTCGTCGAAGAGGCGCCGGCTCCGTTCCTCACGGACGAGCAGAACGACCTCCTCTACTCGGCCTCGAAAGCCATCCTCAAGGAGGTCGGCTACGTCGGCGCCGGCACGTGCGAGTTCCTCATCGGCGCCGACGGCACGGTCTCGTTCCTCGAGGTGAACACCCGCCTGCAGGTCGAGCACCCGGTCTCCGAAGAGGTCACCGGCATCGACCTGGTGCGCGAGCAGTTCCGCATCGCGGCCGGCGGCACCATCGACTACGACGACCCGAAGCCCCAGGGGCATTCGATCGAGTTCCGCATCAACGGCGAGGACCCCGGTCGCGGATTCCTCCCCCAGCCCGGCCCGATCCACGTCTTCAAGACCTTCGGAGGACCCGGCATCCGCCTCGACTCCGGCGTCACCGCCGGCGACTCGGTGTCCGGCGCCTTCGACTCTCTGCTCGCGAAGATCATCGTGACGGGCAAGGACAGGGCCGAAGCGCTGGAGCGCTCGCGCCGCGCACTCGATGAGTTCGAGGTCGCCGGGCTCCCCACCGTCATCCCGTTCCACCGCAAGGTCGTGCGCGATCCCGCGTTCACGGCGGAGGACGGCGAGTTCGGGATCTTCACCCGCTGGATCGAGACCGAGTTCGTCAACGACATCCCGGCGTGGGACGGGGAGCTCGAAGCACCGACCTCCGCCGAGGCGCGTCACACCGTGGTCGTCGAGGTCTCAGGCAAGCGCCTCGAGGTGAGCCTCCCCGACCGCGTCGCCGTCGCCGCCGGTACCGCCGGACGCCCCGCCGCGGTTCCGCCGTCGCGCCGAAGCCACGCCACCACGGCCAACGCCGGAGCCTCCGGCGACGCGGTCAAGTCGCCGATGCAGGCGACCGTCGTCAAGATCGCCGTCACCGACGGGCAGCAGGTCGTCAAGGGCGACCTGGTCGTCGTGCTCGAGGCCATGAAGATGGAGCAGCCGCTGCAGGCCCACAAGGACGGCGTCGTCGGCAACATCAACGCGGACGCCGGTGCCACCGTCTCCGCAGGGCACCAGCTGCTCACGATCAGCTGACACCCGGATCGTTCGACGAAGGCCCCCGCCTCAAGGCGGGGGCCTTCGTCGCGCCTTCAGCATGGCCGGGGACACAGTGAACGAGGCGGGAGCACGCATTCCGTCGGAGGCCGTCACACGGCCCGGGTCCACGCGAAGACGGATCAGCGGGAGCTCGTCCGTACCGCGACGCGGTTCGGTCAGGTCCGACTCCACCCGGCGGATCGCGCTCCACGGCACGTACAGGGTCTCGGTGACACGCAACAGGAGCACCCCGTCGCGGCCGATGCCCAGCCCCATCGGTCGACGGCCGAAGGAGTCGGACCGATATTGCGTGATGGCCGCGCGCACGGCCGTGTAGACGAACAGCGCGGCGGTCGCCGCGAGCACGGCGACTCCGAGAAAGGCCTCGGGCCGGCCGGTCAGCCCGATCCCGATCGCGACGATCGTCGCGGCCGTGAGCACGATGCCCCATGCGACGCACAGCGCCAGGGTGACGACGCCCGGCCGCCGCTCCGGCACGAAGTGCACCTGTGCATCTGGGCTTCCTACCCGCCCGCGCGTCAGCGTCGCCGCGTCGACCAGACGCGCGCGCCCCTCGATGAAGGGTCTGCGGGCAGCGACCGCCAGGGCCGTGAGACCGAACAGCGCGACGAACGCACCCGACCACAGCGGGCCGGCGGCGCCACCTGAGAATCCGATCATGGCGGCTGCGGCCGCGAATAGGACGACACCGAGCCAGAGCATGCCGGTATTGCGTCGGGGACGACGTTCACCCCATTTCGCCGGCCATCCCTGCAGCCGTGGCGATGTGAACGGCTCCTTCACTGCTTTCCTCGCACGAAGACGAGCGACAGTTCAGCGACAGCAGGCGGCACGCCCACCGTTATCGCCGACGACGATAACGGCTGCACGCCAACCGTCTCGTCGAGCTACGAGATGTTCACGAGGTGCATCGCCCTGCTCGCATCGGTAATGCTGCTGGACAGCGACGGGTATGCCGCGAAGACCCGCGAGACCTGGTCGACCGTGAGACGGCGCTCGACCGCGACCGCGATCGGGTAGATCAGCTCCGAGGCCTTCGGCGCCACGATCACGCCGCCGATCACGGTGCCCGATCCCTTGCGCGCGATGAGCTTGACGAAGCCGTCCTTGATGCCCATCATCTTCGCGCGTGGGTTCGCCGCGAGCGGGAGCTTGTAGACCAGGCCGTCGGCCACGCCGTCCTCCACATCCTTCTCGCCGTAACCGACCGTGGCGATCTCGGGCGCGGTGAAGATGTTCGAGGTGATCTTGATCTGCTCGAGCGGGATGACGATGTCGCCGAGCGCGTGGAAGACCGCCGTGCGCCCCTGCATCGAGGCGACAGAGGCCAGCGGGAAGAAGTTCGTGCAGTCGCCGACCGCGTAGACGTTGGGGACCGAGGTGCGCGCGACCCGGTTCACGCGGACGTGTCCCGACTCGTCGAGCTCGACGCCCGCCTCCTCCAGACCGATGCCCGCGGTGTTCGGGATGGAACCGACCGCCATGAGGCAGTGGCTTCCGTCGACCGTGCGTCCGTCCGACAGGGTGGCCGTGACCCCGTGATCCGTGACCTCGACCCGGTCGGCACGGGACTTGGAGAGCACCTGCATGCCGCCGCGCTTGAAGACCTTCTCCAGAACGCTCGCCGCATCCTTGTCCTCGCCCGGGAGCACCTGCTCGCGGCTGGAGATCAAGGTCACCTTGGCACCGAGGTTCATGTAGGCGGAGGCGAACTCCGCACCCGTGACACCGGAACCGACCACGATGAGGTGCTCGGGGAGCGCCTTCATGTCGTACAGCTGCGTCCAGGTCAGGATGCGCTTGCCGTCGGGCTTGGCCGAGTCCAGCTCGCGCGGCGAGGCACCGACGGCCACGATGATCGTGTCCGCCTCGACGCGGTCGAAGTCGGTGCCGCCCTGGCCCGTCGACACGATGATCGCCGTGGGACCCTCGAGGCGTCCGTGACCGGAGAGGATGCGCACGCCGGCTTCGAGAAGGGTCGCGCGCATGTCTTCGGACTGCTGACCCGCGAGCGCGAGGAGTCGCTTGTTCACGGCGGCGAGGTTGATCGCGATCTCGGGCTTGAGGGGCCTCGAGTGGTCGCCCTTGGCGTAGAAGTTGACCCCGAGGTCGCTCGCCTCGGAGATGGCGACGGCTGCATCGGCGGTGGCGATCAGGCTCTTCGAGGGCACGACGTCGGTGAGGACGGCTGATCCCCCGACTCCCACGCGCTCGACCAGGGTGACCTCGGCCCCCAACTGGGCTGCCGCGAGGGCCGCCTCGTAGCCGCCGGGACCGCCGCCGAGGACGGCGACGCGCTGAGTGCGCTCGAAAGTGGTGGAAGACATGGAATCCATTCTCGCGCAATCCTGGCACCCGAGCCTGCACCTTCCTAGAGTGGATCCATGCCCGAAACGCACAGCAACCCTCTCGACGACCCGACCGCGAACCCGTTCGAGGTCGCTACGCAGGCCGCAGCCGATATCGCCCGTCTGACCGGCGTCGAGAACCACGACATCGCCCTCACCCTCGGCAGCGGCTGGGGCAAGGCTGCCGACATCATCGGCGAGACCGTGGCGACGATCCCCGCGACCGAGGTCACCGGCTTCTCCAAGCCCGCGCTCGAAGGACACGTCGGCACCCTGCGCAGCATCCGCACCCCTGGCGGCAAGAACGTCCTCGTCATCGGTGCGCGCACCCACTACTACGAGGCCCACGGTGTGCGCCGTGTGGTGCACAGCGTCCGCACCGCCGCCGCGACCGGCGCCAAGATCATGGTGCTCACGAACGGCGCCGGCGGCATCCGCGAGACGTGGACACCCGGTCAGCCCGTGCTCATCAGCGACCACATCAACCTCACCGCCGACTCTCCGCTCGAGGGCGCCACGTTCGTCGACCTCACCGACCTCTACTCGAAGCGTCTGCGCGAGATCGCCCGGACGATCGACCCGATGCTCGACGAGGGCGTCTACACGCAGTTCCGCGGCCCCCACTACGAGACCCCGGCGGAGGTGCAGATGGCGAAGCACATCGGCGGCCACATCGTGGGCATGTCGACCGCGCTCGAGGCGATCGCCGCCCGCGAGGCCGGCATGGAGATCCTCGGCTTCTCGCTCATCACCAACCTCGCCGCCGGCATCCAGCAGACCCCGCTCAGCCATGCCGAGGTGATCGAGGCCGGGCGCGAAGCCGAGCCGGTGATCTCCGCGCTCCTGGCCAGGGTGGTCGAGGCCCTGTGAGCGAGGAGCGGCTCGCCCAGGCCCGCGCCTGGCTGCGACAGGACCCTGATCCCGAGACTCGAGACGAGCTGGCCGGGGTGATCACCCGTGCTGCCACCGGCGATCGTGAGGCGCTCGCCGACCTCGACGACCGGTTCCGCACGCGCCTCGCCTTCGGAACGGCGGGGCTGCGCGGCGAACTCGGCGCCGGCAGCAACCGGATGAACCGGGTTCTCGTCGCCCAGGCCGCAGCCGGCTTCGGCGCCTACCTGCGCGGGAAGTCCCACGGCGCGACCCCGACGGTCGTGATCGGCTACGACGGACGCCGCAACTCCCGCGTTTTCGCGACGGACTCCGCCGAGCTGTTCGCCGGAGCCGGTCTGCGGGCGATCCTGCTTCCCCGCCTGCTCCCGACGCCTGTCCTCGCCTTCGCCGTGCGCCACTTCGGCGCCGATGCCGGCGTGATGGTGACGGCGAGCCACAACCCGCCGAACGACAACGGCTACAAGGTGTACCTCGGCGGCGCCGACCAGGGATCGCAGATCGTCGCCCCGGCGGATGCCGAGATCGCCGCGCACATCCAGCGCATCGCCGACGCGGGCTCCGTCGCCGCGCTGCCGCGGTCCACCGCCTACGAGACGGCGGGCGAGGAGGTCGTCGAGGCCTACATCGCGGCCACCGTCGCCGTGGCCCCTGCGCCCGCGGGGACGACGGGGATGCGGTGGGTGTACACCGCGATGCACGGGGTCGGCTGGGAGACCCTGTCCCGCATCGTGAAGGATGCCGGATACCCCCAGCCGTTCGTCGTCGACGAGCAGCTCACCCCCGACGCCACGTTCCGTACCGTGTCGTTCCCGAACCCGGAGGAGCCGGGCGCGATGGATCTCGCCTTCGCGCGGGCCCGCCGGGTGAAGGCCGACTTCATCCTGGCCAACGACCCGGATGCTGATCGCCTGGCCGTCGCGGTCCCCGACGACTCCGCCGCCGACGGCTGGCGCCGTCTCACCGGCAATGAGGTCGGCCTGCTGCTCGGGGCGAGGGCTGCGCGCGCCGCGGCCGGCACCCCCGGCGCTTCTCTCGCGTGCTCCCTCGTCTCCTCCCCCGGTCTCGGCGCCGTCGCCGCGCATCACGGGCTGGACTTCCACGAGACCCTCACCGGCTTCAAATGGATCTCCCGCGCCCCGGGTATCGTCTTCGGCTTCGAAGAGGCCCTGGGCTACCTCGTGAATCCGGAGACCGTGCGCGACAAGGACGGGGTATCGGCTGCCGTCGCCATCCTCGGCCTCGCCGCCGAGGCCCGTGATCGCGGAGCCACGCTCGTCGATCTGCTCGACGAGCTGGGCGAGACCTACGGGCATTTCGCGAGCGGTCAGGTGTCTGTGCGGGTCGAGGACCTCGCGGTCATCGGCAATGTGATGCTCGCGCTGCGCACCCTCCCGCCGACGCACATCGCCGGACGATCGATCGTCTCGGCCGAAGACCTGCTGCAGGCGGCACCGGGTCAGCCCTCCGGCGACGTGCTGCGGTACCGTCTCGGTGACGGCTCCCGCGTGATCGTGCGCCCCAGCGGGACAGAGCCCAAGCTCAAGGTCTACATCGACGCGCGGGCGGAGTCGGCTGAGAGCGCACGCGAGGCCGTCGCCGAGCTCGAAGCGGGTGTTCGCGCCCTGCTCGACGAACGCTCCTGAGCATGCCGGCCCGACGCCTCATCGTCAGCGCACACAACGGTGTGCACGCGCGCCCCGTGGCCGAGCTCGTGCGACTCGCGCAGTCGCACGAGGCTCCGGTCACCCTGCGCACGGCCGACGGCACGACCGTCGATCTGACGAGTGTGCTGGCCGTCATGGATCTGGGGATCGCCTCCGGAGACGCCGTGGTGATCGAGACGGCGCCCTCCGCGACGGCGGAGGCCGTTCTCGATCAACTCGCCGAGGTGCTCGCACCCCGCGGATGACTGCCGCCGTCAGCCGTCGATCACGGCGACGAGCTCGTCGAGGAACGCCTCGAACGTCGTTCCCTTCCGGACGATCCGCTGCACGCTCTCGCGTTCGCTGAACACCTCGACGAGCTGCTCGAACACGGTCTGGAACGCCGCTCGATCGCTCTCGCTGAACGCGGCGAGAGCGACGACCTGCACGCGTCCTCCGCCCCAGGCGGCAGAGCCGTCCGCGACGCCGATGGCTATGGCGGTGCGGGTGGCGGTCATCTGGAGTGCATGCGGAACGGCGAGCGCATCCGTGAAGGCGGTCGAAGACATCCGCTCGCGCACGATGGTGTTCTCGACGTAGTCCTCGCCGATCAGCCCCGCCTGCACCAGGAGACCGCCGAGGTGACGGATGATCGCCTCCTCCCCCTCGTCCGGAAGCGGGAACACATACGCGTCGGCGAGGAAGTAGCGGGCGAGCTCGCCACGGAGGCGCGTGAGTCGTCGTCCGCGGCGCACGCGAGCCGCCGCCTGCTGGATGCGGTCGACGTCGGCGTCGGTCAGGAAGGGCTGGATGCGCACGAACCGGTCGCCGGCGGAGCCCGGTTCGATCGTGCTGAGCACGAGGTCGGTGTCGAAAGACGCCCAGTCGGGGTCGACGTTGGTGACGACGGTCGTGACCTCGATCGCCGACCCCAGGGAGCGGTCGACGCTGGAGCGGAGCAGCTCATGCAGCTCGTGATACCCCGGGCAGACGATCGTGGCGGTGAGGATCGACTCGGCTTTGCGGCTGCGTTCGAGACGCCCGCCCACGTGCATGGCGATGTAGGCGATCTCGTCGTCGTGGATGGGGGTGCCGACCCGGTCGTGCAGGCCGCTGGCGATCGAGACGGCCACCTCGAAGATCATCGGGTACGTCGTCTTCAGCGACCGGGTGAGCGGATTGCGGGTGAGGGCGCTCTCTTCGGCTCGCCGCAGCAGGTTCTGCACGTGCAGGGCGAGACGCAGCACGAAGGTCTCGTCGACGAGGTCGACCTGGAAGTCGTCTGCTGCTCGGGCGATCTCCGCGCGCACCGCGGCCTCGACCATCGGATCCACACCGCTGCGGGCGACCTCACGTGTCGCATCCTCTCCCGGCGCGACGATGCGGGTGAGGACGAGGGATGCGAGATGGCCGCTGTCTCCTTCGCCGAGGACGACGGAGAAATGCTCGAAGGCGAGGCGGGCGATCACGGTCCCGACGCGCGGGATCTCCTCACGTGTTCCCGCGGGGGTCGACTCCAGGGTGTGCCCGGCGGCGACCCTCTCCGCGGCGATCGCGATGTGCAGCAGCACATCGGCGATCGCGAGTTCGTTCACGTAATAGCCGAGTTCGCCGAGTTCGCGCACGAGCGACGACTTGAACGGTCCGACCGCGCTGGCGGCCACCGCCGAACCGGAGAGTGCGCGGCGGAACGTCTCCGGGTGGAACGAGGCGTCATCCATCTCGTCGTGGGCGAGCCTGCTGAGCAGACGTCGCTGCGCCGTCTCGTTGCCCCGCAGGCGCACGTTCTCCCGCTCGCGCTCGAGCACGAGGTCCGTGCCGTCGAGCAGACCCCGCACGCGCACCAGATCCGCCTCGAGCGTCGCCTCGCTGACGTGCAGATCCTCGGCGGTGTCGAACACGTCGATGCCCCCCGGCTCGTCGAGCAGGAGTCGCACCAGCGTGTGCAGACGGTCGCGAGGCGCGGACTCCCCCGTCTGACGCATGCGCAGCGCGCCGCGGGCACCGGATCCGGCTCGATAGCCGGCGGGGCCCGACTCGATCACCGCCGCCCCGGGGGTGCGGGCGTTCAGCGCCGCGACATAGGAGCGGATGCTGCGCGGGGTGACGCCCATCAGGTCGGCGAGGCTCGCGGCCGTCGCCCAGCCTTCCTGGCGCAACAACGCTGCGAGGAGCTGGTCCTGGCGCTGGCGCGACATGATCCTCCCCTTCCGCGTGCTGACCGCACTGTCTCGACGTGTTCTCCATGATGTCAGGTGGCCGACCCCCTCGGGCGGAAGCACCTGTTCCGCAGGGGCGGAAAGGAACGTGTTGGCGCGCACCCCTGCACCGTTCCCAGACTGTTCTCAGGAAGGGTGGGCATCGATGAGGATCCTCGTGGTGTGCGGTGCGGGAGCATCGAGCACGTTCGTCGCGCAGCGGCTCCGCCGCGCGGCAGCTGCAGCCGGTCTCGATTGGGACGCGGCCGCAGGCATGGAGAGCTCCGTCGCCGGCTCCGACCATGACCTCGTCCTCGTGGGCCCTCATCTGAGCGATCGCCTGGACGCCATCCGCGATGGCGCGAGCGCGCCCGTCGCGGTGCTTCCGCACGACGTCTTCGCCGATCTCGACGGCTCGCGCACACTCGTCCTCGCCCGATCGATCCTCGCCGCCGCCGGCGAAACCCCGAAAGGAACATCATGACCGCCACCCGCACCGTCCGGATCGGCTCCTCCCACGGACTGCACGCCCGTCCCGCGAAGCTCTTCGCGCAGGCCGCGAAGGATTCCGGCATCGCCGTGACGATCGCCAAGGACTCGGGCAAGCCGGTCAACGCGGCGAGCATCCTCGGGGTCATCGCCCTGGCCATCGAGCACGGCGACTACGTGACCCTCACGGCGGACGGCGAAGGGGCGGAGAACGTGCTCGACACGCTCACCGAACTCCTCACCACCGACCACGATCAGGACGCCGCCGGATGAGCGAGCTGCGTGGGGTGGGAATCGGTCTCGGGGTCGCCCAGGGGCCGATCGTCCGCATGGCGGAGGCGATGCCCGCTCCCGAGAACACGCCAAGCACCGCGGGTGCGGACGCCGAACGCACCAGGGTCCGAGACGCCGTCTCGATCGTCGCGAACGAGCTGAACGAACGGGGTGAGGCCGCCGGCGGATCCGCGCAGGAAGTGCTCGAGGCGCAGGCCATGATCGCCGAGGACCCGACCCTCCAGGACGAGGTCGACACCCGGATCGACGCAGGTGCGACGGCGGAATGGGCTGTGCACGATGCATTCGCCGGATTCCGCGCCACACTCGAAGCCGTCGGCGGCTACCTCGGCGAGCGTGCAGCCGACCTCGACGACATCGCACAGCGCGTGCTCGCCCGCCTCCGCGGCGTCGACGCCCCCGGAGTTCCGAACCCGGGGCACCCGTTCGTCCTGGTCGCACGCGACCTCGCCCCCGCCGACACGGCGCTCCTCGACCTGGACCAGGTGCTCGCGCTGATCACCACCGACGGCGGCCCGACCTCCCACACCGCGATCCTCGCGAGGGAGAAGGGCATCGTCGCGATCGTCGGGGTCGCCGACGGCGAGACGCTCAGCACCGGCGAGACCGTGATCGTCGACGCGGCCAGCGGCGTCGTCACGCGCGACCCGACAGATGATGAGAAGGCCCGAGCCACGGAGCGCGCAGCCGCTCGCCAGTCGGCCGACGCGGCCCCACCGACTCCCGGCGCTCTCGCCGACGGCACGCCTGTCGCGCTGCTCGCGAATCTGGGGAAGCCTGCGGACGCGGCCGATGCGGTCGTTCGGGGGGCCGAGGGCGTCGGGCTGTTCCGCACCGAGTTCCTGTTCCTGTCCTCGGCGCAAGCGCCCACCATCGCGCAGCAGCGCGAGTCGTACCGCGAGCTGCTGGCGGCGTTCCCCGGCAAGAAGGTCGTGGTACGGATGCTCGACGCCGGCGCCGACAAGCCGCTGGCGTTCCTCAACGACGCGCACGAGGAGAACCCCGCTCTCGGTCTTCGTGGTCTGCGGGCGCTGCGCGCGAGCGAGGACATCCTGCGCGAGCAGCTCACGGCACTCGCCGAAGCCGATTCCGAGACCGAGGCAGACCTGTGGGTGATGGCCCCCATGGTGGCGACGGTCGAAGAGACGATCTACTTCACCGGCCTCGCTCGGGAATACGGGCTGAAGACCGCCGGCGTCATGGTCGAGATCCCGGCGAGCGCCCTGCTCGCCGACCGCGTTCTCGCCCATGCGGACTTCGCGTCGATCGGCACGAACGACCTCACGCAGTACACGATGGCGGCCGACCGCATGCTCGGATCCGTCGCCGGCTTCCAGGACCCCTGGCACCCTGCCGTCCTGCGCCTGGTGCGCGAGGTCGGCGATGCGGGAGCCCGTCTCGGCAAGCCCGTCGGGATCTGCGGCGAGGCCGCGGCCGACCCGCTGCTCGCCGTCGTGCTGGTCGGTCTCGGCGCGACCAGCCTCTCGATGGCACCGTCGGCCCTCGCCGACGTGCGACACGCGCTGTCCGAGCGCACCCCGTCCGAGGCGCGGAGCCTCGCCGAAGCCGCCCTGGCCGCTGACGATGCCTCCTCCGCCCGAACCGCCGTGGCGACGCTCGCCGCGGAACTCCCCCTCCACAAGAAAGAGACGACATCATGACGACGACGTCACCTGCCGCCACCAAACCCGGCGGCCTCCGCGTAGGAGTGCAGCGCTTCGGCACATTCCTCTCGGGCATGATCATGCCCAACATCGCGGCCTTCATCGCCTGGGGCTTCATCACGATGCTCTTCATCCCGGCCGGGTTCTTCGGTTCGGACAGCCCCTTCGGCTGGCACTGGGTCGGCGTATCAGAGATCATCGGCGGAGGCGGCGACTCCGCCATCATCGGCTGGCAGGGCGCCATGACCGCCGTCGCTGAGGGTGACAACGGCAACATCCTCGCCTACGTCGGCCTCGTCGGACCGATGGTCACGTACCTGCTGCCGCTGCTGATCGCGAACACGGCCGGCCGCATGGTGTACGGCGAGCGCGGCGGCGTGGTGGCCACCATCGCCACCGTCGGCGTGATCGTCGGCACCAACATCCCGATGTTCCTGGGCGCCATGATCATGGGCCCGATCGCCGCATGGATCACCAAGCAGATGGACCGGCTGTGGGAGGGCAAGATCCGCCCCGGTTTCGAGATGCTGGTGAACAACTTCTCGGCCGGCATCCTCGGCATGATCCTCGCGATCGTCGGCTTCTTCGCCTTCGGGCCCGTCATGCTCGGCATCAGCACCGTCCTCGGTAGCGCCGTCGACTGGCTCGTCTCGCTGAACCTGCTGCCACTGGTGTCGATCATCGTCGAGCCGGCGAAGGTGCTGTTCCTGAACAACGCCATCAACCACGGCGTCTTCACCCCGCTCGGCATCGAGCAGGCGGCCGAGACCGGCAAGTCGATCCTCTTCCTCATCGAGGCGAACCCCGGCCCCGGCCTCGGACTGTTGCTCGCCTTCACGTTCTTCGGCGTCGGCGCGGCGAAGGCCTCCGCACCGGGTGCGGCGATCATCCAGTTCTTCGGCGGCATCCACGAGATCTACTTCCCGTACGCGCTGAGCAAGCCGACCACGATCCTGGCCCTCATCGCGGGTGGCGCGGCTGGTGTCACCACGAACATGGTCCTCGGCGGCGGTCTGGCCTTCCCGGCCGCACCGGGAAGCATCATCGCCGTGACCGCGGCTGCCATCGGACCGGGCGTCGGCAACCTGCTGGTCGTGTACCTGTCGGTGATCGTCGCCGCCACCGTCACCTTCCTCATCACCGGCGTGATCCTGCGAGCCTCCCGCAAGCGCGATCTCGAGGCCGAGGGCGACTCCTTCGGCGCCGCGATCGCACAGACCGAGGCGAACAAGGGCAAGTCGTCGGCCGCGATGGACGCGCTGCGCACGTCGACCGCGACTTCGTCTCCCGAGGCGGCTGCCGCCGCGAGCACGACGGTGATCGCCGCCGCACCGATCGAGCGCATCGTGTTCGCCTGCGATGCCGGCATGGGTTCTTCCGCCATGGGCGCGAGCGTGCTGCGCAACAAGCTCAAGAAGGCGGGCATCGAGGACATCACGGTCACCAACCAGGCGATCGCGAACCTCGACGGAACAGCCGACGTGGTGATCACGCAGCAGCAGCTCACCGAGCGTGCCGAGGCGAAGTCCCCGAACTCGGTCCACGTGTCGGTCGACAACTTCATGAACTCGCCCAAGTACGAAGAGGTCGTCGAAATGGTGCGTGAACAGCGAAAGGAAAACGAATGAGCGTTCTCACCCCCGAACAGGTCCGCATCCACCCCGGAGGGGCGTCGCGCGACGAGGCCCTCCAGGAGGCGACCGACATCCTCGTCGCGGCCGGAGCCGTCACCCCGGCCTACGTCGACGCGATGCGGCAGCGCGAGGAGACCGTCTCCACCTTCATGGGCAACGGACTGGCGATCCCGCACGGCACCAACGACGCGAAGGACACGATCCTCGCGTCGGCCCTCTCGGTCGTCCGCTACGACGGCGGTGTCGACTGGTCGGGTGAGCCTGCGACGTTCGTGATCGGCATCGCCGGCGTGGGCGACGAGCACCTGGAGATCCTCTCGCGGATCGCGATCCTGTTCTCCGAGGAGGACGACGTGGCCCGGCTCTCCGCTGCGCAGAACCCGGAGGAACTCTTTGCCCTCCTCTCGGAGGTGAACGAAGGATGAAGGCGGTCCACTTCGGGGCGGGCAACATCGGGCGCGGATTCGTGGGTCTGCTGCTGCGCGAAGGCGGGTACGAGGTCGTCTTCTCAGACGTCGCCGACGCGCTGGTCGACGCGATCAACGCGGTCGACTCGTACACCGTGCACGAGGCCGGCCCCGGAGGGACCGATCACGTCATCACCGGTTTCCGCGCTGTGAACAGCCGGACGGACCCCGCCGCCGTGGCGGAGGAGGTCGCGTCGGCCGACGTCGTCACCACCGCCGTCGGGCCGACGGTCCTGCGGTTCGTGGCTCCGTCGATCGTCGCAGGGTTGGCCCTGCGCTCCCCCTCCGCCGCACCTCTGCAGGTGATGGCGTGCGAGAACGCGATCGGCGCCACCGACCTGCTGCGTCGCGAGATCATCGCGGCCGCAGGCGCGGATGCCGAGACCCTGCTCTCCCGTGCGGTCTTCGCGAACACCGCCGTGGATCGCATCGTGCCCGCGCAGCCGGAGGGAGCGGGGGTCGACGTGACGGTCGAGCCCTACTTCGAATGGGCGATCGAGTCGGGCCCCTTCGGCGAGGGGCTGCCGAGCATCCCCGGCGCGCACTTCGTCGAGGATCTGGCGCCGTACATCGAGCGCAAGCTCTTCACGGTGAACACCGGACATGCGGCCACGGCGTACTTCGGGGCCCGCGCGGGCATCGAACGCATCTCTGACGCCCTGGCCGACCCCGCCATCGCGGCGAGCGTCTCGGCGGCCCTCGAAGAGACGTCGGCCGTGCTGGTCGCCGAGCACGGCCTGGACCCCGAGGATCTCGCCGCCTATCGCGCGAAGATCCTCGACCGGTTCCGCAACCCCGCGCTCGTCGACACCGTGCAGCGGGTCGGACGTCAGCCGCTGCGCAAGATCTCGCGTCATGAGCGCTTCGTGGGACCCGCGGCCATGGCGGCAGAGCGCGGACTGTCCACCGACGCCCTGGTCGCCGCCGTCTCGGCAGCGCTCGAGTTCGACGACCCGGCCGACGAGCAGTCGGTCGAGCTGCAGCAGCTGCTGCGCGCGGAGGACGCAGCCGAGTTCACCACGCGGACAACGGGCCTCGACCCCGAGCACCCGCTGTTCCCGCTGATCCGGGATGCCGTCGCCGCTCGACAGCAGCGCATCGAGACGGTCTGACCCGCGACCCTTCGACGCCCCCGCCTGCCGATACGATCGGTGGGCGGGGGCGTTCTTCGCGCACGACGACGTGCGCGAACACACAGATGTCCGGGAGCCACATGAACAGATATGCCGTGATCGGAGCGGGTCCGTCGGGTCTCGCCGCGGCGCGCGCCCTGCAGACGCACGGGATCACCGTGGACGGCTACGAGGCCTCGCATGGCGTCGGCGGACTGTGGGACATCAGCAATCCCCGCAGCACGATGTACGAGTCCGCGCATCTCATCTCCTCGCGGACGACGACCGAGTTCACCGAATTCCCGATGGCGTCCCGCGTCGACTACCCCGGACACCGCGTGCTCAAGGAGTACTTCGAGGACTACGCCCGGCATTTCGGGCTCGTCGACCTCTTCCGATTCGACACGAGGGTCGCACGTCTCGAGCCGCGCGACGGCGGCTGGGATCTGACGAGTACCGGTCCCGCGGGGGACGAGACCCGCTGGTACGAGGGAATCGTGCTCGCGAACGGGACGCTCGCCGAGCCGAACATCCCGGTGTTCCCGGGTGAGTTCACGGGCGAGCTGTTGCACACGTATGCCTACAAGTCGCCCGAGCAGCTGAAGGGCAGGCGGGTGCTGCTGATCGGCGCCGGCAACTCCGGCTGCGACATCGCGGTCGATGCGGTGCATCATGCGGTGTCCGTCGACATGAGCGTCCGCCGCGGGTACTACTTCGCGCCCCGGTACCTGTTCGGCAGGCCGAGCGACACCCTGAACCAGGGGCGCCCGTTGCCCGCGCGCATCAAGCAGGCGGTCGACAGTCGTGTGCTGCGGGCCTTCACCGGTGATCCCGTGCGATTCGGGTTCCCGAAGCCCGGCTACCGTATCTACGAGTCGCACCCGATCGTGAACACCATGATCCTGAACCACCTCGGGCAGGGCGACCTGCGCATCCGCCCCGACATCGCCCGCTTCGACGGGACGACCGTGCACTTCCGTGACGGGAGCGCCGACGACTACGACCTCGTGCTGCTCGCCACCGGCTACACCCTCGACTATCCGTTCGTCGACCGGGAGCACCTGCACTGGCGCGGCGCCTCGCCCCGACTGTTCCTGAACGTCTTCCCCGCCTCGTTCAACGGCCTGTACGTGATGGGCATGATCGAGGCCTCGGGCATCGGGTGGCAGGGCCGCTATGAGCAGGCCGAGCTGCTCGCGGCCTACCTCTGCGCGCTCGAGGAGGATCCGGCGCGCGCATCGCGGTTCCGCGATCGTGTGACCGGCACGCCCTGGCCCGATGTGACGGGAGGCTATCGCTACCTGGGCCTTGATCGGATGGCCTACTACGTCAACAAAGACGCTTACCGTGGTGCCGTCCGGCACGAGAAGCGCACTCTGGAGTCACCGGCATAACGCCTCGCGGTGGCGATCGATCGACCCACCGCCGCGCGGAGTAGCGTTGTCTCGTGCAGAAGAAGCCCCGCCGGATCCTGAGACGCGTGCTGTGGAGCGTCGCGATCGTGCTGGTCGTCGCCGTCGGCGGCGTGCTCGCCTGGAGCCAGATCGGTGTCATGGCCGCAGAACCCGAACCGCTCGCGACCGTGCGGGAGAACCCCGCGATCACCGTGACCGATGCCGACCAGGGCATCGTGCTCGCCCCCGCCGATGGGAGATCGGACCTCGGCCTCGTCTTCATCCCCGGGGCCAAAGTGGATCCGTGGGCCTATGCCGCGATCCTGCAGGGGCTGGCCGAAGACGGGGTCACGGTCGTGATCACCCGCCCGTGGCTGAACCTGGCGTTCTTCGATCCACGCGGACTCGACGCCTTCACCTCGGCGGCCCCCGACGTCGACGTCTGGAGCGTCGGTGGGCACTCCTTGGGCGGCGTACGCGCCTGCCAACTCGCGCACGACGCCGACGCGCTCATCCTGTTCGCGTCATACTGCGCGAATGACCTCTCCGACAGCGGCCTTCCCGTCCTGAGTCTGTCCGGCAGCGAAGACGGGCTGTCCACCCCCGAGAAGATCGCCGATGCACGGAACCAGCTGCCCGCCGATGCCGACATGGTGGAGATCGAGGGGGCGTCGCACGCGTCCTTCGGCGACTACGGGCCGCAGGACGGCGATGGCACCCCGACGATCTCGAGCGACGACATGCACGCGGAGGTCACGCGCGTGACCGACGGGTTCCTCGCACCGCTCGTGCCCTGAGCGTCACCTCCCCTCGGCCCCGATGACGGGGTCGAGCACGGGGTGGAGATGCCGGGTGCGCAGGACCGACGCCGCCGAACGCGCCCCCGCCTCGAGCGCAGCGGTGACGCCCGCCCCGTCGAGCCGCGCGTCGAGCACACCCGCCAGGAACGCATCACCCGCGCCGTTCGTGTCGACCACCTCGACGGGCGTGGCAGGAACCCGACCCACCGCGCCGTCTTCGTCGACGGCCACGGCACCCTCCGCGCCCAGGGTGCACACGGCAAGACGAGCCCCCGCGTCGATGCGGGACCGCAGGAACGCGACAGGGTCGTCGAGCCGGTCGGCGTTGCAGAACACCGCGTCCGCAGCTTCGAGGAACGGTCGGTGGTATGCGTCCCTGCCGTCGTAGTCGTGTACGTCCACCCAGATCGGGGTGCCGGTCGATCGGGCGAGCGGGAGCAGACGCAGGGGTTCCGCCGCGAGGTCGAGCACGATCGCGTCGGCTGCGAGCATGCTCGCGCGCATCCGGTCGTCATACGCACCCTCGGTCGCGCCCGGTGTCGAGAGATACAGCGAGACGCGATCGCCTTCGCGTGTCATCAGGTTCAGATGCCGTTCGGTGACGCCGTCGTCCCAGCACGCCTGCACGCCGGCGGCGCGCAGCGCGTCGCGCACGCGTTCGCCCTCTGCATCCGTTCCGGCGATGGCGTGCAGCCGCGTCGTCCGGCCCAGCGCGGTCAGGCTGAGCGCCTTGCCCGCACTGGTTCCGCCGACCGTCTCCCACGTGTCCTCGGCGAACTGCATGTGCGGCACCGGCTCCGGAAGCCGGTCGAGCACGACGATCCTGTTCCACGACGCCGGCCCGACGATGACGACGGAGGCGGATCGCGCGGCGGGCGCTGAGGAGGAGGGCATGGCACCATCCTGCCGTGCCGTCGTGTCTCAGCCGTCTCTTTCAGCCGATGCGCGAGACCAGCGCGTCGAGCCCCATGCCGTAGTCGATGCGCACGACGGGAAGGGCGAGCTTGTCCGTGCCGATCTTCACGTATCCGGGTTCGATGGTCCGACCCATCTCGTAGCCGGCCTGCGCGACGCCCTGCTTGGTCGTGTCGTTGTAGTGCCCGTACGGATACGCCACGACCTGGCCCACGCCGAGGATCTGGGCCGACGTCGTGAGATCGGCCGCGATCTGATCGGCCGTCCAATTGACCATCCGACCCTTGCCGTTCTCCCCCGCCTGGTGCATGTCATGCGTGTGCGAGCGGCGCTGCACGTAGATGGACGGCGCCGGGTCCTGCCGATACGCCGTGATCATGAACGACGTGCTGAGCAACTTGTACTTGTCGACGACCGGCACCGCGAGATCGAACCACGACTGGTCGGCGTCGTCATCGGTGATGATCACGCTCTTGGCGGGGAGCGAGAGACGACCGTCGATGAAGGCGCTGAGCTCGTCCCACGTCGGCAGGTAGAAGCCCGTCGTCGCGATGTGGTTCATCTGCGCGTCGAAGTCGCCGATGTACGCGTAGTTGCCGCGCAGCCACCCCTTCTCCCCCTCGGGGTTGGCCGTGAACTGGTGGTACATGAGGATCGGGACCCGCACGTTCTCGGCCGCGTTCTCCTCCGGGGTCTTCCACGCGGCGAAGAGCTCGACCTGCTGGTCTGTGCACACCACGGGATCGGCGCCGTTCACGCGGGCGGCGACCGTCAACGCTCCGGCGTCTGCCGCTGTCGCGTACCAGCCGGCGAACACCCGACCTTCGAGCTGCGGGATCGGAAGCCCCTGGTACAGGGCGTCCTGGAACTGCAGCATCGGGTCGGCAGGCGCCCCGTCACCCGTGAAGGTGACCGCACAGGCGCGGGGATCGTTCGCGTCGGCCACGATCTGCTCCGCGGGTGTCAGCGGATGCTCGATCGTCGTGGACTGCGCCTTCGGAATCGTGTTCTCCGGCGAGCGGTTCAGCCAGACGAAGCCGGCGGCACCTCCTGCGACGACGACGACCGCTGCCACGACGGCGCTGATGATGATCGTGGCGCGAGTGCGCCGTTTCTTCCCCCCGGAAGCCATGATCAGGCGTCGAAGCCTTCGGCGATCATCTCCACGAGCTCCTCGCGCTCCTCGACCGGGAGGAACGCTGCGGCGGCGGCGTTGAACTGGAAGGTCTCGAGGTCGTCGAGGTCATACTCGAACGCCTCGACGAGCAGGGCGAGTTCACGTGTGAGCGACGTCGCGCTCATCGTGCGGTTGTCGACGTTCACCGTCACCGCGAATCCGAGCTGGTAGAGCAGGTCGAAGGGGTGATCGACCATGGTGTTGCCCCACGCGGCGATGGCGCCGGTCTGCAGGTTCGACGACGGCGAGAGCTCGAGCGGGATCTCCCGATCGCGGACCCACCGCGCGAGGTCGCCGAACTGCACCTGCACCTCGTCGCCTTCCTGCGTGATGACCTCGAGGTCTTCTGCGATGCGCACACCGTGACCGAGCCGCAGCGCGCGTCCGTCCAGCAGCGCCGAGCGGATGGAGGCCGGACCTGCCGCCTCTCCCGCGTGCACCGTGACGGGGAAGAAGTTCTCCGCGAGGAAGTCGAACGCCTTGCGGTGGTTCGACGGCGGGAAGCCGTCCTCGGGGCCGGCGATGTCGAAGCCCACGGCGCCGCGGCCGCGGAAGTCGACCGCGAGCTCGGCGATCTCGAGGGCGCGGTCGGTGTGCCGCATCGCCGTGATCAGCTGTCCGACGCGGATGCTGCGTCCCGAGCGGTCCGCGGCGTCCTCGCCCTCTTCGATGCCCTGCTGCACTGCTTCAACGGCCTGCTCCAGCGTGAGGCCGCGCGCGAGGTGCTGCTCGGGCGCCCAGCGCACCTCGCCGTAGATGACTCCGTCGGCGGCGAGATCCTGGACGAACTCCCGCGCGACCCGGGTGAGCCCCTCCTGGGTCTGCATCACGGCGGTCGTGAGGTCGAAGGTCTTGAGATACTCGACCAGTGAACCGGAGTCGCTCTGCTTCGCGAACCACGAGCCCAGCGCCTTCGCGTCGGACTCCGGGACCTCCAGGCCGATCGCGTCCGCGAGCTCGATGATCGTGGCGGGCCGCAGCGCGCCGTCGAGGTGGTCGTGCAGCGACACCTTGGGCAGGCTCCGCAAGGAGACACCCTGAAGCGTGACATCGCCGTTCGCATCGATCGACATGGTGATCCTCTCAGTCGCGGATGTGCTCAGTTCAGGCTAGCGGTCCGAGGTCACGCCGTGATGCGCTCGCGGACGATGGGACCGGTGACCGGCGCCTCGTCCCCGATCTCCCAGGAGCCCTCGAGCGCGTCGAGCGCCCGGCCGAATCGGGCGTCGTCGGCGGCCGAGAGTGTGAAGAGCGGCTGGCCGGCGACGACGCGGTCGCCCGGCTTCGCATGCAGATCGATGCCCGCCTCGAAGACCACCGGGTCCTGTGCCCTGGCGCGCCCTGCCCCGAGGCGCCAGGCGGCGACCCCGAACGGGAGGGCATCCATGCGCGTGATGACTCCATCAGCCGGGGCGAGCACCTGGTGGGTCTCGCGCGCCGTCGGAAGGGCGGCATCCGGATCGCCATCCTGCGCGCGGATCATCGCCTTCCAGGTATCCATCGCGCGGCCGTCGTCGAGGGCGGCCTCCACGTCGGCATCCGGCTGCCCGGCGAGTGCGAGCATCTCGCGTGCCAGCGCGATCGTCAGCTCACGCACATCGGCGGGCCCGCCGCCGGCGAGGATCTCGACGGATTCGCGGACCTCGTTGGCGTTGCCGATCGCGAGGCCGAGAGGGACGTTCATGTCGGTCAGGAGCGCGGTGGTCGCGACCCCGGAGTCGGTGCCGAGCGCGACCATCGTGCGGGCCAGCTCGCGAGCGCGGTCGATGTCCTGCATGAACGCACCGGAGCCGAACTTCACGTCGAGCACGAGAGCGTCCGTGCCCTCGGCGATCTTCTTCGACATGATGCTCGACGCGATCAGCGGGATCGCCTCGACGGTGCCCGTGACATCGCGGAGCGCGTACAGCTTCTTGTCCGCCGGGGCGAGGCCGGAGCCGGCGGCGCAGATGACCGCACCTACGTCGCCCTGCATCTGCGCGAACATCTCCTCGTTGCTGAGGGCCGCGCGCCAGCCGGGGATCGACTCGAGCTTGTCGAGCGTGCCGCCGGTGTGACCGAGCCCGCGACCGCTCAGCTGCGGCACGGCCACCCCGAACGAGGCGACCAGCGGGGCGAGCGGAAGCGTGATCTTGTCGCCCACGCCACCCGTGGAGTGCTTGTCGACCGTGCGCTTGCCGAGCGAGGCGAAGCTCATCCGCTCCCCCGACGCGATCATGGCGTCGGTCAGCACCCGGATCTCGTCGCGCTCCATGCCGCGCTGGAAGATCGCCATCGCGAACGAGGCCATCTGCGCGTCGGAGACGTAGCCCCGCGTGTAGGCGTCGACCATCCAGCGCAGCGCCGCCTCGGGCACAGCACCGCCGTCGCGCTTGGCGCGGATCACATCGATCGCGTCGAACGGTTCGATGGCTCCCTGAGCCTGTCCAGCGGTCATCGTGCTTCCTCCAGGTCGCGCGGCCCGAATGCGTCGGGCAGCACCTCGTCGATCGTGCGGATGCCGGAGACGGTCTCCAGGAGCATCCCGGGCATGGCGTGCTCGAACAGCAGCTGACGGCAGCGGCCGCACGGCATGATGGTCTGCCCCTCGTTGTTGACGCACACGAAGGCGACGAGCTGGCCGCCACCCGACATGTGCAGGTCGCCGACCAGCGCGCACTCGGCGCACAGCGTCACGCCGTACGAGGCGTTCTCCACGTTGCAGCCGGCCACGATGCGGCCGTCTCCGACGAGGGCGGCTGCACCCACGCGGTAGCGCGAGTACGGCGCGTACGCCTTCGTCATGGCTTCCGTTGCGACCTGGCGCAGTTCATCCCAGTCGATGTCGGTCATTGCGATACTTCCCTCTCCCGGCCGGCTACGACTTGATGTACGGCTTGCCGTCAGCGGCAGGAGCCTTGATCTGCCCGGCGAACCCGGCGACCGCGAGCAACGTCACCACGTACGGCAACATCAGCATGAACTCGCCCGGGATGGGTGTCTTCAGGATCGACAGCAGGTTCTGCAGGTTGGTGGCGAAACCGAACAGCAGCGCTGCGAGCGTCGCCCGGATCGGATCCCAGCGACCGAAGATCACGGCGGCGAGGGCGATGAAGCCGAGCCCCGCCGTCATGTCCTTGCCGAACTGCGGCACCGAGACGAGCGTGAAGTACGCCCCTCCCATGCCGGCGATCGCACCGGCGAGCAGCACGTTCCAGAACCGGGTCGGGTTCACCTTGATGCCCACGGTGTCCGCCGCCTGCGGGTGTTCGCCGACGGCACGCAGCCGCAGGCCCCAACGGGTGCGGTACAGGCCCCAGGCCACCACGGCGACCGTGATGAACATCAGGTACCCGATGAACGTCTGGTTGAAGAGCACCGGCCCGATGATCGGGATGTCGCTGAGCACCGGGATCTCGACACGCGGGAACCGCACCGGGGTGTTCAGTGTCGCCTCGTTGGGCGCGAGCAGCGCGCCGTAGAGGAAACCGGTGAGACCGGTGACGAGCACGTTGAGGACGACACCGACGATGACCTGCTCGACCAGGTACTTGATCGCGAACGCGGCGAGGACGCTCGCCACAAGGACGCCGCCGATCATCGCGCCGACCAGGCCGACGAAGGGGTTGCCGGTGATGCTCGACAGGAGCGCCGCCGAGAACGCGCCGAGAAGCAGCTGCCCCTCGATCGCGACGTTCACGACACCCGCGCGCTCGCCGATCACGCCACCCAGAGCACCGAAGACCAGGGGCACCGAGAGCGAGACCGCACCGAACAGCAGGCTCGTGACCGGTACCAGTCCGCCGGCCGAGGCCCAGACGAGGAACGCGAAGACGGCCAGCACGCTGAAGGCGATCACGAGCCACAGCGACGGCGAGCGGTAGGTCCATGCCCGCAGGAACGCCCCGACCGTGAGCAGCACGAGGATGCCGAACACGACCCAGAAGGTCGAGGCCGTCGGCAGTGCCACGTCCGGCAGCGCGAGCGCCGAGGACTGGTCGGAGAGACGGAAGGTGCTGATGCCGTCGCGCGGCACGAGCAGGAACAGCAGGGCGAGGAGCACGGTGGCTCCGGCCAGGACGATCGGCGCCTTGAGGTGTCGCTCCTTCACGGTCGCGAGCTGCACCGTGCCGTCAGCGGCTTGGGTCTGCACGAGGGACATCATGCCGCCACCGCCTTCTTCGCAGCCTTGGCTCGGAGCCTGGCCGCCTTCTCGATATCGGTCTTGGGGAGGAAGAACACCGTGCGCAGCAGCGGCGGCGCAGCGATGAACAGCACGACGAGCGACTGCACCACGAGCACGATGTCGACCGGGATGTCCTGCGCCTGCATCGAGAAGGACCCTGCCTTGAGCGCGCCGAACAGGATGCCGGCGGCGAAGGTACCCCAGGCGCGGCTGCGGCCGAGGAGCGCGACGGTGATGGCATCGAAGCCGATGCCGGCGTCGATGGTCTCGGTGACACCCGTGGTCACCGCTCCCTGGATCTGGTTCATGCCCGCGAGTCCCGCGAGTCCGCCCGCGAAGAGCATGGCGTAGACGTAGATGCGCTGCACGCTGATGCCGGCGGCTCGCGCGGCGTGCGGGTTCTCGCCCACGGCGCGCATCCGCATGCCGAGGGAGGAGCGCTCGATGAGCCACCAGACGAACAGGGTGGCCACGATCACGATCACGAAGCCGAGGTCGAGCAGCGGGAACTGCGGTCCGAGCAGCGTCGGGAACTGCGCGCTCTCCGGCGTCGCAGAGCCGAGAGCCTGGTTGGTGCCCGGCTTCTGCAACAGGCCCGGGGTGCGGATCATCCACAGCAGCAGGTAGTACGCGATGTAGTTGAGCATGATCGTGAGGATCACCTCGTGCGCACCGGTGCGCGCCTTGATGAGTCCCGCGATCGCTCCCCAGAGCGCACCGCCCGCGATACCGGCGATCAGGGTGACCGGGATGTGCAGCCAGATCGGCAGGTCGAGCGAGAACGTCAGCAGTGCGGCGACGGCGACACCGATGAGCATCTGACCGCGGGCACCGATGTTGAACAGACCGACACGGAATGCCAGCGCGACGCCGAGGCCGGCAGCGATCAGCGGTGCTGCGAAGCCGAGCGTATTGGTCAGCGGTCGGATCTGCGCCGCGAAGTCCGCTCCGCGGGCGTTGAAGATCGCCCCGCGGAACAGCGCCTCGTATCCGTTGTAGACGGCGTTCCACGCGGCGACGAACGTGTCACCGGGCTGCGCGAAGAAGTAGACCGACGCCTCCTGCACGTCTTCGTTCGTCAGCGCGATGAGGATGCCGCCGACGATCAGCGCGAGGACGATCGCGAGGATCGTGGTCACGGCGCTGCCGCGGAGGATCTCCTTGAGGATGACATTGCCGCGCGGGGGCGGCGGCACATCCGACGGATCGCGTGGGACCGTGCCGGTGCTCGTCGCGAGCTCCTGCGGCGGGATCCCCTTGGTCACATCTCCTGCGCCGGGTGTCGCTCCGCTCACGCGGCCACCTCCCCTTCGGCCGCTCCGGCCATCATGAGTCCGAGCGTCTCCCGAGGCGTGTCACCGGGGACGATGCCGACGATCGTGCCGCGGTACATGACCGCGATCCGATCGGCGAGAGCTGCGACCTCGTCGAGCTCCGTTGAGACGACGATCACGGGCACGCCCGCGTCTCGCGTCTCGATGATCCGCTTGTGGATGAACTCGATCGAGCCGACGTCGACGCCGCGAGTGGGCTGCGCCGCGACGAGAAGGCGCAGATCGCGGCTCATCTCCCTGGCGATGACGACCTTCTGCTGGTTTCCACCGGACAGCGTGCCGGCAGGCGTCTCCGGGCCCTGCGTGCGGATGTCGTACTCGGTGATGCGGGCGCGGGCGAACTCGTCGAGCGCTCCGCGCCGCAGTGTGCCGGCGCGGCTGAACGCCGGGTCGTCCGAACGGTCGAGGATCAGGTTCTCCGCGACGGAGAACCCGGCGACCAGACCGTCTTCGGTCCGGTCCTCCGGTACGAAGCCGACGCCGGCGTCGAGGATCGCCCGCACGCTCTTGCCGACGAGCTCGTTGCCGTCGAGTCGGATGCTGCCTTCGACGCGGGCGGCGAGACCGACGATGGCCTCCACCAGCTCGGTCTGACCGTTGCCCTGGACGCCCGCGATCGCGAGCACCTCCCCCGGACGGACGGTGAAGTCGACGCCGTCGACGACGATCGCGCCGGTGGGGGTCAGAACGCGCAGCCCCGCGACCTCGAAACCACCCTCGCCCAAGCGGGGCGGCTCCTTGTGCACGGTGAGTTCGACCGCGCGGCCGACCATGAGCGATGCCAGCTCGGAGTTCGTCGCCGTGGGCGAAGCCTCACCCACGACCTTGCCGAGGCGCACGATCGTGATCTTGTCGGCGACCTCGCGGACCTCGCGGAGCTTGTGCGTGATGAACACGATCGCCGTGCCCTCGTCACGCAGCTGACGCATGATGCCCATCAGCTCATCGGTCTCCTGCGGCGTGAGCACCGCGGTGGGCTCGTCGAACACGAGCACCTTGGCGTCGCGCGACAGCGCCTTGATGATCTCGACGCGCTGCTGCACGCCGACGGGGAGATCTCCGACGAGGGCGTCGGGGTCGATGTCGAAACCGAAGCGGGCCGCCACGGACCGCACATGCTCTCGCGCCTTCGCGATGTCGAGCGTGCCGAGTGCCTTGGTCTGCTCGTGTCCGAGCATGACGTTCTCGGCCACGGTGAACACCGGGACGAGCATGAAGTGCTGGTGGACCATGCCGATCCCCGCAGCCATCGCGTCACCGGGACCGCGGAAGCGCTGCACCTCGTCATCGAGGAGGATCTCGCCCTCATCGGCCTGATACAGGCCGTAGAGCACGTTCATGAGGGTGGACTTGCCTGCGCCGTTCTCACCGAGCAGCGCGTGGATCTCACCCGGTTCGACCACCAGATCGATGTGGTCGTTGGCAACGAGGGTGCCGAATCGCTTGGTGATGCCGCGAAGTTCGAGCTTCATATCTGCACCTTATCCAGAAGAGTTATCCAGGAGAATCATCGTCCGTCCACGACACGGGGCGAGTGGCAGCCTGCTCACCACTCGCCCCGTGCGGGAACTGCGACGGATTTACTTGGAGGTCGGGGAGTTCGGGGACTCCACCTTGATGTCGCCCGAGATGATCTGCTCCTGCAGAGTCTTGAGCTCGTCGGTCAGCCCCTCCGGGAGCTTCGACTCGAACTCGCCGAAGCCGGAGAGCTTGACGCCCTCGTTCTCGAGAGTGCCCACGTACGGTGCCGGGTCGAACTCGCCCTTGGCCGCGGCCATGGTCGCGTCCTTCACGGCGACGTCGATCGCCTTCATGATCGAGACGAGCGTGATGCCGGCCACGCTCGGGTCTGCGACGGCGAGGTCGCTGTCGACACCGAGCATCAGGGTGTCCTTGCCGCTGTCGGCGATCGCCGCAGCCGCGCTCTGGTAGACGGGTCCGCCGACCGGGAGGATGACGTCGACGCCCTGGTCGAGCACACCCTGTGCGGTCTGCTTGGCGGTGTCGTTGGCGTCGAAGCCGCCCGTGAAGGAGCCCTTCTGCGTGGCCTCATCCCAGCCGAAGACCTCGACCGATGCGGACTTGTCCTCGTTGTACTTCTCGACGCCGAGCTGGTAGCCGTCCATGAACACGGCGACGGACGGGATCTGCATTCCGCCGAACGTGCCGACCTTGTTCACACCGCTCTGCGCAGACCACGACGCGGCGGCGTAACCACCGAGGTAAGCGGCCTGAGCCGTGTCGAAGACCAGGGGCTTGATGTTCGGAGCATCGACGTTGCCGTCGAAGTCGTTGTCGGCCCAGTCGTCGATGATCGCGTAATCGATGTCGGGGTTCGCGAGAGCCGACTCGACCGTGGCGGCGGACAGCTTGAAGCCGACCGAGACGATGAGCGAGCAGCCCTCGGAGACCGCGGTCTCGAGGTTCGGCGCGTAGTCGTTGTCATTGGCCGACTCGAACTCGAGCGGCTTGATGTCCAGCTCCTCGGCGGCGCTGTCCATGCCCTCCTTGGCGGACTGGTTGAACGACTTGTCGTTCCATCCGCCGGCGTCCGAGACGAGGCAGGGAAGGAAGTCGGAGGCGACCGGCTCGCCGGAGCCGGCGGGCTTGTCTGTCGGCGCCTGGCCGCAACCGGCGAGTGCGAAGACGACGCCCGCGGCGACGGTGACGCCGAGCAGCTTCTTGGTGGTGGAGATGGTCAACTGATGCCTCCCTCAACGAAACCGCGGCCATCGCGGATCGATCAAAGTTACCTACTGTTTCGGCTTTTGTGCACGCCCGTGCCGCACGTGCTGGCCAATGGTTACCAAGCTGAAATCAAGACAGCCGATGAGCGTCGGCGCGTGCTCATCAGAGCAGGCGTCAGAGCACGTCCCCACGACCGGTGAGCTTGAGCGACTCGACGACGCCCTTCACCCGCTGCGCATGCTGGACCGTGGTGACCAGCAGCGCATCAGGGGTGTCGACCACGACGATGTCCTGCACCCCCACCAGGCTGATGACGCGCGAGGTCTGGCTGACGAGGATTCCGCTCGCTCCGTCGGTGAGCACCCGCGCATTCGGGCCGAGCACGGCGAGGTCGTTCTTGCGGCCGTTGGTGATGAGCTTCGTGAGTGACGCGAAGTCTCCCACATCGTCCCAGTCGAAGTGACCGGGGACCACGGCGAGGCGTCCGCGACGGGCGGCCGGCTCGGCGACGGCGTAGTCGATGGCGATCTTCTTCAGGCGCGGCCAGATGCGGTCGACGGCGGGGCCACGACGATCGCGGTCGTCCCAGGCCTCGGCGAGTTCGAGCAGACCGGCGTGCAGCTCGGGCTCGTTCACGGCCAACTCCTCCAGCAGCACGCTGGCCTTGGCGATGAACATACCCGCGTTCCAGAGGTATCCGCGATCCGCGATGTACTCCTTCGCGGTCTCGAGATCGGGCTTCTCCACGAAGCTCTCGACCAGAGCGGCCTCGCGTGCCCCGTCGACCACCAGTTCGGGGCCCATCTTGATGTAGCCGAACCCGATCGCCGGCTCGGTCGGCGTTATGCCGATCGTGCAGATGTAACCTTCGCGCGCCACTTCGACGGCGTCGCGGACCGCGAACTCGAACACGCGGGTACCGCGGATCACGTGGTCTGCGCTGAAGGATCCGATGATCACGTCGGGATTGCGGCGGTGCAGGATGGCCGCAGCGAGTCCGATCGCCGCAGCCGACTCACGCGGCTCCGACTCCAGGAAGACGTTCGGGTCGGGGATCCCCGGCAGCTCCGCCTCGACGGCCGCGCGATGGGCACGGCCGGTGACGACGGCGATCCGGTCCGCGCCGGCGAGCGGCTCGAGACGATCCCAGGTGTCACGCAGCAGCGAATGCCCAGAGCCCGTCAGGTCGTGCAGGAACTTCGGCGCATCCGCCCGGGAGAGCGGCCACAGTCTGCTGCCGATGCCGCCGGCGGGAATCACTGCATAGAAATCCTTGATGGGTGCGCTCACCCTGCCCAGGGTAGCCGCAGAGATCACCGCCGATTCCCGCATCGATCATCCGGCACTCTGCGCTGTGATCTCGGCGGGTGGTCGACCGGCACCGCGCACTCGCGTGAGCACGTAGAGGATCGGCAGCAGGATGAAAGCGGCGATCGCGTACACGAGCGCCGATGCGGCCGAGTCCTCGAACGCGCCCGTGAGCGACAGCCAGGCGGGGATCGCCGCCGTGCCGATGCCCTCCGCCACGGCGACGGCACCCGTGAAACGCGTCAGAGCATGCTTCTCCAGCCCGAGGACCAGGAAGAACAGCCCCCACAGCACGGCCCAGAGTATCCAGATCACGGCGAAGACCCGACCACCCTGCGCCCAGGTGCTCCCCGCGAAGCCCATCGCCACGACAGCCACGAACAACGAGAACCACCCGAGCCCGCGAGCGGGAAGCCCGGCGAGCGCGTTGATCCCCACCCACAGATACGTGAAGCCGAAGAGGTAGAGGCCACTCGCCGCCGCAGGGCTGCAAGATCGGCTGATCCGCTTCACTCCCTTGATGGAGGAGAACATGCTGCTGGCCTCCGGAGCGGACGCCGTCCACGACCTCTACGTGGCCGCGGCCTACTTCAATACCCTCGCGAGCCCTGCCGCGCTCGATTTCGCGGGAGCCTACGGAGCGGAGTTCGGCTTCGATGCCCCCGCACTCAACAACGCGGCCGAGTCGTGTTACGAGGGGATACTCGCTCTGGCCGCCGCCGCCGAGCACGCGCGCTCCCTCGACCGGCGCTCGCTGCTGTCCAGTGCGAGCGAAGGGGTCTCGTACGAGGGTCCGCGCGGACTCGTCACCCTCGCCGACGGCGGCACGCGCCAACGTGTGCACATCGCGCGGGCCGACGGATTCGAATTCGATGTCCTGGCATCCCTCGATGGCGTCGCCTGAGCACACCCGGCTGCCCCGCACCCGTCGGATCCGAGCGAGGCGACACCCCCGCGCTCTCTCGACATCGAGACACTTAGGCTCCCCTTCGTCGCTCCCAGTGATCTGACAGGAATAGGATGGACACCGATCGGGCGTGCCTGACACTTCGACAGGCTCACACTTGGACAAGCGCAGCGCACGCGACCGAGTCACATCGATCCAGGGAGGACGACCGTGTCCACAAGCGCACGCTTGACACCGTCGATTTCGGAAACCACGTCCAAGACCCCCCGCGGCACCCTCTATCGGGGTCGCGAAGGCATGTGGTCGTGGGTGCTTCACCGCATCACCGGAGTCGCCATCTTCTTCTTCCTGTTGGTGCACGTGCTCGACACGGCGCTGATCAGGGTGTCGCCGGAGGCGTACAACGCCGTCATCGGCACATACAAGAACCCGATCATGGCCCTCGGTGAGGTCGTGCTCGTCGCCGGCATCGTGTTCCACGCGATGAACGGCCTGCGCATCATCGCCGTCGACTTCTGGTCGAAGGGTGCCAAGTATCAGCGTCAGCTGTTCTGGGGCGTCCTGCTGGTGTGGGGCATCATCATGGCCGGCTTCGTGCCCCGCCACCTGATGCTCGCATTCGCCGGGTTCGGAGGGGGACACTGATGTCTGCTCAGACCATCGCCGCCGCCCCGGTGCGTCGCCGCCGCGGCGTCAACCTCGAAAAGTGGGGCTGGATCTTCATGCGCGTCTCGGGCGTCGTGCTCGTCGTGCTGATCTTCGGCCACCTGTTCGTCAACCTCATGGTCGGCGAAGGCATCCACGCCCTCGACTTCGCGTTCATCGCCGGCAAGTTCGCCACGCCGTTCTGGCAGTGGTGGGACGTGCTGATGCTGTGGCTCGCACTCATCCACGGCGCCAACGGCATGCGCACGATCGTGAACGACTACGTGACGAACAGCACGGCGCGCAAGGCGCTGGTCTGGGCGCTCGGGCTGGCCGCCGGCCTGCTCATCATCCTCGGCACACTCGTGGTCTTCACGTTCGACCCGTGCCTGGGTGTGACCGAGGACAGCGTCCTCTGGTCCGAATGCGCCGCGATCGTCGGGAACTAGAAGAAGGCATACGAGAAGTGACTACCGAGACGCAGGATTCCGTCGTCCGTGACGGCGTGCACTACCACCAGTTCGACATCGTCATCGTGGGAGCCGGTGGGGCGGGCATGCGTGCCGCCATCGAAGCGGGCCCGGGGGCGAAGACCGCGGTGATCTCCAAGCTGTACCCCACGCGCTCGCACACCGGTGCGGCACAGGGCGGCATGGCGGCGGCCCTCGCGAACGTCGAAGAGGACTCCTGGGAGTGGCACACCTTCGACACCGTCAAGGGCGGCGACTACCTCGTCGACCAGGACGCGGCCGAGATCCTCGCGAAGGAAGCCATCGACGCGGTCATCGACCTCGAGAACATGGGCCTTCCGTTCAACCGCACGCCCGAGGGCAAGATCGACCAGCGTCGCTTCGGCGGGCACACGGCAGAGCACGGCAAGACCCCGGTCCGCCGCGCCTGCTACGCCGCCGACCGCACCGGCCACATGATCCTGCAGACGCTGTTCCAGAACTGCGTCAAGCTCGGCATCAACTTCTTCAACGAGTTCTACGTGCTCGACCTGCTGACGGTGAAGGACGCCGACGGCAAGACCCAGGTCTCGGGCGTCGTCGCCTACGACCTCGCCACGGGCGAGCTGCACGTCTTCCAGGCCAAGGCCGTGATCTTCGCGACCGGCGGCTTCGGCAAGATCTTCAAGACCACCTCGAACGCGCACACCCTCACCGGCGACGGCGTCGGCATCGTGTGGCGCAAGGGACTCCCCCTCGAGGACCTGGAGTTCTTCCAGTTCCACCCCACCGGCCTCGCCGGTCTCGGCATCCTCCTGACCGAAGGCGCCAGAGGTGAGGGCGCGATCCTGCGCAACGCCTCCGGTGAACGCTTCATGGAGCGCTACGCACCGACCATCAAGGACCTCGCCCCGCGTGACATCGTCGCGCGCTGCATGGTGCAGGAGGTCCTCGACGGCCGCGGCGCCGGCCCGCACAAGGACTACGTGCTGCTGGACTGCACGCACCTGGGCGCCGAGGTACTCGAGACCAAGCTCCCCGACATCACCGAGTTCGCCCGCACCTACCTCGGTGTCGACCCGGTCGTCGAGCCCGTGCCCGTGATGCCCACCGCGCACTACGCCATGGGCGGCATTCCGACCAACAACGACGGCGAGGTGCTCGCAGACAACACCACCGTCGTCCCCGGCCTCTACGCTGCCGGTGAGTGCGCCTGCGTCTCGGTGCACGGCGCCAACCGCCTCGGCACCAACTCGCTGCTCGACATCAACGTCTTCGGCAAGCGCGCCGGTCGCAACGCCGTCGAGTACGTCAAGACCGCCGAGTTCGTCCCGCTCCCCGAGAACCCGGCGGCCTTCGTGTCGGGCATGCTCGAAGACCTGCGCAACAACCAGGGCACCGAGCGCATCGCGGTGCTCCGCAAGACGCTGCAGGACGAGATGGACAAGGGCGCGCAGGTGTTCCGCACGCACGATTCCCTCCAGCACGTGCTCGGCGTCATCGCCGAGCTGCGCGAGCGCTACAAGAACGTGCACGTCGACGACAAGGGTCAGCGGTTCAACACCGACCTGCTCGAAGCCGTCGAACTGGGCTTCCTCCTCGACATCGCCGAGGTCGTCGTCTACGCCGCGCAGAACCGCGAGGAGAGCCGCGGCGGCCACATGCGCGACGACTTCCCGAAGCGCAACGACGAGAAGTACATGAAGCACACCATGGCCTACCTGACCGGTGACCCGCACTCCTCCACGCCGAGCGACCACATCAAGCTCGACTGGAAGCCGGTCGTCTTCACGAAGAACGATCAGGGCGAGTTCAACTACCCGCCGATGGAGAGGAAGTACTGAGCATGTCGACCGCCATCGCAGAGGCACCTGCCGACACGACCGAAGAGACCGGCATCCAGTCCTTCATCGTCACCTTCAACATCCGCCGGTTCAACCCGGAGGTCGACTCCGAGCCGCACTGGGTCGACTACGACGTGGAGCTCTACTCCACCGACCGCGTGCTCGACGCCCTGCACAAGATCAAGTGGGAGGTCGACGGCTCGCTCACCTTCCGCCGCTCCTGTGCACACGGCATCTGCGGCTCCGACGCCATGCGCATCAACGGCCGCAACCGCCTGGCGTGCAAGACGCTGATCAAGGACCTCGACATCTCGAAGCCGATCTACGTCGAGGCGATCAAGGGCCTGCCGCTGGAGAAGGACCTCGTCGTCGACATGGAGCCGTTCTTCGCGTCGTACCGCGAGGTGCAGCCGTTCCTCGTCGCCAGCTCCGTGCCGGAGAAGGGCAAGGAGCGCGTGCAGTCCATCGCCGACCGCGAGATCTTCGACGACACCACCAAGTGCATCCTGTGCGCCGCGTGCACCTCGTCGTGCCCCGTGTTCTGGACCGACGGCCAGTACTTCGGCCCGGCCGCGATCGTCAACGCGCACCGCTTCATCTTCGACTCCCGCGACGACAACGCGGCGGTCCGCCTCGACATCCTCAACGACAAGGAAGGCGTGTGGCGCTGCCGCACCACCTTCAACTGCTCCGAGGCGTGCCCGCGTGGCATCGAGGTGACCAAGGCCATCGCCGAGGTCAAGCAGGCCGTGCTGCGCGGGCGTCCCTGACGCCGCTTCAGGCGATCACGCGAGAACAGGCGGTTCCCCGGCGGGGCCGCCTGTTCTCGTGTCTCCGCCTGCTCTCGCCCGCCCCTCCCCTTGGATAGGGTGGTGACGTGTCTGAACCCGATGGCTCCGCGACCGAATCCGGTCGCCTCGATGCGGCCGTCGAACGAGCCACCGCACTGACGCAGCGCACCCTCGGGCTGTTCCCGGTGCGCGTCTGGCGACACTTCCTGCAGCACAACGGATTCCTCCTCGCCGCGGGCGTGAGCTACCAGGCCCTCTTCGCGATCTTCGCCGCGATCTACCTCGCGTTCGCGATCGCCGGGCTCTGGCTCGGCGGCAGCGATGAGGCCGTCGACGCCCTCATCGCGATGATCAACAGCTACATCCCCAATCTGATCCTCCCCGAGGGTGGAGTGGTCACGCCCGATCAGGTGAAGGACATCGCCGCGAGCACGACCGGAGTCCTGAGCATCACCGGTCTGATCGCGCTCGGCACTGTCATCTGGACCGCGATCGGCTGGGTCACCTTCTCGCGTCGTGCGACCAGAGACATCTTCGGCCTGCCGCCCGATCGCCGCAGCTACGTGATCCTGAAGGCGCGCGACCTGCTCGCCGCGGTGATCTTCGGAGCCTCCCTGGTGGCCGGTTCGGTCCTCAGTTCGGCCAGCGCCGCCATCCTGAGCTGGCTCCTCGGTCTGCTGGGCTGGGACTCCGGTTCCAACGGGGTGATCCTCATCCGCATCGGCGCCGTCATCGTCTCGTTCGCGCTGATGTCGGGCGCCCTGGCGGCGATGGTCCGATTCCTCACCGGAACCTCCCTCCACTGGCAGACGATCTGGCCCGGCGCTCTCCTGGGCGGCGGCGCGATGACGATCCTGCAGTTCGGTGCGGGCTTCCTGCTCAGCTACACGCCCTCCAACCCGCTGCTCGCGACGTTCGCGATCTTCATCGGTCTTCTGCTGTGGTTCCGCGTCAACGGTGTCGTGATGCTGGTGGCCTCCTCGTGGATCGCGGTGGCCGCACAGGATCGCGACCTGCCCCTCCTCACCCTGACCGAGGCCGAGCGCCGCATGGCGGAGTATCAGGCCCTGCTGACGGCCGCGCGCATCCGCGTGCGCGAAGCCCATGCCGCCCGTGACGCCGCGCCCTGGTACCGGGCGTGGGGCGCAGCGAAGGCCGTGCGCGATGCGGAGGAGGAACTCGCCGACCTTGAAGCCTCCCCTCCCCCGCCGCCCGATCCGAGCACGCCCCTCGCGCAGCGTCTGCTCACGGAGCTGCACCGGCCGGGACGGGATGTCGGCGGCGCTCGTTAGGCTTGTGAGCATGCCTCATCTGCGTATCGCCACGGTCAATGTCAACGGAATCCGAGCGGCGGCTCGCAACGGGATGAGCTCCTGGCTCGACGACGCCGGCGTCGACATCCTCACACTGCAAGAGGTGCGCGGGCAGGACGAGCATCTCGAGGCCGCGCTCCCCGGCTGGTCGTTCGTCCACGACGAGGCCACCGCGAAGGGACGTGCCGGCGTCGCCATCGCGAGCCGCACACCCGCTCTCGCCTCTCGCACCGACTTCGGTCCCGACGATTTCGACTCCAAGGGCCGTTGGATCGAGGCCGACTACCTGATCGGTGACCGTCCGCTGACCGTCGTCAGCGCCTACGTGCACTCCGGCGAGGCCGACACCCCGAAGCAGGACGAGAAGTGGAAGTTCCTCGACGCGTTCGGCGCGCGTCTCGGCGAGCTCGGCGCCGACGGCGCCCTCGCTCTCGTGACCGGCGACCTGAACGTCGGACACCGCGAGCTCGACATCAAGAACTGGCGGGGCAACCGCAAGAAGGCCGGTTTCCTCCCCCGCGAGCGCGCGTACTTCGACAGGTTCCTCGGCGAGGCCGGCGCGGAGGTCTCGGGCGTCGACGGAACGGTGGGCACCGGCCTCGGCTGGATCGACGTGGGTCGCAAGTTCCACGGCGAGGTCGACGGACCATACACCTGGTGGTCGATGCGCGGGCAGGCGTTCGACAACGACTCCGGGTGGCGCATCGACTACCACCTCGCGACGCCTGCACTCGCCGAGCGCGTCGAGACCTATCACGTCGCCCGCGCTGCGGCCTATGACCAGCGCTGGAGCGACCACGCGCCCGTCGTCGTCGACTACCGCTACTGAGCGGTGCCGGGGGTGGCATCCGCGTAGCGGTACCATCCCCGGTACTCCAGGACGGTCCCGAGCATGGGGCTCGTCGCGCGCATCTCGACCGTACGTCGACGACGATCCACGTCCCAGCCGTCGACGAGATCGACGTCGATGCGGAGGATGCCGCGCAGCGGGATCCGATGTCGGCCGACGCGAAACGCGACAGCGCGGGTGCGCATGCGCAGCGCCCCCTCGTCACTCACGGAGCACTCCTCGAGCATCTCGACCCGCCCACGGGCCCCCAGCGCGTTCTGGACGATACCGGGGTGTCCCGTCGCGATGAGTCGGTCCGCGACGTGCTGCGTCGCGCCGGGGAAACGGAACTCGCGCACGGTCTCGAGCGTCGCCCGTCCTGAGCGCGACCGACCCGACACCGTGTCGATCCGGAAGGGCACGTCGCGGCCGAATCGCGTCACGAGCAGCCGCGGCCCGACGAGGGGCGACGCGAGGGCGGCGAGGCGCCCGAACCGGCTCCCGGCGACCGCGAAAACCCCCTCAGCACTGTCGTTCCTCGCCTCGACGCGCATCTGCGCCAGGATCTCGGGGTGAAGCCTCTCCGCCGTTTCCCCCAGTGCTTCGAGGAAGGCTGCTCCGCGTGCAGTCACTCGCGGAGCTCCTCGCGGTACGGCTTGACGGTCTCCGGAGCCGGTCCGCCGACGAACTCGCAGGTGAACGCACCGCGGTAGCCGAACAGGAACCCGAAGACGTCGTTGTGGATCTCGAGGTCGATCAGATACCGCTCCTGCTCGTCGTCGTAGCGCTCGATGAGCCGAGCGCGCCCGCTGAACAGCATCGGGAAGCGGAAGGCGATCGGCCCCTCGTAGAAGCGCTGTGCGCCCGAGGTGAGCAGGAGCCCGCCGTCGTCGGTGACGGCCAAATCGAGGTCGACGGCCAGGTGCTGGTGCGTACCCAGGTAGTCGACCACCCGTCGACGGGCGTCGCTGTAGATCATGGTCGCGTCGAATCGGCGGCGGCGGCCGGGGCGCACGTCCATCGTCCGCACGAACGTCACGGTCTCGCGACCGAAGTCGTCGACGTAGGCCAGGTTGTCTATCCGGAACGGCACATCCCGCCCCCGCTCGGGGAACAGGATGTTGCGGAACGTGCCGATCAGCAGGAAGGGCAGGGTCCACCACGGGCCTCGCCGGACCTCGGTCATCACTCCGCGTCCGATGCAGCCGTATCCGGCGTCCACGCCGACCCCGAAGCGACGCTGCAGTTGCGGATGGAGGCGCGCGAAGTCGTCTCCCAGTGCGCGCTCGAAGATCCCGGTCCCGGTCGTCATGCGATCTCCTCGAGGGATACCGGTGCGTCCTCCATGATCGTGCGTCCCGTGCGGCGGAGCGGCCGGGAGAGGCAGTTCCGAGCGCGCGGTCGATAGCCGCGACGCAACGATCGCCATCCGCTCGTCTCCTCCGGCGGAACCCCCTGTTCAGCCCAGAGCCGGAGGCGATCGAAGCTGCGCGCCGTGAGCCACCAGACGAAACGTCGGGTGACCAGCGGGTCGAGCACCCGACCGACCCACCCCCACCCCGGGGCGTAGTCGTAGCCGGTGAGGAACCGCACTCCCTCCCCCGTCGGCACGTAGCGCCAGTACCCGCGTCCGGTGCCCAGCGGCGAGAGCGCGTCGTCGGTGTCGAAGAGCAGCGCGGAGGTGCGCTCGCCTGAACGACTCTCCTTCGCGGCGAGCGAGACGCCGGTCCCGCGGATCGTGTGCACCCCGAGATCGAGCTCGTAGCGGAAGTCCTGGGCACCGTCCGCTCTGGTGCGCTGCGGCACGATGTCGCTGAAACGCGCATCCCAGCGCACATGCGAGGCCGGATCCTGCGTCAGCCGCCACACCTCGTCGAGCGGCGCACGGATGAGGATCTCGACGTAGAGGGCACGATCCCCTCGCGACCGTGAGCGAGGGGATGCGGAGGCCATGCGCCCATCGTAGGGGCACGGCACGCACCCCATAGGATTGATCCCGTGACGAAACCTCGCCTGTACTCCGGAATGCAGCCCTCCGCCGACTCCCTCCAGATCGGCAACTACATCGGCGCGCTGCTCCAGTGGCGAGACCTGCAGAGTTCCTACGACGCCTACTTCTCCGTCGTCGACCTGCACGCGATCACGGTCGCCCAGGACCCGGCCGAGCTCCGCGAGAAGACCCGTCGCACGGCCGCGCAGTACATCGCCGCCGGCATCGAGCCGTCGTTGTCGACGCTGTACGTGCAGTCGCACGTGCGCGCACACGCCGAGCTCGCGTGGATCCTCAGCACCATCACGGGTTTCGGCGAGGCCGGCCGGATGACCCAGTTCAAAGACAAGTCCTCCCGGTACGGCGCAGACTCGACCAGCGTCGGTCTGTTCACATACCCGGTGCTGATGGCTGCCGACATCCTGCTCTACCAGACCGACGTGGTGCCGGTGGGCGACGACCAGAAGCAGCATGTCGAGCTCACGCGCGATCTCGCCGAGCGCTTCAACTCGCGCTTCGGCGAGACCTTCACCGTGCCGATGCCGGTCATCCAGAAGGAGACCGCGCGCATCTACGACCTGCAGAACCCGACGTCGAAGATGTCGAAGTCGGCGGAGAGCGACGCCGGCGTGCTGTGGATGCTCGACGACCCCGCGAAGTCGGCGAAGAAGGTCATGCGCGCCGTGACCGACAACGAGGGCTCGGTGCGGTTCGACCGCGAGAACAAGCCCGGCGTCTCGAACCTGCTCACGATCTACGCGGCCCTCTCCGGCCGCCAGGTCGCGGCGATCGAGGACGAGTACGCGGGACGCGGGTACGGCGACTTCAAGAAGGGCCTCGCCGAGGTCGTCGTCGCCGAGTTCGAGCCGGTGCGCGCCCGCGCACTCGAACTGCTCGATGATCCCGCCGAGCTCGATCGCATCCTGGCCGAGAACGCCGCGCGCGCTGACGCCGTCGCCGATGCGACCCTCTCGGACGTGTACGACCGGGTGGGTCTGCTCCGCCGCGTCTGAGCCTCGCCTTAGGATGGGGGCGTGACTGATCCGCAGCTGCCTCCCCCGTCCGGTGCCGTGCCCTCCGATTCGCCGGTGCCGCCCGCGACCGGCGCGTTCCCGCCGCCGACCGCCCCCGGGTACCCTCCGGCAGCTCCCGCGTATCCCCCTGCAGCTCCCGCGTATCCCCCGGCGGGTGCCCCGTATCCTCCGGCAACGCCCTCCGGCTACCCGGCAGCGCCCGCGCCCGGGTATCCGGCAGCCCCTCCCGGGGCCTACCAAGTGCCTGTCGGCGGCTACGCGACCCCGGCCGGCGCCTATCAGGTGCCCGACGCCGCGACACCGTCCACCTCCGGACTCTTCGGAACACTTGCGCTGGTTCTCGCGCTCATCGCGGCCGTGGTGCCGGCGATCGTCGTGAGCATCAGCGCGTTCGAGATCGGTCGGTTCCTCCCGAACGGCGCATCGGTCACCGCCGACGACCTCCGCGTGCTCACCCCGGTACGGGACCAGGTGCTCTGGGCGGAGCTCTCCTTCTGGCTCGGGACCGTCGTCGGCATCGCAGCGATCGTGCTCGGTATCGTCGCGATCGCCAAGAAGCGTGGCCGCGGCGCAGGAATCGCCGCTCTCGTGGTCGCCGTCCTGGCGTCGGTGATCTTCTTCATCGCCCTGGTCGTCGCGCTGACCGCGGGCGCTGCGACGGGCCTGTCGACCTATACGGCCTGACCGGGCCACGACCCCGCAGCGGCCGTCTCAGCGCGGCGCGTGGTGCTTCTGCTGCGCCGCGAGAAGGCCCTCGCCGACCAGCAGCTCGACCGCGTCGGCGGCATCCGCGATGAGGATCGGCAGGTTCGGCCGCTCCTCCTTGCCGAAGGGGGCGAGCACCCAGTCCGCAGGATCCTGACGTCCGACCGGACGGCCGATCCCTACCCGTACGCGCGGGAAGTCGGCCGTCCCCAGCGCTCGTGCGACGTCGCGTACGCCGTTGTGCCCGCCGTGTCCTCCCCCGGTCTTCAGCTTGACCGTGTCGAACGGGATGTCGAGTTCGTCGTGCACCACGATCACCTGCTCGGACGGCACCGAGTAGAACCGGGCCAGCGCCGCCACCGGGGTTCCCGAGACATTCATGAAGGTGTTCGGCTTGGCCAGCACCAGCTTGTCCGCCCCGGGGCGCAACCACGTCTCGACGACGCGGGCTCCGCCCTTGTGCTCACGGAAGGCTTCGCCGCGCCGCGATGCCAGCTCGTCGACCACCATCTGCCCGATGTTGTGGCGCGTGGCCTCGTATCGCGGGCCGGGGTTGCCGAGTCCCACCACGAGCCAGGTCGATGCCATGTCGTCGTCCTCTCCCCGCCGGGTGCGCAGTCCCGGTCAGGATACGACAGAGGGGACGCGATCGGATCGCGTCCCCTCTGTGATGAATCAGTCGGAGGTCACTCCGCGGCGGCTTCTTCGGCAGCCTCGGTGGCCTCGCCGGCCTCGGTGGCCTCTTCGTCATCCTCGGTGGGTGCAGCCGGGACGGAGATCGCGACGACGAGCACCTCGGGGTCGGAGAGCAGCGTGGAGCCCTTGGGGAGCTTCACGTCGGCGCCGGTGATGTGCGCGCCCTCTTCCAGGCCCTCGACGGAGACCTCGATGTTCTGCGGGATGTGCGTGGCCTCGGCCTCGATCGACAGCGTGGTCGCGTCGAGGTTGACGATGGTGCCCGCAGCGGACTCGCCCGTGACGACGATCGGGACGTCGATGGCGACCTTCTCGCCCTTCTTCACGACGAGCAGGTCGATGTGCTCGATGATCTGGTGCACCGGGTCGCGCTGGACGTCCTTGACGAGGGCGAGCTGGCCCTTGCCCTCGATGTCGAGCTCGAGCAGTGCGTTGGCACGACGGATGATGAGCGAGACCTGGTGGCCCGGCAGCGCGACGTGCACCGGCTCGGTGCCGTGGCCGTAGATGACGGCGGGGATCTTGCCGGCGGCGCGGAGGCGACGGGCGAAGCCCTTGCCGAAGCTCTCGCGGAGCTCGGCCTGGACCTTGGTGTCTTCAGACATGGGGTTCTCCTTCGGGGCACGCAGCGAAGGCGCCGCGCGGTGGTCTTGGAATTTTCGAACTCGCTGACGCAGGAGGAAAGCCACCGGGCTTGCTTCGCCGCGTCGATAACGGATGTTCGCGCACGCGCAGAAGCATCCCTCGCCGAGGTACAGCCTCAATGGTACCGGATGACCCGATAGGCTGAGGACACCGGTCCTTTTCTGCAGAACACGGAGAACCCCCATGCTCGACGGCGCCTTCCTCTCGCACGCACTCCTCTGGCTCATCGGCGCCATGACCGTGTGCGCAGCCGTCACGTCGTTCATCGCGCTGTTCGCGATGGGACGCTCGGGGTACCGCAAGGACTGACCCCCGGCTGTGGAGCCGGATCCGCACGCTCGGTTCCGAACTCTCAGCGCCGCCGTGCCGCTTCGGCGATGACGGCGGCCGCGGTCCGGACGTCCGCCGACTCGTCCAGCCGGATTCCCGCCTCATCGGCCTCGAGCGATTCGAGAGTCTGGAGCTGTGAGTCCAGGAGCGCCGCCGGCATGAAGTGATCGGCGCGCACACGCATCCGCTCCTCGAGCACCGCACGACTGATCGCGAGTTCAGCGAAGAACGTCTCGGGCGCTCCGGTCCGGATGACGTCGCGGTAGACGCGCTTGAGCGCCGAGCACGCCACGACGACGCGTTCCTCACTCTGCAGCGTCTCGCCGACCAGACGGAGCCAGGGCAGCCGATCCGCGTCATCCAGGGGCACTCCGGCCGCCATCTTGCGGACGTTCTCGGCCGGATGCAGATCATCGCCGTCGATGAACCGGGCGCCGAGGGTCTCGGCGAGGAACGCACCCACCGTCGACTTGCCCGAGCCGCTCGGGCCCATCACGACGACGCGCACACTCATGCCTCCCGGCCGAAGTCGATGAGCACCTTGCAGGAACTCGCAGGGTCGGCTGCCAATTCGAAGGCATCGAGCGCATCGTCCACCGGCAGGACCTGGCTGATGATACGGCGCACGTCGAGGCTGCCGTCGGCGAGGGCCGCGATGACCTCGTCGAACTCCGCCCCGAAGCGGAAGGACCCCCGCAGCGTGAGCTCACGGGTGATCGCCGTGGCCATCGGCGCGGGAGCCCCTCCACCGCGCTGGAGCCCCAGCATCACCACCGTGCCCCCGCGGACAGCAGCGGAGACAGCGGCGTCGAGCCCTGGAATCGTGCCGCTCGACTCGATCACGACATCGGCGTAGAGCTCGGAGATCTCGCTCTCGGCCCGCGCATCGATCGCTCGGATCCCGCGCGCCTCGGCGACCTCCCTCGGCCGCTGCTGCAGGTCTGTGACGGTCACGGAAGACGCGCCTGCGCGCTGGGCCACTGCGGCGACGAGCTGACCGATGGGTCCGGCGCCGATCACGACCACCCGCCGGCCGCGCACATCCCCCGCCCTCTGCACGCCGTGCCAGGCGACGGCCGCGGGCTCTGCCAGGGCCGCCGTCTGCAGGTCGAGGCCCGCGGGAAGCGGATGCAGCATGCGTGCGGGAAGCGCGACGCGCCGCGCGAAGGCTCCCTGGGTGTGCGGCAGGTGCATCGCCGACCCGAGATAGGTCGATGCCGGCGCGAGGTTCGGATGCTCGGCGGGCCAGGGTGTGCGACCATCGCCGTGCGCGGTGAGCGGATGGACGGCCACGGGCGTGCCGACGGCTGGTCCCGTGCCGTCGATCGCAGCCACTGCCACGACGCCCGACACCTCATGCCCGAGGACCATCGGCTCACGCAGCACAGATGCGCCGGCCGCCCCCTGCCGCCAGTAGTGGAGGTCGGATCCGCAGATGCCGCCGTAGGCGATGGCCACGACGGCCTCGTCCGGCCCGGGCGCCGGGGCGCCGATGTCTTCGATCCGCAGATCTTCGGCGGCATGCGCCACCACGGCGAGATTGTTCACCGCAATCCTTCCTCGGTCACACGAAAGCCGTGACCAGCTCGATTCCCGCCACCCTGACGGTCACGGTCTGCCCCGGCCCCACGGGCGCCTGCGAGTGCGGAGCTCCCGTCATGACGACGTCGCCGGGACCGAGTGGAGACCATGCGGCCACGTAGGCGAGGCAGTCGCGGATCGACATGGGCAGCTCCCGGCTTCCGGTCTCGGCGACGGGTCGTCCGTCGACCTCGACCTCGAGGCGCACATCGTCGATCCCGGCCTCGGTGTCGATCCAGGGGCCGAGCGGGGTGTACCCCTCCCCCGATTTCGATTCGAAGTTGCGCGGATCGAATGCCGCGCGCTCCGGGCTCGAGAGGTCGTTCACCGCGGTGACCCCGAGCACGTACTCGTGCGCATTCTGCGCGGTCAGGCCCCGGGTCGGGCGGCCGATCACGACCGCGATCTCCCCCTCGGCGACCTGGCCGCCCGCGTCGCGGCGCAGCACGACCTCGACACCGCTGCCGGTCACGGTCCGCGGGCTCTTGAGCCAGGCCTGCACGGGAGAGACGTGCGCCGGTCCGTTCTGGGCGATGCCGACGATCACCGGCGGATCCACCGGTGCGACGATCGAGCCTTCGATGGGCGGCCCGGCGTCGTCCGGGTCTCGCCCCTCGGCGAAGGCGAGGAACGGATCGGATACGGGAATCAGCCCGTCGACCCCGTGTCGCACCCACCGGCGGCCACCGCTTGTGGCGACGCGTCCGAGACGCATCAGACGACCGCCGTCATGCCGCCGTCGACGAACAGCGTCTGCCCGTTGACGAAGTCGCTCGCGGCGCTCGCGAGGAACAGCAGGGCGCCGACGAGGTCCCTGGTGTCTCCCCACCGGCCGGCCGGCGTGCGTCCGCGCACCCACTCGGAGAACTGCTCATCCGCGACGAGGGCCTTCGTGAGCTCGGTGGCGAAGTATCCGGGGGCGATCGCGTTGGCCTGGATGCCGTGCGGGGCCAGATCCGCGCACAGCCCCTTCGTGAACATCACGATCGCACCCTTGGTCGCCGAATACGCCGCGATCGAAGGGCGGGCGAGCTGCGACTGCACGCTGCCGATCTGGATGATCTTGCCCGACCCGCGGGCGATCATGCCGGCGGCGACCCGTCGGGAGAGATGGAAGACGCTGGAGAGGTTGGTCTGCACGAGGGCATCCCAGTCCTCGTCGGCGAACTCGGCGATGGGCGCCCGGCGCTGGACACCGGCGTTGTTCACGAGGATGTCGGGGGTTCCGATCAGATGCTCCACCTCGCCGACGCCGGCATCCACCGCCGCCGCCTCGGTCACGTCGAAGACGACGCTGTGCACGACCGCTCCCGTGACCCGTGCGATCTCCTCCGCCGCCGCCTGTGCCTTCGCGGCATCCCGCCCGTGCACGACGACGGTCGCTCCTGCGCCGGCGAGCCCCTCGGCGAGGGTCCTGCCGATCCCCTGACTCGATCCGGTGACCAGCGCTGTGCGCCCCGTCAGGTCGAAGGCGGCGAGTCCCGCCGGCAGCGCGGTCATCGTCCGACGGCCTTGATCGACACCGTGGTGGCGAAGACGTCGTCGCCGCCCTCCTCGCGCGAGACCTTGATCGCGTCGTCGACGCGGGTGAGGTCACGGCGAAGGGTCTCGGGAGCGAGGAATGTCGAGGCGGTGGTGATGAGGGCGAGCACCGCCATGTAGATGGCCAGGAGAACCCAGTTGCCGTCGCTCACCGCGATCAGGTACGCACCGAGGACACCGGCGAGACCGCCGGCGAGCACGGCCGAGATCTCGCGGGCCATCGCCACGCCCAGGTACCGGTGACGGTTGCCGAAGAGTTCGGGAAGCATGGCGCACTGCGGTCCGAGCATGCTGTTCACGGCGACGCCGATACCGATCGCGATCACGCCGATGGCCACGGCGTAGTTGCCGAGCGACAGCAGCCACCAGGCGGGGAACGTGTAGACCAGCATGAAGACGGCTCCGAAGCGGTACACCGTGCGACGCCCGAAGCGGTCGGAGAGGTGTCCGGTGAACGGCACGGAGAAGACGCCGATCAGCGACCCGAGGGTGACACCCCACGTGAGCAGGCTCTTGTCGGCCGTGTCGCCGACCACGGTGACGAAGAAGGCGAGACCGAGCGTCTGGAACATGTACGAGCCGCCGTTCTCGGCCATCCGCAGCCCCACACCGACGATCACGCCGGGCAGGCCGTGGGTGAAGATCTCCTTGATGGGGCGGTCGGCGATCTGCTCGTGCTTCTCGAGCTCGATGAACGTCGGCGTCTCGCGCAGCCGCATCCGGATGAACAGCGCGAGCAGGATCAGCGCGAAGGAGGCGAGGAAGGGCACGCGCCATCCCCAGCTCAGCAGCTGGTCCTCGGGGAGCAGTGTGATCAGGCCGAACACCACGGCGGCGAGCAGCGTGCCCGCCTGGATGCCGACGAACGGGAGAGCCGAGAAGAAGCCGCGGCGCTTGACCGGCGCGTACTCGGCCATCAGCACGGTGGCTCCGGCCTGCTCGGCACCGGCACCGAACCCCTGCAGCAGGCGCATGAGCACGAGCAGGATCGGCGCCCACACCCCGATCGCGGCGTAGGTGGGAAGCAGCCCGATCGCGGTGGAGGCGCCGCCCATCAGCACGATGGTCGCGACCAGCACCCACTTGCGTCCGAGCTTGTCGCCCAGAACGCCGAAGAACAGGCCGCCGAACGGACGCGCGAGGAACCCGACGCCGAAGGTCGCGAACGCGGCGACCGTGGCCATCGCCGGGTCATCCTGCGGGAAGAACAGCACATTGAAGATCAGCGCCGTCGAGAGGCCGTAGAGCGCGAAGTCGAAGTACTCCAACGCGCTGCCGATGCTCGACGCGAGGGTCGCGCGGCGCAGGTTCGCCGCGTATTCCGGGTCATCGGACGCTGCTCGGGGTGAGGTGCGGGGGTCTGTCACGGCCATCTCCTTCGATCGGCTTCGCCTGCGGCGTGCCCCCGACTGTACCAGCCTGTTGGATTGCGTTCAACCCTTTGGACGCTCTTCGGTGCACAGCGATCTCCGGCGGGCGCGCGGCGGCTGCACGTCGGGCGAACGGAAGGCGCACGGCGGACGCACGGAAGGCGCGCGGAAGGCGCACAGACCCTTCCGAACCCGGGCGACGGGCGACGGAGACGTCAGCGCCGGACGGCGGCGCTGAACGGATTCGTGAGCGCGGCGGCGGCATCGCGCAGCGCCTCACCCACACGCTCGATGCGCTCGTAGTCGGCCTCGGCCGCCCGGATCGCGACACCGAGCGCGAGCGGCGGATCAGTCGGGGCCCATCCCTCCAGCGGAACCGCGACGCCGACGATGCCGCGGAACGACTCCTCGGCGTCGAGCGCCCAGCCCCGTCGACGGGCGGTCGCCAGCACCTCCAGCAGCCCCGGCATGGTGGTCGCGCTGCGCTCGGTGAGCTGCGGGAACTCCGCGTCATCCCCGAGGAGCTCGACGACCTCGGCATCGCTCATGGCAGCGAGGAGCGCGCGACCTGTGGCCGAGAGCGGAGCGGGGAGCCGCGAACCGAGCGGCGTGCCCAGCCGAAGCGAGCGCGACCCCTCGTGCCGCGCCAGATACAGCGCATCGGTGCCGTCGAGCATCGCGACCTGCACGAGTTCGGAGGCCAGCTGCGGCGAGGCCTCGCACACGCTGTAGAACTCACGCACCTGATTGAACTGCGCGGCGAACGCGCCTCCCAGCTCTGCGGTGCGCACACCGAGACGGTATCCCTGCGCCGTGCGGTCGATCATGCCGCCGGCCTCGAGGGCGAGGCAGAGGTTCGCTGTCGACGACTTCGCCAACCCCAGGTCTCCCGCGAGCTCGGTGAGCGTGCGCGGACCACCCGCCTCGGCGAGGATGCCGAGCAGGCGGATGCTGCGGGTCACGGCGGGCGCGGGGTCGCGCCCCTCGCGGGTGTCATCTTCCATGGCCGCGCCTTCCGCCATCAGGGGCGCCGCAGGCAGTCGATCACCTGCGGGCCGATCAGTAGAACTCGACCGTATCCACCACGGCGGTCAGCGGCTCGCCATCGAGCAGGCGCGCCGCGTTCTCCGCGAAGCGTCGGGCGATCCGCTCCTCCTCCTTCGAACTGAGGGCCGCGGTGTGCGGACTCACCAGCACGTTCGGGTGGCTCCACAGCGGCGAGGCCTCGTCGAGGGGTTCCTGTTCGAAGACGTCGAGAGCGGCGAAGGCCACACGGCCGTCGTCGAGCGCACCGAGCAGAGCGGTCTCGTCGATCACCGTGCCGCGGCCGACGTTGGTGACGATCGCGCCGGGCTTCACCGCATCGAGCACATCGGCGCCGATCAGATGGTGGGTCTGCGCCGTGCCCGGAAGCGTGACGACGATCGCATCGACGTGGGCCACGGCATCGGTCAGTTCATCCAGCGGGATCAGGCGATCGACTCCCGCCACCGGCGCTCCGGAGCGCGTCGTTCCCCACACGCGCGCGCCGAGCGCGTGGAAACGCCGCGCGCATTCCGCTCCGATGCCGCCCAGACCGACGACCAGCACGGTCATCTCGTCGAGCTGACGCATCTCCCAGCGGTCCGGCCAGGTACGCGTCCCCTGATCGGCGAGGAGGCGCGGGAGGTTCTTCGCTCCTGCCATCACACCGAAGACGGCGAACTCGGCCAGCGGGCCGCCGTGCACGCCGGCGCTGGTGGTGAACACGATGCGGTCGAGGGCCTGACGGTCGAGGCCGGCGGCCTTCACCGATGCCCCGCCGCCGGCGGCGGTGGTCATGACCCAGCGCAGACGAGGATTCGCCGACACAGTCCTCGCCAGCGCCTTCGCATCGACGTCGGGGATGCCGAAGAGCACGTCCGCCGAATCGACCAACTCGTCGAAAGCCTGCTGCTCGCTCGGCGTGCGGACGTGATCGGGGTCGCCCGTCCAGTCGGCAGGCCCGCGCATCGGAGCCATCAGCGAGTGGTCGCGAACCACCTCGAGGCGCGGCTCGAGGTCCTCGATCAGGCGACACAGGTCTTCCGGCAGCGGTACCGCCACGACGGCGCGCAGCTTCTTCTCGGTCCCCGTCATGCTGATCCCTTCCTCGGGAAGTCTCTGGATCCTCACCATAGCTCAGATCCATCCTGTTGGACACTGTTCTATGCGTTGGATTGTTGCTACCGTGTGCGCATGAGCATCTCATCCGTCACCGTCGGCGCCGTGGGCCTCGGCGCCATGGGCCGCCCGATGGCCGAGCGCCTGCTCGCCGCACACGGTGGACTCGTCATCCACGCCCGCCGTCCGCAACCGGAGTTGCTGGCCGCCGGAGCCTCCTGGGCGGAGACGCCACGCGAGCTCGCCTCCAGAGTAGACGTCCTGCTCATGATGCTGCCCGACCTTCCGCCGTTCGAAGCGATGCTCGGGGGCCCGGACGGACTGCTCGCGGACGCCGGCGACCTGCTCATCCTCATCGGCTCGACCTCCTCCGCCCCCGCCGTGCGCGCGCTCGCGGAACGAGTCGGCGCCGAGACCGACGGACGCGTGCGGGTCGTGGACTGCCCGGTCTCGGGCGGCGAGGACGGCGCGATCGCCGGAACCCTCTCGATCATGCTCGGCGGTGACCCCGAGGACGCGGCCGTCGCGGCGGAAGTCCTCGCCCCCTGCGGCACCCCGGTGCTGCTGGGCCCGCTCGGCGCCGGCGAGGTCGCCAAGGCCTGCAACCAGCTCGTGGTGTCGGCGACGATCATGGCGCTCGGCGAGGCCACCGTACTCGCCGAGCGCTCCGGCCTCGACCTCGACGCGCTCTGGTCGCTGCTCTCGGGCGGCTACGCGGGGTCGCGACTACTCGACAGCCGCCGCGAGAAGCTCGTCACCGGCGACGACTCCCCCAGCGGCATCGCGCAATACATGGTGAAGGACCTCGGCTTCGCAGCCGACATCGCCGAAGCCACCGGCACCTCTCCCGTGCTGCTGCCCGCGCTGAGAGCGGCCTTCGACGAGCTGGTCGCCGCCGGGCTCGGCGACCGCGACATCGCCGTGTCACGACGCTTCATCGCCTCTCGTGACACAGGTGGCCACTGACCTCCCGTACAGCGATACGCTGAAACCACCCCTTCTTCACGATCGAGGAGCCTTCTGTGCCCGAAGCATCAGCGAACATCGGAGTCGTCGGACTCGCCGTCATGGGATCGAACCTCGCCCGCAACCTCGCCAGCCGCGAGGGAAACACGGTGGCGATCTTCAACCGCAGCTACGAGAAGACCCAGACGCTCCTCGACGAGCACCCCGAGGCCGGATTCGTTCCGGCCCACACCTACCAGGAGTTCGCCGACTCGCTGCAGAAGCCGCGCACCGCGATCATCATGGTCAAGGCCGGCGGCCCGACCGACGCCGTGATCGACGCGCTGGTCGAGGTGTTCGAGCCGGGCGACATCATCGTCGACGGCGGCAACGCGTACTTCCCCGACACCATCCGCCGCGAGAAGGCGGTTCGCGAGACCGGCATCAACTTCGTCGGCGCCGGCATCTCCGGTGGCGAGGAGGGTGCCCTCACCGGCCCCTCGATCATGCCCGGCGGGTCGGACGAATCGTGGGTCACGCTCGGACCGATCCTCAAGTCGATCGCCGCGATCGCCGAGGGTGAGCCCTGCGTCACGCACGTCGGCCATGACGGCGCCGGCCACTTCGTCAAGATGGTGCACAACGGCATCGAGTACGCCGACATGCAGCTCATCGCCGAGGCCTACGACCTCATCCGCCGTGGCACGGGCAAGTCGCCCGCTGAGATCGCCGAGATCTTCGCCGAATGGAACAAGGGCGAGCTCGAGTCGTACCTGATCGAGATCACCGCCGAGGTGCTCCGTCAGGTCGATGCCGAGACCGGCAAGCCGCTCGTCGACGTGATCCTCGACCAGGCTGGCGCCAAGGGAACCGGCGCGTGGACCGTGCAGACCGCTCTCTCGCTCGGTGTCCCCGTCTCCGGTATCGCCGAGGCGACCTTCGCCCGCTCGCTCTCCTCTCACCCCGAGCAGCGAGCCGTCGCCGGCGCCCTCCCCGGCCCCGACGAGGAGTTCACCGTCTCCGCCGAGGACACCGAGCAGTTCATCGAAGACGTGCGCCTGGCGCTCTACGCCTCGAAGATCGTCGCCTACTCGCAGGGCTTCGACGAGATCCGCGCGGGTGCGGCCGAGTACGGCTGGAACATCGACCTGGGCGCGATCAGCAAGATCTGGCGCGGAGGCTGCATCATCCGCGCCCAGTTCCTCAACCGCATCGCCGACGCCTACGCGGCGACCCCCGACCTGCCCGTGCTGATGACCGCCCCGTACTTCGCCGAGGCACTCACCCGCGGCCAGGCGTCGTGGCGTCGCGTCGTCGTGACCGCGGCTCAGGCGGGCATCCCGGCTCCGGCGTTCTCGTCGTCGCTGTCGTACTACGACGGCATCCGGGCCGACCGCCTGCCCGCCGCCCTCGTGCAGGGCCAGCGCGACTTCTTCGGTGCGCACACCTACAAGCGCATCGACAAGCCGGGTACGTTCCACACGCTGTGGTCGGGCGACCGCACCGAGATCGAGGCGGAAGACACGCACTGACGTCCTGTCGTCGAAGGGCCGGGTACCGCGAGGTACCCGGCCCTTCGTGCGTCACGACCGTGTCGCCACCGCCCTCTACTTCGTGATGTCCTGGACGACGCCCTTCGTGAGCCGAAGGCGCCGAGTCGCGCGCCGCGCCACCGCCGAGTCGTGCGTCACCACGATGATCGTGATCCCCTCGGCGCACAGCGATTCGAGGAGCGTCAGGATCTCGTCACGCATGCTCTCGTCGAGATTGCCGGTCGGCTCATCGGCCAGGAGCACCCGCGGCCTCTTGACGATGGCGCGCGCGATCGCGACGCGCTGCTGCTGACCGCCGGAGAGCTCGGCAGGTCGATGGTCGCCCCTGTCGTCGAGACCGACGTGCGCGAGGGCCTCAGCGACCCTCCCACGCCTCTCCTCCTTGTCGGGATGGAGGGGCTCGAGCGCCATGTCGACGTTCTCGGCAGCCGTGAGTGTGGGGATCAGGTTGAACCCCTGGAACACGAACCCGATCTCCTCCGCCCTGATGCGGCCGAGTTCCTTCGCCGATGCCGACGCGAGTTCACGGCCGTCCAGCAGGAGGGAACCCGTCGTCGGCGTGTCGAGGGCCCCGAGCAGCTGCAGCAGAGTCGACTTCCCGCCTCCGGTCGGCCCCTGGATGGTGACGAACTCACCGGGCATGATGTCGAGGTCGACGCCGGTGAGCGCTTTCACGATCCGCCCCTTCTGCGTGTACGTCCGGGTGACCCCGGCGACGCGGTAGATCGGCTGCTCGTTCCCGGTTCGTTGCGTCTTCTGGTCGAGGTCTGCGATGGTCATCTGCTTCTCCTGCTCGTGGGGTGTCGACGTGCGGGGTGCCCGCGTGGGGAATGGCGGCTGCTGTCGGACGTCGCCAGCGCGTGCGGTGCTCATGCGACCGACCGCAGGGCTTCCGCCGGGCTGAGACGCGCGGCGCGCCAGCCGCCGAACGCTCCGGCGACGAGACCGCCGAGCACCGCGAGACCGATGGCGGCGACCAGCACCCAGGGGGTGAACGGCGCCTGGAGCACGACATCCGCCACGGGGCTCTGGAACATCCCTCCGCCGCCGGTCGGGCCCCCGCCCACGCTCCCGGGGCCCGTGCCCTGACTCGCACCGCTCGCGGCGACCGTGGGTCTCAGGACGTTGATCAGCACGATGCCGGCGATGCCGAGGACGAGACCGACCGCTCCCCCGATCAGTCCCTGCACCATGGACTCTCCGGCGACCTGACGGACGACCCGGCCGTTCGACCAGCCGATCGCCTTGAGCGTTCCGAACTCCCTGGTGCGACGTCCGACACCCGACAGGGTGAGCAGCACCGAGAGCAGCACGGCAACGGCGAGCACGATGATCGAGAGCCAGGTGCCGAGGTCGGTGATCAGCGCGGTCGCGCTGGAGAGGGAACCGGAGACGGTCGAGGCGAGCTCGGACTGCGAGGTGACGGTCGCATCGGGGAGCGCGTCGGACAGCGCGGATTGCACGGCCTCGATCGAGTCGGCCGAATCCGCCTGCACGTACACGGTGGAGATGACGTCGTCCACACCGGCGAGCGTCTGCGCGGTGCGCAGCGGCAGATAGACGTCGGCCGCCGTGTCCGCGCTGCCCGAGGTCGAACCGAGGATGCCGACCACCTCGACATCGGAACCGGCCACATCGATCGTGTCTCCCACCGCGATCTCGTTCGCGCCGGCGTAGGTGCTGTCGACGAGGGCGACGAGCGCTTCGGCATCATCGGCGTCGAATCCGCGACCGTCGGTCACCTCGGCAGACGCGAGCGGACCGACGGAGGTCGCTGCGGGGTCGATCCCGAGCACGGAGAACGAGTCGACTCCGAAGGATCCGCCGCCGCCCTGTCCGCCGTCCGACGGGTTCTGGCCCTCCTCGGGCGCGGCCGGCTGCTCGCCGTCCTGCGGCGTGAATCCTCCGTCGGGCACCTCGCCGGAGAAGGTCGAGTTCGTGAGGCTGAGCGCCCCGGATGCGGCGGCGACCCCGTCCGTGGCGGCGACGGTGTCGAGCACCGACGCGTCGAGCGTGCCACGCAGGAAGTCGGTCCGCAGCGTGGACTGCGCGAGCGTGGTGGTCTCACCGTCGCTCTGACCCGCATCCGCGTCGAAGTCGAAACGCGGCCCTTCACCCTGGCCGGGGTCGGCGGCCGCTCCCGTCACGGTGAGATCGGTGCCGACTCCGTAGACGGAGGCGAGGGCCTGCGCCTGCGCGTCACGCACTCCGGCGGTGAGCGCGTTGACGACGATCACGAGCGCGATCGCGATCGCCAGCCCGATCGCGACGATCGCCGTCTGCTTCTTGCGGCCGGCGAGTTCGCGCCGCAGATATGTTCCGTACATCTCTCTCCTTCCGCCGCGGCCATCGCGGGGCGAGATCGACGTTAGGAATCGCGCATATGCGAGATCGAGGGACCGGTGATGAGGAACCTATGGAGTGCGCCGGTCACCCGGCGCGCACGGCCTGCACGAATGCACTGGCGCGGACGGCGAGCGCTTCGAGATCGCCGCCGGGACTCGCGGCGTCGCCGACGAGAGGCCCGCCCACTCCGATGCCGAAGGCACCGGCAGCGAGGTACTCACCGACGGTGTCGACGCGCACTCCTCCCACGGGGATGATCCGCGCCTGCGTAAGAGGATCGCGGACGGCACGGATGAAGCCCGGGCCGAGCGCCGACGCGGGGAACAGCTTCACCGCCGCACTGCCGAGGTCGTGGCCGCGCTGGATCTCGGTGGGCGTGTAGACACCGGGAAGCACGCCGATGCCCAGGCTGACCGCATGGGGCACCGACGCGCTGAGCGTGGGCGTCACCATGAACTGTGCACCGGCGGCGGCGGCCCGTTCCACATCGCCCTCATCGAGCACCGTGCCGGCACCGATCAGCGCCTCGCCAGGAGCGTCCTGCACGACCTGGGCGATCGCTTCCTCCGCGTCCGGCAGGGTGAGTGCGATCTCGAGCGTGAGCACGCCCGCCGTGAGCAGCGTCCGCGCGGCGGCGACCGTGGCATCGACATCCGTCCCCCGCAGGATCGCGACGAGCCGCGCGCTGCGCAGCCGCTCCTGCAGTTGCGTGTTGTCCACGGTGCTCACGAGGCCACCTCCTCGGCGGCGCCGACCGCGGGAGGGGTCGGTGCCATGCCGCGCCACGGGAACGCGGGTGCACCGCCGACCTCCACCTCCACGCCGAGCAATGCGCCATCGGCGTCGGTGGGGTCGGTCAGCCCGATGCTCGCGGTGGTGATCACGAGCAGCCTGTCGACCAGGGTCACGGCGGTCGGCCGCTTCGCCGGAAGGGTGATCGTCTCCAGGAGTTCTCCGTCGGGCGAGTAGCGGCGCACCTCGGAGGCATCCCAGACCGCGACCCAGAGCATGCCGTCGAGATCGATCGCCATGCCGTCGGGGTTGCCGCCTTCGACCCGGCATACCGTACGACGGTTCGAGAGCTCGCCGTCCGGCGCCACATCGAATGCCTCGATGCTGCGGTGCGGGAGCGTGTCGATGTAGTAGAGCGTGGCGCCGGTGCGGTCGAAGGCGAGGCCGTTGGAGACGGTGACGCCGTGGAGGCGCGCGGTCGGCTCCCCATCGACACCGATGCTCCAGAGGGTGCAGTGGGGATCACGGGGCATCGATTGGCTGCCGACCCAGAAGCGCCCGGACGGATCGCCGCCTCCGTCGTTCATGTAGTCGCCTGGCGCCGCGATGTCGTCCGTGAGGGGTGAGACGACGCCGTCGTCGCTCACATGCACGATGCGGCGGTCGACGCCGACGAGCCAGCCTTCTCCCGGCTGCGCGAGCGGGATCGGAGCGCCGATCTGCGCTCCGACGACGACCGCGGCCTCGGGAACGACCCTGCCGTCCTCGATCCGGCCGCGGTGCAGCGAACCCGTCGACATGTCGATCCAGGCGAGGCTCCCGTCGCGGGCGTCCCAGCGCGGCGATTCGGCCTGGACGTAGCGGGCGTCGGAGAGGATCTCGACGGTACGGGAGGTCTGGGGGTGCGACATCCGGGCCATCCTTCTCTGGTAGGTCGTAACCGTTATATGGCAGACTATCTCACAATATGCATAACACTTGCGAGAAATGTGGACACACGATGATGAAGCGGGGAAACAGCTGATGGCTCCGACACTCCACGGCTTGATGCCCATCCTGGCGACTCCTTTCGACGAGTCGGGCGCCCTCGACCGCGAGAGCCTGCGCCGACTGGTCGAGTTCCAGCTCGCGTCCGGCGTCGACGGTGTGGCCGTCTTCGGCATGGCGAGCGAGGGCTTCGCCCTCACCACCGAGGAGCGCCGCACGATCCTGGACGATGTCGTCCGCGTGGTCGACGGCCGGGTCCCCGTGATCGCCGGTGTCAACGGCACGTCCACGGCGACGTCGATCGAGCAGGCCCTCCTCGCCGAGGAAGGGGGCGCGAACGCTCTCATGGTGCTTCCTCCGTTCATGGTGAAGCCGCCAGCTGGAACACTCGTCGACTTCTACGGAGACGTCGCCGCCGCCACCTCGCTCTCCGTCATGGTGCAGGATGCGCCCGGCGTCACCGGCGTCGTGATGGCACCGGCTCTCATCGCCGAGCTCGCCCGCCTCGACGGCGTCGACTCCGTGAAGGTCGAAGCACCGCCGACGGCCCCCAAGGTCGGCGCGGTCGTCTCGGCGATCGACGACCCGGCCTTCGCGGTGCTCGGCGGACAGAACGCGCAGTTCTGCCTGGAGGAGTACGCCAGGGGCGCCGTCGGCACGATGCCGGCCTGCGAGTTCCCCGACCTCCTCGGCCCGGTGCTCGCCCAGTTCCTCGAGGGGCGCGTCGACGAGGCCCGCGCTGAGTTCCGTCGTATGCTCCCTCTCGTGCTCATCGGTCTGCAGGGTGGCATCGCGTGGGCGGTGCACAAAGAGGTCCTCGTCGCGCGCGGCGTGATCGACCACGCGACGGTCCGCTACCCGGCTTCGCGCCTCGACGCCGGCAGCCGTTCGTCGGTCAAGCTCGTGATCGACGAACTCGCGCTTCCTCCGATCCCCACCACGGTGCGCGTGTGACCCGCCGCGGCGTGCTGCTGATCGGCGGCAGCTCCGACATCGGTCTCGCGATCGCCCGCGCCTTCGTCGACGGTGGAGACGCCGTCGTCGGGGTGGGGCTCGAGGACTCCGACGATCCCGTCTTCGCGCGGTATCTCGTCGCGGACTGCAGCCGACCGGAGGCCGCCGACCGCGCCGTCGCGGATGCGGAGCAGGCACTCGGCCGACTCGATGTCGTCGTGCTCGCGGCCGGGCGCATGCCGATCGGACGCGCCGAGGCCACGAGCGACGAGGACTGGCGCAGCGCGCTGGGTGCCACGCTCGATTCGGCGTTCTTCGTGGCGCGCGCCGCGCTCCCCCGCCTCGCATCCGGATCGTCGATCGTCGCGGTGACCTCGGTCAACTCGTCGCTCGCGGCCCCGGCCCTGCCGGCCTACGCAGCCGCCAAGGCCGGCGTGGACGGCCTCATCCGCCAGCTCGCCCTCGACTACGGCCCCCGGGGCATCCGCGCCAACGCCGTGCAGCCGGGGAGCATCTCGGCGATCGACACCGGCGAGAGCGAGGGCTACCCGCTCGGACGCATCGGACGCCCGGAGGAGGTGGCGTCCGTCGTGGCGTTCCTCGCCTCCGACGCCGCGTCCTTCGTCACCGGCACGTCGATCGCCGTCGACGGAGGCCTGTCCATCTCCTCCCCCGCCGCCTGGCTGAAGCCGGTACTGCGCGACCGCTGGCTCTGAACCCCCGGCAACCACGACGAAGGCCGCGTCCCCTGATCGGGACGCGGCCTTCGTCGTGGTTGTTCTGCCTCACACAGACGTTCGAATCGCGTGAATGGTCGCACCCCCGGTGGGGACACGACCATTCACGCGTTTCGAAGCGAGTAACGGCTCAGGCGTTCGCGTCGAGCAGCCCCTGCACTTCCTTCTTCAGCACGTTGAGCCCGGCCTGCACCTCGACCTGACCGGCGAGGATCGTCGCGACGCCCGCGCCGATGGCCGCATCGATCTGCGCGGTCACGGCGACACGATCCCACGCGGCACCGCGGGCGTGCTCGGAGACCTCGGTGCGGAACGCGCCCTGGAACTTGTCGGCCGCGAGGGCCGGGATCTTGTCGGCGACGCTCTTGGCGGCAGGCGCCACCGCGGAGTTCTCGTACAGCGCGGTCGCCGCCTCGACGTTGGTCGCGGCGTAGAGGATGAAGTCACGGCTGGTGAGCTCTCCCTCGCCCGCCGTCGCGAAGACTCCACTGCCCCAGGCCCGGTTGAACGAGTCCTTGCCACCGGCGGTCGGACGCGAGATCGCGCCGATGTTGTCGATGATGTTCTGGGCGGCACCGTTCGTCTTGACGAAGGTCGACGCGAGCGGAGCATCGTCGTACAGAGCGGCTCGCCCGCTCGCGAACAGGATGCGGGCATCGCTGCGCGCCACGTTCGTCTGCGTCAGGCCGGCATCCTGCAGCGACTTGTACCAGGTGACCGCCTTGACGCTCTCGGCGTCTCCCAGGGTGCACTTCAGGTCGTCGGTGACGACGTCGCTGCCGAAGCCCCACATCCACGGGACGGCGTCCTTGAGGTCGGGGTTCTTGGTGACGGCGGCGTACGGGATCAGCGAGGAGTCCTGCTTCTTGATCTTCTCGAGCGCGGTGGCGAACTGCTCCACGGTCATGCCCGACTTGATGCCGACGCTCTTCGCGATCTCGCCGTTGGTGATGATGCCGATGCCGGCGGCCGTCAGGGGCAGCACGAGCAGCTTGCCGTCCATGGTGTACGAGTCGAGCACACCCTGCGGGATACCCAGCCCCTTCGCGAGGTCGGTGAGGTCGGCGAGCACGTTCATGGGCGTCAGCACCTGCCACCCGCCGGACTGCCCCACTCCCATGAGGTTGCCGGAGCGCCCGGTCAGCGCCAGTTGAGTGGCCGCCTGATCGTAGGGGTAGATCACGGGGGCGACCTTGACGCCCTCCTGCTTCGAGAATCCGTCGAGGATGCCCTGCCACGCCGACTTCAGAGCTTCCTCGCCGAGCGAGTTGCCGTAGAAGTTGATGGTCTTGGCCTCCGTGGCACCGGCGGCCGTGGCACCTGCACCGGTGCCGGGTGCGGCGGGTGTCGCGCAACCGGCGAGCGCGAGAGCACCGAAAGCGGCCAGGACGGTGCCGCCTCCGAGGAAGGCTCGGCGGCTCAGCTGCGAGTTCGAGATGTTCATGAGACTGCTCCTTCGGGATGAGGGGGTCGAGCTGTTCTGCGGTGCATCGCTAGCCCTTGACCGCTCCGGCGGCGAGGCCGGAGACGAAGTAGCGCTGCAGGAGGATGAAGATGATGACGAGCGGGAGAGAGGTGATGAGGGACGCCGCCATGAGCGCCGGCCAGTCGGCGGTGCCTTCGCGGATGAAGGCCTGCGTGAGACCGGCGGGCAGCGTCTGCTTGTCGGGACCGGCGAGGGTCAGGGCGAAGAGGAGATCGCTCCAACCGCGCATGAAGGCGAACATGCCCGCGGTGATGAGCCCGGGAACGACGAGCGGGAACACGATGCGGAACATCGTGCCCGTGCGCGACAGACCGTCGACCTTGGCCGCTTCGATGATGTCGTCGGGAAGGGCATCGATGATGCCCTTCAAGAGGAACACCGCGAGCGGCAGCGTGAACGTCGTGAACGAGATGATCAGCGCCGTGTAGGTGTACAGCAGCCCGGCCGAGCTCAGCATCAGGTACAGCGAGATGAGCAGAAGGGCGCCGGGGATCAACTGGCCGATGAGGAACATGAACATGACGGCGTTGCGGCCGCGGTAGCGGAACTTCGACAGCGAGTACGCCATCAACCCGCCGACCAGGACAGCCAGCAGAGCGGTGCCGGTCGAGACGATGATGCTGTTCATGAGGTTCTTCAGCAGCAGATCGTTCTGGAAGAAGCCGATGAAGTTCTCGAACGTGGGGTCGACCGGGAAGAAAGGCCGATCCAGGGAGAAGACGTCCTCCTTCTTCGTGAAGGCGGTGGCCGTGAGCCAGTACACCGGCAGAAGGCCGAACAGTGCCAACAGGAGGAGCAGGACACGCCCCGGGATGGACAGGTGGGGGCGGATGATCGACTCCCCCACATCGCGACTACGGCGCATCACTTCTCCAGCCGTCGGTTGAGGAACAGGTATCCGGTCGTGATGATCGCGAGCAGGACGAGCCAGAGGGTGCCCATGGCAGAAGCCTTGCCGAGCTCGTAGCTGCCGAAGGCCAGGTCGTAGAGGCTGACCGCGAGCGTCGTGGTCGAGTTTCCGGGCCCACCGCCGGTCATCACGAAGATCGTGTCGAAGTTGCCGAAGTTGTAGATGAACTCCAGCACCGCGACGAGGGTGACGGGGCCGGCGATGTGCGGCAGCGAGATGTGGCGGAACCGCTGCGCGCGCGTCGCACCATCGATCGTGGCGGCCTCGATCTGCTCGCTCGGGAGGGTCTGGAGCACCGCGAGCGCGACGACCATGATCCACGGGAACGAGTGCCAGGTCTTGGCGATGACCACGGCGGCCATCGCGCCGGTCGGGGTGCCGAGCATGCTGACCTCCGGCAGGCCGAAGACCGAGAGCACGTGGTTGACGACGCCGTAGCTGTCATTGAAGATCCATGCCCAGAGGAAGGAGACGACCACTCCGGGGAGCAGCCACGGCAGCATGAGAGCGCCGCGCAGGATGTTGCGTCCGCGCATGCGGGCGTTCAGCAGCAGGGCGAGCGCCACGCCGAGCACGAGGGGGAAGACGGTGGAGAGAGATGCGAACACGAGGGTCGTGCCGAGTCGCGCGAAGAACTCCTCCCACACGGCCGCGTAGTTGTCCAGACCCACGAACGTGCGCTCGGGGCGCAGGAGCGATTGGTCGAAGAGGCTCGTGAAGATGCTCGACACGAGGGGGAAGATCGCGATCACGAGGAACAGGAGGACCGCGGGAAGTGCGATCATGAAACCGAAGGTGCGATCCTTCGCGCCCAGCGTGGAGCGTCGCCCGGAGCGTGGCTCGACGGCCTTCTGCTCGCTCTCTGCGGGCCGCTCGAGTATGGCTTGTTGCATTGCAGTCACTTTCCAGTAGAGACGACCCCGTGGGGCCCTGCGCGTCGTCGTCACAGTCGTCAACGTCGACGTGCGGCCAGTTAACCACAATGCGGATGCGAAATCCACAAAATGCATAAGACACCCACATTTGTGTTGCTCGAAGCCATTTCTCTGAATAGGATGACTGGCAGCGGCGACCAGCCGCGGCGTCGCATCCGCGGCGGTAGCACTGAGGAGGAGTGACCATGGCATCGGAATCGGTGGGCGGCACCCAGACCGTCGAACGGGCGATGTCGTTGCTCGCATGCTTCACCGAGGAGTCCGGCGAGCTGAGGGTCTCTGAGCTCTGCACCCTTACCGGGCTCGGTCAGTCCACCGTCTCGCGCATGATGTCGGCACTCGACCGCATGAAGTTCGTGGTGCAGGATGCCCGCACCGGTCTCTACCGCCTGGGCCCGGCGGCCGTGTCGCTCGGCACGATCGCCCTCAACGGCTCCCCCATCTTCCGCGCGTCGCGACAGATCGCGCAGAACCTCGCCCGCCGGATCGAGATCGGCGTGAACGTCGCCGAACTCAGCGGCTTCACCTTCACCTACCTCTGCAACTTCGAAGGCGCCCTCGCACCCAAGTCCTTCGCGATGGCCGGCCGCACCGGTCCGCTGCACGCCACGGGCCTCGGCAAGGCGCTGCTCTCCGGTATGACCGACGAGCAGGTGGACGAGTACTTCGCACAGACCCCGCAGCGCTTCACCCCCCACACGATCGTCGACCGTGGCGCCATGCAGGTCGCCCTCGACGAGACCCGCAGCCGCGGCTACGCGACCGAGATCGAGGAGCTCGCCTTCGGACGCGCATGCATCGCCGCCCCCATCCGCAACCGCGCGGGCGAGATCGTCGCCGGCCTCTCCGCCAGCGGCCCCCTCTCGGTGCTCGACCTGCACGCTCCGCACCAGGAACTCGCGCTGCAGCTGATCGAAGCCGCCGACGAGATCTCCGTGGCTCTCGGCTACAGCCCGTCCCGCACCGCATCGGCCTTCGCCGCGCTCTGACGCCCAGGCCGCGACGCGGCACCCCGATCCGCCCCTGATCCCTGACCGCGGCACCAGCCGCCGGCCGCTCGCCCCTCGATTTCTTTGGAGACCCCTGTGAGAATCACGCGCGTCCAGACCTTCCCCCTCTACCTGTCGAAGGAGGATGCGAACAACTCCTATGCGGGCGACACCGCGGTCGACCACCGCGGCTACGTGATCCGCCCGCCGTGGCGCAGCCTCTACTCCCCCGGCTACGAGACCCTGCTCGTGAAGATCGAGACCGACGAGGGTCTCGTGGGCTGGGGCGAGGCGCTGGCGCCGGTCGCCCCCGTCGTCGCGGCGGCGATCGTCGACAACCTGCTCACCCCCTTGATCGTCGGCGAGGACCCGCGCTCGGTGCGCACGCTCTGGCACCGCATGACCGAGTCGATGCGCGAGCGCGGACACCTCACGGGCCACCAGGCCGACGCCATGGCGGCCGTCGACATCGCCCTGTGGGACCTCTGGGGCCACGCGACCGGCCTCTCGGTCTCCGAGCTCGCCGGCGGACGCTTCCACGAGGTGCTGCCGACCTATGTCTCCGGGATCCGCGGTGTCGACGACGTCGAGCGGGCGGAGAAGACGGCTGAGCTCGTCGAGGGCGGCGTGCGCCGCATCAAGCTGCATCTCGGCGTCGATATCCGCACCGACCTCGCCACCTACGACGCGGTGCGGGGCGTCCACCCCGACCTCGACGTCGCGCTCGACGCGCACTGGACCTACCGGCTCGGCGAGGCACGTGCCCTCGGCCGCGAGCTCGACGACCGGAAGGCCTGGTTCTTCGAGGCACCGCTGGCCCCCGAAGACGTGGAGGGCCACCGGGATCTCGCGACCGCGCTCGCGACCCCGATCGCGGTCGGCGAGGCGATGCGCAGCCGCTTCGAGTTCACCGACTGGCTCACCCGCCGCGCCGTCGGCCTCACGCAGCCCGACATCGGCCGCACGGGTATCACCGAGGGGCTGGCGATCGCCGCGGTCGCCGACGCGTTCCACGTGCAGGTCGCGCCTCACCACTCCGCCGCCTTCGGCATCGCGATGGCCGCCGGCGTGCACGTCGCGGCGAGCGCTGCCTCGCTCCTCGCGTTCGAGTACCAGCCGTTCACGCTCCCGGTCGCGAACCGCCTGCTCACGACGCCGCTCGAGGTGCGCGCCGACGGCGGGTTCCTGGTCCCGACCGGTCCGGGACTCGGCGTCACGGTCGACGAGGACGCGATCAAGGAGTATGTGCGTCACTGACGCCTGCCGACCTCCGTTCGAATCGCGCAAATGGTCGCATCCGCCGGGCGGATGCGACCATTTGCGCGATTCGAGCGGGAGGGACGGGAGATCAGTCCCCGATGCGCACGAACTGCGCAGCGCTGACGCGGTGGATGCTGGTGTTGCGGACCTCGAGCCGCACGGTTCCGGTCGCACCGGCCGCGTAGCGGAAAGAACCCAGCGATCGCCACGCTGCCGCGCCCTGGGTCTGATCCACGATCACCTCGGAGCTGCCGTTCTGATGCTCGACGACGTAGGCGGCCGCGGTCGTGGTCGTGGGGTTCGTCGGGTACCAGACCGAGACGCGGTAGAGCCCCGCCTGCGGAAGGTCGACGTTCCACGTCACGGTGCTGCCCACGGAGTCGGAGTCGCTGTAGCGCGTGCGCGTGCCGTTCCAGCCCGAGAGTCCACTCGGATACCAGTTGCCTGATTCCAGGTAACCCGGCCACGGCGACTGCGTATGGGCGATCACGCCCTCGTCGGCGACGCGCACGAGCACTCCGCGTCGCAGAGCCTGATCCAGGCGCGCCTCGAACCGCGTCGACGATCCCGGCGCGACTCCGGCCCCTGCCGTCACCGTCCAGGTGTGGGTCAGGTCCGACCTCGGCGGCACCGTGATCGTCGTGCTCTGCTGCCCGACCGTCCACCCCGTGAGTCCGTAGAGCGCGAGTGTGCCCTGCAGCGGGGTCACCCCGGTGTTGATGACGAGCGCCGTCAGCTTCGCGACCGCGCCGGGGCCGCTGACGATCTCGACGTCGGAGGTCAGCGAGACCAGACGACGACGGTCGATCACCTCGATCGCGGCGGGGCGCAGCGTCACGGGATCCTCGCCCGCGATCGCCAGCTTCCCCTTCACCTCGACTTCACCGAGTGGTGCGGCGGGCGCGATGACGGCCGCGGCTTCGACCCGCGCCGAAGCCTGTGCGGGAACGGAGATGGCGGGGACGGCACCGTCGAGGGTCCAGCCCGACGGCAGGGTCACGGCCACGGTGCCGGTGACCGGGTCGTCGGTGGCGTTGCGCACTTCGATGATCAGCGGCACACGGTCGCCCGCGGTTCCGGTCGCCTGGGCGATCACGTCACCCGCAAGTCCCGGGTTCGCACCGCTGATCCGAGCGGGCAACTGCAGCGTGACCTCGGGCGTGGTCGTTCCCCCGGAGGTGATCGTGTACCGGAACGTCTTCGTCAGGTCGTCGACGGGGATCGTCCACTCGAACGGGTACGCCTTCTGGGGAGCCTGCTGCACCGCCTGCGCGCCGATGCGGTAGGACAGCGTGGCCTGCTGCTCCGTGTCGATCTGCACATAGGCGTCGTACCCCTGACCGTCGGGCCGCACCAGAAGCATCCCGCGCGCGATCCCGTACTCGGTGGCGGGGTCGGAGTCGATCTCGTGGAAGCTGTCGCGCCCGTGATCGACGATGTCGTCGAACGGCAGCCCTGGCCGCTGCACCGTGACGTTCCGCACCACCAGCGCGACCAGTCCGCGGGCGGGCACCGTGACGGTGACGCGACCGTTCTGGGCCGCCGAGCTCGAGCGGGCGCCGCTCGCGGCCACGACTTCGACGGCGGTCGACGAGCTGCGGGGCAGACCGGTGAGCGCGGTCGAGAGGTCGACGACCACCTGTTGGGCGGTGCCGGACGAGTTGGTGAGGCTGACGTAGAGGGCGCTGTTGCCGACCCCGCCGATCCAGTTGACCAGCGGATTGTCGACCCCGATGAGTCCCTCGGGGAAGTACGGCCAGACGCCCTCCTCGCCGAAGAACGTTCCCGGCGCGTGGCCGTAGGCGAAGAACTTGAAGTACGCGAAGTCGGCCTCGAACACGTGCGGGAACTCGATCGCACCGGCGCTGCGGTAGAAGCTCTCGCTGATCAGGTAGTCCATCGCGAGTCCGAGCTGGGCGGGCGCGTGATGGAAGTAGTACCCGGTGATCCCCACCGGACCGCTCGTCGCGAAGTCGGGCTTCATGTGCGCGACCTGGAACTGCCGCCCGTAGTAGCCGGGATACGTCGTGAAGCGGCCGATCACCATGTTGTGCGCGATGTCGGCGAGCAGCTCATCTCCGGTGTGATGCGCCAGGCGCAGCAGCGCTCCGGCCCAGCAGGGGTTGAACACGTAGCCGCCGCCCGGGTTCGTCAAGGTGCTGACTCCGAGCTTGAACGACGACAGCGCCTCGAACGTCAGGCCGGAGGGTGAGACGTACCAGGCCGGCACCGTCTCGGTCGGCACGTTCGTGGTCGGGTACGACGGGAGCGACGAACGCGACTCCCAGTCGTACTGCTGCTTGATGACGGATCCGACCGGCACGGTGACGTTCGTGTCGGGAACCGGGCGCACCGCCGTCTGGGTGATGAATCGCTGCACCTCGCGATATGCCCCGTCGAGGAACTCGGCCTCGCCCGTCGCCTCGAACATCTCCAGAAGATCGACCCAGTACTTCGAGAAGCTGTAGGCGAAGCCTCCCGGCGGCTGGCCGTTGCTGCGATACGGCGTGAGGATCTGCTCCTGCGCGTACCGCCGGGCGATCAGCGTCGCCTCGGTCAGATAGGCGGGATCCCCCGTGACCCGGTAGGTCGCGAGCGCGTTGGAGAACGGTGCCCTGCTCTGCCCGACCACGCCCGCCTTGGTCGCCTGCACCGCGAGTCGCTGGATGCCCGCGTTGCGGCCGTGCGTGAGCTGGTACAGCGATGCGAGGTTCACGGCATCGGTGGGGATCTTCCCGATCCGGTACTGCGTCTTGTCGTTGTAGACCGGGCTGCCGATCATCGGCGTGTGTCCGATGCCCTTGCGCGAGAGCTGGTACTCCACGAGCGGACGCGCGCGACGGTCGTAGAGCGTGCTGTCTGCGGTGCCGGTCAGGTAGTGCGCTGCGAGCACGACACCGCTGGCCGCCGCGCGGACCGCGTCTTCGTTCTCGACGTCGACGAACCCCTTGGCCCGGTTCCACCAGCCCGAGTACGACGGCACGTAGTCGACGGAATCGTCACCGCTCGGCTCGACGGCGATCAAGGCGGTCATCGCGTGCACCGCATCGGTCAGCGAGCGGTCGTAGACGTTGCGCCGATAGGCGGTGAGGCCGTACTCGTTCCGGCACAACTGTGTGTACGTGCCGTAGAGGGTGTCGGCTCGAGCAGCGATGCCGAAGGCGAAGCCCCGCTGCTGTCCGACGGTCATCGCCGTGCGCAGCCCCGGCTGCGGCGAGTACATCGACGGCACGATGTCGAGGCTGTCGTTGCGCAGGCTCATGCCGTACGGCTGCCGGTCCGACATGAGCTGCCGCTCGTGCACGAACTCGGCCACCTCGGACGGCAGGTACACCCCCGAGGTGACGGCGACGTCGCCAACGGAGTACTGCGTCAGCGCCATCGGGGCGAAGAGCTCCCACGCACCCAAGGGCGCGGAGCCGTCGAGCACCGAGAGCGCGTGCTGGTACGAACCGCACAGCACCTCGTCGAGGTCGTCGAGCGACCTCGTGTCCTGGCTCTGATAGCCGACGATGTAGTCCCCCGCGGTCTTGGCCGTGACCACGTAGTGCGCTTCGGGATTGGCACCCTCCAGGCGCCACCGCACGACGAGATCGACGTCGTCAGTGCTCGTGGTCAACTCGATCGCCTGGGGTCCGAGCACCTGGAACGAGGTGAATCCGAGCCAGCTGGGCGCGAGCGGGCCGTACAGCTCCGGGGCGCTCCCCGTCGGCAGCGTCCCCTCCAGCACCAGCCACTGCTCATCGAACCGGTGGGCGGGATCGGTGATCGGCAACCACCCGCCGTTGCGCTTGACCTCGAGGTCGCGCACGATGGTCGCCCCGCCGTCCCAGGTGGCCTGGAAGAACGTCATGCGGTGGTTCTCCCCGACCAGCTGCGCGACCTGGGTGAACGCCAGGTTCGGCTTGTCCAGCCGGCGGAGGGCGTCGGCGTACACGCCACCCGGCGTGGTGAGTTCTGTCGCCGCGGCCGGAGCCGAGCCGTACGGCGAGCCGAGCACCGGAGGAAGCACGCCGGCGATCACGAGCATTCGCAGCACGGAGCGGCGGCTCCACAGCAGGGGATTGTCTTCGGCTCCATCGCCAGCTATTGAATCCATGATGCACATACTGCAATTCATATGCGATTATGTCAATGGATCCGCCTCACCGACGACCCGCACCGGTCCGCCCGGTCGACGCCGGTAGCGTCGTCGAGGCAGACCTCCCCGAAAGGACGCACACGGTGACCCACAACCCTCCCGAGGAGATGACGGAGTACTCGCTGAGCGCCCTCCTGACCCCCCTCGCATCACCGGACGAGCCCGAGGACTTCGACGACTTCTGGCGAGTCGCCTTCCAGGAGTTCGGCGTCGGACCGGTGGCGTGGGAGGTCGCACAGGAGCACCCCGCGACCGCGACGCATCGAGTGACGGAGATCCGCTTCCATTCCTCGGCCGACGAACAGGCCGCCGCCTTCGTGATGCTGCCGCACGGCGTCGCCGGCACCCGCCGCGGCCTCGTCGTCGGACACGGCTACGGTGGCCGAACGGGACCCGACGTCGAACGGGTGCCCGCAGACGCCGCTGCGATCTTCCCGGTCGCGCCCGGCACGCATGTCGGCACCGCGAGCCGCTTCCCCGCGGCGCCCGACGAACACGTGCTCGCCGGAATCGCGCACCGCGACACGTACTCGCATCGGTTCAGCGCGGCCGACATCTGGCGCGCGGCGACGGTCCTGCTCGAGCTGGCGCCGTCGGTGGCGACATCTCTCGACTACAGTGGCGGCAGCTTCGGCGGCGGCATCGGCGCCCTGGCGCTCCCCTGGGATGCCCGATTCCGCCGTGCCGCCCTCGACGTGCCGAGCTTCGGGAACCACGACGTGCGCCTGTCCCGACGGTGCACCGGGAGCGGCGAAGCCGTACGCCTGCACCTCAACAGTCACCCCGAGGCGCGGCCCGTGCTCGACTACTTCGACGCGGCGATCGCCGCGCGCCGCCTCCGTCTCCCGGTTCACGTCTGCGCTGCGGTACTCGATCCCGCGGTCGACCCCCGCGGTCAGTTCGCGGTGTACCACGCGCTCTCCGGCCCGAAGCGCCTCGGCGTGCGGGCATGCGGCCATCTCCCCGGCCCCATCGGAGAACTGGCCGATCGGCTCGCACTGCAGGACGGCATGGATTTCCTCGCACTGCCGGACGAGCGCCTCGCCTGAGCACCTCCGCTCCCAGAGAACACATAGCGTTCTCCATAGAAATCGCATAGGAGATTCCGCAGAATAGGGACATGACCAGCGACCTGCCCGAACTGCGCCGTCCCGACGGTTCCCCCCTGCGCATCCTCGCCGTCGACGACGAGCAGATGCTGACCGATCTTCTCGCCATGGCCCTGCGCATGGAAGGTTGGGAGGTGCGCACCGCCTCCTCCGGGATGGAAGCGCTCCAGGTGGCGCGCGAGTTCGAGCCCGACGCCCTCGTGCTCGACATCATGATGCCCGACCTCGACGGGATGTCCGTGCTCAAGCGCCTCCGCGAGTCCGGCAACCTCGTCCCCGTGCTCTTCCTCACCGCGAAGGATGCGGTGGGCGACCGCGTCGCCGGGCTCACCGCGGGCGGCGACGACTACGTCACGAAGCCGTTCAGCCTCGAAGAGGTGATCGCCCGTCTGCGCGCGATCATCCGCCGCACGGGTCACGCCACCGCCGACGACGGACAGTCGATCCTGCGCGTCGCCGACCTCACCCTCAACGAGGACAGCCACGAGGTCGTACGCGACGGCACCGAGATCGAGCTGACTGCGACCGAGTTCGAGCTGCTGCGCTACCTGATGCGCAACGAGCGCCGCGTGCTCTCCAAGGCGCAGATCCTCGACCGGGTGTGGAGCTATGACTTCGGCGGCAAGTCGTCGGTCGTCGAGCTGTACATCTCGTACCTGCGAAAGAAGATCGATGCCGGGCGCACCCCCTTGCTGCACACCGTCCGGGGCGTCGGTTACATGATCAAGGCCCCGCAGTGAGCTCAGCGACGGTGATGAGACGGCCGATGAGCCTGCAGACACGGCTGATGACCGCCGTGATCGGATTCGTCTCGCTGATCCTCATCATCGTCGCCGTCATCACCAGCGCGACGCTGGGCAAGACCATGGAAGACCAGCTCGATCAGAAGCTGAGCACCTACGCCCACCAACTGGTGCGCGGCTCCCAGTCGTTCGCGCCGTCGTCGGCGACGGCACAGAACATCCTCGCGAGCAGCCCCGCGCCGCCCGTCGGAGTTCTCTTCGTCGTCTCCAGTCCCGTCACCGGTTTCTCCGGAGTGGTCGCGAAGAGCGACGCAGGAGACGAGTTCGCCGGAACGCTCGATCCGCTGACCGGTGCCCAGCTCGCCGAGGTCGCAGTGTCTCTGAAGGACACCTCGGTCGCGACGGTCACACTCACCGACCTCGGCTCGTATCGCCTGATGGCGCTGCCGACGAACAACGGTCTGATCGTGGTCACCGGTCTCCCCCGCGACGAGATCCAGAATCAGCTCACGCAGCTGCTCACCGTGATCGCGCTCGCGACGATCGGCGGCCTGATCCTGCTCGCGTTGACGACGGCCATCACCATCCGCGTTGGTCTGCGTCCGCTGCGCGCCGTCGCGCTGACGGCGACGAGGGTCGCCAACCAGCAACTCGACCGCGGTGAGGTGACGATCACCGAGCGCGTGCCGGCATCGGAGGCCGATCCCCGCACCGAGACCGGACTCGTCGGCGCCTCGCTGAACAAGCTCCTCGACCATGTGAACACCTCGCTCGCCTCCCGGCAGAAGAACGAGGAGAGGATGCGGCGCTTCGTCGCCGACGCCAGTCATGAGCTGCGCACCCCTCTCGCCTCCATCCGGGGCTACTCGGAGCTGTCTCTGCGCGCGCTGCGCCAATCGAACGCGCAGGCGGAGCGCCCCGAGGTCATCGAGAGCACGACATCGTCGCTGGAGCGCATCCAGGCCCAGTCGCTGCGGATGACGCGCCTCGTCGAAGACCTGTTGCTGCTCGCCCGTCTCGATGAGGGCCGGGAGCTGGTCTACGGCACCGTCGACCTCACCCAGCTGGCTCTCGAGGGCCTCTCGGACGCGCGCCCGACCGCGGTCGACCACCACTGGAACATCGACGTGCCCGACGAGCCCGTGACGATCGTGGGAGACGCCGGACGCATGCATCAGGTGGTCGCGAACCTGCTCGCGAACGCCCGCACCCACACGCCCGCAGGCACGACCGTCACGCTGAGCGTCGCACAGGAGGGCGAGGAGGCCGTGCTGCGCGTGCACGACGACGGCCCGGGGATCGATCCGGCCATCCGCGACGAGCTGTTCGCCCGCTTCGCCCGCGGCGACACCTCGCGGGCCCGACAGACCGGCGGCACGGGACTCGGGCTCGCGATCGCGAAGGCCATCGTCGAGGGACACCACGGCTTCATCACCGTCACCAGCGAACCCGGCGACACGACCTTCACCGTCCGCATCCCGATGAACCCGGCAACGGCCGGCGACACCGCCGAGGCCTGACCCCGACGGCAGCCGGCGACACCACCGAGGCCTGACCCGACGTGTCGGTCGGCTCAGTATCCGGCGAAGGCGTCGGTCGTGAGGCTGCGGGCCTTCTGCAGCGCCGGGGCGAGGTCGGCGATGAGTCGCGGCGGGCCCGAGATGAAAGCATGACGCGTGGCCAGGTCGGCGACGGTGCGCTCGAGGGACTCCGCATCCAGTCGCGCACCCTGCGCCCACGACCAGTGCTCCGGCAGGTCGGCCGGCTCGTCACGCGTGAACACCACGGTGCGCACCCCCGTCGCGGCGAGCTCATCGCGGAAGGCGAGCTCGGAGGCGTCGGAGGCGACATACACGAGCACGACGTCACGATGCTGCCCGGTCGCCTGCAGCTGCCGCAGCTGCGAGACGAACGGTGTCACGCCGATGCCCGCTGCGACCATGAGAACCGGCTGCTCGCCGCGGGGCAGGATGAAGTCGCCCCAGGTGCCGGTCACCGCGAAGGTCGCCCCCGGTTCGGCGGCGGCGAGAGCGCGCTTGTAGCTCGAGGGATGCTTCTGGTCGCCGTTCTTGTACGCGATGCGCAGCGTCGGCAGATCGGCGGGCGCCGAAACGATGCTGAACTCGCGGCGGGTTCCTCGTGCGTCGGGCCGGTGATGCGGAACGTCGAGCTCGAGGTACTGCCCCGGAAGGAAGCGCACGCGCCCCTTGGCACGGAACGTCAGCTCCTGTGCGGTCGGGGTGACGAACTCGCGCCGTTCGAGCACGAGCCGCACCGAGCCGCGCAGGGCGAAGGCGAACGCCACCAGATTGCCGATCAGGAGCGCGCGCTCCTGTCCGAGTGTGAAGAGTCCCGCCACCGAGATCGGCCACCCCGCGAGCAGACCCACGACGACCGCCACCACGAGCTGCTGCCGACGGCGCGGCGGGAGGGTGAGCGGCTCCGAGAGCATGAACGCCCCGAGGAACAGGAAAGGCGACTGCAGCACCGCGAACTGCAGCGCCGTCACGATGTCGAACGAGATGTCGAACTCCACGGCCTGCACCGCCTGGCGCACCACAGAGGTCGCGACGGCGACGAGCAGGAACACCAGCACGACGCGGATCTTCTCGGTGCGCCAGAGCACCGCGAGGCCCAGCACCGCCACGGGGATCGTGAGCACAGGCGTGCCGACCCACCACGACGACGAGGTGCCCAGCCACTCGAACGCGCCGAATGCGCCGAGGATCGAGACCACGGCTGCCCCGAACGCGGCGGGGTTGAAGATGTGTCGCCCGCGCCACGCGATCAGGTACTTCGAGACACTCGCGACGGCGCCGGCGAGGGCGAGGCCGAGGAGCGCCCCTGGTTCGACACCCGGCCGGAGCACGAACAGGAGGATGAGGGCGGTCACCAGCGACGATTCGACGCGCCAGGGCAGTCGGAGGATGCGCTGTGCCACCGCGTCGACGGCGGAGATGACGACTGCGAGCACGACGAACGAGGCCACGAGCTCGAGCGGGGTCGGCGAGACGATCACGCCGAAGAGTGACAGGACGAAGGCGATGACCGCGAGAGCGACGAGCGCGAACAGCACGAGACGGTACATCGACAACGAGCCCAGCACCGCGAGGACCCGCTGTCGTGCGGCGGCGAATGAGGTGATCACGTCTCCACTCTTCCCTAATTCTGGGCTGCCGGCCTAGTTCCGAGCCGACGGGTGCGACGCTCCCGCGGCGACGAACAGTTCGGCCGGACAACCGGGCGAGCGCTGCACGCGCCCGTCGGTGCTCATGCGCACCCACTCGACGGCCCACGCTGCTGCGAGCTCGACACCGCCGTCGAAGAAGAGGGCCGTCGCCACCGCATCGGCCGTCATCGCATCCGGCGCCCATGCCCAGGTCGCGGCCCACGTGCGCACGGGCATCCCGGTGCGGGCATCGAGCACATGATGCAGCCCGCTCCCCCACGCCCTCCGGTTGATCGCCGAGGCGCACAGCGCCTGGTCGTGCACCTCGACGACGCCGATCGCCTTGGCCGGATCGTACGGATGCTCGAGCCCGATGCGCACACCGGCACCTCGCAGCCGCATGTCGCCGCCCGCATCGACCACGAGGTCTCCGGGCACGCGCGCCAGGACCGCCATCACGAGGTCGACCAGACGCCCTTTGCCGAGCGCGCCGACGTCGATCAGAACAGGCGCGGAGGCCGTGACATCGGCATCCGTCCAGGACACGTCCTGTTCCCAGGCCTCCGGTGCGCGCACGGGATCACCCGCCACCAGAGAGTATTCGGCGTCGTACCCGAGCGCGTCGAGGCTGTCCGCGACGAGAGGGTTGACGGCGCCTCCGGTCGCAGCGGAGAGCTCACGGTACGCGTCGAGCATGGGCCGGGCATCGACGGAGGCGAAGCTGCCTCCCTCGCGGCCGAGGCGCACGACCTCCGCGTCCGAGCGGAATCGGGACCACTCGCGGTCGAAGCGCTCGATCTCCGCCGTGACCTCTGCGCGCGCCGAGTCCGGCAGTGCAACGGTCGTCTCGATCTCCCAGTGCGTTCCGATGGCCTCGAAGCGCCAGCTCGCCATGGGGAATCAGGCGCCTAGGCGGCGGCCTGCTCCTTGATCGACTCGACGGCCTTGTTGAACCCGCCGCTGGTGAGCGACGAGCCGGCGACGCGGCTAACGTTCAGGTCGTCGAGCGCCTTGCCGTCGACCTGCTCGGCGATCCCGTCGATGAACTGCCCCTGGTACTGCTTGCTCTCGGGCGCCTGCGGGTCTCCCGTGACCTCGACGTCGGTCACGACGCCGTCGGCGAGGGTCAGGGTGACGGAGATCTGCTCTACCGTCTCGGGCGTCTGGTACGAGCCCTCGGCGGTATAGGTGCCGTCGGCGTAGGTGCCCGTGGAGTCGCCACCGGACGACGACGAGGACGAGCCGGCATCCGGTGTGCTGCCGTTGTCGGCGGGGGTCTCGGCGTCGGCGTTTCCGGAGCATCCGGCCAGGACGAAGAGTCCCGCGATCCCGAGGAGCGCGGTTCCCTTGCGGACAGAGGTCGGTACGGTCGTGCGGATCATGGTGGTCCTCCCGGCTCGGTGTCGGCCGACGCGCTCGTCGGCCATTCGACCGTAAGCACCCCGGCTATGCGCGGGCTGTGCCGTGACGATGCGTTACGCGTCGCCGCCGAACATGCTCGTCACGGAGCCGTCTTCGAACACCTCGTGGATCGCACGTGCCAGCAGCGGGGCGATCGGCAGGATGGTCAGCTTGTCCCAGCGACGCGACTCGGTGAGCGGGATGGTGTCGGTGATGACGACCTCGTCGATGGACGAGTCCTGCAGCCGATCAGACGCCGGGTCGCTGAAGATCGCGTGCGTCGCGGCCACGATGACGCGGTGCGCACCATTCGCCTTGAGCGCCTGGGCGGCCTTGACGATCGTGCCACCGGTGTCGATCATGTCGTCGACGAGAAGACAGGTGCGCCCGTCGACAGCACCCACGATCTCGTGCACGGAGACCTGGTTGGCGACCTTGGGGTCGCGACGCTTGTGGATGATCGCGAGCGGGGCGCCGAGGCTGTCCGACCATGTGTCGGCGACGCGCACGCGCCCCATGTCGGGCGAGACGACGGTGAGGATCTCACGGTCTTCGGGCGACAGGGTGCGCTCGAAGTAGTCCAGGAGCACGGGCTTGGCGAACAGGTGATCGACGGGGCCGTCGAAGAAGCCCTGGATCTGCGCGGCGTGCAGGTCGACGCTCATCACACGATCGGCACCCGCGGTCTTCAGCAGATCCGCGACGAGGCGGGCGCTGATCGGCTCACGGCCGCGGCCTTTCTTGTCCTGACGCGAATACGGATAGTACGGGGCGACGACGGTGATGCGCTTGGCCGATGCACGCTTGGCCGCGTCGATCATGATGAGCGTCTCCATGAGCCACTCGTTGACCGGCTCGCCGAAGGTCTGGATCAGGAAGAGGTCCACACCGCGGATCGACACCTCGAAGCGGGCGTAGATCTCACCCGAGGCGAACGTCCGGTGCTCGACCGGAGCGATCTCGGTGCCGAGGGCCTCCGCGACCGCTGCGGTGAGAGCGGGATGCGAACGACCGCCGGCGACGACGAGGCGCTTCTTGGTCTTGGCGATGATCCCGGGGGCCACGCCGTTGTCGCGATCCAGGTCGACCGTCTTCTTCTTGCGCGCCATGTCCGCCTATTCCGCCGAATTCTCGCGGGACGCAGCATCCGCCGCGCCCGTGCCTGCTCTGTTCTTCTCGACCCAGCCCTCGATGTTGCGCTGGGGGGCGACGCTCATGGCCAGCGCGCCGGCGGGGACGTCCTTGCGGACGACGGCGCCTGCACCGGTCTTCGCACCGGCTCCCAGCCTAACGGGCGCGACGAGCACCGTGTGCGACCCGGTGTGCACCTCGTCACCGATCTCGGTGCGGTGCTTGTGCACGTCGTCGTAGTTCGCGGTGATGGTGCTCGCGCCCAGGTTCACGCCGCGGCCGATCGTCGCATCGCCCACGTAGGAGAGGTGCGGCACCTTGCTGCCCTCGCCGATCTCGGCGTTCTTCGTCTCGACGTAGGCGCCGATCTTGCCCTTGGCGCCCAGGACCGTGCCGGGGCGGAGGAACGAGAACGGGCCGACCGTCGCCTCGGCACCGACCACGGCCAGGGTGGCGTCGGTGCGGCGGACGATCGCGTCCTCCCCGACCTCGCAGTCCACGAGCGTCGTGTCAGGGCCGATGACGGCACCGGAAGCGATCACCGTGGCGCGGAGGATCTGCGTGTTCGGGAGGATCGTGATGTCGGGTGCGAGCTTCGCGTCGTCGTCGATCCAGGTGGTGGCGGGGTCGATCACGGTCACGCCCTCGAGTTGCCAGCGGCGCACGATCCGCTGGTTCAGCAGTCGACCGACCTCGGCCAGCTGGGCGCGGTCGTTGACGCCGAAGGTGACCGAGATGTCGGAGACGACCGAGGCCGCGACGCGATCGCCGTCACGCCGGAGCAGGCCGGGAACGTCGGTCAGGTACATCTCGCCCTGGGCGTTGTCCACACCGACCCGGGGAAGGTAGCTCCGAAGCGTCGCCGCGCGGAACACGTACATCCCGGCGTTGATCTCACGGACGGCGGCCTCGTCGGCATTCGCGTCCTTCTGCTCCACGATGCGGTCGACACCACCGTCGGCATCGCGCACGACGCGTCCGTAGCCGGTCGGGTCGTCGACCAGCGCGGTCATCAGCGTGGCCGGAGCGCCCGAGGCGCGGTGCTCCGCGAGGAAGGCGGAGAGGGTGTCGACATCGGCGAGCGGGCAGTCGCCCGAGAGGACGAGCACGTCGCCGTCGAAGTCCGCCGGGAGTGCATCGACGGCCACCTGCACGGCACGACCGGTTCCGGGGATGTCGTCCTGGTCGACGAACACCGCGTCGGGGTAGTCGGCGGCGAGCGCCGCGACCACCTGGTCGCGTTCGTGCCGGACGACGACCTCGACGTGCGCCGCCTGCAGACGCCCCGCGGTGGTGAGCACGTGCCCCACGAGCGGTCGCCCGCTGATCGGGTGCAGCACTTTGGGCAGACGCGACTTCATGCGTGTGCCCTGGCCTGCGGCGAGGACGATGATGGCGAGATTGTTCCCAGTCATGCTCCGCCGCCAGGACTCGAACCTAGACCTAACAGCTCCAAAGGCTGTCGTGCTGCCATTACACCACGGCGGACCGCGCCGCCCACGAGGGCGCCGCGGGGACAAGTCTGCCATGCTCCGGCCCCGGTTCCGCTGACACCGCCGCCCGTCATCTACGCGAAACACCGATCTGCGATCCTGACGCCATGAGTATCGTCATCGAACGGGTGAAGGCCGCAAGCCCCGCTCTCGCCGAGTTCCTGGTCGCCCATCACGCGGAATTGGAGCACACGGCCCCCGCGGAAAGCCGTCATGCGCTGGTCTTCGAGCGTCTGCTCGCCCCGGGCGTGCGACTGTTCGCCGGCCATCTCGACGGCACGCCCGTCGCCACCGGCGCGCTGGCGACGGTCGAAGACGGGCATGAGGAGATCAAGTCGATGCGCACCGACCCCGCTCTGCGCGGACGCGGTCTCGGACGCGCCATGCTCACCTTCCTCCTGGACGATGCCGGGGCCCGCGGCATCCGCCGGATCTCCCTCGAAACCGGAAGTGCCGAGTTCTTCATCCCGGCGCGTGCCCTCTACGCCGCGGCCGGCTTCCGCGAATGCGGACCGTTCGGCGGTTACGTCCTCGACCCGTACAGCACGTTCATGACGCTCGAGATGCCCGCGGCGTCCTGATCCCGCCCCGCACACGCGATAATGGGCGGATGAGCGAGGTGGATGAGGTCGACCGGATCGTCGGCGCGTGGAACACCCAGCGCCCCGATCTCGACTTCTCCCCCCTCGAGGTCCTGTCGCGGATGGACCGGCTATCGCGACACCTCGACCGCGCCCGCCGTGACGTGTTCCGTCGCAGCGACCTGGAGCACTGGGAGTGGGATGTGCTCTCGGCGCTGCGCAGGGCCGGTGCACCGTTCCAGCTCTCCCCCAAGCAACTGCTGCAGCAGACCCTGGTCTCGAGCGGCACGATGACCAACCGGATCGACCGCCTCGTCGGCCGGCGCTTCGTCCGCCGTGAGGCCGACCCCGGCGACGGCCGCAGCGTGCTGGTCACGCTCACGGATGATGGCCGCATCCGCGTCGACGCCGCCATCACACGTCTCGTGGATGTCGAGGCCGACCTCCTGCAGGCCCTCTCCCGCTCGGACCGGGATCGCCTCGCCGGGCTGCTGCGCAAGTTGAGCCTGAGCTTCGACTCGTGACCGGCCGTATCTGATGGGCATGCCCTCTCCCCTCCCCGTGCGTGACGGCGTGGGAGCCACGCGGCTGCACGTGCCCCTCTCCGGTTCGTGGCCCACGATCGCCGCCTACATGGTCGAGCGCTTCTTCCACCTCGACCCCGAGCGTCTGCTCCAGCGGTTCGACCGCGGCGACATCGTGCGCGCCGACGGCTCGGCCGTGCCACGCGACGCCCCGCTGGGCAGCGTCGAGTTCGTCTGGTACTACCGCGAGCCCGCCGTCGAGACGCGGATCCCCTTCGAGATCAAGATCCTGCATCAGGACGAGCATCTGGTGGTCGTCGACAAGCCGCACTTCCTGCCCACGACTCCCGGCGGCAAGTTCCTGCAGAACTCGGCGTTGGTGCGCCTGCGCAACCTGCTCGACAACCCCGATCTCGCCCCGATCCACCGTCTGGATCGCGCGACCGCCGGCCTGCTGATGTTCTCGACCCGCCCTGCGACCAGAGGCGCCTATCAGCTGATGTTCGAGAATCGCCACGTCCAGAAGGTGTACGAGGCGGTGTCAGCCCTCCCGGAGCGCGGCGAACTCCCCTCGTTCCCGGTCGTGTACCGCAATCACATCGAGAAGCCCCGCGCCCAGGTGCGCGTGCAGGTCGACGATGCCAGGGAGCCGAACGCCGAGACGCTGATCGAGCTGATCGACCTCGACGATCGCGTGGTCCACACCGTGCTCCGCCCGCACAGCGGCAAGATGCACCAGCTGCGTGTGCACCTCGCCGCCCTCGGCATCGGCATCCTGAACGACCGGTTCTACCCTGAGCTGCTCGATGACCTCCCGGACGACTTCGAGCGCCCGCTGCAGCTGCTCGCTCGCGAGTTGCGCTTCGTCGATCCGTTGAGCGGAGCGGAGCGGGTGTTCACCACTCGTCGCACCCTGCAGGAGGCACCTGCCGGCGGCGCTCCCCTCAGCGGCGCATGACCTTGCGGGCGAGGCGCGTTCCGAGCATCTGCACGAGGTGGACGAAGACCACGATCAGGACGATCGCCGTCCACATCACGACCGGCTCGAACTGTCGGAATCCGTAGATCTGGGCGAACGCGCCGAGACCGCCACCGCCGATAAGTCCGGCCATGGCCGTCATGTCGATGAGCGCGACCACGATGAACGTGTAGCCGAGGATGAGCGGGCCCAGTGACTCGGGGATCGCCACGGTGAACAGGATGCGCCACGGCCCCGCCCCCATCGCGCGGGCGGCTTCGATCACTCCGGGAGACACCGAGACGAGGTGCTGCTCGACGATGCGGCCGATCGCGAAGGCCGCGGCGAGGGCGATCATGAACGCACCGGCCGTGGTTCCGATGCCGGTGCCCACCACCACCCTGGCGAACGGCTGGGCGACCGCGACGAAGAGGACGAACGGGATCGGACGGAAGAAGTTCACGCCGAGGTTGGCGATGACCGAGACAGGCCTGTTCTGCGCGAGTCCTCCGGGACGGGTGACGTACAGGATCACACCGATCGCCAGGCCGAGGATGCCGCCGAGGACGAGCGCGAACGTCGTCATGTAGAGCGTCTCGAGCGCGGCCTTCCACAGCTCGGGCCACAGTTCGTTCAAACGGTCCATCAGCGTGCCTCCTCTCCGGCGATCTCGGTGACTTCGACCCGTTGCGCGATGTCGGCGAGCGCGCGATCGACCACGGCGTCGTCCCCGCGGATCGCGAGTGTGAGGTGCCCGAACGCCCGCCCGCGGATGTCATTGATCCCGCCGTAGACGAGCTCGAAGTCGAGCCCCGCGCCGGCGAGGTCGAGGAAGACCTGAGCCTGTGAGGAGTCACCGTCGCGGAACGAGAACGTGACCAGGCGTCCCTGATGCCGGTCACGCAGCACGGAGCGCTCTGCGGGCGAGGGCACGCCCTTCACCACTGTTCCGACGAAGCGCTGCGATGCCGGATTCTGCGGTGCCGAGAAGACGTCGAACACATCGCCCTGCTCGATCACGCGACCGTGCTCCATCACGGCCACCTTGGTGGCGATCGTCTGGATCACGTCCATCTCGTGCGTGATGACGACGATCGTGACACCCTGCTCCTTGTTGACCCGCTGGAGCAGGTCGAGCACCTCATGGGTCGTCTGGGGGTCGAGGGCGCTGGTGGCCTCGTCCGCGAGCAGGATCGCGGGGTCGGTGGCGAGAGCGCGGGCGATGCCGACGCGCTGCTTCTGCCCTCCGGATAGCTGTTCGGGATAAGCCTTGGCCTTGTCGGCGAGGCCCACGAAGCTGAGCAGATCGGCGACACGCTTCTCGATGTCGGCCTTGGACCAGCCGGCGAGTTTCAACGGATAGGCGATGTTGGCCTTGACGGTCCGCGAGGAGAACAGGTTGAACTGCTGGAAGATCATGCCGATCCCGCCGCGAACCTTGCGCAGCTCGCTCTCCTTGAGCGCGGTGATATCGACGCCGTCCACCGTGATGGAGCCGCGGGTGGCCGGTTCGAGCGCGTTGATCAGTCGGACGAGCGTTGACTTGCCGGCACCGGAGTATCCGATGATGCCGAAGACGTCGCCCTTCTCGATCGACAGGGAGACGTCATCCACTGCCACGACTTCCGCGCCCTCACGGGTGCGCGAGGGATAGGTCTTGGAGACGTTCGTCAGGGTGACGATCGGCATGTGCTGCTCCGGTCTGCTTCGGGAACGAAGAATCGGGTGACGCGTGTTCGCGCCACCCGATTCTCCCTCATCGGACAGGGGTGGATTCTCCCCGCGTCCTACTTCTTGTCCGCGGCGTCTTCCTGGACCTTCTTCAGCGACGCGACCAGGTCCTTCACCGGCGTCTGCAGCGCCACGGCGGTGCCGCCGGATGACTCGAGCAGCCCCTTCTGAACGGCCTCGTTCGTCTGGAAGATCTCGACGAGCTTGAGGTACGTCTCGTTGTCGGCGTCTTCGGCACGTGCGGCGAAGATGTTCACGTACGGAAGGGCGCTGGCGTCTTCGGGGTCATCCTGCGCGATCGCATCCTCGAACGTGAGACCGGCGTCCTGCACGAAGTCGTTGTTGATGATCGCGGCGGCCACGTCCGGGAGCGAGGTCGGGATGAGCGCGGCCTCGAGCGCCGTGACCTTGACCTTGGACTTGTCGGTGTCGACGTCGGCGAGGTCGGAGTACGGCGTGCCACCGCTCTTGAGCTCGACGAGACCGGCCTGCTGCAGCACGTTCAGCGCACGCGCCTGATTGGAGGCATCGTCCGGAACGGCGACCGTCTCACCCTCGGGGATGCTGTCGACGTCGTCGTACTTCTTCGAGTACAGACCGAGCGGGTAGATCGCGGTCGAGCCGATCGGCGTGAGGTCGGACCCGGAGGCGTTGTTGTACTCCGCGAGGTAGACGATGTGCTGGAACTGGTTGAGGTCGATCTCCCCCTCGGTGAGAGCGGGGTTCGGCTGCTCGTAGGAGCCGAAGTCGACCAGTTCGACCGTGATGCCCTCTTCGGCGGCGGCGTCGACGAATGCCGGCCACTGCTCATCGCCCTTGCCGACGACACCGATCTTGACGACCTCGTTCTCGGACGACCCCTCGCTGCCGGAGCCGGCGTCGGAGGATCCCGTGGCGCAGCCCGCGAGCGCGACGAAGAGCGGGACCGCGGCAAGCGCGGCGAGGATGGAGGTGGTGCGGCGTGACATGTGAAGGAGTTCCTCTCTTGGGGGGACTCGAATACGTTAGGCAGGCAGGAGCGCACTCACGGAATCGTGTGTCACACGGCGTCACAGCCGGGCGCGCGGACCGTCAGTCGTACTCTTCGATGCCCTGCAGGCGCACTTGCTCGAGGTCGAGTCGGGCCGAGATGCGGCGAACGACGATGTCGTCAACCGTGCCGGCGCCGCGCAGCCCGAGCAGGACCTCGCGCTTGCGGTCGATGAGGGCCAGCTTGAGCCGCGTGTGCTCCTCATGGCGGATCAGCGGTGAACGCTGCGCGAGGTCGACATCGGTCGAGGTCGCGATGATCTGCAGCACCGTGCCGTCGGTGGCGTCCGCGTCCGCGATCGGAGAGGCGGCTCCTCCCGCTGGCGGATCGGCGTCGGGGCTCCCGCCCGGTCCTGCGGTTCCGGCGCTGAGCGGGTCGGGCGCGCCGAGCATCTCGTCGAGAGCCTCGGCCTCCGCGTCGACGAGCGCCTGCTCGCGGGCCAGGGAGCGCGCATTCGCGAACTCGAGCATCTGATAGCCCTCCGACCGCACGCGGTCGAGCACCTCCTGCCCGACGCCGTGCTCGGAGGCGAGGTCGTCGAGGGCGGCGAGCGCCGCTCCGGAGATCGCTCGCTCGGCGAGCTCGTACTCCTCGTCCTCGACGTGGTCGACCGGGAACCGCGCCCACCGCACGATGGCGGGGAGGAGCGGGCCCTGCACCAGCAGGCTCAGCATGATGACGCCGGCCGTGACGAACACGATCTCATCGCGACCGTTGACGGCCCCACCCTCGGTGATGGTCGCGGGCACGGACAGGGCGATCGCGAGTGACACGGCACCGCGCATACCGGCGACGGTGGAGACGGCCCTGGCCCGCGCCCTGGCGCCGCGTGCGGGCCGCTGGCCGGTCTGACGCTGGAACGGCACGTTCAGCAGTTGGAACAGGTAGCGGACGACCAGCAGGGTCGCCCAGACGGCGAGCGTGATGAGCACGAGCCGACCGATCGCCGCCGCCGAGATCTCGTGCACGACGTACTGCACCTCGAGCCCGATCAGCACGAACAGCGCACCGTTGAGCAGGAAGACTCCGAACGGCCACGCGGCATCGGCCTGCCGCCGGGACGAAGCGGTCGTGACCCGAGGCGACACGTAGGCGACGATGAGTCCGGCCACAACGACGGCGAGCACGCCCGAGGCATGCACCATCTCGGCGAGGAGGAACGCGGTGAACGGGATCAGGAGCAGGGCGACGTTGATCACGATCGTCGACGATGTGCGACGCAGCAGGAGATAGCCGAGAGCGGCGACGACGACTCCGGCCGCGATGCCGCCGACGTAGGAGATCAGCACGTCGAGCGTGACCGACATCGGCGTGATCTGGCCGCCGAGCGCGAGTGACACCGCGATGGCGTACAGCACCAGTGCCGTGCCGTCGTTGGTCAGGCTCTCGGCCTTCAACTTCATGAACATGCGGCGCGGCAGCAGACGCCCGAGGGCGGCGACCGCCGTGGCATCGGGCGGAGCGACCGCGGCGCCCAGGATGAGAGCGATCTCCCACGGCATCCCGAACAGCACGCCGATGCCGGCGACCGCGAATGCCGAGGCGACGACGAGCACCGTGCTCATCGGCAGGATGTAGCGGAAGTCGCGGCGGATCGACCGCAGAGACGTGGTGAGACTCTCCCAGAACAGCATGACCGGGAGGAACAGCAGCAGCACCGTCTCCGGTGGCAGCTGCACTTCGCGCAGCTGCGGCACGAAGCCGAGCAGCAGTCCGAAGATGACGAGGACGAGGGGCAGCGCGAGACGCACGCGCGGGGCGATAAGGGTTCCGACGAGAATCGTGAGTCCGAGCAGGACTGTTACTTCGAGGCCTTCCATCCCTACCTCCCAACAGCGTTGAGAGAAGGATATTCCTCCGTCAGCCGATCTCCTCGGTGAGTTCGAACCAGCGCAGCTCCAGCTCCTCGATCTCGGCCTGCTGCTCGCTGATCTTCTTCATCCGGTCGCCGAGGCCCGCGTAGTCGGACTGGTCGTGGTCGGCCAGCGCGGTCTTGGCGGCGTTCACCTGCTGCGTGAGCTTCTGGATGCGTCGCTCGAGGGCCGACACCTCCTTCTGCGCCGTGCGCAGCGCCGCGCCGTCGAGCCCCTTCGCAGTTGCCGTCGCCGTCGCCGTCGCTGCGGCCGTCGCGGTCTGCTTCGACCCCGTGGAGGACTGCAGGTGACGCAGCCGCAGGTACTCGTCCACCCCGCCGGGGAGGTGGCGCAGGTGACCGTCGAGGATCGCGTACTGCTGGTCGGTGACGCGCTCCAGGAAGTACCGGTCGTGGCTGACGACCAGGAGCGTGCCCGACCAGGAGTCGAGAAGGTCTTCGATCGCGGCGAGCATGTCGGTGTCGAGGTCGTTGGTCGGCTCGTCGAGGATCAGCACGTTCGGCTGGTCGAGCAGCACGAGCAGCAGTTGCAGGCGGCGCTGCTGGCCGCCCGAGAGGTCCTTGACCGGCGTGGAGAGCTGGGCGGAGTCGAACCCGAGGCGTTCGAGCAGCTGACCGGGAGTCAGGTCCTGCGCCTTGGAACCGGCGCCCATCGTGTACGAGGTGCGAAGGCCGGAGATGATCACGCGCACCGGGTCGTTCCAGTGCTGGGTGAGCTCGTCGAGTCGCTGGGTGAGGGTCTGCACCTTCACCGTCGTGCCCCGCTTGACCCGGCCCACGGTCGGCTGGACGGTGCCGGAGATGAGCCCGAGCAGCGTGGACTTGCCTGCGCCGTTCACGCCGAGGATGCCGGTGCGCTCACCCGGAGCGATGCGCCACTCGATGTCGCGCAGCACGACCTTCTCCCCGCCGTCAGCCGTGGGGTAGGTGACACCGACGTCGAGCAGGTCGACCACGTCTTTGCCGAGTCGTGAGACGGCGAGGGACTGCAGCGACACCTTGTCTCGGATCTCGGGCACGTCGGCGATGAGCTCGTTGGCCGCGTCGATGCGGAACTTCGGCTTGGCCGTGCGGGCCGGAGCACCACGACGGAGCCACGCGAGCTCTTTCTTGGCGAGGTTCTGACGCTTCGCCTCGGTGGCGGCCGCCATGCGGTCGCGCTCGACGCGCTGCAGGATGTACGCCGCGTAGCCGCCCTCGAAGGGCTCGACGATGCGGTCGTGCACCTCCCAGGTCTCGGTGCTGATCTCGTCGAGGAACCACCGGTCGTGGGTCACGACCATGAGGGCGCCCGAGTTCGGCGACCAGCGCTTCTTGAGGTGGCCGGCGAGCCAGGTGATCGCCTCGACGTCGAGGTGGTTGGTCGGCTCGTCGAGGGCGATGACGTCCCAGTCTCCGGTGAGGAGCTTCGCGAGCGACACCCGACGCCGCTGCCCGCCGCTGAGAGAACCGATCTCGGCATCCCACGGGAGGTCGGTGAGCAGCCCTTCGATGACGTCGCGCACTCGCGCGTCGCCCGCCCACTCGTACTCCGGGATGTCGCCGACGACCGCAGCGCTGATCGTGAGGTCGTCCGGGAGGTTGTCCGCCTGATCGAGCACGCCGATGCGCGTTCCTCCGCGCACCGTGACCCGTCCGGAATTCGGTTGCTTGATGCCTGCCAGCATGCCGAGGAGGCTCGACTTGCCGTCACCGTTGCGGCCGACGATACCGATGCGGTCGCCCTCCTCGATGCCGAGGGTCACGGAGTCGAAGACGACTCTGGTCGGGTATTCGAGATGGAGGGCTTCAGCCCCGAGAAGATGTGCCATGTTCCCTCAAGGGTAGTCGCCCGATCTAGGATCGACGGGTGCCAAGGAATCGCCGGGTGTTCTCGCTCTCGCTCGATGACCGCAAGGCCAAGCTGGTGGAATCGAGAAGGCGAGCCGGGCGCTACGAGCTCAGCGTCGACGGGATTGCGCAGTCCGTCGTCTCGATGACAGACCCCAGTGAACTCGAATACGCCTACACCCAGCACATCGCCAGGGCGATGGATGCCGCAGCCGCGCCCGGTGCACCGCTGTTCACCGTGCATCTGGGAGCCGGAGCACTCACGCTGGCACGCTACGTCGAGGCCACGCGTGCCGGTTCCCCCCAAATCGCGGTCGAGTTCGAGCCTGAACTCTATGCAGCAGTGATCGCCTCGCTGCCGCTGCCCCCCGGCGCTGATCTGCGAGTCATCTTCGGCGATGCACGAGCGGTCGCAGACGCAGATCTTCCCGACGAGGCGCGATCCTCAGCGCCGTCATCCCCTTCTCCCGCGCCCGACGCCGCAGCACCTGGCAGCACCGCGGTCGACACCGATTGGGTCGATGCGCAGTTCACCGTCGTCGATCTGTGGGATGCCGCAGTCATCCGACACCGGGTGGCCAGCGAGGAGTTCTACCGCCGCGTCGCCGCGCGCTCCGCAACAGGAGGCGTCGTGGCCGTGAACCTGCTCGACGGTCATCCGTTCGAGTATTCCCGGCGACAGGCGGCGACACTGCGCACCGTGTTCGCCCACGTCGCCGTCGTTCTCGACGCGGAACCGGAGGATGATGAAGGACCCCTCGGCAACGTCGTCATCTTCGCGAGCGACGATCCGCTGGACATCGTGACGACCCCCGACCTTCTCGGATCACCGCGACCGCACATGCTCCACGACGGCTCGCTGACGTCGTGGATCGCCGAGGCACGCATCATGACCGACGCCGACGGCACGGACTCCCCCGACCCCGACGACCCGATCTGGGACTAGCGCGAGCGCGACTGCATCGTCAGCCCGCCTCCGCGGAAGCATCGGCCGCGACGACCGGTGCGGTGACCGACCCCGCCGTGCGCAGGAACACGATGATCCAGCTGAAGATCAGCACGGCGGCGATCAGCTCGACAGCGGTGAGGTTGTAGTAGCCGACCGCGAAGAAGGCCGCGAGCAGGATGATCACCAGCACGTAGATCCACCCGAAGGCCACGAACACACGAGGGATGGTCGGCAGGAACCACGGCAGCCCGACGACGACGACCCCGAACACCACGGTCATGCCCGTCGCGACGGTGTTGTGCAGGAGGAAGAACTCGTCCACCGGGAAGATGCCGACGCACGCGAGGAAGATCCCCATCAGGATCAAGCCACCGCGCACCATGAAGCGTCCACGGCGTTCTTCGGGACTCTCGGCGGGGAGGCCGGCGGTCGCGTAGCGGGAGATCGTCGTGATCATCACCCCGGCGATGACCAGCGTCACGTTGAACGCGACCGATGCGCTGTTCGTGCTCATGCCGAGCGCGGACAGGTTGTTGCGCCACCAGTGCACGTCGCTGGAGGCGAGCATGCTGGCGAACGCCCCGACCACGAGGAAGACCGCGAGCACCAGCGACAGCACCATCGGGGTGAGGGCGACGGCACTGAGGAAGCAGACGTATCCGGTCAGCGCGAAGGCGACCGCCACCAGGATGGCGCCGGGGAACGGGAACACCGGGGCATCGGTGAAGCTCTGCTCGAGGAGCTCAGCGACGCCGAGCCAGCCGAGGCACGCGATGGCCGCGTGGGCGAACGCGATGGCTGTGAGGTCGTACCACCGCAGCCGGTCGCCCGGCACGCTGAATCCGTCGCGCACCGCGCGCGGGTCGGGCTGCTCGGGCCGCACGGCGAGGCGCCCGAGGGTGAACGCGATGACCGCGGTGATCGCACCCCCGTATGCCGCGAAAGCGCCGATCGAACCGCTGCCACTGATCGCCAGATCGTGTCCCCAGAACACGGGGAGGCCGATGACGAAGCCGGCGACGAAGAATCCGGCGCCGACGATCAGCGCGGTCGCCTCGAAGACGGCCTCCGCCGTCTCCGGACCGCGCACCTGACGCAGCACCTGCATGACCCTGCTCGCGAGTGCGTTCATCCTCGTCCTTCCCGGTCCACATCCTAGAAGCCGCTCACGCGCACGCGGGGCACGCGCCAGGCATTGCCACCTGTGCGGCTAGCCTGGACGGGTGACCCAGACCATCGCCGCCCGCGCCGCCCTCCTCGACATGGACGGCACCCTCGTCGACTCGACCGCCGTCGTGGAACGGCTGTGGCTCGCCTGGGCCGAGCCCCACGGCATCGACCCCGAGACGGTGCTGCGCACCGTGCACGGACGGCAGGGTCATCAGAGCATGGCGATCATGCTCCCGGAGCGCGATCATGCGATCAACCTGCACGAGAACGACATCATGCTCGCGAACGAGGCGGGTGACGTCGACGGAGTGATCGAGATCCCCGGGGCCCGTGCGCTGCTCGGTGCTCTGCATCCGTTCCCGCACGCGATCGTCACTTCCGCGAATGTCGCCCTCATGACCGCGCGGATGCGGGCAGCGGGTCTCACGGTTCCCGAACAGAAGGTCACGGCCGAGGATGTGTCCGCCTCCAAGCCCGACCCCGAGGGCTTCCTCCGCGCGGCAGAGCTGCTCGGGATCGCTCCGGCGGACTGCGTCGTGTTCGAGGACTCCGGTGCGGGCATCCAGGCGGGTCTCGCTGCGGGCATGCGCGTCGTCGGCGTGGGCACGCATGCGGCGGCGCACCACCCGACCGTTGTGGTCACCGACCTGTCGCAGGTCGCCGTCACCGCCGGTGCAGACGGGTTCGAGCTCACGATCGACTGACGCGACCCGCTCCTCCCTCCGATCCGCTTCACGCCCCACCGCGCCGCTACGATGAGGCGATGCGACGTTTCCCCGCCTCGGTCTACGAAACCGGTGAGGAGCCCGATCCGCGCTTCTCCCTCGCGAACGAGCGGACCTTCCTCGCCTGGACGCGCACGGCTCTCGCGCTGATCGCCGGTGGCGTCGCCCTGGAGGTGCTCGGCCTCGACCTTCACGCCGGGTTCCGGCTCGCAGCCTCGCTCGTGCTGATGATCACCGGTACCGTCGTCGCTCCCCTGGCCTGGTGGGAGTGGATGCGTGCCGAGCGCGCGATGCGTCGGTCTCGCCCGCTGCCCGGAGCGTTCTCCGCCGTCGTGCTCGCGATCGTGGTGACCGTCGTCGGCCTGCTCGTCCTGGCCGGGGTGCTCTGGCGGTGACCGCTCGGAGGTCGGATGCCAGGAGATCGGACGCTCGGGGACCGTTCGATCCGGGCCTGCAGCCCGAGCGCACGGAACTCGCCTGGCGCCGCACCGCCCTCGCGATCGCGATCGGCTCGCTGGTATCGCTGCGTATCTTCCCTCTGCTGCTGCCGCCGGCCTTCGCCGTGTGGGGTTTCGTCCCTGGCGCCGCCGGTCTCGTGGCGGCCTGCGCCCTCTGGTTCGCGGCGCGCCGTCGTCAGCTGCGGATGACCGCATGGCTGCATTCGACGCTTCCGGGCGCGTCGCCGCCGGGCTCGGCGCGGATCATGGCCCCCGGCGGAGGGCTGCTCGTCGCCCTCACCGTTCTCGCCACGGCATTCGGTCTCCTGTGCATCGGGATCGTCGTGGTGTCGTCGCTCCTCGAGGCTCAGTTCCTGGGATAGTCCTCGAAGATCAGGGTGGTCCTGGTCGAGCGGATCGACGGGATCGCCTGGATGTCCTCCAGCACGATGCGACGCAGATCGCGGGCGTCGTTCGCGCGCACCAGCAGGATCACATCGAAGTCGCCACCGACCAGCGCCATGTGCTCGATCTCGGGTATGGACCGCAGCCGTTCGCTCACCGCCTGCCAGGTCGCCTGCTCGATCGCGAGGGTCACGTAGGCACTGGCGTGGTGCCCGAGGAGCACGGGGTCGGTGCGCACCGTGTAGCCCGTGATGACCCCCGTGTCGGTGAGCCGTTTGATCCTCGCGTGTGCACCGGCGCGCGAGATGTGCACGGCATCCGCGATCGCGGTCATCGACGCGCGCGCATCCTGACGCAGTTCCTCGAGGATTGCCCGATCCGTCTCATCCAGCGCGACCATGCGCACCCTTCCTTCGGTACAGAATTTCTGACGCTTCGCTCAAGAATGCCCCACGCAGCCCACTTTCATCCACGATTCGGCGAAAGATCTTGGATGACTGACGCACCAGAGGCATGCTGTCCTCATCGAGTTCGGCAAGGAGGGCGAACGCATGCTGCACACCGACCTGCTCCCGCGAGACACCGCGGTGCAACTGATCGACGAGAACGGAACGGCCGTCGTCGACGAGCGGTATGCGCTCCCCGATTCGGACACACTGCTCGCGGCGTACCGTGGGCTCGTCGAGGGCCGCCGCATCAACGATCAGGCCGGAGCCCTGGTGCGTCAGGGTCGCCTCGCCGTCTATCCGTCGTCGCACGGGCAGGAGGCCTGCCAGATCGGCGCCGCCATGGTGCTCGGCGCCACGGATTGGCTGTTCCCCACCTATCGCGACTCGGTCGCCGTCATCGCGCGGGGCGTCGATCCCGCCGATGCGATGGTGCTCCTCAAGGGCGACTGGCATTCCGGATATGACGTGCGGGCACACCGCGTCGCTCCGCAGGCCACTCCACTCGCCACCCAGCTGCTGCATGCCGTCGGCTTCGCCCAGGCCGCGAAGCATCGGGGCGAGGACACGGTCGTCCTCGCACTCTGCGGCGACGGCGCCACCAGCGAGGGCGACTTCCACGAGGCCATGAACTTCGCTGCGGTGTTCCACGTCCCCGTGGTCTTCTTCGTGCAGAACAACGAGTTCGCGATCTCGGTTCCGCTCTCCCGTCAGACGGCGGCACCCTCGCTCGCCCACAAAGCCATCGGGTACGGGATGCCCGGGCAGCGCGTGGACGGCAACGACGTCGCCGCCGTGCTCGCCGTGCTCGACGAGGCGATGTCGCGCGCGCGAGCCGGCGGAGGGCCGAGCCTCGTCGAAGCGCACACGTATCGGATGCAGGCGCACACCAACGCCGACGACGACACCCGCTACCGCGAGCGCGACGAGGTGCAGGCGTGGATCGCCCGTGACCCGCTGCTGCGCCTTCGTGCGCACCTCACCTCCGCCGGCGCGCTCGACGCCGACGCCGAGGAGCGCTTCGCTTCGGGTGCCGAAGAGATCGCCACGGCGATGCGGACCGCGCTGAACACCGACGCCGACCTCGACCCCGAAGACCTGTTCCGCTTCGTGACCGCGACCCGATCCCCTCAACTCGACGAGCAGTGGGACCTGCTGCGCGGGGAGATCGAACGATCGCGTCTCACCGATGCCGGAACCGCGACGAACGGAGCACACCGATGACGATCGCCCAGGACGACACCCGCACCGCGAGCGAAGCCGCCACCGCGTCGACGATGACGATGGCCGCTGCGTTGAACCGCGCCCTGGCCGACGCGATCGAATCCGATCCCGATGTCGTGGTGTTCGGTGAAGACGTGGGCGCGCTGGGCGGCGTCTTCCGCATCACCGATGGTCTCACTGCCCGCTTCGGCGAGGAGCGCTGCTTCGACACCCCCCTCGCGGAGTCCGGCATCATCGGCACCGCTGTCGGCATGGCCATGAACGGTCTGCACCCCGTGGTCGAGATGCAGTTCGATGCGTTCGCACTCCCCGCCTTCGAACAGGTCGTCAGTCATGTCGCCAAACTCGGCAACCGCACCCGTGGCGGCATGCGGATGCCATTGGTGATCCGCATCCCATTCGGCGGCGGCATCGGCGGCGTCGAGCATCACTGCGACTCCTCCGAGGCCTATTACGCGCACACGCCCGGCCTCACGGTCGTCAGCCCGTCCACCCCGCAGGACGCGTACTCGCTGCTGCGTGCGGCGATCGCCTCCCCCGACCCGGTGATCTTCCTCGAACCGAAGAAGCTGTACTGGGCCAAGGGCGAGGTCGACACCTCGGTCACCGCCGAACTCGGAACAGCCCGCATCGCCCGTGAGGGCTCCGACGTGACGCTTCTGGCATACGGATCGTCGGTTCCGCTCGCGCTCGACGTCGCCGACGTCGCCGCCGCCGAGGGACGCAGCGTGCAGGTCGTCGACGTACGCTCACTCTCGCCGTTCGACGACGCCACCGTGACGGCAGCCGTGAAGTCGACCGGTCGCGCCGTCGTCATCGCCGAGGCCCCGGGATACGTGAGCGTCGCGTCGGAGATCCAGGCCCGAGTCTTCGAGCGCTGCTTCGAGTACCTCGCGGCCCCCGTGCGACGGGTGACCGGCTTCGACACGCCGTACGCCCCGCCGAAGCTCGAGCACTGGTATCTGCCCGACGTCGACCGTGTGCTCGATGCGATCGACACGCTGCAATGGGAGGACGACGCATGAGCACGCCGCTGAAGCCGCACACCGGCACCCAGGTGTTCCTCCTGCCCGATCTCGGCGAGGGCCTCACCGAGGCAGGACTCGTGCAGTGGCTCGTCTGCGTGGGCGACACGATCACCACCGACCAGCCGATCGCCGAGGTCGAGACCGCGAAGAGCATCGTCGAGCTGCCGTCGCCGTTCGCCGGAGTCGTCACCGCGCTGCACGGCACCGCCGGCGACACAATCGACGTCGGCGCCCCTGTGCTCGAGGTGGCGGACTCGCCGACAGCTCCGGCCACGCCCACCGCCGAACCGGCGCAGCCCGAGCATGAGGCCTACCGCGAAGAGGAGCGGGCGGGTTCGGGGAACGTGCTCATCGGCTACGGCACCACCGCGCGTCTCACCACGGGGCGACGCCGTCCGGCGGCCTCATCGGTGTCCACACCTCGGGCACCCGCGACAGCACCGGCCCCCGTGCCGACGGCGATCCATTCCGCCCCGAGCACCCCCGCGACTCCTCCGCCGTCGGAATCGGCCGACCGCAGACCCGTCGCCGTCCGCTCCCCGCTCGTTCGCCGACTCGCTCGGGACCTCGGTCTCGACGTGCACTCGATCACCGCGACCGGCGTCGACGGTGCCGTCACCCGCGCAGATGTGCTTCGCGCCGCCGTCGACAACGCCGTCGACAGTGCCACCGCACACCACACCAGCGCCGCCGCACGCAGCGGCGCCCCCGAACAGCGGATCGACGAGACGGTCGACGGTCTCGGCGTGCTCGCCCGCGAACGGATGTCGCCGTTGCGCCGTGCCGTGAGCGCGAAACTCTCTCGCAGCCGTTCCGAGATCCCCGAGGCGACCGTCTGGGTCGACGTCGATGCCACCGCACTGTGGAACCTGCGTTCGCAGATGGCACCGGAGGGCGGCAAGGCTCCCTCGGTGACCGCCCTCCTCGCGCGTTTCGTGCTACTGGCCCTCGAGGACTACCCCGTGCTGGCGTCGCGCCTCAGCGAGAGCGGGGACGAGATCATCTCGTTCGACGGCGTGAACCTCGGCATCGCGGCAGACACCGAACGCGGACTCCTGGTTCCGGTGGTCCCCCGCGCGCACGCCCTCACCGTGGCACAGCTCGACACCGCGTTGCGCGAACTCACCGCCACGGCCCGCTCCGGGACGATGCCACCGGAGCGCCTGCGAGGATCGACGTTCACGCTCAACAACTACGGCGGCCTCGGGGTCGACGGCTCGGCCGCGATCATCAACCACCCCGACGTGGCGATCCTCGGCATCGGCCGGATCATCGAGCGGCCCTGGGTCGTGGAGGGGGCGATCGTGGCGCGCCGGATCGTGCAGCTCTCCCTGGCGTTCGACCACCGGGTGTGCGACGGCGGCTACGCCGCGGGCTTCCTGCGACGGGTGACCGAGCTCATCGAGCATCCGCTGCGCACGTTCGGGAGGGTCTGACGGAGAAGTCCTGAACTCTCGATTCCGAGGATGGCGATGCGCTACGCTCGGCATTTACTGACCGACCATTCGGTCATTAAGGGAGAACGTCCCGACGCCTCCCCACTCGGAATCGCAGAACAACGGAGTTCGCATGACGTCAGCAGTGTCCGCCCGCACCACGTCCACACGGATGCCCGCCGAAGAACGGCGAGTGCTCGCCGGCACTCTCGTCGGCACCTCGATCGAGTGGTACGACTTCTTCATCTACGCCCAGGCCGCAGGGTTGGTGCTCGCACCCCTGTTCCTGGCCCCGATCGCGGAGGAGAGTCCCGGCTTCGCACAGGTGCTCTCGTTCGCGACGATCGGCATCTCGTTCCTCTTCCGCCCGCTCGGAGCGATCGTCGCCGGCCACCTCGGCGACAAGTTGGGGCGCAAGAAGATGCTCGTGCTCACGCTCATCATGATGGGGCTGTCCACGTCGTTGATCGGCCTCCTGCCGACCTACGCGGCGATCGGTGTGGCTGCGCCCATCCTGCTCATCCTGCTCCGCATCGTGCAGGGGTTCTCCGCGGGTGGCGAGTGGGGCGGCGCCGCACTGATGGCGGTCGAGCATGCGCCGGACAATCGACGAGGACTCTTCGGGGCGTTCCCGCAGATCGGAGTCCCCGTCGGCATGATCCTCGCCACGTCGACGCTGTGGGTGCTCACCAGCTCGATGTCGCCGGAGGCCTTCCTCGAATGGGGCTGGCGCATCCCGTTCCTGCTCTCGATCGTGCTGATCGCGGTCGGCTATGTGATCCGCCGTGCGGTCGACGAGAGCCCGGTCTTCGAGGATCTGCGCCGTCGTCGCAAGGAGGCCTCAGCCCCGCTGAGCCGCCTGTTCCGCCAGAACACCAAGCAGGTCATCCTGACCGCGATCATCTTCATCGCGAACAACGCGGCGGGATACCTGCTCATCGCGTTCTTCGCGACCTACGCCGTCACCACGCTGGGCATGGAGCGCCCGCCCGTGCTGTTGGCAACCACCCTCGCCTCGTTCGGGTGGCTCATCTTCACCCTGTGGGGCGGACACCTCTCCGATCGGCTCGGGCGCATCCGCACCTTCCAGATCGGCTACGTCGCGCTCGCGCTCTGGGCGGTGCCGATGTGGTTCCTGATCGACACCGCGAACATCCTCTGGTACTTCGTGGCGCTGTTCGTCATGACGTTCGCCCTCGGGTTGTCGTACGGCCCCCAGGCCGCCCTCTACGCGGAGATGTTCCCCGCGAACGTGCGCTACTCGGGAGTCTCGATCGGCTACGCCCTCGGCGCCATCCTCGGCGGAGCGTTCGCACCGATGATCGCCGAGGCCCTGATGAATCAGTTCCATGCTGCATGGACGATCGGCGTCTACATCGCCGTGGCCGCCGTGATCTCGCTCATCGGCGTCTCACTCGTCAAGGAGACCAAGGGCGTGGATCTGCTCACCTGACGAGCGGAACGGCGGTGCGGGATCGCGGCGGCCGCCGCGCCTGTGACATAATTACCGGACGATCGGTCAGTAATTCGGACCGATCGTCCGGACAACGGGCCACCGTCGAGACAACGCAGTCAGGAGTTCCGCATGACCGAGGCATACCTCGTCGGAGGCGTACGCACCCCGGTCGGACGCTATGGTGGCGCCCTCGCCGCCGTGCGACCCGACGACCTCGCATCGATCGTCGTGCGCGAAGCGGTCAGGCGCGCGGGGATCGACCCGCTGCAGGCGGAGATCGACGAGGTGATCCTCGGTGCGGCCAACCAGTCCGGGGAGGACAACCGCAACGTCGCCCGGATGGCCGTCCTGCTCTCTGGCCTTCCCGACACCGTGCCCGGCATCACGGTCAACCGACTGTGCGCTTCGGGAATGTCGGCTGTCACGATGGCAGCGCAGGCCATCCGCGCGGGGGATGCCGACCTCATCGTGGCCGGAGGCGTCGAGTCGATGACACGCGCCCCCTGGGTGCAGGCCAAGCCGGAGAAGGCCTGGGCGAAACCGGGTGCCGCATTCGACACCTCGATCGGCTGGAGATTCCCGAATTCTCGCCTGCTCGCACGCGAGAAGGCGACGTTCACGATGCCAGAGACGGCAGAAGAGGTCGCCCGCGTCGACGGGATCGGCCGAGACGAGGCGGATGCGTTCGCACTGCGCTCGCAGCAACGGGCCGCCGCGGCGATCGCAGAAGGACGCTTCGAGGCGGAGATCGTCGGCGTCCCCGGCGGCGCCGGTGCGGAGGTGCTCGTCGACGAGGGCCCGCGGCCGGAGACGACGCTCGAGGGTCTCGCGCGCCTGCGCCCCGTCGTGGCCGGCGGTCAGGTCGTCACCGCAGGCAACTCCAGCGCCCTCAATGACGGCGCCTCCGCGATCATGGTCGCGAGCGCAGAGGCCATCGAGCGGCACGGCTTGGTCCCGCGCGCCCGCATCGTCGCCGGCACCAGCGCGGGCCTCGCTCCCGAGGTCATGGGCCTCGGTCCGGTTCCTGCGACGCAGAAGGCGCTGCGACGGGCCGGGCTCTCCCTCGACGACATCGGCTCGATCGAGCTCAACGAGGCGTTCGCCACGCAGTCCATCGCCTGCATCCGACGACTGGGCCTCGACGACGCACGTGTGAATGCCGACGGTGGCGCTATCGCTCTCGGTCATCCGCTCGGCTCCTCCGGCGCCCGCCTGCTGGTCACGCTCCTCGGCCGCATGGAGCGCGAAGGCTCTCGCTACGGTCTCGCCACGATGTGCGTCGGCGTCGGGCAGGGTGCGGCCGTGATCGTGGAGAAGGTGTGATGTCCGACGCCCCGCTCGACAGCGCACCGCTCCTCGTCGAGAGACGTGATGACCGTGTGGTCGCGACGCTCCATCGCCCGCACAAGCGCAACGCGATCGACCAGGCCACGGTCGATGCGCTGCACGTGCTGTGCGCAGAGCTCGAGGCCGCGCCGCGCCCGCTGATCCTCACCGGTGCCGGAGGCGTGTTCGCCGCGGGCGCCGATATCGCCGAGCTGCGCGAGCGCCGCGCGGCCGATGCGCTGCGCGGGATCAACGCCCACGCGTTCATCCGACTCGCCGAACTGCCGATGCCGGTCATCGCCGCGATCGACGGCTACGCCCTCGGCGGAGGAGCCGAACTCGCCTATGCCGCGGACATCCGCATCGCCACGCCAGCGCTCGCCATCGGCAACCCCGAGACCGGGCTGGGCATCGTCGCCGCGGCGGGGGCCGGATGGCGCCTGAAGGAGATCATCGGAGACGCCAGGGCGATCGAGCTGCTGCTCACCGGTCGCACCGTGAAGGCCGAGGAGGCGCTGCGCATCGGTCTCGTGACGGCGATCCACGACGCCACCGATCTGCTGCCGGCCGCTCACGCCCTCGTCGATCGCATCGCGCGCAACGACCGGGCAGCCACCATCGCGACCAAGCGGGTGTTCCGGGCGCCGCGCGACCAGCACCCCTCGGTCGACCTCGATGCACAGGCTGTGCTGTTCGAAAGCCCGGAGAAGTTCCGGCGGATGACCGACTTCCTGGAGCGGAGAGACAGATGACCGAGAGCAGTTCCCCAGCCCCGGGACACGTGGGGGTGCTCGGCGGCGGACGCATGGGTGCCGGAATCGCCCATGCGTTCCTCCTGGCAGGCTCCCGCGTCACCGTCGTGGAACGCGATGCCGATGCGGCCCGAGCGGCATCCGGCCGCGTGCTCGAATCCATCGACTCCTCGATCGCGAGAGGCACAGCGCACGAATCCGTCGAGCAGTACCGGACGCGTCTCACCACGAGCACGGATGCGGCGCTGTTCGCTTCGTGCACTCTCGTCGTCGAGGCTGTGCCCGAAGACCTCGCCCTCAAGATCGATGCGCTCCGACGCGTCGAGGCGGCGATCGCGCCCGACGCGGCGATCGCCTCGAACACCTCCTCCATCTCGATCGATGAGCTGGCCGCCGTGCTCGATCGCCCCTCGCGCTTCCTCGGCATGCACTTCTTCAACCCCGTGCCGGCCTCCACGCTCGTCGAGATCGTGCGGGGTGCGACCACTGCTCCCCCGCTCGTCGACGCCGCCCGCGGATGGGTGACCGCGCTCGGCAAGACACCGATCGTCGTGGCCGACGCGCCCGGGTTCGCATCGTCCCGGCTGGGTGTCGCGATCGGGCTCGAGGCGATCCGCATGCTCGAGGAAGGCGTCGCCTCCGCCGAGGACATCGACGCTGCCATGACCCTGGGATACAAGCACCCCGTCGGCCCGCTCCGTCTCACCGACCTCGTCGGACTCGACGTGCGGCTCGGCATCGCCGAATACCTCGCCGCGCATCTGGGCGAGCGCTTCGAACCTCCCGCCCTGCTGCGTCGACTGGTCGCCGAGGGACACCTCGGCCGCAAGAGCGGACGCGGCTTCTACGAATGGGACGCCTCATGAAGGGAACCCTCATGAAAGGAACAGAGATGACCGGGATCCTCCCCAGCTACATCCAGGGCGAGTGGTGGACGCCGACGTCCGACGCGCAGGCCATGGAGGTCCGCGATGCGTCGACGGGAGAGGTCGTGGCCCGCGTCTCGACCGACGGGCTCGACCTGGGTACCGCGCTGGATCATGCCCGCACCGTGGGACAGGCGTCGCTCGGAGAACTCACCTTCCATCAGCGCGCCGTGCGGCTCAAGCAGCTCGCGCTCGCCCTCACCGCGCGCAAGGCCGAGCTGTACGAGCTCTCCAGCCGCACCGGTGCCACGGCGCAGGATTCCTGGGTGGACATCGACGGCGGGATCGGCGTGCTGTTCGCGTACTCGAGCAAGGGCCGACGCGAGCTGCCGAATGCGAAGGTGTATGTCGACGGAGGCGTGGAGAACCTGTCCAAGGACGGCTCCTTCCTCGGCCGCCACATCTACACGCGACTCCGCGGTGTGGCCGTGCAGATCAACGCCTTCAACTTCCCGGTCTGGGGATCACTCGAGAAGTTCGCTCCCGCGTTCCTCGCCGGTGTCCCGACCCTGGTGAAGCCCGCCACCCCGACCGGGTATCTCGCCGAAGCCATGGTGCGCGTGATGGTGGAGTCCGGCCTCCTCCCCGACGGCTCGCTGCAACTGGTCTCGGGCAGCGTGCCGGGGCTCTTCGATGAACTGCGACTGGGCGACCTCGTGGCCTTCACCGGCTCGGCGTCGACCGCCGAGAAACTGCGCGCTCACGATTCCGTGCAGACGGGCGGTGTGCGCTTCACGAGCGAGACCGACTCCATCAACGCCTCGATCCTCGGGACCGATGCCGTCTCCGGAACCCCGGAGTTCGACGCGTACGTCAAGCAGCTCGTCACCGAGATGACGACCAAGGCCGGGCAGAAGTGCACGGCGATCCGTCGGGCGATCGTGCCGGCGGATTCGGTCGATGACGTCATCGCCGCGGTCCGAGAACGGCTGTCTACGCGCGTCGTCCTCGGTGACCCGCGCGCCGAGGGGGTGACGATGGGTCCACTCGCCTCGACCGCGCAGCGCGAGGAGGTGCTGCGCCAGGTCGGCCGTCTGCAGGACGGCGGCGGTGAGCTCGTGATCGGCACGACCGACGCACCGACCGTGAGGCATGGCGACGGCAGCGAAGGCCTCGCTCCTGACGGCGCGTTCGTGGCGCCGATGCTGCTGCGGTTCCCCAATCCGGAGAGCGCCGCCGTCAACGAGATCGAGGCGTTCGGCCCGGTGTCGAGCATCGTCGGCTATCGCACCCTCGACGAGGCGAGCGCGCTCGTGGCGCGGGGCGGAGGGTCGCTCGTGACGAGTGTGGCCACGCACGACCCCGAGGTCGCCGTCGCACTCGCGACCGGGATGGCCGCGTACAACGGGCGCGTGCTCTTCCTCGATCGCGATGATGCGCGCAGCTCGACCGGGCACGGCTCACCGCTGCCGAACCTCGTGCACGGCGGTCCGGGTCGCGCGGGCGGAGGAGAGGAGCTCGGTGGCATCCGCGCCGTGCTGCATCACATGCAGCGCACCGCTGTGCAGGGCTCACCCGAGATGATGACCGCACTCACCGGCGTCTGGCACCAGGGTGCGGCCGCGCGCCCGTTCGAGCAGAGCGACGGAGTGCACCCGTTCCGCAAGTCGCTGGCCGAGCTCCGCGTGGGCGACCAGGTGGCGAGCGGTTCCCGCACCGTCACGCTCGACGACATCGAGACGTTCGCGGCGTTCACCGGCGACACGTTCTATGCGCACATGGATGAGACCGCAGCCTCCGCCAACCCGTTCTTCCCCGGACGCGTCGCGCACGGGTACCTGCTGGTGTCGTGGGCTGCGGGACTGTTCGTCGACCCCGCGCCGGGCCCCGTGCTCGCGAACTCGGGGCTGGAGAACCTGCGGTTCGTGACGCCGGTCTCCCCCGGCGACGACATCCGCGTCGAGCTCACCGCGAAGCAGATCACCCCGCGCGAGACCGACGAGTACGGCGAGGTGCGGTGGGACGCGATGCTGAAGAACCAGCACGACGACATCGTGGCCACCTACGACGTGCTCACGCTGGTCGCGAAGGAGCAGGCGGCACTCTGAAAAGCGGCTGCGTAGCAGCGGACGCCGTAGCCGGGGTCAGACGGCCGCGGCTCGGGCGTCGTCGTTCGTGCGCAGCCCGTCGAGAGCGATCGCGACCACGTCGTCGGCGAGACGGTCGGCGCCCTCGCGCCCGCCGGGCCGGTACCACTCGACGATCGAGTTGATCATCCCGAACACGAGACGGGCGACGACGCTCGCGTCGATGTCGGCTCGCAGCGCACCCTCGCTCTGCGCCTCCGACACGAGCGCGGTGATCCGACGGTCGAACGCGCGACGGCGGATCAGCGCCTTGCGCTCCACCTCGGTGTTGCCCCGCACGCGCAGAAGCAGCGTCACCGCCGGCAGCTGTTCCACGAGCACCCGGACGGCGCCGCGCAGCACGAGCTCGAGCCGGTCGACCGCGCTCGACGCCTCCGGGGCGTCGCCCGACTCGGGAAGCGGCTCCTCCACCACGGCTTCCAGGCCGCTCAGTGCCGCATCGAGCGCAAGGTCGAGGATCTCGTCCTTCGAACCGAAGTGGTGGTAGATCGCCGACTTCGACAGTCCGAGCCGCTCGGCGAGAATGCCGATCGACGTCGCGTCGTACCCGTACTCGTTGAAGGCGGCGACGGCGACACCGAGGATTCCCTGCTGGTCGTAACCGGGGCGGCCTCGTCGTGTGCTCTGCATCTCGGACATCACCCCACAGTCTCGCACCCGATGACGCTCGCGGCCCGGATCGTCGACCGCGAGGCGATCCGGGTGTCGCCCGTCGTCACCGCAGGTCGTACACCCGCTTGTACTTCCCCTCGCTCCGCGGCAGAGTGCCCGGCTCCTCCAGCTGCACGGCGACGGTCGAACCCACGAAGATCTTGATGCGCTGCGCGAGCACTTCCGCGGCGCTCCGGCAGGTCGCCACCGACAGGTCGGGGTGGCGTTCGATCCGCACCTTCAGCGTGTCCATCCGGCCGTCCTTCGACAGCTCGAGGATGAAGTGCGGCGTCAGCTGCTCGATCCCCAGCACGAGCTCCTCGATCTGCGTGGGGAACAGGTTCACGCCCCGCAGGATGATCATGTCGTCGTTGCGTCCGGTGATCTTCTCCATCCGCCGCATCCCGGGGCGCGCTGTCCCCGGAAGCAGACGGGTGAGGTCGCGGGTGCGGTAGCGGATCACCGGGAAGGCCTGCTTCGTGAGGGAGGTGAAGACGAGTTCACCGAGGTCCCCGTCCGGCAGCGTCGCGCCGCTCTCGCCGTCGATGATCTCCGGCAGGAAGTGGTCCTCCCACAGGTGCGGGCCGTCTTTCGTCTCGAGGCATTCGTTGCCCACTCCCGGCCCCATGACCTCGCTGAGCCCGTAGATGTCGAGGGCGTCGATTCCGAGGCGCTGTTCGAGCTCGTGCCGCATCTCGTTCGACCACGGCTCGGCACCCAGCACCGCGACCTTCAACGAGGTGGAGCGCGGGTCCACCCCCTGCACCGCCATCGCGTCGGCGATCGTGAGCAGATAGCTCGGCGTGCACAGGATCGCGTCGGGCTCGAAGTCGAGGATGAGCTGCACCTGGCGGGCCGTCTGACCGCCGGACATCGGGATGACGGTGGCGCCGAGGGCTTCGATCCCCGCGTGTGCGCCGAGCCCGCCCGTGAACAGCCCGTATCCGTAGGCGTTGTGCACCTTCATGCCAGGGCGGATCCCGCTCGCCCGCAACGACCGCGCCACCAGCGACCCCCAACGCTCGAGGTCGCCCTTGGTGTAACCGACCACCGTCGGACGGCCGGTGGTGCCGCTCGATGCGTGGATGCGGGCGACGTCGGACATCGGCACGGCGAACATCCCGAACGGATAGGTCTCGCGCAGATCCGCCTTGGTCGTGAACGGCAGCCGCTGCACGTCGTCCAGCGTGCGGATGTCGTCGGGATGCACGCCCGCGTCATCGAGTTTGCGCGTGTAGAGGGGCACGTTCGCATACGCGTGGCGCACGGTCTGCTGGAGTCGTTCGAGCTGGAGAGCGGCGATCTCATCGCGACTCATACGCTCTTCGACATCGAGCTCGGCGGATGTGGGAGGGCGGACACGGGAGGCGGTTGCGGTCGTCGTCGACACGAGATTCTCCGGGAGTGGGGATCAGAAGGTCTGGTTGGTGGTGCGGGAACGCCCGCGGAACTCGGCGACGGGGTCGCCCTGCTCATCGATGACCGTCACGTCGTAGATGCCGGAGCGGCCGGTGCGCGAACGTCGGACGGCCGTCGCCGTGAGCGTCTGGCCGGAGACGGTCGACTTGAGGAACGAGATATCCGCACCGGCGGCCACCGTGACGCGATCGTCTTCGTTGCACGCGATCGCGAAAGCGGTGTCGGCGAGGGCGAACACGAATCCGCCGTGCGTGATGTGGAAGCCGTTCGTCATGTCGTCACGCACGCGCATCGACACGACCGCATGACCGGGGTCGTCGCGTTCGACGACGAGTCCCAGCGACGCCGATGCGCGGTCGCGTTCCATCATGGCGCGATTCGGGCGCACGGCGTCCGCCGTCTTCGTCGTCGCTTCTGTCATCGTCGACCTCCTCGTCGAGCGGGTCGGATACCGCAGGCGCGTCATCCGATCCGCCCATACTAACCGACCGATCGTTCAGTTAGTCAGAAGAGTCGATGGGTCGGACTTCGAGGCGCGCCACCCGCCGGAGAGGACTCAGCCGAAATCCGGAATCTGGCGCAGCGTGGCATCTTCCGTCAGGATTCCGGTGATCACGGCCGCCGGGTCCATCGCATCCCGGTCGACACGGAACCGGATCAGCGCACCCTCCCGCGTCGTCCAGTCGTAGAAGTACTCGCCGGAGGACACGATCCTGACCGACGTCCCACCGGGGAAAGCGCTCATGGCCTCGGCAACCGTGTCGCCGATACGCACATCGCCCGCGGCCGGAAGCGCAGCAGGGTCTTCGCGGGGCTCATCCGAAACGTTCGCGAACCCGACCGAGACGGCGGCGACGACCGTGCCCCCATCGTCCGTCCAGAGCAGCAAGGAGGCAGACCCGTCTGGACTGACGAGTCGCGTCTGCCCACCATCCCACTCCGGCCTGATCACCTTCGCTCCCGGCACCGCCGCGATGGCGTCTTCGAGCTCGGATCCGAGAAGGATCGGACCGACGCCACGATCGGTCACCTCCCACGTGCTCCACGCGGCAGCAGGGTCTGCCGCTGGTGGGGTCTCCGACGGCTCCGGCGGATTCGCCGTCAGCTCCTCGACCAGCTGCTTCCTAGCGTCTGATGCTTTGTCGCGGAGGAACTCCGCGGCCTGCACGCTGTCGAAAGCGCCGTCACCCGAGAACGGCTGCCAGAAGTTCACGACGACGTTTCCGACCGTGGCGTACCCCAGGTAGAGCCTGTTGCCGCCTCCGAAACCGTCGTCGACGACCAATGAGCCGGCGACGGCCCTCACTCCGTCGTCGGACTCTCGCACCGTCGAGGCGAACGTCGAAGGACCGCCGTATGTGAACTCGGCACACTGCTGTGCAGCATCGACATACTGATCCATCAGCGCCTGCGCGGCGGCCTCGTCGGCGAACTGGAGGACGTGCAGCCACCCGTCCCGTTCGTCTGGGAGGGAGCTTGTCCAGGTGACCGAGCGGGCACCGACCGATCTCAGGGACGGCTCATACACGAACGTGCTGCAGATCGCCGGAACGGGGTCGGGCCCGCCTCCGTCTGAGATCTGAATGAGCGAAGGGGTCGGTGCGGCGACCTCCCCGACGTCGGGGAGCAGGCCCGAGATCTCTTCGGAATCCGGCAGGAACCAGTCGAGCTCGTCTCCGACGAACACGACAGGGCCGTCGTAGGGAGCCGGCGCCGAAGCCTCCGGCGAGGGAGTCGGTTTCGGTGTGCTCTGGGGTGCAGGAGTGCACCCGGACAGGGCGAGGAGGACACCGACGGCGAGGAGCCCGAGCGTGCCCCGCGAAAAAGACAGCTGTGTGGACATGTGCCCTCCGCTTCATCGTGGCGCCGAGCTCGGAGCCCCCTCCGACGAGCATAGGCGCGAGCACACACGGGCCCCTGGGGAGCCGGCTTGTCGATATCAGAATGAGATGGGGAAGCATGTCGTTGCACGCATATAGATGTGTCGGACCTCCTCAGGCACGAGCTAGTGCCGACGACGACGCCGCTCTGGCGGCTGCGACGGAGGACGCTTCGATCGCGCCGGCAGCAGCCCTTCGGCAGTCGTCCGACGACAGCTCACTCAGTCTCGCGGCCACCCGTCCCAGCGAGCGAGACGCCATCGACAGCGATGTCACCCCCAGCCCGACCAGCACCGGTGCGAGCTCGGGGTCGCCCCCCGCCTCGCCGCACACTCCCACCGGCTTGCCGGCCGCTCGCCCCGCCTCGCCGACGGCGGCGATGAGTCGCAGCACCGCGGGCTGCCACGGATCGTTCAAGTCTCCCAGTTCGCTGAGAAGGCGGTCGGCCGCCATCGTGTACTGCGCGAGGTCGTTGGTGCCGAGACTCACGAAGTCGACGACCTCGAAGAGCTCGGCCGCGAGCAGGGCGGCCGACGGGGTCTCGATCATGATGCCGACCCGGTCCAACCCCGCGGCCCGGCACCGGTCGGCGAACGCTCTGGCTTCATCGACCGTCGCGACCATCGGCGCCATCACCTCGACCAGCGCCTGCTCCTCGGCGGCCGCGCGCGCGAGAGCCCGAAGCTGGTCGTCGAGAAGCTGCGGCCGACGTCTGGCGATCCGCAGGCCGCGAACGCCGAGGGCCGGATTGTCCTCCCTGTCGGCGTTGGCGAACGGCAGCGGCTTGTCGCTGCCGGCGTCGAGGGTGCGCACCACGACCTTGCGCCCGGGGAAGGCCGCCAGCACCCCACGATAGGCGACGATCTGCTCGTCCACGCTCGGAGCGTCGGCGCGATCGAGGAAGCAGAACTCCGTGCGGAAGAGCCCGATGCCCTCCGCGTGAGCTGAAGACGCGATCGTCGCGTCGGCCGCGCCCCCGACGTTCGCCAGGAGCCGGACACGGTGCCCGTCGGAGAGGGCGCCGGCACCGTCGAACTCGACGACCGTCGCCGACGCGCGCGCTTCGGCGACGCGAGACGGCGTCGGCTCGACCTCGACCGTGCCGCGGTCACCGTCGACGAGCACCATCGCTCCCGCAGCGATGCCTTCCGCGTCGGTCAGACCGACCACCGCCGGCAGTCCGAGGGATCGCGCGATGATGGCGGTGTGCGACGTAGGTCCGCCCTGCGCGGTGACGAGGGCGATGCACATTCCGCCGGCGAGCAATGCCGTGTCAGCCGGGGCGAGATCAGTTGCGACCAGTACGAACGGCTCATCGCGCTCGGGGACGCCCGGCATGTCGACCTCGAGGATCTCGGCGATGATCCGGTCGCGCACGTCGCGGATGTCGGCGATGCGCTCGGCCATCCGCCCTCCCAGCGCGGCGAGCGCCTTCTCGTGGACCACGGCTGTCTCCCAGACCGCACGGGCGGCGCTGCGTCCCTTCGACCGCACGAGCGCCGTCGCCTCGGACACCAGTTCGGGATCGGATGCCAACAGGCGGGAGGCGTCGAGGATCGCCCTGGTCTCCCCCGTCGTCGTGGCCGTGCGCGAGCGGAGCTGATCGGCCACGGCGACGGCTGCCCACTCGATCGCCGAGACCTCGGAGTCGCGATCGGCCTCGGGGACGACCGTGGTCGGATCGGGCTCAGGAAGCGGGGGCGCGAGGTGGATCACGGGCGCGGCGACGCGACCCGAGCTCACGCCACGGCCGCGAAGCACGGTACCCGGCGTGATCGCACGCACCGGCCCCCTCTCTGGCGACGACGGCGCGGCGCCCGCGGATACCGCAGCGTCGCCCGCGGATACCGCAGCGGAGGGCGCCTCCGCCGTCTCGGAAGGCGCCTGCTCCGTCCCCTCGCCGAACCCGTCGTCGAACAGCGCGACCAGGCGGTCGAGCGCCTCCGTCGCATCGTCACCGCGGGCGGACAACTCGAGTTCGTCGCCCTGCCGGGCCCCGAGGACGAGGAGACGGGTCAGACTAGCCGCGGCCGCGTCGGGTCCGTCAGGGAGGCGGCGCAGGCGCACGTCCGCTCCTGCCGCCGCTTTGGCGATGAGGGCGGCAGGACGCGCATGGATGCCGAGCGAATTGCGCACGCGCACCCGGCGCACCTGGGCATCGCCCCCCGAAGCCGGGACATCGGGAGCCTTCGGTGCGTGTTCCTCTTCGACACCGAGCGCACCGGTCTTCGCCCCCAACGCCGCCACGGCCTCCGCGGCCACCGCGTCCAGCGAACCGCCCGCAGCAGCAGAGACCACGGCCGCGAGGAGTCCCTCCACGAACGGGGCGGGGGCGAGCCGCACCGGCACGTCGCTCGACCGCAGCTCCAGCGCGAGCTCCGCGCTGAGCACGGCGGATCCCAGGTCCATGAGGACGAGCACGCCATCGCAATCAGCGGCGAGTTCGTCGATCGCCGCGGCGACAGCGACCGCGTCCGTCCCGAGAATGGGTGCGCCCTCGGGATCCACACCTCCTCCGGCCGCGACCTGCACCCGCACGCCATCGTCGTCGTGCACCATCTGCAGGGCAAGCTCCAGTGCCGCCTCGCCGAGCCGTGCGCTGTGGGAGACGGCGACGATGCCGATCATCAGGCGCTGCTCGCGACCGCCGCGGCGAGCGTGTCGAAGAGGATCGCCGTGGAAGCCGCACCCGGGTCGAGATGCCCGGCACTGCGTTCCCCGAGATAGCTCGCCCTGCCCTTTCGGGCTACCAGCGGGAGGGTCGCATCACGGCCCGCGGCCGCGGCATCCGCTGCCGCGCGGGCGGCATCCGCGACGGACGAGCCCCCGGCGAGCGCCGCATCCATCGCATCCACCGCCGGCGCCATCGCGTCGAACATGGTCTTGTCCCCCGCTTCCGCCTTGCCGCGTGCGACGATTCCGTCGAGTCCCGCCCGGAGCGCGGACGCGAGAGCGGGGCCGTCGACTTCGGACACCGGCCCGGCCGCCATCCCCATCCGCAGGAAGAAGGTGCCGTAGAGCGGCCCACTGGCTCCGCCGACAGAACTCACCAGAGTCATGCCGACCGTTTTCAGCAGCTCATCGACCGTACCCGGCGCGCCCGCGGAGAGCTTCTCGCCGACCGCGCCCATGCCGCGAGCCATGTTGGCGCCGTGGTCGGCGTCGCCGATGGCCGAGTCGAGTTCGGTGAGCCAGTCACGCTTCTCGGCGACCGCCGTGCCGAACCTGGCGACCCAATCGGCGAGGACGGTGGTGTCGACCGCAGCCATCAGACGCCCCACCGCAGACCCGGCGTGTTCACCGGTGCGTCCCACAGGCGCAGCAGCTCGTCGTCCGCCTTGAGGAGGGTGACCGAGCACCCCGCCATGTCGAGCGAGGTGATGTAGTTGCCGACGAGGTTCCTGGCGATCTGCACGCCCGTTTTCTCGAGGATCGCCGCGACCTCTCCGTACATGAGGTAGAGCTCGATGAGCGGCGTCGCGCCCATGCCGTTGAGCATCACGATTGCGGGTCCTGCGGCATCGATGTCGGCGAGGATCGGCTCGACCAGCTGCCGGGCGATCTCGGACGCCGGAGCGAGGGGTTCGCGGTGACGCCCCGGCTCGCCGTGGATGCCGATGCCGATCTCCATCTGATCGTCCGGAAGGTCGAACGTGGGCTTGCCGGCGGCGGGCACGGTGCAGCTCGTCAGAGCCATGCCCATCGAGCGTCCCTGACCGTTGACCTTCTTGGCCAGTTCGAGGACGGCGGCGAGGTCACGCCCCTCCTCCGCGGCCGCGCCGACGATCTTCTCGAGCAGCACGGTGAGACCCACCCCGCGGCGACCGGCGGTGTACAAGGAGTCCTGCACGGCGACGTCGTCATCCACGGTGATGCTGCCCACCTCGATCCCGTCCATCGCGGCGAGCTCGGCGGCCATCTCGAAGTTCAGCACGTCGCCGGTGTAGTTCTTGACGATATGGAGCACGCCAGCGCCGCGATCCACGGCCTGGGTGGCGACCTGGACGCGGTCAGGGGTCGGAGAGGTGAAGACCTCGCCGGCGACCGCCGCATCCAGCATCCCGGTGCCGACGAAACCGCCGTGCAGGGGCTCGTGGCCGGACCCACCGCCGGAGACGATCGCGACCTTGCCCTGCGCCTTGGGTGTGGCGCGGGTGATGACATGGTTCTCGAGGTCGACGGAGAGCTCGGGGTGAGCGAGGGCGACGCCCTTCAACGATTCGACGAGAACGTCTTCCGGGGCGTTGATGAGCTTCTTCATCATTCGATCTCCTTTGATCCTTCGAGGCTGCTTTCGCAAAAATCCGAAAGCAATTCGTTAATGTCGAATATGCTCGGACCCTGCCGGGTTGTCAAGATCAATCGTGAAGCCCGGCTCCACTTGCACCGGCTCGACGACGCACCCGAAGGAGGCCTCCCCGTGATCCAGGCGATCGACCGCGCGGCGAAGATCCTCGAGCTGCTCCAGGGAGCACGCCATCTCGGCATCACCGACCTCGCGGCAGCACTCGGCCTGCCGCCGTCGACCGTGCACGGGATCGTGAAGTCGTTGCGCGCGCACGGACTGGTCGCGAAGGAGCGGGGCGGCCAGCGCTACATGCTCGGTCCGACCCTCCTGCGCCTGAGCAACGTCTATCTCGACACCCTCGACGTGCGCGCCAGGGCGATGCGGTGGACGCAGGAACTCGCGCGCCGCACGAATCTCTCGGTACGACTGGGCGCACCGCACTTCACCGACGTGCTCGTCATCCATCACAACCTGCGCCCCGACGACAGCCAGCAGATGCTCGAGACCGGGGTCGCCATCCCCGCTCATGCCTCGGCGATGGGAAAGGTGCTCCTCGCCTACGACCTGGGCTTCCAGCAGAGCGTGTTCGAGCAGCCACTGCGCAGCCTCACCGGCGACACGATCACCGATGTCGCACGATTGACCCTCGAGCTACCGGCGATCGCCGAACGCGGTACGGCCGGAGAGTTCGACGAGGCTGTGCTCGGCGAGTCCTCGATCGCCGCCCCCGTCGCCGATGCGTCGAACGACATCGTCGCCGCGGTCGCCGTGGTGCTGCCCACATCGCAGACACCCGCCTCGGATGCGATCCTCAATGCCCTGCGAGAGACGGCACGGAACGTCTCCCGCGAACTCGGAGCGACCACCTGGCCACCGCGCGTCGCGCCCGCCGACGACTGACACATACGACTGACATACATGCGCGCTCGGTGCGGCGCGGCGGACCAGCACTCGCCCGACGTCTGATCCACTCAGCCGCGAAGCGCGAGGGCGAACGGCAGGACCGCGGTCGCCCCGGCCTGGCGGAGCGACCGGGCAGCGACTGTCATGGTCCATCGACTGTCGACCAGGTCATCGACAAGGAGGACCGGGCCCGGCGGCACATCGAGGTGCTGCGCGCTGAAGCGATCCCAGAGTCCGGCGAGACGGAAGACGCTGTTCCCACCCGGTCCGCCGGAGGGCCCGCCCCCGACGGGTTCGAGCGCGCCGAGGTACGGCAGCCGGCCGACATCGGCGAGCCCGCGGGCGAGCGAGTCGACCAGCAGCGGGTGCGAACGCGACGGCATCGCGACCACCGCCACGGGGCGCTCCTCCCACCCCCATCCGGCGAGCACGCGGATGCAGGCCTGGAGCAGCTGCGGGGTCACCGCGGCATCGGGCGCCCCCGCCGCGAACAGATCGCGCAGCGCCCCTCCCCAGCCCAGGTCGGTGAGACGCGCCAGCGCCCTCCCCTCGCCCGCCTGCTCATCGGCGGGGATGCGCCCCTTGACCGGCACGTCGAGCCGATCGGCACCGGTCGGCCAGGCACGACGAGGCTCGATCGGCACACCGACACGGTCGAGCGACTCCGCGGCCTGCGAGCTCGCGGATTCTCCGATCTCGCGAGGGAACCACCCGCCCGCGCAGTTGTCACACCTTCCGCAGGGCGCGGCCGTGTCGTCGTCGAGGGCGCGCTGCAGGAACTCCATACGACAGCCGTCGGTCTGCTCGTACTCGATCATGTGCTGCTGCTCGGCGAGACGCTCGGCGGCGATGCGCTCGTAACGCTCGGCGTCGTAGGTCCACGGCTCGCCGGTCGCGACCCATCCGCCCTGCACGCGCCGCACCGCGCCGTCGACGTCGAGAACCTTCAGCAGCAGCTCGAGCGGCGTGCGGCGGATGTCGACCATCGCCTCGAGTGCCGGCGTCGAGATCGGGGTAGCGCCGAGCGCACCGATGACGCGTTCCGCACGCTCACGATCCGGCATCGATGCCGTCGCGAAGTAATGCCAGATGTCGCGATCCTCGACACCGGGCAGCAGCAGCACGTCGGCGCTCTCGCTCGCACGGCCGGCACGGCCGACCTGCTGGTAGTAGGCCACCGGCGACGAGGGTGCACCGAGGTGGAGCACGAAGCCCAGGTCTGGCTTGTCGAAGCCCATACCCAGTGCGCTGGTGGCGACCAGCGCCTTGACCTCGTTGCGCTTGAGCATCGCCTCGGACTCGGCCCGTTCGTCGGTGTCGGTCTGTCCGGTGTAGGCCCGCACGTCGTGTCCGTGGTCTCGCAGCAGCCGGGCGGTGTCGACGGCGGCCGCGACGGTCAGCGTGTAGATGATGCCGGAACCGGGAAGATCGTCGATGTGGCTGAGCAGCCACGCGAGACGGCTCGCCGAATCGCGCAGCCGCAGCACTCCCAGACGCAATGACGTGCGCGCGAGCGGGCCGCGGATCGTGAGCACCGGCTCGGCGTCGCGGTCACCGCTCTGGAGACTGCCGAGTTGCTCGGCGACATCTGCCACGACGCGACTGTTCGCCGTCGCGGTGGTCGCCAGCACCGGCACATCGGCGGGCATCTGCGCGATGAGGTCGCGCAGCCGCCGGTAGTCGGGGCGGAAGTCGTGTCCCCAATCGCTGATGCAGTGGGCCTCGTCGACGACGAGCATGCCGATGCGACGCACCAGCGCCGGCAGCTGCTGCTCGCGGAACGCGGGGTTGTTGAGCCTCTCCGGCGAGACCAGCAGCACGTCGACCTCGTCGCGGTCGAGCTGCCCCAGCACGTCGGTCCACTCGTGAGCATTGGTCGAGTTGATCGCGACGGCCCGCACCCCCGCACGCTCTGCAGCCGCGATCTGGTCGCGCATGAGTGCCAGCAACGGCGACACCAGCACGGTCGGCCCTGCGCCCTGACGCCTCAGCAGCAGGGTCGCGACGAAGTACACCGCGGACTTTCCCCAGCCGGTGCGCTGCACCACGAGCGCGCGCCGACGTCCCTCGACCAGCGCCTCGATCGCCTCGTACTGCCCGTCGTGGAAGTCGGCGTCTGAGCGGCCGACGAGTTCGCGCAGCGCCGCGCGTGCGGCCTCACGGGTATCGGCGGGGGCTGCGGAAGTCATGCCCCCACTCTGCCCCACGCCGCCGACACGACGTCGTCGTCATCCACAGGTTCGCCGAGCCTTCGGCGAGTCCGGTCGTCTAGCGTGAGGAGATGATCACACGCGAGCTCGCCGTCGCCCTGCGAGACTCCGGACTGGTCTGGCATCCCGCCGAGGGCGACCGCTTCCAGCTCGACCTGCCGGACGAGGTGGAGCGCGAAGCCGAGGCCGAGGTCTTCACCGTCAGCGAGATGACGATCGAGGCCCGTCAGACACCGAGCGGCACTGACCTGGCCTTCAACGGCACAACGGAATGGGCACTCGACGCGGTGACCCTCGCGGAGGCGGTGTGGCTGCCGCGGGAGGACCAGCTGCGCGAGCTGCTCCGGGGCACCTTCCGCGCGCTGGTGCGCCTCGAAGACGCCTTTCGCGTCGAGGTCGAGATCGGTGGCGACATGATCGCATTCGAGCACCCCGACCCTTCGGAGGCATATGGCCGAGCGCTCCTCGAGCTGATCTCACGCTCGCACTGACCACGCGCCTTGAAACCGGCCGGGCTCTGTGTCAGAATTACCTAACGATCGGTCAGTAAAGTTGGCCGGATGCCGAGGAGTCGACGATGACCAGTCCCGCAGACCTGTCCCTGGTGGGCGAGCCCTCCGACGATGAGCGCCTCTTCGACGAGCTCATCGCGAACGAGCAGCGCATCGAACCGCGCGACTGGATGCCCGACGCCTACCGCAAGACGCTGGTGCGGCAGATCTCCCAGCACGCGCACTCCGAGATCATCGGCATGCAGCCCGAGGGCAACTGGATCACGCGCGCGCCGAGCCTCAAGCGCAAGGCGATCCTGATGGCGAAGGTGCAGGATGAAGCCGGGCACGGCCTCTACCTCTATTCCGCCGCGCAGACCCTCGGCACCACCCGCGACGAGATGATGGACCAACTCATCAGCGGCAAGGCCAAGTACTCGTCGATCTTCAACTACCCGACCCCGACCTGGGCCGACATGGGCGCGATCGGCTGGCTCGTCGACGGTGCCGCGATCTGCAATCAGGTGCCGCTGTGCCGCGCGTCGTACGGTCCGTACGGCCGCGCCATGGTGCGCGTATGCAAAGAGGAGTCGTTCCACCAGCGGCAGGGCTTCGAGATCCTGCTCACGCTGATGCAGGGCAGCGATGAACAGCGCGAGATGGCGCAGGACGCTGTGAACCGCTGGTACTGGCCGAGCCTGGCGATGTTCGGGCCGCCCGACGACCAGTCCCCCAACTCGGCACAGTCGATGAAGTGGAAGATCAAGCGGTTCTCGAACGACGAGCTGCGCCAGCGGTTCGTCGGCATGCTCGTACCCCAGGCCGAGATCCTCGGGGTGACCCTGCCCGACCCCGATCTGCGCTTCGACGAGCAGACCGGTCAGTACGTGATCGGCGAGATCGACTGGGACGAGTTCTTCGAGGTGGTGCGCGGCAACGGGCCGTGCAACGCCGAGAGACTCGAGCGCCGACGCACGGCCCACGAAGAGGGCGCCTGGGTGCGCGAGGCCGCAGCGGAGTACGCCCGCAAGCAGGCATCGAAGACGAAGGCGGTGGCGTGATGGCCACTCCGGGAGCGGACGAGCGCGAACCCTGGCCACTGTGGGAGGTCTTCGTGCGCGCGAACCGCGGGCTGAGCCATGTGCATGTCGGCTCGCTGCATGCCCCCGACGCCGAGATGGCGATCCGCAATGCGCGCGACCTCTACACCCGACGCGGAGAGGGCGTGTCGATCTGGGTCGCCCCGGCAGACGCGATCACCACGAGCGACCCCGATGCCAAGGGCGCGTACTTCGAGAGTCCCGCGGGCAAGAACTACCGCCACGCCGTGTACTACACGGCCTCCGAAGGGGTCCCGCACCTGTGAGCGCGCCGCGCCCGGGCACCGCGCACGCGGACGTCGACATCCACGGTGACGTCTCGGTCGACGAGCTCCGCCTCTCGCAGGAGCTCTCCGGCACCGGCGCAGTGGCCGCATCCGCCGACGTGGCCGAGTACGCACTGCGTCTCGGCGATGACGCCCTCATCCTCTCTCAGCAGCTGGGGGCGTGGATCTCGCGCGCCCCGGAGCTGGAGGAAGACGTGGCCCTCGGCAACATCGCCCTCGACCTGCTCGGCCACGCGCGCTCGTTCCTGCACTACGCGGGGTCGTACGACGGCCGCAGCGAAGACGACCTCGCCTTCTTCCGCGATGAACCCGAGTTCCGCTGCGCGTGGATCGTGCAGCAGCCCAACGGCGACTTCGCCCAGACGATCGCCCGGCAGTTCGTCGTGGCGACCTCCATGTTCGAGCTCTACTCGGCGCTGCGCGGGAGCAGCGATGAGACGTTCGCCGCGATCGCCGAGAAGTCGCTCAAAGAAGTCGACTACCACCGCGATCACGCCGTTCAGTGGATGCTGCGCCTCGCGGGCGGCACCGAGGAGTCCCGCGCCCGCATCATCCGGGCGATCGGTGATGTCTGGCCATACGTCGACGAGCTGTTCCGCGACGATGAGCTGATCGAGCGACTCGGCGATGCGGCCGTGGCCCCGTCGAGCCTGCGTCCCGGGTTCGACGGAGTGGTCGCGACCGTCTTCACCGAGGCGGGGCTGACGGTTCCCGACGTGATGCCGTCGTCGGCGGGTGGGCGCCACGGCGCGCACGCGACCCCCCTCGGCCACATCCTCGCCGAGATGCAGGTGCTCGCACGACGGCACCCGGGGGCGACATGGTGACGCTCACCCCGACACAGGCAGCCTGGCGGATCGCCGCCTCCGTTCCCGACCCGGAGGTCCCCGTCCTCACGATCGAAGACCTCGGCGTTCTCCGTGCCGTCGAGGTCGACGGCACGGTCGTCCACGTCGACATCACGCCGACGTACAGCGGCTGCCCCGCGATGGACACGATCCGAGACGACGTGATCCTCGCCCTCACCGCCGCCGGCTTCGACCGGGTGGATGTGCGCCTGGTGCTCTCCCCCGCCTGGACGACGGACTGGATGACGGATGCCGGCAAGACGAAGCTCGCGGAGTACGGCATCGCGCCGCCCTCCGGTCGCGCCGCCGTCTCGACCGGCCCGATCCGCCTGGCGTTGAGCGTGCGGTGCCCGCGATGCGGCTCGCTCGACACCCGGGAGGTCTCCCACTTCGGCTCCACCTCGTGCAAGGCGCTGTTCGAGTGCCGCGCCTGCCTCGAACCCTTCGATCACTTCAAGGTGCACTGACATGTCGCTCTTCACCTCGGCTCCCGCACCCTCGCCGCGGGCGACGGCCGCACGCGCGACCTCCCCTCGGAAGCGCGCCCGCTTCCACACCCTCACGGTCGAGGACGTGCGCCCGCTCACCGACGACGCGGTCGAGGTGACGTTCACGGTTCCCGCTGCACTCGCCGACGACTACGACCACCTTCCCGGTCAGTACGTCGCCCTGCGCACCACGCTCGACGGCGTCGAGGTGCGGCGCTCCTACTCGCTCTGCCGCGCACCGGAGCATCGTGACGACGGGCACGACACCCGACTGAGCGTCGCCGTGAAGCGCGACGAGGGCGGACTCTTCTCGACGTGGGCGCAGACCGGCCTGCACGCCGGATACGAGATCGACGTGATGAGCCCGCAGGGTACCTTCACCTCGGCACTCGACGACCTCGACGACCGTCATGTGGTGGGGATCGCCGCCGGTTCCGGCATCACGCCGCTGATGGCGCTCGCGCACACGGTGCTGACCCGGTCGGACACGTCGCGGTTCACCCTGCTCTACACGAACCGCGCCACGCTCGACGTGATGTTCCTGGAAGACCTGGCCGATCTCAAGGACCGCTACCCGACCCGGCTCGTGCTGCACCACGTGCTGTCTCGGGAGCAGCGTGCAGCCCCCGTACTGTCTGGCCGGATCGACGAGCAGAAGCTACGCACGATCCTCGGCACGCTCATCCCGCCGTCGACCGTCGACGAGTGGTTCCTGTGCGGACCGCTCGCCCTGGTCGACCTCTGTCGCGAGGTGCTGGCCGACGTCGGGGTGGACCGCTCGCACATCCGCTTCGAGCTGTTCACGACCGGCGACGAACCGGCACGGGCGGCCCGGCCTGTGCAGGTGCGCGCCGGTGAGAAGACCGTGCGCATCGAGGTCACGCTCGACGGCGTCTCGTCGACCGTGGAGAGTCCGGTGGATGCGCACGAGTCGGTGCTCAACGCGGCGCTGCGCGTGCGGCCCGACGCTCCGTTCGCCTGCGCTGGCGGTGTGTGCGGCACCTGCCGCGCCCGCGTGATCGAGGGCAGTGTGACCCTGACCGAGAACTACGCGCTCGAGCCCGACGAACTCGAGCGCGGGTTCGTGCTCACCTGCCAGTCCCACCCGACCAGCGACCGCGTGGTCGTCGACTACGACGTCTGACCGGAGACCTGATGATCGACCTCACCATCGCCGACGACGTCGCCACGATCGTCCTGAACGCGCCGTCGAAGCTCAACGCCCTCGACGAGCAGGCCCTCACCGAACTGGATGCGGCTTATGTCGAGGCGGAGGCGGCGGGCGTGCGAGCGCTCGTGCTCCGCGGCGAGGGGCGCGGGTTCTGCGCGGGCCGCGACATCTCCGGCGTCGATCCTCGGGATGACGATGTGCTCGGTTATCTCGACGGACGTGTGACGCCGTTGCTGCAACGAATGTCACGATTCCCCGCGCCGACGTTCGCCGTCGCGCACGGAGCGTGCCTCGGTGTGGGTCTCGGGCTGCTCATCGCGACGGATGTCGTGTACGTGGCGGAGTCGGCGAAGATCGGCTCCCCGTTCGCGGCGCTCGGTGCGACGCTCGACTCCGGCGGCCACGCCCTGTTCCTCGAGCGGCTCGGCGCACACAAGACTCTCGACCTGATCTACACGGGGCGGCTGATGAGTGGAGCGGAGGCCGTGGCATCGGGCCTGTTCTCGCGCGTGTTCCCCGACGACGAGGTCGTGCAGGCGACGACGGATGCCGCATCGACGGCGGCGCGCGGCGCCACGGCGGCGTTCCTGGCGAGCAAGGAGCTCATCACCCGCATCCGCGACGAGCGGCTCACGCTCTGGGATGCGGTCGGCATCGAGAATGCCGCCCAGGCCGCACTGTGCGACACCGACGACTACAGGGAAGGGTTCGCGGCGTTCCAGGAGAAGCGGAAGCCCGAGTTCCGTGGACGCTGACGCCTCGCCCCGCTCACGCGTGCCCGAGCGGGGACCCGACTCACGCGGCATCAGGCAGTCGCGCCGCATCAGGCAGTTCGGGCGACGATCGGCCTGAATCGGCGCATCGGCCTGAATCCGTCTCCTGTCCAGCGTCGGTGGCCGGTGCGACAATACCGGGATGATGCTCTCCGAGGTCGTCTCCGCGACAGATGAGGTCTCCGCCACGGCGTCTCGGCTCGCGAAAGTCGATGCCCTGGCGCGACTGCTGGCACGATCCGCCCCAGATGAGATCGCAACGCTCGTGGGACTGCTGCTGGCCTCCCCACGTCAGGGCCGACTCGGCGTCGGATGGCGGGGGCTCACAGCCATCGAGATCGCGCACGCCGACGATCCCACGCTGACCGTGGGCGATGTCGACACCTCGCTCGACGCCCTCGCCGCGGCGTCCGGTTCCGGCTCGACGGCCACCCGCACGGGCATCCTCGTCGAGCTCGCGTCGCGCGCCACGGCGGCGGAGTGGGACTTCCTGGTCCGCGCCATGCTCGGCGAACTCCGCACGGGGGCGTTGTCCGGCGTGCTCCTCGACTCGATCGCGAGAGCAGCCGACCGCCCCCTCGCCCTCGTGCGGCGCGCGGCCATGCTCTCCGGTGACCTCGGGGAGACCGCGCGAGTCGCCCTCGCCGACGACGCCGATGCCCTCGAGGCCATCGGTCTTCAGGTCGGACGCCCCGTCCTGCCGATGCTGGCGGCCACCGCGCCGACGCCCTCCGCTGCGCTCGCGATCACCGGCACCGCATCGGTGGAGTACAAGCTCGACGGCGCCCGCATCCAGGTGCACCGTCACGGAGACGAGGTCGGCGTCTACACGCGGAGCCTGGCCGACATCACGCACCGGGTGCCGGAGCTCGTCGAGATCGTGCGCGCACTTCCCGTGCACGATGTCATCCTCGACGGCGAGACGCTCTCGCTCGACGAAGACGGCGGGCCGCGCCCGTTTCAGGAGACCATGTCGCGGTTCGGCGCCGATGTGTCGCGCGAGCTCGTCCTGCGACCGTGGTTCTTCGACGTGCTGCACGTGGATGGGCGCGATCTGATCGACGAGCCGCTGTCCGTGCGGCTGGCCGAACTGGAACGCGTGGCCGGCGACTGGCGGATGCCCGGCCTCGTCACGGCCGATCCGGATGCCGCCGAACGTCTCTCGCGCGAGGCCCTCGCCGCGGGCCACGAGGGAGTCGTGGTCAAGGCGATCGACGCCCCCTACGCAGCCGGTCGTCGAGGCAAGTCCTGGGTCAAGGTCAAACCCGTGCTGACCTTCGATCTGGTGGTCCTCGGCGCGGAGTGGGGCTCCGGCCGCCGTCGCGGATGGCTCTCGAACCTGCACCTGGGCGCGCGCGATCCCGCCGGTGAGTTCGGCGATCCCGGCGGCTTCGTCATGGTCGGCAAGACGTTCAAAGGACTCACCGACGAGCTGCTGCGGTGGCAGACCGCGGAGTTCCCCGAGCACGAGTCGCACCGCACCGCGTCGACCGTGTTCCTGCGGCCCGAGCTCGTCGTGGAGATCGCGATCGACGGCGTGCAGCGCTCACCGCGGTATCCGGGCGGCCTCGCGCTGCGTTTCGCCCGCGTGAAGGGATACCGCCCCGACAAGGCTCCGACCGAAGCCGACACCATCCAGACGTTGCGTTCGATGCTGCACGCGTGACCCCCCTGCGCAGCAGGCTCAGGCGGAGGGCGCGAGCCCCTGATCCTCTTCGCGGACGGTTCCGCGGAACGACCAGGGGAAGTCGATCCAGAGGTCGGTGTCCTTCCAGGCGAAGTCGGGCTGGATGATCGTCGACGGCTTGGTGTAGATCGTGACCGACCGCACGTCGGCGCCCTTGTCCTTCAGCAGCTGCACGGCCAGGGCGAGGGTGCGACCCGAATCCGCGACGTCGTCGACGAGCAGCACGCGGCGCCCGTCCAGGTACGCCATGTCGAGCTCGGGAGGCAGCACCTCCGGCGCGTCGAGCACGGTGCCGATGCCGGTGTAGAACTCGACATTGATCGCTCCGCAGTTCTTGGCACCGAGACCATAGGCGATCGCGCCTGCCGGGAGGAGTCCGCCGCGCGCGATGGCCACGACGACCTCGGGCATGAAGCCGCTGTCGAGGATGTTCCGTGCCAGATCGCGCGTCGCCGCTCCGAAGCCGTCCCAGGTGAGTGTCTCGCGCTCGATCTCTGCATCAGTCATTCCTGCATTCTCCCGCATTCCGCAAGGCTCTCCCGCCGGTAGACTGAGCGGGTCCGGCCCGGCCGGTGCCTGAAAAAGAGGCACGAAGCGCTCCGCGAAGACGCAGAGGCGAGACACATACGGATTCCGCACTACCTCCGTCCCTGTCTCGAAAGGCTTTCGCATGCCCACCGTCTCCGCGCACGTCGCCCTCACCCTCGCTCAGCACGTCGACGCCGTGTTCGGGGTGATGGGCAACGGCAACGCCTACTTCCTCGACGCGATCGAGACGCAGACGGATGCCGTGTTCACCGCCGTCCGCCACGAGCAGGGTGCCGTGGTCGCCGCCGACGCCCACTTCCGGGCGTCGGGTCGCATCGCCGCCGGCACGTCGACGTACGGCGCCGGTTTCACGAACACCCTGACCGCGCTCGCAGAAGCCGTGCAGGCGCACGTGCCGCTCGTGCTCGTCGTCGGAGACGAGCCCACGTCCGGCCCACGCCCGTGGGACGTCGACCAGATCGCCCTCGCCTCCGCGGTCGGCGCCCGCACCTATACCGTCGGACGCGCGGATGCCGCCGCCACCACGGTGATCGCGATCGAACACGCCCTCACCTACCGGGTGCCGGTGGTCCTCGCGATCCCATACGACGTCGCGGCGCTCGAAGCGGGCGAAGTCCCGGAGGCCCCGGCTCCGCGTATCCCCGCTGCGCTCGCCCCGCGCGGGGAGTTCGCCGACGCGATGCTCGACGAGATCGCCGCCGCGCTGGCAGGTGCCGAGCGACCGTTCCTGCTCGCCGGTCGCGGCGCGTGGCTGTCAGGAGCGAGCGCCGCGCTGGGAGAACTGGCCGCCGCGACGGGCGCCCTCACCGCATCGTCGGCCCTCGGCCGCGGAGTGTTCCCCGACACCAGGTACGACCTCGGGGTGACCGGCGGCTTCGGTGCCGACGGCGCGATGGAGCTCGTGCGCACGGCGGACGTCGCCGTCGTGTTCGGCGCAGCCCTGAACCAGTTCACGATGCGGTTCGGCGAGCTGTTCGCTCCGGGCACGCGCGTCTTCCAGATCGACATCGCGCCGGCCGCGACGCACGCGCACGTCGGAGGCTTCGTGCGTGCCGACGCCCGGCTGGCCGCGGAGGAGCTCGTCGCCCGGATCGGATCCGCCGGATCGGCGACGCCCTGGCGCGAGACGGTCGATGTCGCTTCCGCGCGCACGTACGATGCCGGCGACGAACTTGCTCCGGACGGACGCCTCGACCCGCGCTCCGCCGCCCGCCGCATCGCCGAGCTGCTCCCGGAGGACCGCGTCGTGGTGTCCGACGGCGGTCACTTCATCGGGTGGGCGAACATGTACTGGCCGGTCGCCGCTCCCGACCGCATGATGATGGTCGGCACCGCGTTCCAGTCGATCGGTCAGGGATGGCCGAGCGTGGTCGGTGCGGCGTTGGCACGACGGGATTCGACCGTGGTGCTGACATCGGGCGATGGCGGCGGGCTGATGGCGATCGCCGATCTGGAATCGGCCGTGCGCGCTGCCGGTGGCCGCGGCATGGCCGTGGTCTGGAACGACGCCGCCTATGGCGCCGAGGTGAACCTCTACGGTCTCAAGGGGCTGGCGGAGGGCCCGATGCGCATCCCCGAGGTCGACTTCGCCGCGTTCGGTGCCGCGGTCGGCGCCGAGGGCGTCGTGGTGCGCACGCTCGCCGACCTCGACCGTCTCGCGAGCTGGACGGAAGAGGACGCGGCGACGCGCCCCTTCCTGCTCCTCGATCTGCGCATCTCCGGCGACGTGATCGCGCCGTATCAGCAGGAGATCATCCGCGTGAACTCCTGACCTCGGCGCATCCGCTCCGCGATCGGGATCGGGATCGGGCGATGCCGGCACGCCGCTGAGGCCGAGCCGGCACCGCCCGTCGGATCAACCGTGACGCCGACGCCGTCGCCACACGACGAGGCCCAGCCCCACGCCGAGCAGCAGCGCTCCACCGAGGAGCAACGGCGTGCTGTCGGCGCCGGTCGTGGCGAGGCTGTCACTCTTCACCGTCCCGGACCCGGATCCGGGGGCTGCGGCTCCCCCGGTGCCGGGTGCGCCACCCGGGGCACCCCCTGGCGTTCCGCCACCGGCAGGAGGCGTCACGGTGAGCGCGACGGTCGTCTCCGCACCATCGGGGTCGATGACGACGATGCTGTGAGCCCCGGGGGATGCGTCCGCCGGAACGGTGACGGTCGCACGGAACGCGCCCGACGCATCCGTGGTCGCCGTCCCGAGCGGCATCGGAGTCGAACGCAGCTCGATCCGCAGCGCGGTCGTGGCGGAGAAATCGGTACCCGAGATCGTGAGGTCGCTCCCGGCGGCGACCGAGGCCGCGCCGAGCTGCACGTTCGGCTGCTCGGGATCGGGCTTCGCGCACCCCTCGTCGCAGACCGTGAAGTTCGCCAGGACCGCCTTGTGATCGGAGGGCCAGACGGCATCCGGAGTGAAGATCTCGTCGGCGCTGTCGTCGACGATGCGGGCGTTGCGCACGATGGTCGACTGTGGGCCGACCACGGCCGCTCCGTCGATCGAGAGCCGCCCGTCCGGCGTCGCGAAGATGTAGTCGATGCGGTCGCGCTCGTCCGCCTCCGGCGCCCAGGTGAGCGATGACGTGGGGAACAGCGGGTTGTCCGAAGGCCACGTGAAGCCAGGGTTCGTCACAGGGTCGGGGTGCACCGTGCGGAAGGCGTCGACGAGTCCCCCGTCGAGCAGCGTCTGGGTCGTCTGCCAGGGGACGACGACGCCGTTGTGATCGAAGAGCCCCGCGGTGGCTGCCGTCCAGTCCTGCGAGGGTGGTTCGTTGAAGTCTCCGCCCACGATGGCGAGTCGTCCCGCCGTTCGCTCGGCGTCGATGTCGGCGACGAGATCCGCAGCCGCAGCGGGCCGGCCGGACTGCTCGTTCGCCTTCAGGATCGCCTCGACATCGGTCACGGGAGCGCCGAGCTTGTTCCAGGTGTTCCAACCGGTCGGCCAGTCGCCGAGGACCTCGCCGCCGTACCCCCGCGGAAGGTAGGTCGTGTACCAGCGGTACTCCAGGTGACCGCCGTAGACGACCACCTCGGAGCCGTTCACATCGAGCACCGCTTTCGACCACCAGCGGCCGACCGTGTCGGTGGAGACGATCGGATACCGCGAGACGATGCCGGTGTCGGTCGCGGTGAGGTGCTGGTAGCCGAGCAGCGCCGCGACCTGGGCGGGGGCCTGACCCACCTCGGGCAGGAACGTCACGTCGGCATCGGTCTGCGTGATGATGTCGGCGATCTGCCGCGCCCCGTCGGCGACCTGCGTGCCGCCGTGCCACACGTTGAACGTCAGCACGTTGAGGCCGCTCTTCCCCTCGATCTCCGGCTTCGGCTCGGCGGGGGTGACGGGAGGTTCGGCGTCATCGTCTGCGACGGTGAGGTCGATGGGTCCGGCGAGCACGTTGTAGCCGTCGTCCTCGAGGAGATAGATGTCGTACTCCCCCGCTCCCATCGTCGCTGAGTTGCGGGTCCATCCCTCGCGCGTCGACGGGTTCCAGGTGACCTCGCCGGCCGCGGCGGGAACGTATCGCCAGTCCAGGGATGCCGGGCCGCCGGGAACCACGCCGTCGCGATAGATGCCGATCCAGTTGCGGTCGTGAACAGCCGTGCCGGCATCGAACGTGAACGTCGCGGTGTCATCGATCGCAATGCTCGGAGAGTCGACGGCGAGCGATCCGTCTGACGCGTGCGCGGGCGGGGCCACGAGGATTCCGGCGAGAGCGATGGCTGCACCGAGGAGAGCGAGTCGCCCTCGCTTCGGCCGGGAGGGGAAGGTCATTGCGAAGAGGTCCTTTCGAAGCGCGGTCCGTCGAGACGGTACGGGCGTCGGATGACCGGCTCGTGACCTCGAGGTGAATGCCGGTCGCGAGTGGCGCGGCGAATGGTGGCCGGTGCGGGGAACCACCGTGGGCGTCGTCCGCTCCGCCCACGCCTGGCAGACTCGGACCATGCCGGGTTTTCATCACGTCGAACTGTGGATCGCCGACCTCGACGCGGTGCGCGCGGAATGGCGCTGGATCCTGCACCGCCTCGGTTTCACGCTCGACAGCGAATGGCCCGGCGGTGAATCGTGGGTCGCCGGCAGCGCCTACCTCACCCTCACGACGTCTCCGAATCTGTCGGACCCGACGCACGACCGCCGGCGTCCCGGGCTCAACCATCTCGCGTTCCACGGCGGTCCGCGCGCTGCGGTCGATGCGCTCATGACGCAAGCGCCTGCCCACGGCTGGAACCCGCTCTACGCCGACCGCTATCCTCACGCCGGCGGCAACCGGCATTACGCCGGGTGGCTCGAGAACGCCTCCGGCTTCAAGGTCGAGATCGTCGCCGACCCCGGCCCCTACGCTCCGTAGTCGGGGAGTTGCTGCAGCGTCCAGGAGTTGCCGTCAGGGTCGTCGAACGACACGAACCGCCCCCAGTCCAGTTCCTGCACCCCGCGGGCGGACACCCCCAGACCCTGCAGGTGAGCGAGCGCCTCATCGGCATCCGGCACGACGACCTGGATCGTGTTCTGTCTGCCCGGCTCGAGATCGATGCCCAGGCCGGTGCCGAATGCGATCGAGCATGCCGACCCCGGCGGCGTCATCTGCACGAAGCGCAGCCCCTCGGTGGGCGTCTGGTCCCAGTCGGCGTTGAAACCGATCTTCTCGTAGAAGGCCTTCGAGCGGTCCACGTCGGTGACCGGCACGAAGATGAGTTCGATCTTCCAGTCCATCAGGCACTCCTCCCGTCGGGCGCCGTCGCCCGTCGCCCGTCGCCCCAAAGGTACGCGGGGGCACCGACATCCCACCACCCCCGAACAGAGCGTCCGAACCGACCGATGACGCCGACGTCAGATCCACCCCTTGTCGAGGGCGATGCGCACCGCCTGTGCTCGGTTCGCCGCCCCGGTCTTCCCTATCGCAGCGGAAAGGTGGTTGCGCACGGTTCCCGCCGAAAGGAACACCTCCGCGGCGATCATCGCGGCGGAACGTCCGTCCACCGCGAGCCTCAGAACCTGCCGCTCCCGATCGCTCAACGGGTTCGCACCGTCGAACAGGCTGTCGGCCGCGAGCGCCGGATCGAGCACCCGCAGGCCGGACTGCACGCGTCGCACGGCTTCGGCCAGCTCCTCGGCGGGCGTGTCCTTGACGATGAACCCGCTGGCACCGGCCTCCAGGGCGGAGCGCAGGTAGCCGGGGCGCGCGAACGTCGTCACGACGAGGATGCGCGTGCTCGCGCTCACCTCGCGGATGCGCCGAGTCGCCTCGACCCCGTCCATCCCTGGCATCTGGATGTCCATGAGGCACACGTCCGGTCGCAGCTCCTCCGCGAGGCGCACGGCTTCCGCACCATCCGAAGCCATGCCGACGACGGCGAGGTCAGGCTCCAGATCGAGCAGTGCCCCGAGCGCACCGCGAACGAGCGCCTGATCATCCGCGATCAGCAGTCGGATGCCGATGTCGCCGGTCGAGGCGTTCACCACGTCACCTCCACGCGTGTGCCCGCGTCATCCGTCGCGCCGAGCACGAACGATGCGCCGGCCGCCGCCGCACGCTCGCGCATGCCGCGGATGCCGTTGCCTTCCGTCGTGCGCATACCCACTCCGTCGTCCTCCACCACCAGTCGCCCGGGCAGCAGCAGGACCCGAACCGTGCGAGCCCGTGAATGCCGGAGCGTGTTCGTGGTCGCCTCACGCAGGATCCAGCTCGCGGTGAGCGCCTGCACCGGTGACAGCACGCTCGGCTCCCCCTCGACCTCCAGGGCGATGTCCGCCGCCCGGAACGAGTCTCGAGACGAAGCGAGCTGTTCGACGAGCGTGGTCCCCCGGGTGCCGGACACCGTCGAGCGGACACCGGCGATCGCCTCGGCGGTGAGGCGCTCGATATCGGCCAGCTCGGCCTTGGCTCGCTCCGGGTCGGAGTCCATCAGCCGCCGCACCAGCTGCGCCTTGAGCCCGACGACCGTCAACGAGTGCCCGATCAGGTCGTGCACATCGCGCGCCACCGCTTCGCGCCCCTCGCTGGTCGCGAGCTCGAGGCCGAGCCGCTCCGCCTCCGCCGAGCGCAGGATGAGCCAGGTCGAGACCGTGTTGACCACGCCGAGCAGTGCCACGATCGCGAGGACCGACAGGTAGTTGATCCCACCGGGAAGCAGGAAGACGCACAGCGCTGTCACGGTGACAGCGGCGATCGTCGTGATCCAGTGCCACACGCGCGTCAGCCCGTAGGAGGCGAACGACATGATGAAGGGCAGGAAGCTGAGGGCAGCTCCCCCCTCGGCCGGCACCGAGATCAGCACGCACACGATGAGGGCCCCGAACGTGATCCACTGCCTCCGCGAGGGCGTGCGGCCGAGCCCGCCACCGCCCCGCATGCCGTGCATGAATCCGGTCACGTACAGCGCGACGAATGCGACCAGTGCGACCCACCCCGCGCTCACCCACGCGATCGACGCGTCCGAGCCCAGCAGCGCGATCACCGGATAGACGAGGAACACGAGCCAGATCACGGCCATCAGCCAGCCGAATCGCGCCCACGGGTCCTTTCCCGCATCGCGGCGCGCCCCGGGAGCCGCCCATGCCGCAGGGGCCGCGCCCGCGGCCGCGAGCTTCGCGGCATCGTGGGCGGGCCCCGGCGTCTCCGGACGCTCCGGGTTCGTGTGTCGCGTCATCCGTCCAACCTACTGTCGCGGCGCGCCGCCGTCGGGGCCGTCACTGCCTCGCCCGGGAGCGCTTCATCCCCATCATGACGAGAAGGGCGAACAGCGCGAGCCAGACGGCGACGTTGAGGAACAGCATCCACAGCGGGTCGGTCTGCCCTGTCGTGAGCACCCCGTCAGTGAGAGGCCACCGACTCAGGGCGACGAAGCCGTACAGGGGGGTGAAGCGGGCGATGTCGAGCATCACACCGTCGAGCGGCATGAAGACGTTGCCGAAGAACGCGAAGAACGTCATCGAGATCGAGGCGAGGGCCGCCGCCGAGTCGGAGCTGAAGAACAGTCCGACACCGAGGCCGAAGAGCCCGTACATGAGGCCGATCCCGAGGATGATGCCCGCCGTCGCGACCCAGCGCCAGGCGTCTTCCGCCGCGGCACCGGTCATCGTCCCCGCGGTGAACACCGCCACCAGTGCCAGCGCCGCGAAGGCGACGGCGGTGAGCAGCTTCGTCAACGCGTACCCTGCCGTGGTGAGCGGGGTCATCGCGAGTTGACGCCCCCATCCCTGTTTCGCCTCGGTCGCCGCGAGCGACGTGAGTGAGCTCATCGCGACCGCCGTGCCGTAGGCGGCCATCGAGGTCATGACGTAGAACGAGACGTTCCCATGACCGGCCGAGAGCGATCCGTAGCCCATCCCGGCTCCGAACAGCAGATACATCGCGACCGGCATCGCCAGGGTGAACGCGAGCGTGTAGGGGTTGCGCAGCTGGCGGACGCCTTCGATGCGCAGCATGGTGGGTGAGACGAGCATGTCAGTTCTCCGTAAGAGCTGTGAAGGCGGTTTCGAGGGTGGGCGCGGCGATCTCCAGGTCGTGGGCGCCGCCTTCGAGCAGGATGCGGGCGGCGGCATCGGAATCCGCGGCGCGCAGGCTCAGGCGATCTCCGTCGAGCCGCACGCCGGCGACGCCATCGGTCGCACTCAGCACGGTGACGAGCGCCGCCGCATCCTGGTCGACCGTCGCCGAGACGGTCCGCTCCCCGAGGCTGGCGCGCAGCAGCGCCGTGGGGGCGTCCGCGACCACCGATCCGCGATGCATCACCACGGTCCGCCGGGCGAACTGCTCCGCCTCCTCGAGGTAGTGCGTGGCGAAGACGATCGTGCGCCCGGCATCCGCATCCGCGCGCATCACGTCCCAGAAGTGGCGTCGGGCCGTGACGTCCATGCCGGCCGTGGGTTCGTCGAGCACCAGGATGTCGGGGTCGGAGACCATCGCGAGCGCGAACTTCACGCGCTGCTGCTCACCGCCGGAGCACTTCGAGACACGCCGACGGGCGAGGTGCTCGAGGTCGGCACGCGCCATGACATCGGGCACCCGACCGAGTGCCTCTGCACCGTAGAGGGAGGCGATGAGGCGCACGGTCTCTCCGACGGTCAGGTCTCCGAGCAGCCCGCCGGTCTGCAGCACCGCCCCGATCGCACCGCTCGAGGTGGCGCGGTCCGGTGTCACCCCGAGCACCCGGACGGAGCCGCTGCTGGGCTCCGTGAGCCCGAGGAGCATGTCGAGCGTGGTCGTCTTGCCCGCGCCGTTCGGCCCCAGCAGCGCGACGACCTCACCGCGCCGAATCGACAGGTCGACCCCGTCGACGGCCTGCACCCGGCGGTCGCCGGTGCCGAAGTGTCGTTTCACGGCGCTCAGTTCGAGCACCACCGGGTCGTCGTCCGGAGCAGCGGATGCCGGTCGGGCGGTGACCCGCGTCGCCGTCCCGTCAACAGAGGAGTTGTTCATGCCTCCAGCCTCGTCCGCTGAGGCCGTGCGTGCCGGAGGGCAGTGTCATCTCCTCGACGTGACACGTGTCATGTCCAGGCGCGCCGCCGCCCCGGGAGGAGAACTCACCCTCGGGCGGAACGACCGGGGCCGACCCTCCGCCCGTCGAGGAGATCTCCGCCCGACACGGAGCGGAGCCCGGGACCTCAACGCGCCGGAAGCAGCGCCGCCTCGAGGAAGTCGGCCAGCTCGGTCGTGTCATGCAGCGGCAGGATCGCCGCCACGTACTGGTCTGGCCGCACCACGACCACCACCCCGTCGCGCGAAAGCTCCCGCGCGGCGAAGATGTCGGTCTCGGTCCACTTGCTGGGACCAGCCGCGTACACCTTCTCCCAGTCGGTGAGTCCGAGCGGCCCGGTCTTCGGCTGGAACAGCGCGGGGGCCGAGGTGACCTCGACCTCTTCGAACGGCTGCTGATAGACCGCCTTGACGTCGAAGACCGCATCGACGTCGGCGTCCTCCGGCGTGAAGCGTGCGAACAACGGCTCCGCGTTCTCCGCCCACGCGGCGAGCGCCTCAGCGGTGCGGTCGCCGAATGCGTACACGCGCCAGCGGCCGTCGGCCTTCGCGTGGTGCCCGAGGTGCACGACGTTGCCGTCGCCGACGCGCACCACCTCGGCCGACTTGAACCGCTTGCCCAGCGGGTAGCCCGTGGCGAGCGCCTGGTGCGCGTCGGTGCCGGTGATCATCGACGAGGTGTACTGCGTCATGAATCCGGAAGGGAACTCGGCCGTGGCGAGGTAGTAGGTCGCCAACTCGTTGGGGTCGGAGATCTCCTCGGGCTTTCGAGCCATGAGGCTCGACCACTCGCGGTCGAAGTCGATCAGCTGCTGGGCCACGGGCCGCCGCTCCGCGCCATACGTGGCCAGCAGGGCTTCCGGAGCGCGGCCCGTCAGTACCGACCCGAGCTTCCAGCCGAGGTTGAAGCCGTCCTGCATCGACACGTTCATGCCTTGGCCCGCCTTGGCGCTGTGCGTATGGCAGGCGTCGCCGGTGAGGAACACCCGGGGGGTCCGTCCCGAGCCGTCGATCACGTCGTCGAAGCCGTCGGTGACCCGGTGGCCGACCTCGTACACACTGTGCCAGGCGACTTCGCGCACGTCGAGCGTGTACGGATGCAGGATCTCGTTCGCGCGGCGGATGATCTCCTCGATGGGCGTCTGCCGCACCCGGTGGTCATCGTCCTCGGCGACTTCACCGAGGTCGATGTACATGCGCGAGAGGTATCCGCCCTCTCGCGGGATGTGCAGGATGTTGCCCGCTTCGGAGTTGATCGCGCACTTGGTGCGCCAATCCGGGAAGTCGGTGTTGACGAGCACGTCCATGACGCCCCAGGCATGAGCGGCCGAGGCCCCCACGTGCGTGCGTCCGATCGCCTGACGCACACCGCTGCGGGCGCCGTCGCACCCGGCGACGAACTTGGCGTGCACGGTGCGCTCCTCGCCTGCCCGCTCGCCTGCGACGTAGCGGATGCCGACCTCGACGGGGTACTCCCCCTCGTCGTGCACCGTGAGGCCGGTGAACTCGACCCCGTAGTCGGGGACGATGCGCCCCGGTCCGTTCGCCGCGGCCTCGGCGAAGTAGTCGAGCACGCGGGCCTGATTGACGATCAGGTGCGGGAACTCGCAGATGTCGTAGGCGTAGTCGGAGGTGCGCGAGGTGCGGACGATCTCGCCGCGCTTGTCGGGGTTCGGTCCCCAGAAGTTCATCCAGCCGATGTTGTACGCCTCCGCGACGATCCGCTCCGCGAATCCGAACGCTTGGAACGTCTCGACGCTGCGCGGCTGGATGCCGTCGGCCTGACCGAGCGGCAGGCGTCCGTCGCGCTTCTCGATGATGCGGGTGGAGATGTCCGGGTACTGCGCCATCTGGGCGGCGAGCAGCATTCCCGCAGGCCCCGATCCGACGATGAGCACGTCGATCTCGTCGGGGAGGTCGGCGGTGCGGTCGGCGCCGATGCCCGCGGCATCCTGCACGCGCGGGTCAGCGGAGACGTAACCGTGGTGGTGGAACTGCATCGTCGTCGATTCCTTCCGGACGTCATCGTCGGGTGTTGTCTGTGTCGGAGCTGGCCGATCCGGTGTTGCACCCGGAACCCTCGTGTTCTATATTCGAACAAGGAGTTCTACTATTGAACACAGCCTAAACCGCGCCGTCCGTGATCGCAAGGGAGCCCGCATGCCCGACAGCACGACCACCTCCCCCGCCTCGCAGACTCTCAGCCGCGGCATCCGCATCCTCGAGGTGCTGTCCGATGCCAGCGGCCCGCTCACGATCGACGAGATCGCGTCCCGTCTCGGCGTGCACCGCTCGATCGCGTATCGCCTGCTGCGCACGCTCGAAGACCACGGGCTGGTCACGCGCGACGCCGCAGGCGCCGTGAGTCTCGGGGCGCGCATGGCAGCGCTCGCGGCCGGGGTCGCCCACGACCTGCAGGCCGAGGCGCTTCCCGAGCTCACGGCGATCGCCAACGAGCTCGGCATGACATGCTTCCTCGCCGTCCTCGACGGCACCGAGTGCATCACGCTGGCCAGCGTCGAACCGCGGCATGCCGTCGCAAGCGTCGCGCAGCGACCGGGAGCCCGGCACCCCGTCACCGTCGGCGCACCGGGCAAGGCGATCCTCGCGCAGGTCGCGGAGGGAGACTGGCCCGCAGCGGTCCCGTCATCGCTCCCCGCCGACGTCGATGCGACACGCAGCCGCGGTTATGCGACCAGCCACGACGAGGTCATCCCCACCGTGCAGTCCGTCGCGGTCCCGCTCGCCCTCCGCGGACAGCGCCCCGCGGCGATCGCCGTCGTGCACGTCGCCACAGACCTCGACGATGCCGAGATCGCCGCACGACTGCAGCGCTCGGCAGCCGTCGTCCGCGAAGCCCTCGACGGCTGATCCGCCTTCCGCCTCCCCTTCGCTCCACACGAAGGCTCCGGCCTCGCCCCACACGAAGGCTCCGGCCTCGCCACACACGAAGGCTCCGGCCTCGCCACACACGAAGGCTCCGGTCGCACTTTCTGTCGGCCCCTGTGACAGCAGGCGGCAGAGAGTGCGACCGGAGCGTGGTCGCATCCTGCGGAATCAGGCCTTGGCGAGTCCGTAGATCGGGCTGACGGACTGCTCCTCCTCGTGGTCGGGGCCCAGCGGGATGCCCGAGCGGTCGCGCAGCAGCAGGGTGGCGACGAGACCGAGCACCGTCATCCCCGCGAGATACCAGGTGACGGCCTGCGTCGACCCGGTCGCGCTCACGATGGCCGTGGCGATGGTCGGCGCGAAGGCCCCACCGGCGATCGCACCGATGGCATACGAGATCGAGACGCCCGAGAACCGGATGCTCGCCGGGAACAGCTCGGCGTACAGCGCCGCCTGCGGGCCGTACGTGAAGCCGAGACCGACCGTGAGGATCGCGAGCCCGGCGAACAGCAGACCGATCTCACCGGTGTTGACGAGCGGGAACAGCGTGAACACACCGACCAGCTGCAGCACCCATCCGACGATGTACGTCGTGCGGCGACCGATGCGGTCGGACAGCCAGCCGGCGAGGAGAGTCGTGAGCAGCCAGGTGACCGCCGAGCCGGCGACCGCCCAGAGCACCGGACCGCGCTCGAGGCCGATCGGCCCTTCGGGGTTGGTGGCGTAGCCCTGGATGTACCCACCGGTGGTCATGTAGCCCACGGCGTTGTTACCGGCGAAGACGAACGCAGCGATGATCACGAGCAGCAGGTGCTTGCGGAACAGCTGGGCGATCGGCATCCGCGCCTTCTCCTTGCGCGCGGCGAGCTCGGTGAACACCGGGCTCTCCTCGACCTTGCGGCGCACGTAGTAGCCGACGAGGATCAGCACCACGCTGAGCAGGAACGGCACGCGCCAGCCCCAGACCGCGAACTGGTCACCGGGGGCGATCACCGTCATCAGCGCCATCACCCCCGAGGCGAGCAGCAGGCCGAGGGGCACACCGATCTGCGGCGATGCGCCGAAGATGCCGCGCTTCTTGCGCGGAGCGTGCTCGACCGCCATCAGCACGGCGCCACCCCACTCGCCACCGGCGGAGATGCCCTGGATGATACGGAGGAGCACCAGCAGGATCGGCGCCATGATGCCGATCGTCTCGTAGGTGGGCAGCAGACCGATGAGCGCGGTCGCGGCCCCCATCAGGATCAACGTCCACATCAGCACGGTCTTGCGTCCGAGCTTGTCGCCGTAGTGGCCGGCGAGGAACGCGCCGAGCGGGCGGAAGAGGAAGCTCACGCCCACCGTGGCGAAGGCGATCAGCGCACTGTCGGCCCCGAGGGGCTCGAAGAACAGCTGTCCGAACACCAAGCCGACGGCGGTCGCGTAGATGAAGAAGTCGTACCACTCGACGGTGGTGCCGACGACGGTGGCGAACACGACGCGGCGCCGATCGGCCGCTGTCGCGATGGTTCCGGTGGGGGTGAACCCAGCCTGTGACTGCCCACTCATGGGGTGTCTCCTTTGGTTGTGACCGCATTGTCACGGCGTGCAGCGGAGCGGATCCGAAGTGCTTGCCGAGGGGTGAACCGATGATATATGATTTCGAATACGACGCACAAGGCGTCTCGCACGACATCGCAGACGAGCGCAAGGAGGCGCCCCGTGACGGCCCCCATCACCCGCCCCGGCAAGATCATCGCGATCCACCTGAGCTATGCCTCTCGCGCCGACCAGCGCGGCCGACGCCCCGCATCCCCCTCCTACTTCTTCAAGCCGGCCAGCTCCGTCGGCGTCTCCGGAGGCACCGTCGAGCGCCCGGCCTGCACCGAGCTGCTCGCGTTCGAAGGGGAGATCGCCCTCGTGATCGGCACGCCCGCCCGTCGGGTCTCCCTCGACCGGGCCTGGGACCACGTGGGCTGGGTCACCGCCTCGAACGATCTCGGGCTGTACGACCTGCGTGCGAACGACAAGGGCTCGAACGTCCGCTCCAAGGGCGGCGACGGCTACACTCCCCTCGGCCCCGACCTGATCGACGCCCGCACGGTCGACCCCGCCGCCCTCCGGGTGCGGGCCTGGGTCAACGGCGAGCTCCGCCAGGACGACACCACCGCCGGACTCATCTTCCCGCTCGCGCAGCTCGTGGCCGACCTGTCCCAGCACTTCACCCTCGAGCCCGGTGACGTGATCCTCACCGGCACTCCCGCCGGCTCGTCCGTCATCGTTCCCGGCGACGTCGTCGAGGTCGAGGTAGACGCTCCGGATGCCCCGGGAGCTCCGACCTCGGGGCGGCTCCTCACCACCGTCACGCAGGGCGAGACTCCTTTCGACGGCGACCTCGGTTCGCTCCCCGCCGTCGACGACCTGCAGCGCACCGAGGCCTGGGGCTCCCGCGAGGAAGCGGGCCTACCACACGTCGAGAAGACTCCCGCTCTCTCCCCCGAACTGCGCGCCAAGCTCCTCGAGGCGCCGACGGCCGGGCTTTCCGCCCAGCTCCGCAAGCGCGGACACCACTCCTGCTTCATCGACGGGGTATCGGTGAACATCCCCGGCGCCAAGATCGTCGGCACCGCGAAGACGCTGCGCTTCGTGCCGTACCGAGAAGACCTCTTCACGTCGCACGGGGGCGGGTACAACGCGCAGAAGCGCGCCTTCGACGCGGTGGAAGACGGCGAGATCATCGTGATCGAGGCCAGGGGCGACGCCACGACCGGTACGCTCGGCGACATCCTCGCCCTGCGCGCGAAGGTTCGTGGGGCGGCCGGCGTGGTCACCGACGGCGGGGTCCGCGACTTCGACGCCGTGGCCGAGATCGGTCTTCCCGTGTTCTCGCAGGGCGCGCACCCCTCGGTGCTCGGCCGCAAGCACGTGCCGTGGGACGTGGATGTCACGATCTCCTGCGGCGGCGCGACCGTGCAGCCCGGCGACGTCATCGTCGGTGACAGCGACGGCGTGATCGTCATCCCGCCCTCCCTCGCGGAAGAGGTGGCCGCTGATGCCGTCGCGCAGGAGATCGAAGACGCCTGGATCGCCGAGCAGGTCGCCGCCGGCCACCCGGTCGACGGACTGTTCCCCCTGAACGCCGAGTGGCGCGCCCGCTACGAGGAGGCCGTCTCGGACCGGAGCGCGGCCGACCGGAGCGCACGATGACCACGACGGCGGCCAGCAAGTCCGAAGTGGCGTACGAGTGGCTGCGCTCGCGCATCACGGGGCACATGTTCAGCCCCGGTTACCGTCTGGTGCTGGGCTCCATCGCCGAAGACCTCCAGATGAGCGTCGTTCCCGTGCGCGAGGCCATCCGCCGCCTCGAAGCCGAAGGGCTCGTCACTTTCGAGCGCAACGTCGGAGCGCGCGTGACCCTCGTCGACGAGAGCGAGTACGCGCACACCATGCAGACACTCGGCCTCGTCGAAGGCTGTGCGACCGCACTCTCCGCTCCCCTGCTCGATGAGGCCGCCCTCGATGAGGCGGCCCGCATCAACGAGCGGATGGCGCAGATGCTCGACCATCTCGACGCCCATGCCTTCACCGAACTCAACCGCCAGTTCCACTCGGTGCTGTTCGAGCCGTGCCCCAACCCGCATCTGCTCGATCTCGTGCACCGCGGATGGTCGCGACTCTCCGGCATCCGCGACACGACGTTCGCGTCGATCCCCGGACGCGCCCAGCACTCGGTCGAGGAGCACACCGAGATCCTCGACCTCATCCGCGCGGACGCCGACCCGCTCGAGATCGAACTCGCCGCCCGCAACCACCGCTGGCGCACCATGGACGCGTTCCTCGACGCGCTGCACACCCGTTCCGCACAGACGACTTCCGCACAGACGACCGGAGAAATCTCATGACCGAATCGCGCATCCCCGCCGACCTCCCCGACCACATCCAGCACTACATCGACGGCGCTTTCGTCGACTCCGTCGATGGAGACACGTTCGATGTGCTCGACCCGGTCACCAACCAGACCTACACGACGGCCGCCGCCGGCAAGAAGGCCGACATCGAGCTCGCGGTCGCCGCCGCGAAGCGCGCGTTCGACGAGGGCCCCTGGCCGCGCATGCTCCCCCGCGAGCGTTCACGGGTGCTGCACAAGATCGCCGACATCGTCGAGTCCCGCGATGCGCGTCTGGCCGAGCTCGAGTCGTACGACTCCGGTCTCCCGATCACGCAGGCGCTGGGCCAGGCCCGTCGTGCCGCCGAGAACTTCCGTTTCTTCGCCGACCTGATCGTGGCGCAGTCCGACGACGCCTTCAAGGTGCCAGGGCGCCAGATGAACTACGTCAACCGCAAGCCCATCGGCGTGGCCGGCCTCATCACGCCCTGGAACACGCCGTTCATGCTCGAGTCGTGGAAGCTCGGTCCTGCGCTCGCGACCGGCAACACGGTCGTGCTGAAGCCTGCGGAGTTCACGCCGCTCTCGGCTTCCCTCTGGGCGGGCATCTTCGAGGAGGCAGGACTCCCGAAGGGCGTCTTCAACCTCGTGAACGGCCTCGGCGAAGACGCGGGCGACGCGCTCGTGAAGCACCCCGACGTGCCGCTCATCTCGTTCACGGGCGAGAGCTCGACCGGGCAGCTGATCTTCGGCAACGCCGCTCCCTTCCTCAAGGGCCTGTCGATGGAGCTCGGCGGCAAGTCGCCCGCCGTGGTCTTCGCGGATGCCGACCTCGAGGCCGCCGTCGACGCCACGATCTTCGGCGTCTTCTCCCTCAACGGAGAGCGCTGCACCGCCGGCTCCCGCATCCTCGTCGAGCGCTCGATCTACGAGGAGTTCGTCGAGCGCTACGCCGCACAGGCGAAGCGGGTCAAGGTCGGCTACCCGCACGACCCGGAGACCGAGGTCGGTGCGCTCGTGCACCCCGAGCACTACGACAAGGTCATGAGCTACGTCGAGATCGGCAAGACCGAGGGGCGTCTCGTCGCCGGCGGCGGCCGCCCCGAGGGTTTCGAGGAGGGCAACTTCGTCGCGCCGACCGTGTTCGCCGACGTCTCCCCCGACGCCCGCATCTTCCAGGAGGAGATCTTCGGCCCAGTCGTCGCGATCACGCCGTTCGACTCCGACGAGGAGGCGCTGTCGCTCGCGAACAACACCAAGTACGGTCTCGCCGCCTACATCTGGACCAACGACCTCAAGCGCGCGCACAACTTCGCGCAGTCGGTCGAGGCCGGCATGGTGTGGCTCAACAGCAACAACGTGCGCGACCTCCGCACCCCGTTCGGCGGTGTGAAGGCGTCGGGCCTCGGCCACGAGGGCGGCTACCGCTCGATCGACTTCTACACCGACCAGCAGAGCGTGCACATCACGCTCGCCTCCACGCCCCACAACCCGACCTTCGGCAAGAACTGACCCCACTGTCTCGTTCCGGTCGCACTTCCTGTCGCCCCGCCGGCGCAGATGCGACAGCAAGTGCGACCGGAACCCTCACGCAAGGACGCTGACATGACACACCGCGACGACATGACCCTGACCTCCTCGGGCTTCTACGTCTCCCAGGAGGCGCCGATCCGCTCGGACAACCCCATCGCGACGCCGCAGAGCTCGCCCCCGGACATCCTCCGCTGTGCGTACATGGAGCTCGTGGTCACCGACCTCGCAGCCTCCCGCCAGTTCTACGTCGACGTGCTGGGGCTGTACGTCACCGCGGAGGACGACGAGGCGATCTACCTCCGTTCGACCGAGGAGTTCATCCACCACAACCTCGTGCTGCGCAAGGGCCCGATCGCCGCCGTGGCCGCCTTCTCGTACCGGGTTCGCACTCCGGAAGACCTCGACCGTGCGGTGGAGTTCTACACCGAGCTGGGCTGCGATGTGCGACGCGACGAGAACGGCTTCGTCAAGGGCATCGGCGACTCGGTGCGCGTGGTCGACCCGCTCGGCTTCCCCTACGAGTTCTTCTACGCGACCGAGCACGTCGAGCGCATGTCGTGGCGCTACGACCTGCACATCCCCGGCGAGCTGGTGCGCCTCGACCACTTCAACCAGGTCACCCCCGATGTGCCGCGCGCCGTGGGGTTCATGCAGGACCTCGGCTTCCGCGTCACGGAGGACATCCAGGACGAGGAGGGCACGGTCTACGCCGCCTGGATGCGCCGCAAGCCCACCGTGCACGACACCGCCATGACCGGCGGCGACGGCCCCCGCATGCACCACGTGTGCTTCGCCACGCACGAGAAGCACAACATCCTCGCGATCTGCGACAAGCTCGGTGCACTCCGCCGCTCCGATTCGATCGAGCGCGGCCCCGGTCGTCACGGCGTCTCGAACGCGTTCTACCTCTACCTGCGCGACCCCGACGGGCACCGCGTCGAAGTGTACACGCAGGACTACTACACGGGCGACCCCGACAACCCGGTCATCACGTGGGACGTGCACGACAACCAGCGCCGTGACTGGTGGGGCAACCCCGTCGTCCCGTCCTGGTACACGGATGCCTCGCTGGTCCTCGACCTCGACGGCAATCCGCAGCCGGTCGTGGCCCGAACCGACGACTCCGAGATGGCGGTCACGATCGGTGCCGACGGTTTCTCGTACACCCGTGCGGATGACGACAAGGACATGCCCGAGTACAAGCAGGGCGAGTACAAGCTGGGCCACCAGCTCTAGGGGACGCAGATGCTGTCAGCAGAGACGATCACGCAGATCGCGGCGGAACTCGCGGAGGCCGACCGCACGCACTCCGTGATCCCGCGCATCACGGCTCGGTACCCCGAGGCCACGGTCGAGGACTCCTATGCGATCCAGGGGGTCTGGCGCGATTCGCAGATCGCTGTGGGCCGCCGACTCGTCGGTCGCAAGATCGGACTGACGTCGAAGGCGATGCAGCAGGCCACGGGCATCACCGAGCCGGACTACGGCGTGATGTTCGACGACACCGTGCACGAGTCCGGCGTCGAGATCCCGGTCGATCACTTCTCGAACGTGCGCATCGAGGTCGAGCTGGCCTTCGTGTTGAAGACGCCGCTCGAGGGCCCCGACTGCACGCTCGAGGATGCCCTCGCCGCGATCGACTACGCCGTCCCCGCGCTCGAGGTGCTGAACTCGCACATCGAGCTCGAGGGTCGCACGATCGTCGACACGATCAGCGACAACGCGGCATACGGTGCGATGGTGCTCGGCACGGTGCACAAGCGCCCCGATGAGATCGACCTGCGCTGGGTTCCCGGCGTCCTCTCGCGCAACGGCGAGATCGAGGAGACGGGTGTCGCCGCCGGTGTGCTCGGTCATCCGGCCACCGGTGTCGCGTGGCTCGCGAACAAGTTCCATCAGCACGGCGCGCGTCTCGAGGCCGGGGAGATCATCCTGGCAGGATCGTTCACACGCCCGATGTGGGTGTCGCGTGGCGACGAGGTGCTGTGCGATTACGGACCGATGGGAACAATTGCATGCCGCTTCGTCTAGACCCTTCGTTCCGCGAGCAGCTCGCGGACTCCGATCGACCCTTCGTGGGGATGTGGGTGTGCTCCGGCAGCCCCCTGCTCGCCGAGGTCGCCGCGGGGTCGGGACTCGACTGGCTCCTGATCGACATGGAGCACTCGGCGAACACGCTCGAGTCCGTGCTCGTGCAGCTCCAGGCCGTCGCCTCGTACCCGATCGCCCCACTCGTGCGGGTGCCGTCGAACGACGCCGTCTCGATCAAGCAGATCCTCGACCTCGGAGCCCAGAACCTGATCGTGCCGATGGTCTCGTCCGCAGACGAGGCGCGCGCCGCTGTTGCGGCCACCCGCTACCCACCGGAGGGAGTGCGCGGAGTGGGCAGCGCTCTGGCGCGCAGCGCGCGCTGGAACCGCGTCGATCGGTACCTGCAGGAGTCGGCGCAGCACATCTCCCTCACGGTGCAGATCGAGACGGCGGCGGGCGTCGAGGCCGCGGCGGACATCGCCGCGATCGACGGCATCGACGCCGTGTTCGTCGGACCCTCCGACCTGTCCGCGTCGATGGGCCTGCTCGGTCAACAGACCCACCCCGATGTCACGGCCGCCGTCGAGAAGGTCTTCGCCGCGGTGAAGGCAGCGGGCAAGGCCGTCGGCGTCAACGCGTTCGACCCCGCGGCAGCAGATGCCTACCTCGCCGCCGGCGCCGACTTCGTGGCGGTCGGGGCGGATGTCGCCCTGCTCGCCCGCGCGTCCGAGGCTCTGGCCGCGCGCTTCATCACCACCGACGGCTCCTCCCGCGCCAGCTACTGACCTTTCGAATCGCGCATGTGGCCGCATTTGTGGCCCCAAAGCGACCATCTGCGCGATTCGAAGGGCTCCCGCCCGTGGCAGGATAGCCAGGTGCACAGGAGCGAGGTCGTGAGGTGAGCCGCGGGCTCGCCGCGATGCAGGACCGCAACTTCCGCTGGTTCTTCCTCGCCCGCGCGATCACGATGATCGCGGGGTCGATGTCCTCGATCGCCCTCGCCTTCGCGGTCCTGGAGATCGACAACGACGCGCGATCGCTGTCCTTCGTGCTCGCCGCTTTCACGGTGAGCAACATCGTGTTCGTGCTGTTCGGCGGCGTGATCGCCGACCGCCTCCCCCGAGCCCTGATCATCCAGGCCTGTTACGTGGTCGACATCCTGTCGATCGGTACGATCGCCGCGCTGCTGTTCACCGGGAACGCCACGATCCCGCTGCTGGTGGTGCTCTCCATCGTCAACGGCGCCTCCACGGCGTTCGTGCTGCCCGCGATGCAGGGCATCATCCCGCAGCTGACGACGCCCGAGCACTTGCAGCAGGCGAACGCGATGCTGTCCTTCGTCCGCTCCGCCGTGACGATCGGCGGCCCGATCATCGCGGGCATCCTGGTCGCGACGGCCGGGCCCGCATGGGCGATGGTGGTGCAGGCCGCGGGCTGGGTCATCGCGATCCCCGTGCTGGCCCTGGTGAAGCTCCCTCCGCCGTCGCATGCGGGCGGCACCACGATGTTCCACGACCTCCGCATCGGATGGCGGGAGTTCTGGAGTCGCTCCTGGCTGTGGACGATCGTTCTGGCTTTCATGGTCATGAACGCCATCCACGTCGGCGCGTGGGGTGTCGTGGGACCGTACATCGCGAAGAACAACGACCTGCTCGGCATCACCGGTTGGGGCTGGGTCGTGAGCGCCGAGGGCGCCGGTGTGCTCCTGATGACCCTGCTCCTGATGTGGTTCCCGCTGCGACGACCACTGCGCTACGGCATGATCGGGATGGCCGCCTTCGCGATCCCCGTGACGATGCTGGGGGTGCATCCCGCCGTGGTCCTGCTCGCCATGGCCGCGTTCATCGCGGGCGCGGGTGCCGAGGTGTTCAGCACGGGGTGGAATCTCGCGATGATGGAGAACATTCCCGGCGAGAAACTCTCCCGCGTGTCGAGCTACGACATGCTCGGGAGTTTCGTCGTGATGCCCATCGGCACGCTCGTGTACGGCTGGCTGATCACGCATGCGGATCCTGCGACCGTGCTCATCGCCTCCGGCGCCCTGTACGCGGTCATCGCGCTGGCCACCCTGATGGTGCCGAGCGTCTGGCGGATGGGACGCCCCGCGAACGCGACGATCTCCGCGTGAACTAGCGGATTCATAGCATCGAGCGCAAGACTGTCGGCATGACCTTCGCCGCGCTCCAGCCCCTCGCCGACCGTGCCGCCCTCTTCGTCGCACTCCGTCAGGATGCTCTATCCGCCGCCGCCGATGCCCTCGGCGAGCACCGCTGGGACGCGGACCTGGCCGCCGGCACGCTGACCTTCACAGCCGACGCCGATCCGTCGCGACAGCTCGTGGCCCGCGCACACCTCATCGCGACGATCGCACCCGGACCCCGCTCGCTGCTGTGGGCGTGGGCGCACCCCAGCGGCGACCCGCAGGGTGTCGCGGCGCAGCTGCATGCCTACGGCAGCGAGCACGGCATCGCCGAACTCTCCACCGCCGAGGTTCCCTTCCCCGCCGATGTCTCCGGCGACGACGAATGGATCGCCCAGGCCGCCCACACGGTCGGCGGCGTCGCTGTCGAACTCACCGGACGCTCCCCGTACTACTCCGCACCGGTCGGCAACGGAACGCGCGCGGTGTTCCTGCTCGACGCTCCGCTCGCACCGCTCACGGTCGCCGATGCGGTCATCGCGTTGCCCCGGGTGCTCGCAGGCACCCGCCTCCCCGACGCCCGCACCGCGGTGTGGGACCTCGCCCGCCTCGCGGGCTGGACCCTCACCTGGACCGATGAGGCGTTCTCCGGTGCGACCGTGTCGGATGCCACAGGCGCTGCGACGTTCCGCTTCGACGAGCAGGCCCGCATCAGTGGAATCGAGAGCACCCTGCACGCACAGGGGTGACCCCTTCGGGGTCGCGGCTACCATGAGCGCATGAGCGACCTCGACCTCATCCCCGCCGGGCACATCTTCACCGCGCAGGAGATCACGGTCTTCGCCGACAGCGCGCACCGCACGCTCGACGAGGCGATCGCCGAGGCGGATGTGCTGGTGAGCTGTCCGCATGCCGGTGCCCGCATCCCCGAGGAGCTGGTGTCGTTCCTCTCCCCCGCGCTGACCAGGCGGCTGCAGTATGACTTCACCGACGTCGCGACCGACGCGATCGTGCGCGAGTGGGCCCGCAACGACCGCCGCATCGTCGCGGTCATCAACCCGCATCCGCGCCTGGTGCGCGATCCCAACCGTGCCCGACCTGTCGACATCGCCGCCGATCTGACCGAGGCCATCGGGCGCACCGCTGCGGCAGGGCCCTGGCAGAAGGTCGACCTCTCCGGTGTGGATGCGATCCGCCCCGTGACGTTCTCGTTCTTCCCGATCCTCGAGGTCCCCGACGACGATGCAGAGCTCGCTCGTCTCGTGCGTACCTTCGTCGAGGTCGGCGAGCAAGGGCTCGGTGTCTACGAGCGCACCAGGGACGACCTCACCGAGCGATTCGTGAGTGAGAAGCTCCGCACCGGCGGACGCTTCACACGACTGTCGTTCCACGACACGATGAACACCACGACGACGCGCGATGGTGCCGTCGATGTGGCGCGCGCGCCGGAGGATCGACTGCCGGCGGTGGTCGCCCTCTCGAACCGCGGTGACACCCGTGGAGACGAGCGCACCCCCGAGGATCCGCCCACCATGGACCCGGAGCGTCTTCGCGCCCTCGCCGATGCCCACCGTGCGGGCTTCCGCGTCGAGCAGCCCGATGCGGTAGCCCTCAACACCCCCTACCTCGGCAGCCAGGAGATCCGCGCCGCCCGAGCGCGCTTCCGCGAGCTCTCCGAACAGGCTGCCGAAGCCGCGCTCGAGCTCGATGCCGTGCAGGCCGAATTCCTGCGCGAGTACCTGCTCGGACCGGATGCGGTCGACGAGCTGCATCGTCCGGGAACGGACTGGGTCGACGAAAGCCCCACCCACGTGCGCGCGGTCGCCGCAGCATGTCAGCGTGCCTGGGATCTGTACCGCGCGCTCTGAGCCACGTCCTCGACCGCTCCGAGTGGATGTGGGATTCTGGTCGCATGAAGAACGGAATCGTCCGGTTCGCGGCGCTCTACGTGTTCAACGTCGCCGTGCTGCTGCTGATCGGCCTGTTGCTGCCCGGCGTCTCGGTCGGGTTGAACGCGTTGTGGGCCTCCGTCATCCTGACCCTCGCCGCATTGTTCGTCAAGCCGCTGCTCGCAGGGGCCTTCCGCACGTCCGCGGCGAAGTCGGCGGCCGAGCGCACGAAGACCGGCGAGAAGGTCGTGCAGTACGTCCTGGTGTATCTCGTCGAGCTCATCATCTGGGTGCTCACGGTGTGGCTGAGCGGTGTGCGTGCTTCCGGCTTCTGGGCCTTCGTGCTGCCGCCGCTCGCGCTGCTGTTCGGCTGGATGATCTACGACCAGATCGACGATCGGCTGCGCGCGAAGGCCGGCGAGATCTACGATTCGGTGCAGGCGCGGGTGAAGGGCGGCGCGAAGAACCCTTCCGCCGCACCCACCGCACCACCGGACTCGCCGGAGACCCGCGCCGCACGCGATGAACTCAGCGACGGGCTGACACCGGAGCAGCGACGGATGCTCGACGAACTCGGCTGATCCCGGCGCGTACGAGCCCCGGACGAGAAGAGGCGCCCTCCCGTTGCCGGGAGGGCGCCTTTCCTGTGCGGCGTAGCGGTCGTCGTCAGAGCGACCGTTCCGCAGCCTCAACGACGTTCGTCATGAGCAGTGCGACCGTCATCGGGCCGACACCACCCGGATTCGGGGAGATGTATCCCGCGACGTCGGCGACATCCGGGGCCACATCGCCGAACACGATGCTCTTGCCCGTCTCCTCGTCGGTCTCGCGCGTCACGCCGACGTCGAGAACAGCAGCGCCGGGCTTGACGTCTTCCGCGCGGATCAGGTGCTTCACCCCTGCGGCCGCGACGATCACGTCGGCCTCACGCAGATAGCGCGGCATGTCGACCGTGCCGGTGTGCGTGAGCGTGACCGTGGCATTGAGGTCGCGCCGGGTGAGCAGCAGGCCGATCGAGCGTCCGATCGTGACGCCGCGCCCGACCACCACGACGTGCTTGCCTTTGAGGTCGTAGTCGTTGCGCAGCAGCAGCTCGATCACGCCGCGTGGTGTGCACGGCAGCGGCGTGTGGATGGGGCTGTTGACGTTGAGTACGAGCCGGCCGAGGTTGGTCGGGTGCAGGCCGTCGGCATCCTTCGCCGGGTCGATGCGCTCGAGGATCGCATCGGTGTCGAGGTGCTTCGGCAGCGGCAGCTGCACGATGTAGCCGTGGCACGCGGGGTCGGCATTGAGCTCGTCGATCAGTGCTTCGACGTCGGCCTGGGTCGCATCCGCCGGCAGCTCGCGCTGGATCGAGTTCATCCCGATCGCCTCGGACTGCCGATGCTTCATGCCCACGTACAGCTGCGACGCCGGGTCGGCGCCCACGAGCACGGTCGCGATTCCCGGCGTGATCCCCTTGCTCTTCAGCGCGGTGACGCGCTCGGTGAGCTCGGCGCGGATCGCGGCCGAAGCCGCCTTCCCATCGAGGATCTTCGCGGTCATGTCTTCTTCCTTCTTTCCCTGTCGTGTCCTGCTCCTGCACCCTTGCCGCCCGCCCCTCGCCCCACTCGGCCCGTCGAGTGCACCGGTACTCGGCGAGTGCACGGCCGGTTCGCGTGAACGAGCCGTGCATTCGGCGATATCGCGTGCACTCGCGGAGCGAGGAGCGAGGAGCGAGGAGCGAGGAGCGAGGAGCGAGGAGCGAGAGGTGCTACTGCTGCAGGTCCGGGTAGAGCGGGAACGCGGCGGCGAGGGCGTCGACGCGCGCGCGCAGGGCTTCGACGTCGGCTCCGGGGAGCAGCGCGAGCGCGATGATGTCGGCCACCTCGGTGAACTCGACGTCACCGAAGCCGCGGGTCGCGAGCGCCGGGGTGCCGATTCGTAGACCCGAGGTCACCATCGGCGGGCGCGGGTCGTTGGGGACTGCGTTGCGGTTAACGGTGATGTGGATGTCGTGCAGCAGGTCCTCCGCCTGCTTGCCGTCGATCTCGGCGTCGCGCAGGTCGACCAGCACCAGGTGCACGTCGGTGCCGCCCGAGCGCACCGCGATGCCCGCATCCTTCACGTCCTGCTGCGACAGGCGCTCCGCGATGAGCTTCGCTCCGCGCAGCACGCGCTCCTGGCGCTCCTTGAACTCGGGGGTGCCCGCGAGCTTGAACGCCGTCGCCTTGGCCGCGATCACGTGCATGAGCGGGCCGCCCTGCTGGCCGGGGAACACCGCAGTGTTGATCTTCTTGGCGAGGTCGGCGTCGTTGGTGAGGATGAAGCCCGAGCGCGGGCCGCCGATGGTCTTGTGCACGGTCGAGGAGACCACGTGGGCGTGGGGCACCGGGTTCGGGTGCAGACCAGCGGCGACCAGACCGGCGAAGTGCGCCATGTCGACCCAGAGCAGTGCGCCGACCTCGTCTGCGATCTCGCGGAACGCCGCGAAGTCCATGGTGCGCGGGTAGGCCGACCAACCGGCGATGATGACCTTCGGCTTGTGCTCGATCGCGAGACGGCGCACCTCCGCCATGTCGATCGTCGAGGTCTCAGGGTCGACGCCGTAGGCGACGATGTCGTACAGACGGCCGGAGAAGTTGATCTTCATGCCGTGCGTGAGGTGGCCGCCCTGGTCGAGGGACAGGCCGAGCAGGGTGTCGCCGGGGCGCGCGATCGCGTGCAGGACCGCCGCGTTTGCCGAGGCACCCGAGTGCGGCTGCACGTTCGCGAACTCCGCGCCGAACAGGCTCTTCGCCCGCTCGATCGCGAGGGACTCCGCGACGTCGACTTCTTCGCAGCCACCGTAGTAGCGGCGTCCGGGGTAACCCTCTGCGTACTTGTTCGTAAGCACGGAACCCTGCGACTGCAGCACCGAGACGGGCACGAAATTCTCCGACGCGATCATCTCGAGGAAGGTCTGCTGGCGCTTCAGCTCGCGATCCAGAACCTGAGCGATCTCGGGGTCGACCTCGGAAAGCGGGGCGTTGAAGTAACGGTCGGTCATGATGACGTGCTCCTTTGACAACGGATTCGAAAGGGGTGTTCCTATCGGCCCAGGCGCGCGGTCGAATTCCGTGGTCAGTCGCTCCCCGGTGGTAGTCCACCCAGACGCCAGTCGCGACGGTTACGAGCATAGCCGATGAGGCGGTCCGCGCACGCTGACGTGTGGAGGACCATCGCAGAATCGATTCGACTTGGACCATTCCGCTGGGCGATTCCGACGGGTAGGTTTTGTTCATGGTCCTTCCTCATCCTCTTCCGCTCGTTCCCGCGCCCGTCTCCGCCGTCGCACGAGAGGGACGCCTGCCGATCACCGCGAAGACGCGCGTGCTCGGTCCCTCCCCCGCGACCGCTCAGCTGATCGACGCGGTCGAGCGCCGCAGTGGCATCCGCCTCTCCGTGGCCGACGAGGCCCCCGCGGACATCGAGCTGATCGTCGACCCGGCATCGTCTGCGTCGGAGGGCTACACGCTCGAGATCGGTGATCGTGCGATCATCGTGGGCGCCGACGAGGCGGGTCTCTTCTACGGCGTGCAGACGCTGCTGCAGTTGCTGCGCGAGGGCGAATCGGGCTGGGCGCTGCTCTGCGCCGACGTGGCAGACTCCCCGCGCTTCCCGCGACGGGGCGTCATGCTCGACGTGGCGCGGCACTTCTTCGGCGTCGACGATGTGAAGAAGTTCATCGACAGCACGAGCGCACTCAAGTACAACCACCTGCACCTGCACCTGACCGACGACCAGGGGTGGCGCGTGCACATCGACTCCTGGCCGCTGCTGACAGAGCGTGCTTCCGCCACCTCGGCGAACGGCGATGCCGGCGGCTTCTACACGAAGGACGACTACCGCGAGATCGTGGCGTACGCAGCCTCGCGCCACATGATCGTGATCCCCGAGGTCGACCTGCCCGGTCACACCCATGCCATCGGTGTGGCCTACCCCGAGCTCGTCGAGGCGCCGGTACTGAACGACAACCTCATCGCGGATTCCGCCCGTCTGGGCCAGCCGCTCCCCGTCGCCGGCGAGACGTACGTGGGCTGGGGCGTCGGCCACTCCAGCGTGCGCATCCACGACGAGCGCACGTACGACTTCGTGCGCGACGTGGTCCGTGAACTGGCCGAGATGACGCCGGGACCGTACATCCACATCGGCGGCGACGAGTCGCTCGGCACTCCCCAGGCCGATTTCGATCTGTTCGCCGAGCGTGCGACCTCGATCGTCGTGGAAGCGGGCAAGATCCCGGTGGCCTGGCACGAGATGGGATCCGCAGCGAACATCGCCGAGGGGACAGTCGGGCAGTACTGGGGAAAGACCACCCCCGAAGGCACGCACGCCGCGGAGGCCGCCCACTTCGTCGAACGCGGCGGTGCCCTCATCATGTCGGCGGCGAACGTCACCTACCTCGACATGAAGTACACCGAGGACTTTCCTCTCGGACTCACCTGGGCGGCGATCATCGACGTCCGCTCCGCCTACGAGTGGGAGCCCACAGCGGTCCTCGATGTGCCGGATGCCGCGATCCTCGGCGTCGAAGCCCCGCTCTGGTCCGAGACCACCCGCACGATCAGCGAGGTCGAGCAGCTCGTCTTCCCGCGCGCTGCCGCACAGGCAGAGGTCGCCTGGTCGCCGAGAGAGGCGCCGGAGCGCGCATGGGAGTCGTTCCGCGTGCGGGTCGGGTCGCTGGCGCCGCTGTGGAAGGCTGAGGGGGTCGACTTCCACCCCGCAGACGAGATTCCCTGGAGCGCACGTTGAGCACCCACTCCTCATCGACCGGTTCGCTGGTCATCCACTCCGCGCGGATCGTCGATCGCGGCGGCATCGTCGAGAACGGCTGGGTCCGCATCGAGGAGGGCATCGTGGCCGCCCGTGGGACGGGGGCGGAGTGGACGACGGCGGACGAGGTCGTCGACGCCGTGGCGGTGAGCGGTGACGGCGCCCTCCTCACTCCAGGCCTCATCGACATCCACGGGCACGGCGGTGCCGGTGCGGCGTTCGATGACGGCGTGGAGGCGATCCGCACCGGACGAGACCTTCACCGCGCGCACGGCACCACCCGTGCGGTCGTCTCGCTCGTCACGGCGTCGCTGGACTCGCTCGCCCGCAGCGTCGCCCTCATCGCGGATCTGACCGAGACCGATGCCGACATCCTGGGCTCGCACCTCGAGGGCCCCTTCCTCGACCCCGGTCATCACGGGGCCCACGAACCGTCGCTTCTTCGTCATCCGGCGGCTGCGGATGTCGCGCGCCTGCTGGCTGCCGGACGCGGCACCGTCCGACAGGTCACCATCGCACCGGAGCTCCCCGGCGGACTCGACGCGATCCGGCAGATCGTTGCGGCGGGCTCCGCGGCTGCGGTCGGCCACACGGATGCGGATGCCGCGATGGCTGTCGCCGCGTTCGAGGCGGGAGCCTCCATCCTCACCCACGCGTTCAATGCCATGCCGGGTATCCATCACCGCGCTCCGGGGCCCGTGCTCGCGGCGGCCTCCGATCATCGCGTGGTGCTCGAGGCCATCGCCGACAACGTGCACCTGGACCCGCACGTCGTCAAACTCGTGTTCGACTCCGCCCCGGGGCGGGTGGCGCTGATCACCGACGCGATGGCGGCCGCCGGGAGCGCCGACGGCCACTACGATCTCGGAGCGGTGAGCGTCACGGTGCGCGATGGCGTGGCGAGGGCTGACGACACCGGATCGATCGCCGGATCGACGCTGACTCAGGATGTGGCCCTGCAGCGGGCGGTGCAGGCCGGCGTGTCGCTGCCCGAAGCCGTCCGCGCGCTCACGGAGACGCCGGCACGGGCGATCGGACGCGATTCCGCTCTCGGCAGCCTGGCCGCCGGGATGCTCGGCGATGCCGTGCTGTGGGATGCGGAGCTGCGCGTCGCGCGCGTGTGGTCAGGACCACGGCTGCTCGTCTGAGACGGCGCCGCGCGCGACGCGCAGCTCTGCGCTCTCCGATCATGCATAGGTGATGGGGCGGGAGGCCGCCGTTCCCCAGATCGGCGGCCTCGTTCCCCCTCGTGAGACGGGCGGCCGGGCTCTCCTCCCCCGAGGATCCCGACCTGCCCGACCGGTGCGAATACCCCCCCGCACCAGTGC
>NZ_JBIVTM010000002.1:0-768830 GCF_044756705.1 Microbacterium sp. NPDC091662 | reverse complement strand
CCTGGATCCCGCCCCCCGGTGGAATCCTCACGGCTGTCTACATGGGATGAGACGACGCTCATCCCGATTCATTACGCGACTTCCCGAAATTTCTCCGAGAACTTTCTCCCGATCCTCGAATCGGACGTGTGGGAGGCCGCCGTTCCCCAGATCGGCGGCCCCGTCCCCCTCGTGAGACGGGCGGCCGGGCTCTCCTCCCCCGAGGATCCCGACCTGCCCGACCGGTGCGAATACCCCCCGCACCAGTGCCTGGATCCCGCCCCCCGGTGGAATCCTCACGGCTGTCTACATGGGATGAGACGACGCTCATCCCGATTCATTACGCGACTTCCCGAAATTTCTCGGGAGTGGCGCCGGACGCCCCCGATGCACGGCGCCGGAAGCACCCTCGCGCGAACCCGGGCATCGGCTTGGAGTTCGGGGAAAGGGTGGCTTCCCTGGGAGATTCGCGAGAGAATGGTGAAGTCGCGTGATGAGAGGCGCTCTCATGCGTCTCTTCCCGTGGAGGCGCACCTGCGCCCGGCGACAGATGGATGATTGTGCACGAAGAGAACACGACTCACGACGAAACGATCGGCGACGCCGACCTGATCCTCCGCACCCGTTCGGGAGACACGGAGGCGTTCGGTGAACTCTGGCGACGACACTATCCTTCGGGTCTCTCCGTGGCGCGCTCGGTCACCTCGTCGATCGACCCCGACGACCTCGTGCAGGAGTCCTACACGCGCATCTATCAGGCGATCATCAAGGGCGGCGGGCCCAACGGATCCTTCCGCGCGTATCTGTTCACGAGCATCCGCAACACGGCGGCAGGCTGGGGACGCGCCCGCCGCGAGACCGCGATCGACGAGCTCGACACGGTCGCCGATCCCGATACCACCGACCAGGCCGCGAGCGAGGCGCTCGATCGCAGTCTCACCGCGCAGGCGTTCCGCAGTCTCCCCTCCCGCTGGCAGGAGGTGCTCTGGTACACCGAGATCGAGCAGATGAAGCCGCAGGAGGTCGGGCCGCTCCTCGGGATGAAGGCCGGTGCCGTGTCGCAGTTGGCGTTCCGCGCCCGCGAGGGGCTTCGTGAAGCGTGGATCCAAGCGCATCTGCGCAGCGCCGAAGACGGTTCCGAGTGCCAGTGGACCATCGAGCACCTCGGTGCCTATTCGCGCGGCAACCTCAGCACGCGCGATCACAAACGACTCGAACTTCACCTCGACGAGTGCGCACGATGCATGATCGTCGCGGCCGAGGCGAAAGACGTCTCCAAGCGTCTCGCTCTGGTGCTGCTGCCTCTCGTCCTTGGCGTCACCGGCGCCGCAGGCTACCTCGCCACACTGCAGGGCGCCGGCACCCCCATCGTCGCTCTGGCAGCCATGCCGTCGGGCATCCCCGGCGCCGTCTTCGCCGGTGATCCCGGCGCCTCGCACGCCGCGACGGGCCTCGCGGCGACCGGCGGTTCGGGTTCCGGCGGTGGCGCCGGTGGCTCAGCAGGAGGCACCGCGGGCTCGTCTGCCGGTGCCGGATCAGCGGGAGGCGCGTTCACCGGGATCGGTGCGCTCGTCGGTGTGGGGTCCGCCGCTCTGGTTGTCGCCGGTGTCGTCGCGGCTGCCACGATCCTCCCCGGACTCGCCGGCGCCGATCCCGCGACCTCGCTCCCGAACGCCGGGGACGAGGATCCGTCGTCGATCTCCGCAGACGTCGGGCCCGACGAGAAGCTGAGCCTCGACGAGCCCGTCATCATCGAGCCGCCGGTCACGGTGCCGGAGGAGACTCCTGCACCCCCGGCCACCGACGAAGGCCCTCAGCCCGGCGCCGACCAGTCCGGTCCGGCCGTCACTCCTCCGCCGGTCACGGCACCACCCACGGCCCCGGTCGAGCCGACGAAGCCCGTCGAGCCCGAGAAGCCGGTCGACCCGGTCGACCCCGTGGACCCGGGCGTTCCGACCGATGTCCCCGAGTGGGCCCCCGCCACGATCTCCCTCGCCGACGATCCGCTGGGCCTCACGATCCACTACCGCGTGCCCGTCACCGGCATGCCGGGGGCGACGGTCGAGGCGCTCCTCGACGGCAGCTCACGCGGTGGTGACCGGATCGTCCTCGACGACACCGGAACCGGCACCCTCAGCTTGCGTCCCGACATCGTGCAGTACGTGTTCGCCGGCTCGACCGTGGTCAGCTTCCGGTACGTCCTCGACAACGGCAACACCGGACTCTCGGTCACCCCATCGCTGCTCGAACTGCAGCCCGTGCGTCCGGGCATCGAAGGCCCGATCGAGGAGATCCCCGCCGAGGACCTCCCTGCCGAAGAGACTCTGCTCTCGGCGACACCGGTCGACGAGACCCTCGCCACCGTCGACGCGCCGGCCGAGGCCGCCCCGGCCCCCGTGGACGCCGCGCCTGTCGAGACCGCACCCGTGCCTGCGGAGCCCGTCGTGACAGAGCCGGCCGCGCCTGCTCCCGTCGAAGAGGCACCCGTCGCAGAATCGTCGGCCGACGCCGTGGCGCCCGTCGACCCCGCCGCCACCCCGGCCGAGGGCGCCCCCGCCGCCGAATAGACTGGATCCATGCCCTCGGATCCCACTCCCGTCCCCGGCGTCGACCGCCCGGTCATCACCGCTCTCGACATCGTCCGCGCCGTCGTCCTCGTCGTCGCCGTGGCTTCTCTCGCCCTGTGGGGCTTCGCGAGCTGGGACCTCCCCTGGAACATCGTCATCGGCGTCGGAGCCCCGGTCATCGTGATCCTGATCTGGGCGCTGTTCCTGTCGCCGCGTCCGGTCCTGAGAGTGCACCCTTTCCTCCGCGCCGCCGTCGAGCTGCTGATCTACGTCGGCGTCACCATCGCGTGGTGGTCGATGGGACAGGCGCTGATCGGCACCGCCTTCGCTCTCGTCGCCGTGGTCGCCGGCGTGCTCAGCGGTCGACGCGCGCTGTCGTGAGGCTGCCGGTCGTGAGCGTTCTGCCGTGAGCGTCCTCTCCCTCCTGCAAGAGGCTCTCGGAGCGCTCGTCGACATCGACGAGGCATCCCTCGAACAGGCCAGGGCCGACCGCTCCGGTCACGCCGCCGCGGGCCGCCCGATCGCCGTCATCCACGCCGAGCGGGTCGAACACGTGCAGCAGACCATGCGCATCGCCACCGCCACACGCACTCCGGTCGTCGTCCGCGGGGCGGGAACCGGGCTCGCGGGCGCCGCGAACGCGGGAACCGGCGAGATCGTGCTGTCGCTGCGTCGGATGGCCGCGATCAGCGAGATCCGTCCGGACGATCTGCTCGCCGTCGTCGAACCAGGAATCCTGAACGCCGACCTCAACGCCGAACTCGCCACGCACGGCCTGTGGTGGGCTCCCGATCCCGCCAGTCGCGACATCTCCACGGTCGGCGGCAACATCGCCACGGGTGCCGGCGGTCTGCTCTGTGCCAAGTACGGGGTCGTGCGCGACGCGGTTCTCGGGGTCGACCTGGTGCTCGCCGACGGCCGGCTGCTGCACCTCGGACACCGCAGCGTCAAAGGCGTCACAGGTCTCGACCTCACCGCGCTGATCGTGGGCTCCGAAGGCACGCTCGGGGTCGTCGTCGGAGCCACCTTGAAGCTGCGCCGGCTCGTCCCCGGCGAGATCTGCACGGTCACCGCGACCTTCCCCGGCGTACGCAGCACGGCTGCCGCCTCTGCTGCCGTCACGGCTGCCAACGTGCAGCCGGCGATCATGGAGCTGATGGACGCGGCGAGCCTCGCGGCCGTGCACGCGCTCCTCGCACTCCCCGCGCCCGCGACAGGAGCGGCCCAGCTGACCATCCAGACGGACGGCCCCGCCGCCGCTGCCGAAGCAGACACGATCGCCGCGATCCTGCGCGAGCACGAAGGCCACGTCCTCGTCTCCCACGACCGCGACGAGGGCGAGCGCCTCCTCGCTGTCCGACGATCGATGCACGCGGCGATGGCGTCGCTGGGCACGACGCTGATCGAAGACGTCTCGGTGCCGCGCAGCGCCATGCCCGCGATGTTCGACGAGATCGCGCGCATCGAGCGCGAGTACGGCATCGTCATCCCGACGGTCGCCCATGCCGGCGACGGCAACCTGCACCCGAACTTCATCTTCGAAGGGACGGAGACGCCGTCGTACGTCTGGGCGGCGGCAGACGAGCTCTTCCGCGCCGCGATCCGCCTCGGGGGCACCCTGACCGGCGAGCACGGCATCGGAGTGCTGAAACGCCGCTGGCTCGCCGACGAACTGGGCGAGGACCAATGGCAGCTCCAGCGTCAGATCGCCGAGGTGTTCGATCCCCTCGGCATCCTCAATCCCGGAAAGGTGTTCGCACCCGATGCCTGACATCCACGTGAGTGCGGCGGTGATCGTCGACGACGAAGGCCGGGTGCTGGTCGTCCGCAAGCAGGGCACGACCATGTTCATGCAACCCGGCGGCAAGCCCGAGGCCGGCGAGTCCGCAGCTCAGACGCTGATCCGCGAGCTCGACGAGGAACTCGGACTGGCTCTCGACGAAACCGACCTCCGGCCCCTCGGCACCTTCGTCTCCGCGGCCGCGAACGAACCGGGACACCGTGTGGTCGCCGAGGCCTTCGCGACCTCGGTCGAGCCCGATGCCGTGAGCGTTCAGGCGGAGCTCGCCGAGCTGCGCTGGATCACCCCTGCCGACGTCGCCACGCTTCCGCTGGCGCCGCTGAGCCTCGAGCACCTGCTCCCGATCGCCTGGCCCGCGGCGGCGAGCTGAGCGCGCCGGCACAGGCGTCGGGCAGGCGTCAGATGCCCTGCCAGGCGGGCTTGTTCGCGAACGTGTAGCGGTAGTAGTCGGCGAGCGCCAGACGCGATGCAGCGGCCTCGTCGACGACGATCGTGGCGTGGGGGTGCAGCTGGATCGCAGAGCCGGGCAGGAGCGCGGTGAGCGGGCCCTCGACCGCGCCCGCGACGGCCTCGGCCTTCCCCTCGCCGAAGGCGAGCAGCACGAGGTGCCGCGCCTTCAGGATCGTCCCGAGCCCCTGCGTGATGCAGTGCATCGGGACGTCGTCGATGGAGTCGAAGAAGCGGGCGTTGTCCTCGCGCGTCTGTTCTGTGAGCGTCTTCACGCGAGTGCGCGAGGCGAACGACGATCCGGGCTCGTTGAAGCCGATGTGTCCGTCGGTGCCGATCCCGAGGATCTGCAGATCGACACCGCCGGCGGCGTCGATGGCCGTCTCGTAGTCGTCGCCCGCGTGCTGGATCGTCGCCTGCGCACCGTTGGGGACGTGGATGCGCTTCGGGTCGAGCCCGAGCGGTTCGACGACCTCACGGGTGATGACGGAGCGGTAGCTCTCCGGGTGCGCGGGGTCGATGCCGACGTACTCATCGAGGGCGAAGCCGCGCACCTGCGAGACGTCATGACCGACGAGCTGGGAGCGCAGCGCCTGATACACCGGCAGCGGAGTCGACCCGGTGGCGAGGCCGAGGACGGCGTCAGGACGACGTGTGATCAGCTCCACGATCTCGGTGGCGACCAAAGCGCCTGCGGCCTCGGCATTCTCGACGATGACGACCTCAGCCATGCGGAACGATCTCCTTCTCGGTGATGGAAGCGCCGACCAACGCGGCGCCGAATGCGGCAGCGGGAGACCCCGCGGGAAGCAGTTCGATTCTCTCATCCAGGCGGAGCGACCGCATGAACGGGGAGGCCTCGGCACCGGCGTGCAGAGCGGCGCGGATGCCGTTCTCGAGCCGGTCGCCGAGAGCCGTGAGTCCACCACCGATGACGACGGTCTCGACGTCGGCAGAGAGGACGAGCACCCGCACGGCAGCCGCGGCCCCGTGATAGAGGTCATCGCGAAGGGAGAGCGCCAACGGATCGCCGGCATCCGCCGCGTCGAAGATGTCCCTGATGGGCAGCGCGCCGGGACGCCCCCAGGCCTTGGCCAGCGCGCCGCCGCCGCAGAAGGTCTCGACGCAGCCGTGCTGTCCGCAGCCGCACAGGCGTCCGCGCGGGTCGACCGAGAGATGACCGACCTCGCCGGCTGTCCCCCTGGCGCCGCGCCAGATGCGTCCGTCGATCACGATGCCGGCCGCGACGCCCGTTCCGAGGTTCAGGTAGGCCATGGAGCCGGCGACTCCGCTCAGCACCGCGGCACCGAGCGCCGCGGCCTTCACATCGTTCTCCACTCGGAAGGGCACGCCGAGAGCGCGCTCGGCCGTGGCGGCGAGGTCCAGCGACTCCACACCGAGGTTGACCGCGTGGTCCACACGCCCGGCCTCGGCATCGACGAGCCCGGGGATTCCGATACCGACGGAACCGACATCGGAGAGGGCGAATCCGCTCTCACCGGCGAGGGCGGTCACCGCCGTGACGATGCTCTCGATGACGGCGTCATCACCCCAGCCGGTCGGTCGGCGCAGGCGTCCCCGGATGTCTCCGGACGGGTCGACGGCGACCGCATCGATCTTCGTGCCACCGACGTCCAGGCCTACTCGAATCGGCCGACCGGAACGGTCGGCACTGCCGGCACCCGTCATCGGATGCTGCTCCCCGCCGTGACGGCGATGGTGGAGGTGACGATCACGACACTCCCAGCTGTCCGGAGAGCACCATGACGGCGGCTCCTCTCAGGACGATGTCCTCCTGGTGCGTCAGCCGCACGACGACGTCCTCGAACACGCCCTCGAGGGTGCGCGCGTGCAGGGTCTCGATGGCCGCGTCGATCAGGATGCCGTCGAGCAGTTCGCCCGGCCCTGAGAGCACGACCTCGGAGAGATCGAGCGCCGCCACGATCGGGGCGATGGCGATCGCCATGCGCGTTCCGGCATCGCGGAGGATCTCATCACGCGCATCGGGGTCGGCAGCGATCGCCGCGCCGAGGCGGCTCACACTGAGCCAGGCCTCGAGGCAGCCGTCCTTCCCGCAGGCACAACGCGGTCCGCCGTCGGTTCCGACGACGACGTGACCGATCTCCCCGGCCGCGAAACGGCTGCCGAGCAGCGGCTGGCTGCCGGTGATGAGACCTGCGCCGACGCCCTTGCCGATCTTGATCAGCATGAAGTCGGCCTTCGCATCACCGAAGGTGTACTCCGCAAGCACTGCCGCGTTGGCGTCGTTGCGGGCGAGGACCGGAAGGTCGAGGTCGACGCCGAGCTTCGCCTCGAGCGGGAAGTTGGTCCAGCCGAGGTTGGGCGAGCTGAGGACGAGGCCATCGGGGCGCACCACACCGGGCGTGCCGATTCCCACACCCAGCAGAGGCTGGGTCGATGCGGCGACCAGGGACTCGGCGAGCTCACGCAGTGCCGCATAGGCCGCCTCGCCATCGGGCGATTCCGGACGCGGCACCTCGCGTCGCTCGAGCACATCTCCATCGAGGCTCAGCACCGCGCCGGTGAAGGCGTCGGGTCCGGAGAGGTCGAGACCGACGATCTGATGCCCGAAGCGGTCGATGTCGATGAGGATCGGCGGCTTCCCCGGCCCGACGGCCTCGCGGACGCCCATCTCGATGACGATGCCGTCGGCGATGAACTCGGCGACGAGGTCGGAGATGGTGACCCGGGTGAGCCCCGTCTCCCGGGAGAGATCGGCGCGACTCATCGCTCCCGCGTGGTAGAGCGTCTGCAGCACCAGGGCACGGTTGTGTCCGCGCGCATGCTCGGGCAGCACCTTGGATCGCGAGCGCAGGTGGCGCCCTGGGCCGAAGGCGTGCGCATTCGCACCGACGTACTCTGACGGCGATGCGGAACGCTGTTCATCCGAAACGGACATGTTTGTTAGTAGACCTTACGAACAAAATTTGCGCAACCTCTGCTCGCGGACGCGCGAGGAGGGTTACCGAAACGTTACATTACTTTCGATCGTCGGTGACGGCCGTGTTCGAGCGCTCGATGAGACGCTCCACCAGCCCCGCGACGATCTGCTCCCGCGCCTCGATCGTGAGCGGCTTCCCCGGTACGCCGGGGCGGCGCTGTCCGGGCTCCGGCCCGTCAAGGGGACGATACCGCACCCCCACAGCTGCGAGGCGGCGCAGGTGCGTCGGCAGGCGCCGGCCGAAGTCGGCGTACGGCGCCGCATCGCCCCCCTCCCACAGTCTCTCGGCGATCGCCGAGAGACGGGGGAACATCGCGAAGTCGACACGATCCCTGGTCGGCAGGTGCTCGCTCCACACGTTCGCCTGACCGCCCACCGCGCCGTCCACGACGCGCAGCGAGTAGGCCCGTTCGATCGTCAGCGGCGGGCCGACCCTGATCGGCTCCTCCTCCGACTCCGACTGCGGGTAGTCGAGATACACCTCGAGGTCTGGGCACGCGACGACCTCGATTCCCAGACGCAGCGCCTCGCGCATCGCCGCAGGACCACGCCAGGCGAGGACGCGGACGCCGTCGGGGACATCCCCTTCGAGAACCTCGTCCCAGGCGAGGGCGGTGCGGCCACGGGCACGCACGTGCGCGACGAAGTGCGCCGTGAACCACGGCTGCACGTCGTGCGGTGTGGCGAGACCGAGCTCACGCATCCGTGCGGCGGCCGCCGGGCTCTGCGCCCACTCGGTCACGGGCACCTCGTCGCCGCCGATCCCGATCCACTCCGAGTCGAACACGTCGCACAGGGCATCGATCGCCGCACGCCCGAACGCCAGAGCGGCGTCCGTGGGGGCGAGGGTGCGCGGGTTCACCCCGAAGCGCTCCCAGGCGGACAGAACCGGTTCTCCGACGTCGACATTGCCGAGCTCGGGGTAGGCGGCGAGACCCGCCTGGATGTGCCCTGGCAGCTCGACCTCCGGCACGAGCGTCACGCATCGCGCGCGAGCGTAGGCGACCAGATCGCGCAATTCCGCCGTCGTGTAGAAGCCCTCATGCACGCCTGCCTCGACCGTCGACGACGGACCGTGCCCGAGCTGCGTCGCCTCTCGCCGCGCGCCCACCGCGGTGAGCCGGGGAAAGCCCGGCACCTCGAAACGCCAGCCCTGATCGTCGGTGAGGTGCAGGTGCAGGACGTTGAGGTGATGGTCGGCGAGAAGGTCGATGAGCCGACGGACCTCGCCGACGCTCCGGAAATGCCGAGCGACGTCGAGCATCGTCCCGCGCCAGCTGTACGCGGGTGATCCCGCCCAGACACCGGCGGGGATGAGCGCCGTCGCGGCATCCGGGTCGCGGAGCTGTCTCAGCACGGTCGCGCCCCGGAACACTCCGACGGGACTCGCGCCCGTGATCTCGACGCCGGAGGCGCTCACGGTCACCCGGAAGGCTTCGTCACCGATGCGGCCCGCAGCCGCGGACTCCGCTGCGAGGGCCTCATCGACCACCAGACGGATCGGCGCGCGTTCGTCGCCGCCTCCCCCGCCGCCCAACCACGCCACGGCTGCGCTGAGGTCAGGCGCGGTGGGATCGGGAACGGTGGGATCAGCCGCGGCGAGGATCGACGTCTGCGCGGTCCACAGGAAACCGGGGGCTGCCGGATCGATGCGCGCGTCGATCCGCGGCACCGTCGCACGGTGCGCCGGTGGCGGCATGCGCAGCGCTCGGCCGGGGGTGAGGCCGGTCACATCTCCGGCAGACACGACAGGAACCCCGCCGACGAGCACGTCGACGATGCCGTGCGGCGGGGTGAGAGGCGCCTCGAAGGTCGCTCCCGCCGCGATGACCTCGGGGTCGAACAGCACCAGGTCTGCGGTCGCTCCCTGCCGGACGATGCCGCGGGGGGCATCCCCGCGATCAAGGCCCAGACGCCTGGCGGGAGTTCCCGACAGGTGTCGGATCGCCTCCTCCCAGGTCAGGATGCCGAGTTCGCGCACGTAGTGCCCCAGGTACCGTGGGAAGGTGCCGCGCCCGCGCGGGTGCGGACGGGCGCCGATCAGGATCCCGTCGCTGCCGCCCGCGTGCTGCGGATGACGCATGATCGCGCGGACGTTCGCCTCGTCTCCGATGTGCATGAGGATCCCGGTGGCGCCGGCATCCTCGAGGATCGTGTCGAGCACGACGTCGACCGCACGGCGGCCGCTCGCGGTGGAGATCTCGGCGATGGTATGTCCGACGAGATCGGCGAGAGCGGGGTTCGCGGTGCCGGAGATCTGGATCTGCGTCCAATCGGCCCTCTCGCCGTGGAAGCCGTCGCAGCCGACCTCCTCGAGCTCGACGCGCACGGCCTCCCGGCCTGCGGCATCGAGTCCGGCGATGGCTCGCAGCAGATCGCCGGACGCCGCCAGTCTGCTCGGCAGCAGCGCGGAGAGGGTCGTGGCTCCGGGCAGGTACGGATAGGTGTCGAGTGTGACATCCACTCCATCCGCGATCGCCTCGTCGACCAGTGCGAGGAGCTCGTCCGCGCGGCCCCTGTTCGGGGCGAAGTTCATGGTGGCGTGGGTGAGATGCACGGGGCAGCTGGTGCGGCGACCGATGTCGAGCGCCTCGCGGTACGCCTCGAGAGCCCCTCCCCCGTAGCTGCGCGTGTGCGGCGCCCAGTATCCGCCGCGTTCGGCGACCACGCGGCACAGGGCCTCGAGCTCGGCCGTGTCGGCGTACATCCCCGGCGTGTAGGTGAGGCCGCTCGACATCCCGAACGCTCCCGCGTCCAGGGCCCGACCCAGCAGATCGGCCATCGCAGCGATCTCGGCCGACGTCGCCGGGCGGTTCTCATGGCCGACGACCATCATCCGCAGATTCCCCTGCGGGACGAGGACGGCGGCGTTCGCGACGGCTGCGGTGTCGATCGCCACGAGCAGATCGTCCATCGTCCGCCACGGCACCTCGGCAGGCGTCCCGTTCCACCCGGCGATCTGGGCGGGGATGACGGCGGCAGCGGCATCGTCGAGGGGCGCGTAGCCGAGGCCGTCCTGACCGAGCACCTCGGTCGTGACGCCCTGGCGGATCTTCGCATCGTGGGCCGCGCCGCTCAGCACGGCGAGCTCGCTGTGCGCATGCATGTCGATGAAGCCGGGGGCCAGCACGAGACCGTCGGCCCCGACCTCCACGGCGCCGTCGGGAAGCTCGAGCACCGGTTCCGCCGTGCCCTCGGGGATGATCGCGACGACCCTCGTCCCCTCCACCGCGACGTCGGCGACGTATCCCGGTGCACCCGTCCCGTCGATGACGGTGGCTCCGCGATAGACCCGCACGAGACCGGCGGCGGCCTTCTCCGCACTCAGAAGCATGTCGCCACCGCTCCGATCACCCGGGGGTCGGCCGCGTCGGGGTCGTCGATCACCGCGACGACGCGCCACTTGTCGAAGGCCGTGCACGGATGCGAGAGCCCCAACCGCACGACGTCCCCGACAGCGAGCGTCGCGTCATCGGCGAGGCTCAGGAACGCATGCTGATCGTTCAGTGCGGTGATCGCACCCTCCACGCTCTGCGGAGCGGGCAGATCGAGGTCGAACGGTACGTCGCGCCGACCGGCGTCGAGCAGCGCGAGGCCGTCTTCGGGCTGCGACACCACGCGCGACCAGGCGTGCATCGCCGAGCGGAGCGGTGCAGTCCCGGTGAGTGGTCCGAAAGGAGACATCCGGGAGTAGAAGCCGTCGTCGTGGATCTGGAAGGCGCCCGAGCGCAGCACGACATCCACGTCGGCGTCCGCCGTCCCGAGCACCGCCGCTGCACGATCGGGGAACGAGCTGCCTCCGGCGCTGAGCACAGGGCGTACGTCGTCGGGGTAGTCGAGGCGCGTGTGCAGCTCGATGAGCGTCCGCAGGTAGGCATCGACGGCGGCGACCGAAGTCTCGCTGCGGTCAGGGCCGAACGGCCCCTCGTATCCCGTGACGCCCGCGAGGCGCAACCCCGGGGCGACGGAGACGGCGTCAGCGATGCTCTCCCCCTCTGCCACCGTGCGTGCTCCGGTGCGACCGTGTGCGCCGCCTAACTCGACCAGCACGTCCAACGGCCGCGACGCATCACGCATGCCCCGCTCCAGGATCGCCACGCCGTCGAGGGAATCCGCCCAGCACAGCACGCGCAGCTCCTCATCGGCCCCGAGCAGCTCTCCCAGTCGGCGCACCGCGGCAGGGTCGGTGACGGCATTCGCGATGAGCACGGTCGAGACGCCGGCATCGACAGCCACCTCGGCCTGCCAGGGCGTCGCCACGGAGATCCCCCACGCGCCCGCGTCGAGCAGACGTTGCCACAGCGCCGGCGCCATGGTCGTCTTGCCGTGCGGAGCGAGCAGCACGCCTCGCTCCTTCGCCCAGGCGAAGACGGTCTCCTCGTTGTGCGAGAGGGCTTCCTCATGCACGGTCAGCACCGGGGTGACCAGGTCGGAGAGGTGCAGGCCGGCATCGGCCACCTCCGAGAGGCGGAGTCCCGCGGCATGCGCCGGGAAGCCCTTCGTCCAGGCGCCGAGAACGGGATCCGGAATTTGTAGAGGCATCTAACAATGCTACTAGGCTGGCGGCATGACCGCGAAGATCCGAGTTTCCACCGACGCCGCCCCCGCCCCCGCCCACACCTTCTCGCAGGGAATCCGCAAGGGCCCGTTCGTGCAGGTGTCCGGCCAGGGCCCCGTCGATCCGAAGACGAACGAGTACCTGTTCCCCGGAGACGTCGCCGCCCAGACCACCCGCACGCTCGAGAACGTGAAGGCGATCGTCGAGGCGTCCGGCGCGACGTTCGACGATGTCGTCATGCTGCGCGTCTACCTGACCAAGCGCGAGGACTTCCCGATCATGAACGACGCCTACGGCGCCTTCGTGACCGCGCACACCACGAACGGCGTCCTGCCCTCGCGCACCACCGTCTTCACCGGTCTGCCGCGAGAAGAGATGCTGGTCGAGATCGACGGCATCGCCATCGTCGACTGACCTCCGCGGCGCGGGGAGGCACGTTATCACGGACCGTTGCCTCCCCGTTACCTGCCATCCCGTACCATTGAACGTCAGGACACGTTTGAGAGCCGGGGGGTGAAGTTCGTGACCGATCTGATTTCTGCGCCGGGCGCAGCAGCCGAGGCGCATGGAGATGACTCCGCGCCCACCGCAGTACCCGCACCGACGGACCTTCCCACCGAGACCGTTCCGCCGACCACCGGCGACCAGCCGCTGGCCTGGGCACCGGTCGAACCGACTCCCAAGAAGCGTCGACTCGGTCTCTGGATCGGCCTGGGCCTGGGCGTCGTCGCCCTCGGTGCCGGTGCCGCATCGATGATCCTCATCGCACCGGGTACGACGGTCGCCGGCATTCCCGTCGGGTGGATGACCCCCGGGGCCGCTGCCGATGCGATCAGTTCCCACCTTGCTGAAACCGAGATCACCCTCACCGGCGACGGAGATGGCACCGTCCTGACCGGTGCCGACCTCGGGGTGAACGTCGACGCGACCGCTCTCGCAGACAAGGCCTTCGCCGAGCACCCGCTCTGGAACCTCGGCGCGTGGATGGGTGACCCCGTACCCGCGGAGATTGCATTCGACTCCGGGAAGGCGACCGCCGCACTGCGCAGCGCAGTGCCGACCAGCTTCGACGACCCTGTGGACGCCGGGGTCGTCTTCGACGCCGCCAGCGGCACCTTCGTCATCACGCCGGCCGAATCCGGAACCGGGATCGATGTCGCCGCCCTCAACGCCGCCTTCACCGCGGCGGTCGGCGAAGGCCGCACCACGCTCGAGTACTCGGGCGATGCCGCCGAGGCACAGCCCGCCGTCTCTGACGACGACGCGGCGGCCACCGCCACGGCGCTCAACACGATGCTGCCGACGGTCGGCTTCTACGTCGGCGAGGAACGCGCCGTGCCCGTCGACCCCGCAGTCGCCGCCTCTTGGCTCACGGTTTCCGACGACGACGGCCAGCTGAGCATCACGGCCGACCCACAGGCGATCCAGGCGACCGTCGATGGTCTTCCCGCTCTCGTCGACCGCGCCCCGGTCAATGCCACCAACATCGTCGACTCGGCGGGCACCGTGCTGCGCGCTGAGCAGGAAGGCGTCGCGGGCCGAGCAGTGGGAGACACCTCGGGTATCGCCGAGCAGTTCGCCGACCAGTTGGCCGCCGGCAACGGCGTTTTCGCGCTCTCCGTCACCGAGACGCCGTTCGAGACCGTGAGCCTGTTCCGCCGCATCGACATCAACCTGAGCTCGCAGCGGGCCGTGCTCTACGAGAACAACGTGGTCGTGAACTCCTGGGCTGTGTCGACCGGCCTTCCCGGAACGCTGACGCCCACGGGCAACTTCAAGGTCTTCGCGCACACCCGCATCCAGGACATGGGCTGCTACCCGGGTGCACCGTACTGCACGAAGGACGTGCCCTGGATCACCTGGTTCGCCCCGAACATCGGATTCCACGGCACCTACTGGCACAACAACTTCGGTCAGCGGATGAGCCACGGCTGTGTCAACCTGCCGATCGACCTCGCCAAGTACGTCTACGACTGGTCTCCCAAGGGCCTCGAGGTCTCCGTCCACTACTGACGATTCCCGTCCCTTCCTGACCGAACCGGCGGAGGGGCGCGTCCCCGGTGTGTTCTCGGGAGTGCTCGCGCTCCCGGTCACGTCGAGACCATCGACCGGAGGACGGCGCCCTGGGTAGCCGGTGCGCGCCACGCGTACCGGTCCGGGCACGAAGAAGGGGGCGGATGCCGCAGCATCCGCCCCCTTCTCGTCGGCTCAGCGCAGTTCGTCGACGATGCCGTTCAGCGTCCCGGACGGACGCATGACGGCTTCGACCAGCGAGTCGTCAGGACGGTAGTAGCCGCCGATCTCGACCGGCGTACCCTGCACCGCGTTGAGCTCGGAGACGATCTTCTCCTCGTTCTCGGCGAGCGTCGCGGCGATCGGTGCGAAAGCCGCCGCGAGGCCGGCATCCTTGGTCTGCTTCGCCAGTTCCTGCGCCCAGTACAGGCCCAGGTAGAAGTGGCTTCCGCGGTTGTCGATCGTGCCGAGTGCGCGACCCGGCGAACGGTCCTCTTCAAGGAAGGTACCGGTCGCTGCGTCGAGGGTCTCTGCCAGGACACGGGCCTTCTCGTTGCCCGTGCGGTCGGCGAAGTGCTCGAGCGACGCGGCCAGCGCGAAGAACTCACCGAGCGAATCCCAACGCAGGTAGTTCTCCTCGACCAGCTGCTGCACGTGCTTGGGAGCCGAGCCGCCCGCACCGGTCTCGAACAGACCACCACCGGCGAGCAGCGGCACGATCGAGAGCATCTTGGCGCTCGTGCCGACCTCGAGGATCGGGAACAGGTCGGTCAGGTAATCACGCAGCACGTTGCCGGTGACCGAGATCGTGTCGAGCCCGTGGCGCATGCGCGCGAGCGTGTAGCGCGTGGCCTCCTCGGGCGCGAGGATCGTGATCGTGAGGCCCTTGGTGTCGAGCGTCGCGAGCCCCTGGTGCACCTTGGCGATGATCTGCGCGTCGTGCGAACGGTTCGCGTCGAGCCAGAACACGGCGGGGTCGCCGGTCGCACGGGCACGGGTCACTGCGAGCTTGACCCAGTCCATCACCGGGATGTGCTTGGTCTGCGTCGCACGCCAGATGTCGCCCTTGCCGACCGTGTGCTCGATGAGCACCGTGCCCTCACTGTCGAGCACCTGCACGATGCCGTCTGCCGCGATCTCGAAGGTCTTGTCGTGGCTGCCGTACTCCTCGGCCGCCTGTGCCATGAGCCCCACGTTGGGAACCGTGCCGATCGTGGCCGGGTCGAGCGGGCCGTTCGCGATCACGTCGTCGATCACGGCCTGATAGACGCTCGCGTACGAGGAGTCGGGGATGACGGCGAGCGTGTCTGCTTCTTCCCCGTCCTTGCCCCACAGCTTGCCGCCGTTGCGCACGAGCGCGGGCATCGACGCATCGACGATCACATCGCTCGGCACGTGCAGGTTGGTGATGCCCTTGTCGGAGTTCACATACGACAGACGCGGCCCCTGGGCGATGGCCTTGTCGAAGGCGGCGGCGATCTCGGCGCCGTCCGCGACGTTCGCGAGCCCCGAGAGGATCGAGCCGAGGCCGTCGTTCGCGCTGAGACCGGCGGCGGCGAGCTTGTCGCCGTACTGCGCGAACACGTCTGCGAAGAACGCCTTCACGACATGACCGAAGATGATCGGGTCGCTGACCTTCATCATGGTCGCCTTGAGGTGCACGGAGTACAGCACGTCGTCGGCCTTGGCCGCCTCGAGCGTCTCGGCGAGGAACGCGTCGAGCTCCGTGGCGGAGAGGAACGTCGCGTCGATGATCTCGCGCGGGAGGACCTTGAGCCCCTCCTTCAGGACCGTGACCGTTCCGTCCTCCGCCGTGTGGCGGAAGCTCAGCACGTCGTCGTGTGCGGCGACCCAGGAGCGCTCGTTGTGCTTGAAGTCGTCGTGACCCAGGGTCGCGACGCGTGTCTTCGAGCCCGCGGCGAACGGCTTGTTGCGGTGCGGATGCTTCCTGGCGTAGTTCTTGACCGCGAGCGGCGCACGACGGTCGCTGTTGCCCTCACGCAGCACCGGGTTCACGGCGGAGCCCTTGATGCGGTCGTAGCGGGCGCGGACGTCCTTCTCCTCGAGCGAGGACGGCTCGTCCGGGAAGTCGGGGATGTCGTAGCCCTGCTTCTGCAGTTCGGCGATGGCGCCCTTCAACTGCGGGATGGACGCCGAGATGTTCGGCAGCTTGATGATGTTCGCCTCGGGGAGCGTGGCGAGTCCGCCGAGCTCGGCGAGCGAGTCGCCCACCTGCTGCTCCGGGGTGAGCTTCTGCGGGAAGGCGGCGAGGATGCGGCCTGCCAGCGAGATGTCGCGCGTCTCGACCTCGATGCCGGCCTGGCCGGTGTAGGCCTGGATGATCGGGAGGAACGAGGCGGTGGCCAGCGCCGGTGCCTCGTCTGTGTACGTGTAGATGATGGCGTCGTCGGTCACCGGGAGGTACTCCGTTCGCGGGGAAATTTGTCTCGATACCAAGATACCTGAGCCGGTCTGGCACTGCGGCCTCGGCCCACGACCGGTGGCCACCCCGTATCGACGAACGGCCAGAGCGCAGCGAAATGTTGTCCGGAAAGGTGTCGCGCCTGCCGGGAGGGGTTAGCCTGGGTCCATGTCCGAACTGCGCATGGTCGAACTCTCCGCTGCGACGATCGTCGCCGTGAACAACCTGTCGCTCAAGCCCGGACAGGAGCAGTTCCTCGCTCCGGTCTCCTACGGGATCGCAGCGACCGTCATCAACCCGCAGACCTCCTGGCAGCGGGTGATCCTGGATCGCAACGAAGTCGTCGGCTTCGTGAGCGCCAACTTCGACTCCGAAGCCCCCGAGGAGCACTTCCGCTCCGTGCTGTGGCGGATCAACGTCGATGCCGACGATCAGGGCCGCGGTGTCGGCCGGTACGCGGTCGAGGCGCTCGTCGATGAGGCCCGCGAGCGCGGCGTCGACCACGTCAACGTGATCTACGAGGCCGGCGAGGGCGGTCCGGAGACCTTCTTCCACCGCGTCGGCTTCACTCCCGTGGGCGAGACCGCCTACGGTGAGGTCATCGCCGAGATCCGGGTCACGACCTAGACCGGGCGGCGGGGTCTCGAATCCCCTCCCCCATCGAGACCTCGTCGCCCTTTCACAGGGCTGTGGGGAGCGCTCTCACGACATCATCATGTGCCGTCGGGCCGTCACGCCCACGACTCAGGGCCGTTCGTCCGGCTTGCCCCCGGGCTTGCGCCGACCCGTCCATGACGAGAGGACGGCGGCGGCCGCACCGGCCGCCCGGTCGATGGCTTCCGCGGAGCGATTGAGCATGTCCTGTGCCGCATCCTGCCAAGCCGGCGCCGCCGGCGCCTCCCCCGCCTGCACTCTCGCTGAGTGCTCGGCCGCCTCGAACGCGCGCTCGAGCTCGGCGACGGCATCGCGATAGGCGGCGAACTCCGCCGGAGTGATACGCCCGGCCGCCGCGCGGCGCATCTCTGTCGCGTTGCCTGCGGCACGGAAGTAGGCCGCCGTCTCGGGAGTCTTGACATCGGTCATCGCCGGGTAGGAGATCTGCAGTGCGGGATCTGTCTCGTAGCGCATCCACCGCGCCGTCACGGCGTCGTGAGCGGCATGCAGTCGTTCGAGAGGGCGAGGCTCCGACGCCGAGGGCACCGCGGCCCGCGCAGCGTTGAGACGGACTTGACGGGCGCGGACATCGGCCGAGGCCGCTTTCGCATCACGCTCCCGCTCCTTCAGCATCCGTCGCGCTCCGGCCACCTGTTCGGCCGTCGCCCGCTGGGCTGCGCGCTCGGCGGTGACACGGGCCAGATCGGCGCGTGCGATCTTCCAGGCGGTGCGCTTCTCGGCCGCGGCCAGCTGTGCCTCTCTGAGATCATGCCGTGCGGCATCGACCGCGAGGCGGCGCCCGCTCACCGTGCTGTTGCGACGACGCATTCCCATCACCCCCACCGTTCCCGCGGCGACCGCCGTCGGCGCGATCCACCACCACTCGGCAGCGAGCAGCAACGGGTCCATACATCGATGCTACCCACGCACCGCGCTCGATGCGCGCCCCCGGCGTTCGCCCACGGTCTCGACTGCTGCGGCCGTGATCGCCCCGTCTCGACGACGAGGACGGGTGTGGCCGCAGCAGTCGAGAGGGCGTTCAGACGAGCGTCTCCTGCCACGCCGCGTGCAGTTGTGCGAACTTGCCGGTTCCGCCGATGAGCGCGGCGGGGGTGTCGTCCTCGATGATTCGACCGTGCTCCATCACCAGCACCCTGTCGGCGATCGCGACCGTCGACAGGCGGTGCGCGATGATGATCGCGGTGCGGTCCTTGAGCAGCGTCTGCAGCGCATCCTGGATCAGTCGCTCGGATGGGATGTCCAGCGACGCCGTGGCCTCATCCAGGATGAGCACCGCCGGGTCGGCGAGGAAGGCCCTGGCGAACGAGATGAGCTGACGCTGACCGGCCGAGACCCGACCGCCGCGCTTGTTCACATCGGTGCCGTAGCCGTCGGGGAGCGACGAGATGAACCCGTCGGCACCCACGGCCCGCGCCGCCGCCTTGATCTCGTCGAGCGTCGCCTCCGGCTTACCGAGAGCGATGTTGTCGGCGACGGTCCCGCTGAACAGGTACGCCTCCTGCGTGACCATGACGATCGCGCGGCGGAGATCCTTCGGGTGCAGCGAACGCAGGTCGACACCGTCGAGGGTGACCCGTCCTTCGGAGGGGTCGTAGAACCGCGAGATGAGCTTGGCCAACGTGGACTTGCCTGCGCCGGTCGTGCCGACCAGAGCGATCGTCTGCCCGGCGGGGATGTCGAGCGAGAAGTTCGGAAGGATCGTCTTCTCGCCGTTGTAACCGAACGTCACCTCATCGAACTCCACGTGCCCGCGAGCTTCCCAGAGGTCGATCGGCTTCTCGGGATCCGGAACCGTCGGCACCTCCTCGAGCACGCCCGACACCTTCTCCAGTGCGGCCGTGGCCGACTGGTACGAGTTCAGGAACATCGCGATCTCCTGCATCGGGGCGAAGAAGTTGCGCACGTACAGCACTGCCGACAGCAGCACGCCGACGGTCAATGCCCCCTCGGAGACCCGGATACCGCCCCACAGCACGACGATGCCGAGCACGAGCGCCGCGACGCCCATGAGCCCGGGCTCGAACGTGCCGAACAGCAGCATCGAGCGACGGTTGACATCGCGATAGTCACCGGCGATCTCCTGGAAGGCCTTGTCGTTGCGCGGCTCCTTTCGGAAGGCCTTCACGGCCCGGATGCCGGTCATCGTCTCGACGAACTGCACGATCACCTTCGCGCTGATCACCCGCGACTCGCGGTAGACCAGCTGCGAGCGCGAGTAGAACCACTTCATCAGGAAGAACAGCGGTACGCCGCCGATCGCCAGGATGAGGCCTGACTGCCAATCCCAGAAGCACAGCGCGATGAAGGTGAAGAGCCCGAAGAGCACGCCGGAGACGAGCTCGTTCAAGCCGCCGTCGAGGAGCTCCTTGATCGAGTCGAGGTCACTGGTCTGGCGCGAGATGATGCGCCCCGACGTGTATGACTCGTGGAACTCCAGGCTCAGGCGCTGGGTGTGCAGGAAGATGCGCTTGCGCAGGTCGAGCAGCACGGCCTGGGTGAGCTTGGCTGCGATGATCACATACCAGGCGATCAGCACGGCAGCGAATGCCCCCGCCAGCAGGTAGATGCCTCCGATCATGAAGGTGGGCATCCAGTCGGCCCGGTCGATGGCCGCGGGCAGCGCACGATCGAGGCCGATGCTGATGAGGATCGGGCCGGCGACCTGGAGGGCGGTCGACACGATCAGCACCGCAGCGGCGAGGACGATCCTCGGCTTCAACGGGCTGACCAGGGATCCGAGCAGTCGGAGGGATCGCCGACGGATCTCCCGGCTCTCTTCGCGGGTGTACTCGGAACGATCCTCGTTCTGGGTTCCGGTGACGGCGGAGCTCATCGCTGCACCTCCTTCTCGGTGATCGGGTCTTCGTCGGGCGCCTGCATCCCGAGGCCCTCGCGGACCTCTTCGTCGATCTCGGCCTGTTCATCGCGGATCACGGGGATCGCGCCGGTGCGCGCGGCCTCCTCCGCCTCCAGGCTGGAGATGACGTGGCGGTAGTGCCGGCTCGTCTTCAGCAGCTCGGAGTGCGTCCCCACCGCCGTCACGCGGCCGGCCTCCAGCAGGGCGACGCGGTCGGCGAGGGCGACGGTCGATGGCCGGTGCGCCACGATCATGGCCGTGGTGTCGGCGAGCACGTGCCGCAGCGCCTCCTCCACCAGAGCTTCGGTGTCGACGTCGAGCGCCGACAGCGGGTCGTCGAGCACGAGCACCTTCGGCTTCGCCGCCACAGCGCGGGCGAGGGCGAGCCGCTGACGCTGGCCGCCGGAGAGGCTGAGCCCCTCTTCGCCGATCACCGTCTCGACGCCGTCGGGCAACGCGTCGACGAACGCCGCCTGCGCGACGTCGAGAGCTTCGCGCAGCACGCGCTCGCCCTCATCGCTGTGCACGTCGAGCTCGGCACGCCCGAGCAGCACGTTCTCACGGACCGTCGCCGAGAACAGCGTCGCGTCTTCGAACGCCATGGCGATGTGCTGACGGAGCTCGGCGAGCGGAAGATCCCGCACATCGACGCCGTCGAGGGTGACCTTGCCGCCCGTCACGTCGTACAGACGCGTGGGCAGCGTGGTGAGTGTGGTCTTACCGCTGCCTGTCAGGCCCACCAGCGCCATGGTCTCGCCGGGGCGCAGCACCAGGTCGATGCCGTCGAGCAGGTCGCGCTCGTGGGCACCCGCGTCCTGATAGCGGAAGTGCGCGTTCTCGAACGCGAGCTCCCCGCGCGGGTTCTCGATGTGAACCGGATTCTCCGGGTCGGTGATGGTGTTGGTCTCGGAGAAGATGTCGAAGACGCGGTCGGTCGCCGTGCGCGCGTCGAGCATGAACGAGAACAGGAAGCCGATCGACTCGATGGGCCAGCGCAGCACGACCGCCATCGCGAAGAAGGCGAACAGCTGCGCCTCGTCGATCTGGCCCACGGAGATCAGCCAGATGCCGGACATCAGGCTGAGGCCGAAGGCGATCTGCGGCATGAGGTCGAGCCAGAACCAGATCGACGCGATCGCACCGGCCTTGCTCATCTCGGTCTCGCGCAGGGTCTCAGCCTGGCGGCTGAAGCGGCTGAGGGCGTGCTTGCCACGACCGAACGCCTTCAGCACGCGGATGCCGTGCACGCTCTCCTCGACGCTCGTGGCGAGGTCGCCGGCCTGGTCCTGGCTGCGGCGGGTGAGCGCGCCGTAGCGCTTCTCGAACAGGTAGCCGCGGATCCACAGCGGGATCGCGGTCACCAGGAAGATCGTGCCCAGCAACCAGTGCCAGCGGAAGAGCAGCACAGAGCCGATGATGATCGTGAGGATGTTGACGACCAGCAGCACGAGGCCGAACGCGAGCCAACGGCGGATGAGACCGATGTCCTGCATCATGCGGCTGAGCAGCTGCCCGGAGCCCCACCGGTCGTGGAAAGACACCGGGAGCGTCTGCAGGCGCGAGTACAGCTCGGTGCGCATCTTGTACTCGACCTCTGTCGAAGGGTTGAGCACGAACTGGCGTCGCAGCCACACCATCAGGGCCTCGCCGAGGGCGAGGGCGAAGACGGCGACGGCTCCCCAGACGATCGCACTGATCTCACCGGAGCGCACAGGGCCGCTGATGATCTGCTCGAGCACGATCGGGATCATCAGAGCGATGACGGCGGCGATGAGCGCGCTGGCTGCACCGCCGGCGAGCCGCCAGATGACGGGCTTCACGAAGGGCTTCAGACGCCACAGTGCGGCCGGAGTGGAAAGGGTCGATGAGGGCGAGGGATTCTGCACGGAAGGCGAGGAAGACATGTCTCTCAGACGAGTTTCGTATGGAAAGCGATTGCGGAAGGGGACGGATACGAGAGCGGACTCATGGAGTCCGGCATCCGACGAAGAAGGGGCGGGGTGGCTCTAGGAGAGCGGACGCGCCGGGGTCGAGCCGAGAGCTGCGATCCGCGCGGTGGCGATCGTGGTCATGGTGTCCTCCTCAGGGGCTCGGCGATGTCGTCCGGTTGGCGCGACAGCCCACCAGCCTATTGCTGTGAACCAGCTGAATGCAAGAGTCATTCCCGATTCGTCGACCACGGTCGTCGACCCGCGTGGGAGACGAGATACGGAGAGCCTCAGACGTGGGCTGCGGTTCCGAGTCCGGATCGGAGGAAGCGCTGCAGGTTGCCACCGAGGACGGCGAGGATGTCCTGCTCCTGCCAGCCACGACGCACCAGCGCCTCGGTCACGAGCGGGAGGCCTGCCGGGCCCTCGAGGCCCGGCAGGTACCGATCGGCCGGCACCCCTTCGATCGTCGTCTGCACGCAGCAGGGCGCCGTGGTGTCTTCCAGCACCTCACGGACGAAGTCCGGCCCCATCCCGACGTGTTCGATGCCGGCGACCGACACCACGCGTTCGAAGTGGTCGATCAGCGCGTCGATCGTGTACGCGCTCTCATGCAGGTACGGAGCGAAGAAGTTGACGCACACGACTCCCCCGCTCTCGGCGACCCCGGCGATCTGCGCATCTGTGAGGTTGCGGTGGTGGTCGAACAGCTCACGGGCCGAGGAATGCGTGGCCATCACCGGTCGCGTGGCAAGCTCCAGCACGTGGTCGACCCCGCCCGCACCGAGGTGGCTGATGTCGAAGATCATCCCGATGCGCTCCATCTCGGCGAGTGCCCTGACGCCGGTTCGCGTCAGTCTGCTGCCCGCGGCATCCTCACCGCTGCCGTCGGCGAACGCGCTGCGCCCGAAATGCGCCACCGATCCGATGCGCACCCCGAGCCGGTGCACCGTCTCGAGCATCTCGACGTCATCGGCGATGCCGGGCATCCCCTCCAAGGCGAGCACCAGCGCGATGCGCCCCTCGCCGATCACCCGATCGATGTCGTCGCCGTCCCGGCACAGACCGACCGCATCTGCGTTGCCCTCTGCCAGCCGGTGCGCGGCCTCGATCATGCGGAGGGTGCGACGCAAGGCCCCCTCCGGGCGATACACGTCGTCGATGAACACCGGCAGCACCTGCAGACCGACACCACCGTCGTGCAGCTGGGGAAGCCACTGGGCCCGGAAGTAGTCCGACCACTCATCCGCCGGGCGGCTCGCCACCGAGCAGAGCAGATCGTTGTGCGCGTCGGCGACGACGGCGCGGCGGTGGAGGGCGAGTGCATCGTTGGCGGTCACGGGACGAGCCTATGGCCGCATCGGTCCGGATGCTTCGTCGACGGGCACCACGACGACAACCCATCGTGGTGCCCGCGACTCAATGCGCGCGGCTCTCGCGCACGAGCAGGCTCTCTTTGACGTCGATCCCCCAGGCGAATCCGCCGAGGGTGCCGTCGGTGCGCAGCACCCGATGGCAGGGGACGAACAGCGCCGGTGCGTTGCGCGCGCAGATGGACGCAGCCGCGCGGACGGCACGGGGGTTGTCGAGCCGGGTCGCGAAACCCGTGTACGTCAGAGGCTCGCCCGGCTCGATCGACCGCAGCGCAGACCATCCGGCGAGCTGCAGGGCTGTTCCCGTCTGCTTCACGGCGACGTCGTCGATGGCGGAGAGGTCGCCGGCGTAGTACGCGAGCGCTGCAGCTGCGGCGTCCGTCTCCCCCTCCCGGAGGTCTTCAGGGCGGTTCGCAGCAGACAGGCGGTCGAGGATCGCCTCGACATCGGACGTCCATCCGGAGGACATCACGCGCTGGCGGTCGTCGGCGAGGATCGTGAAGGCGCCGTCCGGCGTCTCGATGGTCTGGATGAGGGCGGTCATGGGGTCTCCTTCGTTGTCGTGTCTTCCGTGGGGGTGGAACGTGCAGCGGCTGACGACGCGCGCCGAGAAGCTACGGGGCGCACGGGGGCAGCGCGCCAGAGGTGTGCGCTGAGATAGCTGCGCCAGGGGGCGGTGCGCTCGGCCCAGAGCGTGAGCGGGCGCGCTTCGCCCGGCAGGCCGGAAGCCGCCGCACCGGCGCGCAGCGCGACGTCGCCCGGCAGCAGGACATCGGGGTCGCCGAGAACGCGCATGCGCACATAGTCAGCCGTCCAGGGCCCGATCCCCGGCATCGCCAGGAGCGCGGCACGCTGCTCGGCGCCGTCGTCTCCGACCGTGAGCCGAAGGGAGCCGTCGGCGAGCGCGGCGGCAGCACCGGTGATCGCGCGGATGCGGGCAGCCGGGCCGCGCAGCACCTCGGCACCATGCGCGGCGATGGCGGACATCGTGGGGAACAGCAGTCCGCTCTCGGTGCGCTCCCCCAGCGCCTCGGTGAGCGCGGTGAGCGCGGTACGAGCCGCGACCACGGTGATCTGCTGCCCGACCATCGCGCGGATCAGCATCTCGTGAGGATCGGCCGAACCGGGCACCCGGATGCCGGGGGTACGCGTGACGAGGGGGGCGAGCTCGGCGTGCGCGGAGAGCGCCTCATCGATCGCCTGCGGATCGGCATCGAGGTCGAAGATACGCCGCACGATCGACACCAATGGGGCCAGATCTCCCAGCCGTGCGACTCGGGCGCGCAGGTGCAGACGTGCCGCATCATCCTGACGCACCTCGAACCAGGCGGGACCGCCCGGCATCCGCAGGTGCCGAGAGAACGACGTCGACGTCGTCTCCTCGATACCGGGAACGGCACGTGCCGCCATCCAGGCGAAGATGCCACTCGCATCGAGCGGCCCCCGATACGGCAGCACGAGGTCGATCGCGCCGGGAACGGCTGAAGCCGGCAACCGACGACGCGCCCTGAGCTCGCCCGGCGTGAGTCCGAAGACCTCGCGGATCGTGTCGTTGCACTGTCGGATGCTGGCGAACCCGGCAGAGAAGGCGACGTCGGAGATCGGCATGTCTGTGCCGACCAGCAGCATCCGCGCGGTGTGCGCCCGATGGGCTCGGGCCAGCGCGAGCGGGCCGGCACCCAGTTCGGTGGTCAGCAGCCGCGTGAGGTGCCGGCTGGAGTATCCCAGCCGCGCAGCCAGCCCCGGAACGCCCTCGCGCTCCACCACGCCGTCGGCGATCAGACGCATCGCCCGCGCAGCCGTGTCGCCACGGATGTCCCACGCAGGAGACCCGGGCGCCGCCTCGGGCAGGCATCGCTTGCACGCCCGATACCCGGCCTCGTGAGCCGCGGCGCTCGTCGGATAGAAGGTGACGTTCTGCGGCTTGGGCGTGCGGGCGGGGCAGCTCGGACGACAGTAGATCCCGGTCGAGCGCACGGCCGTCACGAACTGCCCGTCGAAGCGGGTGTCGCGCGCGCTGATCGCGCGGTAGCGCTCGTCGAAGTCGATCACGGGGAAGCTCATGCCTCCACTGTGTCACGCCCCACCGACTTCGACTGGCGGAAATCGGACATGACTGTGATCAGGCGGATCGCCGCTCCTGTCAGCGCTCCCGTCGCGCTCTCCGGCTGATCGCGCGCAAGGGTTCGGTGAGCTTCCAGCTCGCGCTGCCGCGCAGCGATGCGAGCGCATCATCCCGTGCCACGATCACGTCGGAGAGACGCACACGCTCCGTCTGCAGGGTCTCCACGACGTCGTGGAGGGACTCGACCTCCGCTTCGAGGTGCGGGATGCGTGCCACGTGTGCGATCAGCGCGCCGAGGCGCTCGAAGTCCGCGCGGATGCGGCCGGCGACGAAGTCATCCGCCTCGAAGAGCGCGCGGAGCGGGTCATGGACGACGTCGCCGACGGCGAGCACGCCGAGACCGTGCCCGTGCTCGAAGGCGAATGCACGCCCCGGTTCGGCGATCTCCGCCCAGAGGCGCCAGACTCCGAAATCGTCGCGTCGTTCGGCGATGTCGTGGAAGAGGATCACTCCCCCGTCACGGACCGTATCCCGCCACTGCTCGTAATCTTCGCGGACGTCCTCATAGCCGTGGCGTCCATCGATGTGCAGGAGATCGACGGACGCCACAGCAAAACGTGGACGCGTGTCGGAGAAGTAGCCGCGGTGCAGTTCGACACTCGACGCATAGTCACTCTCCGCGATCGATCGAACCGCCTCGTACGTGGAGTCGTCGTAGAAGCCCGCGTGATCGTCGCCCTCCCAACTGTCCAGGGCGTTGATCGTGACCGTGTGCCCCAACCGCTTCGCCGCCTCGGCGAAGGCGAAGCACGAGAAGCCGTTGTGCGTGCCCAACTCCGCGAGGTCGCGCGGACGCAGCACGTCGATCAGCCAGGCGGCGAACGCTCCGTGGGTGATCCATGCCGAATCCACGAAGTGGGCCGGCAACCAATAGGAAGTCGGCCTCAGCCACGGAACCGTCGCCGTGCCTTCGCTTGACGTCACACGCGTCTGTGCTTCCATACTGTCGCCCCATTGCCCCCAGTGAACGGCCAGTATATAGGTCGAGCGTCCGAGGCGAGGCCGGGACGCGTTCCCGGGACGAGGTGTGCGCTCAGTGGAAGAAGTGACGCTCCCCGGTGAAGAACATCGTGACGCCCGCCTTGCGAGCCGCGTCGATGACCTCCTCATCACGCACGGAGCCGCCGGGCTGCACGATCGCCGTGACTCCGGCATCGATCAGCACCTGGGCGCCGTCCGCGAAGGGGAAGAACGCATCGGACGACGCGACCGATCCGGCGGCGCGGTCTCCTGCGCGCTCGACCGCCAGGCGGCACGAGTCGACACGGTTGACCTGGCCCATGCCGACGCCGACCGTGGCGTTGTCCTTCGCGAGCACGATCGCGTTCGACTTGACCGCGCGGCACGCCTTCCACGCGAAGATGAGGTTCTCCATCTCCTCGTCGCTCGGACGCTCGCCGGAGACGAGTTCCCAGTTCTTCGCGACGGAGACGATGTCGTCGGGGAAGCGGTCGGCGTCCTGCAGCAGCAGTCCGCCGGAGACGAGACGCACATCCATGCGCTCCTGCTGCCAGTCCTCGGGCAGCTGCAGCAGACGCAGGTTCTTCTTCGCCTTGAACACCTCGAGCGCTGCCGGCTCGAACGATGGCGCGACGATGACCTCGGTGAAGATGTCCTTGAGGTTCTCGGCCATCTTCAGAGTCACGGTCCCGTTGGCCGCGATCACTCCGCCGTAAGCGGAGACCGGGTCGCACTCGTGCGCGCGCAGGTGGGCGCTGGCGATCGGATCGAGCGCGTTCGGCGCGGTGGTCGCGATGCCGCACGGGTTGGCGTGCTTGATGATCGCGACGGCCGGCTTGACCATGTCGTAGGCGGCACGCAGCGCAGCATCCGCATCGACGTAGTTGTTGTACGACATCTCCTTGCCCTGCAGCTGGGTCGCCTGGGCGATGCCGTGGCCGCCGGCGCGGGTGTAGATCGCGCCGCGCTGGTGCGAGTTCTCGCCGTAGCGGAGGGTGGCGAGGCGCTCGGCCTGGATCGTCAGGTGGGTCGGGAGGTCGCCGTCGTCCTGCAGCGTGCCCTCGGCGAACCACGATGCGACCGCGGTGTCGTAGGCGGCCGTGTGCGCGAAGGCACGGGCGGCGAGCTCGCGCCGCTGCGATACCGAGGTACCGCCCTCGGCGATCGCCGAGATGATGCCAGGATACGACTGCGGCGAGACGACGATCGCCACGTTGGCGTGGTTCTTCGCGGCGGCGCGCACCATCGCAGGTCCCCCGATGTCGATCTGCTCGACCACGTCGTCGCCCACGGCGCCGGAAGCGACGGTCTCGACGAACGGGTAGAGGTTCACGACGACGAGCTCGAACGGCGTGATGTCGAGTTCGGCGAGCTGACGCTCGTGGTCCTCGAGACGCAGGTCGGCGAGCAGACCACCGTGGATCTTCGGGTGCAGCGTCTTGACGCGACCGTCGAGCATCTCGGCGACGCCCGTGACGGCGGCCACGTCTGTGACCGGGAAGCCCGCCTCGCGGATGGTCGAGGCCGTCGAACCGGTCGACACGATCTCGACACCGGCATCGGCGAGTGCCGCAGCCAGGACGAGCAGGTCGGTCTTGTCGCTCACCGAGACGAGCGCGCGCCGGATCGGCACGCTGTCGCGATCGCGGTAGAGCGTGGGGTCGTGGCGGGGGCCGGCCATGATGGGCTCCTTCGTGCGGGGGCGTCGGGTGGAGGGGGTCAGGAGGAAGTGCTGAGGACGAGGTCGCCGGTGGCGATCCCGCGGACGACGTCGATGAGCAGTCGACGTTCGACGGGCTTGATGCGCTCGTGGAGGCTGTGCTCGGTGTCGCCGTCGAGGATCGGGATGCGCTCCTGGGCCAGGATGGGCCCCGTGTCGACACCGTCATCGACGACGATCACGCTGGCGCCGGTCTCGGCCGCACCGGAGGCGAGCGCATCGCGGACGCCGTGCGCCCCCGGGAACTCCGGCAGGAATGCGGGGTGCGTGTTGATGAGGCGCGGCGAGTACTCCGCGACGAGCGAAGGCGGCAGCAGACGCATGAGACCGCTGAGGACCACGAGGTCGGGGTTCCAGACGGCGAGCTGGCGGGCGAGCTCTTCGCCCCACGCCTCGCGGCTCTCGTGCTCGTGCCACGGCACCGTGAAGCTGGGGATGCCGAACTCCTCGGCGTGGGCCAGCCCTTCGGCTTCGCGATCGGCACCGACGACGATCACCCTGGCGGGAAAATCGGGATGACGAGCGGCCTCGAGGAGGGCGCGAAGGTTCGAGCCGGTGCCCGAGATGAGAACGGCGACCGTGAGCACGCGCCCAGTCTACCGGGGCGCGACGACCTGATCCGCCCGGCATCCGTTCGCCCGCTGACGGTGTTCAGTCGCGGTCGCCCCGGGGCGGAGTGAAGCCGCGGACGTCGTCCAGAGGTGCTGTGTCGTCGAACGCCGGCGTCTCGGAGAAGGGGATGCCGGGCGCCGACGCTGCCGGAGTGAGACTCGGATCGAACTCGGTCATCTCGGCGATCCAGCGGTCCGTGCGCTCTTCGGCCAGCTCATCGCGGTGGCGCGGCGACAGCAACAGGATCGCTGCCCCCACGAGCACCTCCAGACCGAGCGCGAGCATGAAGGGAAGAGCCGCAGGGCCGACATCCGCCAGCCGCCCCGGCCCCATCGAGCCGTTCGCGAGTACCGCGGCGAGGCCCGCCACCCCCGCGCTGACGACGGCGATCCCCACCGCGATCGCTGCGCGCTGCACCGCGCCCAGCGGCGTCCCTTCCCAGACGAGACGGGAACGCACCGCCCAGCCGGCGAACGCGCCGGCCGCGATCGGGACGAGCACCACGATCAGCATCCACATCGAACTGTTCTCGGGCAGCAGCCCGAACATCGGGATACCCGGGACGACCCCCACCTGCGTGCCGGCTGGCGATACCGCGGTTCCGGCGCCGACGGCGAATCCAGGGCCCGCGAGCCACGAGGCCGCCCATACGACCAGGGTGGGGAGATAGGCGAGCTGCGCCAGGGTCATCACGGTCGCCCCGAGTGCATCGACACGGGCGGCTTGGAAAAGCGCGACGACCTCCCCGCCGCGGAACAGCGTCATCACGGCGAGTGCCAGGGCGGCGGCACCGACGACGCCGACCACGGCGAAGGCCGTGCCGCGAACGATCGCGACAGGGACGGGCGCCCAATCCTCGCGGGCGTCGATGCGATCGTGGAGACGATCGAGGATTCCCCCGTCTCCCTCCTCCCACGCGATCCGCACAGCCCCGCACACCGTGCCGACGAGGTAGACAGCGGCGGGGAGAACGATCGCGAGGACCAGAGGGGTCTGCACGGCATCCAGCCGCGCGGTCAGCGCGACGCCGGTGGAGATGGCGGTGAACACCACCGTTCCCGACAGCGAGCCGAGCAGCCAGGTTCCCGCAGCCGCAGCCCTGGCGCCGGAGCGGGCGGCGAAAAGCAGGGTGAAGAGCAGGAAAGCCAGCGGCGTGATCGAGACCGCGAAGGACGCCGCTTGCGGCGGGATCGCGAGAGCGACCAGGAGCTCATCCGGGATGGTGACGGCCAGAGGCACCCCGTGGCCGAACTCCCAGAGCGTACCGGTGAGCGGCCAGAGCGCGCCCCAGTCGGCCGTGACGCCGAAGGCGAGCGTCCACAGCAGCGTCAGCGGCGCGAGCAGCACGACGAGACCGACCGCCGCGGCGATGGCGGCGTCGAAGGCGGCGAGGAGCGCGACGAGGAGGCGTTGCATAGCGTTTCGAGACTACGACGAGTTGCCGACGAAGCCCTGGGGGCGCGCGTGAGGTCGACGACACGATAGCGTTTCTCCGGAGGTTTCCCGATGACAACTGCCCCGCCCGCCCCGGCATCCACCGAACCCAAGAACTCCCTGGACCGCTTCTTCGAGATCAGCAAGCGCGGATCCACGATCGGCACCGAGATCCGAGGGGGCCTGGTGACGTTCGTCACGATGGCGTACATCGTGATCCTCAACCCGATCATCCTCTCCGGCAAGCCCGATGTCGCCGGAGACATGCTCAGCTTCAACGCCGTGGGCGCCGCCACCGCACTGACCGCCGGCGTGATGACGATCCTGTTCGGACTCGTCACGCGCCTGCCTTTCGGTTTCGCCGCCGGACTTGGCATCAACGCCTTCGTCGCGTTCTCGGTCGTCGGACAGGTGACCTGGCCCGAGGCCATGGCCCTCGTGATGATCAACGGCGTCGTCATCGTGCTGCTCGCTGCCACCGGCCTTCGGAAGGCGATCTTCGACGCGGTCCCGTTCCAGCTGAAGATCGCGATCACGGTCGGCATCGGTCTGTTCATCGCCTTCATCGGCTTCGTCAACTCCGGCTTCGTCACCGCGACCGGCGCGTCTTCTCCTCCTGTCGGCCTCGGCGTGAACGGCTCGGTCGCGACCGTTCCGACCCTGCTGTTCGTCATCACCCTCCTCCTCACCGGCATCCTCGTCGCCCTCAAGATCAAGGGCGGCATGCTGATCGGACTCATCGGCGGCACTGTGCTCGCAGTCATCGTCGAGGCGATCTGGCACATCGGGGCCCGCGGCTTCGACGACGAGGGCAACGTGGTGAACCCGGGCGGCTGGGGCCTGACGGTTCCCGCGCTCGACGGCTCCCCCGTGGGTGTCCCCGACCTGAGCCTCATCGGGGCCGTCGACTTCAGCTTCGATCTGAGCAAGGTCAGCCTCGTCGCGATCGTGATGATCGTCTTCACTCTGCTGTTCACGAACTTCTTCGACGCCATGGGCACCATGACGGGCCTCGCCAAGGAGGCGAACCTCGCCGACGACAACGGCGACTTCCCCCGCATCAAGTCGGCACTGGTCGTCGAGGGTGTCGGCGCGATCGCCGGTGGCGCGACGTCCTCGTCCTCGAGCACGGTCTTCATCGAGTCGGGCGCCGGCATCGGTGAGGGTGCGCGCACCGGACTCGCGAACGTGGTGACAGGCATCGTGTTCCTGATCGCGATGTTCCTGACCCCGCTGACGTCGATCGTCCCGACCGAGATCGCCGCCGCCGCGCTGATCATCGTCGGTGCGATGATGATGGCGCAGATCCGCTACATCGACTTCAGCGATTTCCGCGTACTGCTGCCGGTGTTCCTCACCGTCTCTGTCATGCCGCTGACCTACTCGATCGCGAACGGCATCGGCGCGGGCTTCGTCAGCTGGGTGCTCATCCACGCGTTCTCCGGCAAGGCCAAGACGATCAGCCCGCTGCTGTGGGTGGTGGGCGCCGGCTTCCTGATCTTCTTCGCCCGCGGGCCCATCGAGGCACTGTTCGGCGTCGGGATCTGACACCGATCCGAGCTCACGGAAGAGGGGCGGGTGCTGCGGCATCCGCCCCTCTTCCGTACCTCCCTCCGCCGCGGCCGTCACATGCATGAGCATCCGCCGGATGCAGGAACACACGCCCCGAGCGGCCATGCATCCGCTGAGAGGTCATGCGTCTGACGAAGACGGCCACCTCGCGAGGCTCAGGCGTAGGCAGCGGCGAACTCCGGCGACGGCTCGATCGGCTCGATCACGTCGATCAGCACACCGCCAGGCGCCTCGATGATGAAGTGGCGCTGACCGAAGGCCTCGTCGCGGAGCGGCAGCCGCTCCGGCAGACCCCGCTCCCCCACCAGGCGCGCATGCTCGGCAGCGGCATCCGGCACCTCGACGTTGAGCAGCAGCCCGCGCACGGGCTCGCGAAACCCCTCGGGGATGGTCTCGTGCGAACGGTCGAGGATCGCGAGCTCACCGCCATCGAAGCGCAGGCTCACGTACCAGTCGGCCTCGAACACCACCTCGAAGCCGAGCTCCTCTCGATAGAACCGCGCACTCGCTGCGACGTCGTCGACCATCAGCACCGGGTAGAAGCTCGTGATCCGCATTCGTCTCTCCTTTACATACAGAGTGTTTGTATTCTGCGTGACTAGGATACATACAACCTGTACGTAAGGAAAGAGTCATGCCCCGAGCATCCGCTGCCGACGCCGCCGAGACCGCGCGACGAATTCTCGAGACCGCCACGACCCACTTCGCCGAGCACGGGTACGCCACCGCATCCGTGGACGAGATCGCCCGCCTCGCCGGAGTCACACGAGGTGCGGTCTACCACCACTACACGTCGAAGCCGCTGCTCTTCCGCGACGTCGCGGCCGCCCAGCAGCAGTCCGTGGCCGACGCGATCCGCGACGCCACGGAAGACAGTGCTCCGGATGCCGCTCTCCGCGACGGCAGTCACGCGTTCCTCGACGCGATCACCCGGGGAGCGGCGTCACGCGTGCTGCTCGTCGACGGTCCCGCCGTGCTCGGCGGGGAGCAGTGGCGCCGACTCGACGCGGAAGGACCGGAGCAGGAGCTGCGCACGGGCCTACGCGAAGCCGGCGTCTCCCCCGCGCTCGTGGATCCGCTCACGGCCGCACTCTCCGGAGCGATGAACGAGCTCGCCCTGTGGCTCGCCGCGCACCCCGACGACGCCGACGCGCGGCCGGAAGCGCACCTGGCACTCGACCGCATCCTGGATGCCGTGGTCCCGCGCAGCTGAGCGCGATGCGGCGCGGCAGCTGCGCAGCGCACCGACCGGCGTGGAGGGTGGGGTCCCGGCCCTGAAGGAGATCCAGTGCATCAGCGACACCGCAACGACCACCCGTTCGACCTGAGACGGGACGTCGACCGACGCCTCCTCGAGTACCGGGAGCTCATTCTGGCCAGCCTCGAAGGCCTCACCGAAGAGGAGGCGCGGTCCGCGCCGATCCCCGGCGCTCCGAGCCTGCTGGGAGTCGTGCGTCACACGGCGTACGTGGAGGGCGTCTGGTTCGACGAGAGGATCACCGGGCGCCCCCGGGCCGAGATCGGCCTGCCGGTGGCCACCGCCAACTCCTGGAAAGTGCGGCGCAGCGACGATATCGCCGCCCGCCGCTGAAGCGTCACGCACACCCGGGCATGAAAGAAGGCCCCGGAGTGGAGTCCGGGGCCTTCAGATCAAGCGTAGCTCAGATCAGAGCGCTTCGATGATCGCACGCATCAGGTCTGCCGTCTCGGACGGCGTCTTGCCGACCTTGACGCCGGCGGCCTCGAGGGCCTCCTTCTTCGCCTGAGCGGTACCGGCCGAGCCGGAGACGATCGCACCGGCGTGACCCATGGTCTTGCCCTCGGGAGCCGTGAAGCCCGCGACGTAGCCGACGACCGGCTTCGTGACGTTCGCCTTGATGTAGTCGGCCGCGCGCTCCTCGGCGTCGCCGCCGATCTCGCCGATCATGACGATCGCCTTCGTCTCGGGGTCGGCCTCGAACGCGGCGAGCGCGTCGATGTGCGTGGTGCCGATGACCGGGTCGCCGCCGATGCCGATGGCGGTGGAGAAGCCCAGGTCGCGCAGCTCGAACATCATCTGGTAGGTCAGGGTGCCCGACTTCGACACGAGGCCGATCGGTCCCTTGCCCGTGATGTTCGCCGGCGTGATGCCCACGAGCGCCTCGCCCGGCGTGATGATGCCGGGGCAGTTCGGGCCGATGATGCGGGTCTTGTTGCCCTTGCTCTGCGCGTAGGCCCAGGCCTCTGCCGAGTCGCCGACGGGGACACCCTCGGTGATGACCACGAGCAGCGGGATCTCGGCATCGATGGCCTCGATCATCGCGTCCTTGGTGAAGGCACCGGGCACGAAGGCGATCGACACGTCGGCGCCGGTCTCCTTCATGGCCTCGGCGACCGAGGCGAAGACGGGCAGCTCGACGGCGTTGCCGTCCTTGTCGGTGTGCGAGACCGTGGTGCCGGCCTTGCGGGCGTTGACGCCACCGACGACCTGGGTGCCGGCCTTGAGCATCAGCGCGGTGTGCTTGGTGCCCTCACCGCCGGTGATGCCCTGGACGATGACCTTGGAGTCCTTGTTGAGGTAGATCGACATTCTTCTCGTCCTTCAGTCTCAGGCGTTGGCGAGCTCGGCGGCCTTGTCGGCGCCCTCGTCCATGGTGGCGGCCAGGGTCACAAGCGGGTGTGCATACTCGGCGAGGATCGCGCGACCCTCGTCGACGCGGTTGCCGTCCAGGCGCACGACGAGCGGCTTGGAGGCCGTGGCACCCAGCGTCTCGAGGGCACCCTTGATGCCGTTGGCGACGGCGTCGCACGCCGTGATGCCACCGAAGACGTTGACGAACACGCTCTTGACCTGCGGGTCGCCGAGGATGACGTCGAGGCCGGCGGCCATGACCTCGGCCGAGGCGCCGCCGCCGATGTCGAGGAAGTTGGCCGGCTTCACGCCGTTGTGGTTCTCGCCCGCGTAGGCGACCACGTCGAGCGTCGACATGACGAGCCCTGCGCCGTTGCCGATGATGCCGACCTCGCCGTCGAGCTTCACGTAGTTGAGACCCGATGCCTTGGCCTTGGCCTCGAGCGGGTCGGCTGCATCCTTGTCCTCGAGCGCTTCGTGCTCGGGGTGACGGATCTCGGAGGCGTTGTCGTCGAGGGTGACCTTGCCGTCGAGCGCGATGATGTCGCCCTCTTCGGTGCGCACCAGCGGGTTGACCTCGACCAGCGTCGCGTCCTCGCCCTTGTAGACGTCGAAGAGCTTCACGAAGACGTCGGAGACCTTCTCGACGAGGTCTTCGGGGAAGTTCGCCGCGCGGGCGATCTCGACGGCCTTCGCCTTGTCGATGCCCGTGAGCGGGTTGACCTCGACGCGCGCGAGCGCCTCGGGACGCTCGACCGCGAGCTCTTCGATCTCCATGCCGCCCTCGACCGAGCAGAGGCTCAGGTAGGAACGGTTGGCGCGGTCGAGCAGCACGGAGAAGTAGAACTCCTCGGCGATGCGCGCACCCTGCGCGACCATGACGCGCTTGACGACGTGGCCCTTGATGTCGAGGCCGAGGATGGCCTTCGCCGCCTCGTACGCCTCGTCGGGGGTCTTGGCGACCTTGACGCCGCCCGCCTTTCCACGGCCGCCGGTCTTCACCTGAGCCTTGACGACGACCACTCCGCCGATCTTCTCGGCAGCCGCCCTCACCTCTTCAGGGGTGTCCGCGACGATGCCGGCGAGAACCGGCACTCCGTACTTTTCGAAAACGTCTCGTGCCTGGTACTCGTACAGATCCACTGTGGTTCCTTCACTGGGCTGCTGTCTGGTAATTCTCTCGATGTCGAGACATCGACCAGTCCCCCAGCCTACTACCTCGGTCTGAGGACTCCTGCGGCCTCGGTACCCCGATCGGTCAGCGTCGGGTCTGCACTCCGGCGCGACGTGCGGGGAGGGCCACCAGTCGGAGCTGCCGAGCGACCATGAGCGGCATGACCACAAGAGCGCCGCCCGAGGCGATGATCACGGGGCGCACCACGACCACCGGAAGGGAACCCCACAGGGCGATGAGGATCGCGCCTGCCAAGACGGCGACGAGGACGGTCTCGGTCACGACAAGCTGTCTGCGCACCGAAGCGCTGTCCGCGGCCAGTGTCGTCTCCCGACCCCGCACCTCGATGCGAGGAGTCCACTGCGTGCCGTCCCACCAGCGCAGGGTGCCGCGTCGTCGCGTCTCGTACCATCCGGCGCCCACCCTGTCATCGCTCACGCCCCTCAGTATGACGGCGGCGGATCGGCGTCTCCGCACGGCGAGGTCTAGGCTTTCGCCATGCACGAATCCGCAGAACTGCGCACCGGCGTCGTCGCCGCGGCGCTCGAACTCTTCAGCGCCCAGGGGTTCGACCAGACGTCGGTGGAGCAGATCGCCAAGGCGGCGGGCGTCTCCCGATCCACCTTCTTCCGCCAGTTCGGCGGAAAGGAGGACGTGGTCTTCGCTGATCACGAAGTGCTCCTGGAGCAGCTCAGAGAATTCCTCGACGAGGGCCACGACGATCCGTGGGGCGCGGTATGCGCGGCTTCGGAGTCGGTCTTCGCCCACTTCGCCCACGACCCGGAGCTCGCCAGACGCCGCTACCAGATCGTGCGTCAGGTCCCCGTGCTGCGCGAACGCGAGATCATCACGGTGTTCCGCTATGAGCGCCTCTTCGACGACTACCTGCGCAGCGCGCTCCCCGGCGTCGACCCCCTGGATGCGGTGGGTTTCGCCGCGCTCGTGACGGCGGTGCACAACCACGTGCTGCGTCAGCTGCTGCGCGGCCGCAAGAAGGTGCCGCTGGCGACGCTGCAGAACGCGCTGGCCGATGTGCGTCGCCGCTACGGGGTCGCGGGCGAGTCGACCACCGCTCCGGATGACATGGTCGTCGCGGTGTTCCCGCGCTCCATGCCGATCGCCGAGGTCAGTCGCCGACTGCAGTCCCAGCTCGACTAGCCGCACGAGCTCTCTGCCGCTTGCGGGGTCGTGGAACCGAGTGTCGAGGAGTACGATACTTGGTGCCACGAAGGAGCCCAATGAGCACTGCAGCCTCCCCCTTCCCCGGCGAGCGCGTCTCGTCGTACGACATCACCGGACGTCAGGACAGCGACTACTACGCGGTCTTCACCGACATCCCCACCGCCGACCGTGAGGCATGGGATCGCGCGAAGGCCTACGTCGACGAGGTCGCCCCGCAGATGGCGGACGCCTGGGACCGCGCCGAGTACCCGCTCGAGGCCGCGCGCCGGATGGGCGAGATGGACCTCGTCGTCGACGGTGTCCAGCACCCGTCGCTCACGAGCCTGTCACCGCTGGCGGCGGGCCTCGTGAACATGGAGATCTCCCGCGGGGACGGCTCGCTGGGCACGATCCTCGCGGTGCAGGGCGGACTCGCGCTGCGCACCCTGGCCCTGTTCGGCTCCCCCGCACAGCAGGAGAAGTGGCTCACCGCGCTCGCAGACAGCTCGGTGCTCGGCTCATTCGCCCTGACCGAGCCCGATCACGGCTCCGACTCGGTGTCGCTGGAGACCGTGGCCCGCCGCGACGGCGACGGGTGGGTCATCCGCGGCACGAAGAAGTGGATCGGCAACGGCGCGTCCGGCGGCATAACGTTCGTCTGGGCGCGTATCGACGACGAGGGCACCGACGAACACGGCGCGGTGCGGTGCTTCCTCGTGGAGCAGGAGACCCCCGGCTACACCGGAAGCGTCATCCGCGGGAAGGCTTCGCTGCGCGCGATCCACCAGGCGCACATCGTGCTCGACGATGTGCGGGTGCCACTCGACGCCGTGCTGCCGGGGACGAAGAGCTTCAAGGACGCCTCGATCGTGCTGTACGCGACGCGTTCCGGTGTCGCATGGTCGGCGCTCGGACACGCGACCGCCTGCTACGAGGCGGCGCTGGCCTACGCGACTCAGCGAGTGCAGTTCGGAAAGCCCCTCGCGAAGTTCCAGATGGTCCAGGAGCGGCTCACCCACATGCTCGAAGACCTCACCGCCATGCAGCTGTACTGCCGGCGCATGGCCGACCTCGAGACAGCGGGCGAGCTGCGCCCGACCCAGGCCTCGCTCGCGAAGTTCCACAACACGCGTGCCGCGCGCCGGATCGCCTCGACCGCCCGCGACCTGCTCGGCGGCAACGGCATCCTGCTCGAGAACGGCGTGATGCAGCACATGGCCGACATCGAAGCCATCCACACCTACGAGGGCACCGAGAGCGTGCAGGCGCTGCTGCTCGGACGCGACATCACCGGGATGAGCGCGTTCGCCTGAGACAGGAACCTCGGGGTCGACTCACCGGCGTCGGGCGCTCACATGGCGATCTCGACTCGCCGCCGACCCGGCGAAGGCCTGCACGGCGAGGAGCAGGACGAGCGCGACCACCGGCAAGACCCACCCACCGACCGCGGCGTGCAGAATGCCGAGGCCGATCGGACCGAAGCCGGCCAACAGGTAGCCGACTCCCTGCGCCATCGTCGACAGGTGCGCCGTGTGCTGCGCGTCCGGCGCACGGAGCACGATGTACGTCAGCGACAGCGAGATGGCGGCCCCCTGCCCGAGGCCGAGCAGCGTCATCCACAGCCAGGGTGCGGCTCCGCCGGGTGCTACGAGAAGGCCGATCAGCCCTGTCGCGCAGAGGACCGCGGACAGCACGACCGGGAGCCACGTCGGCCGCAGGCGTCGCATCATCGTCGGCACGAGGAGCGCCGCAGCGATCCCGGGAAAGCTGGAGTACGACAGCAGCAGCCCGGCATCGGACACCGAGACGCCGCCGTCGTGCAGCATCGTCGGAATCCAGGTGAGGGCGGCGTAGTAGCTCAGGCTCTGCAATCCCATGAACCCGGTGACGGCCCACGCGACGGGGTCGCGCAGCAGCGCCGACATCCGCGGCTCATCCCGCCGTTCCACGATCGCGTCGACCGGCACGCCGGCGACCGTCGGCGCGTCGGCGACCGTGCGCATCGCCCGGGGCAGCCACACCAGGAGCGCGAGCACGGCGGGAATCGCCCAGATCGCGAGGGCGCCGCGCCACGACCCGTCCAGGGCAGTCATGAACGGCACCGTGAACGCGGCCGCCGCGGCCGCGCCGAGGAACAGTGATGTGGAGTACAGCCCCATCATCAGCCCGACGCGGTGCGCGAAGTCCTGCTTGATCACGGCAGGCATGCAGACGTTCGCCACCGCGATGCCCGCACCGACCAGCACCGTACCGCCGAAGAGCGCCACCGGCGAGGGCACGAGACGGACGCCGATGCCGACCGCCACCACGACCATCGTGAGTGCGAGCAGCCGATGCAGCCCGATCCACCGCGTCAGCGCCGGAGTGAGGAACGCGAAGGCACCGAAGGCGAACACGGGGATCGTCGTCAGCAGCCCGGCCGCGGCGGCGGGGATGCCGAGGTCGTGCTCGATCGCGGGGAGCACCGGTCCGACGGACGCGACCCCCATGCGGAGGTTCAGGGCGATCATCAGCAGACCGATGCCCACGTAGACCCCGGTGAGGACGCCACCTCGGCGGGTGGACGGCGTGGTCAGGGGTGTCGGGGCGGTGTCGAACGGCTCGTGCATCGTGCTCATGCCTCGAGTCCAGCACCTGCCCGGGGTGTCAGGAAACACGTACACTGCATCGTGATGTCGAATACTCGCCAATCATCCCGAACGGTCGACCTGAACCTGGTCGACTTCGACTCCCTCGCCGCGCTGCCCATGGAGGGCGCCTACCGCTTCGCGCACGCCGAGACGTCGCCGCGTCACGCCCACCCCCTGGGGCATTTGGTGCACGCGGCATCGGGGGTGCTGTCGCTGCTCACCGACGAGGGCGCCTGGATCGCGCCGTCGACCCGCATGGCCTGGGTGCCCGCCGGCGCCGAGCATCGTCATCGCGCGCATGGTCGCACGGACATGCGCATCGTCCATCTGACCGGCGAGCTCGCCGCGTCTCTCCCGACCACCCCTGCCGTGCTCGTCGCGACACCGCTGGCACGTGAGGCCGTGCTGGCGATGACGTCCGACTCCACACGCAGCATCACCGCACTGGACCACCTGCGCCGCGTGATCGTCGACGAGGCGATCACCGCGCCGGAGCAGCCCCTGCACCTGCCCGAGCCCCACGATCCGCGTCTGCGTCGGGCGGCCCGCATCGTCGAGGACGACCTCGCCCAGCCCGTGGCGCTCGGCGAGCTCAGCGTGCGCACCGGCACCGCCGAGCGGACACTGAGTCGCCTGTTCCAGCAGGAGACCGGCATGGGATATCGGCAGTGGCGTCTGCAGCTGCGCGTGCACCGCGCGCTCGTCCTGCTCGCCGACGGCACCTCGGTGACCGACACGGCCGCCGCGTGCGGGTGGGCCACGACAAGTCAGTTCATCGAGCAGTTCACACCGCTCGTCGGAATGACCCCCGGCCGATACCGGCTGTCCCAGCCCGTGGAATGACACGCGAGGACACCGTCAACGTCGGCTCGGCGCAGATGCTCAGACCGCGCGCACCATGCACACGAGCCGTTCACGAGCGTCCCACGAGGGCACGCGCTCGAATCCCCGCGATTCATACAGACGCACGGGACCATCACGCCAGTCCCACACCGACAGCCGCACCCGATCAGCGCCGAGATCGGCCGCATCGCGGAGGGCGGCATCCAGCAGCGCCGAACCGACCCCGCGACCGCGCACCTCGGGCTGCGCCCACAGTCGCTTGATCTCGGCCACACCGTCGTGCACGGAGAGCACCACGACCCCGACGACGCGATCGCCGAGCTGAGCGACTCGTACGCGATGCTCGGAGTACGCCACGGCCGGGTCATCGACCTCGCGGAGATAGCGGTCGGGCAGCGGCACGGCAGGATCGCTCTCGGATCCGTGCTCGTGCAGACTCTTCTCCCGCTCGGTCTGCAGCAGATACGCACGCACGGCCGCACCGACCTCGAGCGCGTCGGGGCCCGTCAGGTCGGCGAGCCGTATCGACGGCCGGTCGGCTCCTGATCCGGCATCGACGCTCACGTCAGTCGCAGCCGCAGCCGCCGGAGGGCGTCTTCACCATGAAGCACACCTCGCACACGCCGTAGTCGCGCTCCTCGACAGGCTTCGGCGCCTTCTCCGCCCGGGGTGCGGAGACGCGAGGAGTCGTCGTGCGCTTCGCCGCGCGCGGCGGGGTCAGCGGGATGAACTCGCTCGGGTGGCTGACGTAGTAGTACGGAGCGCGGCCTTCACTCGGCTGCAGACGCAGCGGAGCGGAACCGACGACGAGACGCTCGTCTTCAGTGAAGCCGTTCGTGTAGGTGCGACCGATGTGCAGAGGAGCGCCCTCACCACGACGGATCGCTTCGATGTAGCGACCACGGTCGATGAACGAGCTGATCCCGATCGCTTCGACGATGGCGGTGATGAACGCGTGGTTGGACGGATCGATGCGGTGCGCGCGCAACGCTTCCGCGAGCGAACGGTATGGACGGGAGGTGCCTGCGGGGGTCGGCCCCTGTACTTCTTTCATCAGTTCCAGGATCGCACGCCCAGAGGGGTACGGCCGACCGTTTTCCGCTCGTATACGTGCCAAACTGACGTCATGGCGCAGGCGACGATCATCGGCTCCGGCCCGAACGGGCTCGCTGCCGCAGTGACGCTCGCGCGCGCCGGCTATCGGGTGCGAGTGCTGGAGGGCGCCGACACCATCGGCGGCGGTGTGCGCACACGTGAAGCCACGCTTCCGGGGTTCCGGCACGACGTCTGCTCCGCCGTGCATCCGGCTGCCCTCGCCTCGCCATTCTTCCAGGCGTTCGGCCTCGACCGGCGGATCGAGTGGATCCGTCCCGACGCCTCGTACGCGCATCCGCTCGACGACGGGCGCGCAGCGATCGCCTGGCGCGACATCGAGCGCACGGCGGCGGACCTCGGAGTAGACGGATCCGCCTGGATCTCTCGCCTGCGTCCACTCAGCCGCCACATCGACGGGGTCGTCGACTTCACCGGCAACCAGCTGCTGCGCATCCCCCACGACCCGGTGACCGCCGCACGCTTCGCGATCCGGATGCTCGATCAGGGCACGCCGCTCGCCGCTCACGCGTTCCGCACGGAAGAGGCGGCGGCGCTGATCTCCGGGGTCGTCGCGCACGCGAACTCCCCGCAGCCCTCCCTCGCGGGTGCGGCCGCCGGGCTGCTGCTCGCCGCTCTCGGACACGCGGGGGGCTGGCCGTACCCCCGCGGAGGCGCACAGCGCATCGCCGACGCCATGGTCGCCGACATCGAGCAGCACGGTGGCACGATCGAAGCGGGCACTCCCGTCACCGATCTCGGGACACTGGACTGGGGCGACCCTCGGCGGGGCGACCTGCTGCTGCTGAACACGTCGCCGCGGCTCGCGCTCACGCACCCCGACGTGCCCGCGGGCTATGCACGGGCACTCCGCTCGTACCGTTACGGTCCGGGAGCTGCGAAGGTCGACTTCGCCCTCGACGGACCGATCCCGTGGGCGACCCCCGACGTGGCAGCAGCCCCGACCGTGCATCTGGGCGGCACCCGCGCCGAGGTGTGGGCGAGCGAGAACGCTGTCGCCGCCGGACGCGTGAGCGAGCGACCGTATGTGCTCGCCGTGCAGCCATCGGTGCTCGACGACTCGCGCGCCCCCGAGGGGAAGGCCGTTCTCTGGGCGTACATCCATGTGCCCCCGGGGTCGGACCTCGACCCGACCGCGCTCATCACCGCACAGGTCGAGCGCTTCGCCCCGGGCTTCCGCGACCTCGTCCTCGCGCACCACGCGGTCCCGGCGTCGTCACGCGAGGCGATCAACCCGACGGAGATCGGCGGCGACATCTCCGGTGGCGTGTTCGACATGCGTCAAGCGCTGCGGCGTCCCGCCCTCTCCCCCGCCCCCTGGCGCACGCCGATGCGCGGCGTGTACCTGGCGTCCGCCTCGACGCCTCCCGGGCCCTCCGTGAACGGCATGGCCGGTTGGCATGCCGCCCGCACGGCGTTGCGGGATGCCGGAGAGCCCGCGACGCTGTCCGACCTCTTCGACTGATCGCCTCCCCTTCCGTCGCGGATCCCCGGCGGCCAGGATGGGACCATGCGCTACGACATCCCCGCGCCGATGCTCGCCAAGGCGGTCCCGGCGGTCCCCGACCCCGCGAAGACACCGGCCGGACTCCTGTACGAGCCCAAGTGGGACGGCTTCCGTGGACTCATCGCCTGGGACGGCGAGACGGTGGAGATCGGGTCGCGCGGCGCCAAGCCGCTGACCCGCTACTTCCCTGAGCTGGTCGACGCGATCCCCCAGCTGCTGCCGGAACCGTGCCTGCTCGACGGCGAGATCGTCGTCGCCACCGGACCGCACGGGTCGCAGCGCCTGGACTGGGAGGCCCTCAGCCAGCGCATCCATCCCGCCGCCTCACGCGTCGCCAAACTCGCCGTCGAGACACCGGCGATGTTCATCGCCTTCGACCTTCTCGCCGCCGGGGACGACGATCTGCTCACTCAATCGTTCGAGACCAGGCGCGCACGCCTCGAGACCCTCATGGAGGGCGTCGGACACCCACTGCACATCACCCGCACGACCCGCGATCGCGATGCCGCTGTTCGCTGGCTCTCCGAGTTCGAGGGTGCCGGGCTCGATGGCGTCGTCGCGAAGCCCCTCGACCAGCCCTATGCCCCGGGCAAGCGCACCCTGTTCAAGATCAAGCACGCCCGCACAGCGGACGTCGTCGCGCTCGGCTATCGCATCCACAAGTCGGGCTCGGGAGTCGGGTCGCTCCTGGTCGGGCTGTACGGCGACGATGGGGTGCTCCACCAGGTCGGCGGTGTGGCGGCGTGGAGCGATGCCCGGCGGCAGCAACTCGTCGAGGAGCTCGCCCCGCTGGTCGAGCGCGACGAGTCGGGCGACGCCGTGACAGCCGAGGGCGAACGGTCGAGATTCAGCGGATCGAAGGATGTGTCGTTCGTGCGGCTGCGCCCCGAGCGGGTGCTCGAGGTGCGTTACGACCAGCTCGAAGGCTCCCGTTTCCGCCACACCGTGCAGTTCGAGCGATGGCGCCCCGATCGCGATGCCCGCTCGTGCACCTACGAGCAGCTGGAGACCGTCGCAGGCTACGACCTCGCCGATGTCCTGAGCTGAGCTCTCCTGTGCGGAGCGGGAGCCGTCACTCCTTCTCGGCCGGGGTGCCGTCCTCGTCCCAGTTCGCTGCGACCTTCTTGCTCGGCTGCACGCGTGGCGGCTCACCCGGCATCTTCGGGAACTCAGGAGGGAAGGGCAGCTCGCCGAGCCCGTTCTCCTTGTCGCGCTCCCACCACTTCAGCAGTGTGTCGATGCGTCCCGGGCTGTGCTGCATCGACGCCCACGGATCGCCGACCTCGTCCAGACGGCTCGGGATGCTGCGCACCGTGAACGTCTTCGGGTCGAGCCCGTCGAGCTCTTCCCATGAGACCGGCGTCGAGACCGTCGCCCCGGGAAGCGCACGAGGACTGTAGGCACCGGCCATCGTTCGGTCGCGGTTGGCCTGGTTGAAGTCGACGAAGATGCGCTCACCCCGCTCCTCCTTCCACCAGTTCGTCGTCACCTGATCCGGCATCCGTCGCTCCAGCTCGCGCCCGGCGGCGATCACGGCATGCCGCACGTCCAGGAACTCGTGGGTCGGCTCGATCGGCGCGAACACGTGGAGTCCGCGGTTGCCGCTGGTCTTGGCGAAGGCTTCCAGTCCGGCCTCGCGCAACACCTCACGCAGGGTATGCGCGGCTGTGACAGCATCCGCGAAATCTGTGCCCGGCTGCGGATCGAGGTCGATGCGCAGCTCGATGGGGTTGTCGGGGTCGGTGGCGAGCGATGCCCAGGGGTGGAACACGATCGTGTTCATCTGCACGGCCCACACGATCGCGCTCGCACGGTTCAACACGATCTGCGGATGCTGGCGCCCACTGTTGTAGGTCACCGTCTCGGCGTCGACGAAGTCGGGGGTGCCCTTGGGCGGGTTCTTCGAGAAGAAGCCCTCGGCTCGCGCTCCACCGGCCGGACCGATGCCGTCGCGGAACCGCTCGAGCGAGACCGGGCGGTTGCCGTTCGCTGTCAGGAAGGGCGCCGCGACGAGCTGCACGTACTCGGCCAGTTCTGCCTTGGTGATGCCGAGGTCGGGCCACACCACGCGGTTCGGGCTGGACAGCGCGACCTCGCGCTCCCCATCGGAGTCGGCGACGGTCAGGGTCACACGTTCTGAGGCCATGCTCCGACCCTAGAGCGCAGCCCGGACAGACGGAACCCCGCGCACGTCGTCAGTGCGCGGGGTTCGAGTCGGGCCGCGTGGTCGAGTCGTATCAGTCGCCGAGGTCGACCGCGAGCACGAGGACCGGTGTGAGCGCGGCCCGCTCGACGACGATCGAGGGACCGGCGGAGTCCACGATCACTCCGGCGATGTCGGCGTGGCTCGTGAGCACCTTCGCCAGCTGCTCCGGCGCGAACGGGAGCGGACGGTCGCCGCGTCCGAGCGCGATGACCTCGAGCGGGTGCGAGAACAGCTGCAGGAACCGGCGTCCGTCGGTGGTCTGCGCCTCGGCGATGCCGACGGGACCACCGCCGGAACCGTCGTTGACCGCGACCCACATCCGCGTGGTCGCGAGGGCTTCGCCGACCTTGACGACGGAGTCCTGTTCGCGGGGCGCAGCGAGGATGCTCTTCACCGTCATGTCGACATCAGCCTGCTCGAGCGTCTTCTGCAGCAGCTCGGTCGGGAACACCACCCGGTGCGGGGCCGAGGCGTTGTCGACGATGAGGCCGGCGAAGTCACCGGAAACGACTTGCTGCAGCACCGAGGTGACGGGCTGCGCCACCGCCGATGTCGCAGACGGATCCGCCTCGAGCTGTACGGAATCGCGCACTGCGCCGGCCGAGCTGAACGCCAGCATGTACTGACGGTCTTCGCTGTCGCGGACGACGGCGACGGAGAGCGCCTTGCCCTCGCTGATCTGTGCACGCGCATCGCCGTTCACGCGGATGTACAGGTGCCCCTGGAGCGCCTGACGCATCACGCCGAGCAGCTGGTCGTTGGTTGCGCCCGCTTCGATCTCGGTGAGGGCCTCACGCAGGAGCACGTTGTCCTTCATCCCGGCGACCGTCTCGGTCTGCTCCGGCGGCAGCGCGGAAGCCAGCGGCAGGCGCCGCTCCTGAGACGTCTCGGGCTGAACGGCCGGACGCGCAGAAGCCTGCGGTGCGGCCGGCGGGGTCGCATCGGACGGGGCGTCGGAGGTCGGAAGACCCTCAGCGGTCGGGAGGGCGACCTCGGGGCCGGCCTCGGCACCGACACCCCGGAACGCCTGTACGGAGATCGCGATCGATGGCGCTTCGACGGACTGCTCGCCGGCCGCGCTCTCCGCGGCAGGGCTCGCACCGGTCAGCTCCTCGGGGGCGACGGCACCGACCTCGGCCTGCTCGAAGCGGGCCTGCGCGGCGTCAGCCTGCGCGGCTTCGGCATGGGCGGTGTCGTTCGCGACATCCTCGGCGGTGGGGGCGACGGCATCGTCACCGGACTTCTTGCGGCGGGAGAAGAGGGCCATATGAGCCAGCCTAACCGGCAATCCCGCCGGTGTTCCGTCGAAACGGGAACAGGCGCGGTGACGTCAGATCTTCTCGATCGGAGCGACCTTGATGAGGAGCTTCTTCTGCCCCGCCGAGTCGAATCGCACATGGGCGATGCGCTTCGCCCCCTCGCCGGTCACCGCGTCCACCCGGCCCTCACCGAAGTCGACGTGACGGATGCGGTCGCCGGCTGCGAGCTCGAGGTCGCCGTTGTCGCGCATCTTGGCCGTGACCCGGTTGGGGAACTTGTCCATCGCCGTCGACAGCGGCTTGAGGGAGTCACGTCCCGGCAGCGATTTCACCGCGAAACGGTCGCCCGAGCCCGAGCCACCGAAACTGCCCTGGCGACGCGCGTTCAGCGCGCGCGACTGCATTCCGCCGCGCGAGTTCACATCTCCCGGCGACTGCCGCCAATCGATCAGGCTCGCGGGGATCTCCTGCAGGAAGCGACTGGGCATCGCGACCGTGACCTCACCGAACTGCGCCCTCGTCATCGCGAGGGACAGATGCAGACGCTTGCGGGCACGCGTGATGCCGACGTAGAAGAGTCGTCGTTCCTCTTGCGGCCCCCCGGGCTCGCCAGCCGAGATGCGGTGCGGGATGAGGTCTTCCTCGACCCCCGTGACGAAAACAGCGTCGTACTCCAGGCCCTTGGCCGTGTGCATGGTCATGAGGGAGACCGAGCCCGATTCGTCGTCGAGGTCGTCGGCGTCGGAGACCAGGGCGACTTCGGTGAGGAAGTCGACGATCGTGCCCTCGGGGTTGTTGCGGGCGAAGTCGCGGGCGACGGCCACGAACTCGTCGAGGTTCTCCACCCGCGCCTCGTCCTGCGGGTCGCGGCTCGCGCGCAGGGCGTCGAGGTATCCGCTCTTGCCCAGCAGCACGCTCAGGCCGTCGGCGACGGTCGTGGGCGGGGGCAGCTCCCCGGTGGCCGGGATCATGATCGCGGTGGCTTCGGCGAGCACCGCATCGAGCTTGGCGATCGCCGCCTGGATCTTCGGACCGACGCCGAGCTGGCCCGGCATCGACAGCGCGTCGCGGAAGCTGATGCCGTGCTCTTCCGCGAACCGCGCGATGGCGGTCTCGGTCACATCGCCGATGCCGCGTCGCGGCTTGTTCAGAATGCGCCGCACCGACATCTCGTCGGCCGGGTTCGCCACGGCGACGAGGTACGCGAGCGCGTCCTTGATCTCGGCGCGATCGTAGAACTTGGTGCCGCCCATGATCTTGTAGGGCACCGCCGAGCGGATGAAGATCTCTTCGAGCGCACGGGACTGCGAGTTCGTGCGGTAGAAGACCGCCATCTCGGAGTAGGGCATGCCGGCTCGATGCAGCGCCTCGACCTCGTCAGCCACGAACTGCGCCTCGTCGTGCTGCGAGTAGCCGGTGAAGCCGACGATGAGATCGCCCTCGCCGCGGTCGCTCCAGAGCTTCTTGTCCTTGCGATCGAAGTTGTTGCCGATCACCGCGTTCGCTGCGGACAGGATGTTCTGCGTGGAGCGGTAGTTCTGCTCGAGCAGAACCACGCGGGCGCCGGGGAAATCGCGTTCGAACTCGCTGATGTTGCGGATGTCCGCACCGCGGAACGCGTAGATCGATTGGTCGGAGTCGCCGACCACGGTGAGCGAGGCACCGGGCTCTCCGGCGTCTGCCGTGGGCGCGGGGTCGGGCTCGAAGATCATCATGCCGTTGGAGGCATACGGATCCGGCGCGGCACCGGCCGCTCCGGACACAGGGCGCGTGAGCTCGTGGATCAGCGAGTACTGCGCGTGGTTCGTGTCCTGGTACTCGTCGACCAGGATGTGGCGGAAGCGACGGCGGTAGGTGTCGGCGACCTGCGGGAACGCCCGGAACAGGTACACGGTCTGTCCGATGAGATCGTCGAAGTCGAAGGCGTTGGCCTTCTGCAGCTGTCGCTGGTAGTCGGCGAACACCTCGACGAAGACGCGCTCGGCCGGGTCGCTCATGTTGGCCTGACGCGCATACGACTCGGCGTCCGACAGCTCGTTCTTCAGCTTCGAGATGCGCGACTGCACGGAAGCAGGCGTGAGCCCGTAGGCGTCGGCCTCGTGCTCCTTGACCAGTCGCTTGAGCAGGGCCCGAGAATCGCCGGAATCGTAGATGGTGAACGACTTCGTGTACCCGAACTGCTCGGCCTCGCGGCGCAGGATGCGCACGCACGCGGAGTGGAACGTGGAGATCCACATGCCACGGGCGGCGTCGCCGATCAGTCCTTCGACGCGCTCGCGCATCTCTCCGGCTGCCTTGTTCGTGAAGGTGATCGCGAGGATCTGACTCGGCCATGCCTCGCGGGCGCGCAACAGCGAGGCGATGCGTCGGGTGAGCACGCTCGTCTTGCCCGATCCGGCACCCGCGACGATGAGCAGCGCGGGGCCGCGATAGGTGACGGCCTCGAGCTGCTGAGGGTTGAGTCCGGCGAGGAGATCGTCGTGCTCCGGGGTTCCCGACGAGCGAGGACCGGCGGTGGAGGGGACGATGAGAGGAGCTTCGGTCATGGCCTTATGAGTCTAGGCGTCGGCACCGACACCACGGCACGGGATCGTGCCCGCCGGAGGCCTGCTCACGACACGGTGTCCCGCGGGAGCCACCGGGTCTCCAGCGCGAGACGTCCGGCCGGGAGCACGTATGTCGCGGCGAAGGAGCGGCGCACTCGCATCATGACCTTCGCACGCCCCAGAACCTGGACGCGCATGGTCGCCGCGAAGACTCCGTACAGCGCGAACACGACGAAGGCGAGCACCATGAACACCAGGCTGAGCCCGACCCCGACGGAGACCGCCGCCGCTTGGCATCCCCAGGCGCCCGACCTATCGTGGACTCTGTCCGTTCATCCATCCGGTCGATCGGACGCGCAGATTCCGGGGGGGAGCCGACCAGATGGCGGAGATCGAAGTCCACAGCGAGGCCTATGCCGCCGCGCGAAGCACGCTGACGGAGGCCGCGGCGAAGCTCGCGTCCGCGCGGAACAGCATCTCGTCCGCGGTGCCCGGTATGGCCTTCGGGCCGATCGGCGCGTTCATCCCCCCGGTGCTCAACTCGGTCGGGGCCGTCGTCGAGGGAGCGACCGGCTTCGTCGGGACGGTCTCGCAGCGCACCGCCGACGGCGTGGAGAAGGCCGTGGCGGGTTTCCGCACCGTCGACGACGACGGCCGCGCCGATCTCGAGCGCATCGCCGCGGGGGGCTGAGGTGAGCACCGCCATCCTGCCGGACGCGGACGCAGCCGCGTCCGCCCTCGCCTCGGGAAGCTGGAGCAGTCAGCTCCCCGCCCGTGGCGGCGCCGGCGACGACTGCGGCGGCGGACTGCATGGCTTCGCCTCCGAGATCATGCGTTTCGTCCGACCACTGGAGCAGCTTCTCGAGCAGGTGACGGGTGACCCGGCGGGGCTGTATCAGGCGTCCCACACCTGGGAGACGTACGCAGGCGACGTGCAATCGGTCTCCGCGCTCTATCAGCAGGCGCTCTCGCAGATCAGCGGGCAGGTGCAGGGGCTGACCGCCCTGGTCGTGGAGGGCTCCCTGCGGGTGCTGACCGCTGCGACGCATTCGATCGCCGACTGGTCGAAGGTGATGAGCCAGGCGCTGCAGCTGTGCGTGCGCGCCGTCGAGGTCATGCGCTCTCTGGTGTGCGCCGGATTCGAGCTGCTGTCGACCGTGGGCGGCAGCATCAAGGACTTCCTGTTCGGCAGCTGGCCCTGGGAACTCGACAAGAAGGCGCAGGTGATCCAGGACTTCGCCGACAACTGCGCGCAGGTCATCGCCGAGGTCACCTCCAACATCGACCGCGCCCTGCAGGCGCTGCGGGAGATGCTGCGACTGGCGACCGACCTCTACCGGGCGATCGTCCCGTTCCATCAGCGCCTCGAGAACCTACTCGGCGAACTCCTGGAGCAGTTTCCCCCTGGACAGCTCCTCGGCCCCCTGGGCGGCCTGCCCGGAGCGATCCCTCCCGGCGGCATGGGAGACACGTACGATCCCGGCCCCACCCCCTACCCCGGCTCGGACCACCGATTCGTCGGCGACTACGACCTGGGCTACTCCCATCAGTTCGACCTCGGAGCCACCGACATGACCACCGAGCAGCTCAACCAGATGCTCCAGCAGGAATTCGGTCACGTCTTCCTCCCGTCGCGCGAAGGCGACAACTCTCAGCTCAACATGCAGCTCAGCGGCGAGGGGCAGACCATCAAGACCTCGCTGTTCGGCATGGGCATCCCCGGGGTCACCTCCGGCGACATCGTCGTGCAGCAGGTGACGAACGACGGGTTCGTGATCGCCGCGAAGCCGGGACACCCGGAGTACCCGGGTGAGGTGGCCTTCCGACTGCGCAACGTCGACGGTCGCGGGGTGTTCGAGGTCACGGGTGCCTACGACGAGACGATCCTGTCCGGCATGGGCTTTCCCGGCAACACCAACCCGGCCTACGCCGGCATCGCCGATGTCAGCATCTGGTCCGACATGCAGTACCGACTCGAGGACATGATGCATTATGGCCGCTAAGCGCTGGTTCGCCCTCTCCCTCGTCGCCGTGAGCATGCTAGCCCTCACGGGGTGCACGATCGGCGGCGGCGTGGGGGAAGGCATCCCCCACGATGCGGCATCCGGCGGCCAGACCCTCGCCGAGATGCGCGATTCCCTCGACGCGCTCCCTGGCATCTCTGTCGCCGAGATCACGGGCGGCGACCGACCGAACGTCAAGGGCAACACCGGGTACGCCGTCGCCCTCGAGGTCGAGCCGGGCTACGCGATCGCCGACGGCGCGGCGCTCGTCGACTTCGTCGTCGCCTCGGTCTGGTCGGTACGCGAGGGCTACATGCCCAACTCCCGGATCGACATCAGCGTGCGCACCACGTCGCCCCAGGGCTTCGACGTGGCGGCGGCCGCGGCACAGGCCGGGTGGGTCCAGGATGCGGCGACCGCGGCGACCGCCTACAGCTCCGCATCCATCGAGGTGGCCCAGAACAAGGAACAGGGCGCACGCAATGTCGAACGACTCGGCACGTGGCCGGGTGCGGCGCCGGAACTCCCCTCCGGCGTGACCGAGCAGGAATGACGGAGGACGACGTGACCGACGATACGTTCGGCATCGACGACGGCTTCGCCGCGGCGCGGCGGCAGCTCGACGACATCAACCGCCAGGCGCAGCAGAACCGCGAACGCGCGCAGGCCCTCGCCGCCGATGTCGAGAGCATCACCGAATCGGTGCGCAGCCCTCGTGGTGAAGTGACGGTGCGCGCCAGGGTCGGCGGCAAGCTCGCCGCCCTCGACTTCGGTCCGGCGGCCGAGGGACTCGCGCTGCCGGTGCTCGCGCAGCTGACGCTCGAGACGATCGCAGAGGCGCAGCACAAGGCGATGTCGGTGCTCGCCGATCGGAGCGCCGAGCTGTTCGGCGCCGAGTCCGACATCGCGACGAGCCTGAAGTCGGATGCGCGACGCGGCTATCCGACGACCGGCCTGGAGAGCTGACGCGCCATGGACCTCACGATCGATCCCGACCGGCTCGCCGAGACCGCTGCGAGCGGGCTGGCCACCGCCACAGCCATCGTGGAGTCGCTCGACGCCCTGGCTGGCGCCGCCGGCGACCTCCGATCCCGCTGGGAGGGCGAGGCGCAGAACGCGTTCACCCGGCGCTCCTCCGCCCTCGACGCGCAGTGGCGCCTGCACGCCGGAACCCTGCGTCTCGCTTCGGAACGCGCAGCGCGACTCGCCGAGGAGTACCGGCAGGCCGACGCCGACGGGGCACGTGCGGTGCTGGGACTCTGACAGCCCGTCCCTCTTCGGCGTCGACCGCGCCCCGTCTGTGTGCGGACGGGGAGGGACCGCGATCCGCGCGTCCCTCCCCGTCTCCCGATCGGGCAGGTGTCAGATCGTCTGCCTGCGTCGGCGCACCATGAGCAGACCGACCGTCACGAGCATCAGCGCGACAGCCACCGCCGCGACGGGAAGCCCGGCCCCGGTCGCGGCGAGCCCGCCTGCGGCCGCCGCGATGCGGATGCCCGTCCAGCCGAGGAGCGCGCCGTCCGCGTCGAACACCGCGATCCGGTGCGCTCCGAGCGGCGCGTCGGACGGGATCGTCACCGTGATCGCGCCACGCGCGGTCAGCGTTCCGGACGCGATCCGTGCGGGGTCGGAGTACATCCACACCTCCGCGTCCTCCCCCGCGCTGCCCGCTCCGACCGTGACGGTGACCTGCTGTCCGCGTGTTGCGACCGGCGGGTCCACCGTGACGCCGTTGCGGTTGCCGTCGAGGAGACCGGCGCCGGGAAGCGGCGGGGTCCCGCTGCCGGGGGTGCCGGGATTCTCTCCTCCGGGAGTGCCGGGGTCAGACCCCGGCAGCGTCCCCGTACGCAGCGCCTCGGAGGCGAACCCGTCGGCGAACCACCACACCGGGCGCTGTCCGTCGACCGTCAGCGAGGCCGGCGCGGTCGCGAAGCCCTCGTTGTTGATGTCGGGCATACCGGCGGGGCGGGCGTAGTGCGCGAGGGTCGGCTGCGCGGTGCCGTTCAATGTGATCTCGGCCGAGCGGCCCTGGCAGCCGTCGTCGCACACGGCCCACAGGGTGTTGCGCACGGTGTCGTAGTCGAGCGCCATGACTCCGGTGAGGCCCGGTGCCATCTCCGACACGAGCGTGGCGGAGCCGTCGGACCCGAGGGCGAATGCGTAGACGTGGCCGTTGTCCTCGACGGCCACGAAGAACAGCCCGTCGCCGTGACCGGGGTAGCCCTTCGGGTCGTACGCCGCACCCGTCCTGTCGTCGAAGAGCTTTCCGGCGAGCGCGGCGTCCGGCACCCACTGCACGGCCTCCATGCCCAGGTTCGCGCCCACAGCGGGAAGCAGCGTGGTCAGGTCCCATTCCTGCTGAGCGACCAGGTCGCCGTTCGCGGCCTCGGGGTCGACCTTCAGCACCACGTTCTGGTTCACACCCTTGGCACTGTTGTCACGCTCGGAGGCCACGTACACGAAGCCGTCGTCGTCGACCGTGATGCCTTCGGTGTCGGGGCCGGCGGCTGAGGGATTCGCGGCATCCTTCTGGAAACGCACGCGCTTGCCCGCATCCCAGCCGTCCACCTTCTCGACCGAGCCGTCGGCATGAGCCTCGAGTTTCCAGATGCGGCCTTCGCCGTTGTCGACAGCCCAGAGGAACGCCCCGTCGTCGGTCTCCTGCACGTCGAGGCCCGAGCTGTCCTCGAGGAACATCGGGATGTCGTCCACCACGCGTACTTCGGCAGAGCCGGGCCACGGCGACACGGTGACCTCACCGGGGCACACGTTCGCGGTGCCCTTCGTGGCCGCTGCCGTGGCCGCGAAGGTTCCGGTGGTGTCGGGGCAGCGCCCCCAGGTCGTGGCTGAGTGGCCCGCGCCCCATGAGGTCTCATCGACGAGCAGGTCGCCGTCGAAGACCCGCACCGCATCTCCGGCGCCGAGTCCGAACCCGAGCTGAGGCCGCTCGATCACGAGGTACTCCCCCGCACCGATCGACGTACCGGCCGGGATCACGTACGCGTGGGTGTCGTCGTCGTCCTTGACCACGATGCCCGAGATGTCGAGCGCCGTGCCCGTCGGGTTCACGAGCTCCACCCAATCGTCGGGCGAGCCGCCGTCGGATTCGACCTCGTTGATGCGCACCGGGTTGCCGCACGCGTTGCGCAGCCCCTTGGTCGAGACCGCGATGTCGACGAAGTCGCCGGTGGCATCAGCACAACGCGCGAGGACGCCCGCGGCATGCGCGGCGTACACCTGTTCGTCGACGGTGTTGCCGTTCGCATCGCGGATCGTCACGGTGTCGCCGTTGCCGAGACCGAAGATGAAGTTCGCCGGCTGATCGAAGACGAAGTAGCCCCCGGGCTGCAGGATCGTGCCGGCTGGGAGCGGAGTGGTCTCGGACGCGTGACCGGTCGGGTCGTCGTCCATCACCGTCCAGCCGGAGAGGTCCACCGCCGTGCCGCCCGTGTTCACGACCTCGACCCAGTCGGTGGTGTCGCCGTTCGACTCGATCTCGTTGATCACGACGTCGGGCAGGACGCACGAGTTCGAGGCGCCGGGGGTCGGGTGCGCGAGCAGGAAGGAGCCGACGCCGTCCGGGCAGCGTGCCAGGGTGGCCGCGGCGAAGTCGCCATCGATCGCCGCGTGACCCTGCCACGGGAGAGTGTCGTCGATCATCGCGCCCGAGGGATCGTAGAGGCGGATGCGGTCGGCGCTGCCGATGCCGATCGGCTCGCGGAATGCGGCCTCGACGCCTCCCGAGAGTCCGACCGTGCCTTCCTCGACCACGAGGAACTGTCCCGCTCCGATCTGCGTTCCCGGGAGGAACTGCCAGCGGTGATCGTCGGAGTTGTCTCGGATCTCGTAGCCCGAGATATCGAGTGGTCCGGTGCCGGGGTTGTAGAACTCCACCCAGTCGGCCGGCTGCGAGTCGACCTCGTTGATCACGATGGAACCGGCGACAGGAGCGACCGCGCAGTCGTTCGGAGCTCCGGGCGTCACCCGCGTCGCCGGCGCCCAGGCGCCCGTGCCGTCGGGGCAGCGCGCCCACACCGACAGCGGCGCGGTGTTCGCATAAGCGTAGGAGTCGACTTCGGCGCTGCTCGGGTCGAAGAGCACGACCTCGTCGCCCTTGCCAAGCCCGAAGGCGAAGTCGACGTCCTTCACCAGCACCAGGAACTCCCCCGGGGCGAGCGAGGTACCATCCGGAGCCTTGCCGAAGCTGTCGCGCTTCTCATCGGCGATGGTCCATCCGGTGAGGTCGACCGTCTCGGCTCCGGCGTTGTAGATCTCGACCTGATCGGCGAGGCCCGTCGCCGCGTCGTCATAGACGATCTCGTTCAGGACGAGACTCGGAGCAGCCGAGAGCACCTCGGACGGACGGATGCCGGGATCGGCGCCGATCGCGGCGGCGGGAGTGGCGAGCAGGGCGGATGCGCTCACGGCGCATACCGCCGCGAGTGCCGCTGCACTGTGCAGGCGGGGCATGGAGGACTCCTGTGGCTGGGCCGGCGGACCCCGCTGGACGCGGGGCCGGTCCGGAGGGGACTCAGTCGGGTACCAGCCCAGACCACCGATCCCGCGTGGCCGCGGAGAATCTCCCGAGTGCACAGCAGATGAACGGGAGGTGGCGATCTGCCGCCACGACCTCCTCACCGTGATCCGGTTCGATCAGGTCTCACTTCCTGCCGCCTGAGAGCGTCCGGAACGGCAGGAAATGCGACCGGAGCATGCCCGGGAACGGCCTCAGGCGATACGCGTGCCCGGAGGCAGACGTCGAGCCGGAGTCCGCGTGCGCGCCCATGCCCCGGCGAACAGCGAGCCGGCGATGACGACCTGCACTCCGAGGCCGACGAACCAACTCGGCACCGTCGAGTCGATCACCTCGCGTGGTGTGCGGTAGTCGCCACCGGGGTCGCACTCGTCCCAGCGCTGTTCCAGCGGCGACAGCTGGGCGCTGCGCAGTCCGTACTTGATCTGGCCGAACAGGTCGGCAGGGTAGCCACCGGTCGCGTACTCGGTGGGCGTCGCATCGGCGAGCACGACGAAGGGATTCGCCGCGAGCGTCCACCACACGAGGTCGAACCGAGGCACCTCCCGGGTGCTGTTCACCTCCCAGCGATCGCAGTCCGGATCGCCGTTCATGTCGTACGGGCGCGAGTACACGGTCGCTTCGCTGCGCACCGCCATGCCGCCGAGTCCGAACGCGATGAGCGTTCCGAACACGAGGGCGGCGACCACCAGGTACGTCGTCGCGACGGAGAACAGCGGACGCGCGATCAGTCCACTCAGTCCGACCCCGATCGCGGCCACGATGATGATCTCGGCCGCGAGCACCAGCAGCGAGACGAGCAGCACGGCCAGGTTCGCTCCCCCGCCCAGCAGCGACAAGGCGAGGAACGGCACCGCGACCACCAGGAAGGCGCCGCCGGTCGCAACGGCAGCCACGAGCTTGCCGAGCATGATGTCACCGGTCGACGCGGCGGTCACCTGCACGGCGGCGAGCGTCGCGGCCTCCCGATCCCCGTTGATCGCGTTGCCACTGAGCGTCGGCGACACCAGCACGACCAGCAGCAGCACGACGTTGACGACGATCGAGTACACGCCGGCACCGACGGCATCGCCCCAGGAGTACACGGCGAAAGAGAGGCCGGTGACACCGAGCAGCACCAGGGCGAAGACGCCGAGCAGCACGTACCAACCCACGCTGCGCAGGCGCTGGGTCAGTTCGAGCCGGGCGATGATGCCGATGTTCGCGAGGCTCATGCGCCCGCCTCCGTTCCCGTGGGCGCCTGGGGCGGTATCGCATGCTGCAGGTTCAAGAATGTGTGCTCCAGCTGGTTCTGCGCCGGAGCGAACTCCACGACCGGGAGCCCCGCCTCGATGAGATGCCGCAGGGACTGTGCAGCGGCGTCCTCTCCCTCGAAACCGACGAGCACCGCTCCACGATCCTGCGAGAGGGACTCGGGAGCGATACCGAGGGTCGAGGCCACCTGCCAGGCATCGGCCTTCATCCGTTCCTCCGTCGCACCAGCCAGACGCACCCGCCACGCGCGCAGCATGCTCCGCGCCGGTGCCGCGTCGACGACCGCACCGGCGACGAGGAACACCGCGTCGTCGACGACCTCCTCGAGTTCCGAGAGGATGTGGCTCGAGATCAGCACGGTGCGCCCCTCTGCCGCGAATCGGCGCAACAGCACGCGCAACTGCACCCGCGCCTCCGGGTCGAGACCGGAAGCCGGCTCGTCGAGGAGCAGTACCTGCGGGTCGTTCACCAGGGCGCGGGCCAGGCCCAGCTTCTGTTTCTGCCCCCGCGACAGCACCTTGGCCGGCGAGTCGGCGAGGTCGGCCAAACCGACGAGGGCGAGCAGCTGCTCCGCACGGACCGCGGCCTCCGGCTTCTCGATGCCGTACAGACGGGCGGTCGTGACGATCGTCTCCCGTGCCGTGAGCGACGGCCACGCGCCGAGAGCGTCCGGCATCCAGCCGAGCAGACGTCGTGCGGCGAGCGGATCGACGGCGGGGTCGACACCACCGACGCGGATCGTCCCTGCGTCCGGAGCGAGAAGGGAGGCGAGCATCAGCAGAAGGGTGGTCTTGCCCGCACCGTTCGGCCCCACGAGGCCGGTCACACGGCCGGGCTCGGCCCGAAGAGTGGCTCCCCTCACCGCCTGCACCGTCCCGAACGCTCTGCTGACGTCTTGCACCACGATTCCGGTCATGCGGTCAGTCTGGCATCCGGAGTCCGTCGTCTCCGGGACCTCGGGGCGGATGCTCAGGCCCGGCCGCACCGGGGTGACACAATCAGCTCATGCGCACGATCCTCAACATCATCTGGGTCATCCTCGCCGGCTGGGCCCTGTTCCTCGGGTACGTCCTGGCCGGCATCCTGCTGTGCATCCCGATCATCACGATCCCCTGGGCGATCGCCTCGTTCCGCATCGCCGCCTACGCGATCTGGCCGTTCGGCCGCGAGGTCATCAGCAAGCCCACCGCGGGCGTCGGGTCGTTCCTCGGCAATGTGCTGTGGGTGATCCTGGCCGGATGGTGGCTCGCCATCGGACACATCGTCTCGGGCATTCTGCTCTGCATCACGATCATCGGCATCCCGATGGGCATCGCCGACTTCAAAATGGTCCCGATCTCGCTCATGCCGCTCGGCAAGGAGATCGTCTCCACCCGCCGTGGCGCCTTCGACCGCACCCTCTGAGCAGAGCCCGATCTCCATCGATCCGATCTGCACCGGATCGATCTGCACTGGCCCGATCTACACTGGTCCGATCTACACTGGCCCGATGGATGCCGCCCGCCTGATCGCCTGGGATCACGAGCTCCGGTCGGCGCATTCCCGTCTGCGTGCGGCCCTCGCCGCCACGCGCGAGGCTCTCGAGCAGGGCACCGACGTCCCCGATGCCACGTCGGAGCTTCTGCTCTACTGCATCGGATTCTGTGCCGCCCTCGACGGCCACCACGGCGCGGAGGATCACAGGCTCTTCCCGGCTCTGAGGGCGGAACACCCCGAGCTCGGCGGAATCATCGACAAGCTCATGCAGGACCATTCGATGCTCGCCCACCTGCTCGCCTCGCTGCGCAGTGCGGCCGAGCGCGGCGACGACGCCGCGACGATCGGCGGGCACCTCGACGGGGTCGCCGCCATCATGGAGTCGCACTTCCGCTTCGAGGAGCGCGAGATCCTCGAACCGCTGCGCGCGATGACGCTCGTCGGCGACGTGAAGAGCGTGCTCGGCCCGCTCTGAGCCCCGCGAGGCTGCCGCGGTCAGGTCAACCGCGGAAGAACGCGACGCCCAGATCAGGATGGTCGACGAACACGCCGTCGATGCCCTGGCGTGCGATGACGCCCCACTCCGCTTCGTAGTCGCCGTAGACATCGCGTCCGCCCGGCCCGCGGAACTCTGCCGCAAGGAAGGCGTTCTCCGGCCGACACGTCCACGTGAAGACCAGGAGGCCGCGTGCATGTGCATCGGCGACGATCGTGTTTCCCCGGTCGAGCAGCATCTTCTTGCTCACGCTGATGCCGTCGACCCGACCGACGAGGTCGTCGAGTCCCTGCGGGGTGACGGTCTCCTTGTACGTGCGGGCGTGCTTGCCCTCAGCCGCCAGGAGGTCGTACGGACGCCCCGACGCCTCGATCAGATAGATGTACGACGCGGAGATCCCGCGTTCGCGCAACTGCCCGAGCACCGTCGACTCGAAGCACTCGATCACCAGCGGCAGCTCGCCCTCAGCCCATCCGGCGTCGCGCAGCTCGCGGTCGATGAGCGGGGCCAGGTCGAGGCCGATGCTCGCGAAGTACGTGGCGTGCTTGACCTCGAGCACAACGCCGATCTCACGTCCGTGCTCCGCAGACCCGTCGCGCACGATGTCGAGCACGTCGCGCAGGCGCAGGATCTGCTGGGCGCCGTCGAAGCTCGCGCTCGACGCCCGCACCTCCGGCAGCCGCTCGCGGATGCGCAGGGTCGACAGCTCGTCCCAGGTGAAGTCCTCGCTGAACCATCCGGTCAGGGCCTGCCCGTCGACGCGCTTCGTCGTCTTGCGGTCGGCGAACTCCGGATGCTCTGCCACGTCGGTCGTGCCCGAGATCTCGTTCTCGTGCCGCACGATGAGAACGCCGTCCTTGGTCGCCACGACGTCGGGTTCGACCGCATCCACCCCCATGGCGAGAGCGAGCTCGTACGAGGAGCGGCTGTGCTCCGGGCGATAGCCGGGCGCACCGCGGTGCCCGATGACGAGGGGTGATTTCCTGGGCACGCTCTCAGCGTAGAACACCCCGGCGGTGCGCCCTCCCGAGTATCGTGGAGGAAAGAGACCTACTACCCCCCTTTGGAGTGAGGCCCACCAATGAGCAACTTCGCTTTCAACAACCCTGCTTTCCAGCAGCAGGACCCGCGCAACGTCGCGACGTACCCGGGCGGACCTCAGGCTGCCCAGGGCGCGCAGAACGCCTCGCTCCAGCACGGTGCGATGGACGCTGCGGCCAACGCACAGCTCGAGGGCATGTACGCCGCCCCGCCGGCCGGAGCGATCGAGACCGACCGCATGTCGGTCGAGGACACGGTCTGGAAGACCGCCGGCCTCTTCGGCATCCTGCTCGTCACCGCCGCGATCGGCTGGGTGCTGACGCTCGGCGGCCTCGACGTGCCGCGCTATGACCCGTACAACCCCGCTCCCGTCAGCATGCTGCCGTGGATCGTCGGCGCGCTCGGCGGCTTCGTGCTCGCGATGGTCATCACCTTCACGTCGCGCAAGAAGGTCCGGCCCGCGCTGATCTTCGCCTACGCCGCGTTCGAGGGCCTCTTCATCGGTGGCATCTCGGCGTTCTTCGAGGTCATCTACCCCGGCATCGTCTTCCAGGCAACGCTCGCGACCGTCTCGGTCGTCGGGGTGACCTTGGCTCTCTTCGCGAGCGGCAAGATCCGCGCGTCGAAGAAGGCGACGAAGATCTTCATGATCGCGATGATCGGCTACCTCGTCTTCTCGCTGCTGAACCTGGTCCTCATGTGGACCGGCGTGCTGCCCCAGGGCCAGGCCTTCGGCCTGCTGAGCGCCAACATCTTCGGCATCCCGCTCGGTGTCATCATCGGCGTGCTCGTCGTCATCATGGCCGCGTACTCGCTCGTGCTCGACTTCGATCAGATCCAGCAGGGCGTCCGCAACGGTGCTCCCCGCAAGTACGGCTGGCTCGGCGCCTTCGGCATCATGGTCACGGTCGTCTGGCTCTACGTCGAGATCCTGCGCATCATCGCGATCGTCCGCGGCAACAACTGACCGCGAACCGATCCGACCGCTTCACGAGGTCCGTCTCCCCCGGGAGGCGGACCTCGTGGCATATCCGGGGGCATGCGCGCAAGGGGTTGGCACTCGATCCGCGAAGTCGGCACTGTAGAAGCCAGAAGCCCCGGCACCCCGGGGCTCCCGATCCACAGGAGCTGACCATGAGTTTTCTCGGCTTTCTTCTTCTCGGCCTCATCGCCGGGGCTATCGCCAAGCTGATCCTTCCCGGCAAGCAGGGCGGTGGCTGGTTCATCACACTGCTCCTCGGCGTCGTGGGCGCACTGCTCGGCGGATGGCTCGGCAGTCTGATCCTCAACCGTCCGCTCACCGAGTTCTGGGACCTGGGCACGTGGCTCCTCGCCATCGCCGGTTCCATCATCGTGCTCCTGATCTACGGCCTGATCACCGGTCGCGGCCAGAAGGTCAACGACTGACGCCACCGACCGTCGACGCCACGCGCGTCGCCTGGATGCCCGTCCCCAACGGCTGCCTCGTGCATCCGTTGGGGACGGGTCATCTGTCTTCCCCGCGCGCCTTCCGCTCGAGCAGCGAACGTTCCCGATCATTGCCGGCGAGTCCAGCAGCGACGGTGAACTCGCTCCGAGCCTCTTCCTCCCGCCCGAGTCGACGAAGCAGTTCGCCGCGCGTCGCGGGCAGCAGGTGGTAGCCCCGCAGCGCTCCCGAGCTCGACAGCTCATCGATGACGCGCAGGGCCGACGCCGGTCCCGTAGCCATAGCCACAGCCGCGGCCCGGTTGAGTTCCACGACCGGTGACGGGGAGATCCGTCCGAGCGCCTCGTAGAGCAGCACGATCCGTTCCCAGTCGGTCTCCTCGACAGACGGCGCCACCGCATGGCACTCGGCGATCGCCGCCTGCAGGCAGTAGGCACCGCGCCCGCGTCCGAGAGCGTCGGCGATCGCCAGCGACGCTCGTCCACGCGTGATGCGGCCACGATCCCAGCGCCGGCGGTCCTGATCGGCCAGCAGTACGGGGTCGCCGTGTCGATCCACACGCGCCGCGAACCGCGCGGCCGTCAGTTCCATCAGCGCCAGCAGGCCGTGCACCTCGGGCTCCTGCGGCATGAGCGCGGCAAGCACCCGGCTGAGGCGGATGGCCTCGTCGCTCAGCTCGGGGCGCATCCACTCGGGGCCGCTGCTCGCGGCATGAGCCTCGTTGAAGATCAGATACAGCACACCGAGGATCGCCCCGATGCGGTGCCCGCGTTCCTCGCGAGGGGGCACCTCGAACGGGGCGTTCGCGGCGGCGAGCGTCTTCTTCGCCCGTACGATGCGCTGCTGCACGGTGGCGGTGGGCACGAGGAACGCGCGGGCGATCTCCTCGCTGGACAGCCCACCCACCACCCGCAGCGTCAGAGCCACCTGCGCCTCCTTCGAGAGCACCGGGTGACAGGAGATGAAGATCAGACGCAGCACGTCGTCGTCGACGGCATCCGGGTCCCACAGCAGGTCGTCCCCCTCTCGCTGTTCCTGCTCCAGGTCGTGCGCGAGCAGAGCGACCCTCTCGTCCAGACGCTCCTGTCGTCGCCACCGGTCGATGGCCTTGCGCTTCGCGACCGCGGTGAGCCACGCCCCGGCGTTGCGCGGTACGCCGTCGACGGGCCACTGCCGCAGTGCGTCGACCAACGCCTCCTGCGCCAGATCTTCCGCGAGACCGAAGTCGCCGACCATACGGGTGAGCGCACCGACGATGCGCGCGGACTCGATGCGCCAGACAGCGGCGACGGCGCGCTCCGCAGACCCGGAGTCGGGTGCCGAGCGCGCCGCTTCGCTGTGCGCGGGAGAGGTCATCGCGGTCGTTCCGTCACTGCTGGGCGCGCTGTTCCGCTTCCTCGCGCCAGCCCGCCTCCTTCTGGATCCACTCGTTGTCGGCGGGGAAGTCCTCGACGCCGGTCACCCGACGCACCTCGAGGTACGAGCCGCGTCCGAGCGGCGCACGACTGGCCCACTCGGCGGCCTCTTCGCGCGTCGGGACCTCGACGATCCAGAAGCCGTTGAAGAGCTCCTTGGTCTCGCCGTAGGGGCCGTCGGTGATGAGCGGCTTCTCGGTGCTGAAGTCGACGACGAAGCCTTCGGACGCGTCGGTCAGACCTTCGCCCGCCACGAGCACACCGGCCTTGATCATCGACTCGTTGTACCGCCCCATGGCCTCGATGACCTGCTCGAACGGGGTCTCCTTGTACGCCTCGACAGCCTCGTCGGTCGCGCGCATGATGAGCATGAACTTCATGATGTTCTCCTTGTTCGAGGGGTCGTCTCTCGACCCTCTCATCAATGACGTCGAACGGGAACGGCCCGGATCGACATCATCCCGGAATTCTCTCTGAAGAAGCTCTCGGGGCGGTCGTAGACTCGCTCCCGTGACCGCCGCAGACCTCGTGCAGAGCATCCGATCCGCACTCCGTCAAGAGGCCGATCCGACTCTGGCACCCGCCCAGCAGGCGTACATGAAGTCGGCGCTGCCGTTTCTCGGCGCGCGCGTTCCCCGCGTGCGAGCGGTCACGCGTGGTCTCGCGCGCGAGGTGAAGCAGGCGGCGGTGCTGCGCGGTACGGCACTCGTGCTGTGGCGGGAGGCGGCGTTCCGCGAGGAGCGCTACGCCGCGAGTGCTCTGATGGCCCTGCGGCCGGTGCGCGCCCGACTCGACATGCTCGATGTGCACGAGGAGATGATCCGCACAGGAGCGTGGTGGGATCACGTCGACGAGGTCTCTCATCGGCTCACCGAGACGCTCGATGCGCACCCAGCCGAGATGACGCCGGTGTTGCGGACGTGGTCGCGCGACGACGACTTCTGGGTGCGCCGGGCGAGCATCATCTCACAGCTCGGACGCAGAGACGCCACCGATCGCGAGCTGCTCGCCACGGTGATCGAACCGAATCTCGCCGATGCCGAGTTCTTCATTCGCAAGGCCATCGGCTGGGCGCTGCGCGAGCTCGGCAAGACCGACCCGGCGTGGGTGCGCACCTTCGTCGAGTCGCACGAGCTGTCGCCGCTCTCCCGCCGCGAGGCGCTGAAACTGCTCTAGACGGCGCTCCGGTCGCACTTGCTGTCGCTCCGGTCGCACTTGCTGTCGCTCCGGTTACGCAGAGGCGGCAGGAACTGCAACCGGAGCGCGTCGCTCGCGGACGTCTCAGGCGCGACGGGACGGGCGCGCGGCGACGTCGGCGATCACCGCGGTGAGGGCGTCGAGCGAACGCTGCGGGCTCCAGGCTGCAGCAACCGACGGGGCCTCAGCGCTCAGCGCAGCGAGGCGATCGGGATCGGTCAGCAGCGCGTGGATCGCCTCCCCCAGCGCATCGACGTCACCGCTCGGGACCAGGACGCCACCGCCCTGTGCCAGCACGTCACGGATGCCGTAGCGGGCGTCGTACGACACGACGGGAGTCCCGTGCAGCAGCGACTCGACGATCGACAGCGGCTGGCCTTCGTAAGCGGTGGCCGTGACGATCATCGACGCCCGATCGAGCACGGTACCGGGCGAATCGGTGTAGCCCGCGAGCAGCACACGGTCTCCCGCGTCGAGCTCCTCGATCAGTGCGCGCAGCCGATCCTCTTCGGGCCCGCCGCCCCAGATCTCCATCCGTGCGCCGTCGACGTCTGCGGCGAGGAACGCACGGATGGCCTGATCGATGCGCTTGCCCGGAGCGAGGCGGCCGAGCACGACCACCAGGCCGGGTTCGCGCAGATCGTCGCGGCGCTCGACCGGGGCGATGGGGTTCGGCACCAGGACGTGGGAGGCCGCGGATCCGAAGCGTGCCACGACGTCGTCGCGCTGCGTGGCGGTCGGCCAGATCACGGCATCGAAGCGATCGGCCAGGCGGAACCAGCGCGTCCAGAGCGTGTTCATCGGGGCGTCCGGAGTGTACGGCGCCTCCACGTGCATGGTGTGGATCGTGTGCAGGATGCGCACTCGCGGGTCGGACCAGTCGGCGATGAGCTCGCCCAGTTGTCGGGACTCGCAGATCACGATGATCTGACGGTCGCCGAACGCCGCCGTGACCTTCTCGAGCCATGCCAGGTAGAGCCCGCGGAACCCGTGCAGCGCGCCGACGACCTCGCCCGAGGCACCGTAGACGAGGACGGGCTCCTCGGTCAGGTGCCAGTCCGGGTTGCCAGGGATCACCGGAAGCGCCGCGAACGGTCGCCCCTCGGAGTCGGTCAGCACCCGGTACTCCACGTCAGGATCGGCGCTCACCGCGGCGTCGGCGGCAGCACGCAGCCAGTCGGCCGCTCCCCCGTCAGGAGCCACGGCCTCGTCGAAGAGGTTGCGCATCCGCGACGGGTCGACGAGTGCACCCTGCTCGACGAAGGTCTGTCGGTGCACAGCGTGGTCGGCCGCGGTCCCCGGGTCGAACGTGAGCAGCTGCGGACCCGCACCGCCGCCCACCCCGGCGGCAGCGAGCTGGCGTGCACGGGTGAGCGTCGCGATCGTGTACCCGCCGTCCATGCCGGGGATGAGCCGGCTGGACAGCACCACGTACTCGGCGTCGGGAAGCACCGGCGCCGCGTCTGGGAGCATCGCGCTCCCTACTCCCACTCGATCGTCCCCGGCGGCTTCGACGTGACGTCGAGCACGACGCGGTTGACGTCGCGGACACCGTTCGTGATGCGGTTCGAGATCTTCGACAGCACGTCGTACGGCAGGCGCGTCCAGTCGGCGGTCATGGCGTCTTCACTCGACACCGGACGCAGCACGATCGGGTGGCCGTAGGTGCGGCCATCGCCCTGCACGCCCACCGAGCGCACGTCGGCCAGCAGCACGACAGGGCACTGCCAGATCTCCTGGTCGAGGCCGGCCTTCGTCAGCTCCTCGCGGGCGATGGCGTCGGCCTCACGCAGAATCTCGAGACGGTCAGCGGTGACCTCACCGATGATCCGGATACCGAGGCCGGGCCCCGGAAACGGCTGGCGTCCGACGATCGCCTCGGGAATGCCGAGCTCGCGGCCGATCGCTCGCACCTCGTCCTTGAACAGGGCGCGCAGCGGTTCGATCAGCTCGAAGTCGAGGTCGTCGGGAAGGCCGCCCACGTTGTGGTGCGACTTGATGTTCGCGGTGCCGGCGCCACCACCGGACTCGACGACGTCCGGGTAGAGCGTGCCCTGCACCAGGAACTTCACGGGAGCGCCGCCCGATGCCTTGGCCTCGGCGACCAGGTCGAGCTGCACCTTCTCGAACGCGCGGATGAACTCGCGACCGATGATCTTGCGCTTCTCCTCGGGGTCGGTCACGCCCTCGAGGTGTCCGAGGAAGGTCTCTGCCGCGTCGACCGTGATCAGACGCACACCCGTGGACTCCACGTAGTCCGTCTCGACCTGCTCGCGCTCGCCCTTGCGGAGAAGCCCGTGGTCGACGAAGACGGCCGTCAGCTGGTCGCCGATCGCCTTGTGCACGAGCGCGGTGGAGACCGCGGAGTCGACGCCGCCGGAGAGAGCGGAGATGACGCGGGCGTCGCCCACCTGCTCGCGGATGCGCTCGATCTGCTCGGCGATCACGTTGCCGCTGTTCCAGTCGGAGGCGAGGCCCGCTCCCTTGTGCAGGAAGTTCTCGAGCACGCGCTGGCCGTGGTCGGAGTGCTTGACCTCGGGGTGCCACTGCACGCCGTAGAAGCCGCGCTCCTCGTTGGCGAAGGCCGCGACCTTGGTCGCATCCGTCGTCGCGAGCACGTCGAAGCCCTCTGGTGCCTTGGCGACCTGGTCACCATGGCTCATCCAGACGTTCTGCGCTGCGGGTTGGCCGCCGAGCAGCGTTCCACCGTCACCCGTGATGACGGCGTCCGTCGCGCCGTACTCGCGCAGGCCGGTGTTCGCGACCTCGCCGCCGAGCGTCTGCGCCATGTACTGGAAGCCGTAGCAGATGCCGAGCGTCGGGACCCCGAGGTCGAAGACCGCCGGGTCGAGCTTCGGTGCGCCCTCCTCGTACACCGACGAAGGGCCGCCGGAGAGGATGATGGCCACCGGGTTCTTGGCGGCGATCTCCTCGGCCGTGGCCGTGTGGGGCACGATCTCGCTGTAGACGCCCGCTTCGCGGACTCGACGGGCGATCAGCTGCGCGTACTGCGCGCCGAAGTCGACGACGAGCGCAGGACGCTGCTGGGTCTCGGACTGTTCGGTCAACGGACACCTTCCGGGGCGGGGGTGGAGGCCTCGGCGGCCTCTCTGGTGGCGAGATAGGTCTTGACTTCACGGGCGACGACAGCCTCCATGAAGAACGACAGCAGCGGCACGACACCGCCGAGCGCGAGCAGGATGAAGCGCGGGAAGCGCCAGCGCATCAGACTCCACATGCGGAAACACGCGAAGAGGTAGACGACGTAGAACCAGCCGTGCGCCACCAGGATGAACAGCGACAGGTTGAACCCGTCGCCCAGCGAGGTCATCTCGCAGGAGTTGGTCATCGGGGCGAAGAGCGACCACCACTGGCAGTCGGGCCCGGCGAGCACTCCGGCGAACCAGAGCGGTCCTCCGGAGCCTCCCATGAAGAGCTCGAGGTGGATCGGCGTGTACTTCAGCACCATCTCGGTCAGCAGCAGGAGCAGCATGACTCCTGTGATGATCGACGCGATCTGGTAGAACTTCAGCGCACCGCGGATCGCCGGAAAGCTGGCGACTTTCGGTTCGGGCATGCGTCCAGTCTAGCCGCCGGGAATTCGTGTCGATTCCGGTCGCAGACGCATCGGTCAGGAATCGAGAAGCGCGCGCGAAGCCACGCTCGTAGCGTCGTCGACATGAACACCACCATCGATTCCCTCACCCTCGACGTCCCCGATGTGGACGCCGCCCGCTCCTTCTACACGCAGGCCTTCGACCTCGGCGATCGCCTGCGGTTCCGCACCGCGGACACCGAGACCTCGGGCTTCCGCGGCTACACCCTGTCGCTCGTCGTCTCGCAGCCGGCGAACGTGCACGCCCTCGTCGATGCAGCGGTCGCGGGCGGTGCCACCATCATCAAGCCGGTGTCGAAGTCTCTCTGGGGCGTCGGCGGCACGATCCAGGCGCCGGACGGCGCGATCTGGAAGGTCGCCACCTCGGCGAAGAAGGACGCCGCTCCCCCGAGCCGCACTGTCGACGAGATCATCCTCCTGCTCGGTGCGGACGACGTGGTCGCCTCGAAGACCTTCTACGCCGAGCGCGGCATCCCCGTGGGCAAGAGCTTCGGGCGCAGCTACGTGCAGTTCGACACGGGAGCGAGCCCCATCGGACTCGGCCTGTACCGCCACGCCTCTCTCGCGAAGGACGCGGGAGTGCCGGCGGACGGCTCCGGCTCGCACCGGATCACGGTCAACGGCGTACTCGGCGCTGCCGTGGATCCCGACGGCTTCGTGTGGGCTCCGGTCGCCGTGAGCGCTTGAGGGTTATGGCGCCTGCTGCGGTGGCGTCGCCTCGCCCGAGGTGGGAGGAAGGGCGGCGATCAGCCGCGAACCAGCGATCGCCGCGAAGACGATCGCCGCGCTGCCGAAGAGCGGCAGCCCCGCGAGCGCGAAGGCCGCGCTCGCTCCGAAGCTGAACGACAACACCAGGAACGCCACCCACGCGACGGTGCCGATCACCACCGCAGCCCATTGCATCCGGATCGCCGCCTGTCGCACCGCCGTCACCGTCGTCCGTCGTCCCTGCCGCATGACATCCTCGCCCCAGCGATGACCGTCCCACCACCGCTGCGTCTGACGTGCGACCTCGTACCAGCCGGCGGCGGTCGGCATGGCGGTGCTCACCGTGTCTCCCATCGGGGAAATCTAGCATCGGCCTCGGCGGCATCCGACGACGAAGGCCGCCGGGATCGCTCCCGACGGCCTTCGCCTGTGTCATCCGTCTACCGGATCAGAACCGCTCTTCCCCGATCAGAACCACCGGGTCAGGAGTTCCCAGAGCCAGTCGAGGATCGCCCCGATGATGCCGCCGGCGCGGTTGACGGTGACGGTGGCGGTGGCCGCGTCTCCATCGGCCTGAGCCGCAGCAACGGTGTACTTGCCCGACGGAGCGCTCTTCGGCACGGTGACCGAGGTGCTGAACGTGCCGTCTGCGCCGACCTGGACGGTACCGACCTGCACCGGCTTGCCCTTCTTCGGACGCAGCTCGATGCTCACGGTCTCGCCGGGCACGTAGCCCTCGCCGGTGACCTTGAGGGTCTTGCCCGCGGTCACCTTCGACGAGCCGAGGGCGATCGTGCCGGCGAACTCGGCTTCTCCCGCGATCGTGAACGGCACCTGCACCGTGGTTCCGGTGCCGGCGACGTTCACGGTGAGCACCTGCTCGCCGAAGACGCCGGACGGCACCGTGAAGGTCAGGCTGGCACGCCCGCCCTCGTCGGTGGTGTCGACGACCGCCGGGTCGACCGCACCAGCCGCGAGCTGCGTGCCGCCGAGCGACAGCGACACCTCGCCCGGAGCCGGCTCGCCCGCGCTGAACGCCAGCGAGGAGAGCGACACGGTCACCTGGTCGCCGGCACTGTAGCCGTCGGCATCCGCGGGGCTGACCGCCACACCGACCGCACGCTGGGCGTAGTCGGGGCTCGCGGTCTTGTTCGCGTCGAACCAGTCGACCATGGACTGCAGATCGACCTTGCCGGTGTCGCGCTTGCCCGTGCCCTCCTTGAAGGTGAAGAAGTTGTCTCCACCCGCCGCGAGGAACGAGTTGGCGGCGACCGTGTAGTTCGCGGCCGGGTCGAGCGCTGTGCCGTTGAGCGTGATCGAGGTGATCCTCGAACCCTGCGCCGCGGTGGGATCATAGGTGTAGACCAGCCCCTCCGAGACTCCGAGCTTCAGGAACGGACGAGCGGAACCCGCCGGCTGCCACTGCTCCTCGAGGACGCCCTTCAGCTGCGCACCGGTGAGGGTCAGCGTCACCAGCGTGTTCGCGAAGGGCTGCACCGTCGCCGCCTCGCGGTAGGTGACGTTGCCGTCTGGGTCGGAGGCGCCGGCCGAGGCGTACGTGAGGTTCGCACGGATGCCGCCCGGGTTCATGATCGCCACATCGGCGCCCGTGGACCACTTCTGCACATCGGCGACGAAGTTGCCGATGGTGGACTCGCCACCGCGGTTCTCCGTCTTTCCGTCGCTCTGACGCGCACGGTTGAAGTCGGCCGTGATGTCGCCGACCTTGATCGCGCCCAGCACATCGGCCTCGGCCTTCGCCTTGGCCACGATTTCTGCGACCTCGGGGACGGCCGGGTACAGCGGCTTGCCCGCAGCGGTGAGGGGCTTGATCTCGTTGGTGATCGAGATCAGGTCCTTCGTCTTCGGGTCGACCTTGATGTTCATCAGGCCCAGGTTCTCGCCGTACTGCCCCGCCGAGACGACCGGGCGGCCGTCGATCACGTGGTTGTAGGCGAGGTGGGTGTGCGCCGACACGATGGCGTCCACGTCGTCGTCGACCCCGTAGACGATCTCGCCGAGGGGCGAGTCCGGAGTGATGCTGGAGAGTTCGACGCTGGATGCGCCCTCGTGGACGAGCAGGATGACCACATCCGCCTCGCCGTTGGACTCGTCGCCGTCACGCAGGTCGTCGGCCACCGCGTTCACGGAGTCGACGATGCTGCGGACCTCGAGGTCCTTGATGCCCTCGGGCGAGACGAGCGAGTCGAGGTCTTCGGTGACCGCACCGACGAATCCGACCCGCACACCGTCGAGCTCCTTCACCCAGGCCGGAGCGAGCGCGGGCTCGCCGGTCTCGGTGACGAACACGTTCGAGGAGATGTACTCCCAGTCCGCGCGCTCCTGCACACGATCGCGCAGGTCTTCCCAGCCCTGATCGAACTCGTGGTTGCCCGCAGCACTGACGTCGAGGCCGGCCGCGTTGAGGGCGTCGATCGTGGGGTTGTCGTCGTTGATGAACGAGGTGAACGTCGATGCGCCGATCAGGTCGCCGGCACCGGCGAAGATCGTGTTCGGGTTCGCCTCACGGAACTGCTTGACCGCACCGGCCAGGACCGCCGCACCTGCGGCAGCGCCGTCGGCCTCGATCCGACCGTGGAAGTCGTTCACCGTGACGACGTCGATGCTCACCGGCGGGATCTCCGAGGAGACGCCGACGATGATGGGGTCGTGGTCGCTGGAACGGTAGGGCGTTCCCTGCTCGGTGGCGCCGAACGCGTAGCCGCGGTCGCTCCACTCCGGGGAGTTGATGCCCCACACTCCGGCGCCCGTGATCGACGAGGCGAGCGACGGCGACGCGATCACGTGGTCGAGCGAGCCGAGCTCGCCGTCGAACGAGTACGTGTACTGGCCGGCAGCCTTGTCGGCGACCAGGTCGCTCCACCCGTTCGAGGTGAACACGTCGATCGGGTCTTCCTTGCCGTAGGCGTTGAAGTCGCCGATCAGCAGCATGTCGCCGCTGCCGGTGGTCTTCTCGATCTCGGCGGTGAAGGCGAGGATCGCATTCGCCTGCTTCACGCGGTCGGCGTTGAAGAAGCCCTGTCCGTCGGCCGGCTCGGCTCCCGCGCCCTCGGGCGGCGACTTCGACTTGAGGTGGTTCGCCACGACCGTGACGACGCGGCCGTCGATGTCGAACGCCTGCGCGATCGGCTCGCGGGCGTTGCCCCACACCGTCTCGTCGGTGACGGTGACGCTGTCGCCGACGCGCTTGACCGCATCCTTCTTGTAGATGATCGCGTTGGTGATGAAGTCGGTCGTCGCCGCGTCGTTCAGAGCGGCGGGCGTGGGCACGTAGCCCCACACATCGCTTCCGGCGTCGGCGTTGAGCCCGGCGACCAGGTCTTTGAGGGCCGTGTCGATGGGCTTGCCCAGCTTCACCGAGTTCTCGATCTCCATGAGCGACACGATCTCGGCATCCAGTCCGTTGATCGCCGCGACGATCTTGGACTTCTGGATCGCGAACTGCGCCGCGTTCGCCGCGCCTCGGGCGTTGGAGTTCTCGCTCTTCAGCGTCGTGAAGTAGTTGTAGACGTTGAAGGACGCGACCTGGACGTCGCCGCCCACGGACGGCGCACTGTCGGTGCGCGGGTTCGTCGCCTCGAAGCCGACCTTGAGGTCGGCCGACGAGGAGTCGTCGATCGGCACGACCGGCTGCAGGCGCCAGTCGTTGAAGCCCCACTGCAGCACGTACCCGTTGTCGCCGAAGTCGACGGTGTCGCCGTTGCGGACCACCGTGTCCTTCGTGAAGTACGGCTGCTCACCGGGGTGTCCACTGTTGGACACCTGGATCGACCAGCCGTCGTCGAGCAGGATGCGGTTGGCCCGGTTGGCCGCGGCGATCGCTGCCGCCGCGTCACCCGGACGGGTGGTCTCGGTGCTCTTCACGGCGAGTGCGTCGCCGGCGTTCAGCCAGAGCGTTCCGAAGTTGAAGAGCTGGTGGCTGGAAGCGAGACGGTAGGTGCCTTCCGGAGCCACGTACATGTTCTCGTACTGCTCGCGGTCGGCACCCTGCAGGGTGGCGGGCAGCGGTGTGACGGCGGGAACCCCGACACCGGCGGTGACGACGGAGACATCGGCGGCCGCAGCCGGGTTGATCTGCGTCTGTCCGAAGTACTCGCTCACAGAGCCCGTCACCGAGACGAGGTCGCCGATCGCGAGGGTGGGATTCAGGGCGTTCAGGAAGACGAAGACGCCGTCCGAGGCGCCGGGCGTCGCGTCCGTCGTGCCGCCGGAGCCCTGGGTCTGGATGACGATGCCCTTGTAACCGCCGGTGCGGTAGTCGGCGGTGACGACACCCTCGACCTGCACAGTCTGACCGTTCAACGGAGAGACGTCGGTCGTGCCCTGGACTTCGGCGATGGTGGCCGTGGTCGGGTCGGTGCCGGGACCTGTGCCCGGGTCGGTGTCGCCGGAGTTCTGCGGGGTGATCGTGGCGGAGAGCGTGAAGTCGGCGCTGTTGACGTCGGTGTCGACGCCACCGGTGCGGTTCAGGGACTTGACGTCGGTGTTGCCGGAGGGTGCGGTGGCCGCCGTGCCCTCGAAGGTGTTGGAGGTGCCGTAGCCGAGCAGGTCGACGACGCCGTCGACGCCCACGGCCGAACCGGGTGCGAGCGACACGGCGGCAGTGCCTTCGACGAGGGCGAGCGTGCCGTTGGTGCCGCTCGGCGTCAGGGTGCTGACGGCATCCGGAGCGGGCAGTTCGGCACCGTTCGCGCCGTTGCTGTTTCCCTGCACCAGGTAGTAGCCCCCGGCGGGGATGACGCCGGTGAGCGGCGCCACACCGTTGAACGCGGCCGTACCGTTCGCCGAGCGGTACTGCAGCGACATGCCGTCGAGCGTGACCGGGGCAGAGGTGGGGTTGTACAGCTCGACGAACTTGTTCTTGAACGCCGCTCCGGCGCTGCCGCCGGAGAGATACGCCTCGTTGATCACCACCCCCGTGCCCGAGGTGTCGGCTGTGGCGGGAACGGCGGCCAGCGAGCCGAAGCTCAGCGCGGCGACGCAGGTCACGGCGAGAGCGCCGATGCGCCCCCGACTTCTACGGTGCGAGACGGGAGCCATGCGGTTCCCCTCGTCTGGAGCGGACATCATCGGTGCTGTCTCCTCGGTCGGGTTCGACACTTCTCAGGACTGTCACGGCACACAGGGGAAACTCCCAGCGTGCTCACATGGTTGCGAGCATACGGAGCGGTCCCGACATCCTCAACGGAGTTTTCCGATTCGTCATCGAGCGATCACCGGATGGCCGGAGCCACCCCTGACGAAGGTCGCTACTCACGCCCGATGGCGCACAATTGCGCATCGGAACGCGCGCGGATGCGCGGCAGATCAGGCGACGGTATCGGCCTGCGCCTCGTCCTCGAACTCTTCGACCTCGCGCTCCCAGGCGTCCTTGGCCAGTCGGTACCAGAGGTAGAACGCGAAGCCGGCGAAGATCGCCCACTCGACCGCGTAGAAGACGTTGAGCCAGTTGACCGGAGACATCTCATCGGGCGCCGGTGAGGAGATGTCGACCAATCCTGCCGTCGCAGAGGTCGAGGCGAGGTAGGGGCGGTAGACGGCGAGCTCCTCGACATCGTGCCAACGGCTGAGGAGGGCGGCGGGCGACATGCGATCTAACTGCTGCGGATCGGCGTGCGGAGGCACGCGCGGGCCCTCATCCGAGATGATGCGTCCGGTGACATCGACCGCTGACCCGTCGGCGCCGGCTTCCAGCTCCTTCACGGCCGCGTCCGCCGTCGTCCGATCGGGTGCCCAGCCGATCGCGACGGCGATGGAGGTGCGCTCGGCGACCCGCAGCTGACCGGTGACCCAGTAACCCTCGACATCGTCGTTGAAACGGCTCGACACCACGATGAAGTCCCCGGGAACCCAGGCGCCAGTGGTCTCGACCCGCTGGCCAACGAGCGGCTCGGGAAGATAGGTACCCGGCTCGAGGACGTCGGTGAGTTGCTGAACCTGCTCGGTGGCGCCGGGAGCGGGCGGATCCGTCTCGATCGCGCGCTCCAACTGCCACTGCCCGAGCCAGGCGAAGACACCGGCCACGAGGAGGCAGAGCAGGAGCATCCCGATCCAGCGTCCCCGGAGCATGACCTCACGGAGAGTCGGGGGGAACAGAGCAGGAGTGGTCACGGTGGAGCGCAGGACCCTCAGGCCTCGTACGGTGCGAGCACGACCTCGACCCGCTGGAACTCCTTGAGGTCGGAGTACCCGGTGGTCGCCATCGACTTGCGCAGCGCGCCGATGAGGTTCGCGGTGCCGTCTGCCACGGGGGCCGGGCCGTAGAGGATCTCCTCGAGCGTGCCGATGCCGCCGACCTCGACACGGTGGCCGCGCGGCAGTTTGGGGTGATGCGCCTCGGGGCCCCAGTGGAATCCGCGGCCCGGCGCGTCGGTGGCCCGGGCGAGCGCGACACCGAGCATGACCGCGTCGGCCCCCATCGCGAGCGCCTTGACGATGTCACCGGAGGTGCCGACGCCGCCGTCGGCGATCACGTGCACGTAGCGTCCACCGGACTCGTCGAGGTAGTCGCGGCGCGCGGCGGCGACGTCGGAGACGGCCGTCGCCATGGGTGCGTGGATGCCGAGGGTCGCGCGCGTGGTCGATGCGGCTCCCCCGCCGAACCCGACGAGCACACCGGCCGCGCCCGTGCGCATCAGGTGGAGGGCCGCGGTGTAGGTCGCGGCGCCGCCGACGATGACGGGCACGTCGAGGTCGTAGATGAACTTCTTGAGGTTGAGGGGCTCGGCGACACTCGACACGTGCTCGGCAGACACCGTGGTACCGCGGATCACGAAGAGGTCGACACCGGCGGCGGCGACGGTGTCGTAGTACTCCTGGGTGCGCTGCGGGGTGAGGGATCCGGCGACCGTGACGCCGGCTTCGCGGACCTCGGCGAGGCGGCGGGTGATGAGCTCGGGCTTGATGGGTTCGGAGTACAGCTCTTGCATCCGCACCGTGGCCTTGGCATCGTCGAGACCCGCGATCTCCGCCAGCAGTGGCTCCGGATTCTCGTACCGCGTCCACAGACCCTCGAGGTCGAGCACACCGAGTCCGCCGAGCTGACCGAGCATGATCGCGGTCTGCGGGCTCACGACCGAGTCCATCGGTGCGCCGAGCACCGGGATCTCGAAGCCGAAGGCGTCGATCGTCCAGGCGGTGGACACGTCCTCCGGGTTGCGCGTGCGCCGGGAAGGCACCACCGCGATGTCATCGAACGTGTACGCGCGGCGTGCACGCTTTCCTCGGCCGAGCTCGATCTCCATGGTCACCCCACCAGCCTACCCGGCGGCCGGACGGGCCCGTGCTGGGAGACTGGTTCCGAACGGGAGGCAGCATGAGGACCGAGACCGTGGACATCGTGGTGGTGGGCGGTGGCGTCATGGGACTGGCGACGGCGTGGGAGCTGGTGCGGCGGGGTCTGCATCCCGTCGTGATCGAGCGCTTCGCCCGCGGGCACCGGGAAGGCGCGTCGCACGGGGCGACCCGCAACTTCAACAACGCCTACGACGAGGAGCACTACCTCGATCTGCTCGTGCGCGCCCGTAACGGGTGGGAAGCCCTCGGGGACGTCGACGGCGAGCCGCTCCTGCGCCTGCACGGGCTCGTCACACACGGCCACCTCGATATCGGCGCCGTGCACGCGGGTCTCGACGCCCGCGGTATCCCGAGCGCTGCGCTCTCCCCTGCCGAGGCGAGTACCCGGTGGTCGGGGATGCGCTTCGACGGCGACGTGCTGTGGTCCTCGGACGCCGGGGTCGTGCGCGCCGTCGAGACGCTGCGAGAGCTGGAGCGACGGATCGACGCCGGCGGTGGAGAAGTGCGCTGGAACACTCCGGCCGCGCACATCGACGAGGACGAGGACGGCGCCGTGGTCGGCCTCGCCGACGGCAGCCGGCTGCGTGCGGAGACCGTCGTCGTGACCGCCGGTGCGTGGACACAGCAGCTCCTCGCCCGCTTCGGCCTGCCGCGGCTCACCGTCACCGAAGAGACGCCGGCGCACTTCCGGCCGCTGGCCGACGCGACCTGGCCCTCGTTCAACCACTACGTCGATCCCGCGGCATACCCCGCGACTGTCTACGGCATGCCCACGCCCGGCGAAGGCGTGAAGGTCGGCTTTCACCGCGTGGGAGAGGAGGTCGACCCGGACGCCCGACCGCACCTGCCCACGCATCAGCGTGCGCTGGCGGACTACGTGCGCGAGTGGATACCGGGGCTCGACGCCGCATCCGCCGTGCCGATCAGCTGCACCTACACCTCGACCGACGACGGGACGTTCGTGCTCGATCGCCGGGGCCGGATCGTGGTGGGCGCCGGATTCTCCGGGCACGGCTTCAAGTTCGCCCCAGGCGTCGGCGGGGTCCTCGCCGACCTCGCGATCGACCCCGCCGCGCGCGCCGCTGCGCCCTTCCGGCTGCCCTGACCATCGCCGGACCTCAGCGCGTGCGCGCCACCCGCTTCTCGTCCCACACCGGTTCGTCGGATTCGTAGACCTCGCCGTCGGATCCGAACACCAGGAATCGATCGAACGACCGCGCGAACCAGCGGTCGTGGGTGACGGCGAGCACGGTGCCCTCGAACCGCGCCAGCGCCTGTTCGAGCGCCTCGGCCGACTCCAGGTCGAGGTTGTCGGTCGGCTCGTCCAACAGCAGCAGCGTCGCCCCGGAGAGCTCCAGCAGCAGCACCTGGAAACGCGCCTGCTGTCCTCCCGAGAGCGAGTCGAACGTCTGCTGAGCCTGGCGGACGAGACCGTAGCGGTCGAGCGCCGAGCTCGCGGCGTCGCGCGGCATCCCGGCGCGACGATCGTCGCCGCGGTGCAGGATCTCGAGCAGCGTGCGTCCGACGAACTCGGGATGCGCGTGCGTCTGGGCGAACAGGCCGGGCACGACCCGCGCGCCGAGCGCCGCCGTACCGGTGTGCTCCACGGGGTCGAGCTGCTCGCCCGTCGACGTGACATGACCCAGAGTCGAATCGGGGTCGCTGCCGCCACGCGCCAGCAGCCGCAGGAAGTGCGATTTGCCCGATCCGTTCGAGCCGAGCACCGCGACCCGGTCGCCGTACCAGACCTCGGCATCGAACGGACGCATGAGCCCGGTCAGCTCCAGCCGCTGCGCGACCACGGCACGCTTACCCGTGCGCGCACCGCGCAGTCGCATGTCGAACTCCTGAGCGGGCGGACGCTCCTCGGGCGGACCGGCCTCCTCGAACTTGCGCAGGCGGGTCTGCGCCGCCTGATACCGCGATGCGAAGCCGTCGTTCGCCGAGGCCTTCACCTTGAGGTTCGCCACCAGGGTACGCAGCTTCTCGTGCTGCTCGTCCCAGCGCCGGCGCAACTCGTCGAGCCGGTCCATCCGGTCGGTCCTCGCCTGCTGATAGGTGCCGAAGCCGCCACCGTGCACCCATGCCGTCGCTCCCGCTCCCCCGGGTTCGAGCGTGATGAGCCGATCGGCCGCACGCGCGAGCAGCTCGCGGTCGTGCGACACCAGCAGCACGGTCTTGGGCGTCTGACGCAGCTGCTCCTCGAGCCAGCGCTTGGTGGGCACGTCGAGGTAGTTGTCCGGCTCGTCGAGCAGCAGCACCTCGTCTGGTCCGCGCAGCAGCGCCTCGAGGGCGAGCCGCTTCTGCTCCCCGCCCGAGAGCGTGGTGAGCTCGCGATATCGTGCACGCTCGTACGGGACCCCGAGGGCGGCGATCGTGCACTGATCCCAGACGGTCTCGTGCTCGTAGCCGCCGGCGTCCGCATACTCGGCGATCGCCGACGCGTAGGCCATCTGCGTGTCGTGCTCATCGCGTTCGATCAGCGCGTTCTCGGCCGCCTCGAGCCCCTCGGCCGCCGTGCGGATGCGCGCGGGGGCGACCCGCACGAGCAGCTGCTGCACCGTCTCACCCGGCCCGCCATGACCGACGAACTGGTCCATGACGCCGAGTCCGCCGTCGATCGTGACGACACCGTCGTCTGCGGCCTGATCGCCGCGGATGATGCGCAGCAGGGTGGTCTTGCCCGCGCCGTTCGGGCCGATCAGAGCGCTCGTCGAGCCGGCGCCGACCCGGAAGCTCGCCTCATCGAGAAGCGGTCTGCCGTCGGGAAGCGTCAAGGAGACGCTGGATACATCGATAGAGCCCACGGTGCGTGGCCGTCCTTCCGCCCGCACATGCCGAGCCGACCAGGCTATCAGCAGGAGCAGACCTGCGCCGCACCGTGTTCGGAGACGCTGCGAGCGATCAGGCGAGAGCGCTCGACGTCGGCACGGGAGCGGCGAAGAGATCGAGGACAGGGCAGTGTGCGTCGACGACACTGCGCAGGTTCTCGTATTCCTCCGGGGTGTTCGGACCGGTGATGTCGACCGTCACCCGCACATCGTGGAAACCGGCGCGCCCCGACTCGTCGATGCCGAAGAGCTTGCGCACATCGAGGTCGCCCTCCGCGGTGATCTCGATCTCGTCGATCGTGAGTCCGAGAGCCTGGGCATAGAGCCGGTACACGACCACCTGACACGAGACGAGCGCACCCAGCGCATACTCGACCGGGCTGGCCGCCGCGTCGTCACCGGCGAGCGCGCCCGGCTCGTCGACGAGGAAGCGGTGCTTGCCTGCGCGGATCTCGGTCGCGACGGAGCCGATGCCACGACCGCTGACCCGATAGGTCAGCTGGGCGTTCGCGTCGTCCGCTGCGATCCGCTCGTTCCACGCCGATCCGGCGTCGGTGAGGCGCTGCGCGCGCTCGGCCGGAGTGACGTCGGCGACACCGGCGAGCTGGTCCTGGAGAAGAGTCATGGCCCGACGGTAGCGATCAGGCCGCTCACGCCGCCCGCCGTCCGTCATCCGGCTTCACAGCCGGACACGCAGCGTCACAGCGCGTGCTGCGCTCGTGTCAGCGCCGCCCCTGCTCGATGCGCTCCGACTCGCCCCACGCGCGGTCCGCCGTGAGCGCAGCGATGCGAGACTCAGTCGGCCCGGCTCAGGCTCATCAGCACTTCGGTACGGGGCGCCGCCGGCAAGAGGAAGCGGAACTCCGTGCCGACGCCTTCCTGGCTCGTCACATCCATCGTCCCGCCATGCGCCAGCACGATCGCCCGAGTGATCGTGAGGCCGAGTCCCACCCCCGGCACCGCGTTGCGCGTCGCCGTCGAGGCACGGAAGAAGCGGGTGAAGAGCATCCCCTGTTCGTCCTCGGGGATGCCGACTCCTGTGTCCGCGATCGAGAACTCCACTCCCCCGTCGACCGTCCGCACCCGAGCGGTGACCGTGCCACCTCGCGGCGTGAACTTGATGGCGTTCGAGAGCAGATTGTCGATGGCCTGCCCGACTCGACCCGCGTCGACGAACACCGGGATCGCATCCGTCCCGACCTCGGCGACGAGATCGATGCCCTCACGCTGCGCATGCGGTCCGGCCGACACGACGGCCGACCGCACCAGCTCGGCGACATCGGCGTCCTCGCGCTCGAGCGGGAATCGTCCGGATTCGACCTGAGCGGTGAAGAGCAGATCGCCGACGAGGTTGAGCAGACGCTGCGCATTGCGTTCGATGATGCCGACGAACTCCTGCTGGTCGTCGGTGAGCGGCTGACCCGGATCGTTCTGGAGCAGATCGAGGAAGCCGATGATCGCGCTGAGCGGTGTGCGGAGCTCGTGCGAGATCATCCCGACGAACTCGTCCTTCATGCGAGCGACCTCGACGGCCCTGGTCTCGTCGGTGAGCACGAAGAGGTATCCCTGCTGCGCGCCGGCGCCGTCCTTGTGCGGGCTGACCGTCACACGGGCCGGAACGGTGGTGCCCCCTGCGGTGATCACCTCGATGTCGCCGTCGACCGTCGACCCGGCATCGGCCTGCGCGAACAGCGACTTGATACCGGGGGCGAGCTCGGCATATGCCGGCGGGAATCCGGGCACCGGCTGCGCGGGCTGGGCGTTCTCCGCGGCCAACATCGAGAGCACGGCGGTGGAGAAGAAGCGATCGATGCGCACGTCGCGCAGCGCCTCATCGACCGTCAGCCCGAGAAGCCGCACCGCCCCGGGGTTCCACGCCGTCACGACACCGCTGCAGTCGGTGGCGATCACCGCCTGTGCCGTGATCGACGACCACAGGCTCTCGAACGAATCGAGCAGTTCGCGGTACTGACGCTCCTTGTCGCGCAGCTGCACGATCATGGCGACGTTCTCCGACAGGGCCCTGGTGCGCTCGGCGACGAGTTCCTCGGCCTGTTCGACCCGCATGCGCTGTTGTCTCGAGAGCTGATTGATGACCGCGGCCACCGCCGAGAACACCAGCGGCCCGACCACGCCGCGCAGCCATTCGACCGAAGTCTCGGGCGGGTCGGTGAAGTACGGCATGAGCAGGGCGACCGAGGTCAGCCCGCCGACCACGAACACCCAGCGGATACCGGGGGCCGCCGCCAGCCAGACCACGGGCAGGAGCACGAGCGAGGAGAAGAGCGACGTGGCGCCGCCGGTGCCGGTGCGGAACAGGCCGAGCCCGACGATGTCGACGATGGGGATGAGCAGCACGGCCCAGCCGTCGATCATCCCGCGCGCCGTGAGCACAGCGGCGAGCGCGGTCGCCGCGAGGACCACCGCGATTCCCCCCACAGCCGGGGCGACGTGAGTGATCGGCAGGTCGGGGACCCACCAGGTCAGAATCGCCGCGATGACCGTCGCGATGACCGTGGGCGCCTGCTTGAGCAGCGGACTCGGGTTGTCGAAGACCTGATACCAGCGGTTCTCCGCGCGGTCGAGAGGAGTCGCCCTCATCGCTGCACCTTCCCCACGATGGCATGCAGGTCGGAACCGGTGATCGGCTTCGGCAGAGCGGCATCGGCCGGCGGATAGTCGGCGGCGTCGAGGACCGAGCTGATCACGAGGAAGCAGTCGGGGAACCGCTCCTGGACCAGACGCGCGCACTCCTGGCCCGAGATGCCGGGAAGGATGAGGTCGAGCACCGCCAGCACGGGATCGATCTCGGCGAACGCCGCGATCGCCGACTCGGCGTCACGGGCGATGAACACATCGAAACCCTCGCGATCGAGGTACCGACGCAGCAGGGCGGCCTGATCGGGCGCATCCTCGACGACGAGGGCCAGCGGCCTCCCGGTCATCGAAGGAACAGCTCTCGCACGACGACGATGACGACGACGACGGCCAGGGCGAGCAGCGCCTGAGGGATCAGCCGCCGCTCTCGTCGGGCATCCGCGGCGATCTCCTCCACTTCGGCATCGTGCGACGGGGTTGCGGTCATGAGTCGACACGTCCGATCTTCTCGGTCTTGATCCAGGAGGCATCGGCTCGACGCCATTCTTTGATGTAGGAATCCACGGTGATCGCGCACAGCAACGAGCCGTAGCCGCAGATGTAGAGCAGAAGACCGGCGAAGAACCGCCCACCGGGGAGGGGCTCCACCGCCCGCGCCAGCCAGATGCCGAGCATCGAGATCGGTCCCCACAGATAGAAGATCACGGCCCAGATGAGGCGGGACTGATCCGTCAGCCCCAGCCCGACCGCGCTCAGGAGCGATTCGAACGCCCAGGGGAAGAGGGCGATCGCCATCAGGATCAGGGCACCGAGCCCCGGGAACATGATCGCCTCGCGCCAGGAATGCCGGCCGGTCCGTGGATCGAGCTGCACGGAGTACAGCATCGAGAAGAGGTAGATGCAGGCCGCGGAGATCCACATGAAGCGGAAGACGAACTCGGCGATGTCGCTGTGCAGGACGAGCAGGGCGAGCATCCCCGCCGCCGCGAGGAGCATGAACGCGGGCAACAGCAGGATCGTGAACCAGGCGAGCCCGAACCCGAAGCTGCCCAGGTTGTGATCGCGGCTCGGACGGAACCAGAGCTTGCGGTAGATCGAGGTCAACTGCACGTTGCCCCGCGCCCAGCGCAACCGCTGCTTCCACAGGCTGTCGATCGTGCGCGGCTCCTCGGCCAGCACCACCGCGTGCGGCTCGAAGACCATACGACGCCCCTTGAGCTGGCTCTCGAAGGTCGTCATGGTGTCTTCGGCGAGGGTGCCCGTCGGGATCCGCCCGCCGATGGCCTCGAGGTTCGCCCGCGAATGCAGTTGCGCACCGCCGGCGAGGCAGGCGATCGCACCGCCCACGTTCTGCACCCGACGCGCCGAGAGCTGGCCGATCACGTACTCGATCGCGATGAACCGGGTGAGGTAGTTGCGGTCACGGCTGCCCTCCGCGATGTACGCCGTCACCGCGCCGACCTTCTCATCGGCGAGGTGCCTGGTGAGCTTGCGCAGCGAGTCGCGCGCGAAGATCACGTCCGCGTCCATGATCAGAACGGCCTCGGTCCAGGCGTCGGCGAGAACCACGTCGAGACCGTGGTTGAGGGTGTGCGCCTTGCCCTCGCCGCCCTTCTCGCGGCGCAGATGCACGACGCGCCCCGGGTGGGCCTGTGCCTTCGCGGTGACGATCGCCGGAGTGTCGTCCGTGGACGCGTCGTCGACGACGAAGACCCGCAGGCGCTCGGCGGGATACTCAAGCTGCAGCAATCGCTCGATGGCCGGACCGATCACCGCCCCTTCGTTCCAGGCCGGGATGATGACGGCGACGTTCGGGTGGTAAGGAGCAGCCTTGCCGTAGTGATTGCGGAACGCGTGCAATGGCAGCACGAGGAACTGCAGCCCGGTGTTGATCACGGGCAGCGTTCCCACCAGGACGCAGAGCAGGAGGACGATGACCAGGACGGTCTCCAGCACGGAGAGATCCGTCATCACGACACCTCCACCGCGTCGAGCAACGCGACGACCCGGGAGTATCGACCGACCTCCGAGGCGTCATGGCTGTCGGTGGAGGCGACGATCTCCCCGCCCACGCGGCGCAGCGCGGTCAGTGCCGGAACTCCGGGGCAGCCCCACTTCTCGTTCACCTCGACGAGGGTGTCGGTGTCGACGGCGGCACGCGCCCAGGCATCCGTCCGCTCCTGGCCGAGATCGTCCTCCGACAGGCCGATCTTCGGGAGGATCGAGAAGCAGTGCGCAAGCTGGTTCCCGGGGTACCGGCGCATCGTGGCGACGACGGCCTCGACGAACTGATCGAGCACGTCGTCGGTCGCCCAGCCGGCGGCGATCCGCTCCCGCACCGCCGTGGGACCGAGAGGGCCGTCTGCACCGGGGAACTGATGGTCGGCGATGAGGATCCGGTCGATCCCCTCTGCAAGCGCCGGGATGTCCAGCGTTCCCGCGACGTCGAGGATCTTCGCCTCCACGCCCGTGAACACAGTGAGCCCGTCGGGCACCCGGAGAGCCCGCACCGCGGAGACGTACTCCGGCACCCAGGTGGTGCTCTGACGCACGTGATCGACCAGACGCAGGGTGGTGAGCCCCGCGGCCGCTGCGGCGTGGACGTTCTGGGCGAGCGTCGACACGGCGTCGTCCGAGAACGTCGAGTGGACGTGGTGGTCGCCGCGGAGCAGTGCGTGGCTCACAGCTCCTCCTGATGCCCCGCGTGGTCGGAGACCAGTACGTCTTCGATCTCCACGATCACGTCTTCCAGGAAGCGCACGGAGGCGATCTCGCGGAACGGGATCTGCACCGGCAGTTCGCGGCCGAGGAACAGGTCGGCCACGAGCGACGGGATGTCGACGCCCGCGGCGATCGTCAGGGGCAGAGCCCCGGGGAAGCGCGGATTGACCTCGAGCAGCACGGCGCGACCGGTGCGATCGCGCCGCAGCTGCACGTTGGCGACGCCGACCAGACCGATCGCCCGCGCGATCGATGCCGCCGTCTCCTCGAGCTCCGGGTCGCGGAGAGTGCGCCCGGCGATCGCCACACCGGAGTCGACTCGGGCACGGGTGCGCGGCACGGCGGCGACGACGTTGCCCGCGGCATCGGCGATGACGTCGACGGAGTACTCCTCCCCCGGAAGGAAGTCCTGCACGATGAGTCCCTCATCTGTCGGCAGCGCCTCGAGAGCCGCGCGATCGGGCACGAGACGCACACCGCGACTCCCCGCGCCCTGGCGTGGTTTGGCGAAGACCGGGAACTCCCAGTCGACAGCCTCGGCGTCGCGCCCGGCGAGAACCGTGCGCGGGGTGTGCCCTGTCGGTGCGCAGCGCTCGGCGAGGGCGAGCTTGTCGAGCGCGGTGTTCAGGGTGTCCGCCGACGGAGCGGCCAGGACCGCGGGGGCCAGCTCCTCCCGACGCTCCGCGAGGGCGATGAGCTCGACGTCGACGGTCGAGATCACCAGGTCGAGATCGTCGTCTGCGACCATGCTGGCGATCGCCGGCACGAAGTCGGCGTCCCTCCCCGGCGGCACCAGACGCCGCTGCGCCGGAGGCACCAGGTAGATGCCGCTCGCCCAGCCGTCCATATCGGCGGCGAACACGGTCAGGTCGGATCGGCGCAGCAGCGACCGGATCACGGCCACTCCTGCCGGTCCCCCGGCACCGGTCACCAGCACCCGCTTGGTCATCAGCTCTCCCGTCGCGTGAGTTCGTGGGCGCCGATGAACTCAGCGGTCTCGCGGACCACTTCGAGAGGTTCGACCGCGGTGCCCCCGCCGAACCTCGACCAGTACCGGGCAGTCGCGGTCACGAACTCGGGCGCCAGGTACTCGCGGCTCGCGGTCTGCGATCCGAAGCGCTCCAGAAGCCGCAGCTTCTCGTCGAGGTACTGATCGATGCGCACGAACCTCGTGGGGCGGAAGTCGATGGTCGCTGACGGGCTCTGATAACAGGCGACGGTGCCCACGCGCCGAGTCGCCACGATGGTCGCCTCGCTGACGGCCCGGTGGTCCTGATGGCGGTCGTGACTCGAGTGGGTGTACACGATCGTCGGCTGGATCTCCTGCACGACCTCCTCGATGATGCGTACGGTGGAGCCGCCTCCGGAGATCTCCGTGTCGACGAGATCCTTCAGGAACAGTCGGGCGCCCAGCATGTCGGCCGCTGCAAGGGACTCGTTCTGTCGGCTGTCGGCATCTCCTCCTCTGGCGCCGCGGGAGAGCGTGAGGATCGTGATCTCATCGTGAGCCGCCGCATGCGCCGCGAGCAACCCGCCGACGCCGATCTCGACATCGTCGGGGTGTGCGCCGATCGCGAGCACCCGCTCCGGCTTGCGCGCCTCTTCACGGCGTCGGCGCCCCACTTCGACGAGCCGGGTGACGGCCTCGACGAGCTTGCCGTTGTCGAGCGGCTTGGTAAGGAACTCATCCGCCTGCGCCCGAAGAGCAGAGACCGCGTACTCGACCGAGACATGGGCGGTCATCACCACGACCGGCACCGAGGGCACCGTCCTGCGCAGCTCGGCGAGCAGTTCGAGGCCGTTGAGCCCCGGCATCTCGATGTCGGTGACGACGACGTCCGGACGCACGGCGGCGACGCGCTCGACAGCCGACAGGCCATCTTCGGCGACGTCGACGATGCACCCGGCGCGCCGCTCGAGCACGGTTCTGACCAGCAGGGCGACATCGGGATCATCGTCGACGACGAGAACGCGAGGGGATTCCTCCATGTACAGCTCTCCTTGGGGAGGTTCCCTGGCCGATGGGGATCGGTCACGCGATCTCGGTGCCCTTCAACACCGGGTCCGCAGGGAAAGTCGAGCGGGGTATGTCGATTCTGGCATACGGCGCCGCCCGCGCGACGGCGTCTCTCCTACGCTCCCGCGCGGGCGGCGCGCTTCTCCTGCTGGAAGACCCGGATCGCCTCGTAGCGCTCGGCGGATCGAGCTCTCCTCTTCGCCGCTTCGTCTTCGCGATTCTTCGGCGGCGCCGTGGTGACGAGCTCGCTCAGCAGACGACTGACGACCACCGCGATCTCACCGACGGCACTGTCGAAAGCCGGCTGATTGGCTCTGGACGGCGCTGTGGTTCCGGCTATCTTGCGCACGAACTGCAGAGCGGCGTCGTGGCATTCCTCATCGGTCGCTGCGGGCTCGAGGTTGTTCAACGGGACGATGTTCCGGCACATACCGGCACGCTACGCCGCCGCGCAGACAGACGGAAGAGGCCGACCGGGGTCCGTGCTCGGGTGGGGATGGTGCGGTCGCGGGGCGGTCGCTACGCTCGGGGGCAACCGGGACCGCCCGTGCGTTCCCTCCCGCCCCGTCGACAGGACAGCACATGACGAACCCCCCGTTCCCCGAACCGCCTGCTCCCGATTCCTCGAACCCCGCGCCGCCGCCCGCCGCGGCACCCACGCCGCCTCCGGCCGCGCCCGCTGCGGCCCCGACCTGGGATGCCGCGCCCGGTTCGGCGCCCGCCGCCGGCTACCCGGCTCCCGCAGCGCCCGCGTATCCGCAACCCGAGCCGACCCCGCCGGGACGTGTGCTGTCGATCGTCGGCCTCGTCCTCGCATTCGTGGCGGCACCGATCGGCCTCATCCTGAGCATCGTCGCCGCTGTGAAGCTCGGCAAGGCCGGGCAGCCGAAGGGACTCGCGATCGCCGGGATCATCATCGGTGCGATCCTGACCATCGCCGGCATCATCGGGATCATCCTGTTCGCGACCGTCATCGCCGGCCTCGTCGGCATGTGCGCCGAACTGGGCACCGGGGTCTGGGAGGTCAACGGCGTCACCTACCGGTGCGGCTGACCCGCACTCGGCGGGAAAGCGAGAGGGACCGGATGCGACACGCATCCGGTCCCTCTCGCCGTCCGTGACGGCTACTTCTTGTAGTTCGGAGCCTCGACCACGATCTGCACGTCGTGCGGGTGCGACTCCTTGAGCCCCGCCGAGGTGATGCGCACGAACTTGCCGCGCGCCTTGAGCTCTTCGATGGTGCGCGCGCCGACGTAGAACATCGACTGACGCAGCCCGCCGACCAGCTGATAGGCGACGGCGGAGAGCGGTCCACGGTAGGGCACCTGTCCTTCGATGCCCTCGGGGATCAGCTTGTCGTCGCTGGGGACGTCGGCCTGGAAGTAGCGGTCCTTGGAGTACGAGGTCTGCTTCCCACGGGTCTGCATGGCCCCCAGCGAACCCATGCCGCGGTACTGCTTGAACTGCTTGCCCGACTGGAAGACGATCTCGCCCGGGGACTCGTCGGTCCCGGCCAGGAGCGAGCCCAGCATCACGGCATCGGCGCCGGCGACCAGGGCTTTGGCGATGTCGCCGGAGTACTGCAGCCCGCCGTCGGCGATCACCGGCACCCCGGCGGGACGCGCGGCGAGCGACGCCTCGTAGACCGCGGTCACCTGGGGAACGCCCACGCCTGCGACGACGCGCGTGGTGCAGATGGACCCGGGACCGACGCCGACCTTGACCGCGTCGACACCGGCATCGACGAGCGCCTGGGCGCCCTCGCGGGTCGCGACGTTTCCGCCGATGATGTCGATGTGCTCGAACGTGGTGTCGGCCTTGAGGCGGCGGACGAGATCGATGACGCCCTGCGACTGGCCGTTGGCGGTGTCGACCACGAGCACGTCGACGCCGGCGTCGCGCAGCGCCTCTGCACGCTCCCAGGCGTCGCCGAAGAACCCGATCGCGGCGCCGACTCGGAGGCGGCCCTGGTCGTCCTTGGTGGCGAGCGGATACTTCTCGCTCTTGTCGAAGTCCTTGATCGTGATGAGACCGGCGAGCTTGCCGTCGCCGTCGATGAGCGGCAGCTTCTCGACGCGGTGCTTGGCGAACAGCGCGATGACCTCGCCGGCTGCGACGCCCACGGGGGCGGTGACGAGGTTCTCGCGCGTCATGACGTCCTTGACGAAGGTGGTCTGACGCTCGAAGCCCGAGACGAACCGCATATCGCGGTTCGTGATGATGCCGACGAGCTTGCCCTCGTCGTCGACGACGGGAAGACCGGAGATGCGGTACTTCGCGCAGAGGTTGTCGACCTCTTCGACGGTAGCGTCCTGCGTCGTCGTGATGGGGTCGGTGATCATGCCCGACTCGCTGCGCTTGACACGGTCGACGTGCGCGGCCTGATCGGCGATGGAGAGGTTGCGGTGCAGGATGCCGATGCCGCCCTCACGGGCCATGGCGATCGCCATGCGGGACTCGGTGACCGTGTCCATCGCGCTCGACAGCAGCGGAGTGGCGACCGAGATGCGGCGCGTGATCCGCGACGAGGTGTCGGCCTCGCTGGGGATCACATCGGTGTGCCCGGGCAGCAGCAGCACGTCATCGTACGTCAGTCCGACGAAGCCGAAGGGATCGTGCTGTTCCATGGATTCTCCTTCTGCGCGAGTCGCGCATGTCCGAGTGCGAGGGGGTGGTCGACGTCGGCCGGTGCGGGGCCGCGGCCCGTATGAAGATTCTAAGCGAGACACGCCCGAGAACATTCCCAGAGCCCCGTCGTTACCGGACTGTTGGCAGCGACCGTAGGCGAATCGCCGATCGCGCATTACGCTCAAGTGCGTCGTCCATCCCCGCGGTCGACCCGACACCGCGGAGACACAGCACTCAAAGTGGAGGTTGCGTGGGACCCACAACAATCGCCGTGCAGCGAAAGCGCCCCTGGGTGGTCGCGCTGCTCGCTATCCTCATGGCGCTCACCGCGTTCGTTCTCATGCCCCCCTCATCGGCTTCGGCCGAGACGACGGACGACGGGCAGGAGGTCACGGAGTTCTACTTCGCCGGTGTCGTCACCTTCGACGATCAACCGGTCGAAGGCGTCGTCATGTCCATCGAGGGCAAGGGCTTCAAGGGTGAGACCGAGACCGACGCCGACGGCAAGTGGCGTCTCTACGTGCCCGAGAAGGAGAAGTACACCCTGACGGTCGACGAGTCGACCCTGCCCGAGGGCGTGATCGTCGATGCGACCCAGCTGCCGGAGGGAACCCAGCCGATCGCGGGGACGACCGCCTCCTTCGAGGTCGAGTTCGGTCTCACCGGGACCAAGATCATGAACCTCTTCCTCGGCGAAGGGCAGCGGGTCACGGTGTCATTCATCGATCAGCTGCTCTCGCGACTGGTCGGCGGCCTGAACTTCGGACTCCTGCTCGCCCTCGCCTCGATGGGTGCCGCTCTCATCTACGGCACCACGCGGCTATCGAACTTCGCGCACGCCGAGATGGTGACGTGGGGTGGTCTCGTCGCCCTCGTCACGACCACGTTCTGGCATCTCCCGCTCTGGCTCGGCATCGCCGCGGCCGTGATCGGCGGTGGCCTGTTCGGGTGGGCGCTGGATGCGGGCATCTGGCGCCCTCTGCGACGACGGGGCCTCGGGGTCGTCCAGCTGATGATCGTCAGCATCGGCCTCTCGCTCGCGCTGCGCTACGCCTTCCAGTTCATGATCGGCGGAGGCACGTACCAGCTCCCCGGTGCCAGCCCCACCCCGATCCAGTTCGGACCGATCTCGCTGTCCTACATCGACATGATCGCGATGGGCGTGAGCATCGTCGTCATCCTGGCCGTGGCGTTCTTCCTGACGCGCACCCGCATCGGCAAGGCGACGCGCGCGATCTCCGACAATCCGCAGCTCGCCGCCGCCTCCGGCATCGATGTCGACAGGGTGATCCGCTACGTCTGGATCCTCTCCGGCACATTGGCCGCGATCTCCGGTATCCTCTGGGCCTACTTCCGCCCGGGTGTGAAGTGGGACATGGGGATGCAGATGCTGCTGCTGATCTTCGCCGCCATCACGCTCGGCGGTCTCGGCACGGCGTTCGGCGCTCTCGTCGGCTCCCTCATCGTCGGCATCGCGGTCGAGGTCTCGACCCTCTGGATCCCGTCCGACCTGAAGTACGCGAGCGCCCTCGTGGTGCTCATCGTCATCCTCCTCGTGAGACCGCAGGGTCTGCTCGGACGCAGGGAAAGGTTGGGCTGATCACCATGGACTTCGGAAGCATCTTCTCGAACACGGCCGTCTACCTGTTCAGCCCCGTCACCATCGCCTACGCCCTCGCGGCGACCGGCCTCGCCGTGCACTTCGGCTACGCGGGTCTTCTCAACTTCGGCATGGCCGCTTTCATGGCCATCGGCGGTTACGGCTACGCCATCTCGGTGCTGAGCTTCGGCCTGCCCTGGTGGATCGGCATGCTCATCGGTCTGCTCGGCGGCGCGTTCTTCGCCGTGCTCCTGGGCATCCCGACGCTGCGTCTGCGCGCCGACTATCTCGCGATCGCGACGATCGCGGCCGGCGAGATCATCCGCCTCCTTTTCACGACGCAGCTGTTCGACGAATGGACCAACAGCGCCGACGGCCTCGCGCAGTACAACGGAGGGTTCCGCGATGCGAACCCCATCCCGCCGGGCACCTACGGGTTCGGCCCCTGGATGTACAGTGCGAACGACCTCTGGAACCGTGTCTTCGGCGTGATCGTCCTGGCAGTCGCCATCCTGCTCGTGTGGGCCCTGATGCGCAGTCCGTGGGGCCGGGTCCTCAAAGGCATCCGCGAGGACGAGGACGCCGTGCGCTCGCTCGGCAAGAACGTCTTCGCCTACAAGATGCAGGCGCTCGTCGTTGGTGGTGTGATCGGCGCCGCAGGCGGGATCATCTTCGTCCTCCCCTCCGCGGTCGTCCCGGGCAGCTACTCGACGTCGCTGACGTTCTTCCTGTGGACCATCCTCCTTCTCGGTGGCGCGGCCACGGTGTTCGGGCCCACTCTGGGCGCAGTGCTGTTCTGGGTGGTGTTCGCCTTCATGGCCAACCTGCTCCCCTCGATGGCGAAAGCCGGCCTGCTGCCGATGTCGGACAGCCAGGCGTCGACGCTGGTGTTCGTCTTCGTCGGCATCGCGCTCATGCTGCTCGTGATCTTCCGCCCACAGGGCATCCTCGGCGACAAGAGGGAGATGACCTTTGTCAAATGAACTGACCCCCGAGCAGGTGCCCGGCCCCGGTGACGATGCCGCGACGGCCGCGCCGTCCACCGGGAGCATCCGCCGCCCGAAGACGACCGGTCTGACCAAGGGCGAGGTGAAGCCCGGCGTCGCCAAGGTGGACCCGATCCTCGTGGTCGACGCGGTCCAACGTCGTTTCGGTGGTCTGACCGCCGTCGACGTCGATCACCTCGAAGTGCCCCGCGGCGCCATCACCGCACTGATCGGCCCGAACGGCGCCGGCAAGACGACGCTCTTCAACCTGCTCTGCGGATTCGACAAGCCCAACAGCGGCACCTGGTCGTTCGACGGCACGAGCCTCTCCGGAGTGCCGTCGTTCAAGGTGGCCAGGATGGGCCAGGTGCGCACGTTCCAGCTGACCAAGTCGCTCTCGCTGCTCACGGTCCTCGAGAACATGAAGCTCGGTGCTCCCCATCAGCGCGGGGAGGGATTCTGGTCGAGCCTGTTCCCCTTCCTCTGGCGCGCACAGGACACCGAGATCGAGGGCAAGGCACGCGAGCTGCTGACGCGCTTCAAGCTCGACGCCAAGGAGAAGGACTTCGCCGCCTCGCTCTCGGGCGGTCAGCGCAAGCTTCTCGAGATGGCCAGGGCGCTGATGAGCGACCCGACGCTGGTGATGCTCGACGAGCCGATGGCCGGCGTCAACCCCGCCCTCACACAGTCCCTCCTCGACCACATCCTCGATCTGAAGGAGCAGGGGATGACCGTGCTGTTCGTCGAGCACGACATGCACATGGTCCGCCACATCGCGGACTGGGTGATCGTGATGGCCGAGGGCCGCGTCGTCGCGGAAGGGCCTCCCGACGAGGTCATGGAGAACCCGGCCGTCGTCGACGCCTACCTCGGCGCGCATCAGGACCTCGACCTGGGAGCGGTCACCGGGCGCATCCCCGTGCTCGAGGACGCCGCGGCGATCCGTCTCCGCGAGAAGATCGAAGCAGAAGCGGAGGCCGAGCTCGAAGCGAGCGATCCCGTCTCCGGTACCGAGGGGAAGGGCAGCGCATGAGCGCGGAGACGCCGACGAACGCACCGCAGACCGTGCCGCAGGACGACATCGTCGTCGAGCTGACCGATGTCCACGCCGGATACCTCCCCGGCGTGAACATCCTCAACGGCGCGAACCTCGTCGCCCGGCAGGGAGAGCTGATCGGGATCATCGGCCCGAACGGCGCCGGCAAGTCGACCCTGCTGAAGGCGATCTTCGGCCTGGTGAACGTGCGCAGCGGTGACATCACGGTGAAGGGCGAGAGCATCGTCGGCCTGAAGGCCGACAAGCTCGTCCGGCGCGGGGTCGCGTTCGTGCCGCAGACGAACAACGTCTTCCCCTCTCTCTCGATCGAGGAGAACCTGCAGATGGGGCTCTATCAGAACCCCAAGATCTACACGGAGCGGCTCGAGTTCGTGACCGGCATCTTCGCCGAGCTGGGAAAGCGGCTCAAGCAGCGCGCAGGCTCCCTCTCCGGTGGTGAGCGGCAGATGGTCGCGATGTCACGCGCCCTGATGATGGACCCTTCGGTGCTGCTGCTCGACGAGCCGTCGGCCGGCCTCTCCCCCGTGCGACAGGACGACGCGTTCATCCGGGTGTCCGACATCAACAAGGCCGGCGTCACGACGATCATGGTGGAACAGAACGCTCGCCGCTGCCTGCAGATCTGCGACCGGGGGTACGTGCTCGACCAGGGCAAGGACGCCCATGAGGGCACCGGGCGGGATCTGCTGAACGACCCGAAGGTGATCGGCCTCTACCTGGGAACCCTCGGCACCGACGCGGCCTGAAGCGCCGACACGACGCGGCCTGAAGCGCCGACACGACGCGGCGACACCACGACAGGACGACACACGACAAAGGCCCCGGATCGGATCCGGGGCCTTCGTCATGTGATCGATCGATCAGTTGGTGCGGGTGATCATGTTGTCGGCACCGTACTTGTAGATGCCGATCGATGCGCCCTGCGGGTCGCCGGCCTCATCGAACGTGATGTCGCCGGAGTAGCCGTCGTAGTCGGCCGTGCCGCCGTCGTTGATGATCTTGGCGCAATCGGCGAAGCTGGTGCACTTCTTGCCGTCGCCGGAACCACCGGAGACCTCCTGCATCTTGGCCGCGATGTCCGCGCCCTCGGTGGAGCCGGCCGCGAGCGAGGCCAGAGCCACGAGGATGACGGCGTCGTACGCCTCAGCCGCGTAGGTGAAGTCCTTGACCTCGGGGTTGCCCTCGCCCGTCCAGTAGTCCTGCAGACGCGAGGTGAAGTCATCCGCCAGAGCAGGACCGGCCTTGGTTCCCTGCGCGCCCTCGAGCGAGACCGGGATCTCCGTGCCGTAGTCGGACAGGTTGCCGTCGACCATGTAGAACTTGTCGGCCGAGATGCCGGCGTTCACCAGCAGCGGCGCGATGGTCTTGAACTGGTCGAACGACACGATCGCGACCGCGTCGGGGTTCTGGGCCTTGATCGACTCGACCTGCGCGTCGAACTGCGCATCGCCGACGTTGAACGAGACCGACTCGACGACCTCGCCTCCGGTGCTCTCGAACGTCTTCGTGATGGCGTCGTTGAGGCCGGTGCCGTACGCGTCGTTCTGGTAGATGATGCCGAGCGTCTTCGCGCCGTCCTCGGCGATCAGGTTGCCGAGCACCTCGCCCTGCAGCAGGTCGCTGGGGGCCGTGCGGAAGTACAGACCGTCGTCATCCCACGTGGTGAAGTCGGGCGACGTGTTCGATGCCGAGATCTGGAGGATCCCTGCGCTCACGTTGCCGTCGAGGATGAGCTTGGAGACGCCCGAAGCGGCCGCACCGACGATGGCGGAGACGCCGGCGCCCTGCAGCTTGGTGATCGAGGTCTCGTAGGCCTTGGTGTCGGTGTCGCCCTCGTCTTCGGCCGTCAGGTCGATCGTGACACCGGCGGCGGCGTCGTTGACCTCCTGGACTGCGAGTCCGACACCGGATTCCATGGGCGGACCGAGGAACGCCAGCGAACCGGTCTGCGGAAGCAGCGAACCGAGCTTGAGCGTCAGGTCGGCGGCTGGCTTGTCGCTGCCGCCGCTCTCCGAGCTCGGAGTGCTGCTGCAGCCGGCGATGACGATGGCGGATGCACTGATCAGTGCGATCCCGGCGAAGACCTTCGCTGTGCGCGAGCCCTTCAATGCGTTCATGATGCTCCCTTGCGTAACTGAACGTGGATTGTGGCCACAATCGGGTGCTCTAACACTAGGGCGTGAGCCCCGCGCGCAGGGGTCGCAAGTATCTCGGTGCGTTAACGATCCGACACCGGGTTCCCCACCTGATGAGCCCCGGAATCAGGCCGGTTCGACCCGCGGAATCCTGCGGCCCCGACGCGCGGCGAGGAGGAGGTCGACGATGAAGATGCCGATCGCGACCCACACGATGATGAAACCCGCCCAGCGTTCGGCCGGCATCGGTTCGTACAGGACCAGGACACCGATGAGGAACTGCATAACGGGGGTGATGAACTGGATCATCCCGATCACGGTGAGGTTGATGCGACGCGTCCCTGCGGCGAAGAGCAGCAGTGGAACCGCCGTGGCGACACCGGCGAAAGCCAGCAGCAGCGCGTGCGCCCACCCGTTCGCACCCATCGTGATCCCCGTGGTCTGTGCCACGAGGATCAACTGCACCACGGCGATGGGGATCAGCCAGAACGACTCCAGCGTCAGACCGCTGACCGCATCGACGGCAGGACCGATCTTCTTCTTGATGAGCCCGTAGACCCCGAAGGACGCGGTGAGCGACAGCGCGATCCACGGGAACTCCCCGTAGGCGACGACGATCACGATGACGGCGATCGCGGCGATGGCGATGGCGGCCCACTGCAGCCGGCGGATGCGCTCCTTCAGCACGAAGACGCCCAGCAGCACGGTCGTGATCGGGTTGATGAAGTAGCCCAAGCTCGTCTCGACCACGTTGCCGCTGAGGGTTCCGATCAGGAACACCTGCCAGTTGACGTAGATCAGCAGCCCGGCAAGCGCTGTCCAGGCCAGCAGCTTCGGCTGTCGGATGATGGCGCCGAACGCCGCCCATCCGCGCATGACCGTGAGCAGCAGGAGGCAGAAGACGAACGACAGCAGCACCCGCCAGGCCACGACCTCCCACGGCCCCGTCGGAACCAGGAGGAGGAAGTAGAGCGGTAGAACACCCCAGAGGAGGTACGCCCCACCGGCGTAGGCGACTCCGGCGGACTGCGTGGCGCGGGTAGTCGACTCTGGGGGCACCGCACAACCCTATGCCCGCGGTGCCCTGACGAACGGCGCCGCCCGACCCCTCGGTCGCAGTTTGGCAGGAATCGGATGCCCGCTGGCGGACGCAGAGGGGCCCGGATGCGATGCGCATCCGGGCCCCTCGAGGACCTTGCTCCGCCCCTCACGAGAGGCGGGAATCAGGTTCCGCAGATCAGCGGACGACGACCGCCAGGACGTCGCGAGCCGACAGGACGAGGAACTCGTCTGCGCCGAACTTCACCTCGGTGCCGCCGTACTTGCTGTAGAGCACGCGGTCGCCGACGGCGACGTCGAGCGGAACACGGTTGCCGTTGTCGTCGATGCGGCCGGGGCCGACCGCCACGACCTCGCCCTCCTGGGGCTTCTCCTTGGCGGTGTCGGGGATGACCAGGCCACTCGCGGTGGTCTGCTCGGCCTCGACCTGCTTGATGACGATGCGGTCCTCGAGCGGCTTGATGGAAACCGACACGGTCTACCTCTTCTTTCTTGACGCTGACACGAAAGACTTGTTCGCACTCTCAACCCGAGAGTGCTAATCCAGTCTAGGCGCTCGGCTGGCACTCACGCAATGCGAGTGCCAGTGCCCGCTGCGGTTCGGCCCGTTGCACGGGCAATTAGGCTGAGCACGTGGAGATCTCCGAGCTGCGCGCCCTGCTGACCCCCGCCGGTCTCGAGCTGCTCGACGCGGTCGGGACCATCGGATCGACCGCCGACGTCGCCCGCGCCGTCTCCCGGTTGCGCGCGGCCGGGCACTCCCCCGAGCTGGTCTCCGCCGTCGTCGGCCAGGCCCACCTGCGGTCCAAGGCCGCGGCGAAGTTCGGACCCTTCGCCGCACGCATGCTGTTCACCCGCGCGGGGCTGGAGCAGGCGACGAGGCTCGGGGTCGCGGCCCGGCACGCGCAGCGGATCCGTCACGCCGGGTTCACCCGTGTCGCCGACCTCGGCTGCGGCATCGGCGGGGACGCCCTCGCCTTCGCCGGTGCCGGACTCGATGTGCGTGCCGTCGACGCCGACGAGGTGACCTCGGCGATCGCCGCCTACAACCTGGCCCCGTTCGGCGGCAGCGCGGTCGTGGACCACCGCACGGCCGAAGATGCCTTCTCCTCGCTGGAGCCGGGAGGCGCGGTCTGGATGGACCCGGCCAGACGCACTTCGGGGCACAGCGAGACCCGACGCGTCTCCGCCGACGACTACTCCCCCTCGCTGGACTGGGCGTTCGACGTGGCGGACCGCCATGCGACCGGCATCAAGCTCGGACCGGCGCACGACCGTGACACGCTTCCCGCCGACGCCGAGGCGCAGTGGGTCAGCGCCGACGGCAGCGTCGTCGAGCTCGTCGTCTGGAGCGGTGCTCTCGCCCGGGAAGGAGTGCGCCGCGCGGCCCTCGTGATCCGCGACGAGCGCTCGCACGAGCTCACGGCACCGGCTGACGCCCCCGACGAATCCGTGCGCGAGCTCGGCGCGTTCCTGCACGAACCGGACGGCGCCGTGATCCGTGCGCGGCTGATCGGCGAGGTCGCCCGGAGTCTGGAGGCGGGGATGCTCGACGAGCACATCGCCTATCTGACCTCCGACGCGGCGTTGACGAGCCCGTTCGTGCAGTCGTTCCGGGTGCGCGAGACCCTGCCGGCGAACGCCAAGGCGATCAGCGCCGCGCTCCAGGCGCAGGGCATCGGGCGCCTGGAGATCAAGAAGCGCGGAGTCGACGTCGATCCCGCCGCGTTCCGCAAGAAGCTCACGCTGCGTGGGGACCAGGAGGCGACGCTCATCCTGGCCCGCATCGGCGATCAGCGCCGTGCGATCCTCGCCGACCGGGTGCCCGCGGCGAACTGACCCCCGCTCAACGCTCCGCGTCGCGACCCGGCGGCTCGACCACGATGGGGTCACCGGGGGGCGCGTCGACTCGGACGGTGTCGCCCGACCCCACCTCGGTCACCGGCGCATCGGTGATGGTCAGGTAGGGCGTCTGCTGCGGCGTGTAGCGCAGTTCGAGCAGCACGACCCGCGACACGACGCCGTCCGGGCCGGCATCGGCGACCTGTACCCCGAGTCCCTCCTGCAGAGCAGTCTCGAACCGCGAGCACGACACCGCAGCCTCGGCGTCGACGATCAGACATCGCTCCGTCGCGCCTTCTTCGGCCACGCGGTCGGCGACCCAGACGTCACCGCCGCGGAATCGACCGACCAGCGAGAGGCCGAGCTCGTAGCCTTCCTCGACAAGCGCCTCGGCGCGTTCGCGTTCAGCGCCCTCGAACCACCCCAGGATCGAGGAAGCCATACCCCACCGTTGAAGAGTCACCATCGGTTCTCCGGTGGTGGAGAGCACCAGGCTGGCGTTCACCACCTCGCTCGCGTCCTCCTCTTCTTCGCCGGTGTCGGGTGGCACGGGCAGCGACGCAGAGAGCCCGCTACGGATCTGATCCTGCGGAAGACATGTCGTCTGCGACTGGGAGCCGACGTCCAGGACCAGGCACCGGCTCTTCCCGTCGTCCTGGGTCGCGTACCAGGCGAGTGCCACGTCGCTCTGCGCCACTGCGCGCACGGAACCGGGATCGAACACCTCGGGGTCCGCCTGCAGCGCCGCCCGGCGCTCCTGTTGCTCACCGGTGAGGGGAATACCCTCGGGTCGCGGAGCGAACAGTGCCCATCCGGCGGCGATGCCGGCAAGGAGCAGCACCGCCGCGACGACGAGAAGCCGCGGCGCGTGATGAGCGAGCGAGCGAGCGAGCGTCTCCGGCCGATCGGAGGAGAGGGACTGATCCGGCGTCTGCACCGCGTCCTGGCCACTCGAGTCGGGCTCCGCAGCGGCGTCGGCGTGATCGGCGATCGGTTCCGACGGAGGAGCGGCGTTCGGCGGAGCGCCCGCGTGAACGGGACGGACAACTGCGCGACGCGCCCGTTCGAGCACGTCCAGACGCTCGGACTCCGCCTCGGTCAGCGCCCCGTCACGACCATAGGCCCGCTGCTGCAATACGCGCAGTTCCTGAGCCTCCCCCTCACCCAGCACCGCTCATACCTCCCGCCCGTGTGATGACCAGGAACGACGGGCCCTGGCGCGCCGCGAGCTCCAGGTGCGTCACGGCGCCGGTGTCGGCATCGACGACGTTGAGCACCAGGCTCGCGTCCTGATCCTGCATCGTCTCCGGATCCACGCAGGTCATCGGCGAATCCGGGCTCGACCCGCCATGGATCAGGCATCGGCTCTGCGATTCCCGCTGCGTCGCCATCCAGACCGGAACGTCACCGTCGTAACCGACCACCCAGAGCGAGTCGCCCTGGAAGCCCTCGTCCACGAGGCGCACCGCGGTCTGCGACTCCGCCTGCGTGGAGTACGTGACGCCTCCGGGGCCCGTGTCGTAGTCATACGCGTTGACGGCGACGGCGGGGTCGCCCGAGGGAGCGAGCAGCATCTGCGCGGCGACCTGCCGCTGCGTGGACGCGGTGCCGCTGACGGTGATGACCCCGTAGATCCCCGCCTCTTCGACCGCTTCGGTGCGGTCACAGCTCGGCACCACGACCTCTCCGGCGCGCAGGATCAGACAGGTGCGCTGCTGCTTCTCCTTGGTGGCCGTCCAGATCACGGCCCCCTCCTCGACCGCGAGCGCACGGACGGAGCCCGCATCGAAGTCACCGCCGCTCTCCAACTCCCGCTGCCAATCATGTTGCTCGGCGGTCAACTCGACGGACGTGATCCCGGTGATACCGGTGGCCAGCCAGCCGACCCCCAAACCGACCACGAGGATTGTCACCGCCAGACCTGCGAGAAGGCGCCAATGCGACCGGAGGGGGAATGACAGCGGCGAGAGAGCCACCTCGGCATCCGTGGATTCGGAGGCGTATCCCTCCGCGTCGCGTTCTCGGCCGCCGACCTCGCGCCCCTGTCCGATCACGGGTCCAGGGATCGGTGCGGGTCCAGGGATCGGTGCGGGGTCGGGATCCGCGCGGTCGGGATCCGCGCGGTCGGGATCCGCGCGGTCGGGATCCGCGGCGTCGTGGTCCCCGAGCTCGGCGACGCCCGCGACCCGGCGACGCTCCAGCTCGCGCAGTCGAACGGCGTCTGCGTCAGTGAGCGCGGCCTCGCGCCCGTAGGCCCGTGCCTGCAGGGAAGGCAGTTCCTCGAGCTCGGCCGGGTCGAGCATCGGATCAGCCGAGCTTCTCGAACTGCATGCCCGCCCAGACCAGCCAACCCAGGCTGTACACCGTCGCGCACAGACCGAGCACGAGCGCCCAGCGCGCGATCGCACGGTTCTCGACGGGGCGACGCAGCGACATGATCGCCGCGATGACCGCGACCACCGCGACCGGGATCCCCCATCCGACGAAGAACGACGCCCCGAGCGCCACGATCGCGGCCAACAGCGCCCACGGCGCGAGGCGGGTGTCATCGATCGGCACGGATCCCGTCGACGGCTCCCACTCGGTGTCGTCGGGAGCGTCGATGTCGGGACCGGTCACGACGACCGGCTCGATGCCGACCGGGCCCGTCGGCAGCTTCGTGTAGCCGTCACGGGGGGCGCCGGGAAGTCGGGCGGTCCCTGCCGGGTGCTCGACCTCGCCGCTGGGACGTTCGATGCGCGCCGCCGGCGTCGTCGAGGGCGTCGCCTCGGAGGAGCCGGGAACGTCGCTCATGCCGACACCGCCTCCGCGATCTGGATCTCGGTCACGGGGAGCGTCGAGTCCGCGCCGAATGCCAGGGTCGACGGGCGGCGACCGGAGGAGATCAGCTCGGAGGCGAGCGCGGCGATCATCGCGCCGTTGTCGGTGCACAGCGAGAGCGGCGGGATGCGCACCGTGACGCCGGCTGCTTCGGCACGCTCCAGGGCGACCTCGCGCAGACGCCGGTTGGCGATCACTCCTCCGCCGAGCAGCAGGCGCGGCACGCCGAGGTCGGCGCAGGCGGCGAGCGCCTTCGTGACCAGGACGTCGACGACCGCCTCGCGGAAGCTCGCGGCGACGTCGGCGATCGGGACGTCGATCCCCTCGGCCTCACAGCGCTCGACCCAGCGGGCCACCGCCGTCTTCAGCCCGGAGAACGAGAAGTCGTAGCGGTGCTTCGCCAGGTCGGAGGCACGGGACAGTCCGCGGGGGAACCGGATCGCGTTCGGGTCGCCGTCGGCCGCCGCGCGATCGATCTCCGGACCACCGGGGTACGGCAGCGAGAGGAGGCGGGCGACCTTGTCGAAGGCCTCTCCCGCCGCGTCGTCCATCGTCTCCCCCAACAGCTCGACATCGGTGGTGAGGTCGCGCACATGCAGCAACGACGTGTGTCCACCCGAGACGAGCAGTGCGATGGTCGGGTATTCCAGCGGAGCCGAGTCGGCGGTGAGGATGTCGGCGGCGATGTGCCCGACGAGGTGGTTCACCGCATACAGCGGTTTGTCGAGGGAGACGGCCAGGCCCTTCGCCGCGCCGACACCGACCATCAGGGCGCCCGCGAGCCCCGGGCCGCTGGTGACGGCGACCGCATCGAGGTCGTCCAGGCGCACACCGGCCTCGGCGAGCGCCGCGTCGATCGCAGGCTGCAGCGCCTCGAGGTGTGCCCGCGCGGCGACCTCGGGCACGACGCCGCCGTATCGCGCATGCTCGTCCATGCTCGAGGCGATGGTGTTCGACAGCAGGGTGCGTCCGCGCACGATGCCGATGCCCGTCTCATCGCAGCTCGTCTCGATGCCGAGGACCAGAGGTTCGCTCATGCCTTCGCCTCCTCGGTCGTGGTGCCCGGCACCGGGTGACCGCGCAGTTCCCGACGCATCACGATCGCGTCGACGTCGTCGGGCTGATAGTAGTGCGGTCGGCGCGCGATCTCCTCGAACCCCTCGGCGAGGTAGAGTCCCTCCGCCGACGGATTGTCCGCCCTCACCTCGAGGAAGATCTCTCGCGCACCGCGCTCCGCGGCCGCCGCGAGCAGCGCGCGCAGCAGGATCCGGCCCCTCCCCTGCCCGCGGTGCTCGGCGAGGAGGGCGATGGTCTGGATGTCGGCGTCGGCGCTTCCCCGCAAGGCGCGCACCCCGCCGTACCCGACCACCGTGCCCTCATGCTCGTCGACCAGGTACCGGCCGTGCGGGCTCGCGAGCTCGGCGGCCATGGTCTCCGGGCTCCAGGCGTCGGTCGGGAAGGATCGGTTCTCGATCGCCATGATCGCGTGGAGGTCTTCGATGGTGGCGTCGCGGAGCGTCATGTGCCCACCCTCTTCGGGGCACCGGGGAGCGTCACGTCGGGGTGGCGCATGTAGAGGGGCTCGTCACCGGTGAGAGTACGACCGGCAGCGAGCGCGCGCGCCCCGACCCGGGCCAGATCCGCCCCGGAGAGCGTCGCCACGTCGATGCGTCGGATGCCGCCGAGGTGCACGTCGGCGTCGGCGGCTCGCACCAGCACGGTATCGGCGACGGTCACCGGGATGCCATCGTCGTCGAGGCCGTCGAACACGGTGATGGCGACTTCGCGACGGCGGGCGTCCGTGACGATCGCGAAGGGCGCTGTCTCGGTCTCCAGAGCCGTGAGTGCGGCTGCGAGGTGGCTGGGGACGGGGATCACCGGGATGCCGCGTCCGAGGGCGAAGGCACGCGCCGCGGCGATGCCGATGCGCAACCCGGTGAAGGGACCGGGCCCCATGCCCGCGACCACGTGGGTGATCTGCGCATCGCCCGCCTCACGGAGAGCACTGACGAGAAGGTCGCCGATGACCTCCGCATGGCCGAGCGGGTCGACGGCACCGGCTTCGGCGCGTCGCGCCCCGTCGGCATCGATGAGGGCGACAGCCGTGCCCAGGGAAGTATCGACGGCAAGGATCACGACTCCAGATTAGCCGCCGTCTCCCGGGGAGAGCGGCCAGCACGAGCCGAAGTCCGCGGGTCAGCCGAGGGGAGCGCGCAGGGGGTAGTCCTGATCCTCGAGGATCACCTGCGAGGCGGCTCCCGTCGTCTGATTCACGATCACGGGGGCGAGGAGGTTCACGCTCACACCCTCGGAGGAGGGATGGGCGACGACGAGGATGAGCGCGTCTTCCGGCGAATCCAGGGCGAGCCCGTCGGCCTGCTCGTCGGTGAGGATCGGCGCGTACTCGCTCAGCACGGTCCGGGGGTCGACGAGGTACAGACGCAACGCGGAGTCGTCGACGGCCCGCATCGAGAACAGTCCGTCGGAGCCTTCCACTGGCGCGAGGGCGAAGTCGACGTGCGGCGCGAGTCCCGGCGGCGGAGCGAGGAAGGTCAGCGCGGCGGTCATCGGAGGAAGTCCATGAGCGAGGGCTGGAGCACGCGAGCGTTCACGGCGAGCGCCGAGCGGTACACGAGCTCCTGCGCCTGCAGGCGCACGAGCACCTCGATCGAATCGACGTCCTCCACCGCCGTCCTGCGGGACTCGAGGGACACGGAATTCTGCACTGCCGCCTCCTTGGCGCGTTCGATCTGGGCCTGTCTGGTACCAACGGAGCCCTGCACGCCGAGCATGGCCGTGCGGCGGCTGTCGATCTCGCCGAGACGGGGACCGACGTTCGTGCCGGAACGGAGGTCGGCGACGATCTTGTCGACGAGGGCGAAGACCGAGTCGTCTCCGGTGCCGAAGACGGCGGCGCCGTCGGTGTCGACGCGCACGGATGCTGCGTCGGACACCCGCCGGGTGACCTCGGCTCCCGGCACCCCGCTGTGGCTGTAGTCCGCGGCGAAAGCTGCGGTGTCGGAGGTGCCGGCGAACACGGAGCGGCCGAGCAGCCGGGTGTTGGCCTGGGAGAGGAGCTCCTTGCGAATGCCCTCGAGCTCGACCGCGAGGGCCTCCTTGGCGGTGGCGTCGAGCGCACCGTCGTTCGCGCCCTGCGCGGTGAGGTCGCGGACGCGCCCCAACAGAGCGGTGCTCGCGGTGATAGCGGTGTCGGCGGCCGTGACCCACGCCAGACCGTCGTCGATGTTGCGCGCGTACTGCTCGGTGCGGCGCTGTTCGGCGTGCAGCGCCAGTGCGGCGGCAGCGGCAGCCGGGTCGTCGGACGGGGCGGCGAACGCGCGCTGAGACGTCGCCTGCTCCTGCAGACGCGCCAGCTCCGAGAGGTTGGACTGCAGCTGGCGCATGGCCGTCTGCGTCATGGCGGATGACGTCACTCGAGAGATCACGGTGCTCCTTCGCTCAGCGCCCGACGAGACCCGTGCGGTTGATGAGCACGTCGAGCGCCTCATCGACCGCGGTCATCACGCGGGCTGCGGCCTGATAGGCGGTCTGGTAGGTGAGCAGGCTGATCGTCTCCTCGTCGCCGTCGACGGCCGCGACGGACTGCTGCGCGCCGACAGCGGCGACCGCGGCGGAATCGGAGAGCTTCGCACGCTGCACGTCGGCGGCCGTGGCGACCCCGAACCGGGTGACCTGATCGGACCAGAGCGCATCGGGAGAGCCGGCACGCCGGCCGATCTGGGAGATCAGGTCGGCGTTCGTCGCGTCCAGCGCCCCCGACCCCGGCGCGGCGAGCGCCAGTTCGGACGCCGATCCGACGGCGACCTTCAGGCCAAGCGCTGCGGACCCGGTGGCGGGGACGGTGAAGAAGTCTCCGCCGGCCTGCCCCGAGGAGGTGACGCCTGCCCGGTGCTGAGCGTTCATCGCATCGGCCAGGGCCGTCGCCACCTTGTCGTACGTCGCAGCGAGACCGGCGAGCATTCCGCCTTCGGCGGCCGGCGCGAGAACCGAGAGCGAGGCGCCGAGCTCGCCGCCGTCGATCGACACGGGAAGATCGGGCGCCGACGCCCAGGAGAGGCTGAATCGCTGACCGGAGTCGATCGAGGCCGGACCCGCCAGCACGAGGTGGCGGGAATCGGAACCGGAGACCAGCGCGTTGCCTCCGAGTCGGACCGTCATCGTGCCATCGGCCTCGATCGTCGCCGCGGCCCCGGACATCCTCGCCACATTCTGCGCGAGGACGCTGCGCTGATCCATCAGCTCGTTCGCCGAGCGGCCGGAGGCGAGCGCATCGCGGATCTCGTCGTTGAGCACGGCGATCTGGTCGGCGGTCGCGTTGACCTGCGAGACCGTGCGATCGGCGGTATCGCGTGCGTTGCTCCACTGCGTGGCGACGTTGCGGTACCCGCCGGCGATGTGCGAGGCGAGCTCCTTCGCCGATTCGAGGATGCTCGATGCCGCAGCGCCGGAATCCGGAGTGTTCGCGAGGTCCTGCCAGCCTGACCAGAACTTCGACAGCCGCGCCGCGAGTCCGTTCGCGGTGGGCTCGGCCAGGGATGCCTCGATCGTGGTCGCGGCAACGGCCCTGGTGGACCAGTAGCCCGAGGCGCCGAGGGCGTCGCGCACCCTGGCGTCGAGGAGGGCATCGCCCAGTCGCGCCACGCCGTCGATCGAGACGCCGTGCCCCGGGAGGGCCCCGACGCTGAACCGGCCGGTCTGCGCAATCGCGGCGACCGCCGAGGTCGTCACTCGCTGGCGCGTGTACCCCTCGGTCTTCTGGTTGGCGATGTTCTGCCCGACCACGTCCATGCCGCGCCGGGCGGCCGCCAGTCCGCTGGCCGCCGTGTTCAGTCCGCTGAAGGTCGACATGATCCCCTCTCGGTCACATCTCGGTGTCGATGATGCGCGCAGCGTCGTCGCGTGCGCGGTCACCCTTGGTCGTGTACTCGCCGGTGTCGTGTCCGAGCGCGGCGATGGTCTCCTGCGTGGCACGGAGCACCCCGCTGAGCTGTTCGGCATTGGCGTCGCGCATCTGCTCCACCTCGGCGGCGAGTTTCGTGAGTGCGCGGAGGTGATCGGCGAAGACCTCCTGCCATGCGCCTTCGGGCGCGTGCTCGATCAGTTCGCGGATCGTCGTCGCCTCGGGAGCTCCCCACTCCTCGGCGACGGTCGCGACCTCGACGGTGCGGGCGAGTCCCGCGCCACGCAGCCTGTCGAGCACCTGATCGATCTCCCGCGCGGCGAACTGGATCCACTGGGACCGCCCGGCGGCGAGCAGCAGCTGCTGTTCGTCGAGCTTGAAGAGCAGCATCTCGAGCAGTTCACGCTCACGCCACAGCTGTATCGATAGTTCGTTGGCTCCCATGATCCCCTTTTCCCCAGTGATCGCCACGCCTGTCAACGCGGCCAAACGTCACTATCGGCCAGCGCGCGCCTAACGTTACTATGTGGAACGGCGGTGGACGGTTCTCCCCATGTACGGATCACAAGAAGTGTGATATGTGCATCTGTTCATCTCCTTGGAACTTCCGGAGTGCATCCAGAGAGGTGGATCATCCCCCATGCCGTCGCGCGCTGAGCGCAATCTGCTCATCGAGAGCAACCTCCCTCTCGTCGGATACCTCGCCGCCGAGACCCATGCCCGTGCCACCCACATCCCCCGCGACGAACTCGCCGCCGTCGGAGCGCTCGCGCTCGTGACCGCGGCCGAGGCCTTCGACCCCGACCTCGGCGTGCCCTTCGGCGCCTATGCCCGTCGTCGCATCCTCGGCGCTTTCGCCGATGAGATGCGCTCGATGGACTGGGCGTCGCGCGGTATCCGCAAACGCATCAAGGAGACCGTCGCCGTTCGCGAGACCCTGACCGCCGGACTCGGCCGCACCGCCACCGCCTCCGAGGTCGCCACGGCGATGGGCGTCCCCAAAGACGTGGTCGTCGAGGCGCTCGGTGATGCCGCCAGGACGCTCACGACCATCGACGACCCCACTGCCCGTGACGTCGCCGCCGACATCCCCCTGCCCGAGGAATCGGCACTCGTCGGGGAACGGCGCGAGGTGCTCGAACAGGCCGTCGCCGCCCTTCCCGAACGCATGCGCCGAATCGTCCAGGCTGTCTACTTCGACGAGCGACCGGTCAAGGAGATCGCCGAGGAGCTGGGTGTGACGCACTCCGCAGTGTCGCAGCAGCGGTCCGAGGCGATCCGGCTTCTGCGCGATGCACTGGACCGGTACTTCGCCGAGGGCCCGGCACCGGCAACGACCACGCGCGTCTCCGTCGGCGCCCGCGATGCGTACTTCACACGGATCGCCGATGCTGCCGGCGCCCGGATCGCGGATGTCTTCCGTGAATCGGCACCGGCCTGAATCCGTTCCCCGCACGCACGGCTAACGCGAGCCGTTCCTCCGCCGATAGGTGTGACCGGGAGACCACGGATGGTCTCCCGCACAACACCATTCACGGAGGAGAACCCTTATGGGTATGCAGATCAGCACGAACGTGTCGGCCCTCAACGCCTACCGCAACCTGTCCAACACCCAGAACGACCTGTCGAAGTCGCTCGAGAAGCTGTCCAGCGGCTTCCGCATCAACCGCGCGGCCGACGACGCTGCAGGCCTCGCGATCTCCGAGGGCCTGCGTTCGCAGGTCAACGGTCTGAACGTCGCGGCTCGCAACGCCCAGGACGGCATCTCGGTCATCCAGACCGCGGAAGGCGCCCTGACCGAGGTCCACTCGATCCTGCAGCGCGTTCGCGACCTGACCGCTCAGGGTGCGAACGACTCGAACAACGCGAAGTCGCGCGACGCGATCCAGAAGGAGATCAACACCCTCGGTGATGAGCTCACCCGGATCGCCGGCAGCACGAACTTCAACGGCATCAAGCTGCTCTCGGGCGGCGACACGCTGACGTTCCAGGTCGGTGCGGGCTCCGTCGCCGCCGAGGACCAGATCTCGGTCGCCCTGACCGACTTCGCCACCCTCGGTGCCGACATCAAGACGCTCGCGGCGACCATGACGGACGCAGCGACGTACGGTACCGCGCTGGCGGGTATCGACACGCAGATCCAGGCGGTCTCGACCGCACGTGCCGGCTACGGTGCGCTGCAGAACCGCTTCGAGTCGACCATCAACAGCCTCAACGTGTCGGCGGAGAACCTCGCCGCTGCCGAGAGCCGTATCCGCGACACCGACATGGCGTCCGAGATGGTCAAGTTCACGTCGAAGAACATCCTGTCCCAGGCAGGTACGGCGATGCTGGCCCAGGCCAACCAGGCCAACCAGGGCGTGCTCCAGCTCCTGCGCTGAACCACGTCATAGGGTCCGGGCGCCCACCGGCGCCCGGACCCTGTCCGCTCCCGACCTGGAAAGGCGACCATGTCCCTCTCGCTCGACGGCCTCGTCTCCGGCCTGAAGACCACCGAGGTCATCAAGGCGCTGATGGATGTCGCGGCCATCCCCCGTTCGCTGCTCAAGGCGAAGATGGATGACAAGAACGGCATCGTCACCCAGCTGCGAACCCTGAACACCGCGGTGCAGAACCTCGCCACAGCGGCGGAGAAGGCCGCGACGCGCGACGGACTGGCCCGCTTCACGACCACATCGTCGTCGCCCACCGTCACCGTCGCCACCCGCACCGGTGCTGCTCCGCTCTCCGCCGACATCGTCGTCGACAAGGTCGCCAAGAACCACACCATCGTCTCCGCCGCCTCGAAGGGCTGGCCATCAGACCCGCCGGTCATCACCCTCGAGAACGCGAAGGGCGAGCGGGTGCAGGTCACCGCCGACTCCACCTCGATGCAGGACGTCGCGCGGGCCGTGAACGAAGCTGGCTTCGGCATCGTCGCCGCTGCCGTCCCCGCCGGACGCGACGCCGACGGCAACCTGATGCACCGCCTGCAGCTGCGCGCCGCCGATTCGGGCGAAGCAGGACAGTTCCGCGCCTACCGCGGGGACGCCGCCGCGGTCGCTGCGGGCACCGCCTCCGACATCTCCACCGAGACGGGAGCCGCCGTCATCGATGTGGGCGCCGACGCCCAGGTGCGACTGTGGGCCGGCACCAGCGCCGAGCAGGTGCTGACCTCGTCGAGCAACACCTTCACGGACCTGTTCGACGGCGTCGACGTGACCGTCTCCGCCGTCTCCACCGCGCCCGTCACCATCGGCGTCGCCGTGGACACCGCCGCTCGCACGAAAGCCTCCGCTGACTTCATCGCCGCGGTCAAAGACATCCTGACCCGTATCGACAACGGCTCGAAAGCGACCGTCGCCGCCAAGCAGGGTGACAAGACAACCCTGGGCGTCTTCACCGGCGACAGCGCGGTCCGAGGACTCCGCACGGCCCTCGCCGATGCGGTGCAGCACCCGGTGAACGGCGTCTCGCCCTCGTCGATCGGCATCTCGACAGACATGTACGGTGTGCTGAGCTTCGATGAGGAGAAGTTCGCCGAGGCGCTCGCGAAGGATCCGGACGCCGTCGCCGGGCTGTTCTCCGACATCGCCTCGCGTGTGCAGGACACCTCGAAGGTCTACTCCGACAAGTACGACGGCCTGCTCACCACGCGCATCACCGGACAGGAGAGCGAGGTCAAGGGTCTCGGCGAGCAGATGGAGCGCTGGGACGTTCGTCTCGCGCAGCGCAAGACCACCCTCGAACGCACCTACGCCCGCCTCGAGGTCATGCTGTCGCAACTGCAGTCGCAGTCGTCGTACCTGTCGTCGCAGATCGCCGCCCTTCCGGGCTCGAGCTCGAACTCGGGGAAGTGAACATGAACGCCGCCCTGCGCGCCCAGCAGCGCTACCGTGACGACGCCGTGCTGTCGGCACCGCCCGAGCGCCTGGTGACGATGCTCTACGACCGCCTGCTGCTCGACATCGAACGCGGCGAGATCGCCCAGCGCGCCCAGGACTGGGAAGAGGCGAACACCCAGCTGCAGCACGCGCAGGCGATCGTCTCCGAGCTGTCGTCGTCGCTCACCGACGACTGGAACGGCAGTGCGGGCCTGCGCTCGCTGTACCTCTTCCTGTCGCAGACGCTGATCGGCGCCAACATCGGTCGCGATCCGGAGCGCACGCACGCCTGCCACGAGATCATCTCCCCCCTGCGGGATGCCTGGCACGAAGCCGCGCGCACGGTGGCCGAGGCGCGGTCGTGAGCCTCGACGAGTGGACTGCGATGCTCGACCGGCTCGAGCAGGACGCCGGACGCATCCTCGCCGCAGCCCCCGGCACTGCGGCCGACGCCGACATCGCCCCGTGGACCCCTCCGGCCACCCCCCTTCCGGCCGCACTCGCCGACCGCGCCAGGCACGTGGTCGAGCTGCAGCGTTCGGCGATGGAGCGCACCCGCGCGGATCTCGAGGGACTCCGCCAGCATCTCGGAGCCGTGAGCCGCGTGCCGAGCACGCGTCGCCCCGAAGAGCCCGCCTACCTCGACGTCGACGGGTGAGACCGCTCCCTAACATCGCGGAAGATCCTGCCGATAGAGCAGGGAGAGCACGGATGGCTCGCAAGACTCGGCCATGGATCGGCCATACCAGCCACACACGGGGAGCCGGTTCGTGTTCGATTCTGTGACCATCAACGCACTGACGAGTGCGCTCGACGGCCTCGCGCAGCGCCAGCGCGCGATCTCCGACAACATCGCCAACATCAACACCCCGAACTATCACGCCAAGCGTGTGCAGTTCGAAGCGGCACTCGCCCGCTCGATCGATGCGGGTGACGGACGTGTGGGGGCGACGGTCGGCACCTCGCTCGAGCCCACACGTCTGAACGGCAACAACGTCAACCTCGACACCGAAACCCTGTCCAGCATCGACACGATGCTGCGCTATCAGTTCGCGACGCAGGCCGTGAACGGGTCGTTCACGTCGATGCGCACCGCGATGAGGACCTCATGACCTTCGACGCGATCGGCATCGCCGGCACCGGCCTGACCGTGCACCGCAAGTGGCTCGATGCCATCAGCGACAACATCGCCAACATCAACACCGCCGCTCCGAGCAACGGGGCGGCCTTCCGCGCGAGGTACATCCTCGCCCAGACGAGCGACCAGTCCCCCGGCGTGTACGTGGCCGGCACCGTGCAGGGAAGCGCGCAGGGACGCCTCGTGCACCAACCCGATCATCCCCTCGCGGACGCGGACGGCTACGTGCGCTATCCGGACATCGACCTCGGCGACCAGATGAGCCAGCTCATCCTCGCCCAGCGCGGCTACCAGGCCAGCGCGGCCATCGTCGACCGCGCGCGCAACTCCTACGAATCCGCCCTGCAGATCGGACGCAGCTGATGGCCTCACTCCCCGGCATCGACGCCATCTCGTCCGGTTTCACACTCGCCCCGCCCGCCCCCGCGACCCCGAAGGCCGCCGACGACACCGCCTTCGCGAACAGCGTGACCGGTGCCATCGACGAGCTGCGATCCCTGCAGTCCGAGTCCGACAAGCTCAAGGTCGCAGCCGTCACCGGCGACCTCGACGACATCCACTCCGCGATGATCGCGTCGTCACGCGCGTCCGTCACGCTCGAACTCGTCGCCGCGGTGCGGAACAAGGGCGTCGACGCGTTCAACGAGATCATGCGGATGCAGGCCTGATGCCTCAGGCTGTCACCAACGTGTTCCAGCGGATCGGACGCGTGATCGCGGGCTTCTCGCTCGCGCAGCGAACGATCGCCATCATCGGCGTCGCCGTGCTCGCCCTCGGGATCGTCGCGCTCTCCAGCTGGCTCAGCCGCCCGACGTACACTCCGCTGTTCTCCGGCATGAGCGCCTCCGACGCGAACGCCGTCGTCGAGCAGTTGCGATCGTCGTCGGTGCCCTACGAGCTCGCCGACGGCGGAGCGACCGTGCTCGTCCCCGAGAAGGACGTCTACGACCAGCGGCTCGCCGCCGCCTCGGCAGGGCTGCCCGGCTCGAGCTCTGGTGGCTACTCCCTGTTGGACAAGATGGGCGTCACGACGAGCGAGTTCCAGCAGTCGGTGACCTTCAAGCGCGCGATCGAGGGCGAACTCGCCGCGACGATCTCCTCGATCAAGGGCGTGACCGCCGCATCGGTGCAGCTCGCGATCCCCGAGGAGAGCGTCTTCGTCTCGGAGACCATCGACCCCACCGCTTCCGTGTTCGTGGAGACGTCTGGCAGCTCGACGCTGTCAGCGAAGCAGGTCGAGGCCATCGTGCACCTGACTTCGGCAGCGGTCAGCGGCATGAAGCCCGAGAACGTCGCCGTGGTGGACCAGAGCGGTCAGACGCTCTCGGCCGCGGGCGTCGGGACCACCGGCGGCCTGGATCAGCAGGCCAGCGACTACGAGGCGCGGGTGACGGCGAACGTGCAGCAGATGCTCGACACCGTCGTCGGGCCTGGCAACGCCAAGGTGACCGTCGTCGCCGAGATCGACCACTCCGTCAACGAGCGCGTCGAAGAGACCTACACACCGGCCGAGGGTGCTCCCCCACTCACCGAGCAGACCAGGACCGACAGGCAGAACGGTTCGAGCTCGAACGCCGGAGTGCTCGGCCCCGACAACATCGCGGTGCCGTCCGCCGACGGCGACGGCACCTCCGAGTCGACCGAGACCTCGAAGACCAACGCTGTCAACAAGAGCACGCAGAGCACCTCCACACCGGCCGGATCGCTGCTGCGCCAGTCGGTCTCGGTCGCGGTCGACGCGGGGGCCGGCGGCGATCTGAGCACCGCGCAGTTGAGCGACCTGGTCGAGAGCGCCGCCGGAATCGACACCGAGCGCGGAGACTCGATCGCCGTCGAACTCGTGTCGTTCAACCAGACCAGCTCCGAGGCGGCGCAGGCCGCGCTCCAGGCGGCGAAGGACGCCGAGGGCGCCGAGCGTCAGGCCGTGCTGCTGAACACGATCATCATCGCCGCCGCCATCGCCATCCCTCTGCTCGCCGGCCTGGCCGCCCTCATCATGCGCGCACGCCGACGCAGCAGCGCCGACACCGAGTTCGACCAGCTCTTCGGCGCGCGCCCGCCGGCGCTCTCCGCCCTCGACGCCGGTGCGACCGCCGCGATCGATCAGTCGCCGACCACGCCGCTGGCCTTCCTCGAGACCACACCGGACCCCGAGCCGGAACCCGACCCGGAACCCGCGCAGGTCAGCCTCGAGCGCCGCCGCGCCGAGATCGACTCCCTCACCCGACAGGACCCGAAGCGCACCGCCGACCTGCTGCGCACCCTCATCGACGACAGGCAGCAGGTATGACCGGACTGACCGATCGGCAGACCGCCGCCGTGGTGCTGATGAACCTCGATCGCGCACAGGCGATCGAGGTGATGAAGCATCTCTCCGAATCCGAAGCGGAGGCCGTCGCCGCCGAGATCATCGACCTGCAGAACCTCGATGCGGCGACCACCGCCCAGGCGCTCGGACAGTTCCACCGGATCGCGTCAGGACACCTGCCGCCCGCCCGCGGTGGCCGCGACATCGCCGCGGGGCTGCTGGAGGCGACGTTCGGCGCCGAGCGTGCCGCCGCCGTGCTCGGCAGAGTCGGTTCCGCCTCGATGACGTCCTCCTTCGAGTTCCTCGGATCCGCCGACCCCGCGCAACTGGCGACTCTCCTCGACGGCGAGCTCCCCCAGACGGTCGCCCTGGTGCTCGCGCACCTGCCGACCGACCGCGCCGCCGCGGTGCTGGCCGCCGTGCCAGACCCCACCCGAACCGATGTCGCGCATGCGATCGCGACGATGGGGACCGCATCGCAGGAGGCCATCGCGATCGTGGCGGATGCACTCAAGGCGCGGACCGGGACGTTCGCCGCTCGCGACACTCCCGAGGTGCTCGGCGGCGTGGAGCCGCTCGTCGAGATCATCGCCCGCTCCGGAGCCACGGTCGAGAAGGCGCTGCTGGCGAGCATCGAGGACAGGGACAGCGCCCTGGCGGAAGACATCCGCTCGCGCATGTTCACCTTCGCGGACATCGTCAAGCTCGACGACCGCGACACGCAGCGCGTGCTGCGGGGCATGGATATCCGCTCCCTGGCTCTGGCGCTGAAGGGCGCACACCAGCCGATCGCCGACCTCATCCGGCGCAACGTCTCCGAGCGCAACAGGGAGAACCTCGACGAGGAGGCCCGCACGCTCGGACCGGTGCGTGTGTCGCAGGTCGAGGAGGCCCGAGCCGAGATCGTGCGCACGATCCGTGCCCTCGAGGCGGCGGGCGACATCACCGTGCAGCGCGCGGACGAGGACGAGTATGTCTACTGATGCCTTCTCGCCGGTGCTGTTCCCGCGTCTCGACGGACGCGAGAGCGGCGAGGAGCATGCCAGGGCGAAGATGCGCGGCTACGCCGACGGACATGCGGAAGGCTTTCGTGCCGGCCGCGCCGAGGCGGAAGCCGCGCAGCGCGTGGCCGAGGATGCCCGGGCTGCCCGCGACGCGGCGGAGGCCGGCGAGATCGCGAGTGCCGTCGACGCGCTGCACGCGGCCGCACGGTCGCTGGGCGCGCGCGAACGCGAGCTGACCGCCACCGCGCAGGACGAGCTGCTGCGGTACGCGATCGAACTCGCGGAGCTGATCGTCGTCGGCGAGCTCTCCGACGCGGGTGCTGCCGCTGCGACCGCCGCCCGACGAGCGATCACCGGCGTCGATCAGACCGAGATCCGAGAGGTGCGCCTGCATCCGGATGACCTCCGGACGCTCAGGGACTCGGCAGCGGACCCCGCCGGCGTCGCACTGATCGCCGACGAGACTCTCGCCCGGGGCGACGCCGTCGCGACCCTGGCCCACGGCCACATCGACGCCCGCATCGCCAGCGCGCTCGAACGCGCCAGACGCGCCCTGGCCGAGGTCCGTGCATGAACGCCTGGGGCGCGGTGCGCGAAGCGGTGCGACCGGAGCGGGTCGGCGAGGTCTCCCAGGTACGAGGGCTGAGCGTGCAGGTGCGCGGCCTCGAGGGGGCGGTCGGCGACGTCGTGACGCTCGACGGCGTCGACGCCGAGGTCGTCGCCATCGGCGAAGGCGGGCTTCGCTGCATGCCGCTCGCCCCGGTGACAGGTCTCACGGTCGGGGCGCCGGTGCGCGCACGCGGAGGCGCGCTGCGCGTACCGACCGGTGCCGCGCTGCTCGGACGGGTCCTCGATGGTCTGGGCCGACCGATCGACGGGAAGGGTCCCCTCACTGGCGCCGTTCCCGTGAGCCTCGATCACGCTCCCCCCTCGATCATGGGGCGCGACCGGATCGACTCTCCCCTGCCGCTCGGGGTGCGGGCGCTCGACACTCTCGTGAGCGTCGGACGCGGGCAGCGCGTCGGCCTCTTCGCCGGGTCCGGTGTGGGCAAGTCCTCGCTGCTGTCGATGATCGCGCGCGGCACGGAAGCCGAGGTCACCGTGATCGCCCTCGTCGGCGAGCGCGGGCGCGAGGTGCGTGAGTTCATCGAAGACGACCTGGGGCCCGAAGGGCTCGCGCGTTCGGTCGTCGTCGTATCGACATCGGACCAGCCGGCCATGGCTCGCATCCGTGCGGCCTACACCGCCACGAGGATCGCCGAGGCCTTCCGCGACGACGGCGCCCACGCCATCCTCATGATGGATTCGCTCACCCGCGTGGCGATGGCGCAACGCGAGATCGGTCTCTCCGCCGGGGAGCCTCCTGCCACCCGGGGCTATCCGCCCTCCACGTTCTCCCTCCTCGCCGGTCTTCTCGAACGGGCGGGCACGGACACGCGCGGCTCGATCACCGGCATCTACACCGTGCTCGTCGACGGCGACGACCACAACGAACCCATCGCCGACACGGTCCGGTCGATCCTCGACGGCCACGTGGTGCTCGACCGCTCCCTCGCCCTCTCGGGGCACCACCCCGCGATCGACGTGCTCGGCTCGGTGTCACGGGTGGCCGGCAAGGTCACCGGTCCCGAGCACCGAGCGCACGCGGCCGCGCTGCGCGCCGTGCTCGCGGCCCGCCGTCGCGCGAACGACCTCATCGACATCGGCGCCTATCAGGCCGGAGCGGACGCACGCATCGACGCAGCGATCGCCCATGAGAAGGCCATCAGCTCCTTCCTCACCCAGTCCCTCGACGAGACGAGCGAGATCGCCGAATCGTGGCGGCGGCTGGACGAGCTCGTCGCCGGGTTCGGAGGAGTCTCATGACGCGCTCCTTCTCTCTGGCGGGTCTCCTCCGCGTGCGCGAGATCCAGGAGCGCGCGGCGGCTCAGCGTCTCTCCCGCGCTGTAATCGACGCCCAGCACACCGAGGCCCGCGACCGGTCCCTGCGCGCTCACCTCTCGGGTGTCGGGAGCGAGGCCGTCGACGTCCGCTCCCTCGCCGCTCTCGCTGCGGCCCGAGTGGCCGGTCGGACTCTGCTCGCCGACCTCACGACGCTCTCGGAGCTGCAGGAGCAGACGGTCGATCAGGCACGGACCGAGCACGCACAGGCTCGGCGGGCGATGCGCGGACTCGACCGGCTCGCTCAGGCGCACGCTCTGCAGGTGCGGGCGGCCGAGCTGCATGCCGAGCAGGCGGAGCTCGACGAGATCGGTTCGCGCAGCAGCACGAACACCCCCACGGAGGGCACCTCATGACGAATCTCGGCATCGTGGACCTGCTCGATGCGCGTGTCCAGCGCGCACCTGGTTCCCCGTCGCACTCCCGGCAGGCGACGCCGGGAGCTGCGGCGTTCGCCGACGTGATCCTCGACGCCTCGCGCGTGACCCCCGACGACACGGATGGCGCCTCCACCGGCGCATCGACGGACGAGGCCCCGGCGGACACCCCGACCACACCCTCCGCGCTCACCGCCGCCTTCCCGCCGGTGACCCTCCCCGCACCAGAGACCGCTCCCGTGCCCTCCCCGCACGAGGGCGTGACCGCCGTCGTCGATGCGACGGGCGCTGAGCCCGCCGCCCCGCTGCCCACTCCGGGGGGCGCGATATCGACGGATCCCGGTGCGGGAACAGTCGCCGACCCGGCCGATGCCGTCGCTCTCGCCCTGCACGCCGGTTCGATCCTCGCGCCCGGCTCCGAAGCGGGAACCGCCGTCTCGCCCGCCGCCGGCGCGGCGCGACCCCGGCTCTCCGCGCCCGAGACGGTGCAGCCCCGCATGCTCGCAGCGGTGACGGCCTCCACCCCCGAAGCGCCCGGCGCCCCCTCCCCGCACGGCGCCACGCTCGCCTCGACGGCTGCCGTGGGCGACGGGGAGCCGACCGGCGCCCCGTCCGCCTCGACGGCCACGCGCATCAGCGTCGGGGGCGGAGCCACGACTGGCGCCGCAGGCGTCACGGGAGCACCGACCGGCGCGCCCCCGGCGGCAACGTCGGGGCCGTCGGAGACCGACACGGCGGCCTCCGACGGCTCGCCGTCACCGGCGACGCACGCCCCCGTCGCCTCGACATCCGCTCCCCCGGCCTCTCCCGCCCCGGCAGCCTCGGCGGATGACACGCCGGTGTCCCCGGTCGCCGTCGGCGGCACACCCGCTCCTGCGCCCGTCACCTCTGCCGCGGCTCCGGCCGCGGTCCCGGCCGTCCGACCCACGCTGCTCCCGCAGATCACCGCGCCCGTGGTGTCGCTCGCCCAGGCTTCGGACGGTGACCACAGTCTCACTCTGACGGTATCGCCGGAGAACCTCGGTCCCGTGACTGTGCGTGCACACATCTCCGGCGGTGCCATCCACATCGAGCTGCACGCGCCGAACGATCTCGGTCGAGAGGCGCTCCGCGCGATCCTCGTCGACCTGCGCCGCGACCTGGCCGCCGCAGCGCCGCACGCCTCGCTCCTGCTGTCAAGCGCGGACGACGGACCCGCATCGTCGAATCCGCAGCACTCCGGCCCGGGCAACAGCACCCGCAACGGGAACGGCTCCGCGAGCGGCACCGCCGCCGGGACCCACGGCCAGTCGGGAACCGGAACCCCCTCCGGGCGAGACGCGAACGCCGGGCGCCCGGTGCCCGACGGCGGGCTGCCCTCCGATCCGTCCTCGCCCGCGGACCCGACATCGCCTCCCTCCCTCGTCGCGCCGCACGGCGGCATCGAAGTCTTCGCCTGATCCGAGAGGAACCCATGACAACGGTCGACCCCATCTCCGGCACGATCCCGCCCTCCGGCGTGCAGACGGGCAGCACGACGCCCCCGACCGAGCGCAAGAAGACGCTCGACTCCGAGGTCTTCCTGAAGCTGCTGGTGACGCAGCTGACGAATCAGGATCCGAGTTCGCCCATGAACACCAACGAGATGATCTCGCAGACCACGCAGCTGGCCTCGATGGAGCAGTTGACCGCGCTCACGGCGACCTCGACCGAGAGCTTCGCGCTCAGCATGCGTCAGACCGCGGCCGCGCTGATCGGCCACGAGGCGCAGTACGTCGACGAGAAGGGCGTCACGCAGAAGGGCATCGTCACCTCGGTGTCCTACGCCGGCGCCGTCCCCCTCGTCACCATCGGCGACGCCTCCATCCCCCTCGACGCCGTCTCCGGCGTCGCCCTCGCTCCCCGTTCGCAGTCCTGACCAGTCCCTTCCAGAAAGGCATCACCATGCTCCGCTCTCTGTTCGCCGGAATCTCGGGTCTGCGTTCGCACCAGACCATGCTCGACGTCACCGGCAACAACATCGCCAACGTCAACACGACCGGGTTCAAGGCCTCGGCCGCGCAGTTCCAGGACTCGCTCTCCCAGCTCGTGCGCAACTCGATGATGCCGCAGCAGGCCGCCGGCGGTCAGAACCCCGCCCAGGTCGGTCTCGGCGTGCAGGTCGCCGGCATCAGCACCGACTTCGCCTCCGGAGCGCCGCAGCCCACCGGCGTGCCGACCAACCTCATGATCGCCGGCGACGGGTTCTTCGTCGTGCGCTCGGGCGGCGAGACCCTGTACACCCGCAACGGCGGCTTCTCGTTCGATGCGAGCGGCAAGCTCGTCTCGGCCGACGGCGCACTGGTGCAGGGCTGGACAGCCCAGAACGGCGTGATCGTCCCCGGTCAGGGCATCGGTGACATCCGCCTCCCGGTCGGAGCGCTGAGCCCCGCCACGGCCACCACCACGGCCCGCGTCACCGGCAACCTGCCCTCCGGTGCGGCCGTCGGCGAGCAGCTGGTGCGCGACATCAAGACCTATGACGCCGAGGGCACGGCCACCTCGCTCCGCCTCACCTTCACCCGCACCGCCACGGGGTGGAACGTCACCGAGCCCGGTGGGACGAACACCGCCCTCACGTTCACCGACGGCAAGCAGCCTGCCGCGTCGTCCATCGTCTCCGGCGGTGTGACCGTCGACCTCTCGGCGGTCACCGGGTTCGCCGACGTCAGCGACGTCGCGATCAAGGAGCAGAACGGCAAGCCGGCAGGCACCCTGAGCTCGTACGCGTTGATGAACGACGGCAGCCTCGTCGGCACGTTCAGCAACGGCGACACCGAGGTGCTCGCCCGCGTCGCGCTGGCAGGCTTCGTCAACCCCGGCGGACTCGAGAAGGCCGGCTCCTCGCAGTACCGCCCGAGCGGGAACTCCGGAGAGCCGACGCTCGGCCAGGCCGGCACCGACGGTCTCGGCGGCATCATCAGCGGTGCGCTCGAGATGTCGAACGTCGACCTGTCGCAGGAGTTCACCAACCTGATCGTCGCGCAGCGCGGCTTCCAGGCGAACGCCCGCATCATCACCACCAGCGACGAGGTGCTGCAGGAGCTGACGAACCTCAAGCGCTGACGTCGTCGCCGGACCACGCGTCTGCGTCGTCTCTCTCACCCGCTGCGGGTGAAAGAGACGACGCAAACCCTGGACCGGGGATGTGCTCCTCTCTAGACTCCTCAGGACATAACCACGTGGGCTCCGATGTCGCTCCACGTCTGATCCGCTCACGCGGCATCGGCAGCCTGTACTCCTTCGTTGCCCTTGTGGCTTCCTCAGGAAACGAGCACCATGTCCCGGACGTCTCGACCCACCGACAACCGGCTGCGCAGCCTTCTCCTGGCTCTCGTGGCGATCCTCGGGCTCGTCGGTGCCGGGCTGGTCGTGCCCCTCGCCGCTCAGGCCGCAGAGTCCTCGCTCCGCATCGACAAGCTCGTCGACGGGCTCGATACGCAGGACACCCTGCAGCCCGGCGATGAGTTCACCTACACGGTCGATCTGGTCTGCGACGACGTGGACTGCCTCAACGTGGTCCTCACCGACACCCTTCCGGCCGAGTTCGCCGGTTTCGAGTTCGTCGGCTCGTCGTACACCCCCTCCACTCTGCCGCTGCTGGTCACGACGACCGGATGCGTGGAAGAAGGCGGTGTGCCCGTCGAGGTCACCGACAACTGCTCGATCCGTGTCGTCTTCGAGCAGCCCGTGGATGGCGGAGTCGGCCTCGAAGCCGGCGGAACCCTGAAGCTCAGCGTGGTCCTGCGCGCGCCGCTCGACCTGCCCGCCGACTGGGAGTACAACGGCGACACGGTGACGAACACCGCGACGGCGGACTGGGACAACGGGCCGGGAGATGTGCCCGCGACCATCTCCGACACGGCGGACGCGGTCGTCACGATCGACACCGTCATCGGGGTCGAGGCCAGCAAGAGCTGGTCGCCCGCCTCGCAGCAGTTCGACCCCGGAGCGACATCGCAGATCACGATCGGAGCCCAGAACCAGTCGAACACCGGCGGCGACTCGCTCGTGATCCAGGAGCCGACGGGCGCCGTCGATGGAGCGGCGACCCTCAGCGCCGACAACCCGTTCCGCATCGTCGACTTCCAGGGGTTTGTCTCCACGACCCTTCCCGCGGATGCCACGACGGTGCAGGTCGACGCATACGTCTACGACGAGGGCACGGGGACATGGAGCTGGCAGAGCGGCACACCGGGCATCACTCCGGGGTTGCCGGCCGGCGTCGACCCCGGTGAGGTCGGCGGCATCCGTCTGACCTATGCCGGTGGCACGATCGCCTCCGATGCCTCCGCTTCCACGGACTTCACCGTGGAGCAGCGAGCGACGGATCGCAACGACGAGAGCTCACTCGCCACGGGCGCCTCCGTCACGAACGGCATCACGTCCACAGTGAACGCACCAGGCGGCGCGACGGCGAGTGACGAGGCGACCGCGCCCTACGAGATCGGTCCGCTGACCGTCGACGTGCTCGCGGGGAAGACGATCACTCCGGCCGAGCTCCCCGCCGGCGCCGACGCGCTGGCCGAGCTCACGGCGACGAACGCCTCGAACGGCCCTGTGCAGAGCCTCACCATCTCCGATCTCGGCTTCTTCGACGCCGAGATGCTCTTCGGTGGCTTCCCCTCCGGCATCCCGTACCCGGAGGGAGCCACCGGCGGCACGATCACCTGGTACATCGACGGCGTCGCGCAGCCCGCCGTCCCCTTCGCGGATGGGGACGCACCGACTGCGCCCCCGGGAACCGTCACCGGTTTCGTCATCGACTTCACCGGCCAGATCCCTGCCGGCACGGTCGCGACGATCGACGTGGCAATCGAGCCCTCGCTCGCGCTCGTCAGCACCGAGGCGCCGACGCACCAACGCACGAACAACATCGACGTCACGGCGACCAACGACGTGGGTACCGCTGACGACGAGGCCGCCGATGACATCACGGTCTATTTCCCCCAGATCGGGGTCGCACTCGACAAGCGGATCACACCTGGCGGCGCGGTCGAACCGGGCAACAGCGTGGTCGCCAGCCTGACCGCGACCACGGAGACCGGCGTCGCACAGGTGGATCCGACCCAGATCGTCGTCGAGGACTCCTGGCGCGACGACCAGGCGGACGACTTCTGGAACGCGTTCGACATCGTGGCGATCGCACCCACCCAGGTCCCGCCGAACACCACTGCGACCGTGGAGTACCAGCGGCCGGACGGATCGTGGGCGACGCTCGCCACGGTCAGCACGGGTGATACCGCGCAGACGTTCCAGATGAGCCGTGCGGAGTTCGCAGCCGCACTCACGCCGCCCGATGTCCCCTCCGACGTCACGGGAGTGCGGTTCACCTTCGACAACCCCGATGGATTCTCCCAGGGGTTCAGCGTCGTCCCGAACGTCGTCTTCGATGCGCGGACCGACCTGCGCGACGGCTCCGGCCCCACCGACCCGCGGGATGACCCCGAGGATGAGCAGTCGGCGCAGGAGCCCACGGTCTATGAGAACGAAGCGAGCGCACAGAGCCACGGCGAGGTCGACGGCCTCCCGGACGGGATCGACAGCGACGTCGTGACCGACCAGGACACGATCGGTGTGCAGACCCCCGCAACCGGCGAGGGCGTGGGCGTCGACGCGAACAAGCGGTGGGTCCAGACGAACGACAAGACCACGGATGTCGACTTCCTCGATGCACAGTCCGGCGCGATCGTCTCCACGCGCAACGAGTGGCGGACCGGCACCCGCGGGATCGACACGCTCGTCCTCGCCGATCCCGCGACGGCACCGGGTGCGGATCCCGCTGGCGCGGCGAGCACGGTGTTCCAAGCCTTCGACCTGCTGAGCATCGACCCGATCACTCTCGCCGACGATCCCCTGCTCGCGTGGGACGACATCACCGAAGTCTGGCTCTTCGTCGACGGCGCATGGGCCCCGATCGCCGCGCCGGGCGGAAGCTGGATGGGAGCGGACGGATTCCTCGGCTACACGCTCACGCCCGCGCAGACCGCCGGAACGACGGGAGTCCGCTTGGTGTACGAGCCGGACGACGCCGCCCGCACTGCGAGCACGGATCCGACCCGACCTGAAGCAGGCTCCGGCCTCGCGACTTCTGCCGTCGGAGAGTACCGGCCGACCTTCCTCACCTGGGAGCTTCGCAACGTCGTGCGCGATGACACGGCGACGAGCGACCGCTGGGTGAGCGCAGATGAGACCTTCAACGATCCCGACCAGGGCATCGTCTGGAACAGCCTCCGCGGCGACTGGACCTCGGCTGCGGGGAACGGCAGCGACACCGAGCAGGACAACATCACCCTGATCGACCAGCCGCCGCTCGTCTCGGTGGAGAAGACCGTCACGCCGTCGAGCGTCACGATCCCGGAGTCCGCCGACGTCGACCCCGCGAACTATCCGGACGTGACCTTCGACATCGATGCCAGGAACGACAGCACCGCACGCGCCTCGTACGTGCGCGTGACCGATCCGATCCCCTGCGCGGCCGGAGCGGCGGACCAGTGCGTGAGCGCTCCCGGCGCCTGGGCGGATGACCCGTTCGACGACGCGGACTACGACGCGGACACCAATCCCTACGAGCGCCTCACCGTGCAATCGCTCACCTTCACGTTCCCGGTCGACCAGGTCGACCCCGCCACGTCGACCGTCACGCTCTGGGACCGTGCGGCCGATGGCACCCTCAGCACCCGCACGCTCTCTGTGACCGACGCGGGAACGCTCGCCGCCGGCGATCTGGCCACCGTGGTCGGGGTCAGCGTCGTGTTCCACGGCATCGACCCCACGACCGAGGGCGGCAGCATCCGCGCCGGGGAAGACCTGAGCATCGGGATCGTCACCAAGGTGCGGCAGTACGAGCGCTCGGATGCCGATCAGCTCGTGGAGCCCGGCACCGTCAGAAACGACGTGATCGCCCAGTCCTATGACCCGGTCCTGACCCCTTCCGGCAACGCCTCGACGCCGAGCGACACCGCGAACGACACCGTGGTGCTCGTCAGCGCGCTGCTCAACGCGACCCTCGCGAAGACCATCGATCCGGACTCGGTTCTCGAGACCCAGCTGCAAGACCCGGTCACCGTGACACTCGATGCTACGGACGGCGCCTCCACCGCGGCGACTCAGCAGGTGACCATCACGGATGCGGACGCCGACTTCTGGAACGCCGTGCAGCTGGCCCCTGTTCCCGCGCTGAGCGTCGTGTTGCCGGCTGGTGCCGACCAGGTGCGCATCGACGCGCTCGTGGGATCGGCCTGGGTGGAAGGGGCGTTCGGTGCGACTGCGGAACTCCCCGCGGCTGCGGATCCGGCCGCGATCGTCGGCCTCCGGGCGGTGTTCCGCAACGCCGCGGGAGAAGTGTTCTCGCGCAACGCACCGCCGGACGACTGGACCGCACAGCTCGCGTTCGACATCGTCGCGCTCACGACCGGGCGAGACGGCACCGATCTGGCTCTGCCGACGATTCTCCCGAACACGGCGACGGTCGTGAGCGAGCGACTCGACGGACTGTACGCGGACGCGGATGCGGACGCCGATGCCGACCTGACGATCGACCCCGGCACACATCAGATCGACGTCGTGAAGTCGCAGCCCGGAACCAGCCACGTCGTGTCCATCGGCGCCAGCCTCCCATGGACGCTGCAGTTCACGAACACGGGCACCGGCTTCCTCACGATCGACCAGCTGGTCGACACGCTTCCCGAATACCTCGACTGGGACTTCTCCCCGCCGACCTACCAGACCTCGGCGGGCGGCACGTTGTCGACAGACGTGTCGGCGCTGATCGACGACACCGGAAAGAACGTGACCTTCACGTGGCCGGAGGGCGGGAACAGGATGTCGCCGGGTGAGGTCTTCACGATCACCGTGAACCTGGTGCTTGCGCCGGGGCTCGCCCTCGATGAGTTCACGACCAACACGTTCGTCGTCACGACCGATGAGGAGCTCACCGCCTGCACCAACGCCTCGGGCAACGGGGAGGGCACCGTGTCCGGCCTCGACGTCGACCAGTGCGGAACGACCAACTACGTCCAGCCGTCACCCGGAGGCGCCCTCGCGGCGTACAAGTACGTCAAGGGCGAGGTCGACGGCGACCTCGTCGACGGCGAGGTCAACCTGAACAACCCCGACGCGGCCTGCCCGCTCGACCCCGATGGCTACACCCGCACGCCCTGCGCCGCCTACACCGCGGTCGGCGCAACGGACGACTGGCGCCTCTCCGTCGTGAACAGCGGCACGGTCGGCTTCGAGACCGTATCGATCGTCGATCCCCTGCCGCGGATCGGTGACCGGTTGCTGGCGACCGGCGCTGCCCGCAACACCACCTTCGACCCGGTACTGCTCCCCGAGTCTCTGACCGCGAACATCTTGCCTGCCGGAGCGACGCTCACGCTGGATGTGACGACCTCGGCCTCGCCGTGTGTGGGCACGGGTTCGAGTTCGGCATGGTTCGGCGACCTGCTCTGCGAGACCACCGCGACCTGGGTGCCCGTGCTCTCCTACGCCGGCGCGTGGGAGGAAGTGACCGGAATCCGAGTCACGATCGATTTCACCGCCACGGCAGCAGGGTCGTTCGCGCCGGGCCAAGTGCTGTCGCTGCACTACGAGACGCAGAACGTGCCGGAATCGCCGGAGTATCCTGACCTCGCTCCGATCACCGTTCCCGATGCCGGAGGTTTCGCCTGGAACCAGATGGGCGCCGTGGGCACGGATGCGGGCGGGCGCGAGTACTCCGTGGCGCCTGTGCAGGCCGGGGTCACCCTGCTCGACGGCGATCTCGGAGTACAGAAGGTGCTGGTCGGCGAGACGGGGCAAGCCCCGGACAGCTTCGACTTCCTCATCGAGTGCACGGTCGCCGGCGTTCCCCTCGTGCTGCCCGCTGGCGGCACCCTCACCGTGTCGAACGCGGGCGACCTTCGCACGCGCCTCGACGGGCTCCCGCTCGGGTCGGTGTGCCGCGTGTCCGAGGCCGGCGCGGTCGGAACCTTCGGGGAGGCCTCGAGGCTCAACGACGGTCAGCTCGTGACGATCACCGCTCCGGGCACCGGAGGCGAACCGCCGACCTCCCAGATCGCGGCGATCACGAATGTGTACCCGGCTCTGCCCCCGGATCCGACTCCGGACGGCGGCGCACTACCGTCCACCGGGATCGACGGGCCTGCCGTATCTCTGTTCGCAGGGATCGGCGTGCTGCTCATCCTCGCCGGTGGGATCCTGATCCGCCGTCGGCGACAGCGGCCGGCCCTTACCTGACCGCTTCGTCGTCGGGAGGCGCGACCCGGCTGTTCTGGCGCGGAATCCACACCTTGCGGATGACGATGAGAAGCGACGCTGTCAACGGGATGGCGACGAGCGCCCCGAGCAGGCCGAGGAGCGTCGCCCCCACCATCGCACCGATGATCACGAGGACGCCGGGCACTGCGGCCGCCTTGCCCATGATCCGCGGCGTGACGACGTACGCCTCCACTTGGATGTACACGAGGTACGCGACCACGAAGACCAGCGCGGCCGTCGGGCTGACGAACAGGGTCGCGACACCGCCGATGATCAGGAACACGAGAGAGCCGATCATCGGCACCAGCGTGACGAAGAAGGCGATGATCGCCATCACAGCCGGAACCGACGAACCGACGGCGAGTTGGATCACGAAGACGACGAGGGAGTTGATCGCCGACAGGGTGACGCCGCCCGCGACCACACCTCCGACTGATTGCGTGATCTCCTCCAGCACCTCGGCGAACCGAGCCCGCCGATACAGCGGAACGAGTTGCGCTGCCGATGCCTTGATGCTCTGCAGCGAGGACACGAAGTACAGGGTGAGCACGACCACCATGACGAAACTCGACACGGCCCCGATCACACCGAATCCCGCTTTCAGGACTCCTCCGGAGATCGCCAGGAAGGAGGAAAGGGTCGTGAGCGAACGGATACCCTCTGCGATCACGGCCGAGAGATCTATCCCGAGGCTCTCCTCCAGGGACAGATACCATCCGCTCTGCTGCACCGCCGCGATGGTCTCCGGGGCTGCCTCGATCGCCGCCGAGATCTGACGAACCGTCGCCGGTACCAGCACCAACAGGATCACCGCCACGACGAGGAGGACGATCACGGCCACGATCGTGACCCCCGCCGCCCGGCTCATCCCCCGACGCTCGAAGGCGCGAACCGACGGGTCGAGACCGAGCGCGAGGAACATGCCGAGGAAGATCGAGATGAGCACCGTCGAGATTCCAGCGACGGTGGCGGCCAGGGCGATCGCGAGCAGGACCCCTACCGCGACGGAGAAGCCCGACACCAGCGGCTTCGCGGGCAGCACGAGCTGAAGCCGCGACGGCTTCGGTCGGCCCTCTCGTTCCGGGCCGGGTGCATGCATGCTCTCGTCCACGGGGTGCACGTTACGCGCGGCCACGGTGTGCATGCGCACTCCCTCACCCTTTCCTGGTGAGCGTCCACGCCTCTCGCCGCGAACCGTCCACGAGAGCAGGGCGTCTGAAGCGGTTCACCCGGGCGGGATGAACGACCGCTTCCGTGCCCCGGCGGAAAGCACGAGGATCAGGCCATGCCGCACGAAGCCAGGGAAGAGTCCGTCCGCACGACGCGCGTGCTCGATATCGTGACGGTCGTGCTGCTCTCGGTGACCGCAGTGCTGACGGCGTGGTGCGGGTTCGAAGCCTCGAAATGGGGCGGCGAGATGTCCATCGCCTTCAGTCAGGCATCGAGCGCCCGCGTGCAAGCGGCCTCAGCGCAGTCGACGGCGCAAGCCGCGCGCCAGTATGACCTGACGCTCTACACCGAGTGGGTGCTGGCCGAAGCCGAGGGACGCGACGACCTGGTCCGGTTCGTCGAGGAACGATTCACCGAAGAGTTCGCCGTCGCGTTCGACGCGTGGACGGCCGAAGGTCGCACCGCCCGAGGACCGAGCACCCGCGCCGACGCGAAATTCGACGAGGCTCTCGCGAACAATCAGCGCGGCGATGACTACTCCCTGCTCACGGTGCTCTTCGCGCTCGTCCTGTTCTTCGCTGCTCTCTCGCAGCACCAGGCGGCTCCGTGGCGGCGCTGGGTTTTCCTCGGCTTGAGCGGGGTCATCGTCGTCGCCGGAATCGCGACACTGCTGACCTTCCCCATCAAGATCTGAGGGGAGGTCGTTGGGATCACCCCCTGGAGGTGATGCGCGTTCCACAAGCCGCAGTCGTCTGGGTAGCGTCGCCGATGGCGGCGAGTTCACCGCCGCATCTCGAGACAGGGGTATCGGCATGGCTGAACAGTTCAACGGCAAGATCGCGCTCGATGTGCGGGACTCGGTGCCGGACTGGGAACCGTATCTGTTGCCGGCCGCAGCCGAGAAGGCCCCGAATGTGCTCGTGATCCTCTATGACGACACCGGGATGGCATCGTGGTCGCCCTACGGCGGCCGGATCAACATGCCCACCCTCGACCGGCTCGCCGCGAACGGACTCACCTACACGCAGTGGCACACGACCGCGCTGTGCTCGCCGACGCGTTCCGTCTTCCTCACGGGGCGCAACCACACGCGCAACAGCATCGCCTCACTGATGGAGTCGACCAACGGATTCCCCGGGAACTCCGGTCGGATCCCCGATGACTGCGCACCGATGGCGCACATCCTGCAGGACAACGGCTACTCGACGTTCTGGCTCGGCAAGGATCACAACGTCCCCGAACAGGACAACGCGGCCGGAGGCAGCCGCAACCAGTGGCCGCTGCAGCTGGGCTATGACCGCTTCTACGGGTTCCTCGGCGGAGAGACGAACCAGTGGTATCCCGACCTCGCCGAGGACAACCACTTCATCGAGCAGCCGTACACGCCCGAAGAGGGCTACCACCTCTCCAAAGACCTCGCGGATCAGGCACTGCAGATGCTGCGCGCCCAGCAGGCGACGAACCCGTCCAAGCCCTGGTACATGTGGTTCTGCCCGGGGGCCAACCACGCGCCCCACCAGGCGCCGCAGGAATACATCGACAAGTACAAGGGCGCCTTCGATGACGGATACGACGCCTATCGCGAATGGGTGCTCGGCCGCATGATCGAGCGCGGCATCATGCCTGCGGACACCGATCTGACGCCGTTCAATCCGATGCCCGAGGATCAGGCGAACGCTGCCGACCATGTCAAGCCCTGGGACACGCTCAGCGAGGACGAGAAGACGCTCTTCCGTCGTATGGCGGAGGTCTTCGCCGGGTTCAGCGAGTACACCGACTCTCAGATCGGACGCATCGTCGACTACCTGGAGGAGACCGGCCAGCTCGACAACACGATCATCTTCTACTGCGCCGACAACGGCGCCTCCGGCGAGGGATCATCCGACGGTTCCGTGAACGAGAACAAGTTCTTCAACAACTACCCCGACGACCTCGCAGAGAACCTCACCCGCATCGACGACCTCGGAGGGCCCGAGGCCTACAACCACTACCCGACGGGCTGGGCCGCGGCCTTCTCCACCCCGTTCCAGATGTTCAAGCGCTACAGCCAGTACTCCGGCGGTACCTGTGACCCGATGATCATCCACTGGCCCGCCGGCATCACGGCGAAGGGCGAGATCCGCCACCAGTACCACCACGCCACGGACATCGTGCCCACGATCCTCGACGTCGCGGGCCTGGAGATGCCCGAGGTGTATCGCGGCGTCGAACAGGCCCCGCTGCCCGGGGTTTCCATGCGGTACTCGTTCGACGCGGCCCCCGATGCGCCCACTCGGAAGAAGCGCCAGTACTACAACATGATCGGCACCAGGGGACTATGGCAAGACGGTTGGAAGGTCGCCGCAACGCACGCCCCCATCAGCGGACACGGCCACTTCGACGAGGATGACTGGGAGCTGTACCACGTCGACCAAGACCGCTCGGAATCGAAGAACGTCGCCGCGGACCACCCCGAGAAGGTCAGAGAACTCGTCGACGCCTGGTTCGAAGAAGCCGACGTCAACTACGGGCTCCCCATCGACGACCGCACCGCGTTGGAGCAGCTCACCATCGAGCGCCCTTCTTCCGAACCTCCACGTCACCGCTACATCTACTACCCCGACAGCGGAGCTGTTCCGGAGGGCGTCGCCGTGAACGTGCGCGGCCGGTCGTTCAAGATCATCGCCGACGTCGACATCGAAGAGGGTGCCGAAGGCGTCCTCTTCGCCCACGGGTCGCGCTTCGGAGGCCACGCGCTGTTCCTCCAGGACGGAAGGCTGCACTACGTCTACAACTTCCTCGGCATTCAACCGGAGCAGACGTTCGTGTCGGAGAAGCTCAGCCCGGGGAAGCACGCCCTCGGCATGGAGTTCGATCGAGAAGGAGCGGGCGAGTACAAGGAGTCCATCGGCACCACGACCCTCTACGTCGACGACCAGGCGGTGGCGAGCGGCCCCATGCGCGCCCAGGTGGGGAAGTTCACGTTGTGCGGGGATGGACTGTGCATCGGGTACGACAGTGCCGATTCGGTGAGCCGGTCCTACCGCGCTCCCTTCACGTTCACAGGCGGAACGATCCGCGGCGTCGCGGTCGATGTGAGTGAGGAGCAGTACCTCGATCTCGAACTCGAAGCACAGGCCGCCTTCGCGCGGGAGTAGCCAGGCGAGGGTAGCGCTCCCCGCGATCCTCTTCGAACCGAGCTGACAGTCGATACGGCGGTTGTGCGTCGTCCGGCTATCCGAACTCGCGGAGCTCCGAGGTCAGCTCACCGCCCGCATCGCCCGTGTTGACGGTGCCCTTCGGCTCGAAGAGGATCGCGTGCACCTCGGCATCCGCGCGCGGGCAGTGCTCGACGCCCTTCGGAACGACGAAGACGTCGTTCGGTCCGAGCACCACATCGCGGTCGCGCAGTTGGATCGTCAACTGCCCGTGCACCACCATGAAGAGCTCGTCGGTGTCGGGGTGGGTGTGCCAGACGAACTCCCCGAGCAGTTTCACCACCTTGACGTCGTAGTCGTTGATGCTCGTCAGCCGGTGCGGCTGCCAATGCTCGGTGATGGTCGCCAGCGCCGCCTGCACGTTCCGCGTGTCTTCGTTCACCTCGCCAGCCTAGGCCGCCGGGTTTCGCCGGTACTGTCGTCTGAGGGAGAACGGAGCCGGTCATGAACGCGGTCGACGCTGTCGGCACCATCGCCGAGGTCCTCTCGTGGATCGGACTCGGGCTCGGGCTCCCCCTGCTCGTGATCGTGTTCCTGGTCAAGGTGCACGACGGCCCCTGGGTACCTCATGAGGTCGTCATCGTGGACGAGGGCGGCGGCCGGGCGCGTGCACGCTGGTTCGCCGCCGGCGATTTCTGGGAGCGCCCACTCCGCGCGGAGGAGTCGGCCCATTGGCACGGGCGGGAAGAAGCCGACGCGTTCCTCAGTGAGCGGCACCCGAGCCTGATGCGGTTCGAACCCCGACGCCCCCTGCTGCATGCCTTCCAGGTGCTGGGGATCACTCTGGCCGGTGTCGGCGCGGCCGCCGTCGCCATGTCGATCGTGCTCCTGTTCGTCGGCTGACGGGTACGGTGTCCGCTGAGAGGGATCCCGGGCAGGATGGAGACATGTCCGACTCCCCTCTCGCTTCACGCCCCTGGCTCGACTCCTATGCGGAGGGTGTCCCCGCGGAGATCGCGGATCCGTCGCAGACCCTGCCGGAGATGCTGTCGGCGAGTGTGAAGTCGTTCGGCCGGCGCCCGGCACTGGACTTCTTCGGCGCGGTCACGACCTACCGCGAACTCGGGGAGCAGGTCGAACGGGCGGCCGAGGGTCTGCGGCGCCTCGGCGTCCGCCACGGTGACCGGGTGGCACTGGTGCTGCCCAACTGCCCGCAGCACGTCGTCGCCTTCTACGCGATCCTCCGACTCGGCGCGGTCGTGGTCGAGCACAATCCGCTCTACACCGCGCGCGAACTGCGGCATCAGTTCGAGGATCACGGTGCACGGGTCGCCGTCGTGTGGGACAAGTCGGTCGACACGGTCGCCGGGTTCCCCGCCGATGTCAGGGTGGAGCACATCGTGAGCGTCGACATCACCGCGGCGATGCCGCTGTCGAAGCGCCTCGCGCTGCGCCTGCCCCTGCCCCGTGCCCGCGAGGCCCGCGCGAAGCTCACCGGCACCCCGAAGGCGCGGCACCTGATCGCGTGGAAAGGTCTCGCCGATCACCGTCGCATCTCCCGACGAGTGGCGGGACCGGGGCTGGACGACATCGCCCTGCTGCAGTATACGAGCGGGACGACGGGCGTTCCGAAGGGGGCGATCCTCACGCACGCGAATCTCCGGGCCAATGCGATGCAGGGGCGGGCGTGGGTGCCGGGTCTCGTCGACGGCGAGGAGACGTTCTACGGCGTGCTGCCGCTGTTCCACGCCTACGGCATGACCCTTTGCCTCACCTTCGCGATGAGCATCGGCGCCCGGCTCGTCCTCTTCCCGACATTCGACCTGGGGTTGGTCACCGCGGCGGCACGTTCGACGCCGCCCACTTTCCTCCCCGCCGTGCCGCCGATCTACGACGCGCTCGCGCGTGCGGCCGCCCGCGGGACCATCGACCTCTCGACGGTCCGCTTCGCGATCTCCGGAGCCATGAGCCTTCCGGTCGCCACGGTGAAGCGCTGGGAGGAGGCGACCGGCGGCCTCCTCGTCGAGGGCTACGGCATGACCGAGAGCTCACCGGTCGCGCTCGGCAATCCGATGGGTCCCACGCGTCGCCCCGGCACCGTCGGGGTGCCCTTCCCGAGCACGGAGATCCGCGTCGTCGATCCGGCGGACCCGACGGTCGACGTGCCACCTGGCGAGCCCGGTGAGCTTCTCATCCGCGGGCCGCAGGTCTTCCAGGGGTACTGGGGGCGTCCTGGTGAGACGGCCGATGCCCTGCTGCCGGACGGCTGGCTGCGATCCGGCGACATCGCCCAGGTCTCATCCGACGGCTTCGTGAGCATCGTCGACCGTCTCAAGGAGCTCATCATCACCGGCGGTTTCAACGTGTCGCCCAGCGAAGTCGAAGACGCGCTGGTCGCCCACCCGGATGTGGTCGCTGCCGCGGTCGTCGGCCTGCCGCGGCCCCACGGTGGTGAAGAGGTCGCCGCCGCGGTCGTGCTCCGCGAAGGCGCCGCTCTCGATGTGGATGCGCTGCGCGACTTCTGCCGCACCCGCCTCACCCCCTACAAGGTGCCTCGTCGCATCACGGCCGTCGACGACCTCCCCCGCTCGCTCATCGGCAAGGTACTGCGTCGTCAGGTGCGCGACCGCCTGCTCGCCGACCGCTGACCCGTCGCGGTCGCGGTCGCGCACGAAGCAGCTCGGAGAGATGCCCACGTGAGCGCAGGTCCCGCCGGTTGGTCCTTCAGTTGCCCATCTCCGCCTGGATCCGCCGGTCGAGGTCGTCGAGCTCCGCGAGCAGTTCGGCGGCGACCCAGACACGGTCCCGCTTGCGTCCGGTGATCTCTTGCACGAATCCTGCCGCTTCGAGCTGAGCGATGGCCTTGTAGGCCTGTTGCTCCGACGAACCTGAGCGCTGCTCGATCTCGCCTGCTGCCATGACGGGGTGATCGTAGAACCCGGGAATCAGCGCAGCGACCGCAGAACCGGCCCGCGGGCGCAGCTCGTTCGCCCACTCGTCGGGAAGACCTTTGATGCGGGCGATGGATTCGCGCGAGCACGAAGCCGCTGCACGAGCCGCCCGGGCGAACAGGGCAATGAGCGGCGACGGCTCACCCAGCCGATAGTCGCCGAGCGCGGCGAAGTACTCGTCCCGTCTGGCGAGAAGCCCGCTCGCCAGGGGAACGACGGCGTTGACGGCAGCGCCACGGCGACGAAGCACGGCCGACACGAGAGCGCGGCCGAGACGACCGTTGCCATCCGTGAACGCATGGATGGACTCGAACTGCGCATGTCCGATCGCCGCCTGCACCATCACCGGGATGTCGTCTCGGTTGAGGAAAGTGATCAGGTCGTCCATCAACGCGGGGACTCGTTGCGGCGCCGGTGGCACGTGAAGCGCACCTCGCGGTGAGTGGTCGCTTCCCCCGATCCAGTTCTGCATGTCACGCAAACGACCGGCATACGCCGCTTCGACGGGATCGTCCTTCATCAAGTCGTGATGAGCGATGAGAAGGTCCTCGACCGCGAACCGACCTCGGTCGCCGACTCCGGCGACGAGGCCATGCAGCGCCGTGCTCGCCGCCACCATGCTCGTGGCCGACGCGTTCGAACGGTTGCCGGCCAGCGCCCTGGCGTAGTCGGTCGCGCTGGCGGTGATCCGCTCGATCTTCGACGACGCGACGGATTCTGTGCGCATCATGAATCGGCTCAGCGCCGCCGAATGCCCCTCTGCGTCGGTATCCGCTTGCGCGATAGCAAGCAGAGCACCCTCCGAGGCGACGACCGTCGCCGTGGGAGCGGCGAAGTCGAGACCCGCGATCATCGGAGGGATCGTGGGGTCGACGGATGCCAGCGTCCGATCCTCCCGAGTGCCGCCACGGACCTGTTGGCGCCACGGAAGCGTCTCCACGGTATGTGCCGGCCACCCGGTTCCCGGCGTACGTGCATCAGTGTCCACAAAGACGAGTATTGCACTCGTTACTAAGGTTTATATCTATTAAAGACGAGTAATTTCGGACTGGTCGCGCTTCTGCTCCCCCCGCCGACGGAAACTTCGTCGCGCGCACCTCCCTGAACCGGGCTCGACTAACGTCCGACCGCCGCCAGCCGACAGTCACCCCCGACAGCCCAGGACGGGCCGTCGGGTCCGTGCTCCCCGGAACACGGACGGATCTTTCCAGGATGGAGCCCATGATCGTCCTCACGCGCCTGAACCGTTCGCGGTTCGCGGTGAACCCCGACCTGATCGAACGTGTCCAGGCGACGCCGGACACGACGCTCATCATGGTCGACGGTGCGACCTTCGTCGTCACCGAGACGATGGATGACGTCATCGCCCAGATCACCCGGTTCCGCGCCGGAGTGCTCGCCACGGCCGCCGCTCTGATCAGCACCGCCGGAACGGATTCAGACGCCCCCGATTCCGAGGTCGGTCTCTGATGGATCCATCCCTCATCCTCGGACTGGTCCTCGCGTTCGGCGCCCTGATCGCCATGATCAACCTCGAAGGCGCGACCATCGGATCGCTGCTGATCCCCGCCCCGATGGTGCTGGTCTTCGGAGCCACGATCGCCGTCGGCATCGCGAGCGGCACGATGCGCGATGCGCTGCACGCGGTCAAGTCGCTCCCCCGCGCCTTCCGCGGCGAGCGCCGCACTGCGTCGAGCATGATCGACACGGTGGTCGGCTACGCCGAGAAGGCGCGCGCCGAAGGGCTCCTCGCCCTCGAGCAGGGACTCGAAGACGAGAAGGACCCGTTCCTGCGCCAGGCACTGCAGAGCATCGCCGACGGCACCGACGCCGAAGACCTGCGAACGCTGCTGGAGGACGAACTCACCTCGACCGCCGCCCGCAACCGCACCGCCTCACGCTTCTACATGACGCTCGGCGGCTTCGCGCCAACGGTCGGCATCATCGGCACCGTCGTCTCCCTCACGCACGTGTTGGAGAAGCTCGACAAACCCGACACGCTCGGTCCGATGATCGCGACAGCATTCGTGGCGACGCTGTGGGGTCTGCTCTCGGCCAACTTCATCTGGCTGCCCATCGGCGGACGCCTCCAGCGTCTCGGCGAGCTCGAGCTCGAACGCATGACCGTGCTCATGGAGGGCATGCTCGCGATCCAGGCCGGCGCACCGCCGCAGTTCGTCGGAGAGCGCCTGCGAGCCCTCGTGTCCGAGCGCTCCTCCGCCCGCTCCGGCCGGAAGGCCCGCACCCGAGCAGCCGAGGAGACGGAGCAGGCGTCATGAGCGTCCGTGCCCGTCGTCGCGTGCCGCAGGAGGAGCACAGCGGTCCGGACGAGCGGTGGATGGCGTCCTACATGGACATGGTCACCGTGCTGATGTGCATGTTCATCGTCCTGTTCGCCATGTCGACCGTCGACCAGGAGAAGTTCGAGGCGCTCAGCGCCTCCCTCGCGACCGGTTTCGGCCAGGAGCCCTCAGACGAGATCGACGCGACGACGGGCGTGGTCGTGCCCCCGGAACTGGTCGACGAGAAGGGCGAGGACTTCGCCGACATCGACCTCGCCGCCGCGCAGACCGAGTTCGACGAGCTGACGGCCCTGCGCGAGCGCCTGCGTCAGGTGCTGGCCCAGAACGGGCTCGAAGCCGACGTCACCTTCACGATCGACGAGCGCGGCCTCACGATCGGCCTCGTGAGTGCCGAGACCTTCTTCGACACGAACAGCACGACGCTCAGCGCCAAGGCGGTCCTGGTGCTCGATGCCCTCGGATCGGTGCTGATCACCACCACCAACGAGATCTCGGTCGAGGGTCACGCCGACGTGCGCGGATCAGTCGCGCCCTACCCCACCAACTGGGAGCTGTCCTCCGGTCGCTCCACCCAGGTTCTGCGGCACCTCGTCGAGGCATCCGGGCTTCCGCCGGCGCACCTGAAGTCGGTCGGATTCGGCGACACCAGGCCGGTCGCCGCGGGCGATGCTCCCGAAGCACTGGCCCAGAACCGGCGAGTCGACATCGTCGTGCTCTCCGGAGCGAGCGAGGAGGTGCGCGCGCTCATCCCCCAGGCACAGGCGGGAAAGCCGTCCTCCTGACCCACGCTCTCACCTAACGCACGCCGTTCACCGCCCGATAGTCCGGTTCGTGGTGATCGAGGACAGCGTGCGCTCCGAAGTGCGCGCAGGGGCGGCGACGAAGAGCGCCGAAGTCGAGGTGTACGACTTCGGTCGTTCGGCGACCCTGTCGCGCGAGCACACCCGCGCCCTGGAACTGGCCTTCGAGACCTTCTCCCGGCAGTGGTCCGCACAGCTCTCGGCCAAGATCCACGTGCGTGCCACCATCGCCGTCGAACATGTCGGCATGATGACGTACGGCGAGTACGCCCAGTCGCTGCCGACGACGACCACGATGATCGTGTGCGCCCTGCCCGACTCCGACGAGCGCCTCATCGTGCAGCTGCCGACGTCGGCCGCGACCGCCTGGATCGTGCAGATGGTGGGCGGACGTGCATCCGCAGCCTCGGAGGACCGCACGTTCACCCCGATCGAGCAGGCCCTGATCCGCTCGCTGATCGTTGACGCGATCGACCACCTCACCGGTGCACTCGACGGTCTCCTCCCCGCCGGAGTCACCTTCAGCGGGATCCAGTACAGCTCGCAGTTCGCCCAGGTGGCGGCATCCGGCGAACCCGTCATCGTCGCACGGTTCTCGATGCGCCTCGCCGGTCGCACTGTGCCGACGAGCGTGATGCTGCCTGCCTCCGTGCTCGCCGGCTTCACCGTGCGCCCCTCCGACGACGAGCGCTCCACCGCCCCCGCACGGATCCGTCGCCAGGTCGAGGTCGCCCCGGTCGAGGTGGCGCTGCGTCTCTCACCGCGCGCCGTGTTGCCCCGTGAGGTCCTGGACCTGTCCGTCGGCGACGTCATCGCGTTCCCGCACTCCGCCGACCGCCCGATGGTCCTCGCCGTCGGCGATCAGATCGTCGCCACCGCGGCGGTCGGCAGCGCAGGAGCACGGTTGGCCTGCGTCGTCACCACCACCGTCCCCGATCCCGCTTTCGCCGAGGAGCCCGCGTGACCAGCACCACCACCTACGAGTCGGCCGTCGCCGCCGCCTTCGCCGCATCGCTGCCCACGGCCTCCCCTCTCGTCGCGCGCGCCTCGCAGGTCTCCGGCGACACCGGCGACGCCCTGATCGTGCGGTTCGTGGGCGAGGCGAGCGCGCAACTGGCTGTACAGCTGTTCGAGCCGGAGATCCTGGTCGACGGCCTCGGCGGAACACCCCTGGCCGATCGACTGGGCGACGCCCTCGAGAGCGCGACCAGCGCACTGGGTTCCGGGGCTCTGGGCGAAGCCACGATCGGCGATGCCTCTTCTCTGTTCGCCGACCCGGCGGTGCAGCTCTTCGATCTGCAGGACGACGCCGACCACACGGTCGGCCGCCTCGCCGTCGTCGTCACCCGTGCACCGGCGGGAGTCTCCCACTCCTCGCGACGACTGCACCGCATCGCCGGCGTCGAGATGGAACTGACGGTCGAGATCGGACGCACCAGGATGGCGGTTCGCGATGTGCTCGATCTGGAGCCGGGGCGCATCGTCGAGCTCGACCGCTCCGCCGGTGCTCCCGCCGACATCAAGCTCAACGGCCGCATCATCGCGCACGGCGAGGTCGTCGTCGTCGATCAGGACTATGCGGTGCGGATCACCCGCATCCTCGAGAACGTCGAGGCCTGACCCTGGACGACCTCCTGCTCGGCCTACGGGTCGTGCTCTCGCTCGCCGCGGTGCTCGGGGTGCTGTGGTTCCTGCAGCGCCGCGTCGCGCGCACGCAGGCACGTCGTCGCGACAGCGAGGCGATCACGGTGCTCGGGCGCCAGGGGGTCGGCCCGAAGGCACAGATCGTCGTGATCCAGACGGAGGACGCCCGGTATGTGCTCGGCGTCACCGAGCACGGCGTGAACGTCGTCGATCGTCTGCCGGTCAGGCCAACGGATCAGCCGGAGGAGACCGCGCGGTCGACGTGGTCGGAGGCGACCTCCGACGCGGCGTCCGACGCCGAGGAGTTCGATCGCATCCTCGCCGCCACCGCCCTGACCGAGCCGGCGACCGCCTCTCCCGCATCATCGGCGCCTCAGCGCCGGGTACGCCACCGGAACGACCCGCTGCGCGGATCCATCCTCTCCCCCGAAACCTGGCGCCAGACCGCCGAGGCCATCCGGCGCACGCGATGAGCGCGCCCCGTGGGGTCGTCGACGGGCGAGCGCTGCGACGAATCGCGCTGATCGTCGCCGCGGCCGCGGCGCTCGTCATCGTGATGACGCTCCTGACGGGCACCGCTGCCCAGGCGCAGGTCACGCCCGACGACCCGGGCGAGGGCGTCACGATCGACATCAACGGCGTCGACGGCGGCCCCTCCGGCTCGATCCTGACCCTGCTGGGTATCACCCTGCTCTCGGTCGCCCCCGCACTCCTGCTGATGATGTCGTCGTTCACGAAGATCTTCGTGGTGCTGGCGATGACCAGGAACGCCCTCTCGCTGCCGACCATCCCGCCGAACCAAGTGCTGGCCGGCCTGTCGCTGTTCCTGTCGCTGTTCATCATGTGGCCGGTGCTCACCGAGATCAACACGGTCGCTGTGCAGCCCTACATCGACGGCACGCTCACCTTCACGCAGGCCATCGACGTCGGTCAGCTGCCGCTGCAGGAGTGGATGCTCCGTTTCACTCGCGAAGAGGACCTCGCCCTCATGACCCGGATGGCGGGTCAGCCCAACCCCGAAGACCCCTCGAGCGTCCCGATGTACACGCTCATCCCCGCGTTCATGATCTCCGAGCTGCGGGCCGCGTTCATCATCGGCTTCGTGATCTTCGTCCCGTTCCTGGTCATCGACCTCGTCGTGGCCGCGGCCCTGATGTCGATGGGCATGATGATGCTCCCGCCCGTGATGATCTCGCTGCCGTTCAAGATCCTGCTGTTCATCCTCGTCGACGGGTGGGGGCTCATCATCCGGGCGCTCCTGGAGAGTTACGGAGGGGTCGGATGAGTCCCGAAGCCGTCATCGACATCGGAACACAGGGGCTGATCATCGCGGCGAAGCTCGCCGCCCCCGTGCTGGTCACCGCCCTCGTGGTCGGCTTCGCCATCTCGCTGCTGCAGTCCATCACCCAGGTGCAGGAGGTGACGCTGTCGTTCGTGCCGAAGATCGTCGCCGTCGGCATCGCCCTGCTCATCGCCGGCAACTGGATGATCGCAGAGATGATCGCCTTCACGAACGAGATGTTCGCGCGCATCCCCTCGCTGCTGAGCGGATGACCGCGTGTACATCCCGATCGACTTCGCCTGGTTGGAGGCCACGATGCTCGCCGCCGTTCGCATCACGGCGTTCGTCATGATCGCCCCGCCGTTCTCGTACGGGGCGATCCCGGTGCGCGTGAAGGCGATGCTCGCGATCGGGCTCTCCCTCGCGGTGGGCACGGCCGTGGCCCCCGGCTACGAGAACCTCGACACCGGGCCGTTCCTCGGCGCCTTGGTGCTGCAGCTGGTCACCGGTGCCCTGCTCGGCTTCCTCGTCCTGTTGTGCTTCTCGGCACTGCAGGCGGCGGGCAGCCTGATCGACGTGTTCGGCGGGTTCCAGCTCGCCCAGGCCTTCGACCCGCACTCGCTCGTGAACGGCGCCCAGTTCACCCGGCTCTTCCACCTGACAGCGCTGACGCTGCTGTTCGCTTCCGGCGGGTACCAGTTGATCCTCGCCGGCCTCGCCCGCAGCTTCGAGGCCGTGCCCGTCGACGGCATGTTCCAGGCGGCGGGTCCGGCAGAGATCCTGGTCGACGGGGTCTCGCAGATGGTGCTCGCCGCCGTGCAGATCGCGGGCCCCCTGGTGCTCGTGCTGTTCCTCGCCGACGTCGGGCTGGGGCTCATCACCCGCGTCGCCCCGGCGCTGAACGCGTTCGCGATGGGCTTCCCGGTGAAGATCCTGCTGACGCTGCTGCTCGCCGGAACCGTGTATGCAGTGCTCCCCGGCATCGTCGACTCCCTCGCCGCGCAGGCCCTGCGCATGATGCAGGGAGTGCACGAGTGAGCGGCACGGACAGCGGCGAACGCAGCGAGAAGGCGACGGACAAGCACCTCAGTGAGGCTCGCAAGAAGGGGCGGCTGTCGCGCAGCCAGGATCTGACCGCCTGGTTGGGGATCGGCGCGGCAGCCGTCACCATGCCCGCCGCCATCGCGCTGGGAGCGTCGGCCGGAACCGAGCAGCTGCTCACCCTGACCTCCCTGGTCGACGCCCCGACTCCGGAGGCGGCACTGGCCGCCCTCGGCCGCGGCCTCGCCTCGGTGATGCCGACACTCGCCGTGATGCTGGCAGCCGTCGCGATCGTCACCCTGATCGGTGCGGTCGTCCAGGGCGGGGTCCACCTGAAGCCGCTCACCGGGCGCTTCGAGCAGTTCAACCTCGTCACCGGGATCCGACGGGTGTTCGGCATGCAGGCTCTCTGGGAGGGCGCCAAGGCTCTGATGAAGACCGCGGCCATCGGCATCGCGCTCTGGTTCGTGATCGCGAGCCTGATGCCTGTGCTGACCGCGAGCGGCGCGCACTCGATCTCTCGCCTGCTCGGCGTCGCGAGCGAAGGCACGACCGCACTGCTACAGACTGCGATCGGGGTCGGCCTCGCCCTCGCCGCGATCGACATGTTCGTGGTGATGCGGCGCAACCGCAAGCACACGCGCATGACCAAGCGCGAGATCCGCGACGAGAGCAAGAACTCCGAAGGCGATCCGCTGATCCGCCAGCAGCGACGCTCGCGTCAGCTCGCCGTCAGCCGCAACCGCATGATCGCCGCCGTCGCCGGCTCCGACGTCGTGGTGGTCAATCCGACCCACATCGCGGTCGCGCTGCGATACGAGCCCGGCCGCGCCGCCCCCAAGGTGGTCGCGAAGGGCAGCGGCGTGATCGCCGAGCGCATCCGCGACGAGGCCGTGCGCGCCGGGGTGCCGCTGGTGCGCGAGATCACCCTCGCCCGGGCCCTGCACGCCGCGTGCGAGCTGGGCCATGAGATTCCCGAAGACCTCTACAACGCCGTGGCACGCGTGCTCGTGTTCGTCGACTCGCTGCGACGACGCGGGGCCGCCCGTGGCATCCACTCCCTTCCCTACCGGAGGACCGCATGAGACAGCTGCTTCCCAAGCTCGGGGTGCCGATCGGCGTCGTGGGCATCATCATGCTCCTCGTCGTGCCGGTGCCGCCGTTCCTGCTCGACATCCTCATCATCCTGAACATCATGTTCGCGCTCGTGATCCTGCTCACGTCGATGTTCGTGAAGAAGCCGCTCGACTTCTCGGTCTTCCCCTCGCTGCTGCTCGTGGCCACCCTGTTCCGGTTGGGACTGAACGTCGCCTCGACCCGTCTGGTCCTCGGCGAGGCGTACGCGGGGCAGGTGATCGAAGCGTTCGGCGCCATCGCGGTCGGCGGCTCGCTCATCATCGGTGCCGTCGTCTTCCTCATCCTCGTCGTCATCCAGTTCGTCGTGGTCACGAAGGGCGCCGAGCGCGTCGCCGAGGTCGGCGCACGATTCACGCTCGATGCGATGCCCGGCAAGCAGATGGCCATCGACGCCGACCTCAACGCCGGACTCATCACCGACGCCGAGGCCCGTGAGCGCAGGGCGGAGGTGGCCGCCGAAGCCGACTTCTACGGTGCGATGGACGGTGCCTCCAAGTTCGTCAAGGGCGACGCGATCGCCGGACTCGTCATCATCATCATCAACATCGTCGGCGGCATCGCGATCGGCATCGTGCAGCACGGCATGACCATCGACGAGGCCGTGAGCACCTACAGCCTGCTCACGATCGGCGACGGCCTGGTCACGCAGATCCCCGCCCTGCTCATGGCGGTCTCCACCGGCATGATCGTGACCCGTTCCACGGCGGAGGCGGAGATGGGGACGGCGGCCTCCGCACAGCTCGGTCAGTCCCGCAACGCGCTGATCATCGCCGGATGCGCAGCGATCATCATGTCGCTCATCCCGCACATGCCGATGCTGCCGTTCGTCGCGATCGGCGCGGTGCTCCTGCTCATCGCGCAGCGCATCAAGGCGACGCAGAAGCGCCAGGAGGCCGCCGCAGCGCAGAACCCGGCGACCGTCCCGACCGACCAGCCGGAGGAGCTCATCGAGAAGATGCGCGTGCATCCGCTCGAGATCCTGCTGGCCCCCGACATCATCGATCTGGTCACTGGGGGCCCCGACGACCTGCTCGCGCGTGTGAAGGCCCTCCGGCGCCGGATCGCCCTCGACCTGGGCCTCATCGCCCCTCCCGTGCGCACCCGCGACAGCATCGAGCTGCCCCAGGCGACCTACGTGATCCGCATCGCCGGCGTCGAGACCGGCCGCGGCACGGCGCCGGTGGGCTCCGTGCTCGCACTCGGGCAGGGACTGGACAGCCTTCCCGGCACCGCGACGCTCGACCCGGTCTTCGGGCTCGAGGGCAAATGGATCCCGATGGAGATGCGCCACAGCGCCGAGTTCGCGGGGGCGACCGTCATCGACAGGGCGAGCGTGATCATCACCCATCTCTCCAGCGTGGTCCATGCCCATGCGGCGCGTCTGCTCAGCCGCGAGGACGTGCGCCAGCTCACGGACGCCCTCAAGCAGGTCTCGCCCGCCGCCGTCGAGGAGCTCACGCCCGCGCTGATGTCGCTGGCCGAGGTCCAGCGCGTGTTGCAGGGACTCCTCGCCGAGCGGGTGCCGATCAACGACCTCAGCCGCATCTACGAAGCGCTCGCGCTGCGCGCCAGGGTCTCCACCGACCCCGAGGGCCTGATCGAGGCCGCTCGGGCCGCGCTCGGGCCCGCTATCGCCGCCCGGTTCGCGGACGCCGGGACCCTGCGCGTGGTGATGATCAACCCGATGCTCGAACAGGCGATGCTCGAGAGCCTGCGCCCGGGCGACGACGGCAGTCAGATCGTCTTCGATCCCCAGCGCATGGAGGCGGTGGTCGATTCCGTGAAGCAGGCCGTCGCCTCGGTCCAGGAGGGCGGCGAGCCGGTGCTGGTGTGCGCGCCGTCGCTGCGGCCTGCCGTGCGGCGCCTCGTCTCGGCGCAGACCGACGGCCTTCCGGTGCTGTCGTACACCGAGGCCACCGCCGCCGCCCTCACGATCGAGACCGTCGGGGTCGTGCGAGACATCCCCGCGCCGTCGGTCGGCGTCGTCCCCGCAGCACTAGGCTGAACGAATGCTGGTTTTGACGAGGCGGATCGGTGAGAGCGTGCGCATCGACGGCGACATCGAGATCACGCTGCTCGAGATCAAGGGCGACAGCGTACGGATCGGTGTGAAGGCACCGCGTGAGACGCGCATCCAGCGCACCGAGATCATCGAGGCGGTCGTCGCCGAGAACGTGTCGGCCGCGGCCGAGACCGATGCCGCGGCCGAAGGGGCGATCGCCGCTGCCCTCGCGCGCGGCCGTGAATCCCGCCTGGCCTAGAACCGGAGCTCGGTCTCAGGCGGGCGTCAGATCCGCCGCTGTGGCCCGCTTCCACTGGTCGCCGCCGGCGGACCGCGCCCTGGCCGCCGCCCTGGCCGCTGCGTCGACGAGCGCGTCATAGTCGTATCCGACCACGGATGCCGTCGCCCAGCCGATGCTCGCCGAGGAACGGATGCCGGTGACCGCGGTCTCCCTGTCGATCACCGAGATGCGTGTCAGGATGCCGCGCAGGTGGTGACGGACCGACTCGTCGCTGCCGCGGATGACGACGATCGCACGGCCGTCTGCGATCCGATCGGCGTCGGCCGACGCCGGCAGAGCCTCCTGGATGTCGTGGTGGAAGCGATCGACGATCACGGCGAACGCAGAACCCGTGGACGCCTCTCGGAGGTCGGCCGGGTCGTCGAGGCGGATGTCGAGGATCGACCACGGCAGGTCGTTCTGCTCCTCGGCCTTGCGAAGCCGGCGTCGTGCACGCTCGGCGATGTCGTCGGCATCCTTCTTCTTCTGCTCCGATCGCACCATCAGCACCAGGGTGAACGCCGCGCAGGTGCTCACCACCACCGTGCCGACGGCGTTCATGCCGCGCAGTGCACTCAGTTGCGCTTCGGTACCGGCTCCACCGGAGACCAGGGCGGATGCGGCACTCACGACGGCCACCACCACGAAGCCGCACGAGGCGAGGGCCAGCGGCAGCACGATGTCCTTGACGGTCGACCTGTCGCGCAGCAGCTCGTAGGCCACCAGGCCCGCGAAGACGGCACTGCCGAGGAAGACGAGCTGGAACGAGGGCAGATACCAGACGCTGCCGGCCGTGGACACCAGGAGTGTGGGTGCGATCAGGACGAACACGACGACCGGCCACCAGCGCGCCCGGCGTTCCAGATGCATCCGCAGACCGATCCAGACCAGTGGCTCGAAGCACAGCAGCAGTGCGGACGCGGCTCCTCGCAGCACCGGCTCGTCCGTCTGCTGCCCCGCGAGCCAGAGGTAGGCCCCCAGCATCCCCAGGCCGAAGGCGGCTCCCCAGGTCACGGTCGCCCTGGTCGGGCGGGCGAGGGTGCCCAGACCCACGACCATGACCGTGAGCACGGTGACGACGGCCACCATGCTCGTCGTGATGTCGACGTTGACGGGAACGAGCGGGTTCACGTCTGCACCTCCTCCGGGGAACGCGGCGGGAAGCGGAGCGTCACCCGGGTGCCGACCCCGATCTCGCTGGACACGTCGATGCTGCCTTCGTGCGCGGCGACGATCTCGCGGACGATCCCCATTCCCAGCCCCGTGCCGCTGATGCCGGCGCGCACGGCACTCTCGGTGCGGAAGTACGGCTCGAACACGCGCGACAGATCTTCCGGGGTCATCCCGAACCCGTCATCGACGATCGTGACCTCCGCCTGCCCCGTGGTCGCCGTGTCGAGGCCGACGTCGATGCGTCCACCGGCGGGAGTGTACTTGGCGGCGTTGCTGAGGAGGTTGTCGAGCACCTGTCGCAACCGGAAGGGGTCTCCCGAGATCACGAGGCTCGCCGCGCCTCCGATCCCGAGCTCCTGTCTGTTGCCGGAGATGACCGGCGCGTACGAGGCGGCCGCCGCCTCGACGACCTCGCGCAGATCAACGGGGGCGAACGGCTCCTGAGCGGCGCGACTGGTCTGCTGCAGGATGCTCGCCACCAGGTCCTGCATACGCTCGCCCGCGTGCGCGATGATGTCGAGTTGCGCCGGTACCCGCCCGGGCAGGTCGTCGCGCTCACGGAGCAGGTCGACGTGGCCGATGATCGCGGTGAGAGGATTGCGCAGTTCATGCGAGACGACCGCGTTGAAGGTGCGTCGCTCCTCGTCGACCTCGAGCAGCGCGGTCACGTCGTCGATCACGACGAGCGTGATGTCCTCCCCCTCCCCCACGCTGGCCATGGACTGCGTGCTCACCTCGAGCGCACGCCATTGGCCCGTGCCGTCGAACAGCCACACCCGCTCGGCGTGCAGCTGCTCGCCCGCGGCGGCCCGAGCCAACGAGGTGCGCGACGGCGGGAGGGCCGTGCCGCGCCTGCCGTCGTACTCGACGGCAGCCGAGGGCAGCGCCGCACCGAAGCGATCACGACCGTAGAGCGTGCGATAGGCGTCGTTCATCTGGAGGATGCGTCCGCCCGACGTGACGACCACGAGTGCCACGCTCAACGCATCGACGATCTGCGTGACGCGTCGCTGGTTCGCCTCGGCACGCTCGGCGGCGCGGTTGACCTGCTCGGAACGTCGCTGCAGGAGTCGACGCGCGGCCCGGGAGCGCTGCGCACCGATGCGCACCGTCACACCGAGGAAGCCCAGGGTGATCACGAGTGTGAGCAGGCGCAGCAGGATGTCGGCCGGCGTGCCGCTCTGATCGGCGAACAGCACGAGGGTGGCGCTGATGAAGGCGATGCCGCCGAGCACCCAGGGCATCGTGAAGTAGCTGGCCAGCCAGACGACCGGAAAGACCCAGAGGAAGCCGAGCCGAAGGTCGGGGGCGTTGGTCGTGAACCCCACGGCGAGCGCGTCCAGGAGCGGCACGACGGTCGCCGCGGTGCGCGGGAGCCGGTGCCAGGGCACTGCCAGGGTGACGAGCGTGGTGACGATCACGAGACCGGCACCGGCGACGACGAGCGGGTTGGCGAAGGTCTGGGGTTTGAATGCGGTGATCATCACCACGATCGCGACGATGCTGCCGGTGAAGACGAGTTGCCAGCGCCAGATAGACACAGTGCGGACCATCAGCGCTCACCCTCCCCGTCGAACCTCAGCTTTGCCGCAAGATTACTCAAAGATCGGTGCAGCCCGCTCTTCAGGTGCCCTGCCGCCCCTAGCATTCTGAGTGGGGGCCGACACTGCGACTGGGGAACAACGCAGACGCTGGGGCCACGCGAGTGGGGATTCGCAGGCAACCGGGGCCGCGGCTGGGGAGCCGCGGCCCCGCCCCTCGGCTTCACGGCCCGTCGGCAGGCGTGAGGCGATAGCCGACACCGCGCACCGTCTCGACGTAGCGCGGCGTGGTGGTGCTGTCGCCGAGCTTGCGCCGCAGATTCGCGATGTGCGTCTCTATCGCCCGCTTGTCCGGCTCGCTCACGTACTCGTTCGACCCCTCGGGCGCCCCGCGCAGCCCACGGGCGAGATCGGCCTTGCTGCACACGCGGAGACCGGCTCCGAGCAGCATCGCGAGCAGGTCGAACTCGGTCGGCGTGAGGTCGATCCGCCGCTGCCCGATCAGGACCATACGCGTGTCGAGGTCGAGGCTGAGGTCCCGATGCACGCGGCCCCGCCAGGTGAGGACGGTCGCACCGTCCGCCGCCGGTTCGGGTTCGGCCGACGCCCGGCCGATGTCCGCGGGCCGGGGGTCGGTGAAGCGGGGTCCGGAGAAGCGGGGGTCGACACGGGGGCGCCGCAGGAGCGCCTCGATACGTGCGCGGAGCTCACGAGGACGGAACGGCTTCACCAGATACTCGTCGGCGCCGGACGTGAGCCCGAGAACCACATCCGACTCCTCGGAGAGCGCGGAGAGCATGATGATGAAGGTGTCGCTGATCCGCCGGATGCGTCGCGCGACCTCGAAGCCGTCGATGCCGGGGAGGTTGATGTCGAGCGTCGTGATCACCGGGTGGTGCTGCTCGATGGCGGCGAGCCCGTCCAGCCCAGAGCCCGTGAGGATCGTCTCGAAGCCGGCGGCGAGGAACACCTCTTCCAGGAGGGATCGCACGTCGGGGTCGTCCTCGATGATCACGGCGACCAGGGCGCGATCCGTGGCCGTGGTCATACGACGCTCTCGCGCACGATCGTGACGATCCGCGGTGCGTCGGCGTCGAGCTCTGACGGGTCGAGGTCGGAGGAGCCCACCGGTCGCTCCACTTCGATGTCCCACCAGGAGTCGGCCAGCTCCTCGGCCATGCCGCGTCCCCACTCGACCACGACCACGGAATGCTCGAGGTCGAGATCGAGATCATCGAGCTCCGCCGCCGAACCGAGACGGTAGGCGTCGACGTGCACCAACGGCGCCCGGCCGACCAGCGAAGGATGGGTTCGGGCAATGACGAAGGTCGGGCTCTGCACGGGGCCGCGCACGCCGAGCCCCTCGGCGAGTCCGCGGGTGAACGTGGTCTTCCCCGCACCGAGCGGACCCGTCAGCACGAGCAGGTCGCCGGCTTCCAGCTGCTCACCGATCCGCAGGCCCAGTTGCTCCATCTCCTCGGCGGTCGCGATCTCCCGGCGACCGAGGAACGCGGGGTCCACGCTCATGAGGCCCGCCGGGGCACGCGCGGTCCGATGCGGGTGACGATCTCGTAGTTGATGGTGTCGGCGGCATCCGCCCAGTCCGTTGCGGACGGCACCCCGAGGGTGGGGTCGCCGAACAGGACCACCTCGTCGCCGATCGAGACCGGGGTGTCGCCGACGTCGACGACGAACTGATCCATCGCGATCCGCCCGACGTTCACGAAGCGGCGTCCGCCGATCGAGACCGGGAGCTTCCCCGAGGCGTTCCGTGGTACCCCGTCGGCGTATCCGAGAGGCACGAGCACCAGCGTCGTGTCGCGATCGGTGCGGTGGTCGTACCCGTACGAGACGCCGGTTCCGGCCGGCACTCGGCGGACGGCGGCGATCGCCCCGCGGAGCGTCATCGCCGGGCGCAGACCGAGCTCGGCGGAAGTGCGGTCGTCGAAGGGCGAAAGGCCGAAGAGGCCCACGCCGATACGCACCGCGTCGAGGCGCATCTCGGGCAGGTCGATCGCCGCAGCCGTGGCCGCGATGTGCCGGATCTCCGGCCGGATGCCGAAGCCCGCCGCGGTGGCGACCCCTTCCTCGAACTTCGCGAGCGCGGCTCTGTCGTCTTCGGCCGAGGTGTTGGAGAGGTGGCTGAACAGCCCGACGATGCGCAGACGTCCGATGCGCTCGAGGCGCGCGGCCTCGGCCAGCACTCGAGGCCAGTCGGCCGGGGCGATGCCGTTGCGCGACAGCCCCGTCTCGAACTTCAGGTGCACCCCGACCGGACGATCGACGGCTGCCGCGGCGCCGGCCGCCTCGAGCTGGTCGAACGACGAGATCCCGACCTCGATGTCCTGCGCAGCAGCGTGCTCGAACCGCTCCCCCGGCGCGTGCAGCCACGCCATGATCGGCGCATGCACACCCTGCCTGCGCAGTTCGAGCGCCTCGGGGATCTCGGCGACACCGATGCGGGTGGCACCGGCGGAGAGCGCAGCGACCGCTGCCGACGCCGCGCCGTGGCCGTAGGCGTCGGCCTTCACGATGGCGATCACCTCGACGCCGGTGAGGCGGCGGAAGTGCCGGACGTTGTCGGCGATCGCGTCGAGATCGATGGTCGCTTCGCGGAACGGGACGGTCACAGCGGTGCTCCTTCGGCGACGACGAACGCCGCAGCGAGACCGGCGTCGTGGGTGAGGGTCAGATGCAGCGTGCGGATGCCCCGTTCCTCGACGACGGCGGCCGTCGAGCCGGAGAGCACGAAGTGCGGGCGGCCGGAGGGCTCGGAGGCGATCTCGATCTCCGTCCAGTGCACGCCGTCAGAGCCGCCGAGCGCCTTGATCAGGGCCTCCTTGGCCGCGTAGCGGGCGGCGAGGGAAGGAAGGCGGAGGGTGCGCTCCGACGGGGCGAAGAGTCGTTCGCGCAATCGTGGCGTGCGTTCCATCGTCCGCTCGAATCGTGGGATGTCCACGAGGTCGATGCCGGTACCGATGATCACCCGTTCAGCCTACCGAGCCTGCTTCCTGTTGAGATCGCCCAAATGGCTCCGTTTCCGGTGGAAACGAAGCCATTCGGGTATCTCGAAGAACGCTCTACTCGACCGTGACCGACTTGGCGAGGTTGCGCGGCTGGTCGACGTCGAGGCCCTTCGCCGTGGCCAGGGCCATCGCGAAGATCTGCAGCGGCACGACCGCGAGCAGCGGCTCGAACATCGCTCCGGCGAGCGGGATGTGGATGACCTCGTCGGCGAACGGCAGCACGGCGGCGTCGCCCTCCTCGGCGATCACGATCACCCGGGCGCCGCGCGCGCGGATCTCCTGGATGTTCGAGACGACCTTGGAGTGCACGAGGGCCGAATGACGCGGGGAGGGAACCAGCACGAACACCGGTTGCCCCGGTTCGATCAGCGCGATCGGGCCGTGCTTGAGCTCGCCGGCGGCGAAGCCCTCGGCGTGGATGTAGGAGATCTCCTTGAGCTTGAGCGCACCTTCGAGGGCGATCGGGTATCCGACATGGCGACCCAGGAAGAGCACCGAGCGGGTGTCGGCCATCCATCCGGCGAGCTGGGTGACGTGCTCCTGCTCGCTCTCGAGCACCTCGGCGATCTTCTCGGGAAGAGCGGCGAGTTCCGCGACGTCGACCGAGGCATCGGCGACCGCGCCGCGCACCCGACCCATGTGCAGACCCAGCAGCAGAAGAGCAGTGATCTGCGCGGAGAACGCCTTGGTCGAGGCCACAGCGACCTCGGGGCCGGCGTGGGTGTAGACGACGGCATCCGACTCACGAGGGATCGTGGCGCCCTGCGTGTTGCAGATCGACAGCGTGCGGGCGCCGCGCTCACGGGCGTACTTCACGGCCATCAGCGTGTCCATGGTCTCGCCCGACTGGCTGATCGACACGACGAGGGTGTCGGCGCCGATCACCGGGTCGCGGTAGCGGAACTCGTGCGCGAGTTCGACGTCGACGGCCACGCGTGCCCACTGCTCGATCGCATACTTGCCCACCAGCGCCGCGTACGACGCAGTGCCGCAGGCGGTGATGATGACGCGGTTGATGCCCACGAAGAGTTCATCCAGCCCGTCGAGCTCGGGGATGACGACCTGGCCGTCGTGGATACGACCGCGGATGGTGTTGGCGACGGCCTCGGGCTGCTCCGCGACCTCCTTCGCCATGAAGCTCGACCATCCGCCCTTCTCGGCGGCGGCGGCGTCCCACGACACGTCGAACGGCTCGGGCTCGACGGGAGTGCCGGCGAAGTCCATGACGGTGACCGCGTCCGGGGTGATCGAGACGATCTGGTCCTGCCCGATCGCGAGCGCCTTGCGCGTGTGCTCGATGAACGCGGCGACGTCGGAGCCGAGGAAGTTCTCGCCCTCGCCGAGTCCGATCACGAGCGGGGAGTTGCGGCGGGCGCCGACCACGAGACCCGGGTGGTCCTGGTGCATGGCCAGCAGGGTGAACGCGCCTTCCAGGCGGTTGACGACGCTGCGGAAGGCCAGCTGCAGGTCGCCGCCGTTGCCCGCGTACTCTCGTCCGAGGAGCGCCGCGGCGACCTCGGTGTCGGTCTCGCTGCGGAACACGACGCCGTCGGCGAGGAGCTCGTCACGCAGGGCGGAGAAGTTCTCGATGATGCCGTTGTGGATGACGGCGAGCTTGTCGTCGTCGGCGAGGTGCGGGTGCGCATTGCCGTCCGTCGGGCCGCCGTGCGTCGCCCAGCGGGTGTGCCCGATGCCGGTCGACCCGTCAGGGAGCGGCGCGTCGGCGAGCGAATCGCGCAACACGGCGAGCTTTCCCGCCTTCTTGCGCATGCCGAGCGAGCCTTCACCGTCGATGACGGCGACCCCCGCAGAGTCGTATCCGCGGTACTCCAGACGTGCGAGGCCTGCGAGAAGGATGTCCTGGCTGGGGCGCGGGCCCACGTATCCGACGATTCCACACATGCGATCAAGAGTAAGACGAGTTTTTTGCGAGTCGTCCGTACATTCTTACGGGCGGGCGGTGGCCCGTCCCCGACGTCAGAGCTTGCGCAGCAGCACCGTCTCGACATCGTGGTCGGCGCCCTTGCGCAGCACCAGGCGCGCGCGGTGTCTCGTGGGCATCACGTTCTCGACGAGGTTGGGCATGTTGATCTCGTTCCAATAGCCGAGCGCCGTGGTGATCGCCTCCTCGTCCGTGAGGTGCGCGAACACGTTGAAGTACGACGAGGGGTTGCTGAAGGCCGCCTGGCGGAGGGCGAGGAAACGGTCGACGTACCACTTCTCGATGTGCGAGGTGTCGGCGTCGACGAAGATCGAGAAGTCGAACAGGTCGCTCACGGCGACGTCGTTCGGGGCGGGTGGGGGCTGCAGCACGTTCAGTCCCTCGACGATGACCACGTCGGGGCGACGCACCACGACGTTCGCGTCCGGCACGATGTCGTAGCGCATGTGCGAGTAAAACGGAGCGCGCACCTCGGTGGCACCGCTCTTGACCTCGGTGAGGAACTCGATCAGCGCTCGACGGTCATACGACTCGGGGAAGCCCTTGCGGTCCATGATCCCCCGACGCTCGAGCTCGGCGTTCGGGTACAGGAAGCCATCCGTGGTGACCAGCTCGACCCGGGGCGTTCCCGGCCAGCGGCTCATGAGTTCGCGCAGCAGACGGGCGATGGTCGACTTCCCCACCGCCACCGAACCGGCGACGCCCACGACGAACGGCGTCGTGGTGTCGTCCTCCTGCAGGAACGACGAGGTCGCGGCGCCGAGCCGTTTCGTCGAGGTGGCATAGAGGCTGAGCAGGCGGCTCAGGGGCAGGTACACCTCGCGCACCTCGGTGAGCGAGAGCCGATCCCCGATGCCGCGGAGCTCGACGACCTCGGTCTCGGTGAGCGGTTGGTCGAGGCCGGCGGCCAACCGCGCCCATTCCGCGCGTCCGATCTCCCGATAGGGCGACAGCGGCAGCGTGGGGTCGACGGTGGTCACGGAGTACATCGTATCGGCGTGCTCGAGTGCGGGACGCGCGGATGCCCCTGCTCCCCGAGGAGCGCAGGGGCATCCGGTCGCGTCGAGCGCCCGTCAGGATCCGAGGGCTCCTCGCCGGCGGCGGATGACCAGCGCGGTGCCGACCCCGAGCAGGAGCGCGGCGGAGACGGTGCCGGCGACGAGCAGACCGGCGTCCCCACCCGTACTCGCCAGCCCCGTGCTCGCCGCTCCCGATGCGCTCAACGTCACCGATGCCCTCGCCACCTCGACGCCGTCGACGAACACGACCACGGAGTGTGCACCCGCGGGCACAGCCGCGGGGATCCGTGCGCGCAGGGTGAAGGTGCCGTCGGCCGCTGCTGCCGTCGATCCGAGGGTCGTCGGGGTGGAGTGCAGTTCCACGCGCACACTGTCCGACCCGGAAGCGACACCCGTGCCGCGCACCGTGATCTCGCCACCGGGACGGAGGTCGCCGGTCACGGTGACGGCGGCGTTCCCCGTCCCCGGCGACTCTCCCCCGCCGGGCTGGCTTCCGCCGATGGTGACGGATGCGGCGGCCGAGGCCGGCGAGCGGCCGATCGCGTTGGCCGCAGTCACCGTCACCGTGTGAGTGCCTGCGGGCACTCCGCGGAAGGTATGCGTCGTCGCGCCGGCAGCCGTGTCCGCGGTCGCCGTTCCGAGCGTCACCGAGTACCCGGTGACGGGCGAGCCGCCGTCGGAGGTCGGCGCCGTCCACGTCACGGTGACGTCGGTGCCGGCAGCCGTCGCCGTCGGTGCCGCCGGTGCCGCCGGTGCGGTCAGCTGGGGTTGCGGGACGATCCCGAAGAACTCGTCGAGCTTCGCGAGCGCTTCATCGGCGAAGGCGAGGTTCGTCGCGCGACCGGCCTCGTACTGCTCGTCGGTCTGATTGGGGCGCTTGGCCGGCCCCTGCAGGTCGGAGATCCACCACCACTCGGTCATGTACTCGCGGTACCCGGCCTGGCCGTTGTCCTGGATCCAGTTCTTGGTGATGGGGGCGGCCGTGTCGGAGCCGTCGTACTCGAACAGATACGGCACCTGGAGCTTGCGGGCGGTCGCCGTCGCCGCCGCCGTGTCACCGCCGGGGTGGTACTCTACGCGCTGTCCGGCGCTGCCATCGAGCACGTACTGGGTCTTGAGGTTCGGAAGATGCTTCTGCACCAGGTCGCCGTAGAGGTGGGCGATCGACGAGTTGGTGTCGCGGATATGCGCGTTCGCCCCGCTCCAGCCGTCCAGACGAAGGTCGAAGACGTACACGGTCTGCACACCCGACTCTGCGGCCTTGTGGTTCACGTCGCGGATCACCGCGCGTGTGTTGTGGCACCAGGTGCCGCCGAACAGGATCGTGTGGTCTCCGTCGGACTCGAGCAGGTCGACGAGTTCGGGATACGTGATCGACTGCAGCACGAAGCCCTCCGCGTCCGCCGGCGTGAAGATCGTCTCGCCGTACGCGGTGAGGTTGGTGCTGTACGCCGCGCGGTGACGGGAGTTGACGGCGTTCGAGAAGAAGTCGTACTGCGACTGGGTGTCCAGCCGCGCAGCCCCGTTCACGGCGACCGCCTCGAACACCGCGGCCACCTGCTGGCGGTACTCGTCCGTCGCTGCCGTGGTGGCATCCTCGGTACCGCCGAGCGAGGCGACGATGCGGTCGTCCACGCCCCCGACCGTGCGGTCACCGTCGTATATGAAGAGGTAGGGATCGGTGCCAGCGCCGAACTCCGGGGTCGTGTCCTTGTTGAGATAGCCGTCGACGAGGCGCGTGTAGAGCGCACCGGGCGCCTCGCCTGCGACGCCGGTGACGAAGGTGCGGATGTCGACCGAATCGCCGTCGAGCAGCGGATCGAACGTGTAGATCGCGTCGACTCCGTACTGCTGCGCGACGCGATCGATCTCCGTTGCCGTCGCCGCTGTCGTCGGGTCCTCCGGTCCGCCGAGCAGGAAAGCGTAAGTGCCGTCGCTGCTGAGGAGGCTCTCGAATCTCTCGAAGGTGACCGATTCGAACACCGAGCCGGCGCGCAGGCCCGCAATGGTGTCGGCGAAGTAGTCGAAGGCGGGGGTCGGTGCAGCGGACGCCGGGAGGGCGGCGAGTCCCACGGTTCCTCCGGCGGCGAGGGCGGCGATGACGGCTCCTGCTGCGAGGCGTCTTCCTCGTGCGTGTGTGGACATGGCGATGGGTTCCTGTTCTCGGTGCGTGATCGGTTCGGGTCAGAGGATCGGGGTGGTGGCGTCGGAAGCGGGAGTCGGGGCGCCCGCCGCGGCGCGGCGACGCAGCCACCACCAGGTGAGCAGCCCACCGGCGATGACGACGATCCCGCCGAGCGTCAGCGGTGCGGCGAGCGGCACACCGGCTTCTGCGGGGGCATCGGCCGTGACGAGCGTGGTCTTCTCCGGTTCGTCCGCGGCGATCTCGAGACCTTCGATCGACTCGGACGCCAGGGAGTCCCCCACCGCGTTCGTGGCGATCAACGCGAGGTCGTAGGTGCCCTCGCCGAGGTCGATCTCGTACGTGGTGGCGTCGGCCGGGATGATGATCGGCGTCCCGTCGTTGACGATCAGCTTGTAGCCGGTGAGGGGCGAGCCGCCGTCTGCGGGGGTCGTCCATGTCAGGGAGAGGCTGCGGCCGTCCACGGTGTGGGAGAGACCGGCGGGTGCCGTCGGGACCGTCGCCGCCACGGTGGTCGCCTCGTCCGGCACGGTGGTCGTGGTCGACGTGCCCACCGCGGGCTTGTCGTTCGTCGCGGAGGGCTTCACCGGCGCCGGCGCGGGGGCGGGAGCCGGAGCCGGCGCAGGGGCGGGAGCGGGCGCCGGCGCCGGCGCGGGCTTGGGCGCGGATCCGCCGCCGACCGCTGCCGGCGGCGCCTCCACCGTCGAGTCGTACGGGTAGCCGCCGAGCTTCTCGCACGCACCGAGGTCGAAGTTGATGGAGCACAGGTCGCAGACGTCCCCCGCCGCGTGCGCGGCGGTGGGAATCGCGATCGGAGCGAGCAGGATCGCTGCGGAGACCGCGAGTGCGGAGAGCAGCCGAGGGCGGGCGGGGGATTTCATCGGGAGACCTTCTCGTGAGTCGAACGGGGAGCGGGCAGCTCGCACTGCCCGATGGGGAGATCGGCGGGGATGCCGAGGTCGGCGACGGTGGATGTCGGTGCGGTCTGCGTGCGCCGGAGCTCGCGCCGCGATGCAGGCTCCGACGGCGCCGCCACGGGAGGACGTTCGCCACGGAAGACCGCATCGTCGAGCACGCCCAGGCGCCGAGCGACGATCGTCGCCGCCGTCGCAGCCGCCGTGACGTTCGCCATCGTCGAGGCGGTTCCGGCGACGGCGCTGATCGGGATGAGAACGACGAGGACCTCGACGGGCAGCCCCGAAGCGCTGAGCACGGCGGTGGCGGTGATGATGGCGGTGCCGGGGACTCCGGCGGTTCCGAGCGAGACCAGCAGGCACAGCCCGGCGAGCGCGAGATAGTCCCACACCGTGTACTGGATGCCGAGGACGTTGATCGAGAAGACCGCGACGATGATGGGCCAGATACCCGCGCACCCGGGCATCCCGATGGTCGTGCCGATCGGAGCGGTGAACGCGGCGACGTCCTCGGGAACCCCCACCTTGCGGGTCAACGTCGGAATCGTCAGGGGCAGTGTGCCCACGCTCGACTGCGTCGTGAACGCCGTGTACTGGGCCGGGGTCAGCAGGCGGAACCAGCGGATCGGGTTGACGTCGGCGAACACCCGCAGCAGCACGCCGTTGACGACGTAGGCATCGACGAAGGCGACGCCGAGCGCCAGCACCAGAACCAGAACCAGCGCCATGACGGTCTCGATTCGCGTGACGGCCGTGGCCGTCGTGGTCGCGACGAGGGCCAGGACGGCGTAGGGCGTGAGCTCGATGATGAATCCCACGGCGGTCATGACGACTTTCCTCGCGCCGTCGATCACGCTCTTGAACGAGCGCAGGTTCGGGTCGTCGCCCCGGTTCGCCACCAGGTAGGCGACCGCGAAGAGCAGCGCGAACAGGATGATCCCCGTGATGTTGTTGCTGACGAAGTCTCCCGCGATGTTGGAGGGGAACAAGCCCAGCAGCACCTGGTCGAGCGGCTTGATCAGCCCCGTCAGCGTGTCGCCGCTGCCCTCGCTGAGTTCGAGCTCCACTCCCTGCCCGAGTCCCACGCTGAGGGCGACGGCGAGTGTGAGCACGATGGCGATCGCGTTGGTGAGCAGCAGCCAGAAGGCGCTGGACAATCCGATCGTGCGCAGTTTCCGGGCCGACCCCAGCGACGTGATGCTGGAGAGGATCGAGATGAAGATGAGCGGAGCGACGATCGCGGTGATCACCTGCACGTAGAGGTCGCCGAGCACTGTCACGTACGCGAGGCCGTCACGGAAGCCGATGCCGATCCCGATCCCGACGCCGAGGGCGATCAGCACGAGTGTGGTGAAACCCGCACCGCGTCGACGGAGCACGACGATGCCGACGAACGCGGCCAGGGTCACGGCGAGCGCGGCGAGGGGCAGGAGGACGGCGCTATCGGGCATGGGGCCGACGTTATCGATCTGCTGTGAGACGCGTTCGGGCTGGTCGATCTGTTGCCACACGGGTCGCTCTGTTCCGCCGCATGAAGAACGGAGTCAGCGGCTTGTGACGTCGAACGGCAGTGCGGTAGGGACACGACGCACCTCCGAGGGCGAGTAGTCTCTTCCCGTGCGCCTGGGAGTCCTCGACATCGGATCCAACACCGTCCACATGCTGGCGGCCGACGTGCGCCCCGGTGGACGACCGCTCGCGACGACGAGCGACAGGACAGTGCTGCGCCTCATGCGCTATCTCACCCCCGACGGCTCCATCTCGGAGGAGGGCGTCGTGGCCCTCGAGTCCGCCGTCGCGCAGGCACGACGGGTGGCCGAGAGCGAGCGCGTCGATGCGCTCCTGGCCACCGCGACGAGCGCCGTGCGTGACGCACGCAATGGCACCGAGGTCATCGCCCGCATCGAAGCGGCCCTCGGCCAGCCGCTGCAGGTGCTCGACGGCGAGACCGAGGCCGAGTTGACCTTCCTCGCGGTGCGGCGCTGGTTCGGCTGGTCAGCCGGACAGATCCTGCTCCTCGACATCGGCGGCGGTTCACTGGAGATCGCCGCCGGGGCGGAGGAGATGCCGGACGCCGCCGCATCCGTACCGCTCGGGGCCGGACGCATGACCGTGCAGTTCCTGCCGAACGATCCTCCGGGCGAGGCCGAGGTGGAGCGCCTGCGTGCGCATGCGACGGCGACCTTGGCCGACGTGCTGCCGCGATTCGTCGCACTCCCCCGGCCCGATCACGTCGTCGGCTCATCGAAGGCGATCCGCTCTCTGGCCCGACTGGTCGGCTATCCGGTACCCGGCTGGTCGGGAAGCGAGCGGATGCTGCTCCCTCGCGCCTCCCTCGGGTCGTGGATCCCTCGCCTCGCGCGCCTGCCCGCCTCCGCGCGACAGGAGCTGCCCGGCATCACTGCGGACCGGACGTTCCAGATCGTGGCCGCTGCCGTGTCTCTCCACGCCGCGATGACGGCCCTCCGTGTGGACGAGCTCGAGGTGTCACCGTGGGCTCTGCGCGAAGGTGTGCTGCTGCGGTACATCGAACAACTGAACTGGAACGACTCCCGAACCTGAGCGACGGATGACGCGGTGCGAACAGGCTCTGTTGCCGTCCGTGTCCGCGCCGGTATCCTCTGACGAAGCGCGCACTTCCCCGGCCGTGTGGAAAGCGGAACGGGAGGCACGAGCCCGGCGAGCACCGGCCTCCTGGTCGGCGCCGTCCCATGATCATCGGCGTCGGGGGGTGCTGAGTGAATCCCGGAGATGTGTCGGAGATCGGCTCGGTCGAGCTGATCACGCACGGTGTGCGCGCCGTCGACGACCGCACCACGCTCCGTGCGACGCAGCGGACGCCCGGCCCCGTGATCCTGCTGTCGCTGCAGGGCCCGGCCACCGAGTTGGCCATCGACACCGTCACCGCTCACCCCGACCACGCCGTCTTCGCTTTCGTCGAGGGTTCAGGGCTCTCGGCGAAGGAACAGCACGGCCCGTGGCTGCCGATCGAGAGTGGGCTCGTGGTCGCCCCACCCGGGATAGCCCAGCACGTTCGTTGCGCCGGCCCCTGGCATATCACGGCCGCGTATGTTCCTCGAGCCGCGCTCGGCGCGTTCGTCTCGGCGCTGCCGGCCACCACCCGGGTGCTCGAAGAGCGACGCCCGCTCGATCGGGCGATGCAGGCGTTCGTCGAGCAGGTGCTCGACGTCGACGACGAGGCGACGGCGATAGAGCGCTATGCCATGGAGCATCTGATCGTGGAGATGAGCGGGGCGATCCTGCTCGACCGCGTCGACACGGCGTCAGCGCAGCGCTCGCCGCACGCGGCGCTGCGTGACCGTGCGGTCGCCGTGATCGCACAGCAGTGCGGTGACCCGGGGCTGAATCCCGCCGTTGTCGCCCGCGAGGTGCAGTCCTCTCTCCGCCAGCTCCAGCTGGTCTTCGCCGAGGCGGAGAACAGCGTGGCAGGCGAGATCAGACATCAACGCGCGCGCCTCGCCCGGTCGCTTCTGGTCGACAGCCGCTTCGACGTGCTGAGCATCGAGCAGATCTCGCAGCGCGCCGGCTTCCATTCGCCCATCAGCCTGCGTCGCGCGCTCGAGGAGGACTACGGGACCACGCCACGCGGACTGCGGGCCCACCGTGGTGCAGGACAACGGAGCGACGAACGTGAAACGGCCGCCCGCTGAGATCAGCGGGCGGCCGTTTCCGAATCGGTTCGGGTCAGAGCGACAGACGCTCCTGGACCACCTCAGCGAGGCGTCCGGCGTAGGCGTGCACCGACTCCGCGTCGGCAGCTTCCACCATCACGCGCACCAGCGGTTCGGTGCCCGACTTGCGCAGCAGCACCCGGCCGGAATCGCCCAGCTCGGACTCGATGTCGCGGACGGCCTGCTGCACGATCTCGTCATCCGAGACGCGTTCCTTGTCGACGTCGCGCACGTTGATGAGAACCTGCGGGTAGACGGTCATCACCGAGGCGAGCTCGGCGATCGACTTCTTCTGCCGAGCCATCTCGGCCACCAGGTGCAGGCCCGTGAGGATTCCGTCACCCGTGGTGGCGTACTCGCTCATGATCACGTGACCGGACTGCTCACCGCCGAGGGCGTATCCGCCCTCGTTCATGTCCTCGAGCACATAGCGGTCTCCGACAGCGGTCTGTCGAACCGTAATCCCGTGCTCGCGCATCGCGACGTGCAGACCGAGGTTGCTCATCACCGTCGCGACGAGGGTGTCGTCGGTGAGGTGCCCGCGCTCCTTCATGGACACCGCGAGGATGGCCATGATCTGGTCGCCGTCGATGTGATTGCCCTCGGCGTCGACGGCGAGACAGCGGTCGGCGTCACCGTCGTGAGCGATCCCGATGTCGGCGCCCAGACGCACGACCGCCTCGGCGAGGTTGTCGAGGTGGGTCGAGCCGACGCCGTCATTGATGTTCCAGCCGTCGGGGTCGGCACCGATGACCGTGACCTCGGCTCCGGCATCCCGGAACGTCTCCGGAGAGACGCCCGAGGCCGCGCCGTGGGCGCAGTCGAGCACCACATGGATGCCGTCCAGCCGGTTCGGGAGCGAGCCGAGAAGGTGCACGACGTAGCGGTCCTCCGCGTCGGAGAACCGGTCGATGCGACCGACACCGGCACCCGTCGGGCGCAGCTTGTCGCCGTTCAGGGCCTCTTCGATGCGCAGCTCGACCACGTCGGGGAGCTTGCGTCCCCCGCGGGCGAAGATCTTGATCCCGTTGTCGGGCGCGGCATTGTGCGACGCCGAGATCATCACGCCGAAATCGGCGTCACGGTCGGCGACGAGGAATGCGAGGGCGGGCGTCGGGATGACCCCCGCCTCGAGCACATCGACTCCGGAAGAGGCGAGACCCGCGGCTACGGCCGCGGCGATGAAGTGTCCGGAGACCCGGGGGTCCCGGGCGACCACTGCGGTGAGTCGCTTGCCTTCGGCCTTGCGAGCCTCCGCAGTACGGCCCTGGCCCAGGACGACAGCAGTCGCCTGGGCCAGGGTGAGCGCCAGGTCGGCGGTGAGGATGCCATTGGCGAGTCCTCGCACACCGTCCGTGCCAAAGATCGGCATCGGAGCAGTTGACCTTAACGCTTCGAGTACTGAGGCGCCTTACGGGCCTTCTTGAGTCCAGCCTTCTTGCGCTCCTTGACGCGAGCGTCGCGCGAGAGGAAGCCGGCCTTCTTCAGAGTCGGACGGTTGTTCTCCTCGTCGATGCCGTTCAGCGAACGTGCGATGCCGAGGCGGAGCGCACCGGCCTGGCCCGAGGGGCCACCACCGGAGATGCGCGCGATGACGTCGTATGCACCGGCGAGGTTCAGCACGGTGAACGGGTCGTTGATCAGCTGCTGGTGCAGCTTGTTCGGGAAGTAGTCCTCGATCGTGCGGCCGTTGACCGTGATCGTGCCCGAGCCGGGGACGATGCGCACGCGGGCGATTGCCTGCTTGCGACGGCCGACAGCGGCACCCGGGACGCTGAGGACGGGGCGGGGAGCCGCCTCGACCACGTCGGTCTCGGGAGTCGACGTCGAGAAGTTCTGGGGGGTTTCGGTGGTGTCCTGGATGTCAGCCACGAGTATGTCCTTAAGTCTTTACGGCGCTTACTGGGCGACCTGGTCGAGGGTGTACGGCGTCGGCTGCTGCGCGGCGTGCGGGTGCTCGGCACCGACGTACACCTTGAGCTTGGACAGCTGCTGGCGGCCGATGCTGTTCTTGGGGAGCATGCCACGGATGGCCTTCTCGACAGCGCGGACCGGGTTCTTCTCGAGGAGCTCGGCGTAGGTGACCGACTTCAGGCCGCCCGGGTAACCGGAGTGGCGGTAGGCCAGCTTCTTCTGGAGCTTCTGACCGGTGAGCGCGACCTTCTCTGCGTTCACGATGATGACGAAGTCACCCGAGTCGATGTGGTTGGCGAAGGTCGGCTTGTGCTTGCCACGCAGGAGCGTAGCGGCGTGCGAAGCCAGACGGCCGAGAACGACGTCGGTGGCGTCGATGACGACCCAGTCGCGCTGGACTTCGCCAGCCTTGGGGGTGTAAGTGCGCGTCACGATAGTGCTGCTTTCTTGTGTCGAACGGAGAAGTTCGTGAATCCCACTCCGGGGTGGTTCTTCCCGACAGGGAGGAACACGCCAGTGGAGGGCTCACGTTCGGACGATGCCCATCCCCGCGAACGGGAAAGGCACCAAAGAGAGATCATACGCCACGCCGTGCCGTATGCCCAAACCGCGGCCTCAGTCGGGCTTGACCGTGACGAGGATCGGTCGGTGATCGCTCGCACCCTGCGGCAGCGTGGTGATGCGCTCGATCTCGAATCCGGTCGACGTCGCGAAGTCGTAGTGCCCCCGGAACACCCGATAGCGGGTATAGGTGTGGTCGTCACTGAGCGACAGCGCGTACCCGTGGTCACGCACGGCCTGACCGAGGTTCTCTTTGAAGATCGGATAGTTGTAGTCGCCGACCATCAGCTGCGGCAGCCCTTCCCCGAGTGCGGCGAGCTCGGTGAGGGCGGCACGGATCTGGTGGCGTCGCAGCGAGTTCAGCGCGGTCAGCGGCGCGGCGTGGAACGAGGCGACGATGAAGTCCTGGCCGTCGTCGATGTCGCGCAGCCGTGCGCCGAGCACACGCTCGTGGGCGGGCTTCGCGATGCGGTCGTGCAGCGACTTCTTGAGGCCCAGCATGCGGATCGACTGCAGATGGAAGGTGCTCGAACGGTAGAAGAGCGCCAGCCCCAGGCGGTTCCCCTGGGTGGCATCGGCCAGGACGAGGTCGCCGATCTCGGTCGGCAGCTCGGGGACATCGCATTCCTGCAGGCAGAGGATGTCCGGGTCGTGCTCGCGCACGAGCGCCGCGAGCTCACCGGCCGCCCGATGCTTCTGGAGGTTGTACGAGATGACCTTCATGACTCGTCACACGCTATCGCGTCCACCTTGGGGTGGGGTGGAAATCCGAGCTCAGTCGCGCGCTCCGTCGCGGCGCGCGCGGGTCTGGACGGCGCGCGACGAGAGCAGCTCGTCTGCGGGGTAGCCGACCTCGGTGAGGATCAGTCCGCGAGCGGCCAGCACCTTGAACTCGCTGGTGCGCGTGAGTGCATCACGGAGTACCACGAGGTCGTCGATGTCGAGGCGCCCCTCGCCCACCGCGACGCAGGCACCCACGAGAGCACGCACCATGCTGTGGCAGAAGGCGTCGGCCTTGACCTCGGCGACGAGCACGCCGTCGGTATCGCGCTCCCAGCGGTAGTCGAGCAGGGTGCGGATCGTCGTCGCCTCCTCACGAGGCTTGCAGTACGCCGCGAAGTCGTGCAGGCCGATCAGCGTCATCGCCGCAGCATCCATCGCCTGCTCGTCGAGGCGACCGCGGACGACGGTGGTGTCGTGACGGCGCAGCGGATCGTACCCCGCCTGCCCGTCGGCGAGGCGGTAGCGGTAGCGGCGCCACACGGCGGAGAATCGGGCGTCGAAGCCCTCCGGAGCGATCGACGTCCGCGTGACGGTGACGTCGGAGTAGGCGCCGAGCACGCCCCGCATGCGACCGGCGATGGTCTCGGCGGGCTCCAGCGGCGCGCGTCCCTGCCTGGCCTCGATGCGCGCCCACTGCTTGTCGTCGAGGTCGACGTGGGCGACCTGTCCACTCGCGTGCACCCCGGCGTCGGTGCGGCCGGCGACCACGAACTGCACATCGGAACCCACGATCCGCGCGAGTGCGGCTTCCAGCGTTCCCTGCACCGTGCGCAGCGTCGGCTGCTTCGCCCACCCGCGGAAGTGGGTGCCGTCGTAGGCGATGTCGAGCCGGATGCGCACCCCGCAAGCCTAGGACAAAGCCCGACGGCACCACCCGACGCACCTCAGCGTTCGATCAGGATCCCGTCCTCGTCGCTGTAGAGGTGCGCACCGGGCCGGAACACCACTCCCCCGATCACGAGGGGGACATCGAGTTCGCCCGTGCCGAGCTTGGCGCTCTTGCGGGGGTTGGTGCCCAGCGCCTTGACCCCGAGATCGAGGGCGTCGATCGCGACCCGGTCGCGGATGGCACCGTTGATCACGACGCCCGCCCAGCCGTTCGCGACCGCCGACGCCGCGATCAGGTCTCCCATGAGCGCCGTCTCGAGCGAGCCGCCGCCGTCGACGACGAGAACGGCGCCCGCACCGGGGGTCGCCAGCACGGTCTTCACGAGCGCGTTGTCCTCGAAGCAGCGGACGGTGCGGATCGGCCCGTCGAAGGCCGATCTGCCTCCGAACGAGCGCAACTGCAGCGAGAGCGACTGGATCCCCTCTTCGAGCTCGTCGTAGAGATCGGCTGTGGCGACCGGCATCCTCAGATGCCTCCGTCGATCGAACGGATGGTCACGGCCGGCTCATCCGGCACCATCACCTGGGTCTCGCGGTTGAGGCTCTCACCACGGAAGAACCGCTTCGAGCGCGGGAACAGGTACCAGACGAACATGAGCACCAGGCCGAACGCCAGCGAACCGACGCCGATCACGAACGTGCCGCCGATGCCGAACAGAACCGTGTAGCCGTAGTCGACGTCCCACATGTCGATCGCCGACTGGATGAACGCCCAGGCCAGCATGAGACCCCCCAGCAAAGGGAACAGACCCTTGAAGAAGAACTCGCGCGCGGACGAGGTCAGATCCTTGCGGAAGTACCAGACGCAGGCGAAGCCGGTGATGGCGTAGTAGAACGCGATCGCGAGGCCGAGCGAGAGGATCGAGTCCTGCAGGATGTTGTCGCTGATCAGCGTCATCCCGACGTAGTACACCGAGGCGACCACACCCATGACGATGGTCGAGAACGACGGCGTCTTGTAGGTCGGGTGCACATCTTTGAACTTCGCGGGCAAGGCACGGTAGACGCCCATTGCGAGCGTGCCGCGCGCCGTCGGCAGGATCGTGGTCTGGGTGGACGAGATCGCCGAGATGATCACCGAGACCACCAGTACCCAGCCGAACGGTCCGAGCAGCCCGTCCTTGATCGCCAGGAAGAAGTCGTCGGCGTTCGCCTCGTTGCCCAGCCCCGTGCCGTCCTCGCCGAGGCCGGCGTACATCATGGCGGCGATGGTCACGGCCACGTAGGTGAAGAGCAGGATCACGGTGGTCAGCAGCGCGGCGCGGCCGGGGATGCGCTTCGGGTCCTTGGTCTCCTCGTTCAGGGCGAGGCAGGTGTCCCATCCCCAGTAGATGAAGAGCGCGAGCAGGATCGCCTCGGTGAACCCCGACCAGTCGGTGAACGCGAACGGGTTCATCCACTCCCAGTCGAAGGGCGTGGGGTTGGGGGCGGTCCCGGCGAAGAACTGCCACAGCGCGGTCACGACGAAGATCGCGAGCGCCAGGTACTGGATGCCGAGCAGGATGTTCTGGATGCGCTCGCCGATCTCGACCCCGCGCCAGCTGACCCACGTCATCGCGGCGATGAAGAGCACGGCGACGATCACGACGCGCCAGTCGTTGTTCTCGAGGTCCTGCCCGATCAGCGACCAGAAGTAGACCGAGGCGATCTGGGCGAGGTTGGCGAGCACGACCATTCCGGCGACGGCCACGCCCCAACCGCCCATCCAGCCCACCCATGGACCGAACGCCTTGGTGCCCCAGGTGAACGTGGTGCCGCAGTCGGGCACCGCGTTGTTGAGCTCGCGATACGCGAAGGCGATCAGGAGCATCGGGACGAAGGCGATGATGAAGGCGATCGGCGCTTGCGCACCGACGGCGAGCACCACGAAGCCGAGCGTCGCGACCAGCGAGTAGACGGGAGCGGTCGAGGCGAGACCGATGACGGTCGACCCCCAGAGTCCCAGAGTTCCCGCAGCCAGACCCTTGCCGTCGGGTCGTTCCAGATGAATCGGCGTCGTTGCTGCCATGTCAGAACAGTAGAGCCACCGCGGTTATCGCGTCAACGGGTTTCTTCGACCATCCGAATCCGAAGCGCTAGATGCACCTTGACGACGGATTCCGTCGATTCAGCCCCTTTCGAGCATGCCGTCAGCGTGATCGGCCACCCACTCCATCAGCGGCAGCATGCGCTCCATCAGATCCCGGCCGAGCGGGGTCAGGCTGTACTCCACGTGCGGGGGCACCGTCGGGAGCGACTCCCGGTGCACCAGTCCGTCGTCGGCGAGGGTGCGCAGGGTGGACGCGAGCATCTTCTCGCTGATGCCGTCGACCTCCCGCCGGAGAGCGCCCCAGCGGTGGGTGCCGTCGGACAGGCAGGAGAGCACGAGCACTCCCCACTTGCTCATGATGTGATCGAGGACGACGCGCGTACCGCAGTTCTGATCGAAGACGAACGGGGTGGATTCCTTTATCTGCGCGAAACTAACCGTCATGTGGGTATCTTACTTCAAAGTGGGTACCCACAGATCGGAATGCCCGATGCCCACACGGGGGTTGTCGAAGGTGTCACTTACGAAAGGACCGTCATGACCATCCTCGTCACCGGTGCGACCGGCAACCTCGGCCGCCTCATCATCGCCAGCCTGCTCGAACGCGGAACCGACCCGCAGTCGATCGTCGCCGGAGCCCGCGACACGACCAAGGCCGCCGATCTGGGCGTGCGCGTCGTCCCTCTCGATTACACAGACCCTGCATCGGTCGCCGCAGCCATCGATGGCGTCGACACCGTCGTGCTGGTCTCCGGCTCCGAGGTCGGCCAGCGCGTCGCGCAGCACCAGGCGGTCGTCGAAGCCGCCCGAACCGCCGGGGTCTCCAAGTTCGTCTACACGAGCGCCCCGAAGGCCACGACGAGCGACCTGATCCTGGCACCGGAGCACAAGGCGACCGAAGAGCTCATCGCCGCGGCGGGGCTGCCCGCGGTGATCCTCCGCAACAACTGGTACACCGAGAACTACGCCGCCGACCTCGCTCGCGCTGCCGAGACGGGCGTGCTCGCCGCCGGCACCGGCGACGGACGCGTCGCATCGGCGAGCCGCAAGGACTTCGCCGAGGCTGCGGCCGCCGTGGCACTCGAGGACGGGCACGTCGGTGAGGTCTACGAGCTGGGCGGCGACGTCGCCTGGGACTATTCCGATCTCGCCGCCGCGTTCTCCGAGGTGACGGGACGCGAGGTCTCGTACGTTCGGCTCGGATTCGACGACCAGATCGCCGCGCTGCGCGACGCCGGTCTCGACGAGGGCACGGCCGGATTCGTCGCCGCGCTCGACGCCGGCATCAAGGACGGCGCCCTCGGCGACACCGACGGCACGCTCGCCCGCCTGATCGGTCGCCCGACGACCCCGCTCGTCGAGGGACTGCGCACAGTCTCCGCCTGACCGCTGCGGGAAGACCGCGTGCCGCCGTCCCCCCGGACGGCGGCACGCGGTGGTTTCATCGCCGGGCCGTGACGCACACAGCCCTAGGCATGCACCGAGGCCTGCACATGAGCGACCGTGAGGGTGATGCTCTCGCGCCGGACACCTCGCTCCGTGAGCAGCGCATCGACAGCCGCGTGCACGGAGTGGAGGACATCTGCCGAGCGCGCGGCGGAGTCGACACCGAGCGTCGCCTCCACCACCACCCCGTCACCGTCGGCGGCGACCGAGACGATCGGTTCGTCATCCTTGCGCACGCCGATCGCCTCGGCTCCCGCGCGCAGCAGGTTCGAGATCAGGGAACCGGACCGATAGACGCTGCGGACTCCGGGCGTGGACCGCGCGACCGCCTCGATCGCCGCGGCGAGCTCGCCGCGCTCCTGTGCATCCATCAGCTCTCCCCCGCCCACGACGACACCTCTCGGATGCCCTTGATCGCGATGTCGATCGCGACGATGTTCAACTCGGTGTGCGCGCGCAGCCCCCGATCCACCTCGGCTCGCAGCTCAGCCGCGACCTTCGGGATCGACTGTCCGTGCAGCGCACTCGCGTCGATCTCGACACGGATCGGGGTTCCCGGCTGCGTCACGTCCCCGTCGAGTCGGCACCGTCCGATGAGAAGGCCGGGCACGGCGTTCTCGGCCGACCGGATGAGGCCGCGCACCGCTCCCTCGGTGATCGCGAGATCCACCTGCGGATCCGGGGACTCGAACGGGATGCGTCTTCCGGCACGCGCGTCCATGGCGATGCCGCTGAGGATGCGATCGACCCAGTTCTCGTCGACCGGAGGTTCGGCGGCGGCTTCCGCGGCGATGAGCTCCGCGCCGAGCCCCTGCAGCCGCGCCAAAGCGTCCAGCGCGAGCTGACATCCCGGAGACTCGTCGATCGAGCGATCGGCGGGCTGTCGTCCCGCATCGAGATAGTCGGTGAGCTCGTCGAGCGTGTGCCCGTCGAGATCCGTCGGTTCCAGGCCGAGCCGGCGGACGTCGGGAGTCTCTCTGTCGTCGGTCATCGCCACTCCTCCATCCGTACGATCATGTATTTCCGCGCCCGGGCGAGCAGCCCGCGCGCGGTCGAGACGGGGATGTCGAGTTCCTCGGAGATCTCCTCGTAGGAGTACCCGCCGATCTCACGCAGCACCCAGCATTCGCGCTGCGCATCCGGCAGCTCGCGAAGGGCGGCACCCAGGGCCGCGACGCCCGCTCGCGCTTCGACGACCGCGGTGGGCGACGCATGCAGCGGGGCGGAACGATCGATCGAGTCGATGTCGACAGCCGGTCGGGTCGCACGGATGCGATCGACGGCCTTGCGACTGACGATCCTCATCAGCCAGCTCTTGACCCGTGCCGGGTCGTCGAGTTCACCGAACCGCTGCCAGGCGGTGACGAACGACTCCTGGACGATGTCGTCGACATCGGCCGATGCGTTCAGCATCCGCTGCGTGTACGCGCGCATCATGGGCGTGTACCTGCGCACGAGGATAGCGAACGCCTCGACATCACCATCCATCGCGCGGCCGGCGACGATGCCGTCGTCCGCATGTTCGAGCGCTGTGCGAAAGCGTTCGTCTTCCATCTACCCCACCCCTCGATCCGATCCCCTGAGAGGTTCGGAACAGATGCCCCACCGGATCGGATCATTTCTCACCCACCTGGGAAGGATCGGGGAGAGGCCGTGCGGGCCTCTCCCCCGCCCCATCACTTCTTGAAGGCATCCTTCACGTTCTCGGCGGCATCGCGGACGTCGCCCTTGGCCTGCTCGGCCTTGCCCTCGGCGACGAGCTTGTCGTTGTCGGTCAGCTTGCCGACGGTCTCCTTCGCCTTGCCGGAGACCTTCTCCGCAGCGGCCTTGATCTTGTCTTCAGCACTCATGGCTTTTCCTTCTTCCCTACCGACCCCGGGTCTCGGGGCCGCGTCCTCGACGAGGCGCCTATGCGCTCGGCGCGTCGTCCGTGTCGTCCGCATCATCCGCGGGGACGTGCACGTCGTCGATGGTCACGTTGACCTCGACGACCTCCACCCCCACCAGCTCGACCATGTCCCGATGGATAGCCGCGCGCACGTCGTCGGCGACCTTCTGCAGCGACACCGGGTACTCCGCGACGATCGTCACATCGACCGTGATCTGTGCTTCGCCGACCGCGACGCTGACCCCCTGCGAGAGGTCGGTCGTGTTGAGCGCATCCCGAATCGCTCCCACCATGCGCGCGGCGCCCCCGCCGAGCGCATGGACCCCACTGACATCACGCGCGGCGATGCCGGCGATCTTCGCGACCACCGCATCCTCGATCGTGGTCGTCCCCACTGCAGCCCCCTGCACCGGGGTGACGACCTGAATCTCGGGCTGAGTGCCACCTGCCGTGTCCGTCATCGTGAGCTCCTTCATCCATATGCCGCCCGCAGTGCGGAGCGCAGGTCGCGGTCGGCGACGCCACCACTAGGACGTACGCCGGACGGCGGATGTCACAGATTGGTCGAAAAAACTTCGAGCGGTCCCGGCGAACCGCTCTCAGTGCACTCCAAGGTTGAGAGTGCAATATTGCACTCCATGAGCGAGAGTGCAGATTCATTGCGAGAGCAACGCAAACGGGAGACCTCCCGCGCCCTCACCGATGCCGCGCGGCGGTTGACGACCGAGAAGGGATTCGCCGGATTCACGGTCGAGGAGCTGTGCGCCGAGGTCGGAGTCTCGCGTCGCACGTTCTTCAACTACTTCGAGAGCAAGGAGAACGCGGTCTTCGGGTTCGCGACGATCGATTCCCGTCAGGAGGCCCTCGAGGAGGAGTTCGCCACCCGTCGAGGAGATCTCCTCGACGACTTCATCCAGTTGACGATCAGCCGCTTCGAGCTCTTCAATCCGGTCGAGGACGCCCCGGCCATGTTCGCCGTGATCGAGCAGGAGCCGCGACTGCTCAAAGCCGCTTTCGAGCAGCTCGCGAAGAACGAACGACGCGATGTCGGCCTGATCCTGCGTCGCACCGTCGACACCGATCGCACCGATCGCACCGTCGGCGCCGTCGACGCCGAGTTGCGCGCCGAGGTCGTCGTGCACACCGTCGGCGCGCTCGTGCGTATGAGCATGGACCAGCTCCTGCATCACCAGTCCACCGAGCCGTTCGCCGACCTCATCACGCGACGCCTCGACCTCGCCCGATCCCTCTACGCACCGTCACAGAAAGCCCTCTGAATGTCCGCCGCCGCCACGAAGGATGCGCCTTTCCTGCTCACGAAGCGCCGCATCTGGATCATCTTCAGCGCCCTCATCGCGGGCATGCTGCTCTCCAGCCTCGATCAGACCATCGTCTCCACCGCCATGCCGACGATCGTCGGGCAGCTCGGCGGCGTGGACCATCAGGTCTGGATCACCACCGCGTACCTGCTCGCCACCACCATCGTGATGCCCATCTACGGCAAGTTCGGCGATGTGCTGGGCCGACGCAACCTGTTCCTGGTCGCGATCGCGCTGTTCACGCTCGCCTCGGTCGGCTGCGCCTTCGCGACCGACTTCTGGATGTTCGTCGTGTTCCGCGCGCTGCAGGGCCTCGGCGGTGGCGGCCTGATGATCCTGTCCCAGGCGATCATCGCCGATATCGTCCCGGCCAACGAGCGCGGAAAGTACATGGGGCCGCTCGGTGCGGTCTTCGGTCTCTCGGCTGTCGCCGGTCCCCTTCTCGGCGGCTACTTCGTCGACCACCTCACTTGGCAGTGGGCGTTCTACATCAACATCCCGGTCGGCATCGCGGCATTCATCATCGCCCTGGTCGCCCTGAAGCTGCCGAGCAAGAAGGCCGAGAAACCGATCGACATCTTCGGCGTGATCTTCCTCTCGATCGCGACCACGTGCCTGATCTTCTTCACCGACTTCGGCGGAGACAAGGAGTTCGGCTGGGACTCGCTGGCCACCTGGGCCTGGGGCGCCGGTCTGGTCGTGGCGGCGACCGCCTTCGTGATCACCGAGTCGCGGGTCCAGGACCCGATCATCCCGCTGAGCCTGTTCCGGAACCCGATCTTCGTGAATGCCACCGCGATCGGACTCGTCCTGGGAATCGGCATGTTCGCGGCGATCGGCTTCGTGCCGACTTTCCTGCAGATGTCGTCCGGCACCTCGGCCGCGGAATCCGGCCTGCTGATGATCCCGATGATGGTCGGCCTCATGGGCACGTCGATCTTCTCGGGCATCGCGATCTCGAAGACCGGCAGGTACAAGATCTATCCGATCCTCGGCACGATCATCACCGGCATCGCCATGGTCTCGATGACCACACTGTCGGCGTCGACCCCGATCTGGTTGATCTGCGTGTTCCTGTTCGTGTTCGGCGCCGGACTCGGCCTCATCATGCAGGTCGTCGTCCTGGTCGTGCAGAACGCTGTCCCGGCCGGCGAGATCGGCACCGCGACCAGCACGAACAACTACTTCCGCGAGGCGGGCGCCTCGCTCGGCACCGCGGTGTTCGGAACCATCTTCACCACGCGGTTGACGGAGAACCTGCTCGGCGTCTTCGCCGGCGCCGGAGCCTCGCCCGACGCCGCGTCCGAGGCCGCATCCACGATCGACCCGTCGACGCTCAGCTCCCTGCCTGACGAGGTCCGCGAAGGTATAGTCACCGCCTACGCCGACGCCCTGGCTCCGGTGTTCTGGTATCTCGTCCCGTTCATCGTGCTCGCGCTCCTGCTGTCGCTGTTCCTGAAGCAGATCCCCCTGTCGGATCAGGCCGGACTCGTCGCGCGTGGCGAGGCCATCAGCGGTGAGGAGGCGGAGCGGCTGGAGGCCGAGCAGCGAGGGGTCGGGCGGTCGGATGCTGCCGTCGCAGACGCCAGGACCGACGCCGGACCGACCGACACCGGCTCCCGGCCCGTCGTGCGCTGAGAAAGCCGCCCCTGCCCACCTGCGGCAGGGGCGGCTTTCTGTCAAGGGGCTCCCCTTTCATGACCGGATCGAGCAGTCTTCATCGTGGGGGCAGCGAGGAGAATGATGGAGCACGATCCATACCGGAGGTTCACACTGGTGGAGGTCAGCGCGAGCGACTGGGCGATCCACGATCTGCAATACCCGGAGAACGACCACCGCAGAGTCGTCTGCACGATCTTCGAGGACGCCCCGACCGAGGTCGAAGTTCTGTGGCGCCGCGACCTCCCGCTCGCCCTGCGCTACTCCTCCGCCGAAGACGTCCTCGAGGCCGTGCGGCGGTTCCAGGACACCTCGCGTGCGACGCGCCCGATCCCGATCCCGCATCTTCCCCCGGCGCACGGCGCGAACGGGAGGCGATCCGCGCCACGCTGACACGCCGTGACGATCAGGTGGACGCGATATGCCGGTCTGCGCCAAACTTGCGACCAGTAGGACATCCCCCACCCCGCCTGGAGCCCCCCATGTCGTCACCCGCATCCTCCACGTCTTTCTGGAAGACCTTCTGGGAGAAGGGCGGCTGGTGGCGGGCCCTCCTGCTCACCGCCGTCTACTTCGCCCTGTTCCAACTGTTGTCGCTGGCGCTCGCCCCTCTCGCCGAGCAGGTCCAGGACCCGGCGGGCACAGCCGGCGTCACGGTGTTCTACCTGCTGCCCGAGATCATCGGAGCTGTGATCCTGGCCCTCTTCACCCTGTCGGTCAGGTGGTGGCGAGAACTCTTCGCTCGCCAGCCGATCCGCGGCCGCGGCTGGATGTGGATCGCGATCGTCGTCGTCCTGATCTTCAACGTCCTCCGGTTCGCCACGATCGACTATGGAGATGTCGGCGTCGACGTCGTCCTGACGTGGCTGCTCACCGGACTCCTCATCGGTTTCACGGAAGAGTTCCTCACCCGCGGCCTGGTCGTGAACCTGATGCGCAAGGCCGGCTACCGCGAGATCGTCGTCGCGGTGATCTCGGCCACGCTGTTCTCCCTCCTCCACACCGGCAACCTGCTCTCGGGACAGCCCCTGCTGACCACCGTCATCCAGGTCCTGTACACCTTCGCGTTCGGCATCCTGATGTACCTCGCCCTCCGTGTCACCGGGACGCTGCTCGCACCGATCCTGCTGCACGCGAGCACCGACCCGAGCATCTTCCTGCAGTCCGCGTATCCCGCGGAGGGCGCGCTCACGGCCTTCGCCGCGTTCGGCAACATCGCCGTGATCATCACCGGCTTCGTGCTGATCTTCTTCATCCGCGGCCGGGTCGGCGACGCTGAGCCGACTTTCTCGGAGACGCGTCCCGCATGACGGCGACGTCGCTCCGCGTGCAGCCGCGGGTTTGGATCGGCCTGGTCATCTGGGTCGGCTACATCGTTCTGGTGTTCGCGATCCAGAAGTCCACGGGAATCCCCTACGACACGTGGGGCGACAGCGCCGGCAACCTCTTCTTCGGAGCCGGACTCTCTCTCATCGTCGCGACGGTTCTCCTCGCGATCACCACGAGCCTGCTCGGTTGGTGGGGTCCGGCGATCCACGAGACGCAACGCAGCCGTCACACCTGGCCGATCTTCGTTCCGATCCTGGTCGCCGTGGCCGCCGTGCTGAATCTGGCCGGTACCGATTGGAGTGCGTACAGCGGCGCTTTCCTCGGCGCATCCCTCGTGCTCCTCCTGGTCGGTTTCACCGAAGAGATCGTGCACCGCGGACTGCTGCTCACAGCACTGCGTTCGCGGTTCTCCGAGGTCTGGGTGTGGCTCATCTCCTCTGCCCTCTTCGCGGTGATGCACTTCGTCAACGTGCTGCTCGGAGCGCCGTTCGCAGGCACCGTCAGTCAGGTGGGCACGGCCTTCCTCATGGGAACGGCGCTCTACATCCTGCGTCGGGTGACGGGTTCGCTCATCTGGGCGATGCTGCTGCACGGAGTCTGGGACTTCTCGGTCTTCGCAGCGGGGGTGGGCACGCCGAACGGCATCTCCGCGATCGCCAACCTCGTCTATCTGCTGGTCGGGATCATCGGCGTGGCGATCGTCTGGGTCGTGATACGCGGAACGGACGAGCGCACCCCCTCGCTCGGGTCGACCTCACGGCAGTAGGCTCGCCTCCGGCCAGTCGGTCACCACGACCTTCCCGATGGTGCGAGACGACTCGACTATCTCGTGCGCCTGACGCATGGTCTCGGCGTTCAGCGGACTGAGGTGGGTCGTCAGCGTGGTGCGGAGGGTGCCGTCGTCGACGAGAGCGGCGACACTTCCCAGCAGGTCGTGCTGGTAGTGATCGGCGGGGTCGGTGACCGGTCTCGTGAACATGAGCTCCCAGTGCCAGGTGACGCTCTTCGCCTTGAGCGCATCGATGCTGCCCCCGGTCTCGTCGATGGAGACCACCTGTCCACGCGGTCGGATGACGTCGGCGATCGCGCGGACGTTGCCGGGGGTGAACGACGTGAACACATAGTCGACACCGGCGGGAGCGAGCGCCGACACCGCGGTGGCGAAGTCGCGGCCGACGACGTGATCGGCGCCCATCCGCCGCACCCACTCGGCTGTCTCGGGCCGAGAGGCCACCGCGATGACCTCGAGGCGTGTGAGTGCCTTCGCGAGCTGGATGACCAACGACCCGACGCCCCCTGCGGCCCCGATCACCAGGAGCACGCCTTCACTCTCGCGGGTGAGGGCGAGACGGTCGAAGAGACTCTCCCAAGCAGTGATGGCTGTGAGGGGCAACGCGGCCGTCTCGGCGACCGACAGCGTGCGCGGAGCATGCCCCACGATGTTCTCGTTCACGAGGTGGAATCGGGCGTCAGTGCCGGGGCGATCGATCTGGCCGGCGTAGTAGACGCGATCCCCCACCGCGAAACGCGTGACCCCGTCGCCGACGGCGACCACGACCCCCGCCGCGTCATATCCGAGGATCCGCGGCGCACCCGTGGTGGGAGCACCGGCGCGCACCTTCACGTCGACGGGATTCACCGACACACCCTGCACCTCGACGAGAAGATCTCGGCCTTCGGGGCTCGGTACCGGAAGCGAGATGTCGCCGAGCGACGTGGGATCGGTCACGGGACGTCGACCGCGGGCGCCGATCGCAGGCATGCGCTCGGGGAGCGAGAGCGGAGAGGGAGCGGAGTCGGAGATGTTCGTGGTTGCCATGCGCGTCACGCTATCCGAAGCCCTCTAGTTACCCGCAAGCGCTCCTGGTATCCAGAAGATACTGCCTTGTGTCTGTCGAGACAGGCGACCTCGGCGGAGCGCCCCCGTCGCGGCCGCGCCTCAGCGTCGCGGGTGTTACATTCAACGGCATGCGCGCGGCGAACTCCCCGGTCAGGACAGCGAACCAGGAACGACCGGAGCGGCGCGGACTCGCGGTCAGCCTCTGGATCCTCATCCCTCTGATCCTCCTCGTTGCATACTTTGCGCAGATCCTCGAGTCGTTCAGCGCTGTCGGCTGCGAAGGCGACTGCGATCTGGAGCTCGCCTTCGGCGCCCGCGCCGCTTATCCGTGGGCGATCGGCGCCTCGGTCCTCGCGGCGGTGGTCGTGGCTGTGGTGTGCCGACGCATGAGGAAGCCCGCGTACTGGGGCCCGCTGCTCGGCGTCGTCCTCGTGCTGCTCTCGGCGATCGTGACCAGCATCCTGTTCCAGGTCGGCCTGGCCCCGATGCACGAGCGGAACGACAGGATCGCGAGCGGCGAGATTCCGGTCGAGACGCCACCGCCGCTCCCCGACCCCGTCGGAGACTGGGAGGCGAGCGTCGGCGGCACCCCGTACCTGCGGTTCTCCGCCGACGGCACCGTCGACGGCAACGACGGATGCAACGACCTGAGTGGCCGATGGACGCAGGGCTCCACAGGCAGGATCGGCTTGGAAGCGCTCGTCCCCCAGACGACGAACGTGTGCGATGGCGTCGACACCTGGCTGAGCGTCGGACGGTCGGCCGACATCGTCGACGGGTACATGTACGTCAACGGCGACATGGATTCACCCATCGGCGGCCTGCAACCGGCGCGCTGAGACGCGAATCGCACCCCGGAACCAGAAAAACCCCGGCGAACCGGGGTTTCATTCTGTAGCAGGAGCGGGGCTTGAACCCGCGACCTCACGATTATGAGTCGTGCGCTCTAACCAGCTGAGCTACCCTGCCGCGAGGCATCCGTCCGCGTGAGAAGAATGCTTGCGAGCCCCGAGTCAGGATTGAACTGACGACCCCTTCCTTACCATGGAAGTGCTCTGCCACTGAGCTATCGGGGCGTGCTGCCCCTCGCGGGGCAACCGTACGAGAATACCACCACTGTGGCGTCCTCATGAAATCGAGCTGGTCAGTACGACGTTCGACCGGCGTTCGCTTTGAGCCAGGGCATCGGGTCGATGGTCGATCCGTTGACGATGAGCTCGAAGTGCAGGTGGGCGCCGTAGGAACGGCCCGTGTTGCCGGTCTTGCCGACGATGGTGCCGACCGTCACCGTGTCACCGGCCTTGACGTTCAGGGAACCGTACTGCATGTGCGAGTAGTGGCTCGTGATGACCTGACCATCGATGACGTGGTCGATGTAGACCGTGACGCCGAAAGCGCCGCCCTGCTCGGTCGCGATGCGGACAGTGCCGTCGGCGATGGCCTGGATCGGCGCCCCGTTACCGGGCACGAAGTCGATGCCCTCGTGGAGACGGCCACTGCGCATGCCGTAGCCGTAGCTCATGCCCACGCCGACGAGGAACGGCCACTGGATCGCGGCGTCGGGGTCGTTCGTGAAGATCTCACCCGAGTAGTTGATGCCCTGCTCGGCGGCGACCTCGGCGAGCGAGACCGTGCTGAAGTCGTCGGCACGGGTGAGCGCCTCGCTCTCGACACCGGACGGGGCGACGAAGGCCTGGATCTCACCCTCGGCAGCGTCCTTCGACTCGGCGGCGGAAGCCGACACCAGCGACATCGACGCCGTCGAAGCACCCTGTACGCCGGCGACCGCCTCGGCGGGGAGCGTCATGGACACCGCGAGAAGACCGGCGAGGCTCATCACCCCGACGGTCGCGCTGAGAGTCACGGCCTTGCGGATGTTGCGGGGCCGACGGGCGGCCACGTGCGCGGGAACGCCGGGCTCGTCGTCGGATGTGCGCTCGGGCTGCGGGCGCGGCCGATCAGCCGCGGAGACCGTGGGCACCGTGCCTGTCGCGCGGAACGCACGGGAGGCACGCTCGAACGCGTCGGCATCGTCGCCGGGCACGTCGGGAACATCGGCGATGATCGGCTCCGAGCTCGCGGCGATGAAGGGCTCGACCAGCGCTTCGGCGACGACGTCGTCGCTCACCGGGCGCTGACGGGCGGCGCGGCGGGAAAGCGGGGCGACGGCGGCGAGGGCGACGACAGTGGAGTCGACGGCAGTGGAGTCGGCGGCGGAAACAGGTGCCGTCGGTCCCGCCGCGAGGGCCTCAGAGGCCGCAGTGCGGAGTCGGCTGGACCGGCGCGTGGGCGCAGAGGCAGCCTGGGGATTCTCGAAGGGCAAAGCGTTTCTCTCGGTTGTGCGTCAAGCTCGGGGGCGCAAACTTTGACTTTCACCTTCGGGTGGTGAAAGTAACGATCGCATAAACCATATCTTGATCAGTCTGAGAATGCCATGAATCGTTCAATGTTCGTCGTGGAGGATGGCGCGTAGCCGGGAGTGCACATCCGCTCCGCCCGCGATCAGCATCGGGCGCGGAGTGTCGATGTCGATGCGCGACACCACCCCACCTGCCTCCTCGACGAGGAGGGCACCGGCAGCGAAGTCCCACGGCCGAAGGCCCCGCTCGAAGTATCCGTCCAGTCGCCCCGCCGCGACGAAGGCGAGGTCGAGCGCTGCGGCCCCCATACGTCTCAGGTCGCGGGCCATCGGCATCACTCGCGCCACGGTGGCGATGTCGCCCTCGTGCGTGGTCGGGTCGTAACCGAACCCCGTGGCGAGCAGTGCTCCGGCCGGGGTCTCGCCGGTCACCTCGAGACGGTCGCCGTTCGCCCAGGCGCCGTGGCCACGGGCGGCCGTGAACATCTCTCCGAGCGCGGGCGCGTTGACCGCTCCGGCGAGCGCCTCCCAGGTCTCGGGGTCGGGCTCGCCTCGGACTGCCGCGATGCTCACGTTGTACGCCGGGATGCCGTACGCATAGTTGACGGTGCCGTCGATGGGATCGACGACCCAGGTGATCCCGCTGCTGCCGACCTCGGCACCGGTCTCCTCCCCCAGGAAACCGTCATCGGCCCTCGCCGCACGAAGACGTTCGCGGATGAGCGCCTCGACCTCTCGGTCGGCTTCGGTGACGATGTCGGCCAGCGACGACTTGGTGGCCGCCAGACGCACCCCCTCCTGTCGACGCGTGCGCGCGAGCCGCCCGGCTTCTTCCGCGATCTCGCTCGCGAGATCGCGGAGCTCGAGTTGCAGGGTCACGGTGCGGGCTGCTGCGGAGCGGGAGGAGGCGGCGGGAATGCCGGCGAGCTCTCTTGCTGCACGGCCGGCGCCGGCGGCACCGGATGCTCTCCCGGAGCCGTCGGAGCGGGGGCGACCGGCTGCGCGAACTGCGGAGCGGCCGGCTGTGGTGGCACGGGTTGCAGCACGACCGGGAAGGTGGAGAAGGGTGCCGAGGCGAGCGCCTGTTGCTGCGGAGCGAGGGTCGGGTACCCGGTGTAGTAGGCATTCCAGTCGGGCGATGCGTCGGGAAGCGCCGGGAGCGGGGTGACGCCGTCTGCGTAGGTGGGCCAGGAGGGCGCCGCGGCCACCGCGCGATCGGCGGGCGCCTTCTTCTTCGGCGCGAAGAGCGCGTTCAGCAGCGGGATCAGTGTCGTGCCGACGGCGACGAGGATCGTGAGAGCGACCACGATGCGCCAATACAGCTCGCCGTAGTGGAATGTGTTCGGGAAGGCGAGGAAGAACACGAGCATGCCGACGAGACCGGCGAGGAACGTGATCGTGACGATGTAGATGATGCGTGTGAAGGTGGTCACGTATCGCTGAGCAGCGGGTGTGAAGAGGCGCACGTGCAACAGGGCGAGCTGCAGGATGCCGACGACGAGGAGCAGCTGGAAGAAGCGCTCGGCACCGAAGTAGAAGCCGTCTTCCGGCAGCCAGATCTTCACGGCTCCGACGAGGAGGGCGATGATCCAACTCACCATGCTGGCCAGCTGGAGCCAGTCGGGGCGGTTCGGCGCGAGTCCGGCTTCGAGGATCGCGATCCCTGCGAACGCCGCGAGCAGCAGGATCGTGAGGAAGGCGCGACCGATCAGACCGTCTTGATCGCCGATGAGCACCCAGATCACGCACACCAGCGCTGCGGCGATGAGGGCTCCGATCGCGATCCACAGAGAGCCCCTGATGAGCAGCGACATGTTCTTCTTCTCACCCTGCGTCTGATGCGTGGTGATGTCCGGCTGGGACATGGCGATCCTCTCGTCGTGCGGCGATGCCTTCATCCTGCCACGCGCACGCGCAGATGCCACGGGCGCCGCCCTCGTCGCGGAAAACCTCTCAAGATCCCCGCGTCTGGGGAGGAGGAGTCAGCCGGCCTTCTTGGCCGATGCCGCTGCGAAGGCCGCGACTCTCGCCTGCGCATCCGGTGTCTCGAGGGCCGCTCCGATCGAACGCGCCTCTTCACCCAGCTGCTCGACGAACGTGCGCTCGGGCTGCGATCGCACCAGCCGCTTCGCCTGACCGTACGCATCGGCGGCCCCTGCCAACCAGAAGCGCGCGATCTCCTCACCGCGAGCACGTACGCGGTCCGCTTCGGAGGCGGCATCCGCACCTTCGACGGCTTCGGCGACGAGCCCCCATTCCACGGCCTCAGCCGATGACAGCAGCCGGTCCTGCAGCACGAGCTGCAGGGCACGGCGCTGACCGACGGCGCGGGCGAGCTGAGCGGAGACGGAAAGATCCGGGGTCAGACCGATGTTCGCGTAGAGGCTGCCGAGCTTCGACCGCGAACCGACCACGGCGTAGTCGCTGCACAGCAGGATGCCCAGACCGCCGCCTGCGGTCGTGCCGTGGGCAGCGGCGACCACGGGCACCGCCGACTCCGTCAACGAACGGATGCCGGCGTTGATGACCTCGGCGAGCGCCGTGATCTCCGCACCGGACGCCCCCATCGTCGTCGCCATGTCGATCACGTCGCCGCCGGCGCAGAACGCGGGGCCGGCGGCATCGATGAGGATCGCCTTCACGTCGGCCCTCGAGGTCGCCTCGGCGGTCGCGTCTCTCCAGGCGTGCGCGAGGTCGGCGTTGAAGGCGTTGAGGCGAGCGGGGCGGTTCAGCGTCAGCCGGGCCATTCCCTCTTCGACGGCGAACAGGATGGCATCACTCATGGCTTCTCCTTCGAGCGCAGGACGTGTGGGACCAGCGTAACCGCGATCAGACCCGCTCCCAGACCTGCGAGACGAAGCTCTCCATGCGGCGACGGGTGCCGTCGAGGCGGAAGTCGACCTGCCCCGGAGTCCTCACCTCGTTCGGTGCGAGCGGGTGGGCGAGACGCACGTTCTCGTGGCAGGAGAGGTCGGCGCACATATAGGTGCCGAACGAGTCGCCCCGCTTCCCCGCCTCTCCCGCCCGACGTGCGGAGAGCAACGCGACCTGATTGCCGGGCTGCATCGTGTGGCAAATGTTGCACATGCCCGAACGCGCGCGGCCGGGGTCCGTCGCGCGCAGCACGATGCCGACCACCTCGTCGTCGTGAGGGATGAGCACGTAGCCGCGACGACTCGCCCCCGGATCCTGCCAGGCGAAGAAGTCGAGATAGTCCCAGTCGACGAGCAGGAAGTCATGCGGCATCTCCATGAGGCGCAGCTCGTCGGCATCCGCGTTGACGAACGATGCCCGGACTTCGGCTTCGGTGAGCGGTCGCATCGCTCCAGTCTAGGAACCGTTCCCGGGGGTCGGCGCAGGAACACCGGCCGAGCCCTCCCCCGTGCGTTCGCGGATCAGGAAGCCGAAGCCGAACGCGATGAAGAACATCAGCACGCCGTACACCGCCGCGGGAAGGCTCAGCTCGACCGAGCCGAGAACCGACTGCGCGATCACGATGGCCAGCGTGGCGTTGTGGATGCCGATCTCGAACGACGTCGCGATCGCCTGACGCTTGCCGACGCGCAGCATCCGAGGCACGAGGAAGCCGATGGTGAGGCTCACCAGGCAGAAGAGGATGGTGATGAGGGCGAGCTGCGTGAAGTTCGCGACCAAGAGGGCCCAGTTCGATGCGACGGCACCTGCGATCACGACGATCAGGATCACGACAGAGGCGATCCGCACCGGTTTGTCCATGCCTGCGGCGAACTTCGGCCAGAAGCGTCGCACGAGCATGCCGATGGCGACCGGCAGCAGCACTATCGCGAACACCTCGAGGGCCTTCGACCACTGCAGCCCGAGCCGGTCGTCGAACGGCTGGAAGTAGGCGATCGCGAAGTTGGTGATGACCGGGAGCGTGATCACGGCGATGACCGAGTTCACCGCGGTGAGCGAGATGTTGAGGGCGATGTCACCGCGGAACAGGTGGCTGTACAGGTTGGCGGTCGTGCCGCCGGGCGATGCGGCGAGCATCATCATGCCGACCGCGAGGATCGGCGGCAGCTGGAAGGCGAGCACCAGCCCGAAGCAGATCGCCGGGAGTACGACGAGCTGGCAGAGCAGCGCGATTATCACCGCCTTCGGCTGCTTCAGCACCCGCGCGAAGTCGGCGAGGGTGAGGCTGAGCCCGAGGCCCAGCATGATGATGCCCAGAGCGACGGGCAGTCCGATGGTGGTCAACGCTGATCCCATGGGACTCAGTGTGGCGGATGGAGGGCCGCGGTGTCACGGCATCCGCAGGTATCGCCTCCTCGCGCCCACTCGGTCACGTCATCGAGTCGTCACCGTCGAGAAGACCGTCTCGAAGATCAGGCCCACGAAGACGGACGCCCAGATGCTGACGGCGAGGATGGCGATCACCTGGACGGCGATCATCACGATGAGCGGTGCCGACCCTCGTCCTCCCCGTCGACGGATCACGACATGGCGGCCGATCACGTAGACGAGCGAGGACAGGAAGGTCCACGCCCAGGGGAAGGGGCGGACGAACCCGCGCCCGGCGAGCTCACGGGCATCGAGGGCGGCGAACCAGACGGAGAGCCCGTAGATCGCCCAACCAGACAGGGTCAGGACCAGGTACCACGGTGTGAAGAAGGCGTTGACCTCCGCGGCGATGAATCTCTCCACGTCGAATGACGACGAGCCGTCCAGCGGCACGACGGCGAGCATGTCGAACATCCCCTGCTGCACCTGCACGAGGTAGCCGACAGCGGCGATCGTGCTGAGCACCGGGAGGAGCACAATCAGCCACACCCATACGGTGTTCGCAGGCGTTCCATCCGGAACCGACGGGAACTCCGGCGAGGCCACGGGGAGCGGAGCCTCGCCATCCCATCGGGAGCCGTCCCACCACCGCGTCGCGCCCTGGTCGTCGGTGTACCACCCGGCGGGGGCGCTCATGGGCGATCTCGGAGGTCGGTGCGGGCGCGGGACGTCTGGAGCATGTCATCCACCCTATTCAGGGCGGCGACGTCGGGGTGGCGGCGGGAATGAAGAAGGCCCCGCGGTGATCGCGTGGGCCTTCGGATTCCGCGGTGCTCCGCGGAGGTGGTGGTGGCGAGTGAGGGATTCGAACCCCCGAATGCAGAGCAGTCTGATTTACAGTCAGATCCCTTTGGCCGCTTGGGTAACTCGCCAGAGCGCACCCGTCCGACTTCGACAGCCAACCAGGGGCACGAGAGACAAGCATACCTGCCGGAGGCGGGTGCAAGAAATCGAACCGTCAGCTTCCGTGCACGCCGCGCCCGGAGTCGGCCAGCGACTCAGGCGTCCGCAACAGACCGCCCTCTGCGCGACAGGTCGCGGCGGCGACATCCATGGCTCGCAGCAGAAGCATGCGCCACTCCCCCAGCCCGGTCGGCGACTGCGAGACCAGGCCTTCCGCGACGGCGGCGAGTGTCGCATCTCCCGCCCCGACGGTGTCGATCACGGCACCGGGAAGCTGCGCGATGGGGGCGGAGACGATGCCGGCATCCGCGTCGATCGTGGCGCCGTCGGCACCCGCAGTCGCGAGGACGGCCGCAGCACCGAGTGTCCGCAGGCGCGCGCGCAGCGCGTCGAGGTCACCGTCGTAGAGGATCGCCGCGTCATCCGCACCGACCTTGACGATGGCCGATGCGGCGGCGAGACGCTCGAACCCGCGGACGAACTCCTCCCGGTCGCTGAGCATCCCGGCGCGCGGGTTGGGATCGACCGCGACGCGTGCGTCTCCCAGGGCATCGCTCAATGCGTCGACCTCTGCCGGCACATCGAAGGGGAAGCAGCTGATCGCGACGAGCCCGGCGTCGGCGATCGCCTGACGAGCGTCGTCGGAGTATCGGATGCTGCGTCTCTGGGCGGCCTCGTTGAAGACGTACTGCGGTTCGCCGTCGGCCGCCCGCTGCACGATCGCGCGGGACGAGCCGAGGGGGGCCTCACTCCCGATCAGGCGCACACCGTGGTCGGACAGGTACTCGCGGATGTGCGCGCCTGCCTCGTCCTCCCCGACCATGGCGATCAGCGTCGTCTCGACTCCCAGCCGCCGCAGTCCGACGGCGACGTTGAGTGCCGCACCACCCACGAGCTCGCGGACGCCGGAATCGTCGCGGATCTCATCGATCAAGGCATCGCCGATCACGACCACGGAACCGGCGGAAGAAGTCTGAATGCTCACCCGCCGACACTATCGTGGCGCCGTGCACGGGCTGCACCGCGTTCCTCTCCCGTCGCGCCGCCGACGAGCAGTACGGTGTGGACATGAAGCCCCGACTCGCCGGCGCTGCCGCCGCGTTCCTCCTCCTTGTCGTTCTGACGGCGTGCACCCCGCAGGAAGGCGATGGCGGGAGCCCTTCGCCCAGTCCCACGGAAGGCCACACGGCAGGCAGCGAGGAGACCAGCACCTCGTCGCCCACCCCCACCCCGACGGCCGCTCCCGTCGCCCTGCCGACCGACTGTCGTGCGATCTTGTCGGAAGCCGTGCTGGCCGAACTCGGCGACATCCCTCTCAACGACGCCGCCTTCGGGCCTTCGGGAGTGGGCACTGACGGTGCCCTCACCTGCAATTGGGCGGACCCGCGCGCAGACACCACGCGACTCACGACGAAGATCTCCTACATGAACCGTGGCCCCGCACTCGACATGCTCAACGCATTGGCCACCACCGAGGGCTTCTCCTGTTTCACGCCGGACGGCGGCACGCGCTGCGAGAAGACCTGGCCGAACGAGCAGTACCCCGTGACCGACGGCCGAACGCTGTTCTGGCGCGAGGACGTGCTCATCGACACGCGCTACTCGAACCTCGCGCCGACCGGCTACACCTCCAGCATCGTGCAGCACATCTTCGACTGACGTCCAGCGCGCTCCGCGCGTGTCAGGATCCTCCGCCGACTGCACGGCTTCTCGACGAGTGCACGGCTTTGCCGCGCGCTTTACCCGTGCACTCGGCAGCTTGCCGTGCACTCGGCAGCTTCCCCCGTGCACTCGCGCCACATCGGACGCGTGCGGGCACGCAGAAGGCCCCAGGCGAATCGCCTGGGGCCTTCTGCGTCACTCAGTACTCAGTACTGGGGCTCTCGCCTCAGTTGTAGGTACCGGGGGTGATGTCGTCCGTCGAGAACGCGTCGAAGTCGACGTAGCCGAAGTCGCCGTCGGCGTACGCACCGTCGGATGCGAAGATCCGGTTCGGGTAGCGCTCGCTCTTGGCTTCCTCTGTGGCCTCGACCGTGACGTCGCGGTACTTCGAGAGACCGGTTCCGGCGGGGATGAGCTTACCGATGATGACGTTCTCCTTGAGACCGACCAGCGGGTCGCGCTTGCCCTGCATCGCAGCCTCGGTGAGCACGCGGGTCGTCTCCTGGAAGGAGGCGGCCGACAGCCACGACTCGGTCGCGAGCGACGCCTTCGTGATACCCATCAGCTCCGGACGGCCGGACGCGGGACGCTTGCCCTCTGCCACAGCCTCGCGGTTGATCGACTGGTAGCGCTTGAGGTCGACCATCTCACCCGGAAGCAGGGTCGTGTCGGCGTGATCGACGACGGTGACCTTGCGGAGCATCTGACGGACGATGACCTCGATGTGCTTGTCGTGGATCGGCACACCCTGCGAGCGGTACACGCCCTGGACGCCGCCGACGAGGTAACGCTGCACCTCGCGAGCGCCCATGACACGCATGATCTCCTTGGGGTCGAGCGTGCCCACCAGGATCGGCTGACCGACCGTGACGTGCTGCCCGTCCTCGACGAGAAGCGTCGCGCGCTTCAGCACCGGGTAGATCACCGGCTCGTCACCGCTGTCGGGCGTGAGGATGACCTTCTTGCCCTTGTCGGTCTCGTCGATCGCGATGCGGCCATCGGCCTCGGCGATCGGCGACGCGCCCTTGGGGGTACGCGCCTCGAAGAGCTCCTGCACGCGGGGCAGACCCTGCGTGATGTCATCCGCCGATGCCGAACCACCCGTGTGGAAGGTACGCATCGTCAGCTGGGTACCGGGCTCACCGATCGACTGGGCCGCGATGATGCCGACGGCCTCGCCGATGTCGACGGTCTTGCCGGTCGCGAGCGAACGGCCGTAGCACTGCGCGCAGACACCGACGGCGGAGTCGCAGGTCAGGACCGAGCGCACCTTGATGCTCTCGACACCGAGACCGACGAGCTTGTCGATCAGCACGTCACCCACGTCGTCACCGGCCGAGGCGAGAACCTCGCCCGACTCGCTCACGACATCGGAGGCCAGCGTACGGGCGAACACCGAGTTCTCGACGTTCGCGTCGCGCACGAGCTCACCCTGCGAGTTCGGAGCGGCGATCGGGAGCTCGAGGCCCTTCGACGTGCCGCAGTCCTCTTCGCGGATGATGACGTCCTGCGAGACGTCGACCAGACGACGGGTCAGGTAACCCGAGTCGGCGGTACGCAGAGCGGTGTCGGCCAGACCCTTACGGGTACCGTGCGTCGCGATGAAGTACTCCGCAACCGACAGACCCTCGCGGTACGAGGAGATGATCGGACGCGGGATGATCTCACCCTTGGGGTTGTTCACCAGACCACGCATACCGGCGATGTTCCGGATCTGCAGCCAGTTACCACGAGCACCCGACGACACCATGCGGTTGATGGTGTTGTCCTCGGGGAAGTTCGCCTTCATGGCGGCCTGGACCTCGTCGGTTGCCTCGGTCCAGATCTTGATGAGCTCCTGGCGACGCTCCGAGTCGGTCGTCAGACCCTTCTCGTACTGCGACTGGACCTTCGCGGCCTGCTTCTCGTAGCCGGCGACGATCTCCGCCTTGTTCGGCGGGGTGAGGATGTCGCTCAGGGCGACGGTCACACCGGAGCGCGTAGCCCAGTAGAAACCGGCATCCTTGATGCGGTCCAGCGAGGCAGCCGTCTCGACCTTGGGGTACTCCTCGGCCAGCTTGTTGACGATCTGCGACAGCTTGTTCTTGTCGGCCTGCTCGCGGACGAACGGGTAGCCCTTGGGCAGCGTGTCGTTGAAGATCGCCTGACCCAGCGAGGCGTCGACGAGACCGTGACGCTCGTAGCCCTCGGGAGCTTCGCCCTCGAGGAAGGTCAGACCGGGGATGCGGATGCGGATCTTCGCCTGCAGGTCGAGGGAGCCCTCGTCCTTGGCGAGGATCGCCTCGCCGACCGAACCGAACGCACGACCCTCACCGGCAGCACCCTCCTTGACCGTGGTCAGGTGGTGCAGACCGATGATCATGTCCTGCGAGGGCAGGGTGACCGGACGGCCGTCAGACGGCTTCAGGATGTTGTTCGACGCGAGCATCAGCACGCGGGCCTCGGCCTGAGCCTCGACCGACAGCGGCAGGTGCACAGCCATCTGGTCACCGTCGAAGTCGGCGTTGAACGCCGCGCAGACGAGCGGGTGCAGCTGGATGGCCTTGCCCTCGACGAGCTGAGGCTCGAACGCCTGGATGCCGAGGCGGTGCAGGGTGGGTGCACGGTTGAGCAGCACCGGACGCTCGCGGATGATCTCCTCGAGCACGTCCCAGACCTCGGGACGCGTGCGCTCGACGGCGCGCTTGGCCGCCTTGATGTTCTGCGAGTGACCGAGGTCGATCAGACGCTTGATCACGAACGGCTTGAAGAGCTCCAGAGCCATCTGCTTGGGCAGACCGCACTGGTGCAGCTTCAGCTGCGGGCCGACGATGATGACCGAACGGCCGGAGTAGTCGACACGCTTGCCGAGCAGGTTCTGACGGAAACGACCCTGCTTGCCCTTCAGCATGTCGCTGAGGGACTTCAGGGCACGGTTGCCGGTACCGGTGACGGGACGACCACGGCGGCCGTTGTCGAACAGCGCGTCGACGGCCTCCTGCAGCATGCGCTTCTCGTTGTTGACGATGATCTCGGGGGCACCGAGGTCGATCAGACGACGAAGACGGTTGTTGCGGTTGATCACGCGGCGGTACAGGTCGTTCAGGTCACTGGTCGCGAAGCGGCCACCGTCGAGCTGGACCATCGGGCGCAGCTCCGGCGGGATCACCGGGACGACGTCGAGGACCATCGCGGCCGGGCTCATGCCGGTCTCGAGGAACGAGCTGACGACCTTGAGGCGCTTGATCGCACGGATCTTGCGCTGGCCCTTGCCCTCGGAGATCTGCAGACGCAGGTTCTCCGCCTCGGCGACGAGGTCGAACGCCGCGAGGCGACGCTGGATCGACTCGGCACCCATGTAGGCCTCGAAGTACTGGCCGAAGCGGTCCTGCAGCTCGTGGAAGACGTCGTCCTCCGGGCGCAGGGCACCGACCTCGAGGGTGCGGAAGTCTTCCCACACGCGCTCCAGCTTCAGGATCGCCTCGTCGGCACCCTTGCGGATGAGCGACATCTCCTTCTCGGCGGCGTCCTTGACCTTCTTCTTGGCGTCGGCCTTGGCACCCTCCGCCTCGAGGGCAGCGAGCTCCTCCTCCAGCTTTGCCAGGCGCTCCGCGATCTTGGCATCGCGGCGGTCGCCGAGCGTCTTCAGCTCGAGGCGGATGTTGTTCTCCTGCGTGCCCAGGTCGCGGTGACGAGCTTCCTCGTCGACCGAGATGACCATGTAGGCGGCGAAGTAGATGACCTTCTCGAGGTCCTTCGGTGCCATGTCGAGCAGGTAGCCCAGACGCGAGGGCACGCCCTTGAAGTACCAGATGTGGGTGACGGGAGCGGCGAGCTCGATGTGACCCATGCGCTCACGACGGACGGAGCTCTTGGTGACCTCCACGCCGCAGCGCTCGCAGACGATGCCCTTGAAGCGGACGCGCTTGTACTTGCCGCAGGCGCACTCCCAGTCGCGGGACGGGCCGAAGATCTGCTCTCCGAAGAGACCGTCCTTCTCCGGCTTGAGGGTGCGGTAGTTGATGGTTTCGGGCTTCTTGACCTCGCCGTAGGACCACGCGCGGATGTGGTCTGCGGTCGCCAGGCCGATGCGAAGCTCATCGAAAGTTGTGGACTCGAGCACTAGTTCTCCTGTGTCGGAAATTCTTTTTGAGAAGTCTGCTTCGGTGGGCCCGGAACCGTGTCCCGGGCCCCCGAAGGATTAGATCTCGTCGATCGAGGCGGCCTCGAAGCGGCTGGAGATGTTGATACCGAGCTCTTCTGCGGCGCGGAACGCCTCATCGTCGGTGTCGCGGAGGTTCACCAGCGTGCCGTCGGCCGAGAGGACCTCGACGTTCAGGCAGAGCGACTGCATCTCCTTCATGAGCACCTTGAAGGACTCGGGGATGCCGGGCTCCTGGATGTTCTCGCCCTTGACGATCGCCTCGTACACCTTGACGCGGCCGAGGATGTCGTCGGACTTGATCGTGAGGAGCTCCTGGAGCGCGTATGCGGCGCCGTAGGCCTCGAGGGCCCACACCTCCATCTCACCGAAGCGCTGTCCACCGAACTGCGCCTTACCACCGAGCGGCTGCTGGGTGATCATCGAGTACGGACCCGTGGAACGTGCGTGGATCTTGTCGTCGACCAGGTGGTGCAGCTTCAGGATGTACATGTAGCCGACCGAGATCGGGGCCGGGAACGGCTCGCCGGAGCGGCCGTCGAACATCTGGGCCTTTCCGCTGGAGTCGATCAGACGCACACCGTCGCGGGTCGGGATGGTCGCGTCGAGGAGACCGGCGATCTCCTCCTCGCTCGCACCGTCGAACACCGGGGTGGCGACCTTCGTGCCGGGAGCCGCCTCGAAGGCCTGCTCCGGCAGACGGGTTGCCCACTCCGGGGTGCCCTCGACCTTCCAGCCCTGCTTCGCGATCCACCCGAGGTGGGTCTCGAGGACCTGGCCGAAGTTCATTCGACCGGGGATGCCGAGCGGGTTCAGGACGATGTCGACCGGGGTACCGTCCGCCATGAACGGCATGTCCTCGATCGGGAGGATCTTCGCGATGACACCCTTGTTGCCATGGCGCCCGGCGAGCTTGTCACCCTCGGTGATCTTGCGCTTCTGGGCGATGTAGACCACGACACGGCGGTTGACGCCCGAGCCGAGCTCGTCGTCGCCGTCCTCGGCGTTGAACTCCTTGACCGCGATGATCGTGCCCTGCTCGCCGTGAGGCACCTTCAGGGACGTGTCGCGGACCTCGCGGCTCTTCTCGTTGAAGATCGCGCGGAGCAGACGCTCCTCGGCCGACAGCTCGGTCTCACCCTTCGGCGTGACCTTGCCGACGAGGATGTCGCCGGGGCGGACCTCGGCACCGATGCGGATGATGCCGCGCTCGTCGAGATCCTTCAGCAGCTCCGGGCTGACGTTGGGGAGGTCACGCGTGATCTCCTCCTTGCCGAGCTTGGTGTCGCGAGCATCGACCTCGTACTCCTCGATGTGGATCGAGGAGAGGGTGTCGTCCTTCACCAGGTCCTGGCTCAGGATGATCGCGTCCTCGAAGTTGTAGCCCTCCCACGTCATGAAGGCGACGAGGAGGTTCTTTCCGAGGGCCAGCTCGCCGTTCTCGGTGGCGGGGCCATCGGCGATGACCTCTCCGACCTCGACGCGCTCACCGGCGTTGACGACGACCTTCTGGTTGTACGACGTGCCCTGGTTCGAGCGGTCGAACTTGCGGAGGTGGTACTCCTGCGTCCCGCCCTCGTCGAGCATGACGACGACGCGGTCTGCGGAGACCTCGGAGACGACACCGGCCTTGTCGGCGGTGAGCACGTCACCGGCGTCGATGGCCGTGTAGCCCTCCATACCGGTTCCGACGAGCGGCGAGTCGCTGCGCAGCAGCGGCACAGCCTGACGCTGCATGTTGGCACCCATGAGGGCGCGCTGTGCGTCGTCGTGCTCGAGGAACGGCACGAGCGAGGTCGCGACCGACACCATCTGGCGCGGGGAGACGTCGATGTAGCCGATGTCCTCCGGCAGGAACATGTCGACCTCGCCGCTGCCGCCCTTGGGGCGGGCCAGCACGTGGCTCTCGATGAAGCGACCCTTGGCATCGAGCGGGGCGTTGGCCTGCGCGATGTTGAAGTCGACCTCTTCGGAAGCCGTGAGGTAGTCGATGTGCTCGGTGACGACGCCACCCTCGACCTTGCGGTACGGGGTCTCGATGAAACCGAACGAGTTGATGCGCGCGAAGGTCGCGAGAGCACCGATCAGACCGATGTTCGGGCCTTCAGGCGTCTCGATCGGGCACATGCGGCCGTAGTGCGAGGGGTGGACGTCACGGACCTCGACGCCGGCGCGGTCACGGGAGAGACCACCCGGGCCGAGCGCGGACAGACGACGCTTGTTCGTCAGACCCGCGAGCGGGTTGTTCTGGTCCATGAACTGCGACAGCTGCGACGTTCCGAAGAACTCCTTGATCGCGGCGACGACGGGGCGCACGTTGATCAGGGTCTGCGGGGTGATCGCCTCGATGTCCTGCGTGGTCATGCGCTCGCGGACGACGCGCTCCATGCGGGACAGACCCGTGCGGACCTGGTTCTGGATCAGCTCGCCGACCGCGCGGATGCGACGGTTGCCGAAGTTGTCGATGTCGTCGGTCGCGAGACGGATCTCGGCCTTCTTGCCGCCGCGGATGCCCGTGAAGGTCTCCTCGGTGCCGGCGTGCAGGCGCACCAGGTACTTGATCGTGGCCACGATGTCCTCGACGGTCAGCACCGAGGAGGTCAGCGGCTGGTCCAGGCCCAGCTTGTGGTTGATCTTGTAACGACCGACCTTGGCCAGGTCGTAGCGCTTCGGGTTGAAGTAGAAGTTGTCCAGCAGCGCACGGGCGGCCTCGGCGGCGACCTGCTCGCCCGGACGGAGCTTGCGGTAGATGTCGCGGAGCGCATCTTCCTTCGTGACGATCGTGTCCTTCGCGAGCGTCTCCTCGATCGAGGTGTAGCCGGCGAACTCGGCGAGGATCTCCTCGCTGGTCATACCCAGCGCCTTGAGGAAGACCGTGACCGACTGCTTGCGCTTGCGGTCGACGCGCACGCCGACCTGGTCGCGCTTGTCGATCTCGAACTCGAGCCATGCGCCGCGGCTCGGGATGACGCGCGCCGACACGATGTCCTTGTCGGACGTCTTGTCGGGGGTCTTGTCGAAGTAGACACCGGGCGAGCGCACGAGCTGCGACACGACGACGCGCTCGGAGCCGTTGATGATGAACGTGCCCTTGTCGGTCTGCAGCGGGAAGTCGCCCATGAAGACCGTCTGGGTCTTGATCTCACCCGTGAGGTGGTTCATGAACTCGGCCTCGACGTACAGCGGAGCGGCGTAGGTCTTGCCACGCTCCTTGCACTCCTCGATCGAGTACTTCTCCGGCTCGAGGTAGGGGTTCGTGAACGACAGCTGCATCGTCTCGCCGAGGTCCTCGATCGGAGAGATCTCCTCGAAGATCTCGCCCAGACCGCTGTTCTCGTTGACGTCGGTGCGCCCCTGCTTCTTGGCCTCGGCCACGCGCGCCTTCCAGGCGTCGTTGCCGACCAGCCAACCGAAGGACTCGGTCTGCAGGGCGAGAAGGTCAGGGACCGTCAGCGTGTCGGAGATCTTGGCGAACGAAAGACGGGAAGCTCCGCGTCCGTTCTTGGTGGTGGTGGATGTGGATGCGTTGCGAGCAGCAGCCAAGGGAATAACCTCCGTGAGCCCCGCAGGGCTTCTCGATTCCTTTGTCGTCAGGTGGAGTGTGCGCCCGGGAACTCGACAGATGCCGACCACCATATGAGGGCAGGGAGAAACGAGCGCAACTACTAACTATACGCACGATTGTGCGACATGGCAAGCACAGTCCTTGACCAATCTGGGAAGCTGCGGTATGAGGCCCGATGGCCGGGTCGGATCGCGTCCGGCCCGGCCATCTCCGCAGGCGTTCTCAGGAGGCGATGCCCAGCTCGTTACCGGGGATCGACGCCAGCAGACGGCGCGTGTACGGGTCGCGGGGGTTGGTGAAGATCTCCTCCGACGTCGCCGCCTCGACGAGTCTGCCGTCCTTCATGACGCACACGTAGTCGCTGATCAGCCGCACCACCGCGAGGTCGTGCGAGATGAACAGGTAGCTCAAGCCGTACTCCCGCTGCAGGTCGCCGAGCAGCTTCAGGATCTGGTCCTGCACCAGCACATCGAGCGCCGACACCGGCTCGTCGCACACGATCAGATCCGGCGAGAGGGCGAGCGCTCGTGCGATCGCGACGCGCTGTCGCTGACCGCCGGACAGCTCGGACGGGTACCGCCGCAGCATCGACTGCGGCAGCGCCACGTCGTCGAGCAGCTGCCGCACGCGCTTTCGCCGATCGGCGCCGCTCCCCCGTCGGTAGAACTCCAGCGGCTCGGCGATCAGACGCTCGATCGTGAACATCGGGTTCAGGCTCGAATACGGATCCTGGAAGATCGGCTGCACCTGTTGCCGGAACTCCTTCGTCTCCGCCCGACTCAGCGACGCGATGTCCTTGCCCTCGTAGCGGATCAGCCCGCTCGTCGGCTCGATCACCTTGAGCAGCATCCGCGCGGTCGTGGTCTTGCCCGAACCGGACTCGCCCACGATCGCGACCGTCTCCCCGCGCGGGATCACCAGCGACACATCATCGACGGCCACGAAATCCTCGCCCCGGCCCCGCACGGGATACACCTTGGTGAGGTTCTCGATCTCCACGATGTTGTCGGTCGGGGCCACCTCGGCCACGGCGACCGCCGCGACGGCGTCGGGGTCGGCCGCCCGCTCCTGGGTTCGGAAGGCCTCGGGTCGCAGGCGTGCCGCTGCGACCGACGGCGCCGCCTTCACGAGCGACTGCGTGTACGGATGCTGCGGATCCTCCAGGATCTGGCGCGCGTCGCCCTGCTCCACCACCTTCCCGCGGTGCATCACGATCACCCGCTCGGCACGCTCGGCGGCGAGACCCAGGTCGTGGGTGATGAGCAGCACGGCCGTGCCCAGTTCGCGCGTCATCTGCCCGATCTGGTCGAGGATCGTCTGCTGCACCGTGACGTCGAGCGCGCTGGTGGGCTCGTCGGCGATCAGCAGTCGCGGCTTGCACGCCAGACCGATCGCGATGAGCGCGCGCTGGCGCATGCCGCCGGAGAACTCGTGCGGGTACTGCTTGGCACGTCGCGCCGGATCCGGGAGCCCCGCGGCGGTCAGCGCCTCGACCACCTTGGCCTGCACGTTCTGCCGTGTGGCGAGGCCGTGCGCGAGCAGCGTCTCCGCCACCTGCGTGCCGATCTTCGCGACCGGGTTCAGGTTCGACATCGGGTCCTGCGGCACGAGCCCGATGTCACGACCGCGGATCGTGCGCAGCTCATGCTCCGGCGCGCGGGAGATCTCCTTGCCATCGAGGCGGATGCTGCCGGAGGCGATCCGGCCTCCCCCGGCGAGCAGTCCGATGATGGCCATCGCGGTGGTGGACTTGCCCGAGCCGGACTCCCCCACGATCGCGACGGTCTCGCCGGGGCGGATCTCGAGGTCGACACCCTCGACGGCGTGCACGACGCCGTCCATGGTGGCGAAGTCCACGGCAAGCCCCTGGACCGACAGCAGCGGTTCGGTCGACATCTGCTTCTCCTTCGCGGCGCTCACGGCGCCGTTCTCCCGCGAGTTCATCGCGCCCTCGTCCGGGGGTCCATCGCCTCGCGCAGCGCCTCGCCCAGCAGGGTGAAGCCGAGCGCCGTGACGGCGATGCAGATACCGGGGAGGAAGGCGAGCCAGGGTGCGATCGCGAGTTCGGCCTGCGCGTACGTGAGCATGCGTCCCCACTCCGCGGTCTCCGGACGGCCGCCACCGAGACCGAGGAACGACAGGGCCGCCGCATCGATGACCGCGGTGGCCAGCGTCAGCGTCCCCTGGACGATCACAGGGCCGATGGCGTTCGGCAGCACATGCGACATCGTGATCTTGCCGCGCCCGAGCCCGAGGGTCTGCGCCGAGAGCACGTAGTCGCTGGAGCGCTGCTGCAGCATCGACGCGCGCAGCAGCCGGGCGAAGATCGGCACCTGGGAGGCCCCGATCGCGATCATGATCGCGAACGGGGTCTGCCCGAGGATGGCGGCGATCGACACCGCCAGCAGTAGGTTCGGCACCGAGAGGATGATGTCGACGATGCGCATGATGAGCGTGTCGACCCAGCCGCCGAAAGTGCCGGCGAGCAGTCCGAGGATCATGCCGCCGACCAGGCCCATGGCCGTGGAGACGACGCCGATCATGAGAGACGCCTGCGCACCCCAGATGAGCTTGGACAGCACGTCGCCGCCGAAGCGGTCGAGGCCCAGTGGGAACTGCGGCAACTCCCCCGGTCCCGGGATGTAGGTGGGCGTGATGTACTTCGCACCCGGCAGCGCCGTCTCCGGGTAGGGAGCGATCAGGGGCGCGAGCGCAGCGACGAGCAGGAAGGCCACGACGATGGCCGCGCCGATCCATGCCGTCGGGTTCCGGCGCAGGCGGCGGAACACGTCCCGCCAGAAGCCGCCGGAGCCGTTCTTCAGATCGGCCTGGGCGATGGCGACGGTGTCGATGCTGCCGCCGCTCTCCGCTGAGGGGCCCTGGGCGGGCGGGAGCGCGATGGTCATGCGACCGCCTCCTTTCGGACGATGGGGAGGGACATCACTGCACCCTCACTCTCGGGTCGATGAAGCTGTAGGAGACATCAACCGCCAGGTTGATCAGCGCGTACGCGATCGCGATGAAGATGATGAAGCCTTGAAGGACGGGGAAGTCCCTGGTGAAGATCGCTCTCGCCAGGAACGAGCCGATGCCCGGGAAGGCGAACACCGTCTCGGTGAGCACCGCCCCCGAGATCAGCAGCCCGGTCTGCAGGCCGATCGTGGTGATCACCGGGAGCATGGCGTTGCGCAGGATGAAGCGGTTGCGCAACGTCGGGGAGCCGACGCCCTTCGCCCGACCGGTGCGCACGTAGTCAGCGTTCTGCACTTCCAGGACACTGGCCCTGGTGATGCGGACGATGATCGCGAGCGGGATGGTGCCGAGCGCGAGCGCCGGGAGGATGAGGTGCAGGATCGCATCCCACGCGGCATCGAACTCGCCGGTGATGATGCCGTCCCACACATAGAACCCGGTGGGATGGGTCGCGTCTATTCGTGGATTCTGGCGCCCGTCCGACGGCAGCCATCCCAGCTGCACGGCGAAGACGTACTTCAGGATGAAAGCCAGGAAGAACACCGGGATGGTGATGCCGATCAGGCTCAGCACCACAGAGGCGTGGTCGGTGAACTTGCCGTGACGGCGAGCGGCCCAGTATCCCAGCGGGATGCCGATGCCGACCGCGAAGATGAGCGCCATGACGCTGAGTTCGAGCGTCGCTGGGAAGCGGCGCATGAACTCCTCGGTCACCGGACGGTTGGTCTGGATGGAGGTTCCGAAGTCTCCCTGGAGGAGCCGCCCGATCCAGATGAAGTACTGCTCGATGAGCGGCTTGTTGAAGCCGTAGAGCTCGTTGACTCTCGCGACGGCCTCGGGTGTGGCCTTCTCGCCGAGCAGGGCGACCGCGGGGCCGCCGGGAAGGGCCCTGACCCAGGCGAACAGCAGGATGCTGAGCCCGAACAGGGTGGGGATGAGGAACAGCAGTCGCCTGCCGATGGTGCGCAGCACGAAGATCTCCGTCGATCAGAAGGTACGCCGTTCCCCCGGTCCCGCAGGATGCGCGGGACCGGGGGGCGGCATATCAAGTGGTCAGGCCTACTTGGTGAGGACGATGTCCGTGAAGACCTCGTCGTTCACCGGGCTGGCGGGGTAGCTCTTCACGCGCGGGTCGAACGCCAGGGTCGGCGCCGGGTGCGCGAGCGGAACACCCGGGATGAACTGGGCGACCATCTCGTTGATCTCCTCGTACAGCGCCGTCTGGTCCTCGAGCTTGGAGACGCCGCGCGCCTCGTTCAGCTTCTGGAACAGCTCGGGGTTGTCGAAGCCCCACTCGGAGCTCTGCTGGCCGAAGAAGACGCCGACGAAGTTGTCGGTGTCGTTGTAGTCGCCGGTCCAGCCGAGCAGGTGGATGCCGTGATCCGAGGTTCCGGTGGTGCGATCGAGGTACTCGACCCACTCCTCCGAGACCGGGGTGGTCTCGACGCCGACCTCGGAGAGCTGCGACGACAGCACCGTGAAGATCTGCTCGGGGTCCGGCATGTAGGGGCGCGAGACGTTGACCGGGTAGTTGAAGGTGAGCTTCAGCGGGTTCGCCTCGGTGTAGCCCGCCTCGGCCAGCAGTGCCTTGGCCTTCTCGGGGTCGTAGTCGTAGGTCGTGACATCGGGGTTGTAGCCGTTGACGACCTCGGGGACGAATTCGATCGCCTTCTGCGTGCCCTCCGGGAGCACCTGGCTGATCAGCGCATCCTTGTCGACCGCGTACGACAGGGCCTCACGGACCTTCGGGTCCTGCAGCTCCGGAACCGCCTGGTTGAAGGCGAGGTAGAGGATCGTGAACGGCGGGCGCGACACCATGGTGAAGCCGTCGTCTTCGAGGGCCTTGGTGTCGGCCGGTCCGACGAGGTCGTAGCCGTCGATCGAGCCGGACTCGAGCGCCTGACGGCGAGCGGTCGGGTCGTCGATCGTGCGGAAGATGATCTCGTCGATCTGTCCGGCCTCGCCCCAGTAGTCGTCGTAGGCCTTGAGCGTGACCTGCTCGCCCGGTGCCCACTCGTCGAAGGCGTAAGGCCCGGTGCCGACGGGGTGGCCCATCGCGTATTCGGACAGCTGCGGGGCCTCGGCCGATCCGCTGACCTCATCCGCGCCGAACTCCTGCATCGCCGAGGGGCTCTGCATCGCGAACGCCGGCAGCGAGAGCGAGGCGACGAAACCGGCGAACGGCTTGTTGAGCTCGATCGTGACCGAGTTCTCGCCGTCGGGGGTGCACGACTTGTACACCGCGTCTGCCGCATTGGAGGCGTAGCCCTTGAAGAGCTTGTTGTAGTAGTAGCCGAAGGCCTCGGATGCGGCGAGCCCGGTCCAGTTGAACCAGCGGTCGAAGTTCACGCAGACGGCCTCGGCGTTGAACGGCGTCCCGTCCTGGAACGTGACGTCTTTCTTCAGCTCGAAGGTATGGGACATGCCGTCCTCGGACGACTCCCACGACTCGGCGAGGAGCGGTGCCGGGTCGGCGGTACCGGGCTCGGTGCCGACGAGACCTTCGAAGATCTGACGCGAGACGCGGAAGCTCTCGCCGTCCTGCGCGAAGGCGGGGTCGAGGCTCGCCGGGTCCGAGGACGCGGCGAACACGAACGTCCCGTCGACGTCGCCCGAGCCTTCCGAGCCCTCGTCGCCCCGCTCGCTGGCGACGCACCCCGCAAGGGCGAGTGCCGCGATCGTGGCTCCGGTTACGGCGATGACCCCTCGCCGACGCTTGACTGATTGGTGCATTGTGTGACCTTCCCTGTCGGGCGCTTCGTTGCGCGTCCCGAGGCCTCTTCGCCTCGGGGACGGTGATGACTCGACGGTACCCAGCAGATCCTCAGATGCCAAACGCATCCAGGTTGCAATCCGGTATCGGCGGGACCGGCACCGATCCGGTAGTGTCCAGATCGTGCCCGACACCACCCCGCTCGCCGTCTGCTTCGGCGAGGGCATGGTCGCCCTCGTCGCCGCCACCGCCGGTCCTCTCGAAGACTGCCGGACCTTCCACCGCTCTCTGGCCGGTGCCGAGTGGAACACCGCGATCGCCTTGGCCTCGGCGGGCATCCGCGCCTCGGTCCTGTCCCGTGTGGGCGACGACGGCTTCGGGCGCTTCCTGACGGCCGAACTGCGCGAGCACGGCGTCTACGATTCCGCGGTCGAGGTCGACGACGATGCGCCCACCGGCCTCTACGTGAAGGAGCTCTCGGCCCGAGACGACGGAGCGGTCGACGGGACCATGCACTACTACCGTGCAGGATCCGCCGCCGCCGCCCTCTCTCCGCAGACCCTGACGACGCCGCTGGCCTCCGCCCTCCTCACCGAGGCGGCACTCGTGCACACCTCGGGGATCACGCCAGCGCTCTCGATCTCGGCGCTCGCGGCTCAGGAGGCGCTGTTCGCGCAACGGCACTCCGACCGGCTGCTCAGTTTCGACCTGAACTGGCGACCGGCGCTCTGGCGAGGGCGCGAGGCGGACGGCAAGAGGATCGTCTCCGACTTCGCCGGCCGCGCCGACATCGTCTTCTGCACCCGACCCGATGCGGAGGCCGTGTTCGGGACGAGCGATCCGCAGCAGCTGCGCGCGCTGTTCCCCGGGCCGCGGTACCTGCTCATCACCGATTCGCGCGGAGCCGTGGCGTTCGACGGCACGGAGATCGCCGAGAGCGACGCCCTCGACGCCCCCGTGGTGGAGACCATCGGCGCGGGAGACGCCTTCGCTGCAGGCTTCCTCGCCGGGGTCCTCACCGGCCTGTCGCTCACGGGAAGCCTCGCCCGAGGTCACCGCATCGCGACCCGCGCTCTCGTCAGCACCCGCGACCACGTCGACTGAGGCTCGTCGCCACGGGCGGGAAGAACCCCGTGGGGAGGAACGGCTACGCCCACAGCTCCGCCTGACGCAGCGAACTCCGCCCGAGCCTCAGGTGCGGCGTCGTGCGGGAACGGCGTCGTGGGTTCGCTGCAACGAGACCGCGACAGGTTCGCCGCGGTGCTGCACCACACGCACGAACAGCACGTCCACGAGGGCGAGCTGAGCGATGCGGCTCGACATCGCGGCCATCCGGAACGGCGATTCGTGCGCGTGGGTGAGCAGCACCGCATCCGCCGCCAACGCCAGCGGCGAGTCCGGGGCGCTGGTGACCGCCACGGCGAGAGCACCGGCATCCCGCGCCACTTCGAGCGCGCGCAGGGTCTCCGCGGTCTCGCCGCCGTGGGAGAACGCGATCGCGACGTCGTCGGAGGTGCGCAGGGAGGCCGCTGTGACGGCCAGGTGCGGATCCGCCGAGTGCGACACCGAGCAGCCGATGCGAGAGAGCTTCAACTGCAGGTCCTGCGCCGTCAGTGACGACGCTGCCTGCCCGAAGAGATCGATGTGACGCGCGTCGACCAGAGCGCGGGCGACCCGGTCGAGGGCGACCGCATCGAGGGCGAGGGCCGTCTTCTCGATCGCGTCGATCTCCTGCGCGGCGAGCTTGGCGGCGATCGCCGTGGGCCCGTCGTCGGGATCGATCGCCGTGGTGTCCAGTCCGAACCGTGCCTGCTGCGCCTGAGCGAGCGTGATCGCGCGGGCGACCGCGACGCGGAGCTCGCGATAGCCGCTGTACCCGAGCGACTGGGCATAGCGGGCCACCGTCGACAGCGAGGTGCGGCAGAGCTGGGCCAGATCGTTGATCGCCAGGTCGACGACCAGAGTCGGGTCTCCCAGGATGGTCTCCGCGACGCGCGCCTCGGCAGCGCTCACCTTGGGGAGCGAGCGTCGCACCCGAGCGAGAACGTCATCGTCCATGGAGGGATCCTGTCTCAGCCGGCGCTGTTCATCCTCTGCTGCACCGCGAAGCGCCCCAGGAGTGCTTCACGCGCCGTCTGCGCACCGAGCCTACTGGCTGCGGCGACCTCCACGGTCGGCAGCGGCAGCGGGTTCGCCGTGGGAAGACCGACATTGACGACCACCGCACGAGGATCCCGCAGAGCCGCACGCTCGACGAGCGCGCGCTGTGCGGCATCCGTGTCAGGACGGTCGATCAGCAGCACCGTCGTTCCCGCGGCTGTCGCGACCTCGTCGATCACCCGATCCTGTTCGGAAACCGGGGCAGAGGCCACGTCCAGGCGCACGCGCACACCGTCCCCGGCCAGCGCATTCGCGACGTACGAACCCGCACTGTCGACGGCGAGCGTCGAGCGTCGGCGCGCATCGATGACGGCGAGCTCCGACGCCGTCTCCAGGGCGTCGCCGGACACGGTGACCACGCGGCGCACGATCTCCGCGGCGTCGAAGGTCTCGGCCTGCTCGTGCGTCTGCTCCGCGGCGATGCGGAGCTTGGCCGCGAGGGATGCGACCCTGGCTGCCGCCTCCTCGACACGCGCACGCGAGAGCGAACCGTCCCGCAGCGCGGCGACGATCCCGTCTCTGGCGGCACGGAAGTCCTGCTCGTCCTGGTCGGGCAGAGCGGCTTCGCCCGGATTGGTCGGGTTGCCGATGCAGAGGAGGTCTGCGCCGGCAGCGAGCGCCTGGGCTGCTCCCCCGCCGAGTCCGACCGTCTCGCGGATGGCCGCCATGTCGAGCGCATCGGTGATGATGAGGCCGTCGTAGCCCCAGTCGCGCAGCATGCCCAGCACACGCGGGTTGAGGGTGGCCGGCTGCTCGCCCCATGCCGGGACCACGATGTGCGCGGTCATGACGGCATCCACGCCCGCGTCGATCGCGGCGCGGAACGGCTCGAGGTGCACACGCTCGAACTCCTCGAGGTCGAGCGTGATCTCGGGGAGCGAGTGGTGGGAGTCCATGTGGGTGTCGCCGTGGCCGGGGAAGTGCTTGACGCACGCGGCGACCGCCCCGTCCTGGATGCCGTCGATCGTCGCGACGACGTGTCGCGAGACGAGTGCCTCGTCGTCACCGAAGGCCCGAACACCGATGACCGGGTTGCGGGGGTCGGTGTTGACGTCGGCGACCGGACCGAGCACCACGTTGGCGCCGACCGCACGCACCCGACGAGCCAGCTCCGCGCCGGTCTTCTCTGACGCGACGAGGTCGTCGAGCAGACCGAGCTGGGCGGCTCCAGGAACCGTCGACCCCGTGGCGGACTCGAGCCGGGTGACGCTGCCGCCCTCCTCGTCGATGCCGATCAGGGCGTCGGGGTTCGCGTCGAGGATCGCGGCGCTGAGGGCGGGAAGGCCTTCGCCGACGTTCTGGCCGAAGTACACGACTCCTGCCAGTCCGTCACGCAGTTCGTCGCGCAGCCACTCCGGGGCTTCGGTGCCGAAGAATCCCGGCCACAGCACGCCGTTCGCGAGGCGTTCGAGGTCGTCGGTCATCCCTTCACCGCTCCTGCCACCATGCCGGAGGCGAGCTTGCGCTGCACCAGTACGAAGAAGATCATGACCGGGACGGTGATGATGGTCGACGCGGCCATGATGCTGCCCCAGTCGTTGGAGTGCAGGCCGAAGAACGACTTCAGACCGATCGAGACCGTGTACTGGTCGGTCTGGGCGCCCAGGATCGTCATCGCGAAGATGAACTCGTTCCACGCGGTGATGAAGCTGAAGATGCTGGTCGCGACGAGGCCGGGCATGACCAGCGGCAGCAGCACCGAGCGGAACATGCGCCACCAGCTCGCGCCGTCGATGTATGCGGCCTCTTCGAGCTCGACCGGAACGGCGGCGACGAAGCCGCGGAGCATCCAGATGCCGAACGCGAGCGACAGCGCGACGTAGACGACCATCAGGCCGAGGATGCTGTTGAGGAGGCCGAGGCTCTTCACCTGCAGGAACAGCGGGATGACGAGCGCCTCGAGCGGCACCATCTGCACGATCAGGATCATCATCAGGATCGTGGTGCGGAACTTGAACTTGAAGCGCGCGACCGCGACGGCCGCGAGCAGGCACACGAGGGCGCTCACGAGAACCGTGACGAGCGCCACGATCGCCGAGTTGCGCAGGTAGGTGCCGAATCCGCCGTCGGTGAGCACGAAGGCGAAGTTGTCCCACGTGAACTCCTGCGGGAGCAGTGACTGGCCACCGCTGGAGGCCTTGCCGTCGAAGGCGCTGGAGACCATCCAGTAGACGGGGAACAGCGTGAAGATCAGGACCGCGGCGACCGCGATCCCGATTCCGATGCGGGAGCGGAGCCTCGGGCGCGGGTTCACAGCTCGTCCTCCTTCATGAGGGAGCGGATGTAGACGATCGTGATGCCGATCAGCACCAGCGTGAGCAGTACGGCGAGCGCCGCACCGAAGCCGTAACGGTTCTGGCCGAAGGACTCCACATACGACCAGACGCCGAGGTTGAGCACCTGACGGTTGCCACCCCCACCGCCGGGCATCAGGTACACCTGCGCGAAGACCTTGAAGTCCCAGATGGTCGAGAGGATGATCACGACCGAGAAGACGGGCTTGAGCGTGGGGAAGATGATCTTCCAGAATCGACGCCACGCGCCGGCGCCGTCGAGAGCGGCGGCCTCGAGCATCTCCTTCGAGACGCCGAGCAGGCCGGCCAGCACGGTGATCGCGACGAACGGGAAGCCGTGGTGCACCACGTTGAGGAGCACGATGGCATAGAACGACCACTGGTTCGTGAACCAGTTCACCGGGTCGTCCATGAGGCCGAGGTCACGCAGCACCGTGTTGAAGATGCCGCGATCAGCATCGAAGATGAAGGTCCAGACGTACGTGCCGGTCACGGCTGGCATCGCCCACGCGACCATGATGCAGCTGGAGACGATGACGCGCCAGGTGGTGCCGAGGCGTGCGAGCAGCAGCGCCACGAGCGTACCGACGGCGACCGTGACGAACACGGCCACGGCGGCGAACCCGACGGTGTTGGGCAGCACCACCGTCCAGAGAGTCGGGTTGGTGAGCGCCTCGACGTAGTTGTCGAGACCGATCCAGTTGTTCTCCCCGGTGTTGATCTCGCGCAGACCGTAGTCCTGCAGCGAGTAGATGAACACCTGGATGAGCGGCCAGAGCATGAGCACCGCGAGGATGGCCAGCCCGGGCGCGAGAAGGAGCCAGGGGCGGGCCGCGACGACCGAGAGACCGCGTCGCTTCCGGCCGCCGGCCACGGAGGCGGAGGTGGACTCCGCCTTCGTGGCCGGCAGTGGCGCTTGCACCATCGACATGGAAGGGATGCTTCCTTACTTCTGGTTGAGGAGTTCGGTCATCTCGGCGGCGGCGTCCTTCGTCGCGGTCGCGACGTCCTTCTGCCCGCTGAGGATGGCCTGGATCATGGAGTTGGTCGTCTTCTTCGCCTGCACGGCGCCGAAGTTCGGGGTGACCGGGACGGATGCTCCGCCGTCGACCATCTGCTCGGCGAACGGTGCGACCAGCGGGTCGGTCGAGGCCAGGGCCTCTTCCATCGCGGACTGGACGCCCGGGAAGTACCCGGTCTCGTTCGACCACTGCTCGGCGAACTCGCCGGTGGTCATGAGCTTGACGAACTCCCAAGCGAGGTCGGCGTTCTTGGTCGTGTTGAAGACCGAGAGGTGCGATCCGCCGAGCACGGACGGAGCGATGCCACCGTCTTCACCGGGGATGACGGCTGCACCGATCTTGCCCTCGAGGTCGGGGTTGGCCTCGATGAGCGACTTCGGCGTCCACGAGCCCGAGAGCATCATGGCGACGTTGCCCTGCGTGAACGCGTCACGGAGGTCGGTCTCCTTCCAGGTGGTCGCACCTGCGGAGGAGAAGCCGTGCTCGGTGGCCAGGCCCGTGTAGAACTCGATGCCCGCCTGCGACTCCTCGCTGTCCAGCTCGCTGGTCCAGGTCTTGCCGTCCTTCGTGGCGATCTCGCCGCCGGCGCCCCAGACCCAGGGGTAGACCTGGAACTCGGCGTCGCCCGGGACCGGGAAGGGGAGCATGTCGGGCTTGGCGGCCTTGATGGCGTCACCCGCGGCGACGATGTCGTCCCACGTCTTCGGGGCCTCGAGTCCGAGCTCCTCGAACACGTCGGCGCGGTAGACGAGCGAGCGGACGCCCGCGTACCACGGCATGCCGTACAGCTCGCCGTCGTAGGTGCCGGCGACCTCGAGGCCCTCGACGAGGTCGTCGCGGAGGCCCTTCTCGGCGTCGACGTACTCGTCGAGGGGCTCGAGCGCGCCGGCGTCGGCGAACTCCGCGGTCCAGGTGGTGCCGGTCTCGGCGACGTCGGGGGTCGTGCCACCGGCGATGGAGGTCACGAAGCGGTCGTGGGCGTCGGCCCACTGGATCTCCTCGATCTTGACCGTTGCGCCGGTCTCCTTCTCGAAGGCGTCGGACACCTTGTCGTAGAAGGCGGAGGCGTCGGGGTTCGTACCCTTCATGATCCAGACGGTGAGCTCCTGGCCCTTGCCGTCGGTGGAGCCGGTGTCGCTGCCGCCGGCACAGCCGGCGAGGGCGAGCGTGGCCACGGCGCCGAGCGCCACAGCCGAGAGAATGCGCTTGTGCATTGCGGGGATCTCCTCTTTGAAAAGTCCTGGCAAGCATCGGGTACTCACCGGGGGTTAGGAAAAAGTATCCACGACTAACTAATTACCTGCAAGTTCCTCTCACAATCGTCATGCGGCCGTAACATCAGGTTCCCCCGGTAGGCTCCCCGGATGGTTCGCCGCTCCCCTGACAACGACCGTTCGACGGTCGCCCGCCACGCGACGCTCCCCTCTCCCGGGCCCGCCAGAGGATTCCTGAAGATCGCCGGAATCACGCTGGGCGTCGTGCTCGTCGCCGCGATCGCCGTCGCCGCGTTCGTCGTGACCGACTACTTCAATCGCTTCAACGAGGGCGCTGTCAGCCTGGAAGGGGCACCCGAGGTCGAACCGCCCTCGATCAGCGCCTACCCCGGCGAGTTCAGCATGCTCATCATCGGCACCGACGAGTGCGGTGAGGTGTCGACAGGGCTCCTCGCCGCGCGATGCTCGGAGGCCGACGGGGGGATCCTCAACGACGTGAACCTGCTCGTGCACGTCTCGGCCGAGCCCCGCAACGTCACGGTCGTCTCGCTCCCGCGCGACCTCATGATCCCGACGCCCGAGTGCACCAGGGAAGACGGATCGGTCGCCTCGGAGACGAGCAAGACGCAGATCAACTCGATCTATCAGAACGCCGGGATGTCGTGTGTGGCGAAGAGCGTCACCGAGCTCACCGGCATCGAGATCCCCTTCGCCGCGAAGATCGACTTCGACGGGGTGATGGAGGTCACCGACGCCATCGGCGGTGTCGAGGTGTGCATCGGCGGCGAGGGCATCCGCGACGAGCACACGTCGATCGACTGGGAGCCGGGCCTGCGCACGGTCTCCGGCTACGAGGCACTGCAGTTCATCCGCACACGGCACGGCGTGGGTGACGAGAGCGACATGGCGCGCGTGTCGAACCAGCAGCAGTACATGTCGCGCCTGGTGAAGAAGATCATGAGCGACGAGGTGCTCTCCGACCCGGGGAAGGTGCTCGGGCTCGCCGACACGATCGTCGACAACATCGACCCGAGCGACGAACTGGGCAACCCCATCCGACTCGCCCAGCTGGCCCTGTCGATCAAGGACGTGCCTTTCTCGGAGTTCGTCTTCCTGCAGTACCCCGTGCTCACCGATCCCGACGACACGAACCGCGTCGTGCCGAACCGCGACGCCGCGGCCAGCATCTGGGATGCGTTGAAGGCCGGGCAGCCCGTGCAGCTCACCGGGAACGTCAGCAACAACGGAGGCGTCGAGCTCATGGAGCCCGCACCGGGCGCCGACGCCGAGGTTCCGGCGACGAACCCTCCCGCCACCGACTCCCCGGCGACCGACGCCCCGGCGCCCCGTGCGACGCTCGACTCGGCCATCTCCGGTCAGACGGCGGAGCAGGAGACCTGCGCGAACGGCAAGCAGCGCTGATCCCGCTCGGCCAGAGCGTAGGCTCGTGCCCATGGGCCGGACGAGAGCGCGCGACACCGAGCACCCCCAGGCCCGACTCGATCACGGCGGCATCGCCAGCATCATCCCGTCCGAGTTCACGAGCGGCTTCGAGCTCATCGTCGACGGCACCCCGCAATCGCACGTCGACCTCGACGACCCGACGCACCTGCACTTCGAGTACATCGTGCGCATGGGAGCGGTGATCGACCAGCTCCCGCCCGGACCGTTGACCGCCGTGCACCTCGGGGCCGGCGCCCTCACGATCCCCCGCTACATCGAGGCGATGCGCCCCGGCTCCCGGCAGCAGGTGATCGAACTCGAGCCCCCCCTCGCCCAGCTGGTGCGGGAGCATCTTCCTCTGCCGAAGGGCGCGCCGATCAGGATCAGGATCGGCGATGCCCGCGAGGGCGTGGCGAAGCTGCCGAGCGGGCTGCAGGCGAGCTGCGACCTCGTCGTCTCCGACGTGTACTCGGGTGCGCAGACGCCCGCCCACCTCACCAGCGTCGAGTTCTACCGCGAGCTCGCAGAGCTGTTGACACCCGGCGGTGTGCTTCTCGTCAACGTCGCCGACGGTCCGGGCCTCGCCTTCGCCCGCCGCCAGGCCGCGACGATCGCGGAGGTGCTCCCCGAGATCGGCATCCTCGCCGACACCCAGGTGCTCAAGGGGCGGCGGTTCGGGAACCTCGTCGTCGCGGCGTCCGCCGCTCCCCTGCCGACCGAATGGCTGCCGCGCATCCTGGCCGCAGGCCCCCATCCCGCGAAGATCGCACAGGGTGCCGAGGTCGTCTCCTTCCTCCAGGGGGCGCGGATCGTGACCGACGCCGACGCCGTCGCCTCCCCGCGCCCCGACGCCTCGCTCTTCCTGCGCTGAGGCACGAGCGGTTCCCGACGTCGTCCGACGGGCACGTTCGGTGGTCGGCGCACCGGTCCCCGCGGCGTGTCGGAGACGGGATGCCGAGACCAGGGCGCGCCGCCCCGACGACCCCGCGGGCGGAAGGCACACTGGATGGGGACGCTGCGGAAGGAGAGCAATGAGTTTCATCCGGGGATACGACCAGGAGACCCTCCGCGAGAAGGTCGATCTCGATGAATGCGAGGCACGTCTCGCGGAGATCGATTCGCAGCGCAGTCTGCCCGCTCTGCTGGAGCGCGTGTGGCTGCTGAAGGTGCTCGACCGCCTCGACGAGGCGCTCGCGCTGGCTGACGAGACGGTGCGCCAGGCGCGCATGGCCGGCACACGCAAGGACGTTCTGCGCGCCCGCGTGCTGCACGCCACGATCCTGCAGTACCGGGGCGCCCACGCCGCAGCCGAACAGGAGCTCTCGACCTGTGCGACCGAGGCCGAGGGGCAGCGTTGGCTGTCGATCGCCGCCTTCGCGTATCAGCACCACGGCAAGAACGCCTACGACGCCGGCGACTACGAGACCGCCAGGGAGAGCTTCAAGCAGTCGCTGTTCCTCCGGCGCGAATCGGGCGCGGAGGACAGCGAGCTCGAGACCGCTCTGCTGGCGATCGAGGCTGTCGAGCGGCGCCGCCCGCCGCAGCTCATCGCGGGCTGAGCCTTCGTGCGGCCGTGATGTCGGCGGCATGGCTTAGCCTGATCGCATGGCGGAACTTGACCGTGTGCGCGTCTGGGGCGAAGCACTGATCACGCTGCATCTCGACGACAGCTGGTCTTTCGGCTTCGACAATGCCAAGCGTCGGGCCGGGCAGTGCGACTACACGAAGAAGCGCATCACCGTATCGCGCTACCTCGCGGCACGCTTCGAAGACGACGACATCCACCAGGTGCTGCTGCACGAGGTCGCGCACGCCCTCGCCGGGCACGCCGCCGCGCATGGCCCGGCGTGGAAGCGCGTCGCCCGCGACCTCGGCTACGTCGGCGGCACGACCCACCACGGCGAGACGGCCGTAGAGCTCGCCCCCTGGGTGGGCAGTTGCCCGGCAGGCCACGTGACCTACCGACACCGCCGCCCCACGAGACCCACATCGTGCGCGCGCTGCTCGCGCACGTTCGACGCCCGGCATCTCTTCGCCTGGACCCGGCGGGAGATCTCGACCGACGTGCGCCTCGCCGCGCAGATGCCGCGCTGACCGCGACTCAGGCGTTCGGGTCGTCGAGGCTCGCCACCTCGGTCTCTGCTGACCCGTCAGACGAGGTGCGCCGACGACGCAGCAGGGCTGTGATCGCGCGCCAGCCGACGAGGAAGACCCCGAGCACGAGTGTCGCCACGATGATGAACGGCAGCTCGGCCGTGTCGCCGCTGATCACGCGGATGAGCATCCCACCCGCGACCGTCACGACCCAGACCACCACACCCCACAGCAGCGACCAGGGGCGACGAGGCCGACCGGGCAGCAACGCGGCGAGGAGATGCCCCACGAGCAGTGCGACCAGGAACGGCCACGCCGTGAGCAGGAACCCGGCGGGGTTCTCGTCATGCGAGGCGCGACCGATCGTGGCGAAGATCAGCACGAGCACGACGTCGACGATGACAGCGGGAAGGTACCTCATGACACGACCCTACGTGCCCGCGGCCGTGTCGGTGCCTGCCCCGCGGTAACCGGCGGAGATCTCCGTTTCGGGAGGATGTCGTGCGACCGTGCGTCCGCCCGTCGGGGAAGAATCCTCCGAACGGGATGGGCGCGGGGATCAGTCGAAGCGGATGAATGATCCGTCGTGGAGCATCGGGACGACGTCGACCGCATCGAGGGCGGCGGCATCCGCCACGGAGGTCGGAACCAGACCCGCTGCCTCGATGCGGGCGGTCGCGGCGACGCCGGCAGCGAGCTCACGGCCGGAGCCGCTCGCACCGACCATGTGCCGCACCGCACCGCGCAGGGCGTGGAAGCCCTCGGCGGCGACGGCGGCGTCCGGGGCCGTGTGGTCGATGCCCCGAGCCGAGAGTGCCGAGACGATCGCCCCGGCCCCGAGCTGGTCCTCGACGGCGAATCGCAGCGCACCCGTCTCATCGAGCTCGCCGGCTGCGATGACCGCGACCGAGGTGCGGGCCTGCCGTCGTTCCTGGATGGTCTGCACCGCTCGTGCGACCGCCGCCGCGTTGCGGATGCCGCCCACGAGCACTGTGGAGTCGGAGGGGGCCGCAGCGGCGACGGCCGCGCCGTTGCGTGACCATCTCTCCGCATCCGCCAGCGCGACTGCGGCGCCGGCAGCCGTGGCGTCGATGACCGTGGACGAGAACCGCAGCACATCGACGACCACGACGATGTCGGCGCCGGCGACGCGGGCGAGGCCGGCGGTGCCCCAGTCGAGGCGGACCTGGTACGTGGACTGATCGAACGGCGACGGCATCCGACCAGCCTAGAGGGGTCAGTCGGCCGCGAGCGCCTCGACCGGAGCCACTCTGGTCGCCAGTCGGGTCGGCGTCGCCGCCGCCACCAGCGTCAGCACCGCCGTCGCCACGACGATGATGGCGACAGGGATCCACGGGATCTGCGGAGCGATGAGTCCCGCGGGAACGAAGTCGGGCAAAGTCGGCACCGACCCGAGCAGCGACTGTGCGGCGATCCAGCCGTATGCCACACCCAGCACGAGTCCCGTCAGCGTCGCAGCCACCGTGATGTGGGTCGCTTCGAGCAGCACCATCCGTCGCACCTGACGGTTGGACAGCCCGATCGAGCGCAGCAACCCCAGCTCACGGCGACGCTGCACCACGCCGATCGTGAGCAGGTTCACGAGCCCGACCGCCGCGATCACGGCCGAGACGGCGACCAGCACCATCATCACCGCCGCGAAGGCGTCCATCGGGGCGAAGAACTCCGCGGGGACCTCGCCCGTGGACTGGCTCATCATCAGGCCCTTGGCCGATTCCAGCGCCACGGCGAACATCGTCACCAGGGTCACCCCCATCACCACGCCGATCGCCATCCGCGAGGAGCGCTCCGGGTAGCGCAGAGCGTTCTCGGCGGCGAGACGGGCGGTCGCGCTCGACCCGAACATCCGTCCCACCAGGCGAAGCACCGGAGGCATGAACAGCACGGATCCGAGCGCGAGTCCCGTGAACGAGAGCACGCCGCCGAAGAAGGCCACCACGACACCGAGCGGCGTCATGAGTCCGAACAGCACGCCACCCACGAGGAGCACGGCCCCGGCGACCAGCAGGACCCAGGCGCCGATGTGCCTCCCCGGCTTGCCGGAGACCTCGTCATGCGTGCGCTCGACGGAACCGCCGAGCGCCTGCAGAGGGGTCACCGACAGCACGCGCCGTGATCCCGCCCACGCCGCCGCCCACGTCGTGAGCGCGACACCGATCGCCGGCAGCGCCACGAACGGCTGTGCGAGCGAGAAGCCGGAGGGGGCGTTGTCGATCAGCTGCCCGCCGATCTGCACTCCGATGACGGCGAGCAGCAAGCCGACCAGAAGCCCGATCGCCGCGCCGAGCAGTCCGACGACGAGCCCCTGCTTGCCGACCTCGGCCCGCTGCGAGCGCGCGGTCGCCCCGATCAAGCGCATGAGCGCGATCTGACGCGTGCGGCCGGCGATGATCGTCGAGAAGGTGTTCGCGGTGACGATCGCGGCGACGTACATCGCGACGACGGTCAGCAGCACCGACAGCAGCGCGACCACGAAGGCGAGCGTGCCGCTGTCCCCGATGAACGGGTCGGCCTGCAGCACAGCACCGATGTAGGCCGTGATCTCGACGAGGAGCACTCCGAACGCGGCCGAGAGTGCGGCGACCAGGATGCTCGCACCCATTCCCCGATCGCGCAGCCAGGCCAGGCGGGGCCCGGTCGCGCGGGTCTCGGGAACGACCGTGGCGACGGCGGTCATGCCGCCACCTCGGCGGCGAGCATGTAGGCCGAGATCTCTTCTGCGGTCTGACGCGGGTGATCGGCGACGATGCGGCCGTCGCCGAGGTAGAGCACGCGGTCGGCATGGCTCGCCGCGATCGCGTCGTGCGTGACCATCGCGATGGACTGGCCGTGCTCGCGGCTCGCGGTGGCGAGCAGTCGCAGCACCTCGCGCCCGGTCTTCGAGTCGAGGTTGCCCGTGGGCTCGTCCGCGAACACCAGATCCGGTGCCGTGGCCAGGGCCCGGGCGATCGCCACGCGCTGCTGCTGCCCGCCGGACAGTTGATGCGGGCGGTGGGCGAGACGCGAGCCGAGCCCGAGCGTCTCGATCAGCCCGTCGATGCGCGCCCGCTCGATCGCACTCGGACGACGACCGTCGAGTTCGAAGGGCAACATGATGTTGCCGAGCGCGTCGAGCGTCGGCACGAGATTGAAGGCCTGGAAGATGAAGCCGACCCGGCGACGACGCAGAATCGTGAGGTCGATGTCTCCGAGACCCGTGATCTCGGTGTCTCCGATCCAGGCCCGCCCCTCGGTCGGACTGTCGAGCCCCGCCATGATGTGCATCAGGGTGGACTTGCCGGAACCCGACGGTCCCATGATGGCGGTGAACTGCCCACGGCGGATGCCGACGCTGACGTCGTCCAGGGCACGGACGGTGCCTTCGCCGGAGCCGTAGGTCTTCTTCAGGTGCTGGACGCGGGCGGCGAGCCCCAGGTCGGTGGTCGTGATCTCCATGCATCCGACGCTATTTCCGCGGCCCCGCGCGAGTCATCGCTCCCGGGGACCCTTCCGCATACATCGCAAGGATGATCCGCGGACACCGCGCGCAGAACGGTGCTCAGGCGAGGCCGTGCTCGAAGGCGAAGACCACCAACTGCACGCGGTCGCGCAGCGCGAGCTTGCTGAGGATGCGGCTGATGTGGGTCTTCACGGTCGCCTCGCTCAGGTACTCCCGGCCGGCGATCTCGGCGTTCGAGAGCCCCCGGGCGGCGAGCGCGAAGATCTCCCGCTCCCGGTCCGTGAGGTCGGCGTACTGCGGCGGCACGGGCTTGGGGGCTTCGGCGAAATGCTCGAACAGGTCGCGCGTCGCGGCGGCGGCGATGACGCTCGACCCCGAGTGCACCGTGCGGATCGCGGCGAGCAGGAACTCCGGATCGGCGTCCTTGAGGAGGAAGCCGCTCGCGCCCTGTCGGATGGCCCTCGCCGCCGCCTCGTCGAGGTCGAACGTCGTGAGCATGACGACGCGCGGTGGCTCCGGGCGCGCCAGGATCTCAGCGGTCGCGGTGAGCCCGTCCATGACCGGCATCCGGATGTCCATCAGCACCACGTCGGGCCGGGTCGTGCGCACGACCTCGAGAGCCTCTTTGCCGTCACCTGCCTCCCCGACGACTTCGAGGTCGGGCTGGGAGGCGACGAGCATCCGGATTCCGGCGCGGAAGAGCGCCTGGTCGTCGACGAGCACGACTCTGATCATTCGGAGACTCCGATCGGGAGCGTGGCGTGGACGACGAACTGTGCCCCTCGGCGCTCGGCTTGCAGACTACCGCCGACGAGCTGCGCACGCTCACGCATGCCGATGACTCCGTGCCCACCCGGAGACACGGTGGCTTCCCCTTTGACGGTGTTGCGCACATCGACGTCGACGCGGTCGGCGAGCCAGGCGAGATGCACGTCGACCGCGCCGTCTCCATGCCGGATCGCGTTCGTGAGAGCCTCCTGCAGGATGCGGTAGACCGCGAGCTGGATGGCCGCAGGCGGCTCCCCCGGCGGCATCGGGTCGACAGTGACCCGCGGTTCGATTCCGGCCTGCCGCACCTGCGCGAAAAGCGCCTCGAGGTCGGCGAGTGTGGGCTGCGGACCGTCGCCCTGCCGATGCCGCAGCTGCGTGAGCAGCATCCGCACGTCGCTCAGGGCGCCGCGTGCCGTCTGGGCGATGGTGCCGAGCGCCTCGGTCGCGAGTTCGGGCTTCACCGCGGCCGCGTACCTGGCCCCGTCCGCCTGCGCGATCACCACCGCCAGGGAGTGGGCGACCACATCGTGCATGTCGCGCGCGATACGCACCCGCTCCTGCTCCTCCGCGGCCAGCGACTCCGCCTGCAGCTGGGCCGACCGGGTGCGGCGAGCGCGCAGGACGACCCGCCAGAGCAGGCCGCACACCCATGCGAACCCGAGCGCCATGACCGAGAGGACGAGCAGCAGCGTGCCCGCGCTGACCTTCTCCCACCCACTGCCCGTGCCGAAGGCGACGCCGTTGACGAAGACCATGTAGACCGCCGCGACGAGTCCACCGAAGAGCGCCGAACCGAAGCCCCACCAGAGCACACGGCGTGTGCCCCAGGCAGAGGTGGCGTAGAGCACGAGCAGGATCGCGAAGTCGATCGGCAAGGGGCCGAACCCGGAGAGCATCTGCAGCACGGCACCGGCCCATGCGGCCGCGAGCGCCCACCCGGGGGCGAGTCGGCCGATGGCGACGCCGCCCGACATCAGAACGCTGGCGATGACGATGCCCGCGACCGCTACTCCCCCGATCGCGGTGTTCCCCGTCCCGGGCCCGTAGAACACGAGTGACATCGGCACGAGCACGAGGAAGAGCAGCGCCGCCCCGACGATGTCGAGGGTCAGCGCCGTACGAGAGAGCGGGCGGATCACTCCCCCACGCTACGCGAGGGCCTTCGCGTCGGCATCCGTCGCGGGATGTATCCGCGTCCGTCAGGCGCGGGCGAGGATCTCGCCGTGCGGCACCAGATACCAGCCGTCGCCGTCGTCGGCCCAGCGCTTCCACGCGTCGCTGATCTCCTGCAGATCGGCGCGTGTCGCCATGTCGCTGTCGATGAGCTGCCGTGCAAGGGCGGATTCGAGGATGCGGTCGGCCCACATCCCACCCCACCAGGCGCGCTCGGCGGGTGACGCGTAGCACCAGGTGGATGCGGTCGCCGTGATGTCGGTGAAGCCTGCGGCACGGGCCCAGGCCAGCAGCCGGCGACCGGCATCCGGCTCGCCGCCGTTGGCTCGTGCGGCCGCACGGTACAGCGCCAGCCAGCGCTCGAGCTCGGGCAGCACGGGGAACCAGACGAAGCCGGCGTAGTCGGCATCGCGCGCGGCCACGACGCCGCCGGGCACGGTCACGCGGCGCATCTCACGGAGCGCCTGCACCGGGTCGCCGACGTGCTGGAGCACCTGATGCGCATGCACGACGTCGAAGGCGTCGTCGGCGAAGCGCAGCGCGTGCACGTCCTCGACCGAGAACTCGAGGTTCGTGAGACCGCGCTCGGCCGCGAGGCCCCGCGAGAGAGCCAGGGCGTTCTCGTCGATCTCGGTGGCGGTGACGTGGGCGACGATGCCGGCGAAGTCGACCGTGATGCTGCCGGGGCCTGCGCCCACATCGAGAAGGCGGGTCGTGGCCGTGAGGTGCGGGCGAAGGTACTCGGCCGAGTTCGCGATGTCGCGCACGTTATGCGAGCGGAGGACGGATTCGTGGTGTCCATGCGTGTACGAGGCCATGCGGTTCAGTCTGGCAGAGCGCGCCCTCAGTGCAGTTCCGCGACCATACGGCGGATGGCCTCGCGGTCGGGTTTGCCGGAGGACAGCACCTCGATCTCGTCCACCATGATCAGCCGGACGGGTCGGGCATGCTTGCCGAGTGCCTCCTCGACCGCGTCGCGCGCCTGCGCGAGCTGCTCCGACTCGCTGCGGCGCAGCACCTCACCCCGGGCCGCGACGATCACGGAGGCCTCGCCCCAGCGCTCGTCCTCCACGCCGACCACCACCGCCTCGTGAAGACCCGCGATCCGGCGGACGATCCGTTCGACACGGTCGAGCGAGATGTTGATCCCTCCGGACACGATGACGTTGTCGGCGCGGCCGTGCACCCGGACGACACCGTCTTCGACGAGACCGAGATCTCCGGTCCGGTACCAGCGGATGCCGTGCTCGTCGCGCACGAACGTGCGCGCGGTCAGTGATCCGTCGCCGAGGTACCCCTCGGCGAGCATGGGGCCCGCGATACGCAACTCGCCGTCGACCGTGCGCACGCCGACCGTGTCGAGCGGAACGCCGTCGTAGACGCATCCCCCGCTGGTCTCGGTCGAGCCGTAGGTGCGCACCAGACGCACCCCGAGATCGGCGGCGCGATCACGCAGCGGTTCGGGGAGCGACTGCCCGCCCACCAGAATCGCCCGATAGGCCTTCAGTGCGGCACGGACGGCGGTGTCCTCCGCGGCGTCGAGCAGGGTCGCGACCTGCGCCGGAACGAGCGATGTGAACAGGTCGAGGATCCCCGCCCCGGGTGACGGTCGCAGCATCTCGAGGGTCGCCTCCGCGAACGATTGCGGCGAGAATCGACCTTCGATCCGCGCCGGTTGCGTGTCTGCGAGGATCGAGCGCACCAGCACCTGCAGGCCCGCGACATAGCCGGCAGGCAGGGCGAGCAGCCAGCGTCCGCTCCCGATCCGCGCGGCCGTGGCCTCGGCACTCGCGCGCAGGGCCTCCCCGCTGAGCGCGACCCGCTTCGGCACGCCACTCGATCCCGAGGTCGCGATCACGGCCGCGAGGCCGTCCGCCACATCCTCCGGGGCACCGGTCACCATCCCGAGTCCCAGTGCGGGGCCGCCGTCGAGCGCGCGCTGCAGGGCCTCTCGCAGCCGGACCGGATCTTCGGCATCCGTGGGGATCAGGGCGGTCATGCGCGTCTCCGACTCTGGGTGCCAGGGTCAGTAGTGCCAGGGGAAGGACGACCAGTCGGGGTCGCGCTTCTCGAGGAACGAGTCGCGGCCCTCGACGGCTTCGTCGGTGCCGTAGGCGAGGCGGGTGGCCTCCCCCGCGAAGACCTGCTGGCCGACCAATCCGTCGTCGACCGCGTTGAAGGCGAACTTCAGCATGCGGATCGCCGTGGGAGATTTCGTCAGCACGGTGCGCGCCATCTTCAACGCCTCGCGCTCGAGCTCGGCATGCGGCACCACCCGGTTCACGGCGCCCATCTCGTAGGCACGCTGCGCGGAGTACTCCTCGGCGAGGAAGAACACCTCGCGGGCGAACTTCTGCCCCGTCTGGCGGGCCATGTAGGCGGAACCGTAGCCGGCGTCGAAGCTGCCCACGTCGGCGTCGGTCTGCTTGAAGCGGGCCTCTTCCGCCGAGGCGATCGTGAGGTCGCACACCACGTGCAGCGAGTGTCCGCCACCCGCAGCCCATCCCGGCACCACCGCGATGACGACCTTGGGCATGAAGCGGATGAGCCGCTGCACCTCGAGGATGTGCAGGCGGCCGACCGCTGCGCGGCTCGCCCCGTCGACGATCGCCGTCTCCGCGTCGGAGTACTTGTACCCGTCACGACCGCGGATGCGCTGGTCGCCGCCGGAGCAGAACGCCCATCCGCCGTCCTTCGGACTCGGACCGTTGCCGGTGAGCAGCACCGCACCGATGTGCGCATCCTGCCGGGCGATGTCGAGTGCGCGGTAGAGCTCGTCGACGGTGTGCGGGCGGAAGGCGTTGCGCACCTCCGGCCGGTTGAACGCGATGCGTGCGACTCCGCCATCGTGCGAGACGTGCGCGGTGATGTCGGTGTAGTCCTCCGCCCCGGGCGCGAGCACCCATTCGGCCGGGTCGAACAGATCGGAGACGAAGGCGGTGGTCACGGCATCCAGCCTATTCCTCGCGCCCTTCCCGACATATCGCACGCGCCGCTCCGGAATGGAGCGGCGCGTGCGACCTCTGGTTCTGCCGTCAGATGCGACGCGCCCTGGCTGCTTTGATCCATCCGTCGACGATGTCCCACACGGTCCCTGCGGCGACCCCGAACCCCAGCAGGACGGCGAGGATGCGGAAGAGCCCGCCTTCGTCGGCTGATTCGGCCTGCCCCGCCGCGAAACCCTCTCCGCCCGCCGCTGTGACGTGGGCGAGGAAGGCCGGGTTGACGAGGTCGCCGCTCAGCAGCAGGACGAGCACCCAAGCGAGGAACGCCAGTGCGAGGATCGTGTTCGCCACGGCCAGCCCCGCGCCCCATCGCCCCCTGCGGTAGAGCACGACGGCGAACACGGCCTCGGCGGCGATGATCAGGAACAGGATTCCCATTCCCCACGGCCACAGCCGCGGGTCGAGGATGGACAGTGCTTCGCCGTCCACGAGCACGAAGCCGCGGAAGCGATCCCAGAGCAGCGCGCCGACAGCGATCCCGAGGAAGACAAGGGACGCGATCAGCTCGCTCCGACCCGCGCCGTTCTGGGTCGGTTCGGGGAGCTGGTCGAGATCCCATTTCTCGATCGCGGTCGCACTGTTGGTGCGCTCCAGGATGACGAAGACGAGGGTCGTCCAGAAGCAGATGTGGAGGATCGCCCCTCCGGTCGCGAGGATGGATGTGGAGATGATCTCACCCACCGGCGCTCCGGAGATGGTCTGCCCCAGCGCGACACCGCCGAGCACACAGACAGGCACGATGATCAGCAGCAGCTTCAGCAGCCGCCACCAGGTCAGATAGAAGCGCGGCCCGATCAGGTAGAGCGGGCGGTCCGCGTAGCCTGCGGCCAGGATTCCGGGGTCGCCGAGCTCGGTGAGGACCGCGCGCTCTGCCGACTCCGGAGCTTCCCCCTGCTCGACGCGCGCCTCGATCGCATCGGCGATGGAGGCTTCGAGTTCGGCCCGGACGTCGGCCTGGGCCTCGGGTCGCAGACTGCGGATCGTCGCGCTGATGTAGCGCTCGGTGAGTGTGACTGTCGTGGTCATGTCAGTTCTCCTCTGAAGTGAGGGATGCGATCGCAGTGGTGAGCGATCGCCATTCGTCGGTGAGGGTGTCGGCGAGGCGGATGCCGGCATCGGAGGTGCGGTAGAACTTGCGGGGCCGTGCCTCGTCGGTGTTCCACTCGCTCGTGAGGTACTCCTGCTTCTCCAGACGGCGGAGCAGCGGATACAGGGTGTTGGCGTCGGTCGCGAAGCCGCGCTGCTCGAGCTGTTCCAGCAGCGAGTAGCCGTATCCCGGCGTGCGCAGCAGTTGCAGGCAGGCGAGCACCACGGTGCCGCGCCGCAGTTCCTGCAGGTGCGTGTCGAGCGTCTCGTTCATGTCGATCACATTACTGTGCGTCACACACCATTGTCAATCACACATTTATGCGCAATCCAAGGTCGGGATGGGAAAGTACCGTGGAGACATGACGCCCGAGATCACGCGCATCGACCCGTTCGACTCCGCCGCAGTGGATGGCTGGTGGGACGCCTATGCGTCCGCCGAGCGCGCAGACCGCGGGGACGACATCCCCGTCTGGTCTCGCGAGGAGACCCGCAGCGAGCTGCAGCAGGACTCACGGGTCAACGAGCGGCGCGCCTACCTGCTGCACGACGACGGCGTCGTCGTGGGTGCCGCGAGCCTCGCCCTCCCCCTGAAGGACAACACCCACGTCGCGCACCTCGACATCGACGTGCCGCCCACGTATCGACGACGCGGATTCGGCTCCGCCGCCCTCGCCTTCCTCGAGAGCGAGGCCGCAGCAGCCGGACGCACCACCGCGCAGGGCGACACCTCATGGCGTTACGAGCTCGGCCCCGACGGCACCGGAGACCCCGGCCGGGAGTTCTCCCGCCGCCACGGCTACGCGCTCGCGCTCGGCGATGTGCAGAACAGGCTCGCACTCCCCGTGGAGCCGACGGCGCTCGACAGCATCGACGCCGACATCGCCGCCGCGATCCGGGGCTACACGATCCGCAGCTGGGTCGGGCCGGTTCCGGAGGATGTCGTCGAAGGCTGGGCGGCCCTCGATGCCTCGATCGACACCGAGGCTCCCAGCGGCGATCTCGACATCGAACCGGCGAAGCCCGATGTCGAGAGCATCCGCGAGCACGAGGATCTCCTGGTCCGACAGAACCGCCTGTCGATCGGCACGATCGCCCTCACCCCGCAGGGCGATGCGGTCGCCTACACCCAGCTGGTCGTGTCGGGGGACGACGGCAACGCCTATCAGTGGGGAACACTCGTGCGCCGCTCGGATCGCGGCCACCGCCTCGGCACCGCGGTGAAGATCGCCAACCTCCGCCTGCTGCAGCACGCGGCGCCGCAGACACGCGCCGCCTACACCTACAACGCCGAATCCAACGCCCACATGCTCGCCGTCAACACCCTTCTCGGCTTCGCTCCCACCGAACGGATGGGCGAGCTGCAGAATCACCTGGCCTGACGTGCGGCGGTCAACGACCCCACGGGGACAGAATGGGCACATGATCCCGCCACTCGCAGACCTGCTCGACTCGGCCAGGGTCGTCGCCCTCCCGATGCACAGTCGCTTCCGCGGCGTGGACGTGCGGGAGGCGCTGCTCTTCGAGGGGCCGGAGGGGTGGGCGGAGTTCTCCCCGTTCGTCGAGTACGACGACGATGAGGCGGCGACGTGGCTCGCCGCCGCGATCGACTATGCGTGGCGTGCGCAGCCGGAGCCGCTGCGCGACCGGATCGGCGTGAACGCGACGGTGCCGGCGATCGAGGCCGCGCGCGTGCCCGAGCTCCTGGCGAGGTTCTCCGGATGCCGCACGGCCAAGGTCAAGGTCGCCGAGCCGGGACAGACCCTCACCGACGATGTGGCGCGCGTCCGCGCCGTGCGCGAGGTGATGGGCCCCGAGGGGCGCATCCGCGTCGACGCGAACGGAGCCTGGAACGTCGACGAGGCCGAGCACGCGGTACACGCCCTCGGCGAGTACGACCTCGAATACGTGGAACAGCCGTGCGCGACCGTGACGGAGCTGGCGGATCTGCGCCGGCGCGTGAAGTACATGGGCATCCCGGTGGCGGCCGATGAGAGCGTGCGCAAATCCTCCGATCCACTCGCGGTCGCCCGTGCCGGCGCAGCCGACCTGCTCGTGATCAAGGCCCAGCCCCTCGGCGGCATCACCCACGCCCTGCAGATCGTCACCGCCGCGGGACTCCCCGTCGTGGTCTCGAGCGCCCTGGATACCGCGATCGGTCTGTCCCAGGGAGCCGCACTCGCTGCCGCGCTCCCGTCGCTCGACTACGACTGCGGGCTCGGCACGGCGTCGCTCTTCCTCGACGATGTGGCGGACCTGCGTCCTGTCGCCGGCACCATCCCGGTCGGCCGCGTGACGCCCGATGCCGAGTCCCTCAACCGTCTCGCCGCCTCGGACGAGCGTCGCGAGTGGTGGTTCGCCCGACTCGCCCGCTGCCACTACGAGCTGAGCGTCCGAGCCTGACCTGACCCCTACGGCTCGATGAGCAGCTGCACCAGACGGCCGAGCTCTTCGCCTCCGGAGTGCCGCAGCTGCGCGTCATCCTGGCCGGCCATCGCTCCGCGCACGGTCATGCCCTCCCAGATGATCATGAGCATGCGAGCGGCGACCTCCGCCGGCAACCGCAGACGCAGCAGCCCGGCCGAGATGATGTCATCGACGATCTGCGCGATGCTCGAGACCATCTCGCGCTCCTGTGCGAGATACGCCTCACCGAACTTGGCATCGCGGAGGGCGCGGATGCGGATCTCGCTCAACAGCATCACGCCGAGGCGATCGTCTCCACCGAGCTCCATGATCTGCTGAACGAGGTCGATCGGATCGCACCCCTCGACGAGGGCACCGGCGGCCGTCAGCTCTTCGACGCGGGTGCGCACGGCACTCACACGCACTTCGGAGACGCTGGCGGCGAGCATGAGGAACAGCTCGTCCTTGGACTCGAAGTTCGAGTAGAACGCGCCCCGGGTGAATCCGGCGCGTTCGCAGACGGCCTCCACCGACGCTCCATCGAGCCCGACCTCGGCGAAGACCTGCGCCGCCGCCTCGAGCAGACGGGCACGCGTGTTCTCGCGACTGCGGGTTGCGGGTGTCGACATCGAAACCTCCTGACCCTTCACTCTCGCATGATTCACACCCCGCACACAGGCTTGGCCGGGCGGGTCACCTTACGATACATCTATGTATTGGATACACCTGTGTATCCACCCCGCACCCCTCGGAGGAACGCGTGTCCACTCTCCTGTCCTCGCTCGGACGTTGGTCTTTCCGGCACCCGTGGCGAGTCCTCGTGTCCTGGCTGCTCGCGCTCGGCATCGCCGGCGCCGGAGCACTCGTGCTGGGCGCGGGAACCGACAACACGTTCTCCATCCCCGGCACGGAGTCGCAGGCGGGGCTCGAGCAGCTCTCCCGCTCGTTCCCGCAGGTGAGCGGCACGAACGCGCAGTTCATCGTGGTCGCCGCCGACGGCGACAAGATCACGGATGACGAGTACCGGGACGACATCGAAGGCGCGGTCGACGAGCTCGGCGACCTCGACGGCGTGCTCGCGGCCACCTCGCCGTACGACGAGATGGTCAAGGGCATGATCAACGACGACGACACCGCCGCCATCGTGCGCGTGCAGTTCGACGGCGAGTCCACCGATGTCTCGGACACGACGAAGGATGCGCTGCGTTCCGTCGTGAGCGACCTCGACGCCGAGCTCCCCACAGGATCGCAGACCTCGCTCGGCGGCGACCTCTTCGCCATCTCCATCCCCGGCGTCACGCTCACCGAGGCAGTCGGACTGCTCATCGCCCTGCTCGTGCTGATCGTCACGTTCCGCTCGTTCGTCGTGGCGGGCCTCCCCCTGCTCACTGCGATCCTCGGCGTCGGCATCTCGATGGCCGGCATCTTCACCGCGACCGCCTTCGCCACCGTCTCCTCGACCACCCCGCTGCTGGCGCTGATGCTCGGACTCGCGGTCGGCATCGACTACGCGCTGTTCATCATGGCGCGACATCAGGATCAGGTGCGCGATGGCGTCGATCCGGAGGAGTCCGCCTCCCGCGCCGTCGGCACCGCAGGCTCCGCCGTCGTGTTCGCCGGCGTCACGGTGCTCATCGCGCTGATCGGCCTCGGCTTCGCCGGCATCCCGTTCCTCACGACCATGGGCATCGCCGCCTCCGCCGCAGTGGCCGTCGCCGTGGCGATCGCCGTGACCCTCACCCCGGCTCTGCTCGGCTTCATGAAGGGCAGGGTCGTCGGCCGCCCGAAGAAGGTCAAGGCGTCGAAGGCGAAGAAGAGCACCGCATCCGACGCGTCGGAGGAGCCGAAGGACGTCGTCGCCCCGGTGAAGGGCAGCGCCCGATGGGTCGGCGGCGTCATGAAGCACCCTGTGCTGGTGTCGCTCGCCGTGGTCCTCGGGCTCGGCATCGTCGCCGTCCCCGCGCTGAGTCTCGACCTCGCCCTGCCGAACGCCGGTGTGCTTCCGAAGGACTCCGAAGCCCGGCAGAACTACGACCTCGTCGGCGAGCAGTTCGGTCCCGGCTTCAACGGTCCGCTGATCCTCACCGGCACGATCGTCACCTCCACCGATCCACTCACCCTGATGGAAGACCTCGGCGACGCTGTGGCGAAGGTCCCCGGCGTCAAGGAGGTCGCCCTCGCGACGCCGAACGAGACCGCCGACACCGGCATCGTGCAGATCATCCCGGAGACCGCCCCCGACGACCCGGCTACCGCCGACCTCGTGCGCGAGCTGCGCAGCCATCACGACGAATGGCTCGACGGGTTCGGCATCGACCTCAAGGTCACCGGATTCACGGCCGTCGGCATCGACATCTCCGACCAGCTCGGCAACGCGCTCCTGCCCTTCGGCATCTTCGTGATCGGCCTCTCGCTGATCCTGCTGACGATCGTGTTCCGCTCGCTCTGGGTGCCGATCACCGCCGCCGTCGGCTACCTGCTCTCGATCGTCGCCGCCTTCGGTGTGGTGGGTGCGGTGTTCGAATGGGGCTGGTTCGCCGACCTGCTGCACGTCGCCAAGGTCGGTCCGATCATCAGCTTCATGCCGATCATCCTGATGGGCGTGCTGTTCGGCCTCGCGATGGACTACCAGGTGTTCCTCGTCTCCCGCATGCGCGAGGACTTCGTGCACGACAAGGATGCGACGAGCCCGAATCGTGCCACCCGGCGGGCAGCCGCGCTCCGCGCCGTGCGCAGCGGCTTCACCGGCTCGGCGAAGGTCGTCACCGCGGCCGGGCTCATCATGTTCGCGGTCTTCGTCGCGTTCGTCCCCGAGGGCGACTCGTCGCTCAAGCCGATCGCACTCGGCCTCGCCGCCGGTATCGCGTTCGATGCCTTCCTGGTGCGCATGACGCTGATCCCCGCCCTCATGGCGATCCTGGGCGAGCGTGCCTGGGAGCTCCCGCGCTGGCTGGAGAAGATCCTCCCTCGTGTCGATGTCGAGGGCGAGGCGGTGGAACGCGAACGCCACCTGGCCGCCTGGCCCGGCGACGGATCGATCGTCGCGGCCGACGACCTCGAGATCAGTGCGGATGCACCCCTCGTAGAGGGCCTGTCGATGCGCATCGCCGCGGGCGGCGCGGTCATCGCGACGGGTGGCGACCTGCGGACTCGTCGGGCGCTGGCCCTCACGGTCGCTGGACGCCTCATGCCGACGGATGGAAAGCTCCGCGTCGCCGGACACCTGCTCCCCGGTCGCGCGGCGTGGGTGCGCTCGCATGTCGGCTGCGTACTGGTCGACGACGCGGATGCCGCACTCGGTGACCTCGCCGAAGCGCTCCGTGGGAAGTCGCAGATCGTCGTGATCGATGGACTCGACCGCCTGACCGGCGGCCAGCGTGACCAGGCGACAGCCATGCTGCGCGATGCCGCGGCCTCCCGCACGCTCGCGGTGTTCGCCACCGCCTCCGATGCCGACTCGGCACGCACAACCCTCGCCGAGGCCGGATGGCCCGACCCCCAGACTCTCGACACGCGCGCTCCTCGCCGGAGCTCCGCAGAATCCACCGAGGTGACCGCATGACCCTCCCCATCGAGCGCGCGCGCTCCCGCAAGCCCATCACGTGGCTGACCATTCTCGGCGTGCTGCTGCTGCCGGCAGCGGTAGGCGGCATCCTCGTCGCGGCCCTGCAGAACCCGACCGAGCGCCTGGACTCGATGACCGCGGCCATCGTCAACCTCGACGAGCCCGTGACCATCGACGGACAGATGACTCCCCTCGGACGCCAGCTCGCTTCGGGGCTCGTGGAGGGATCGGACGACCTCGACTCGAACCTCACGTGGGTGATCTCGAACAAGGACGACGCCGCCGACGGGCTCGCCGATGGCTCCTACCAGGCTGTCATCACCATCCCCGAGGACTTCTCTTCGGCCGCCACCTCGGCCGGCACCGCGATCTCCGACGGCGGAGGAAAGGCCGAGAAGGCGACCATCGAGGTGACCACTCCGAAAGACGGACTCGTCGCCGACGACCTCATCACGAGTCAGATCGCGAACGTCGCCGCCTCGACCATGGGCACGATGCTCTCCGAGGCGACGACCGAGAACATCCTCGTCGGCTTCACCACCATCGGTGACCAGATCGGCGAGGCGGCAGACGGTGCCGTGAAGCTCGCAAGCGGCGCACGCGATGCCGCCACCGGAGCGGCCGCGATCCCGGACGGCGCCACAAAACTGGCCTCCGGTGCGGGCGAGCTCGGGACGGGTGCGTCGTCACTCGCCTCCGGGCTCGACACGATCGCGGGCAAGACGCGTGAGGCTGCGGCCGGCGCGGGTGCGATCGGGTCAGGACTGACGGCCGGTGCGGTGGAGTTGCAGAAGCAAGCGCCTGGTGCGCTCGCACTCGCGGATGGCACCACGCAGCTCGCGGCAGGGATCAAAGCGCTTGCGGATAGCTGCGATCCACTGGTCATGACCGCGGCATACTGCGACCAGTTGACTGCCTTGGCAACGGGGGCAGCGAAGACCGATGCCGGTGTCCGGCAGCTCTCAGCGCTCCCCGGAGCCATCGCCCCCCAGATGGCCCAGGCCGGAGCAGGCGCCACCCAGCTCGCGGGTGGCCTCACCCAGCTCGCCGACCAGGGTATCGGCGCCTCCGCCACGGGCGCCCGCGGCCTCGCCTCGGGCGCGACCCAGTTGTCCGACGGCGCCACCGCCCTCGCCGACGGAGCCACCGAACTCACCACCGGGCTCGACACCCTGGCGACCGGCACAGGTGATCTCGCGGGCGGGCTGCGCACGGCATCCGATTCCCTCCCCTCGTTCAGCGACACCGAGTCGAAGTCGCTCGCCTCGGTGATCGCCGACCCGGTGTCGTCGAACTCGTCGATGAACACCATCTTCGGCCCGACGGCGATCCCGCTGCTCGCAGCGGTGGTGCTCTGGTTCGGCGGACTCGCGTCGTTCGTGGTCATGCGCGCACACACCGCGCGCACCCTCACCTCGCGCCGGTCGTCCGCGACTCTCGCGCTGCGCGCCTTCGCCCCGGCCGCGCTGATCGGTGCGGCGCAGGGCCTGCTGGTGTCGCTGATCGTGCAGATCGTGGCGAGCTACGACGCCGGCACCTGGTGGGCGTTCGCCGGCACGGCCGTACTGGCCGGTGTGGTGTTCGCCGCCGTGAACCAGGCCCTCGTCGCCCTGTTCGGCGGCGTCGGACGATGGATCTCCGCCCTCGTCGGAGTGCTCGCGGTCGCGACCGGCCTGATCTCGACCGTGCCGGGCTGGCTCGCCGGCATCGGAGCCGCTCTCCCGACGGCTCCGGCCTTCGCGGGCTTGATCACCGCAAGCGGTTCCGCGGTCGCGGCACTCGTGGTCTGGGGAGTGCTGTCTCTCGTCGCCACGACGCTCGCCGTGACGCTGCGACGCACGACCTCGGCCAAGGCTGTCCTCGCCACGGCCTGACCCCCACTCCCTCCCCCACTCCCTCCCTCCCCCTCACTCCCCTCTCCCTCCCCCTGCCAAAACGGAGACCCTCCGTGCCCGGCCCGGCGCGTCGACATGTGACGCGCCGGGCCGCGCATGTGACCGTCTCCGTTTCGGCATCCGATGCCGGCGACCTAGGCTCCCGACATGCGCCGACCGTTCATGGACACCCCCGACCAACTCGCGAGTCTGGACGGGCAGCAGTACCTCGTGCTCCGGCCCACCGGAGCGGTCGCCGAGGTCTATCGGGAGGTTCAGGATGCCGCGCTCGCACGCCTCGGCTCTCCGGCGCGGCATCCGCACACCGGGCACATCACGCTCCGGGGGTTCTACGAACCGGAACGTCGAGAAAGATCTCGCCGCGCTGATCCGTACGTGGGCGGCGCAGCAGCGTCCGATCGAAGCGATCGCCGAAGCCGTGGACGAGTTCCCCACGCCCTGGCAGATCCTGATCGTGCGCCTCGCCCGCAGCGCGTCGCTCGTCTCGGCGTACTCATCCCTGACCACGGCGCTGGACGGCACGGATTTCCGCCGCCTCGGCGAACTGCCGCTGGAGGACTGGACCTTCCACCTGTCGGTGCTCTACGGAAAGAGTCTCCACCTGGAGGAGTGGTCTCGATTCGCCCAGACGGAGCCGCGCGCATTCGAGCCGGCGACGACCGAGACGATCACCGAAGCCGAACTGGTCTGGTACGAAGGCGGCATCGAGCACGCCGAGATCCTGCCTCTCGGCGGCTGATCCGCGGCCCAGCCCTCGGCCGCTGCCTCGGCCCAGCCCTCACCCGCTGCCTCGGCCAAAACGGAGACCTCCCGCACCCCGCCCCGCGTGTCTTGTTCAGACGCGCCGGGACGAAGCCGGGAGGTCTCCGTTTTCGCAGCCGGAAACGGACTCAGCTCAGGCCGGAGTAGGCGTGCAGACCCTTGAAGAAGACGTTCACGATGGTGAAGTTGAAGATCACAGCGGAGAATCCGACGATCGCCAGCCACGCCGAGGGGTTGCCGCGCCATCCGCGCGTCGCGCGCGCGTGGATGTATCCGGCGTAGATGACCCAGATCACGAAGGTCCAGGTCTCCTTGACGTCGAAGCCCCAGAAGCGGCTCCAGGCGTAGTACGCCCAGATGGACCCGGCGATGAGCGTGAAGGTCCAGAGGATGAAGCCGATGATCGTGAACATGTACGCCAGACTCTCCAGGCGCACCGCGTTCGGGAAGGTGCGGAGGAAGCCGGGACCGGTCTTGGTCGCGCCCTCGCCGAGGAGTCGCTCGCGGCGGGACTGCATGAGCTGGATCACCGACAGGGCGAACGCGAGCGCGAAGAACGCGGTCGCTAGCGAAGCCACGAACACATGGATGACCAGCCAGACGCTCTTGAGCGGGTCCATCAGCGGCGAGACGTCGACGTAGAAGTTCGTCGCCCCGAGACCGAGGAGCACGACGACGAGGCCGGTGATGAAGGTGCCGAGGAACCGCAGGTCGATACGGGTGAGCACGACGAGGTACACCGCGATGATGAGCAACGTGCCCATCATGGCGAACTCGTAGAGGTTCGCCCACGGCACTCGCCCCGCCGCGATGCCACGGGTGACCGCGGCGGCGAGGTGGAAGAGGAAACCGAGCACGGTCAGCGAGGTGCCGATCCGAGCCATCACGAATCGCTGCGGAACGGCGTCCGATCCGGGAGCGCCGACGGATGCGGTGGTGCTTCCACCACCGGCTCCGACGAGCACCGACTCGCGCACGTTCTGCGCATCGGCCGTCGCCTGCGAGCGCCGCGCGAGATCGAAGGCGTAGGCCACGAAGGCCGCCGCGTAGATCGCGATCGCCGTCCAGAGCAGGACCGGCGAGATCACGTTGAGCTCGAGCATGGTGTCAGTCTACTTTCCGGGTGTCGGTTGCCGGGGCTTCCGGCTCAGCGGACTCATCCGCGGTGTCATGGGTCGCGGTGTCAGCGGTCGCGGGGCGCGCGGCGGTTCCACCTGCGGCGTCGAGCAGTCGGGCGTGACCGGCGACGAGGTCTTCCACGGCCGCCGCGAGCGTCGGGTCTTCCCCGCGGGCGAGCGCAGCGTACTCGAGGGCGATCTCCCCATCGTGCGCCGTGGCTTTGACCCATACGCGTCGACGCGGAACGAACAGCGCGATCATCAGGCCACCGAGGGCGAGCAGCGCGAAGCCGAGCACCCAGACACCGGACTCGTCCCGGTGGATCTGCAGCGACGCGAAGCGCTTCACCGACTGCGAGGCATCCGTCGCACCCGCCGGGGATTCGTCCTCGAACGTGACCGAACCGAGGCCGTTCGGCAGCTGCGCCGTCTGTCCGGGGGCGAGCTCGATCGACTTGACGTCGGTGGTCCGGCCGGTGAGCTTGGTCATCCCCGTGGTGTCGAGCACGTAGACCGAGCGCGGCACACCCTCGTTGATGCCGAGGTCGCCCGTGTACACGTCGAGCGTGAGCGTCGGGTTGGTGAGGTCGCCGTAGGCGGAGAAGAACGCCCCGCTCTCGAGCACACCCGTCGTCGGGTAGAAGAACCCGACCAGCCCGACCTGCTCGGCCAGCCCGTCCGGCACCTTGAGCACGCCCAGCGAGGTCATGTTGTTGTCCTGCGGGAGGAACGGGGTGCTGTTGGTGAACACCACGTTGCCTTCGGGATCGCGCACGGTCACGGTCGGCGCGTAGCCGTTGCCGAGCAGGAACACGTCGTCGTCGGCGACCCCGAGCGGCTCGTTGACCTTGACGGACCCTGTGCGCTCCTCGCCGTTCTCCTGAACCGTGACGTTGGCGGAGAAGTTGCCGGCCTGGCCGGAACCCGGCTCGCCGAACGGCTGGTACGTCACGTCGAACGAGTCGAGGCGCATCGAGTAGGGGGAGAACGCGTCGTCGCCCACGAAGCGGCCGCGGTTCATCGAGTCGTAGTCGAGGAGCGTGTTGGCGAAGGTCTCCCCCTCGACCAGCACGCGCTGACCCGTGTACGAGAACCCGCCGCCGATGCCGACCGTGACGAGCACGCCCACGAGCGCGAGGTGGAAGAGCAGGTTGCCGGTCTCGCGCCAGTACCCGCGCTCTGCAGAGACCGAGAACGTGCGTCCGCGGTCGTAGCGCTCCACCCGGTAGCCGAGAGCCTTGAGCTGCTTCGTCGCGACGTCGATCGAGGCGGCTGCCTCCGCTTCGGCGTCACCGGTCTTCGTGCCGGAGCCTGCCGACGGATCGCGCGTGACCGCACGGTAGTCCTCGAGTCGCTGCAGTCGGGCGGGAGTGCGGGGCGGGCGCGCGCGCAGTGCCTTGGCGTGGTGCTTGATACGCGGGATCACACACCCGACGAGCGAGGCGAACAGCAGCAGATAGATGGCCGAGAACCACGGCGACAGGTATACGTCGAACAGCTTCAGACCGTCGAGGATCGGGAACAGATCGGGGTTGTCGCGCTCCCACTGCGTGACGCCGTTCGGGTCGGCCATCCGCTGCGGGAAGATCGAGCCCGGGATGGCGGCGATCGCGAGCACGAGCAGCAGGATCAGGGCCGTGCGCATCGAGGTCAGCTGACGCCAGCCCCAGCGCAGCCAGCCGACGAACCCGAGGCGTGGCTGGGTGATCGAGTCGTCGCCGTCGACGTGGTCCGACGGGCGGAGCGGATCGCTGGAGTCGCTGTTCGCGGCACCCTTGTTCTTGGTCATGGCCTTCTCAGTGCGGGGGTTCTTCTCAGGACGGGTGGGCTTGTCGGAGCGGTCAGAGCGGGAGGATGACACTGCCGATCACCGCCGTCAGTCTCGACATGATGTCGGTCCAGAGCCCGGTGACCATCAGCACGCCGAGGAGGAGAAGCATCACGCCACCGATGATGTTCACCACCCGGATGTGCCGACGCAGGAACCCGACCGCCTTCGTGGCCCAGCCGAAGCCGAGCGCGACGAGCAGGAAGGGGATGCCGAGGCCGAGAGAGTAGGCGAGCCCGAGGAAGCCCGCCCGCACAGGATCACCGGCGTTGAACGACAGCGCGAGGATCGCCGCGAGTGTCGGGCCCATGCAGGGAGCCCATCCGATGCCGAGCGCGATACCGAGGAGCGGGGCTCCGACGACGCCGACCTTCGAGTCGACGTGGAAGCGGAACTCCTTCTGCGCGAACCCGAAGAGCCCGAGGAACACCAGCCCCATCGCGATGATCACGACCCCCAGGATGCGCGTGATCAGGTCGCCCCACTTCAGCAGGAAGACCCCGGCCGTTCCACCGAGCACGGTGTAGAGGATGAAGACGATCGTGAAACCGAGGATGAACAGCAGCACGCCCCCGACGAGTCGCCCTCGCGTCGCGGTCTCGGTGGTCTTCGTCGTCGTCGCGCCTCCCGCACCGGCAGCAGCGGTCGACCGAGGCGCGACGGCACCGCCCAGGAAGCCGAGGTAACCGGGCACGAGCGGGAGCACGCACGGGGAGAGGAACGAGACGAGTCCGGCGAGCATCGCGACCGGGATCGCGATCCAGAGGGCCCCGGAGCCGATGATCGCTTCGGGATTCACGACGTTCCCCGGGTCACGACTTCTCCGCGAGTGCGTCCTTGACGAGCGTGGAGAGGATCGACTTCCCATCGATCGGGCCGATGATGCGCGCGGCGACGCGGCCCTGCTTGTCGATCACGAGCGTGGTCGGCGTCGCCGCGATCGGTGTCTCCTTCGCGAAGGCGAGCTTGGCCTGGGCGGTGTCGACGTCGATCAGACTGGGGTAGGTGACGCCGTACTCGTTTGCGAAGGCCACGGCGGTATCGGCCTGATCACGGGTGTTGATGCCGATGAAGGCGACGTCCTGATCGCTGAAGTCCTGCCAGACGCCTTCCAGATCTTCCGCTTCGAGGCGGCACGGTGCGCATCCGGCGTACCAGAAGTTGACGACCGCGACCTGTCCGGCGATATCGGCGCTGTCGAACTTCTCGCCCTTCTCGGTCACTCCGCTGAAGACGACAGGTTCGCCGCGCTCGGAGACCGGGATCTCGACGATCGCCCCGTCGGCGGCGACATAACCGGTGTTCTCGCCGTTCAGGAACGATTCGCTGACCGGATCCGGAGCGCAGGCGCTCAAGCCGATGGCGAGCACCGCAGCGAGCGCGGCACCGACCGCACGGCGCGAGCGCCGGGTGCGGGAGGAGCGGCCGCTGCGGATCTGACGGACCGTCGAATCGCGTGGCACGACTCCGAGTTTACGCAGAGGATCCTATGCACGAGCCGGAAACGGAAGAGGCTGCAGGCCCCTCAGAAGCGCGCCAGGACGTCGTCGACACCCGCACGGAAACGGGGGCAGGTGGCGATGTCGTGCGCGCGGCAGCCCATCGCGTGCTCGGTCATCTCGCGCGATCGACGCATCTCCTCCATCCGCCGGTCGATGTCGTCCAGGTGCTGCTGCAGCACCTGGTGCCGCCCGGCGCTCCCATCGTCGAGCAGCACCGCGATCTGTTCGAGGCTCATCCCCGCGGCCTTGCTCCGCTGGATCACGGCGATGCGCACGACCTCGTCCTCGCCGTAGCGCCGCCGCCCTGCGGAGTCGCGCGGAGGCGTGAGCAACCCCACCGACTCCCAATGCCGCAGCACGTTCGTCGGCAGTTCGAAGCGCTCGGCCACATCGCCGACAGACCAGGGGTGCGTATCGCTTGACTTCATGTTGACATGAAGTCACAAACTGACGGGGAAAGCAACATCCACGGGAAGGACCACCATGTACGACGCCATCGTGATCGGCGCAGGACCGGCAGGACTGCAGGCCGCTCTGACCCTCGGGCGGATGCACCGCTCGACTCTGCTCCTGGATTCGGGCGAGTACCGCAACGGCACAGTCCTGCACATGCACAACATGATCGCCGCCGACGGGATGCCGCCGTCGGAGCTGCGCGCAACCGCCCGCGCCGAACTCGCGGAGTACGACGACGTGGAGATCCGCGACGCGGCGGCGACGAGCATCTCGGACGTCGAGGATGCGTTCGTCGTGGGCGCGTCCGACGGCACCATCGTCGAGGGGCGCCGGGTCATCCTCGCCACCGGCGTCGCCGACGATCTTCCCGAAGTGCCGGGGCTGCAAGACCTGTGGGGCACCGCCGCGTTCAGCTGCCCGTTCTGCGACGGGCACGAGCACGCCGATAAGGACATCGCCATCATCGGCGCCGCGCCTCGGGCCGAGCACCTCATCGGCCTACTGGGGAGGATCGTCGCGAGCATCACGGTCGTGCCGATGGGGGAGGCGTTCGCAGACGAGGAGATACGCACGCTCGAGGCGAAGGGCGCGCAGGTCAGCCGCACCCCGGTCACCTCCGTCGAGAAGGTCGAAGACGGAGTGCGCATCTATACGCGCGACGACGAGCGCGTGGTCTCAGGAGTCTTCGTCGCTGCGGGTGCGATGCGTCAGCGGTCCCCGTTCGCCGCACAGCTCGACGTGGACATGCTCGAGTCCGGGTGCATCGAGATCGACGAGTTCGGACGCACCTCGCGTCCCGGGGTGTTCGCTGCGGGCGACCTCGCCCACCGCGCGACCCTCCCCGGCCCGATGGCGTCGGTCCTGCTCGCGGCCGCCGCGGGTCAGCTGGCCGCGGTCGGCATCATCCAGTCGCTCCTGGCCGCGGAGCACTGACCCGTTTCGAATCGCGCAAGTGGTGCCATCCGTCGCCGAAAGGGAACCATCTGCGCGATTCGAAAGCGGGTCTCAGACCGCACCGACGTCGACGGCACCGCCGGTCGCGGCGGGCTCGGCATACGCGACCTCGCGCCAGACGTCGCCGACGCGCTCGAACGAGGTGACGCTCGACAGGGCGCAGCGTCGGGTGCGCGGATCGTGCCGGAGCGGAAGCCCCGCGACGCGGAGGTGGGTGATCCAGATCGGCGCCTGGTGCGACACCATCACGACGTCTCCGTCGGGTGCCACGTCCCACGCCTCGTCCATGACACCGAGCATCCGCTCGGCGATGGACGAGTAGGGCTCACCCCAGCTGGGAACCGACGGCTGGCGCAGGTGCCACCAATTCAGGGGGTTCATCAGGGAACGGCGCATCTGCGTCCCCTCGAACACGTTCGTCGGTTCGATCAGGCGGATGTCGATCTCCGGCACGAGGTCGAAGCGCTCGGCGAACGGCTCGGCCGACTCCTGTGCTCGCTCGAGTGGCGATGCGTAGAGCGCGGAGACGGAACGGTCGAGCGCCGCCACGTGGTCGGCGGCCGCTGCGGCCATCCCCCGGCCCGCGTCGCTCAGGTGGTAGTCGGGAAGACGACCGTAGAGCACGCGGGCCGGATTGTGCACCTCACCGTGTCGGACGAGGTGCAACCGGGACGCCGTCATGTCACGCCTTGCTGTAGCGCGAATCCCCGAAGCCGAGGATCAGGTACCCGATGTACGGGAAGAGGAACAGCAGGAAGAAGGAGAACACCCCGCCCTTGCCGAAACGTCCGCCGAGCTTGAACGCGACGATGATCGCGAGGATCAGGTTGGCGACAGGGATGAGGTACAGCAGCGCGAACCACCCGGACAAACCGGCGATCTTCACGAGGAAGACGAGGTTCACGATCGGGATGATCGCGAGGATGCCGGGGTATCCGGCCTTGGTGAAGACCTTCCACAGTCCGACCGCGACGAGGATGTAGAAGACGAGCGCGATCAGGCCCGTGGTGCCGGAGAAGATCGATGCGTAGAGATCGGAGATGCCGTTGTTGTCCACGGTGCACCCTTTCTGTGTATGAGCTGTGTCGTGGCGATCCTACTGATCCGGCGACTCCGGCGCCGCCAACCGGGCCGATGACCGCCCGACGGCCCCCGTAGAATGGGCGGGTTCCCCATTTCCCAGATCAGAAGGAATACTCCGTGCTTCGCACCCACTCGGCAGGCTCTCTGCGAGCCGAGCACATCGGTCAGACCGTCACCCTCTCGGGTTGGGTCGATCGCCGTCGTGACCACGGAGGAGTCGCTTTCATCGATCTGCGGGACGCCTCCGGCATCGCCCAGGTCGTCATCCGCGATGAGGAGATCGCGCACCCGCTGCGCAATGAGTTCGTCCTGAAGGTGACCGGCGAGGTCTCGCAGCGCCCCGAGGGCAACGCGAACCCGAACCTGCCCACCGGCGAGATCGAGCTCATCGCGACCGACGTCGAGGTGCTGAACGAATCCGCGCCGCTCCCCTTCCAGGTCTCCACGGCTCTCGCCGACACCGAGACGGTGGGCGAGGAGGCACGCCTCAAGTACCGCTATCTCGACCTGCGTCGTCCCGCACCGGCATCGGCCCTGCGCCTGCGCTCGAACGTCTACAAGGCGATCCGCGACGTGCTGCACGCCGACGACTTCACCGAGGTCGAGACCCCGACCCTCACCCGCTCGACACCCGAGGGTGCCCGCGACTTCCTGGTGCCCGCTCGTCTGAGCCCCGGCAGCTGGTACGCCCTGCCGCAGTCGCCGCAGCTGTTCAAGCAACTGCTGATGGTCGGCGGCGTCGAGAAGTACTTCCAGATCGCACGCTGCTACCGCGACGAGGACTTCCGCGCCGACCGTCAGCCGGAGTTCACGCAGCTCGACATCGAGATGAGCTTCGTCGACCAGGAAGACGTGATCACGCTCATGGAGTCGCTCATCGTGGCGATGTGGGCGACGATCGGCGTCGAGGTGGCCACGCCCCTGCCCCGCATGACCTACGCCGAGGCGATGGCCAAGTACGGCTCCGACAAGCCCGACCTCCGCTTCGGTCTCGAGCTCGTCGACGCGACCGAGTACTTCCAGGACACCCCGTTCCGCGTCTTCCAGGCCGAGTACGTGGGCGCCGTGCGCATGCCCGGTGGCGCCTCGCAGCCGCGCAAGCAGCTCGACGCCTGGCAGGACTGGGCCAAGCAGCGCGGTGCGCGTGGTCTGGCTTACGTCCTGTTCAACGAGGACGGCACGCTGGGCGGCCCCGCAGCCAAGAACCTGTCCGAGGCCGAGCAGTCCGGGCTCGCCGACCTCGTCGGTGCAGAGCCGGGCGACTGCGTGTTCTTCGCCGCCGGTGACACCAAGCAGAGCCGTGCGCTGCTCGGTGCGGCGCGCGTCGAGATCGGCCGCCGCCTGGGCTACCTGAACCCCGACGAGTTCGCCTTCACGTGGGTCGTCGACGCCCCGATGTTCGAGCCTGCCGCCGACGCTGTGGCTTCGGGTGACGTGGCCGTCGGCGCGGGTGCCTGGACGGCCGTGCACCACGCGTTCACCGGCCCGAAGCCGGAGTTCCAGGACACGTTCGACACCGACCCCGGCTCTGCTCTCGCCTACGCGTACGACATCGTCTGCAACGGCTCCGAGCTCGGTGGCGGCTCGATCCGCATCCACCGCGAAGACGTCCAGAAGCGCGTGTTCGAGGTCATGGGCATCAGCGACGAGCAGGCCGACGAGCAGTTCGGCTTCCTGCTCGACGCGTTCAAGTTCGGCGCACCGCCCCACGGCGGGATCGCGCTCGGCATGGACCGCGTGCTGCAGCACCTGACCAAGACCGAGTCGATCCGCGAGGTCATCGCGTTCCCGAAGTCGGGCAACGGCTTCGACCCGCTGACCTCCGCTCCGGCACCGATCACCGACGCGCAGCGCGCCGAGGCCGGCGTCGACTACGAGCCCGAGGACGACCAGGCCTGACACCCGCCGCCTCACGCGAGCACAGGCACACGCCGGATCAGGCGGTTCTGCGAAGAACCTGCCTGATCCGGCGTTTCTGCCTGACCCTGCAGGCCGCGCCCGAGCCTAGGACGAGAGCGCCGCGAACGCCGGCACGATGTTCTCGTTCCACACGTCGACGCCGAGCTTCGCGATCAGTGCGATGACGACCACGAGGAAGACGACGCGGATGAAGGTGGTCCCGCGCGAGATCGCCATCCGCGAGCCGAGGTAGCTGCCCGCGACGTTCGCGACCGCGAGGATGCCGCCGAGCAGCCACAGCACGGCGCCGTGCGGAACGAACAGCATGAGCGCACCCGCGTTCGTCGCGAGGTTGACGATCTTGGCCTTGGCGCTCGCCTGCAGGAAGTCGTAGCCGAGCAGCGCGACCAGGGTGATCACGAGGAAGGTGCCGGTCCCCGGTCCGATCATGCCGTCGTAGAAGCCGATCCCGAGCCCCGCCGCACCCGCCATGATGTGGTGCTTGTGGCCGTGGAACCGCAGCTGGGTCGCCGCGCCCATCTGCGGCTTGAACGCGGTGAACAGCGCCACCGCGAGCAGCGCGATCACGATGATCGGCTTGAAAGCAGCCGGCGGCAGCACCGTCGCGACGGCCGCACCGCCGAAGGATCCGATCAACGCGATGATCGCCATCGGCAAGGCGGTGCGCAGGTCGGGTCTGGCTCGGCGGTAGTAGGTCACGCTGCTGGTCGCGGTGCCGAACACCGAGGCGAGCTTGTTGGTGGCGAGCGCCTGCACCGGGGAGATGCCGGGGATCAGCAGCAGGGCCGGCAGCTGCAGCAGCCCTCCCCCGCCGACGACCGCATCGATCCAGCCGGCGCAGAACGCGGCGATGACCACGAGAAGCAGCATCCCCCACGTGAGCTGCTCAAGTCCGAGCACGGCGCCGATATCCACCTCGCCATGATTCCAGAGAGTCGGCACGACCCTCGCATCCGCGCTCGCGCCGACAGATGCGCTGGCAGACTGGAGCCATGCTCGACGCCCTCCCGCTGCCCCACTCGTTCGAATCGCGTATCGGAACCGCGCTCCTGCGCCGGGCGACTGTCGGTGACACGGATGCCGTGATCGCCCTGCTCGCCGACGACCCGATCAGCGCGGCCCGCGGCGATGTGGCCTCCGACGAGGATCGTCCCGCGTACGCACGCGGGCTCGTGGAGATCCTGGCAGAGCCGTCGAACGATCTGCTCGTGGTCGAGCTCGACGGCGCGATCGTCGGCACGCTGCAGCTCACTTCGATCCCGGGGATGGCGCGTCGTGGCGCGCGGCGGCTGCTCGTCGAGGCGGTGCGCGTGCAGAGCAGCCTGCGCTCGTCGGGCATCGGCTCCGCCGTGATGCGCTGGGTCGGCGAAGCCGCAGCCCCCGCGGTCGGGGCGACGATGGTGCAGCTCACCTCCGATGCCGCCCGCTCCGACGCGCACCGCTTCTACGAGCGACTCGGCTACGTCGGCTCGCACCGCGGATTCAAGTACAGCGTCCCGCAGGACTGAGGCTCCACGGCCCTGTTCGGCCACCGCCTCGCCACCGTCCGTTCACCAGACCCGCGACGGGCGGCAACCTCCGCCTCATAGTGTCCTCTCGCAACCCGAAACCGGCTCACAGCGCCGGACACCGAGAGGACACTCATGGCTCGCTTCACCCGCCGCGCGCGCATCGGCGCCGGCATCGCCCTGGCCACCACGGCCGCGCTCGCACTCACGGCCTGCTCCGGCGCAGCTGACGCGACCGGCGGAGGCAGCTCCGACGTCGACGCCTCCGCCGCGACCTCGGTCACCGACTTCGGCACCTTCGCCGACCTCGAGGCCGCTGCCAAGGCCGAAGGCTCCCTCAACGTCATCGCGCTCCCCCGCGACTGGGCGAACTACGGCGAGATCCTCGACCTGTTCGCCGAGAAGTACCCCGAGATCACCATCAACGAAGCCTCCCCCGACGTCTCGAGTGCCGAGGAGATCCAGGCGGCGAAGACGAACGAGGGCCTCGACACCGCTCCCGACGTGTTCGACATCGGCCTCACGGTCGCCCTGCAGAACACCGACGTCTTCGCGCCCTACAAGGTGCAGACGTGGGACGACATCCCCGCGGAGCTGAAGGAGCCCACCGGCCTCTTCGTCGGCGACTACGGCGGGTACATGTCGATCGGCTACGACTCGTCGAAGTTCGAGGCTCCGGCAGAGCTCTCCGACCTGCTCTCGGCCGACTACAAGGGCGCCGTCGCGATCAACGGCGACCCGACCCAGGCCGGTGCCGCGTTCGCCGCCGTCGGCCTCGCCACCGTGCAGTCCGACGGCACGCTCGACGACTTCCAGCCGGGCATCGACTTCTTCTCCGAGCTGCAGAAGGCCGGAAACCTGCTCAAGGTCGACGTGACCACCGCGACGATCGCGAGCGGCGAGACCCCCGTCGTGTTCGACTGGGACTACCTGAACGCCTCGCACACGGCCGACAACAAGGACTGGAAGGTCGTCGTGTTCGACGGCACCGGTTACGCCGGGTACTACAACCAGGCCATCAACGCCGACGCCCCGCATCCGGCGGCTGCCCGTCTGTGGCAGGAATTCCTCTACAGCGACGAGGTGCAGAACCTCTGGCTGAAGGGCGGCGCCCGTCCGGTGCGCATGGAGGCCATGACCGACGCCGGTACGATCGACGCCGACCTCGCCGCCGCACTCCCCGAGGCTCCGGAAGAGACCGTCGTCCCGACCGAGGAGCAGTCGACGAACGCCGGTACGCTGCTCGGCGAGAAGTGGGCCGCGGCGGTCCAGTGACCACCCTCGCCGCAACGGGGGCGGATGCCGCGGCATCCGCCCCCGCCACCTCCGCCGGGTCCTCGCCGCACGCGAGGGCCCGGCGGTCCGCTCCGTCCCTCACCTGGATCGGGCTCGTCCCCTTCGCCGCGTACGTCGTGCTCTTCCTGGCCGTGCCGACGATCCTGTCGATCGGCTCCGGCTTCTTCACCAAGGACGGCTCCTTCACCTGGTCGAACCTGTCGGCCCTCGCCGATCCCGTCGTGCTGAACACCTTCGCGAACTCGGCCGGCCTCTCGCTGCTCACCGCCGTGGTGGGCGCGCTCGTCGGCGCCCTCGTCTGCTACGCCCTGCTCGGCATGGACCCCGAGGGCCGAACGCGCTCGGCTGTGGACGCGGCGGCCGGCGTGCTGGCCCAGTTCGGTGGCGTCATGCTGGCGTTCGCCTTCATCGCGACCATAGGCATCCAGGGAGTCGTCACGGTCTTCTTGAAGGACTCCTTCGGTGTGAACATCTTCGAGAACGGCACCTGGCTGTACGAGCTGCCCGGACTCGTGCTTCCCTACTTCTACTTCCAGATCCCGCTCATGGTCATCACCTTCATGCCCGCCCTCGCCGCGCTCAAGCCGCAGTGGGCCGAGGCCAACCTCACGCTCGGCGGAACCCGCTCGAGCTTCTGGCTGCGCATCGGCATCCCGGTGCTCGCGCCCTCGTTCCTCGCCAGCCTGCTGCTGCTGTTCGCGAACGCGTTCTCCTCTTACGCCACGGCCGCCGCACTCGCCAGTCAGGGAGCGCAGATCGTGCCGCTGCAGATTCGCACCGCCCTCACGAGCGAGACGGTCCTCGGGCGGGAGAATCTCGCCGGCGCCCTCGCGCTCGGCATGATCGTGATCGTCGGGATCGTGATGGCCCTGTACTCCCTCGTACAGCGACGCGCGGCCAGGTGGCAGTCGTGAACCGGCTCGGCCCCTCCCTCGCGACCCGCTGGGTCATCGGCATCCTGGTCGGTGCGTTCTTCGCCGTTCCCCTGGTGTCGACGTTCCTCTTCACGCTGCGCGACCCCGAGGGCGGGCTGTCGTTCGCCCGCTGGATCGCACTGTTCGACCCCGCGGCTGCGGCCACCCTCAAGCCGATCTGGACCGGCCTGGGCAACTCGCTGGTCCTCGCGGTCGTCACGGTGGCCATCGTACTGCTGTTGCTCGCACCGACGATGATCCTGGTGAACCTGCGCTTCCCGAAGCTCAAGCCCGCCTTCGAGTTCGCGGTGCTGCTGCCCATCTCCATCCCCGCCATCGTGCTCGTGGTCGGCCTCGCCCCGATCTACCTGCAGATCGGTCGAGCCTTCGGCACCGGCACCTGGACGCTCGCCTTCGCCTACGGGATCACCGTGTTGCCGTTCGCGTTCCGCTCCATCCAGGCGTCGATCGACGCGGCCGATCTGCGCACGCTGTCCGAGGCCGCGCGTTCACTCGGCGCGAGCTGGCCGACCGTGGTGCTGAAGGTGCTCGCCCCGAACCTCCGCCAGGGGCTGCTCGCGGCATCCCTCATCTCCATCGCCGTCGTGCTCGGAGAGTTCACGATCGCTTCGCTCCTGAACCGCCAGGTGTTCCAGACCGCCATGGTCGTCGTGAACAAACAGGATCCCTACGCGCCCGCCATCTTCACGCTGCTCGCGCTGGTGTTCGTCTTCCTCCTGCTCCTCGTCATCGGCCGCGTCGCCCGCGGCACCGGAAAGGCCCGCTCATGACCCTCGATCACGCGCTGCCGCGCACCAAGGACAACCTGCTGCTCGCCCAGGCGGGCGAGGGAACCCGCGTCGAGCTGCAGGGCATCGTCAAGAGCTACGCCGGCAACCGGGTGCTGCACGGGGTCGACCTCGACATCGCCCCCGGCGAGTTCGTCTCGCTCCTCGGCCCTTCCGGATGCGGCAAGACCACGCTGCTGCGTGTGCTCGCCGGGCTCGAGGGCGCGGATGAGGGTGCCGTGGTGCTGGGCGGCGGAGACGTCTCGCGAGTGCCCACGAACAAGCGCGACATCGGCATGGTCTTCCAGTCGTACTCGCTCTTCCCACACCTGCGGGTGGCGGAGAACACGGCTTTCGGTCTGCGCCGGCGCGGGATCGCGAAGGCGGAGGCCTCGCGCCGTGCCGTGGACGCCCTCGCTCTGGTCGGGCTCGCCGAGTTCGCCGACCGTTTCCCGCACCAGCTCTCCGGCGGACAGCAGCAGCGTGTGGCGCTCGCTCGCGCTCTGGTGACCGAGCCCAAGGTGTTGCTTCTCGACGAACCGCTCTCCGCACTCGACGCGAAGGTACGCGTGCAGTTGCGCGATGAGATCCGCCGCATCCAGCTGCGCCTCGGCATCACGACCGTGTTCGTCACTCACGACCAAGAGGAGGCGCTGGCCGTCTCCGACCGGATCGCGGTGATGAACGCCGGTCGCATCGAGCAGATCGGCTCTCCCGAGCAGCTCTACACGATGCCCTCGACTGCCGGAGTCGCGGCTTTCGTCGGGCTCTCCAGCGTCGTATCGGGGGTCGCCGAGGGCGATCATGTGATGGTCTGGGGGCAGCGGCTTCCTCTGCAGTCACGGGCGGACGGTCCGGTCGATGTGTATCTGCGACCGGAGAACGTCTACTTCGCATCCGAGGCCGACGCCGCAGCCGAGGCCCTGGTCGAGGAGAGCACCTTCCTCGGCAGCATGCGGCGCACGCTCGTGCGCACCGAATCCGGCGAGCTCGTCCGGGTGCAGCACGCCCCGGGGACCCATCCCGCGTTCGGCGATCGGGTGCGCATCGCGATCGCCCCCGAACCCGTCACGGTGCATCCACGCGGCTGAACCCATCGCTCTTCCCCGGGCCTGCCCCGAGCGCTAGCGTGATGCCCGAGGGGCGGGGTTCCCTCCATCCGAGAGAGAAAGGACGCCTCATGGCAGGCAAATTCGAGCTGTACACCGACAAGTCCGGCGAGTACCGGTTCCGTCTGAAAGCCGGCAACGGCGAGGTCATCGCGATCAGCGAAGGCTACTCGTCGAAGTCCGCCGCGCTGAACGGCATCGACTCCGTCCGTCGGAACGCCGCAGACGCCGAGGTCGTCGAGGCCTGACCTCACACCACGCTTCACACCGAGACCCCCTGCCGCAGTGCTGCGACAGGGGGTCTCGACGGTTTCAGATCAGAGCACGCGCGAGAGGAAGTCCTTCGTGCGCTGGTGCTGCGGGTTGCCGAGCACCTCGCGCGGGTCGCCTTCCTCGACGATGTGCCCACCGTCCATGAAGATGAGGCGGGATCCGACTTCGCGCGCGAATCCCATCTCGTGCGTGACGACGAGCATCGTCATCCCCTCGTCGGCCAGCGAGCGCATGACCTGCAGCACCTCGCCGACCAGCTCGGGGTCGAGCGCCGAGGTGGGCTCGTCGAACAGCATCATGTCGGGGTTCATGCACAGCGCCCTGGCGATCGCCACGCGCTGCTGCTGCCCTCCCGACAGATGCCCCGGGTAGGCGTCGGCCTTCTCGGCCAGACCGACCCGGGTGAGCATGGCGTGCGCGATCAGCTCGGCTTCCTTCTTCGACCGCTTCTTCACCCGCTGCTGGGCGATCGTGAGATTGCCCAGCACATCGAGGTGCGGGAAGAGGTTGAAGCTCTGGAACACCATGCCGATTCGGGTGCGCACCCGGTCGATGTCGACGTCGGGGTCGGTGATGTCGATCCCCTCGATCAGCACCTTGCCTCCGGTCGGCTCCTCGAGCAGGTTCACCGACCGCAGCAGCGTCGACTTCCCCGAGCCCGAGGGTCCGATCACGCACACGACCTCGCCCTTGGTGACGGTGAGGTCGATGCCCTTGAGCACCTCGTTGTCGCCGAACGACTTCACGAGCCCCTGCACGTCGATCGCGGGGGCGTGGACATCAATCAGGTCGGTGATCATCGCTGCCTCGACATCCGTCGCTCCAGCCACGCGCTGAAGCGCGTGAGCGGGATCGTCACGATCAGGTACAGGATCGCCGCCATGATCAGCGGCGTTCCGTTCGCGTTCTGCGTGCTCGCATCGCGGGCGAAGGTCGTGAGCTCCTTCGACCAGATGAACGAACCCGCCACGAAGAGCAGCGACGTGTCCTTCAGCAGCAGCACGAACTCGTTGGTCAGGGGCGGAATGATGATCCGGAACCCCTGCGGCACGATGATCCAGAAGGTCGTCTTCATGGGCGACATGCCCAGCGACCGCGCCGCCTCGGTCTGACCCTTCGGAACGGCCTGGATGCCCGCGCGGATCGTCTCGGCCATGTACGCCGAGGCGACGAGGACGAGACCGATGAGCCCGAGCACGACCGGTCCGCCCAGCTTCGTGCCGGGCACGCCCAGCGCGATCGGCAGGATGAAGGCGATGCCGAAGATCGTGAGGATCGCGGGAAGGCCCCGGAACAACTCGATCCAACAGGTCGCGATCCATCGGAACGGCGCGATGGTCGACAGCTTCATCAATGCCAGCACGACGCCGAGCAGCAGACCGCCGGCGAAGGCCACCGCCGTGAACCACAGCGTGTTGACGAGAGCGGTCGTGATGATCCCGGGGAACATCTTCGCCGCGACTTCAGGATTGAAGAACAGCGGTCCGATCTTCGCCCAGTCGGTGCTCACGATCGCCCAGACGGCAATCGCGATCAGCACCACGTAGACCGTGTAGCGATACAGCTTGCTCTTGGTGGTGCGCCTCAACGCCATCGTCGAGGACCTCCCGCTCTACCGACCCCGCCGGTCACTTGGCCGCGAGGTACTTGTCGTAGATCTTCTGGTATCCGCCGTCGTCCTGGAGCTCCTTGAGCGCCTTGTTGACCGCGTCGCGCAGCTCGTCCTTCTCGCCCTTGGCGAAGGCGAAGCCGTACGACTCGTCGGTCGGGTACGTCTCGACGATCTTGTAGTCGGGGTCGTCCTGCTCGTGCACGTAGTTGACGGGCTGGTCCTGCAGGATCGCATCGATCTGACCGGCCTGCATCGCCGGCCACAGCTCACCGTCCGAGGGGTACTGCACGAGCTGCGCGCCCGGAGCGTTCTCACCCGCGTAGGTCTCGCCGGTGGTGCCCTGCTGAACGCCGACGTTCTTGCCATCGAGGTCGTCGATCGACTTGATGTCGGAGTCGGCGCGCACGAGGAGCGACTGCAGCGAGTCGACGTACGGGTCGGAGAAGTCGATGTTCGCCTTGCGCTCGTCGGTGATGGTCATCGCCGAAGCACCGATGTCGCACGTGCCGGCGGCGAGCGTGGTGCCGGACTGGAGTGCGTCGAAGCCCACGTCCTGCACGGAGAGCTTCAGGTCGATCTTCTCGGCGATCGCGCTGAGCAGGTCGATGTCGAAGCCCGAGTAGCCCGTCTCGCTGGACGGATCCTCGACCTCGAACGGCGGGTAGGGGACGTCGGAGCACACGGTGAGCGTTCCGGCCTCGACGAGACCGTACTTGTCGTCGGCGGCGGGAGCGTCACTGCTGCCCGCGTCGGATGATCCGGTGGCGCAGCCGGCGAGCGCGAGGGTGGCCGTCGCCACGAGGGCGAGACCGGCGATGAGGTTGCGACGAGGCATGTCGGCTCCTGTGAGTCGAGGGCACGGAGGCCCGCTGACGGGTAGGAGTTCATCTAAACATGCGGCTCGTCGCGTGACCAATGACATCGGCATCCGCGCGCATTACGTTTGTGTTGCAAGTACGCCCCGATCACGCGTGGAAACCGAGTTCCTGGGCCGGTGCGACGCGGTGTCAGACCTCGAAGTCGACGGCGACGCGCGAGGCGACGACCGATCGGATGTATGCGGCGACCTCGGCGTGCGCGGGGTGCACCTGGTACTCGTCGATCGCCGCGACTGAGGCGAAGTCTGCGACGAGCGTGACGTCCCAGTTCGCCTCCGGATAGGCGACGTTCGCGCCGGCGGAGATGGAGAGGAGCTGCGGGACGACACCGTCGAGGGCGTTCAGCCGGCGAGCGACCTCTGCAGCCTGGGCGCCGCGCTCGGCGGCGTCTTCGGCGGCGAGCTTCCAGGTCACGACATGGCGGATCGTCACAGGGCCTCCTTCAGATGAGACGGGGCGTCACCGCGGAGTGCACCTTCGAGCGCCTCTCGCAGCCGGTCGGGCGAGACGCGCCAATGCGCGTGCAGCTCGCCGTCGATCAACACCACCGGGATCTTCTCCCACCACCGTTCGTACAGCGCGGGGTCGTCCTGGATCGAGGCCTCGACGATCTCGATCTGCTCGGCGGCGGCATCGGGCAGCTCGGCGACGACGGCATCGATGACGTCGGAGGCGACGTCGCACAAATGGCAGTCGGGTTTGCCGATCAGGGTCAGCGTGGTCACGCCGACGGCACCTCGACCGCGCGGCCCTGTGCGATCCACTCGCCGGTGCCTCCCTCGACGTTCGTGGCGTCGTAGCCGCGCGACTCCAGAGCCTCGACCACACGAGCCGAGCGCCCGCCTGCCTGGCAGATCACGTCGAACGCCTCGGCAGGCAGCTCTTCCAGCCGGTTGCCGATCTCGGACATCGGGATGTTGACGGCCCCCGGCACATGGCCGGCAGCGAACTCGTCCACCTCCCGCACATCGATGAGCGGGATACCGGTGCGCTCGGCGAGCTCGGTGACGGTGATCGACTTCATGACATCCTCTCGGCGGGACGGAGATGCGGCCGGAGACACAAAGCGCCCGTCCGAAGACAGGCGCTCGTGTCTGGTCGCTTACTTCTTGTTGCGACGCTGGTGGCGAGTCTTACGAAGCAGCTTGCGGTGCTTCTTCTTCGCCATGCGCTTGCGGCGCTTCTTGATGACAGAACCCACGGAAACCTCACTAAGTCAGTGGCTGGGTGTCGCCGAAATCGGACACCCGGGTACGGGCACGGAAAATGCCTCGGGTCAGTCTAGCAAACCCGAAGGCATCGACTGTCACACGCATCGTCCGCACAAAGGGCGGCAGAGCACGAGACAGCGGTCGACGTCAGCCGACGTCGGCGATCGGGCGCTGCAGCGCGTCGGCCACGGCAGACTCTGGCACGCGATAGCTGCGTCCGAAGCGGACGGCCGGCAACTCCCCTGCATGGACCAGCCGATACACGGTCATCTTGGACACGCGCATCAGCTCTGCGACCTCAGCAACCGTGAGGAATCGGACGTCAGGAACCTCGGGCATCCCACGTACCCCTTTCTCGATGTGCACACTCTATGTGGTAGCTGGGACGCGTGTAAACCTCTGTGACTCGTGTGATCAGTGAGGTGCGGCAGACCGCGACCGCGCAGGTTCAGCCGGACTTCCTCGCCTTCGCCGACCTCTCCCTGGCCTCCCGCAGTGCCTGACGCTCGATCTTGTGGGCCGCCCGCAGAGCCTTCTCCGCCTCGCGCACCGCCTTCTGCGCCTCTTTGAGTCGACGGTCCCCCGACAACTCGACCGAATCGATGTCGATCCACTCCGTCGCCTCGGCGTGCGCATCTCCCCGGTCGAGGCCCGCGATATAGGCCGCGACCCCATCGAGGGTCCGCTCGACGGCGAACCGGAACGGATCGGCCGTCGAGGTGAACACATCGTCTTCGATCGCGCGGCGGAGCGCGGGGAACTCCTCTGCCGTGATCACCCGATCGAAGAGTGCCGCTTCGTGCGCGGCGACCTCGTCGGGGGTGAGCCCGCTGCCGCGGGACTGCTCGGTGTATCCGGCCTGCACGATCCCGCACCAGCGGGCATGCCCGGTCACCGCGAGCGCGACAGCCATGCGCTCTTCCGTCGTCAGCGGGGTGTCCTCGAGAGAGGCCAGCCCGGCATCCAACCACGCCGAGCTGTTCGGGGTGATCGGCGATCCGGTGATCGGCAGCGAGAGCATCCAGGGATGGCGCAGGTAGAGCGCGATCTGCTCCTCGTACAGCGCGAGCAGCCGTCCGCGCCAGGCGTCGGCCTCGAGGTGACTCTGTGGCGGGAGCCCCGTCGCCTCCTCCTGCATCAGCAGCAGCAGATCGTCCTTCGCCGTCACGTATCGGTAGAGCGACATCGGAGTGAAGCCGAGCCGCGCAGCGACGGCGGCCATCGACACGGCACCGATGCCCTCGGCGTCCGCCAGTTCGACGGCGGCTTCGACGATCTTCTCGACGCTCATCTCGCGCTTGGGACCGCGCTGCGGGTTCGCCGCGACACCCCACGCCAGTGCGATCCCCCGCGGCAGCTCCGGCGGCTCTGTCTCAGTCATGCGCTCATCCTACTTCTGTTTATTAACTAAACAGTGTGTTACCGTCATACACAGTTGCGTTGGACGTACACAGTTTGTCACATACACAGAAAGGAGCGCCTGATGGAGACAGCCATCGAGGTGCAGGGTCTGCGCAAGGCCTTCGGGAACAAGACCGTCGTCGACGGGCTGGATTTCGCAGTCGCACGCGGCGAGGTCTTCGCCCTGCTCGGCCCGAACGGCGCAGGCAAGACCACGACGATCAACATCCTCACCACCCTCACCGCGGCGGATGCCGGCTCGGCCACGGTCGCCGGCTGGGACATCGGGACGCAGACGACCGAGGTCCAGCGACGGATCAGCCTCACCGGACAGGCGGCAGCCGTCGACGACGCACTGAGCGCGACCGAGAACGTCGTCATGTTCGCGCGGCTCGCCGGGCTCGGGCGGGCAGCCGCGAGGCGACGTGCCGCCGACCTGATCGACCAGTTCGATCTCACAGATGCCGCCTCCCGCATGGTGCGCACCTTCTCCGGCGGAATGCGACGGCGCCTCGATCTCGCGCTGAGCTTCGTCGTGACGCCGGAGGTGCTGTTCCTCGACGAACCCACCACGGGTCTCGATACGCGCAGCCGTCGCGCACTGTGGGACATCATCCGCATGCTGGCGAGCGCGGGGACGACGGTCTTCCTCACGACCCAGTACCTGGAGGAGGCCGACCAGCTGGCCGACCGCATCGCGGTGCTCCACGACGGCAGGATCGCTGCTCTCGGCACGCCGGCCGACTTGAAGGCGCGCGTCGGAGGCGACACCGTCGAACTCCACGACAGCCGCGGCGAGCTTCGCCGGCAGATCCCCACCGACGGCACGGTCGCCGACCTGCGGCGAGCGCTCGACCTGCTCGACGAAGACGGCGAGGACGGCACCGTGACGCTGCGCCGGCCCACGCTCGACGATGTGTTCCTCGCCGTCACCGCACCCGACCACACCGACCACCCCGTGAAGGAGCTCGCATGAACATCGCCCTCGCCGCGCCTCGCGCCTCGGCCCCCGCCCTCCCCGCCCCCTCGCCGCGTCCGCGCCTGCGAGGCATCACCGCCGAGACGGTCTTCGTCGGCCGCAGCCTTCGCCACTCGCTCCGCGACGGCGAATCCCTCCTCATGGCGATCATGCTGCCCGTCATGCTCATGCTCATGTTCACCTGGGTGTTCGGCGGAGCGATCGATCCGTCCGGCGCCTACGTCGACTACGTGGTGCCGGGCATCATCCTCACCTGCGCGGGGTTCGGAGCCTCCTCGACCGCCGTGTATGTCGCGAACGACATGCGCACCGGCATCATCGACCGGTTCCGCACGATGCCACTGCGAGCAGGGTCGGTGCTGACCGGACACGTCGTCTCGAGCGTGCTGCGCAACCTCATCGCCACGGCGATCGTGATCGGCGTGGGAGTGCTCGTCGGCTTCCGCCCGAGCGCGAACGGATGGGAGTGGATCGGGCTCGCCGGCCTGATCGCGCTGTACATCCTCGCGATCACGTATCTGTTCGCCGCCATCGGCCTCGCCGCAGGAAGCCCGGAGGGCGCGAACGGCTACGGCTTCGTGCTGCTGTTCCTCCCCTACCTGTCCAGTGCATTCGTCCCGGTCGCGAGCATGCCGGCGTGGCTGCAGCCGGTGGCCGCGAATCAGCCGATCACCCCCATCGTCGAGACCATCCGCGGGCTGCTCACCGATGCCCCAGTACAAGACGAGGCGTGGTGGGCGATCGGCTGGTGCCTGGTCATCCTCCTGATCGCGGTCCTCTGGGGCGCGTGGCTCTTCCGCCGCAAAGCCGGACGACGCTGAATCGGCCGATCAGAGCGAGCATCCCAGCGGAGACATAGACGTTCTCCGGCGTTCGCCCATCTGCCCCTGCGACTGTGGAGACAGGACTCGTGCGGGCACCGCCGAGTCCGTCCCGGGTGTGGGGCCCGCACCTCGCCCCTGACGACAAGCCCCCCTGTCGTCAGGGGCGAGCCGTTGCGGGTCTCCGCCAGGTGACGGGGAGATCGCGCATCACGAGAACGCTGTCGATCCGTGCCGCACCGCGGGGAAGCCCGTCGAAGAACGACGACGTGACCTCGTTCACGCGGGCCGCATCCACGACCCACCGCGTCGCGGACAACTCGACGGCCTCCGCTCCCTTGCCGTCACGTCGCGGCGACCAGCCGATCGCCCCGTCACGGTAGAACTGCGAGGCATCGTCGACCGTCGGGAACAGAGTGCTCTCCCATTCCTCAGAGACCTCGACGTCCACAGACACGCTGGCGTCGGACGCCTGCATCCCGACGTGGAACCGCGAGTCGGTCTCCTCGATCTCGAACCGCGCGCGCCGCTGCATCCCGGGGAAGAACCGCCCGCCGCCGATCACGGGCACGAGGTCGGAGGAATGCCGTTCGATGACGTAGACGCCTGTGCGCGTCTGCTCGTCTTCATCCCACTCGACCGCGAATCGGTGCGCGGCGTTCTCCGTGGTGATCCCCCAGCGCGGACGCACCCAGCCCGGACGCAGCTCCGTCAGCGCGATCAGGCACACTCCACCGACAGCGCTCCCGTCGACGAGCTGGGGGCGGAAGGGGGCGGGGATGAACTCGGCGGCCACCGCCGGATCCACCCGATAGGTCAGCAGCAGACGACGCCGCATCCGGCCGCGCAGGGTACGCATGAGAAGGTTCATGCCCACAATTTAACAGCTTTGCTAAATAGCTACAAAGCTTGCGAAGAGGGTCATCGCAACACTCGAACCGTCACGCTCCGAGACGCTTGAGAGCAGTGGCGACGACGTGCTTCGCGGAGGCTGCCGCCCGGCCCACGACCTCAGCTGCGTGCGCGGCGCTCTCGGGCACCGCGTGGTAGTCGATGTCGGGCGCGCTGTCGCCGTAGGCGTCGACCAGGAACGGCACCAGCCAGTCGTCCACGGCCTCGAGCGGCTCGACCGCGAGGCTGTAGAAGCGGCGCTGACCGTCTTCGCGCACGGTGACGAGCTCGGTGTCGCGCAGCACCTTCAGATGCTTCGACACCGTCGGCTGGCTGATGCCCAGATCAGCGACGATCTGGCTGACGCTGGTACCTGCCTCTCCTTCGGCCGTGCGCCGCAGCAGGAGCTGGAGGATGTCTCGCCTCGTACCGTCTGCGATCACGTCGAAGATGTCCGTCATGAGTTCAGGGTAGTCGTCCCCGGCACGGAGTACCATGACGAAGGCTCGGCGACAGGCGCCGTGCGGCCGCTCGACGCGGCTGAAAGAGAATCCAGAGGGGGCCGCGATGTCGGGCATCGTTTCGGCGTCGTCCCCGCGGCAGAGCCTGAAGAGCGCGGCCGGGTGGGTCAAGCACCTCGTCACCTCGTCACCGTCGCGCTTCGCGATCGTCATCTTCGCTCTGCTGATCCTCGTCTTCACGGTGCTGCTCTCGCTCCCGATCGCCTCGGCGAGCGGAACCGTCACGCCGCTGAGCGACGCGCTCTTCACCGCCGTCTCCACCATCTGCGTGACCGGACTCGCGACCGTCGACATGGCCAACTACTGGTCGCCCTTCGGGCATGTCCTGATCTTCCTCGGTGTGAACATCGGCGCCCTGGGCGTCCTCACCCTCGCCTCGCTCATGGGCATGCTGATCTCGAAGCGCCTCGGACTGCGTGCCAAGCTGATGGCCGCCGGCGACACGAACCCGATGCGCGCACATGGCGGCGTGGTCAACGAGAGCCAGACCGTGCGGCTCGGCGAAGTCGGCCAGCTGCTGACCACCGTCGCCGTCTCGGCGCTCATCATCGAGGCCTCGCTCGCGATCCTCCTCTACCCCGCGCTCGTGATGGCCAAGGTCGACCCGATCGCGGCGCTGTGGGAGGCGCCGTACTTCGCGGCCATGGCGTTCACGAACACCGGGTTCGCCCCGAACGACGGCGGTGTCGCGGTGTTCGCCGACGACTACCTCGTGCTCTCCCTCCTCATGGTGGGCGTGTTCCTCGGCAGCATCGGCTTCCCCGTCATCTACACGTTGGCCAAGCACGTCTGGCACGTGAAGCGCTGGTCGCTGCACACCAAGCTCACACTCGTCACGACCGTCCTCCTGTTCATCCTGGGCGCGGCCGTCTTCGTCATCCTCGAGTTCAACAACCCGAAGACCTTCGGTTCGATGGATGCCTCCGACACCACCTTCCAAGCCTTCTTCCTCTCGGCGATGACCCGTTCCGGCGGCTTCAACGTGATCGAGATGGACGATCTGAACGGCTCCTCCCTGCTCGCCGCCAGCATGCTCATGTTCGTCGGCGGCGGCTCGGCATCGACAGCCGGCGGCATCAAGGTGACCACCCTCGCCGTGCTGGCCATCGCCGTCTGGTCCGAGGCGAAGGGACGCCAGTCGGTCGAGGCGTTCGGTCGCCGCATTCCGAGCGACGTGCAGCGCGTGGCCCTCAGCGTCGTCGCGTGGGGGGCGACCATCGTCGCGCTGTCGACGATCGTCATCGCCCAGATCACCAAGGCCGACATCAGCCATGTGCTGTTCGACGTGATCTCGGCATTCGGCACGGTCGGCCTGTCGACCGGGCTCACGTCGGAGCTTCCCGATTCGGCTTCGTATGTGATGGCCGCGACCATCTTCATGGGCCGCGTTGGTACAGTGACTCTCGCCGCGGCAGTCGCCGCGACATCACGAACGCAGTACTATTCACTGCCCGTGGAAAGGCCGATCGTTGGTTGAAGTCCTCCGGGGCGACGCTCCCGTCCTCGTCATCGGTCTCGGCCGGTTCGGCGCCGCCTGCGCCGGAGAGCTCGACCGCCTCGACCGCGAGGTGCTCGCGATCGACGACAACCTCGAGCTCGTGCAGAAGTGGTCCGACCGGGTCACGCACACCGTGCAGGCCGATGCGAAGAACATCGACGCGCTGCGTCAGATCGGCGCCCAGGACTTCCAGGTCGCGGTCGTCGCGGTCGGGTCCTCGATCGAGGCGTCGGTGCTCATCACCGCGAATCTCGTCGACCTGAAGGTGCCGCAGATCTGGGCGAAGGCCGTCTCCCAGTCACACGGCAAGATCCTCGCCCGCGTCGGCGCGAACCACGTCATCTACCCCGAGCGCGAGGCCGGCGAGCGCGTCGCCCACCTGGTGAGCGGGCGGATGCTCGACTTCATCCGCTTCGACGACGACTTCGTCCTCGCGAAGATGTATCCGCCGAAGTTCATCCGCGGCGTCGGACTGAACGAATCGGGCGTGCGCTCGAAGTACAAGGTCACGGTCGTCGGAGTGAAGAGCCCGGGCAAGCCGTTCCGCTATGCCGAGGCGAACACCATCGTGACGAACCACGACCTCATCATCGTCTCGGGCACCAACAGCGACATCGAGCGGTTCGCCGGCCTCGACCGCTGACACCCCGCCCTCCGGTTTCCCGGCTCCCCCTCGCGGCGGATGTGCGGGCCGTCGCGGCCGTGGTGGGATGGAAGCCATGACCGACCCCACAGCTGCTCCCCCCGTCCTCGCCCTTCGCGGGCTTCGCAAGCAGTTCGGGCAGAAGGTCGCCGTCGACAGCCTCTCCCTCGACGTGCCGGCCGGATCCATGCTGGGTCTTCTGGGGCCGAACGGTGCGGGCAAGACCACGACGCTCGCGATGGCCACGGGCCTCCTGCGTCCGGATGCCGGCACGGCCTGGGTGCTCGGTGCGGATGTGTGGCAGAACCCCGCCGAAGCGAAGGCGCGCATGGGTGTGCTCCCCGACGGCATCCGCATGCTCGATCGACTGACCGGCGCCGAGCTGCTGCGGTACACCGGCCTGTTGCGCGGCATGCCGGAGGCCGAGGTCGTCTCGCGCACAGGTGACCTTCTCGAGGCACTGGGGCTCGCCGACGCACGAGACACCCTCGTCGTCGACTACTCCGCCGGCATGCGCAAGAAGATCGGGCTCGCCTGTGCGCTGATCCACGCGCCCCGACTGCTCATCCTCGACGAGCCCCTGGAGGCGGTCGACCCCGTGTCGGGCGAGACGATCCGACAGATCCTGCGGTCGTTCGTCGACGGCGGCGGAACGGTCGTGCTGTCCAGCCACGTGATGGAGCTCGTCGAATCGATGTGCGACCGCGTCGCCATCGTCGCCGAAGGACGCCTGCTCGCGCACGGCCCCCTCGACGAGGTGCGCGCCGGCCTCTCGCTGCAACAGCGCTTCCTCACTCTCGTGGGGGCACACGACCTCGGGACGGAGACGCTCGCATGGTTGCGCTCCTCGTAAGCCTTCGCTGGCGGCAGCTCCGCCACCAGCTGTCCCGCAATCCGTGGATGATCGTCACCCTGATCATCACGGGCATGGTGGCGCTCGGGCTCCTCGCCGCACTCACCGCCGGGCTCGTCGCGCTGCGCTTCGCCGCGCCCGAAGCTGCCGTCACCGCCATCGTGCTCACCGGCGCGGTGATCGTCGTCGGATGGTGGATCGGGTCGATCCTGGTCAGCGCCGACGACTCGCTCGCTCCCGAGCGCTTCGCACTGCTGCCCGTGACGGCGCCATCGCTGCTGCCGGGGTTCGTCGTCGCGGGCGCCACGACCATCGGCGGCATCGGCACCACGGTCGCGCTGCTGCTGATGCTGCTCGGCTGGTCGGTGAGTCTGCCTGCCCTGTTCAGCGCACTGATCATGATCCCGGTAGCCGTCGTCACGTGCGTGCTCGGCGCCCGCGTGGTGAGCGGCCTCCTCGCCGGATGGCTGGCACGACGCAGCACACGTGACCTCGTGCTCACCCTGGGCGTGCTGCTCGCCGCTTCGTCAGGCCTGATCCTCAACCTCGGCATCGGGGCGCTGACCAAAGTCGGCGACGTCGGAGAGGCGTTCACCTCCATCGCCGACATCGTCGCGTGGACGCCTTTCGGTGCCGTGTTCGGAGTGTCCGCATCGGCCGCGCAGGGCGACCTCATCACCGCGACGTTCCGCCTGCTGATCGCCCTCGCGACGGTCGTCGTGCTGTGGTTCGCGTCGCAGCAGCTGCTGGCCGCACGGCTCGTCTCACCGATCCAGAGCAGCGGGGGCGGGCGGGTGCGTTCCGGGGGCCTGCTCGACCGCGTGCTGCCGGCGAACTCGACGGGGGCGATCGCCGCACGATCACTGCGCTACTTCCGCCGCGATCCACGGCAGCTGGTCAACATCGTGATGCTCTTGCTGCTGCCGGCGATCTTCATCGGCATCGCCCTCATGAACGGCCTGCAGGAGGAAGCGATCGGCTTCGCTCCTGCCATCACCCTGATCCCCGCGATCAACGCGCTGCTCGCCGGAACGATCGTGCAGATGGCGATCGCCTACGACAACGATGCGGTCGCGATGCACATCCTCACCGGGGTCAGCGGTGCCGCTGACCGCGCAGGACGCCTGCTCGGCTTCGGGTTGATCGCGATTCCCGTGACGGTCGTGCTGTGCGTGGCGACCTGCCTTCTTGCAGGACGCCCCGACCTGTTGCCGGGCAGTCTCGGCGCTGCCCTCGGCCTGACGGCGATCGCCGCCGGCGCCGGCGCCTGGGTGGGGAGCTTCCTCCCCGGACGCGCGCCCGCCCCGGAGGCGAACCCCTTCGGACGCGGCTCGTCGGGCGGAGTGCAGTCGTTGCTCGCGATGATCATCATCGGACCGATCACGCTCGCGCTCGGGGCTCCCGCACTCGGATTCGCGATCGCGGCGATCTGGAATCCCGCGCTCGGGTGGGTCAGCCTCGCGTGCGGCATCGCGTTCGGCGCACTGGCGCTCTGGGGTGGGACAGTGCTCGGCGGGAGGATCCTGGATCGTCGTTGGCCCGAAGTGCTCGCCGACGTTTCCAGCGAGAGCTGAGCTCCGCGGAGCGCTTCGTCGGCACCCCGCGGCGACCCGCGACATCAGGCGTACGCGCGAAACCCGCGACATCAGGCGGACGCGCGAAATCAGGCCGAACAACGCTGGATCGGCCTGATTTCGCGCGTCTGCCTGTTTCTGGGCAGGGGCACGCGTCAGGCGTCGATCTCGAGAACGATCTCGATCACGTCGTCCACGTCGAGACCCTCGCGGTCCTGGAGTGCTTTCTTGATCGGCACGATGTATCCGCCGTCCTTCGGCCAGAGGGCGGTGGTCACCGTGGTCTCACCGATCGTGACCGTGGCAGGGATCATCCCCCACCCGTACGTGACGACGGGTGCGATCTCGTGGATCAGTTCACTCTCGACCGCCGGCACCGTGACGAAATGGAAGGGCGCAGGACCGCGCCAGTACCAGATCCCGCCCTCGATCCGCAGTCGCACCGCTCACGCTCCGGCGGCGAGTTCCCTGGCACGAGCAAGAGCCGCGGCCGCAGCATCGGCGAAGGTGCGCTCGAGATGCGCGTCCTGCAATACGGCGACCGCACGCTCGGTCGTCCCCTTCGGGCTGGTGACCCGACGACGCAGCTCTGCCGGGTCTTCGCCCGAGGCGTCGAGCAGAGCCGTCGCACCGATGAAGGTCTGCTCGACCATCAGGCGTGCGTCGGCTTCATCGAAGCCCATACCCACGGCGGCCTTCGTGAATTCCTCGATCAGCAGATAGACATACGCGGGGCCGGAGCCCGAGATCGTCGACAGCGCGTCGATCTGCGACTCCGGCACCTCGACAACTGCTCCGACGGTCTCGAAGAGGCGCTGCACCAGAGCCAGGTCGTCGTCCGACACCGCGGCGCCGGCTGCGAGTCCAGTGACCCCCTTGCGCACGGTCGACGGGGTGTTGGGCATGGAGCGGATGACGCGGGCGTCGGCACCGAGCACGTCGGCGAAGGTCTGCAGCGTGACACCGGCGGCGACGCTCACCACGATCGCATCCGATGCGAGGTGCGGAGCGATCTCGCGGAGCAGGTCGGGCACCATGGCCGGCTTCACGCCGACCAGCACGATGCGCGCACCCGCCGCCGCCTCGGCGTTGCCGTCCGGCCGCTCGGCGAGAGCGATGCTCGTGACGCCGTCGAGTCCGGCGAAGACATGGGCCTTCTCCGCGGTGCGGTTCGTCGCGGTGATGCCGCCGTCGATGTGGATGCCCGAGGCGACAACCCCGCGGAGGATCGCACCGCCCATCGAACCGGCACCGAGGAAAGCGAGCGAAGGAAGCGAGTCAGCCATGTCGTCATCCTACGGCGGGCACTCCGACATCCTCGGGCGGGCGGTTCTAGACTCGTCCCATGAGTGCATCCGGAGGCAACAAGGCCATCGTCGCGGCGTTCCTGGCGAACATGGGCATCGCCCTCGCGAAGTTCATCGCCTGGGCCCTCTCCGGGTCGGCCTCGATGCTCGCGGAGGCCATCCACTCGGTCGCCGACTCCGGCAACCAGTTGCTGCTGATGCTGGGCGGACGCAAGGCCCGCCGCGAGGCCGACCGCGCGCATCCGTTCGGCTACGGACGAGAGCGCTACGTGTATGCGTTCGTCGTCTCGATCATCCTCTTCTCGGTCGGTGGCCTCTTCGCGATCTACGAGGGCGTCGAGAAGCTCACGAATCCGCACGAGCTCGACAAGACGTGGTGGTGGCTGCCGCTCGTGGTTCTCGTCGTCGCGATCGGACTCGAATCGTTCTCGCTGCGCACCGCCGTGCGCGAGAGCAACCTCGTACGGGAGAAGGGTCAGTCGTGGGTGTCTTTCGTGCGTCGCTCGAAGGCGCCGGAACTCCCGGTCGTGCTGCTCGAAGACGTGGGCGCGCTGACCGGACTCACGTTCGCTCTTCTCGGCGTCGGTCTCACCCTGATCACGGGCAACCCGATGTTCGACGCACTCGGCACCGTGATGATCGGTGTGCTGCTGGTGCTGATCGCGATCGTGCTGGGCGTCGAGACGAAGAGCCTGCTGGTCGGAGAGGGCGCGACGCCGGCCGACCACGATCGGATCGTCGACGCCATCAACGCGGGTGACGAGATCGAGAAGATCATCCACATGAAGACGCTCTACCTCGGCCCGGACGAGCTGATGGTCGCGGCGAAGATCGCACTGAACGCCGACAAGCCGCTGCGCGAGGCCGCCGACGACATCAACGCGATCGAGGCGCGCATCCGGGAGGCCGTGCCGGTCGCCCGCATCGTCTACATCGAGCCGGACGTGTACCGCCCGGCGATCGACCCCGAGCCCTCGACCGACGTCTTCGTGCTCAAGTCGTCGGACTGAACGCGGACTCGACATGACGCCGGCGAAACGGCTCCTCGGCCAGACCACTGCGGCGGCCGCCGCGCTGGTCGTCATGCTCTCCGGCTGCTCGCTGAACACCATGCTGTGGGGCGACGATGGAGCCGGGGTGATCGAGACGACCACCGACCTGCTCGATGCGGCGGCGGCCGGCGATGCCGAGTCGTTCATATGCGAAGGCCAGGATCCGGAGCTGCGGGAGCCGGCCGACTGGGAAGGGCTGTCCCCCGAAGAGCCGGAACGATTCGTGGCGGACTACTGGCCCGATCAGGTGCCCCTGGAGCCGAGTTGGAACATCGGCCTCTCCCTCAGCGCCGAGCGGGTGAACGGGGGCGTCGAGTTCCCCGGCTACGTCTTCTACCGGGAGGTCGATGACGGCCTGTGCGTCGTCGACGTCACGTGGTGGACCGTCGAGGAAGGCTGACGCCGCCTCTGATGACGGTGGTGCTCAGCGCCGCTGCTCGAAGAAGGCGCGCAACCGCGCGGTCGCCGCCTCGGCCTGGACGCCGCCGATGACCTCAGCGCGGTACGGCAGCCGCCGGTCGCGCAGCACGTCGTACATGGAGCCGGCCGCGCCCGCCTTGTCATCCCAGGCACCGAACACCACGCGGCTGATGCGCGCCTGCAGGATCGCTCCCGCGCACATGATGCACGGCTCGAGCGTGACCACGAGGGTGTGCCCTTCGAGGTTCCAGGAGCCCACGGATGCCGCGGCACCACGCAACGCCACGATCTCGGCATGGTCGGTCGGATCGTTCGTGGCCTCGCGGGTGTTGCGGCCCTCGGCGATGATGCGCCCTTCACGGTCGAGGACCACCGCACCGACCGGGATCTCCGATGCTGCCGCCGCCTCGTCTGCGAGCGCCAACGCACGCTGCATCGCGTGGTCGTCGGCAGTGGTCATGCGACGAGCCTACGACAGCCGCCGAGCGCGGGTGGAGCCCCGATGTCGTGCCGGACCGCACGGCGCATTACCCTGTATCCATGCGTGTTCACGTCGCCGACCACCCTCTCATCACTCACAAGCTCTCGGTGCTGCGCGACGCGCGCACCCCGTCGCCGGTCTTCCGGCAGCTCACGGAGGAGCTCGTCACGCTGCTCGCGTACGAGGCGACCCGCAACGTGAAGGTCAGCCCGATCGAGATCACGACCCCGGTGACCACCACGATGGGTGTGAAGATCTCGGAGCCGCGCCCGATCGTCGTGCCGATCCTGCGTGCCGGACTCGGCATGCTCGAGGGCCTCGTGAAGCTGCTCCCGACCGCCGAGGTCGGCTTCCTCGGCATGGTGCGCGACGAGACCACGTTCGAGCCGACCACCTACGCCGAGCGTCTGCCCGACGACCTGAGCGACCGCCAGTGCTTCGCGATCGACCCGATGCTCGCGACCGGTGGCTCGCTCGCCGCCGCGATCCAGTTCCTGTTCGACCGTGGGGCGAAGGACGTCACCGCGATCTGCCTGCTCGGCACGCCGGAGGGTGTCGCCGCGATCGAGGCGATGGCGGGCGACCGTGACGTGACCCTCGTGCTCGGCGCGCTCGACGAGCGCCTCGACGAGAAGGGCTACATCGTGCCCGGACTCGGCGACGCCGGCGATCGGCTCTACGGCACGGTCTGAGTCACAGCTCGCCAGCCGGTCACGTTTCGACCGCCAGCCGGTACGCGCGTTCATCTCCGTAGTGGGTGAATCCGGCGCGCGCCAGGATCGGCGCCGAAGTCGAGATTCGGCCCTTGACCAGCGCCGTCTTCGCGCCCCAGGCGGCGCTCTGCCGGAGTCGCTCGGCGAGGACGGCACGATACGCCCCGCGACCACGGTCCTCCTCACGCGTGGAAGCGCCCCAGAGTCGGACGAATCCGTCGACGATCGTGCACCCTCCGGTGCTGACCGCTCGGTCGCCGATCCGCGCGAGGGCCCGGAAGCCTTCGCGAGTCTCGAGCGCGGTCGTCACCTCGGCGAGCTCCTCCTGCAGCCCTTGGGCGTCGAGAGGCTGCTGCTGCCAGACCGGCACATTGATCGCATCGACGTCGCGCACCTGCTCCCGTGTGCGCACGACCTCGACCGTGACGTCGTCAGGGACGTCGACGGCTCTACCGTCGAGCGAGAGGGCGAAGACGGCGACCGTGTCGACGTGCTCGGCCCCTCGCCGTCGCAGCTCGTCCTCCAGGTCCGGCGCGTCGGACGGGTTGGTCCAGAACGTGAACTGCGTTTCGCCCCAGTCTCTCGTCCGCTCCAGCGCATGCTCGACGATCTCCGCGGGCTCGAGGCTCGATTCCACCTGCGAGCCCCGCACCCCACCGCCGAATCTCTCCGGATCCCGCACCAACAGAAGCTCATCGCGCACATGCTCGCTGCCTCGGGGGAACCACACCCATGCGGCAGCCGCACGCAGGATCTCCTCGGCGGTGTGGGCGCCCGTGCCGCCGGTCATTCCGCCGCTCCGACCAGGCGGGCGAAGGCACTGAGCCGGGCAACTCCCTCCGGCGTGTAGGGCAGATCATCCAGCAGCGCGGGCGAGTGGATCAGGTAGGCGACGACCTGCGCGCGGGAGATCGCCACGTTGAGGCGGTTCTGCAGCAGCAGGAACTCGGGCCCGCGCGGAGCATCCCGGCCGCTGGATGCGGCGAGCGAGGTGATCGAGACGACGGCCTCCTTGCCCTGGAAGTTGTCGACCGTGCCCACCGGAACATCGGGGAATCCCGCTTCGGCGAGCGCATCGAGCACCAGCTGACGCTGCGCGTTGTAGGGCGTGACGACGATGATGTCGGAAGGGGCGAGCGGCCTCGCCTTGGCGTGCGGGTCGTTGTCGGTGAAGGTCCGACCGATCAGGTCACGCACGAGCCGTACGACCTCTGCGGCCTCCTCCGGTGACTGGGTGGCGTTGCCGCGATGACGCAGCGGCACGATGTGCAGGCCCGGATCGATGCCGTCGAGCGATCGGAGCTCGGTTCCGGGCGCCGAGGCGAGCTGACCGGCGTAGGCGAGCATCGACACCGGGGCGGCCACGAACGGATGCATCCGCCACGATCGTGCGAGGAAGTAGCCGTACTCGGGTCGTACGACCGGGTCGCCGTCCATCACCCAGCCGAGGGCGGACGTATCGACCGGCTCGGGGTGGGCGCCCTGGCTCACCTGCGGGAGCTGCTGCGGATCGCCGAGGAGCAGAAGCCGCTTCGCCCCGGCAGCGACGGCGATCGTCGAGGCGAGCGAGAACTGTCCCGCCTCGTCGATCACGAGAAGGTCGAGTCCGGAACGGTCGACACGCTGCGTGTTGCTGAAGTCCCAGGCAGTACCGCCGACGACGACGCCCTCGCCTGCATGCTCGGCGAGGAACGATGCCATGCCGTTCTTCGGGATCACGGTGTACGGCGGCTCTGCATCGGGATCTTTCGGCGCCTTCGCCACCTGCGCCGGCGAGACGCCGTCGGCGACGACTCGTGACAGCAGCGTCTCGATGATGGCGTGCGACTGGGCGACCACGCCGATCTTGAAGCCGTGCTCGTTCACGAGGCGCGCGATCACGCGGGAGCCCGTGTAGGTCTTGCCCGTTCCAGGAGGCCCCTGCACCGCGAGATAGCTGCGGTCGAGATCGAGGACACCGCGCACGATCGCGTCGATCGCGTCGTCGCCCGCGGCGGGCAGTGCATCGCCCGAGGCCGTGCGCGGCGGTACCCGACGCAGGATGTCGGTCGCGGCATCTTGCGGGTATCCGGGGGCCGCGGCGTGCACGGCATCGGCCCATTCGTCGATCGCGCCCTGCAGCGAGACCACGCGCGGGGGCGCCGCCGGGGTGAGTGCGAGCGGCAGCTCATCCCAGGTCTGGCCCTGCACAGCCGACTCGGTGACGAGGTAACCGTCGTCGAGCACCTCGGCCACGGTGACCGTGTGCGGCACGTGGACCGCTCGCGACGGCACCTCGGTGTCGAAGGGAGCAGGCACCTCGTAGAGGGCGAAGGGCTGGGAGCCGACACCGAGCGTGGTTCCCGGCGACACCTCACCGCGGATCTCGATGTCGCGCGACATCACTCGACGCCCTTCGCCCACACTCCACTCGCGACGCACGACCGACGACGGGCGATCGATCCTCACCACGTCACGGGTGCCGTCCCACATCGTCACCGGCTCGCGCAGCCGTTGGAAATGCGACACCCAGAAGCTCTTCGCCTCGCGGGGGAAGTAGTCGATTGCCGCGGCGGCGATACGGTGCACGAGCCCGTCGCCGCCGTCTTCCACGGCGCGTTCCGCATCGGCGAGCAGCGCGACGGAGCGGGGGGACGGCTCGTAGATGACCTCGTCGGCGTCGTCAGGCGGCGCGGGCGTCACGCCCTTCTGGCGAGCGATGTCGATGAGCCAGTTGCGCAGGCGTCTCGTCGACACGCAGTCGTAGCGGTTGTAGTCGGCGAGGTCGGCGAGGACCGCGTCGGCCTCGGACTGCTCTCCCGCCGCTGCGAGCTCTCGCGCGGCGACGTACTGCACGATCGAGTCGTCGCCCTTCTGCACATCGCTGGTGCGCACGTCTTCGCCCATGTAGAGCGGTTCGAGCTTCTTGATCGAGTACGACCGGGAGCCGACCCTGACAGTCCGCAGCACGAGCGGATAGAGATCGACGAACACGCCCTCGCGCAGTAGCCGATCGACCTCGCCCTCGCGCACGCCGTGCCGGGCGGCCATGGCCACGAGGTGCGAGGTCTCGTACGGCGCGTAGTGGTAGATGTGCATGCCGGGATGCGCCAGCCTGCGCGCATTGACGAAGTCGAGGAAGGTCTCGAGAGCCCGCTTCTCGTCGGCGAAGGTATGAGCCCACAGTGCCGAGTACTGGTCGGCGTTGTCCACCCAGCCGAAGAGGTAGTCGATCCCCCAGTGCGCCTCGCCGTCGGGTGCGGGCTCGGTGTAGAGGGGGTCGCCCTCGAAGTCGAAGAAGATGTCGCCGTGGCTGGGCAGGGGAAGTGTGTGGATCGCCTGCGCGTAGTGCACGTCGAAGGTCGGTGCGCCTTCCGCGTCTGCACGCAGCTGCAGGCGTGCCTGCGCCCGCAGAGTCTCGAACGTGTCGACGTTCATGCCGGTCGGAGCTTCGGATGCCGCGGCCAGCTCGTCGATCGTCTCGATGCCGGACGCACGCAGGCGCGCTCGCTGCACGGGGCGCATCCGCGCCACCATCAGGAGGTCCCGGTGTGCGAGCACCTGTTCCTCGCAGGTGGCGCAGCGCCCGCAGGCCACGATCTGGAGATCGCCGCGATCATCGCCCCAGGCGAGGGGAACGCCCGTCGCTCCTTCGGCGATGCGCCGATCGGCGATGAGGGCACGCAGTCTCGCCCGTCGAACCTGGAACAGTGGGAGGAGATCGTCGACGGCGTGCGTGCTGAGCGTGCTGTCGCCGAGAATGAGGTCGACCTCGTCGGAGCGCGGAATGCCGAGACGGTCGAGCTGGTCGACATATGCCGCGAGTTGCATGAGAGCCGTGACGCGCGCCTTGCGGGCGAGCTTGGAGTCTTGCACCCGCCAGAGACCGTCGTGATCCTTGCGGAGGAAGTCGGCGAACCCCACGAACTCCTCGGTGGCGAAAGCCGCCTGGAAGACGACCTGCGCATCTGAGCGCAGAGCGGCCACGGTCTCGTCGATCGCGGCGGACAGTGCTTCGGCGTCGACCGACGAGACCTTCTCGATGCGGTGCACGTTCTCATCGCCGAGGTCGTGGATGTACCGCGCGAGCACGTTCTGCTCGTGCACGTCGCCCAGCTCGGCGGCGCGCTTCAGCGTCGCGTCTTCCGGCTCCTCGACCGCGGGGACCCGCCCCAGCTTCGCGTCGATCGCCCGACACCACGCGAACTCGCATTCCGCGGCCGCCTTGAGGTCACTCGCGCTCCAGATGACGCGCTGCGCCTGAGTGTCGATCCGCACGATGCTCCCGTTCTGTCGGATGCTTCGACACTATCCGCGGCATCCGACACGGGCGAAAGCGTATGCGTCTCGGTCGAGCGAGGTCAGCGCCACCAGGTGTCGTCGGGCGCCACCGGAAGATGGCGCTTGTGCTGCGTCGCGAGGTACCTCGCCTCGATGCGGCCGGCGACTTCCGGCGCGACTTCGCGTCCTTCCAGGAAGTCGTCGATCTGCTCGTAGGTGAGACCGAGCTCGTCCTCGTCGGCACGGCCGGGTTGGCCGTCGAGCAGATCGGCGGTCGGAACCTTGAACGCGAGGCGATCCGGCGCGCCGAGGAACTGCAGCAGCGAACGCCCCTGCCGCTTGCTGAGCCCGGACAGCGGCAGGATGTCGGCCGCGCCATCGCCGAACTTCGTGTAGAAGCCGGTCACGGCCTCGGCGGCGTGATCGGTGCCGATCACGAGCATCCCGTCATGGCCGGCGAGTGCGTACTGCGTGACCATGCGGACGCGGGCCTTGATGTTGCCGCGGTTGAAGTCGCTGATGTCGCTCGTGACGGCGAACTCGATGTCTTCCTCGACCCCGTCGACACCGTTCTGGATGTTGACCTCGACCGAGGAATCGGGCGCGATGAACTCGACGGCGGCCTCGGCGTCCGCGGCATCGTGCTGCACGCGGTAGGGCAGACGCACGGCGAGGAACTTCGCCTCGCCTCCCTCCGACCGCACCCGCTCGACCGCGAGCTGTGCGAGGCGTCCGGCCAGCGTGGAGTCCTGCCCGCCCGAAATGCCGAGCACGAAGCCGTTCGCGCCTGTCGAGCGAAGGTACTCGACGAGGAACCCGACCCGACGCTCGACCTCGGCTTCGGGGTCGATCTCCGGCCGGACGCCGAGGTCTTCAGAGATCTGCTGCTGCAACGACATGTCATCCTCCGTCTTGTCCTCGAATCAGTATCGCCCCTGCGTGTTACGCCCGGGTGACGCCGCGCGTTCGGACGTCGCTGTCGGTGAAGACCTGAGAGAATGGGGCAGTGAAACTTCTCGTCGCCGCCCTTGAGTCCGAACTGTCCGCCTTCCCGGAGGAGCTCGACGGCTTCGACCGACTCGTGACCGGCCCCGGCAAGCTGCAGGCGACGTACGCCCTCACCCGCGCGCTCGATGCCAGGGACTATGACGAGATCGTGGTCGTGGGAACAGCGGGAGCGATCGACCCCGGTCTCGAGGCGACCGTGCATGAGGTCGGCACTGCATTCCAGCACGACGTGACCGACCTCGACGGCGTCGCGGGCCAGCACGTCTCCCTTCCGGCGCGCGTGAGCACCGGACGACAGGGCGTTCTGATCGCCACGGGCGACCACTTCGTGGAAGACGCGGAGGTCACCGCCGTGATCCGTCCGTCGGGCGCGGCTCTGGTCGACATGGAGACCTACGCCTACATCTGGGTCGCCGGACAGTTCGATGTGCCGATCCGCGTGTTCCGCGCCGTCTCCGATCAGGCAGAAGACGGTGCGCTGACGGATTGGCGTGAAGCCGTCGCGCGATGCAGCGTGCAGCTGCGTGACTTCATCCGCAGCGAGTACGGCGTCTGAGGGGTCGGACTCCCCGTCGCGCTCGCGTCAGCGGCCTCGATCTCGGGGCGGCCTCGATCCCGGGTCAGAGCGCCTCGATGACGCTGGGCCCGTTGGGCAGTGCGCGCACCGTGAGCTGGGCGGGAATCTGCTCCTGCATGGCCTCGACGTGACTGATCACTCCGACGGTGCGGCCGCCCTGCCGCAGCTCGTCGAGAGTGCGCATGGCGACATCGAGCGTGTCACCGTCGAGGGAACCGAATCCTTCGTCGATGAAGAGCGTGTCGAGACGGATGCCGCCTGCGCGTGCGGTCACGACCTCGGCCAGTCCGAGGGCGAGGGCGAGCGACGTCAGGAACGTCTCGCCTCCTGAGAGCGACTGCGGCGGCCTGGTCTGCCCGGTGAAGGCGTCGAAGACCACGATGCCGAGTCCGGATGCCGCACCGCGAGCGGCGAGCGCATCGGAGTGCTGCAGCTGATATCGCCCGGCGGACATGTCGTGCAGCCGGCGGTTCGCCGCCTCGACGATCTCCTCGAGCTCTGCAGCCAGCACGAACGTCTCCAGCGTCATCTTGCGGGTGTTGACGCCCCGCCCCGCGATCGTGTCGGCGAGAGTCTGCAGCACCTCGAACTCCGCGGCATCGTCGGCCGTGCGGGCCTGCTCGGCCGTAGCCGAGTCGATCAACCCTCCGAGCCGCTCTGCGGTTCCCGCCGCTCTGGCGGCTTCGTCGACCGCGACCATCCAGACACTACGAGCGTCGGCCGATGCCTGCTCGGCCGGTGCCAGGTCGATCGGCTCTTCCGGGAGGGTGCGCAGCTCGAGGTCGAACAGGATCGCCCGTTCCTTCTCTCGTTGCACCGAGTGCTGCGCGATCCGTGTGTCGAGCGCCTCCTGCTCTGTCGTCGAGCGCAGAGCGTCTTCCGCCGCAGCTTCGTCGTCGAACACGGAGTCTGCGAGCGCCGCGTCGCGCTCCGCCTCGGCTTCGGCGAGAGCTTCGACCCTGCGTGCGCGCTCCGAGATCGCATGGATCACGGCGCGCGCCGCGGCGATCTTCGCCTCCGTGTCCGAAAGCCGGGCGGCAACCGTGTCGAAACCGCCCCGCGCCTGGGCGATCAGTTCGTGTGCCTCCGCTCGTCGTTGGCGGAGGAGCGCATGCCGTTGGCGCAGTTCTGCGAGGGCCTTCGCATCGTCTTCCCGCTCGGCGTCGAGGCGTCCGACGCGGGCGACGAGCTCGTCCAGGCGGCTGTCGAGCGTCTTCAGCGCATCGACGGCGGTGAGGCTGCTCGAGAGCGCCGCAGCAGCCTCGACGTACTCGCTCTCGGCCTGTTCGATATCTCGTCCGTCAGCGCGGGCGGCGACGGCGGCGAGTTCGGCGCGCAGCGTCGAGGAGCGCGATGCCAGGTCGCGCTCCTTCTGTGATGCGGCATCCCGCGCATCCTCCGCGACGGCGATGTCTTCGGGCGAGACCGGGTCCGAATGCGTGGCCGGCGTCGGATGATCGAGCGCGCCGCAGACCGGGCAGGGGTGTTCGTCTCGGAGCGTCGAGGCGAGTTCTCCGGCCATGCCGTCGGTTCGTCGTTGACGCAGTCGTGCCAGAGCCGACTGCGCCTCCGCATGCAGCGCGGTCGCCCGCGTGAGCTCGAGATCGAGGGAGATCTCGGCGGTCCGCAGCCGTTCCGCCTCGCGCGCCGCCGTGCGGCGAAGGTCTGCCGCCTGCTGCGCGGCCTGCCGATCTTCCACCCGGTCGGCACGGCGCCGGGTCTCGTCGCGCAGCGTGTTCAGCCCGGCGATCTCTTCGGGAAGCGCGGCACGCTTCACATTCGCGGCCTCGATACGCGCGGTCGCTGCCACGACCACCTCCTCCGCCGATCGGACCTCGGCGTCGAGCGTCGGTGCGCTCTCCTCGAGTTCTCGCGCGCGTTGCCAGGCACCGCTCTCCTTGGTGGCCTCTGCCGTCCAGGCGTCGAGGTCGCCATCCACGGAGAGGCCGAGGGTCTCTCCGTGCGCGCGAGCGTCTCGTTCGTCTTGGGAGGCGGTTGCCAGCGCGGAACTCGCACGTGCCACCGCGGCGATCGTCGGCCGCAGGGCCTCCGCGGCTCGGGCCGCGGCGAGCTCCAGGCGAGCCTCGTCGATCAGGGGCCCTTCGGCCTCGAGGCGCTCGAGCGCTGACCTGGCGCGGTCGCGCTCGCGCTGCGCTCGCTGCTCCTCTCGCAACATGGCGAGAGCCGCGTCGGCGGCGGCCGACCGCTTCTCCGCGTCGACCTGCTCCGACGCTCGACGATCGACGCGGTAGTCGGCGCGAGCCTTCGCGCGTCGGAGGGTGTCGAGCCGCTCCTCGATCGACGACGGCACAGGTGGGGCCTCAGGAGGAGTCTCATCGCCGTCTCCCGACAAGCCGTCGGTGGACACCAATCGCTCGGCCTCCTCGACACGGGCCTCGACCGTGGCGAGCCGGGCACCCAGCGCGTGCTCGGCCGCACGACGGCGCTCGTCGAATCGCGCCTGCACATCTTCGAACCTCTGGGTGCCGAACAGCCGTCGCAGAAGCGCCTGGCGGTCGCGACTGCCCGCGAGGAGGAACTCCGAGAATCGGTTCTGCGCGAGCAGGATCACCTGCAGGAACTGCTCACGGCTCAGCTGCAGGATCTCGTCGAGCTCGCCCGCGACATCGACGGCCCGCGCCGCGCGTCCGATCCACCCCGCGTCCGTCCACTCGTCGAGGGCCACGGCCGATGCCTGCTTGGTCATGCCTCCCCCGCGCTTGGCCGGGCGCAGATACTCGGGTGACCGGGTCACCCGGAATCGGCCGGTCGGCGTGCTGAACTCGACGACCACCTCGGAGGGGTCATCGGGCTCGCAGTGGTCGCTCCGCAGCCGCTTCTCGCCGCCGTCGTAGCGTGGTACTCCGCCGTAGAGTCCGAAGCAGACAGCGTCGAGGATGCTCGACTTGCCCGCCCCCGTTCGTCCGGCGATCAGGAAGATGCCGTCATCGGCGAACGCGTCGAAGTCGACGGTCTGACGTGAGCGGAAGGGACCGAACCCCTCGACCTCCAGACGATGAAGACGCATCTAGACGAGGGCCTCGGCACGCACGCGATCGTCGAGCACCGTGCGGATCAACTCGCTCTCTGCCTCTGTCGCCCCGTGCCCCGCCCTGACATGCTCGAGGAACGCCTCGATGCGGTCGGCGTCGGTGACCGCGGTACGCAGACGCTGCACGTAGGAGCGCTCGTCTCTCTCAGCGGTGACAGAGGGCTGATGCTGCACCATGGCGCAGTAGGGGTAGCTCTCGCGAAGGCGCCGCATCGGCTCGGTCTGCGGCACGGCGTCGGTGTAGACGGCGCAGACCCAGTCGCCCGCATGTTCTGCGACCAGTTCGGTCGACAGGAGATCGTCGAGCGCGCCCGTGAGTGTGACGAGGCGGCGCGGCACCGGCAGCTCCAACCATTCGACTCCGGAGAGCCCCTCGGCATCGATGTCGACGAGCCAGGAACCGCGGGGCTTGTGCTGCTCGCCGAAGCTGTAGTGCAGAGGAGCGCCCGCGTAGCGCACCCGATCGCTGAGCTGCTGACGCCCGTGGATGTGGCCGAGCGCCACGTAGTCAGGACCATCGAAGACGCTCAGCGGCACGACATCGAGGCCGCCCTGGCGCACCTCGCGTTCGAGACCGGCGGTCGCGTCGACACCGGCCGCGAAGCAATGCGCGATCGCGACCGAGCGCCCGGGGTGCTGCTGCATACCGGCACGGACCAGGTGCATCGCGTGAGCCATGGTCTGCGCCTGCGTTCGCAGCTGGCGCCCGGCGCTGTCGCCCTCGGGCCAGTGCTGACGCACGATCGCGGGCTCGAGGTAGGGAATGCCGAAGAAGTGCACCGGCCCATGCACGTCGGCGAGGGTCACGGGCACTCCCACCGCGAGCGGGTCGGTCAGCACATGGATGCCCTCGCGGAGCAGCCGTGCCTGGAAGCCGAGTCGCGCCGCCGAATCGTGGTTGCCGCTCGTCACGATCACCCGCGCACCCGTCTCGTGCAACGCCACCAGCGCATCGCCGAGCAGGGTGTACGCGGCGCCGGACGGCGTGGCGGAATCGAAGACGTCGCCCGCGACGACGACGACGTCGACCGAATTCTCGCGAACCTGCGCGGTGAGCGCTCCGAGCACCTCGGCGAGAGCATCCATGGTCGAGTTGCCATGAAACGTCCGGCCGATGTGCCAGTCGGAGGTGTGCAGGATGCGCATACTCACACGGTACGAACCCCCTCCGACATTTCGTCCGAGGCGTGCCGCAGCAGCCGTTCCCGACCTGAGATCATCGTCCATCGCCCCGGAACGGCTGCCGCGGCCCTGCCTCAGTGTGCGGCGAGGACGGGAGCGCTCTGCGCGGGGAGCAGCTCCTCCTTCGTGCCGCGCACCATGGTCACCGCTATCGCGGACGCCGCGACCATGAGGATCGCCCCGATGATGAACGTCAAGCTGTAGGCATCGGTCAGCTGCTGCGGTGCCACGTCGGCCTGCGCACGACCGCCGACGGATGCGGCGTACGCCGCCGTGAACACCGAGAGGCCGATCGATCCGCCGATCTGCATCGTCGAGTTGGCGACCGCCGAGGCCACGCCCGCGTCGTGCGTGGCGACCCCGGACAGCGCCAGGTTCTGCAGCGGGATGAAGATGAACCCCATGCCGATGCCGAGGAGGACCAGCCCCGGAGCGATCTGCAGCAGATACGCGCCGTCCGGTGTGATGCCGGAGAACAGGAACAGCCCGGCCGCAGCGATCAGCGGTCCGACGATCAGTTGCGGCCGGGGCCCGATCACGGGCAGCAGCTTCGTCGCGATCGGCGCGAGAGCCATGGTCGCGAGCGGGAGCGGAAGGCTGGCGAGCCCCGCCTGCAGCGCCCCCATGCCCAGGACGAACTGGAGATGGAACGTCAGGTAGACCGTCGCTCCGATCATGATCGCGCCGGTCACGCCCTGGATGAGGAAGGCTCCGCCGCGCACGCGGTCAGCGACCACGCGCAGCGGCAGCAACGGCTGCGCGACCCGGCTCTCGATCCAGACGAAGATACCGAGGATGGTGAGACCTGCGGCGAGGAAGGTGATCGTCAGCGGGTCCCCCCACCCGTTCTCGGCGAGGCTGAAGCCGTACACCACCGCACCGAGACCGAGGGTCACCGAGACGGCACCCCAGACGTCGTAGCGGTTGTCTCCCTCGGCCTTGCTCTCGATCAGGAAGAGGGCACCGCCGACGACGCCGATCACGACGAAGAAGAGGTTGACCAGGAGGCACCAGCGCCAATCGGCGAACTCGGTGAGCACGCCCCCGAGGAGCAGCCCGACAGCCGCCCCGGTGCCTGCCACGGTTCCGAACACCGCGAACGCCGTGTTCCGCTCCCGTCCCGACGGGAACGTGACGGTGAGCAGCGCGAGCGCGGCGGGAGCAAGGAGAGCGGCGAAAGCGCCCTGGAGCCCGCGGGCGAGGATCAGTTCCCACCCCTGCTGAGCGAGTCCGCCGTACAGCGACGCCGCTCCGAACCCGATCATGCCGACCAGGAAGATGCGCTTGCGCCCGACGTAGTCGGCGATCCGGCCGCCGATCAGCAGCAGCGCTCCGAATGCCAGCGCGTACGCGGTGACGACCCACTGGCGCTGCCCGTCGGTGAGACCGAGGGCGGCCTGAGCGCGGGGCAACGCGATGTTCACGATCGTGCCGTCGAGCACGACGACGAGCTGCGTGAGGGAGATGACGATGAGCGCCCACCATCGGGAACGAGGACGGGCGCGCAAGGACGAAGACATGGAAAAACCTCCGGTGTCTGGTGAGGATGCCGGAGGTTTCGAGCCTCGGACCAGCGCGCCTCTCGGCGCCTGACCGCCTCAGCCGACGGGGCTGAGCAGATCTCCATTCTATCGCAGGTGCACGAGGAGGAAGCGGAAGGTCCCCTGACCCACCCTCGTCACGACGACCGGCACGCGGTGATGCGAGATGCGCTGTGCACCTTCACCTGTGCGGCGTGCGGGGCTGCGCGATGCGAGATCAGGGCTGCCCTCCGCCCGACAGGTGCCGGACTTGCCCCGCCGGCTGAGGGTTGTGCCCGCTCCGTCGCGACTACCGACTTCCGCTCTCCTCCTCGAGGTCGTTCGACCAGTTCGCCTGTTGGATCCGGTTGTCGAGTTCGCGCAGCTCCTGCGCGACGGCATCCGCGCGCGAGCGCAGCTGCGCGACCGGGAGCGCCGAGACCTGTCGCAGCTCCGAACGCATCTGCCGCAGGAACTGGTCGTTCGAGCCGGAGGCTGCCGCTGCCGCATCCGTCAGCACCGAGTGCCGCAGGCGCAGCACGTCACGGGCGGCGAGCGCATCGGTCATGGTGCCGTCCGCCCCCAGATCGAGGCGCGCGTTGGTGGCGTTGATGCGGCGGATGAGGTCACGCAGTTGCGTGAGCGCGCCTTCCGCATCGACGATCAGCGCGGCCGCATCCTCCGCCGGCTCCTCCCCCTCCTGGTACCGGGCGTTCGCGACGATGCGCGCCCGCAGCTGCTCGATGCGGCGCTGCAGATCGGCGCGTGCGGTGAGGGCTTCGGCGAGTCTCATGGCCTCATCCTCGCAGGGAGCGGCCGTAACAGTTCGTCATATGGCCGGAGAGTCAGCGGGAGCGGAGCAGATCGGAGTGCTCCGGGTGCGCCGAGAACCAGTCGGCGACGTACCAGCACACCGCGTCGACCTTGCGGTCACCGCGCTCCTCGATGTCGGCCACCGCACCCTCGACGACCTTCCCCGCATAGCCGTGGCCGCGGAAAGTCGGGATCGTGAAGGCTCGGGTGAGGGCGATGGTGCGACCGTCGTCACGGTAGTCGAGCACGCTCACGAGCTTGCCATCGCGCATGAGCGTGTAACGCGAGGCGTCCTTCTCGTCGGTCAGGATGAAGCCGCCGACAGCGTGCGAGATCGTCATTCGATCCACGTTACGCCCGCCCGCAGCGCCCGGGCGTTTTGACATGGGGCGTCACGATCAGACATAATCCCCCCATGACCACCAACGCAAGCCCTTTGTCCGCCCAGGAGGCGAACAGGACTGCCGGGATGATGATGCCCGGTCGCGTTGGCATGTGTTGCCGAATGTGTCGCTGAACGAACAGCCACCCCGCCTGACCTGAACTCCTCGCGATCTGCGAGGTCAGCGTCTCCGAGCATCCACCCTTGCTCGCTTCCCGGCTCCGCCGGTCATTCATGCAACGCATCAGAGCCCCGCTCGATCCGGGCTCACGTCCTGAGGACTTCATCATCATGTCGAACACCGCACTTCTCGAGCGTCCCGCCACCACCGCCGCGATCCGCACGCAGCCCGAGGCCGCCGCCCCGCTCTCCGCCGCCGGCGCCGACCTTCCCGCCGTGCGCTCGCCCCGCGGCTTCGCCCTCTACGTCGGGCTCGACGAGATCAAGGCCGCCGAGGCCGGTGTCAGCCTCCCTCTTCTGGTCGACGCTCTGCGCCGCACCCTCGCCGAGCTCGCTCCGGGAGCCGAGACGCACGCCACGGTCGCCCTCGCCCCGCACGGATCCGGTGGCCGCGACCTCGACGTGGTCCGCCTCGCTCTGCAGGAGCCCGGTGCGATCGCGCGCACCAAAGCCGCTGCCGAGGAGGACACCGCCGATGAGGAGACCGGCGTCACCGTCGACATCTCCCGCAAGCGCGTGCTGATCGACGGCGAGTCCGCCGCCTTCACGTACAAGGAGTTCGAGCTGCTGCAGTACCTCGTGCTGCGCGAAGGCCGCACGATCGAACGCAGCGAGCTGGTCTCCGCCCTCTGGCAGGCTCAGGACGACGAGACGCCCGGCGAGCGCACGATCGACGTGCACGTGCGCCGCCTCCGCGCGAAGCTGGGTCGCTATGAGGACATCGTCCGCACCGTTCGCGGCATCGGATACCGCTTCGACCGGCACGCCGACGTCGTCATCCGCTACGGACACGGCACCCCTTCGCCCGACCGCTTCTGAGTCGTCGGGAGTCCGTGTCAGGACCGGCGCGTAGGGTGGGCGCATGACCCTGACAGCTGACTCCGCACCGGCTGACGCCGCTCGCGCGGACGTCGCTCAGGAGACCGTCTATCGTCCGCCGCACGACCTCGACCTCCACCGCACCGTCGGCATGCTCCGCCGCGGCCGCAACGACCCGACCATGGTCATCGACGGTCCCGTCATCTGGCGCGCGATGCGCACTCCCGATGGGCCCACCACCCTCGCGCTGCGGATGGTCGGCCAGGAGGTGCGCGCGACCGCGTGGGGACCGGGAGCAGATGCCGCGCTCGCCCTCGTGCCCGCGCTCTGCGGCGCGCACGACGACGACGGGGACTTCGACGCGTCGCTTCATCCGCTCGTCGCCGAGTCGGCGCGCCGCAATCCCGGCCTGCGCCTGACGCGCACCGACGAAGTCTTCGACGCGCTCGTCTGCGCGATCATCGAGCAGAAAGTCACCGGCATGCAGGCCTTCGGCGCCTGGCGGTGGCTGGTATCCCGCTACGGCGAGCGCGCACCCGGCCCCACGCCGCGCCCGATGTTCGCCGTGCCTACCCCCGAGCAGTGGTTTCGCATCCCGTCGTGGGCGTGGCACCGAGCCGGAGTCGAGCCCCCGCAGTCCCGCACCATCGTGCGCGCCGCCGAACGTGGCGATCGCATCGCGCGCGCTGTGCGGGCAGCCGCCGACGGAGCCGGCCGCGACCGCGTCCTCACCAGTCTTCCGGGCGTGGGCGCCTGGACATCGGCCGAGACCCGCATCCGTGCTCTCGGCGACCCCGATGCGGTCAGCGTCGGCGACTACCACCTCGCGCACGAGGTCGGGTTCGCGCTGGCGGGGAAGCGCACCGATGATGCCGGGATGGAAGAGCTCCTCGCCCCCTGGACGGGTCAGCGGCAGCGCGTCGTGCGCCTCATCTACGCCAGTGGTGTGCAGGAACCGCGCCGGGGGCCCCGTCTCGCTCCCGAAGACCATCGCCACCGCTGACGCCTAAGCTGGTGCCATGTCCCGTTCCATGCTGCGCATCCTCGTCACCGTCGGCCTGCTGATCGTCGGTGTCGTCGTCGGGCTGATCTTCCAGAACGTCTGGCTCGGCATCCTGCTCGCTGCCATCGTGTGGCTCGGCTGGTTCCTGGGCTACGAATCGCGCCGGGGGAACAACGCCGGCGTCAACGACGAGGACCACGGCATCGAGCTCTGAGCTGCCGCTCGACGCGACACGGCCAGCACTCAGAAGGAGACGGCTCAGTAGTAGACGGCGAGGGGCCCCGACGGCCCGTCGACCACGCGCACGAGAGTGTCGAACACCCGCGTGAGCACGTCGTCGGTCATGATCGCCGCCGGTGACCCGAACTCCACGACCCCGCCGTCCTTCATGGCACAGATGTGGTCGGCGTAGTGCCCGGCGAAGTTGATGTCGTGCAGCACGATCACGATGGTGCGCCCGAGTTCCTCCGCCGCCCGGCGCAGGTGCTTCATCATCTGCACGGCGTGCCGCATGTCGAGGTTGTTCAGCGGCTCGTCCAGCAGCACGAACTCGGTGTCCTGCGCGAGCACCATCGCAACGTAGGCGCGCTGGCGCTGTCCGCCGGAGAGCTCGTCGAGGTAGCGTCCCTCCAGGGCGCCGAGGTCGAGGAAGTCGATCGCCTGGCTGATGATCTCCTCGTCCGTGCGGTTCAGCCTGCCCTTCGAGTGCGGGAACCGCCCGAAGCCGACCAGCTGGCGCACGGTGAGACGGGTGACGAAGTGATTCTCCTGGCGCAGGATCGACACGACCTTCGCCAGATCCTTCGACTTCGTGGAGGCCACGTCGAGGCCCGCGATCTCGATCGCGCCGGCGTCCATCCCACTCAGCCGACCGATCATCGTGAGCAGCGTCGACTTGCCCGCGCCGTTCGGACCGATGAGGGCGGTGATTCCGCCGGCGGGAATCTCGAGGTCGACGGGGCCGATCGCGACCTCGCTGCTGTAGTCCCGGCGGACGCCGTCGAGAGCGATCACAGTCTGCCCTTTCTGAGGATGACGATGAGGAACACGGTGCCACCGACGAGCTCGATCAGGATCGACACCATCCCCTGCGCGTAGAAGATGTTCTTCATCACGAAGTACGCCCCGGCCAGGATCGTGAAGGCCGTGAGCACCGCGACGGGGAAGATCAACCGGTGGTCGTGCGTGTCGGCGAACTGGTACGCGAGTGTCGCCACCAGGAAGCCGAGGAACGTCATCGGCCCCACCAGTGCCGTCGAGGTCGCCATCAGCACGGCGACGAGGAACAGCACGATGAACAGTTCGCGCCGATGATCGACGCCGAGCGAACGTGCCGCATCCGGGCCGAGGGCCATCAGGTTGAGTCGGCGAGAACGGAGCCACAGCAGCGCCGACGCCGCGACCACCAGCGGGATCGCCAACGGCAGGTACGAGGCGTCGGCGTTGGACACGTTGCCGAACAGGCGCGCGGCGAGCACGTCGAACTCGCTGGGTGTGAGCAGGCGCTGCATGAACGTGGAGATCGCCCCGAGGCCTCCCCCGATCACGATGCCCACCAGGAGCATGATCTGCAGGTTGCCGTAGCGCCCGGAGAGCAGCCAGCCGTAGAGCGCCACCGCGAGCCCGACCATGATGGCGACCTGGATCGCGAACTGCCCGACGCCTTGGATCGCCACGATCCCGGCCACTCCGAACAGATACACGGTCGAGGTCTGCACGACGCGGTAGAGCGATTCGAACCCCATGATCGACGGCGTGATGATGCGGTTGTTGGTCACGGTCTGGAAACTCACCGTGGCGACGGCCTGAGCGATCGCGACGAGGGCCATCACCGTGACGTCGGTGGCACGGTGCTGCGCGATGCGCCAGAACCCCGCAGAGCCGACCGGCATCGGGTTCGCCCAGGCGAGCAGGCCGAAGCCGGAGACGGCGGAGAGCACGATGAGGATGCCGAGGACGATCAGATACCGCCGTCGCGCACGAGGGGCCGTGAACGGGCCCGCCGACCGCACCGCGCCGCCCGTCGCCACGTCGCTCATCACCCCGCTAGCCACGTCGACGCTGCCTGAGCAGAAGAAGGACGAACACCACGGCGCCGACCACCCCGAGGATCAGCGACACCGGCACTTCGAACGGCATGATGATCGTGCGTCCGATGATGTCGCACACGGTGACGATCGCGATGCCGAGCAGGCACACCCACGGAAGATTGCTGCGCAGATCGTCGCCGCGCACCATCGAGACGATGTTCGGCACGATCAACCCCAGGAAGGGCAGATTGCCGACGACGACCGTGACGACGCCGGTGGTGACCGCGATCAGCACCGTCCCGAGCAGGATGATCCGGTTGTAGTTCACGCCGACGTTGGTGGCGACTTCCTCGCCGAGCCCCGCGATGGTCAGCCGATCGGCGACGATGAAGACGATCACCCCGATGGCGGCCACGATCCAGAGCATCTCGTACTGACCTCGCATCACCGAGGTGAAGCTGCCCGCGAACCAGACGCCGATGATCTGCAGCGAGTTGGTGGCCAGCGCGAGGTACGTCGACAGGGCGCCGACCACGGCCCCGAGCATGATGCCGACGATCGGGACGATCAGGGACGACTTGAGCGCCACGCGGCGCAGGAACGCGAAGAACACCATCGTGCCGATGAACGCCGCGAGCACCGCCCCGGCCATCCGGAGTGGAAGCGACGGCTGCGGCACGAGGATCATGACCATCAGGAGCCCGAGGCCCGCCCACTCGGTGGTGCCGGTTGTCGTCGGCTCGACGAAGCGGTTCTGGGTGAGCAGCTGCATCACGAGGCCCGCCATCGCCATCGAGGCGCCGGCGAGGACGAGGGCGATCGTGCGGGGGACGCGCGTGATCTGGAACATCTGCGCACCGTCTTCCGCGCCGGTGACGTCGTAGACACCCGTGAAGAGCGAGATGACGAGCAGCACGGCGACGACGAGCACGCCGAGGAGCAGCTTCACGTCGAAGAGCCGCCCGGTGTAACGGGGCGGCGGAGCGATGTCGGTGGAGACCATGATGATGGGGCGGCGGCACCCGGATCGTCCGGATGCCGCCGCCGTGCCTCAGTTCTTCGCGCTCTTCTCGAGGGCGTCGGCGAGGTCGTCGAGGAACGTCGTGTACGTCTGGATGCTCTCGTTCAGGTACGTGTCGGTGGGCATGTACACGATCTGCTTCTGCTTCACCGCGGTGACGCCGGCGAGCGCCTCGGAGCTCTCCAGGATCTCCGCGGCCTGCACGTAGTCGGGGGTGTCGGCCGCGAAGACGGCGTCACGGTCGAGCACGAGGATCCAGTCCGGGTTCGATGAGGCGATCGCCTCGACGGAGATCTCGTCGCCCTGGTGATCGTCGGTCGCGTCGTCGACCTCGAGCGCCGGCGTCAGACCGAGGATGTCGTAGATCGGGCCGAGAGAGCGTCCGACGGTCGGGGCGAGGTAGCCGATCTCGCCGCCCGAGGTGTTGACTGCCATGACGGTGTCGGCGTCGTCGTAGGCGGCCTTGGCGCGCTCGACGGCGGCGTCGAAGTCGTCCACGAGTTTCTTGGCCTCGTCCTGCTTGCCGAAGATCTCGCCGAGGACCGTGACCTGGCGCTTGAGTTCTTCGTCGAAGGGCTCACCCTCGCGTGGTTCGAGGTCGACGATCGTGGCGTCGGGCACGAGGTCGGCGATGGCGGCGTTGTGCTGAGTGAAGCGCTGACCACTGATGATCAGGTCGGGTTCCACCGCGACGACCGCTTCGAGGTCGGGCTCGCTGTGCAGCCCGATGTCGACGATCGCGTCGTCCTTCACGTACGACACGGTCTCCGGCATGAGCGCGACGGCACCCGCGGAGAGCTCGACGCCCCAGTCGGAGAGCGTCTGGAAGGTGCGGTTGTCGAGGGCGACGACCGATGCGGGAGGGGTCGCGATCTCCTTCGTGCCGGTGTTGTCCTCGATCGTGACGGATGCTGCGGCGTCGGTCTTCTGCGGTTCCGCCGCGCCGCCGGAGGCGCAGCCGGCGAGGGCGAGGAGGCCGACGAGCGCGGCACTCGTGGCGGTGAGGGTTCTGGGCACGGACATGGAGAGGCTCCTGTTCTGCGGGATCGATGCGCACACGATGGGCGCCGGATGACGAGGTTAGGGCAACCTACCCTCTTCATATTTAGGTTAGCCTTACTTTATGAGCGATACGAAATCCGGTTTCTCGATCGAGCGTCGTGGCCTCGAGCTGCGCTTCCGCAACGTCACTTTGAGCGCTCGCGAATGGTTGGCGCCCGACTTCGTGCGCGTGCGTCTGACCGGCTCCGACCTCGCAGGCTTCGACTCCCCCGGCTCCGACGACCACATGCGCCTGTTCTTCCCCGCGGGCCCCACCGAGTCCGTCGAGGAGCTCCGAGCCTCACCGAGCCGTGAGTACACCCCGCTCGCCTGGGGCGAGGACTGGCTCGACGTCGAGTTCGCCGTGCACGGTGACCAAGGCGTCGCCGCGCCGTGGGCGGCGACGGCACCACTCGGATCGACGATCGGTGTCGGCGGTCCCCGCGGGGCGGCCGTGCTGTCCGGTGTGCCCGGCTCGTGGCTGCTCGTCGGCGACGAAACCGCCATTCCGGCGATCCGTCGCTTCGCCGCGCTGATCCCCGACGGCACGCCCGCACGCATCGTGATCGAGACCGTGAGCCCCGGCCGAGAGGTCGACATCGACGCGCCCGTCGACATCGAGTGGCTGCATCGTGGCGAGGCGCCCTCCGGTTCCGCCCTCATCGCCTTCCTCGAGGGACTGACCGCCGAGCACGCGATCGGTGCCGACCCGTTCGTCTTCATCGCCGCCGAGCAGTCGATCGTGAAGCCCGGCAGAGCGCTGCTCGAGCGCTGGAGCGTCGACACCGCGAAAGCCGTCGTGAAGGGTTACTGGAAGCGCGGCGAAGCCGAGTACCACGCTCCGCACTAGTGCGACGTCGGCGGTTGCTGGAAGACTCGGCCCATGGCTCTTCTGGATCACCTGGGCATCACCGTCGACGACCTCGAGCGCGGCCGGGCGCAGTTCCACCCTGTGCTCACCGCTCTCGGATATCAGAGCGGGGGCGCGAACGATCATTCGATCTCCTGGAACAACGGCGACGAGACCGAGATCATCCTCTACACCTGGGATGAGGACTCCGCTCCGCATCAGCATGGCCGCATCGGCTGGCAGCACATCGCCTTCGCGGTGCCGACGCGCGAGCAGGTCGACCGCCTGCACGCGGTCGCGGTCGAAGCCGGGTGGACAGCCGTGCGCGAGCCCAAGGAGTATCCGCGCTACTCGGAGCGCTACTACGCGTCGTTCGTCGAAGACGCCGACGGCATCCGGGTGGAGTTCATGTACAACCCGCCGCGGGAGACGGCTTGACTCCCGGGCGTGTCGCACCCTAGTGTGGCAAAGCTGTGCCGATCGGCGCAGCGAACCAGCCGAGGAGCACGACGGATGACCGCGCAGCGGAACCTTCCCATCGGAGCGGTGTTGCAGCTTCAGCAGAAGCGCAATGACCGCTACGAGTCGTACCCTCCGGCACGCGCCGTGTGACAGCATCCGCTCTCGCAACGCCCCGTACCGTCAGGTCCGGGGCGTTTTCCGTTGGAGATTCCCCCTGACCTGTGGCTGCACACCACCACAAGGAAAGGAATCATGGAGAGGCTCTCCGCACGGCTGCTGTCGTGGGCGTCGCTGATCGACGAGAAGACACTCGCTCAGGCGCACACCACGGCCCGCATGCCGTTCATCCACCCGCACCTGGCGCTGATGCCGGATGCGCACCTCGGCAAGGGGGCGACGGTCGGCTCGGTCATCCCGACGCTCGGCGCGATCATCCCCGCGGCCGTCGGCGTCGACATCGGCTGCGGCATGATCGCCGTTCGCACGCAGTTCACGAGGAGCGACGTCGACGGTCGCGACCTCGCCGAGCTGCGCGAGCAGATCGAGCGCGCCATTCCCCTCTCGGCCGGCCGGTACAACCGCAAGGTGGTGGCCACCGCGGAGCCGCGCATCGCCGAGCTCGAGCAGCTCGCCGAGAAGAACGGCTTCGACGCGGCGCAGTACGCCGGGAACTGGCGTCTGCAGTTGGGCACGCTCGGTTCGGGCAACCACTTCATCGAGGTCTCGGTCGACGAGCTCGACCGGGTCTGGTTGTTCCTGCACTCGGGCTCACGAGGCGTCGGCAACAAGATCGCCGGACACCACATCGCCGTCGCCCAGCGGCTGGCGAGGCAGTGGTGGATCGACCTCCCCGACCCCGACCTGGCCTACCTCGTCGAGGGCACGGCGGAGTTCACGCGATACATCCGGGAGCTGCGATGGGCCCAGCACTTCGCCCTGCTGAACCGGGAGGAGATGATGGACCGGGTCGTGCGGCAGGTGTCGGAGTTCCTCGGAACTCGGGTCGACGAGCAGGAGCGCATCAACTGCCACCACAACTTCACCGAGTCGGAGAAGCACTACGAGAAGCAGGTGTGGGTGTCACGGAAGGGCGCCATCCAGGCGGACATCGGCCGACCGGGGCTGATCCCCGGCTCGATGGGCACCGCCTCGTACGTGGTGGAGGGTCTCGGCGACCCGCAGTCGCTGAACTCCTCCCCGCACGGTGCCGGACGGGAGTACTCCCGGTCGGCGGCGCGGCGGACCTTCACCCACGACCAGTTGCGGGAAGCGATGACGGGCATCGAGTTCCGTGACACCGATGCCTTCATCGACGAGATCCCGCAGGCGTACAAGCCGATCGACCAGGTGATGGCGGATGCCGCCGGACTCGTGTCGATCCGGCACACGCTGCGGCAGATCGTCAACGTGAAGGGCGACTGAGCAGGACCGGGCGGTGGGATCCCACCGCCCGGTCTCCTCTCCACCCCTTCCGCGCGAAATCCCCGGGCGGATCGTCTTCTCCTGCTCCGACACGTCAGAAGCCGGGTTTATCCCCCGCTCGTGCGCGACCGATATCTTCGGTTCCCGGGCTCTGGCAGGCTTGCCGAATCGATGCGACGATGAGGAAGTGGGATTCATGAATGACGCGCAGATCTGGACCATGATCGGATCGTTCACCGTGCTGATGTTCAGCACGCTCACGGTCGTCTCGACCCTGTTCGTCCGGATCGTCCGCAGTGAGATCGGCGGTCTGCGCACCGAGATGAACGGGCAGATCGGCGGTCTGCGCACCGAGATGAACGCACGATTCGATGCCGTGAACACCCGCATCGACGGACTCGACCGCGACGTGCAGGCGATCGTGAAGCGCACGTTCGGTCTCGACCGCGACGGATGACGCCGCTTCGAGACGACGCTTCGGTCGCCCCACCCGACCGGTATGACGCCTATCCGGAGATGCCCAGCGGCACCGCGATCCTGCTGCTCGCGGGGTCGAGTGGGCGCGTGGAGGCAGAGCGGGCCGACCTGTTCGCACGGCACGGGGCCCGGGTCCGCGCCATCCGCTGGTTCGGTGGTGCGGGCCAACGCCCCGCACCGCACGACGTGCCGATCGAACTGTTCGCCGATCAGTTGGACTTCCTGCGACGCGATGCCGATCGCGTCGCGATCTTCGGAACGTCGTTCGGCGCCGAGGCGGCCCTCGCGACCGCTTCGCTTCACCCCGTCGACGTGACAGTCGCGGTCTCACCGTCATCCGTCGTCTGGGCGGGTGTCGCCGACGGGGACTGGTCATCGCACTGGACCTGGCGCGGGACTCCGCTGCCGGCTGTCCCCTTCGACTCATCCTGGTCGCCGTCCAGCGAGCCACCCGAGTACCGATCCCTGTACGAGTCGAGCCTCGATCGCGCCCCTGACGCCACCGCAGCCGCCGCGATCCACTCGGAGAACATCCCCGGTGTCGTCGTGCTGATCGCAGGAGGCGACGACCGCGTCTGGCCGAGCGACCGATTCGCCGCCGAGATCATCGAGCGCCGCAGAGCGAACGGACAGGAGACGACGCTGATCGCCCACGCCCCCGCCGGGCACCGGATGATCCTGCCCGGCGAATCGATCGCCACCGGTGGAGTGACGATGGCGCGGGGAGGCTCACCGTCTGCTGACGCGGAGCTCGGTGCCCGCGCGTGGCCGCAGATCGCGCGCGCTCTCGGGCTGCGCTCCTGAGACTCAGCGCGCCGCGGCCGCCTCGGTCTCGACAGATCGGTCGGTGAACGCGGTCTTCGGGACGAACACGAGGATCACGGCGGCCACGAGGGCGGTCACTCCGCAGACGATCCATACCGTGAAGTAGCCCGCGAGCGAGCCGGCCGTCGCCTCGGTCGCACCCGCCGTGCTCGCGACCCCGTGCAGGAGGGCGATGCCGAACACGCACGAGGCAATGGCACCGCCGATGGTCTTCACCGAATTGGTGAGCCCCGTCGCGACACCGGTCTGCGTGGCCGGAGCGGCCGAGGCGGCAGCGGCGGGGAGCGCCGCGACCAGCGCACCGGAGCCGAGTCCGACCACGACCATGTTCGTGATGACCTGCGCGTACGTGTCGTGGAACGGAAGGAAGAGGAGGAACCCGATGCCGACCAGCACGGACGCGCCCATCAGCGTCAGGCGCGGCGTGGCCCGCCTGGCGACGGTCGGGAACAGGAGAGCCCCCGCGATCATGGCGATCAGATACACGCCGATGATCAGCGAGGTCGCGAAGCCGCTCGTGCCGAGACCATAGCCGTAGACCGTCGGATCGGTGCGCGCAAACGTCGACAGCGGGGCCTGCGCGCCGAGCACGCTGACGCCGAAGAGCCCGGCGGTCAGGAAGACCGGGCCCAGCGCCGGCGAACGGAACATGCGCACATCGATCAGCGGATCGTCGGAGCGGAGCTCCCAGAGGACGAACGGGATCACCAGCAGGACGCCGAGCACCACCACCGCCCAGGACCAGGGGTTGGTCAGGCCGTCCTCCAGCCGGAGCAGGCTGAGACCCCCGGTGAAGCAGACGAGGGCGAGGGAGATGAGCACGAGACCGACCGTGTCGAAGAGGCCGCCCGTGGGCTCCGGCGACTCCTTGACGCCGAACAGGATCACGAAGAAGCAGACCACGATCAGCACGGCGGGCACCAGCAGCACCACGGTGAGAGGCAGCACATCGATGAGCGCGCCGCCGACGAGCGCGCCGATGATCGCGCCTCCTTCGAGGGCCGCGACGAGGAGGCCTGCCGCCTTCGCCGTGATCGAGGAACGCCCCTCCATACGACGCGAGCGCGACCAGATCAGAGCGATCTCCAGCGGAAGCCAGACCACGTAGAACCCCATCAACGCCCACGCCGCGAGGAACACCGGGAACGAGTCGGTGAACGGCAGCACCAGGGCGGCTGCAGCCGTGACGGCGGTCGAGATCAGCAGCATCCGCTTGTGGCCGACCATGTCGCCGAGCTTCGCGAACGCCGGGACGACGAGCGCCGACAGCATCAGCTGCGCCCCCTCGAGCCAGTTCACGTCGGCGTCGTGGATGCCCAGATGGCGCGCGATGTCGGTGAGCATCGGGGTGTAGTACCCCTGCAGCACACCACTCGTGAACTCCACGAAGGCCAGGAAGCCGACGACGACGGCAAGGGTGCCCAGGGTGCGGGTGCGCGTCATCGCGTCTCCTGCTTCTGCTTCGGGTTCCCCGGCACACTCCGAGGAAAGGGTGAGATCACCCTAGCCGTTCGAGCAGCGCCCGATGGAATCGCTCCCCCCGCTCCAGGGCAGCGATCTCGACACTCTCGTCGACCCCGTGGATCGAGGCACGCTGGGCGTTCGACATGTCCAGCGGCGCGAAGCGGTAGACGGCCGGCGAGAAGCGGTGGAAGTGCCGCGAATCGGTGGCCGCCATCATCACGTACGGCACTGCGGGCACCCCGGGGAACGCGACGTCGAGGGCCTCGGCCAGCAGGGCGAACTGGGCGTTGTCGGTCGGTGACTCCGGCGACGGCTCGCTCGCTTCGACGACCTCGACAGTGACGAGCGGGTCGCGGATGCGCCGGCGCACCCGGAACACCGTCTGCTGCGTCGTCTCGCCGAGCGCGATGCGCAGGTTGACGGTGGCGGAGGCCTGAGACGGCAGGACGTTGGCCGCAGTGCCGCCCGACTGCATGGTGGGCGCGACCGTGGTGCGCACGAGAGCCGCCGGTTCGCCCCCGAGGGCGGCGAAGACCTGCGCGGTCAGCAGCGGGAAGGAACCGAGCAGCCGCAGCACGTGCCGAGCCTGTCCCGGAGTCTGCATGGCCAGTTGCGACAGCATCCGCAGGATCGCCTTCGACGCCCGCGGGCGGAACGTGGTCGGTCCGAGTCTGTCCACGGCCCTGGCGATGCGCCGGACGGCGGTCAACGACGGCGGCGCGGAGGCGTGGCCGCCGTCGCCGCGAGCCGTCAACCGGAGCGTCATCACGCCCTTCTCCCCGACACCGATCATCGCGGCACGGCCGGGGACGAAGGGCAGGGGCGCGTCGACCACGGCACCGCCCTCGTCGACCACGAGCCACGGGACGACCCCGCGTTCGCGCAGCACCCGCGCGATCTCCTCGGCTGCGCGCCCGTACGTCTCCTCGTTGCCCCCGAAGGAGAGGTACACGTCGCGGGGCGGGACGAACCCGTCGGCGAGCAGATTCTCGACCGCCTCGAGGACAACGATCAGCGGCCCCTTGTCATCCAGCGCTCCGCGGCCGTACACCGAGCCGTCGGCGATCACGCCGGCGAACGGCGGATGGGTCCAGTCGTCACTCTCGTCGACCGGAACGACATCGTAGTGCGCCATCAGCACGACGGGCTCGTCGGAAGTCGCGCCGCTCCCCTCCCAGTGGAACAGGAGGCCGAAGTCGGTGTGCCGTTCCCGACGCAGCTTCTCGTGCGTCAAGGGGTAGAGCTCCGCGATCAGCTCGACGAACTCCTCGAAGGGAGCCGTGCCGCGTTCGTCGAGCTCGGCCGAGACCGTCGGGATCCGGATCATCTGCGAAAGCCGCTCGGCGATGCCCGGGCGCACGGTCGATGTGGTCACAGTCGCCATCGTACCCAGCGACGGTCACGACCACTGCGTGAGCTTGTCGGGATTTCGCACGGCCAGTACCTCGGTGATCCGTTCGCCCTCGACGACGAGGGAGAACACCGCATCGGTGTCGCCGCCGAGTGCGGCGAGCACGGCCAACCCGTCCGCGGTGGCGACGAGACGGATCTCGGCGTCGGTGTGACGCCGAGCGATGCCCTGCAGGAAACGTGCCACGTGATCGGCCCCGACGACCGGTCGCAGCGCCGCCGACTTCCTCCCGCCCGCGTCGGAGATCAGCACGACATCCGGATCGAGCACAGCGATGAGGCGATCGAGCCGCCCGGTCGATGCGGCTTCGAGGAAAGCACGGGCGACGGCGTCATGCTGCTCCCGCGTCGCCAGGCGCGCCCGCCGCTCCCGCACGCGTCGACGACCCTGCGACGCGAGTTGTCTGACCGCGTCCGTGCTCCGGCCGACCGTCTCGGCGATCTCGGCGAACGGAACGCCGAACACGTCGTGCAGCACGAAGGCAACGCGCTCGGCGGGGGTGAGCGATTCCAGGACCACGAGCAACGCCATGCCGACCGACTCGTCGAGCGACACCCTGTCGAGCGGATCCGCAGGTGCGGTGGTGAACGGCGAGTCCTGTGGCACCGGCTCCGGAAGCCACTGACCGACGTAGCTCTCCCGTCGCGCTCGCGCCGAGCCCAGCACGTCCAGGCAGATGCGTCCGGCCACCCGCGTCAGCCACGCACCGGGGTTGACGATCCGCGCGCGCTCCCCGTCGGTCAGCCCGACCCAGCGCACGTACGTCTCCTGCACCGCGTCCTCGGCGTCCGCGACCGTGCCGAGCAGACGGTATGCGAGAGCGAGCAGGCCGCGGCGTTCGGCTTCGACCACATCGAGATCATCCATCACCTCCATCCTGGCCCGGCTGCGCCTCCCGTCGACACCGCGCCGACGCCGCGCTCGCACGGGCACCTCACGTTTCGGTCGCCTGCGTCGTCGAACAAGGAGAAGGATGTACCGAGACGAAGGAGAGCGGATATGAGGATCGCCGTCGCAGGAGGAACCGGGACCGTCGGGCGGCACACCGTCGAGGCGGTGCGCGCAGCGGGGCACGACGCGGTCGTCCTCAGCCGATCGCAGGGAGTCGATCTGGTGACCGGGCAGGGCCTGGACGACGCCCTGACCGGCGTGGACGCGGTGATCGACGTCGCGAGCATCGAGACGCTCAAGGCGAGCACAGCGATCGAGTTCTTCACCGCGGCGACCGGGAATCTGGTTTCGGCAGCCGCAGAAGCCGGGGTACGACATCTGGTGCTGCTGTCGATCGTCGGGATCGACCGCATTCCCTACGACTATTACGCCGGCAAGATCGCCCAGGAGAAGATCGTCGAGGCGTCGCGCGTGCCGTGGACGATCATGCGGGCCACGCAGTTCCATGAATTCGCGGAGCAGATGTTCGAACGCGCGAAGCTGGGCCCCGTGCACATCGCCCCGAACGCGCGTACACAGCCCGTGGCTGCGAGCGAAGTGGGTGCGCGTCTCGCAGCACTCGCCACTGCCGATCCGCAGGGACGCGTGCGTGACCTCGCCGGCCCTCGGGAAGAGCAGTTGTCTGACATGGTGCGCGCGTTCGCGCGGCGGACGGGATTCCGCGGATGGATACCGAGACTCAACGTGCCAGGGCCGCAGATGGCCGGCATGAGAGCGGGGCATGCTCTCCCCGGTCCTGACGCAGATCTCGGACGCCAGACCTTCGCCGAATGGCTCGCCGCGCGCTAGCGTTGCCGCGCGCCAGTCCCCCTCCACATATTGCTCCGAGACAGGCTTCTCCCCACTCGCCGCATACTGGTTCACGGTCTTGGCAGGATGAGATCATCCGACCAGAATGAGAGCGTGATCACGATGACCGAGCCGCAGATCTGGACCATGATCGGTGCCGTCATCGCCCTGATGTTCGGAATGGTCACGGTGGTCTCGACGCTGTTCATCCGAGTGTTGCGAGCCGAGATCGGCGGCGTGAGGTCAGAGATCGGCGGGCTCCACACCGAGATGGTCGCGCGGTTCGAGGCCGTCGATGCGCGGTTCGAGGCCGTCGATGCGCGATTCGTCTCGGTGAACACTCGCATCGACGCCGTGGAGAGCCGTATCGAAGGCCTCGACCGCGACGTGCGCGCGCTCGTGAAGCACACCTTCGGCCTCGACCGCGGATGACCTCTTGAGGCTGATCCGACCGAGCGCGCGGCGTCCCGTCGCCTGAGCACCTCCGCCGTCTCACGGGAACACCACGAACCGGTTGCAGGTTGCAGATGTGGGGCGCAATGGGCGCCGGAGGAGGCCCGCATGGAGTTGACCCTGGTGTCATCGTCGTTCTGCGGCGCCTGCGCGCGGACCAGGGCCGTCCTCGCCGAGGCGGCACGATTCCTCCCCGACGCGACCGTCACCGAGATCGACGTCGCACAGGATCCGGACGCCGCCGAGAAGCTCGGCATCGGGTTCACACCGACCGTGATCATTCGTGATTCCGTCGGCGCCGAGGTCTTTCGCGCCACCGGGGTGCCGACCATCCCGCAGGTGCTCACCGCCGCGGTCAAGGCTCTCCCGGACTGAACCCCTCGTCCATCCGGGTCCCTCTTGCGGACCCCGTCGATGCGAGCGCAGACTGAGCGTCAGTGGTGCCGGTCGCGACACCTTTCGCACACCCTGGAGTCCTCATGCCTGCTCTCAATCCGTATCTCTCCTTCCGCACCGAGGCCCGCACGGCGATGGAGTTCTATCAGAGCGTCCTCGGCGGCGACCTCGTGATCAACACCTTCGGGGAGTTCCCCGACATGGTGCAGGATCCGAGCCAGAAGGATCTCGTCATGCACGCGCAGCTGGATGCTCCGAACGGTCTGGTGCTGATGGCCTCCGACTCCCCCGACGGCATGCCTTACGAGAAGCCGCAGGGATTCTCGGTCTCGCTCAGCGGCAACTCACAGGACACCACCCGCGCGGTATGGGAGAAGCTCTCGGACGGCGCGACCATCACGATGCCGTTGGACGTACCCCCGTGGGGCGGCCTCTTCGGCATGCTCGTCGATCGCTTCGGCATCCCGTGGATGCTGCACGGCGACCCGGAGGAGTGAGACCGCCACCGCTCACCGCGGCTGCACCGCCCGGCAGGCCAGGTGCAGGGCCAAGCGCGCCTCCGGATCTGTGAGGTCGATGCCGAGAAGCTCCTGCACACGCCGGATCCGCACGGCGACGGTGTTGCGATGCAGACCGAGCGCCGTCGCGGTCGCGGCGATACCCGATTCGTTGTCGAGATACGACGAAAGGGTGGTGAGCAGCTCACCCCCTCCCTCCTGCAGCGGCGCGAGGAGGGATTCCGCGGCGGGGACGAACGTGTCGTTCCCGGTCCAGGCGAGCAGGAGCTGCTCGAGTCCGAGGCTGTCGACACGCACGAACCACCCTGTCGCCGAGCGCGACGCGGCGATGCGTGCCGCGTCGCCCGCCTCGTCGAGGGTCGCGGCGAGGCCTTCCGGTCCGCCCTGCAGCGAGCCGATACCGGTCGCGACGGCGAAATCGCGCAGAACACCGAGGTGGAGCTCACGCAGAGCCGCGACCGCCCTCTCCACCCGATCCGGATCCGGCGACTCCGGGAAGGTCAGCCATCCGCTCAGTCCTCGGCCGGCTGTCGTCACGTGCGCATCGCCGTCGATGGCGCTGAGCCCGGCGCTGACCGTCCTCAGCAGCGAGAAGGAGTCGAGTCGCCCCCTCGCCACCATCCGGAAGCCGAGGTGGTGCCCTCCGGTGCGCCAGCCGCGCTCGGCCATGCGCCGCTCCACATCGGCGTCGGCCGCCCCGTGCAGGTCGACGAAGTCGCGCAGCAGGCCGGAGGACACGGCGACATCGTTCACCGCCGCCACCTCGTCGATCAGGATGCGCGCCGCGACCGCCGGCATCGCCACCTCGGCAGCGACGGAAAGCGACTGCACCTGTGCCTCGCCGAGTCCTCGGCCGAAGAGCACGAGCCGCAGCCCGCTGCGCCCCGGGCTGTCCACGCGCACCGACGCGGCCGCCGCATCGCCGACACCCGCCCTGTCGAGCCACGAGTCGAAACTGATCGCGGCGTGCAGCCGCTGATCCAGATGCGCCCCCGCCTCCTGCAGCACTCCCGACGAGTCGATCAGCGCGGCGCCGACACCGAGGTTCGCGGCGATGTGCCCCAGCAGGTCGGCCAGGTCTGCGGCGGCGTACTCGAACGACTGGGCGACCTTGCGCACCTGGCTGAGGGTCAGCGCATCACGAGCCTCGATCAGCATCCAGCAGGCCTTCGCGAGTTGGATGGGACGTTCGACATCGAGCAGGCACAGGCCGATCCGGTCCGCGAGGCGGAAGGCTCCCGCATCGAACGAGGCCGCCCCGGTGAGCGCCAGACCCGTGTATCCGCGGTCACGCAGCCGGCGCAGCAGCGCGTCCTGCTGCCACGTCGACGTCGGGGCGGTCGCGGTGAGGACCGCGAGCCGGTCGGCTCCGCTCTCGCTCAGCTCAGACTCCCCCGCCCCCACCGTCACCGCCTCCCACGCCGCGTCGTCGGGGCCCGCGACTCTCCGCACCCCGCCGTTCTCGGCATGGGCGAGCAGCGCGCTCAACTGCAGCCTCTCGTTCACGCGGCGTCCAGATCGTCGAGTCCGTACGCGGAGGGCAGCACTTTCGCCCGCCGATCCGGTCGGGCATTCCACCATTCCGGCGCCGGGACGGCGAGGACCGCGACGTTGCGCGCGAGTCGGAGTTCGGTGACCTCCAGGATCTCCCGCGAGATCGTGTCGATGACCACGATGATCGTCGGAGCGGATGCGACCAGACGGCCGTCGGTGAGCACGGCGAGGGTCTCCGAGCGACTGACCACCCGGTGCACGGCCCCCGCGAGCCCGCTGATCTCCACCGCATTCACGTGTGGATCGTGCGCAGATGAGGAGATCGAGACGATGCGCCCCTCGGCGAGAAGCTCTGCCCCGAGCGCATCGGCGAGGATCGGGAGCGGAGCGGACGCGGCGCCGAGATAGGCCCGCCCCAGCTCGAGTGCATGGGCGAGATGGCCGCCGATCGCGTGCTCTCGCAGATCGCCGACCGTGAACCCGCCGAGCACGGCACAGCCGGCCCCACCGGCCTGGATGATCGCCGATCGCACGACCCGCTCGGCATCGATCGCCCGGTGCGCCTCGACGAGTGCGACGCCGTCGACACCCGTGTCGCAGGCGAACACGAGGCCGGGGACGCGATCCACGAACAGCGACATCTGGTCGAGGCCCGGAACCGCCCGGCCGGTGCAGTCCGCATCGACCACGACGTGGGTGCCGGCCAACAGCAACGGTGACAGACCGTTCATGCCGCCGCCTTCGAGGGAGCAGACCGCGGGAACCGGATGACCGATCCACCGCTCGACGGCGTCGAGGAGCCGCGTGAAGGGTGCTGTGCCCGGCGGCCGTTCCTCCAGAAGCATGGTCGAGCCGACGAAGGCGACCCCGAGGCAGGGCGTGGCGGGATCGAGCGCCGAGATCGGCGAGACCTCCATCGGCCAGCTCGCAGCGCCCGCGAGCATCAGCTCGAGCATGGTCGTCGAGCCGCCGCCGCCGGAGCCGAGCAGCGCATAACCGCGGGCGAGCGCCGTGAGGTCGTCGCGCTGCAGCATCATGCGCTCCAGCCTAGGGAGAAACGCCCTCGCCCGCGGCCAGCTCCTCGACCGGCACGAAGCCGGCTGTGAGACCGAACGCAGACGGGCCGAACGCGGCGAGCGCGTCGGGCGTGCGCATCATCTCGGGGGTGGAGATGCCGAGCACGCGCACACGCTGCCCGTACCGGAGCCCCTCCGTCGTGATCGGCTCCGCCGTCTCGTGATCGACCACGCAGATGAGGTCGGGCACGATCGCCACGAGCGTCCCGCCCCGGTGGGCGATGAGGTTCTCGTTCTGGAAGGAGATCTCGAACGTGTCGCCCTCGTCCGCCCCGAGGGGAGCGATGACGGCCCGCCCCTTGGCGAATCCCTCGGTCGTGCGTCGCTCGACGTCGACGACCTTGCCGACGCAGAGTTCGCGCAGGTGCGGGTAGAGGGTGCTCGCCAGGGTCTCGGCGATCGCATCGAACGGCGAGCGGTGCTCTTCACGGGCGATCCGAATGGCACGGCCCAGGTCGAGGGCCATCGAGATCGTCCGGGGAACGGCCGTGCGCCGCACGTCGGCTCCCGTCATCGCATACTCGGCGATGTGCCCCACGCCGCCGAGCCGGATCGTGATGCCGCGGGCGAGCCATTCCATCTGCCGGTCGTCGTCTCCCGTGTCGATCACGACCTTCTCACCCCGCTCGCCAGCAAGCGCGAGGGGCGACCCGTGCACACCGTACACGGCGAAGGTCTCCATCGACAGCTCGGGGAAGGCACGGCCCATGCCATCGGCATCGACGACCGGCAGCCCGGTCTCGGCCGCGACGATGAGCGGGATCATCGAGTTGATACCCCCGCACTCGATCGGCATCGTCGCATCCGCCTTCCGCCCGAGGTGCTCTTCGAGCGTGCGCAGGGCGAGCGTGGGTTCGGTGCCGGCGGGGATCTTCTCGATCATCACGGTCGGCGCACCCATCTGAGCCGTCGGGATCACGAACAGGTCGTCGGGGAGCTCATCCGGGTCGAGGATCGTGATGCTCCCCTCCCCCAGCACACGCTCGACCAGCATCTTGCCGATGTAGGGGTCTCCTCCGCCACCGGTGCCCAGCAGAGTCGCGCCCCGGGCGAGGTCGGGGAGATCAGCGGCGGTGAGCTGCCAGCTCATGCCGCGGCTCCCGTCGACGCGGTTGCGCTCGATGCCGTTCCGCTCGACACGCTCCCGTCGAAGCGGTGCGCCGGCATGTCGTACCCGAAGTAGCCCGGCCCGACCATCGCGAGCGCCGCGTCCGAATGCCAGCGCTCGTCGGCAGGTGCGGCGATCACCCTCACCCGCTGCCCGTATCGCAGAGCCTCGGTCGTGATCGGCTCGCCGGATTCGCCGTCGAGCACCATGATCAGATCGGGAGTGGTCGCGAGCACCGTCCCGTCGACCTCGGCCACGAGGTGCTCGTTCTGGAACTGCAGGGTCAGTGCGGCCCCACCGTCGCCGTCGATGCGTGCGCGCCCGCGGGCGAAGCCGGTCGTGGTCGCCCTGTGCACGTCGACGACCTTGCCGTCGAACAGCTCACGCCCACCGAGAAGCTCGACGACTGCGGCGACGGGATCTGTCTTCGCGTCGCGCGCGGCGGCGATGCGCTGCCCGATCTCGATGCAGCGCGACAGCGACCCCGAGACGAGCGACTCCCGCGCGGCGGTGCCGGACATCGAGAACCCGGAGATCATGACCGAGCACCCCATCTCGACACAGGCCACGCGGGCGATGCGCTCGGTCCACGAGTTGTCGACCGTCTGCAGCACGCCGGTGTTGCCCTTCTCATCGCTGAACGCAAGCGGCGATGCGGTCACGCCGTACAGTGTCGGGAGCACCATCTGCAGCTCGGGGAACGCACGCCCCATGCCGTCGGCGTCGACCAGTGGAAGGCCGAGTGCGGCGGCGGCGGCGATCGGGATGGTCGAGTTGACTCCACCGACCTCGGCACACGCGATGTGGGTGATCGGACGGCCCAGGTGGACGCTGAGCGCCTTGACCGGTTCGATGACCTCGGCAAGGCTCGGGAGCTTCTCTACCATCACGGTCGGTGCTCCCATCATCGCGACGAACAGCACGAGCGCGTCGTCGGGCACCTCGTCGAGGCCCACGACCGTGACGTCGCCGGAGGTCAGCGCCTGACGCGCGAGCAGTGCCCCGATGTAGGGGTCTCCGCCGCCGCCGGTGCCGAGCACGGCGGCGCCGCGGGCGAGACCGTCGATGTGCGCGGGAGTGATCGTCCAGCTCATGTCACGCTCCCATGTCGAGGTCGCCGACGGCCTTCACGCGGATGCGCGTCGCGTTGCCGGGGAGGTACGGGATCGGCACCTCGTCGAAGTCGATGATCGATACGGTCGACGGCTTCGCGCCCGCCGCGATCGCCTTGTCGACGGCTTCGGCCCGCACCTCGGCGATGGTCTCGTCGCGACGCCCCGGTTCGATCGCGTAGACCTTGTCGATCTCACCACCGACCTGAGCGATCGAGGCGCCGATGGCGTTGGCGACCGCGTAGTTCTCCGGGCGGTGCACGGTGCCGAACAGCGGCAGCTCGTCGGGGAGCAGGATGGATCCTCCGCCGACAGCGACCACCGCGATGGGTTCGGGCGAGGTGCGCATGCGGTCGACGGCTTCGGACACGCGTTCGGCGATGCGGGCGAGCACCCGCTCGACGAACGCCGGGTCGAGGTGCGCGACCTTGCTCGCATCGCCCACCTGTGCGCGACCGGCGGCGACCGCGATGTCGGTGGCGGTCAGGGTGGAACCGCCGAAGACCAGAGCCTCCGTCGTCAGCTTGTACCCGACCGAAGCAGGCCCGACCTCGGCCGTCTCCTCGTCGACGATGCTCCCGCCGCCGATGCCGAGGGAGAGCACGTCGGGCATCCGGAAGTTGGTGCGGATTCCCGCGACCTTCACCTCGTTCGCGGTCTCACGCGGGAAGCCGTTGATCAGCAGACCGATGTCGGCCGTGGTGCCTCCCACGTCGATCACGGCGCAGTCGTCGAGGCCGCTCGTGGCAGCAGCCCCGCGCATCGAGTTGGTCGGGCCCGAGGCGAAGGTGGCGACCGGGTAGCGGCGCACGTACTCCTCGTCCATGAGCGTGCCGTCGTTCTGGCTGAGGAAGATCGGCGCCTCGATCCCCTGGGCGCGTACGGCGGAGGTGAGCCCGTCGACGATCTCCGATGCGAGCTCGCGCAGCGCGGCGTTGATGATCGTCGCGTTCTCGCGCTCCAGCAGTCCGATGCGGCCGATCTCGTGGGACAGCGAGATGGCGGCATCCGCGCCCAGCACCTCTGCGACGATCTCGGCCGCCCGCACCTCCAGGTCGTGGTTGACCGGGCTGAACACTGACGAGATCGCGACCGAGCGGATGCCGTGCGCCTTCATGTCCTCCGCGTGCGCCCGGATCTCGTCCGGGTCGAGCGGCGAGATCGGGCGTCCGTCGAACTCGTAACCGCCGTGCGCGAGGTAGCTGCGGGCCTGCGTCGCCTCGACCAGCACCTCGGGCCAGTCGATCAGCGGCGGCAGGGCCCGCGTGGCGGGGAGCCCGAGGCGGAGGGCCGCGACCGGCGCGAGCCTGCTGGCCTGCACGAGCGCGTTGATGAAGTGCGTCGTGCCGATCATGACGGCATCGACGTCGGTGCCCTCGAAGGCGTGCCCGGCCCGCAGATCCTCGATCGCCTGGATGATGCCACTGGTGACATCGGGGGTGGTCGAGTGCTTCACGCCCGCGAGCGTGCGGGTGCCGTCCATGAGGACTGCGTCGGTGTTGGTGCCGCCGACGTCGATGCCGATATGCATGATTCTCGCTTTCCTGTGAGGGGTGTCTGTCTCAGGGGGCTCAGGCCGCTGCTGCTGCTTCTTCGATCGGTCTCGCCTGCCGCGTGGTCGCCACGCCGACGCCGCGGACCCAGCCGAGCTTGCCTGCAACGACGTACAGCGCCATGGAGAGGAAGAGGCTCAGCAGCGACGGGATGCCCCAGGTCACGAAGTAGCCGACCAGCGCGGAGACCAGCCACACCACGATCGTCGCGGGGACGATGCGCGGAGCGGTCGTCGGGAGGGTACCGGCCTCGCGGGTGGCGTCGAGGTCGGGACGCCAGCGGCGCACGATGTAGTACTCGGCCACCATGATCCCGGCGATGGGCGGGAATGCGACGCTCAGCACGATCAGGAACTCGGTGAACTGACCGAGGATGCCGACCGCCGCGAGGATGGATCCCACGACGCCCAGCACGATGGTCGTCGTGACACGGTGCAGGTTCTTCCCGAACGCGGTGGAGATGAAGTTCACCAGGCCCAACGTGGAGGAGTACAGGTTCCAGTCGTTGATCTTCAGGGTGCCGGTGAGCACGATGAACAGCCCGATGAATCCGACCGACGAGGTGACGATCGCGACGATGTCGCCCGTGGCGGCCGCGTGGGCCAGCAGCACGCCGGCGAGACCGATCACGAACTCGCCGAGCGAGACGCCGAGGACGGTCTGCTTGATGACATCGGCGCGCGAGCGGTTGAAACGGGTCATGTCGCCCGTGATGATCGCGCCGACGATGAGACCACCGGCGACGATGCCGGTTCCGGCCCAGACGCTCATCGTGGGTCCGGGTGCCGGTCCTGTGAGCAGCTCGCCGATGTCGTGGCGGCTCAGCTCGGTGATGACCGACCAGCCGACCAGGATGAGGAACAGCGGGACGGTGATGTTCGCGAGCCACTGCATCCCGACGAAGCCGAAGGCCACGATCGCGGTGACGGCGAGGCCGAAGATGAGGCTCCAGGCCCAGACGGGGAGGGCGCCGGGCATAAGGGCATCGAGTGACTGCGCGGAGATGGCCGACTGGATGCCGAACCACCCGATCAGGCTGATGCCGATCGCGAGGCCGACCAGCGAGGCGCCGATCTCACCGAAACCGGTCCAGCGGGCGAGGAGGGCGGTGTTGAGGCCTTCGCGCTGGCCGATGAAGCCGACCACGCACATGATCACCTCGAGGATGAGCGAGCCGAAGAGGAAGGCGAGGACGGCCTCGCCGAAAGTCATGCTGTAGCCGAGGGTCGCGCCGAGGAGGAATTGCGAGAGGGCCGAGACCTGCCCGAATCGCTGCACGGCGATTCCGAACCAGGGTCTGCGAGCCTCGGGAGTCACTCGGGAAAGCGCGAAGTCGTCTGCGTGCGCCGTGCGTGCCATGAGGATCCTTCGGGAGGAGGGAACGGGTTGTGCGCCACAGTAGCGACGCTTCCCTCACTGCCGACATGTGCATATCGCACGAGAATTACCCATGGATGTGCAGATCGCACACCACTCGCTCCGTCCACGGCCGCCGGTACATCACGACCGACGACGAGACCCACCCCCTGCGGACATCGCCAGGGGTGGGTCTCGGCTCGAGGCGTGGGTCTCGACCACCTCGCGGGTCGAGGTCGAAGGTCAGTGCAGCGCGTTCGTCTCGATGAAGGCGCGGAGCGCGGGCTCGTCGTCACCCATCTCCGTCACGTGCTGGGGCGCGTCGAGCATCTCCTGCAGTTCCGGCGCGTAGCCGAGTTCCACACCGATCGCCTCGTGGATCGTCTCGGCGAACTTCTCCGGCTTGGCCGTCTCGAGCACGAGCATCGGCACACCGGGCTCGACGTACTCACGTGCGACCTTGACGCCGTCGGCCGTGTGCGGGTCGATGACCTCGCCGCTCGTCTCGTACACCGCGCGGATGGTCGCCAATCGATCCTCGTGCGTCGAGGTGCCGCTGACGATGCCGAATTCCTCGAGGAAGCGCTCCTGCTCGGCGGAGAAGTCGAAGTGGCCCTGCGCCTCGAGGTCATCCCAGGCACCGACGACGCGGGCCGGGTCGCGACCGACCAGCTCGAAGATGAACCGCTCGAGGTTCGACGCCTTGGAGATGTCCATCGAGGGGCTCGAGGTCGCGAGGGTCTGGGCGGCGCTGCGCGGACGGTAGACACCGGTGCGGAAGAACTCGTCCAGCACGTTGTTCTCGTTCGCCGCCAGCACGAGGCGCCGGATCGGCAGCCCCATCTGCTTCGCGAAGAATCCGGAGAGGATGTTGCCGAAGTTCCCGGAGGGCACCGTGAACGACAGCTCGGTCCAGCCGCCCGCGTCGGTCGCCCGCAACCACGCCCAGAAGTAGTAGACGGTCTGCGCCGTGATGCGCGCCAGGTTGATGGAGTTCACAGCCCCCAAGTGCTGCGCGCGCTTGAAATCGAGATCTCCGGCGAGCTTCTTCACGAGGTTCTGGCAGTCGTCGAAGACACCCTCGACCGCGATGTTGTACACGTTCGCATCGTCGAGCGAGAACATCTGCGCGCGCTGGAACGCGCTCATGCGCCCCTGCGGCGACAGCATGAACACCGCGACGCGCTCCTTGCCGCGGAGGGCATGCTCTGCCGCGGATCCGGTGTCGCCCGAGGTGGCACCGAGGATGTTGAGCACGGAGTCGTTGCGCTCGAGCGTGTATTCGAGCACCTGGCCGAGGAACTGCATGGCCATGTCCTTGAACGCGAGGGTCGGCCCCTCGGAGAGCCCGACCAGGGTCAGCTCGTCATCGATCGCACGCAACGGCACCACGCCGTCGGGGAAGTCGACATAAGCCGCATCCGTCATCCGGGCCAGGTCGGCGCGCGGGATGTCGGTCGCGAACAGGCCGAGCACCTCGGCCGCGAGCTGCGGGTAGGTCAGCGCACGCCAGCGCTCGAGCGTCTCGCCGTCGACGGTCGGCATGGTCTGGGGCACCGCCAGCCCGCCGTCGGGCGCGAGGCCCTCCAACAGCGTCTCGCTGAACGACTGCGGCTGCATGCCGCCGCGGGTGGAGATGAACTGCACGTTGGCTCCTCGGCTCGGGACTCGGCCCGTCCATTCTCGCAGGGTGCGCGCGCTCGCGATGACGCGATGACGCACGCCCCGGCGGCCGCGCAGACCGACCCGCTCAGAACAGAGAGGTCGGCAACGCCCCTTCGTGTTCCAACAGCCAGCGCTTGGTCTCGAGCCCGTGCCCCTCATCGCCGCCCGAGTACCCGCCGAGGCCGTCGCCAGCCACGACGCGATGGCAGGGCACGATCAGCGGGACGGGGTTCGCACCCATGATCGAGCCGATCCCCCTCGCCGGCACATCTGTGCCGCTGCGGGCGGCGAGCCCACCGTAGGTGATCGTCTCGCCATGCGCGACCGTCTCGTGGAGGGAGGTGAGGACGGCGCGCGTCGCCACCGTCTGGTCGCCGAGGTCGACCGGTAGGTCGAAGAGTCGCAGAGCGCCGTCGAAGTAGGCGGCAAGCTGCGCGAGGGCTTCTGCGAGCAGCGGGTCGGAGGCGGGGTCTGGCGGTACTGCGCTCCCCTCGGGCGCAGTCGATCGCCACGTGACGCGGGTGATCGACGAACCGTCACTGACGACGCCGACGACACCGACCGGGGTCGCGAGCGTTCCGAAGGCGGACATGCGTCGAGGGTACCTCCCGCCCCCGACAGTGAGGAGGATCGCTCCTGCACGCTGGGTCTGGCGCCACGACGCATTCGGGGCGAACCTGGATCCAGCGGAAGCCGAAGAACACGGGCACGCCCCGCCGACGACAAGGAGCACCTCATGAGCACGACCACGGCTGCACTCGATCTCCCCGACGTCCGTCTCCACTACGAACTCCGCGGCGAAGGACCGCTCCTCGTCCTGATCGGCGCCCCCATGGACGCCGACGCCTTCGCCCCGCTCGCCGACGAGCTCGCGACCGACCACACGGTGCTGACCTCCGACCCGCGTGGCGCCAAGCGGAGCGTGCTCCACGACCGTTCCCGGGGTTCGAGCCCCGAGCAGCGAGCCGACGATCTCGCGGCGCTCATCGCCCAGGTCGATCGCGGGCCGGCGGTCGTCTTCGGCTCGAGCGGTGGTGCGGTCACCAGCCTGGCACTCATGCAATCGCACGGCGATCTCGCGTCCTCGGTCATCGCCCACGAACCCCCGCTGCTCGAGCTGCTCCCCGACCGCGTCGCGCAGCGCCACCTCACCGACGAACTCACCTCGGCAGCCCTCTCGGGCGACCGCGTCGGCGCCTGGCGGCTGTTCTTCGCGCAGGCGAACATCCCGATGCCGGAGGAGATGCTCGTCCAGTGGTTCGGCGGCGAGGTCGATCCGCAGCACCACGAGGACGAGCAGTTCTGGTTCCGCCACGAGCTGCCCGCGAGTGTGCGCTGGGAGCCCGACATCGTGACCCTGCGTGCACGCGCCGGCGACCTCTTTCTGGGCATCGGCGAGGAGTCGGTCGACCAGCTCTGCGAGCGCACGACGACCGCGCTCGGGGAACAGCTCGGCATCGAGCCGACCCGATTCCCCGGCGACCACACCGGATTCGTCGATCACCCCGCGGAGTTCGCCGCCCGTCTGCGCGAGGTGCTCGCGCGCTGACGGACGCGAGGCGGCCTGAGCCCCGCACGACGGCCGTCGAGCAGCGCGCACCGCTCGACCGCCGCCGACGTCACCCCCGCGAGACCTGATGCCACAGCGCGGCCCACTGCTCGGGGCGCAGCTCGCGAGGAAGCCTCCGGTCCTCCGCCCCGGCGGCCGCCACCGCGTGCCGAGCTCGGGACATCGACGTACACGCGGCACGTGCCACGACGGCGGGGAGGGTGCCCCCTCGTCCCGTGAACATCGCCCGGACGAACTCCTCGTACCCGCGCCTGTCGGAGGCTGGGACAAGGGGGGAACCGCGACGGGTGATCGCGAGCAGACCCCCGTCCACGCTCGGTCGGGGCGAAAAGCACCAGGCCGGTACGCGGCCTTCGAGGGAGAAGTCGAACCACGGCGCCGACTGCGCGGTCATCAGGGTGCCGCCTCCGACACCTGCCCGCTTGCGCGCGACCTCCCATTGCGTCAGCAGCACCGCCTCGTTCCAGCGACCGCGCGAGAGCAGCCGTCGCAGGATCGGCGTGGTCACGTGGAAGGGGATGTTGCCGACGACGACCTCGGCATCGAGCGGATGACGCGTGGCATCGGCGATCTCGACGCGGACGCCGGGCAGCGTCTTTCGCAGTCGATGCACCCGGTGCTCGTCGATGTCGATCGCGGTGAGCGGTCTGCCCAGTTCCGCGAGGGCGCGGGTCAGCGCACCGTCACCGCAGCCGAGTTCCAGGATCGAACCGGACGTGTTCCGGACGAGGTCGCAGATGCGGGAGAGGGTGGGACGGTGGGTGAGGAAGTTCTGGCCGAGTTCGTGACGGCCACCATGGATTGAACGAGGCATGAGTGCGCTCCAGAAGAAGAATCGGAGCACCTCGGAGGAGGGAGGACGCGAAGTGGCGTCAGTGAGGACTGCCCGTCCCGAGGTGCGATGACATCTCGGTGGACGGCGCGCAGATGCGTGCGATGAGCGAGCGCGCCGTCAGGCGCGGCGGTCGCGGAACACGAGGGTGCGCCCCATCGTGGGCGCTGCGCATATGGTTCCCATGCCTGCCAGCATATCGGCCGTCAGATCCAGCCGCGCTCCTCGGCGATGAGAACGGCCTGCTGACGTGTGCCGACCGCGAGTTTTCCGAGGATGACGGAGATGTGGTTGCGCACCGTCCCCGGGGCGAGAGAGAGCGCACGCGCGATCTGCCCCGTCGTCTCCCCGCGCCGACCGGCACGCAGCACGTCGAGCTCGCGATCAGTGAGTGGCGAGCGCTCGTCGCTCAGCGCGTCGGCGGCGATCTCCGGATCGACATAGCGCGCCCCTGCCGCGACCCGGCGGATGACCGCGGCGACCTCGTCGGCCCCACGAGACTTCGGCAGGAAGCCGGAGACGCCGGAGGCCAGGGCCCGGCGCAGCACGCCGGGACGCGCGTGACGGGTGACGACCACGCACCGCGTCGCGAGCACCCTGTGCAGCTTCTCGGCCACCTGCACACCGTCGAGTCCGGGCATCTCGAGATCCAACAGGCACACATCGGGCTGCAGTCGCAGAGCCTCGGCGACCGCCTGCTCACCGTCCTCGCACTCGGCGATGACCTCGATGTCGTCTTCCAGCCGCAGCAACGCGGCGAGCGCGGATCGGATCATCGCCTCGTCATCGGCGATCAGCACACGGATCATCGCCCCTCCTCCGCCTGCGCCGGCACGGTCACCGCGACCGTGAACTCTTCCGCATCCCGGTCCACGACGAGCGAGCCCTGCGCTTCATCGATGCGGCGCCGGATGCCGTCGAGGCCTGAGCCCGCCACGCCCTCAACGACGTCGCCGACGATGACATCGTTGGCGATCACGTACCGCCACCCGCCGTCGACGCGGGCGAGCTCGAGTCGCGCCCTGCGCCCTCCGCCGTGGCGGAGCACGTTGGTCGTCGTCTCGCGGATGACGGGTCCGAGAGCGGACGCGGGAGCGGCATCGGAATCCTCGGCGATCAGCGCCTCCACGTCGAGTCCGGCGGCGCGGAGCAGGTCACGGGCATTCGCGATCTCGTCGCCCAACGGCACGGAGCGGAACCGCAGAGCGAGGTCACGGGTTCCCTGTCGTGCATCGTCGACGCTCGCCCGCGCGGCCCGCAGTTGCTCCATGCCGGCTGCCGAGTCCTGCGGCATGAGTCTCTCGGCGAGTTCCAGTTGCAGAGCGACGACCTGCAGATGGTGCCCCTGCAGATCGTGCACGTCGGTCGCGACCCGCAGACGCTCCTGGGTCGCTGCGAGCTTCGCCTCCGAGGTGCGAGCGCGGTCGAGGGTGACGAGCACATCCCACCACCACAGCGAACTCACGCTCATCCCGGGGAGCATCGCTCCGTAGACGACCGGCAACCACCACGGAAGGCCCCCGCCGAGTCCGCTCGTCGTGGAATCGACCAGAGCCAGCGCGACCAGCACGAGGGTCGCCGCAGCGACGACGCGCACGCGCACTCCACGAGGCCAGCTCAGCAGCACGAAGAACTGCACCACCGGCATGGCGGCGAGTTGCCAACTGCCCACGAGCAGACCCGCCGTGACGCCGTAGCCGATCGCGACGAGGAACGGAACCGCGAGGCGACCCCACGCCACACCGGGTCGAGAATCGATGTGGTGACGGTAGTCGAGGAGCAGCATCAGCGTCGACGCGCACCAGGCCACGCCGCCGAGACCGACGAACAGCAGGATGCCGCCGCGCAAGTCGACCGCTGCGGCGATTCCGGTCCACGCTCCGACGAGCATCAACTCGATGAACAGCACCGCCGTCACGGTGTACCACCAGGTCGCGGTGATCCCCCTCGCGAGCTGTCGGGAGCCGGGGGCCGGTTCGGCGCTGAAGTCGGGAGGAACGCTGCTCACGCTCCCACGATAGGGCCGTGACAGTTGTCACGGATGCGGTGTGCGATCCACCCGGGAACCGGTGACGTGCCGACACTGCCGCCGAAGCGAGCACTCGGCTGGACTGGAGTCATCGCGGCGGAGACTCCGTTCGCACCGACTACCGGGAGCATCCCATGAACCTCATCGAGACCTTCCAGAACCTGGTCGCCCAGGTCCCCGAGCTCGTGCAGCCTCTCATCGTGGCCCTCGCCGGCGCGATCCCCTTCATCGAGGGCGAGGGTGCGGTGAGCATCGGTATCATCGGCGGCATCTCTCCGGTGATCGCCGCGATCGCCGCGATCGTGGGCAACTTCCTCTGCGTGCTGGTGGTGGTGCTGGTCAGCTCCGGAGCCAGGCAGGCCGTCGTGAACCGTTCCCGCGCCAAGACCGCGGCGCTCGTCGGTGCCGGCGGCGGCACGATCGACGAGCCGGCCGCGGATGCCGCCGTCACGGGTCGGCGCACCGCGCGTCGCGAGAAGTTCCAGCGCGCGTTCGAGCGCTACGGCGTTCCCGGGGTCAGCCTGCTCGGACCGCTCCTGCTGCCGACGCAGTTCACCGCGACGATGCTCGCGGCATCCGGCATCGGCAGGGCGCGCATCCTCTTCTGGCAGGCTCTGGCGATCATCGGCTGGACCACCATCGTGGCCGTCATCGTCGGAAGCGCGGTGTACGCGATCCGCTGATCTCCCACGGAACGGGCTGAATTCAAGATCTCTTGAGTTCAGCCTTTTCTGTATTCAACCTTTTCTGTACAGTGGAGGCGTGACCACCGCTCTCGCCTCCTTCACTCACACGGCCGCCGTCGCCCGCCTCGGGCATGCACTGTCCGACCCCACCCGCGCCGGCGTCCTGCTCGCGCTGCGAGAAGCACCGCACTATCCCGCCGACCTCGCTGAATCCCTCGGCGTCTCGAGGCAGGCGATGTCGAACCACCTCGCGTGTCTCCGCGGATGCGGGCTCGTCGAGAGCGTCCCCGACGGACGCCGCAGCAGCTACCGACTCGCGGATCGCCACCTCGCTCCGGCCCTCGACATGCTCATGCGGGTCACCCTCATCGTCGAACCGGACTGCTGCTCGGGCGAAGGCTGCACCTGCTGATGACCACCATCGCAACCGCGTCACGTCGCGAGACCCTCCACCGCCGCATCCGCCTCATCGTCGGCATCACGATCGGCTACAACCTGATCGAGGCGGTCATAGCGATCGCCGCCGGCTCGGTCGCCTCGTCGGCAGCGCTCATCGGCTTCGGGCTGGACTCCACGATCGAGGTGTTCTCCGCGGCCGCCGTCGCCTGGCAGTTCACCCGCCGCGATCCCGAGCGTTGGGAGAAGCCGACCCTGCGTGTGATCGGCGTCGCCTTCTTCGCACTCGCTCTCTACGTGACGGCCACCTCGGTGACCGCGCTCGTCACGGCCGAACGGCCTGAGCACAGCACGGTCGGCATCGTCCTGACCGCAGTTAGTGTCGCCGTCATGCCCTTCCTCTCCCTCGCGGAACGACGCGCGGGCAAGGAACTGGGATCGGCCACCGCGGTCGCGGACTCGAAGCAGACCCTCATCTGCACGTACCTCTCCGCCGCCGTGCTGATCGGGCTGGTGGCCAACTCACTGCTCGGGTGGTGGTGGGCGGATGCCGTCGCCGGTCTCGTGATCGCCGCCTTCGCAGTGCGCGAGGGGATCGAGGCGTGGAAGGGCGATGCCTGCGCGACCTCCGTCGGGATGCTCCTGGAAGACGAAGACGAACACCACGACCACGACCACGACCACGACCACTGACGCGAACAGCGCCTAGGTTGGGGGGATGGATGCCGCTCCCCTCCCGTCGCCCGCAGACCTGCGCGGACGCACGGTGATGGTCACCGGCGCGAACGCCGGCATCGGATACTGGTGCGCCGAGCAGCTCGCCGCACGTGGGGCCCGTGTGCTGTTGGGCTGCCGCTCCCCCCAACGTGCCGAGACCGCGGTCTCGGCCATCCGAAGCCGGGTACCGGATGCCGACCTGCGCGTGCAGGTACTCGACCTCGGCTCGCTCGGCAGCATCGCCCTGGCCGCTGCAGAGGTGCGCGAGCGAATCGATGCGGTCATCTGCAACGCGGGGGTGAAGGCGGCGGACCGCTCGGCGCGCACGAGCGACGGCTTCGACCTCATGGTCGGCACGAACTTCCTCGGGCATTTCGCACTCGTGGCACAGCTCGAGCCTCTGCTCGCCCCGAATGCCCGGGTGGTCGCCGTCGGCTCGATCGCGCACCGATTCGCCCATCTCGACGCCGCCACCCTCGACGCCCCATGGAGCGGCTCCTCGCTGCGCCAGTACGGACGGTCGAAGGCCTCGCTGATGGCTTTCGCTTTCGAGCTGGCGCGTCGGTGGTCCGCCTCGTCGCGCGCGGCGGTCTGTGCGCACCCGGGCTACGCGGTCGATCCGCTCACTCCCCCGCGCCGGGGCCTCGCCGAGGTGTCCGGCTTCGTCAGAGCCCTGTCCGCCCCGACCCGTGCACTCGTGCAGGGCAAGGACGGCGGGGCCCTCCCGATCGTGCATGCGGCCACCGCCGCGGATGTCGTCGACGGCGACTACTGGGGCCCGGGCGGACTGCTCGAGTTCCGTGGAGCGCCGGCACGGGTGACCGCATCGGATGAGGTGCGCTCCGCGGCGATCGGGGCGCAGCTGTGGGCCACGGCAGAGCGCCTCACCGGGGTGCGTTTCCCCGCATGATCCGGGTCGGAATGTCCGACCCCCGCGGCATGCTGTGGTCATGATCACGATGCTCGCCGCCCCGTCGAATCTCGGCCTCCGCCCGCCGGAGCCCGGGAGCGTACCGGGCGCGGCCAAGGCACCGGAGGCACTGCGCGATGCCGGCCTCTTCGCGCGCTTCGCCGAGCTCGGCGCCTCCGACTCCGGCGTCGTTCTCGCCGGCCGCTACGTCGACGACGACGGCACCAGGCCGGCCGGCCGCGTGCGCAACGAGAGCGCGATGATCGACCACTCGCGGCGCCTCGCCACGCGCATCGGCGCAGCCATCGACCGCGGTGAGGCTCCCCTCGTGATCGGCGGCGACTGCGCGATCCTCCTCGGCGCAGGCCTCGCGACCGCACGCCGCGGCGGTGTCGGCCTCGTGCACATCGACGGCCACACCGACTTCCGCCATCCCGGCAACAGCGACGAATGCGCGAGCGTGGCCGGCGAGGCCCTCGCCGCGGCCGTCGGCAGACACTGGCCGGCGATCGCCGACATCGACGGACTCGGTCCTCTCTTCCCGGCCGAGCGCACCGCGCACATCGGTCACCGCGCCGACGATGAAGATCAGGAAGAGGTGCGTGGCGTCCTCGGCAGGGTCACTCCCGCCGCCGATGTCACCTCGCTCGGCGCCGCTCGCGTGGGTGCCGCGAGCGCCGCCGTGGCCGGGGACGACTACTGGTTGCAACTCGACGTCGATGTGCTCGACCCCAGTGTGATGCCCGCGGTCGACAGTCCTGATGCGGGCGGGATCGGCGCGGCGGAGCTCACCGCACTGCTGCGGGAACTCGCGCCGCGCGCGATCGGCGCCTCCATCACGGTCTTCGACCCCGAGCTCGACCCCGACGGACGCTACGCCCGCCTGCTGGTCGAGGTGCTCACCGCGGGTCTCGGCGAGCTGGGCAGTCGGGTCGCGCGACCCTGACAGCCACGCTCCCGGCAGCTACGCTCCCGGCAGTCACCGCCCGGACTCGCACCGCCCGGACTCACGCCTCCGACTCGGTGACGGATTCGGTCATGACCCGCACACGGGCGATGCGTCGTCGATCGAGCTCGGCGACCTGGATCGTGGCTCCAGGTACTTCCACGATATCGCCGACGACCGCGAGACGTCCGAGCTGCTCGGTCACGAACCCGGCGATCGTGTCGGACGAGCCGCGCGGCATCGCCAGCCCCGTGGCCTCTTCGAAGTCCTGCAGGTTGAGCCGCCCGTCGATGCCGTCGTCCGCAGAGATGAACACCTCTGCGTCGTACTCGTCGAAGATTTCGCCGACGACTTCTTCCACGAGGTCTTCCAGGGTCACGAGACCGTCCGTGCCGCCGTACTCGTCGACGACCACCGCGATGTGATGCCCCTCCGCCCGCATGCGGGTCAGAGTCGGCAGTACCCGCGCGGTCGAGGGGATGTACGGAATGTCGCGCATCAGCGCGCTCAGCGGACGCTCCGGATCGTCGGATGCGGCCTCGAACAGATCACGCACGTGCACGAATCCGGTGATGTCGTCGATCGAGGTCTCCGAGACCGGGTAGCGCGAGAACGGAAGGTCGCGCACCTGCGCCATCACCTCGCCGACGCTCGCGGCCTCGTCGAGGGCGACGACCTCGGGGCGCGGTCGCATGACCTCGCTGACCTGTCGCCCGCGGAGGGACAGCACGTCATCGAGGATGCGCCGTTCGTCATCGGGCAGCCCCTGATGGCTCGCCACGATGTCGCGCACTTCCTCGTCGGTCATCTCATCGCTCGTCTTGTGCGGATCGCCGCCGAGCAGCCGGACGAGGGCGTTCGTCGAGACCGAGAGCAGCCAGATCACCGGCCGCATGACCGTCGCGAACCCGTTGAGGGCGGGCGCGACCGCGTAGGCGAACTGCGCGTTGCGCTGGATCGCCAGACGCTTGGGCACCAGCTCGCCGAGCACCAGCGACAGGTAGGCGATCACCAGCGTGAGCACGAGGGTCGCGACGGTGAGTGCCAGAGCGGGGGCGAGGCCCCACGACTCGAGCACCGGCGCCAGCGACGGGGCGATCGACGTCGCACCGTACGCCGCCGAGGCGAACCCGGCGACGGTCACACCGATCTGCACGGCCGAGAGGAACGTGTTGGGGTTGCGGGCGAGGGCGGCGACCTTCGCCCCACGCCGCCCGCGTTGACCGATCGCGTTGATCTGACTTTCGCGCAGCGTGACCAGCGCCATCTCCGTCGCAGCGAAGACACCGCCGATCAGCACGAACGCGAAGACGAGAGCGATGTTCCAGAGCAGGTCGCCCATCAGCGGGCCGCCTCGTCTGTGGTGGGGTGAGCGCCCGGGATGAACCGGGCGCTCGTACTGTCAGAGTCCGAAGAGTCAGAACAGCGCTGCGCGCTCAAGAGTGCTCCTTCTTGGTTGTGGTGGTGGTATCGGCGGATGAGATGTCGTGGGAGGGCTCGCCCGGTGCGCGGCGCGTCTTGATGAGGCTCGCCACCGTGGCCACCGCGATGGTCGCGCCGATGAACAGCAGCGAGAACCAGATCGGGATCTCGGGCGCCCACTCGACGCCCTGGCCCCCGTTGATGAACGGCAGCTCGTTGACGTGCAGGGCGTGAAGGACCAGCTTGACGCCGATGAATCCGAGGATGACGGCGAGGCCCTGCGCCAGGTAGACGAGGCGCTCGAGCAGACCGCCGATGAGGAAGTACAGCTGTCGCAGTCCCATGAGCGCGAAGGCGTTCGCCGTGAAGACGATGTAGGCCTGGTCGGTGAGACCGTAGATCGCGGGGATCGAGTCGACCGCGAACACCAGGTCGATGAAGCCGATCGCGATGATGGTGAGGAGCATCGGCGTGACGAAGCGCTTGCCGTTCTTCACGACCGTGAGCCGGTCGCCGTTGTACTCCTCGCTGACGGGCAGGTGCCGACGGACGAACGTCATGAAGCGCCCGTTCGCGGGGTTGCTCTCGTGATTGCTGAACGCCTGACGATAGGCGAGCACGAGAAGCAGCGCGCCGAACACGTAGAAGATCGCCGAGAAGTTCTCGATGAGCGTCGCGCCGACGGCGATGAAGATTCCTCGCAGGATCAGCGCGATGACGATGCCGATCATCAGCACCTTCTGCTGGTACTTCTTCGGCACGGCGAAACCGGTCATCACGATGAGGAAGACGAAGAGGTTATCGATCGACAGGGCCTTCTCGGTGAGATACCCGGCGAAGTACTCGCCGCCGAACGTCCACCCGGAGAAGACGCCGATACCGACGCCGAACAGCAGCGCGAGGCTGATGTAGAAGATCGACCAACGCGCCGACTCCGCGATCGTCGGCTCGTGCGGTGTGCGCACGTGAGCGAAGAACTCGTAGACGAAGAAGGCGATCGTGATCGCGATCGTGATGATCCAGATCAGGGGGGTGATATCCAAATGAGGACTCCAGACTCGGGGTACGACAGTACCGCCAAAGTCTTCTCCATTCCATGGAACATGGAACCGGTGGCCCGGGATGCGACGTGCATCCGTAATGACGACCCCACCGTGCCGGAGTACTCCCCTTGGGTGTCTTCAGATTAGGAGAAGAGGCTTTGCTCTTCCTGTGGATCTGCCGATAGCGATCCGCGCGCCCTCCGCTAGTCCTGGATGTCGGAGCGGATGAGTTCCTGCTCCTGGGCGCGATCGATGATGGCGGGCAGCACCTCGTCGAAGAAGGTGACCAGGACGGCGCGGGTCTTCACCGCGTCGCGCTCGAGGATCGCCTCCCGAAGGGACACGACGAACGCGCCGACGACCTCCCAGTCGAACGCATCCCGCGAGTGCTGGCTGAACCTCCGGATCTGCGGTCCGAGACGCTCGATGATGCCGGCGCGCGACGCGTTGCCCTCGATACGAGCGAACCCTGTGGCGGTTGCGCGGAGGGCGATGCCGAACCCCGCGACGTCGCGCGCCTTCACCGAGGCGGCCATCTCATCGGCCAGATCGGTGAGGTAGGCGATGTCGTCGTCCTGGATCAGGGGCATCACGTGACGCACCGAGCCGATCCAGATGTCTCCGAAGAGGTCGACGGCGTTGCGGACCTGATCGAGATCGATCGGAGCGACGCGGGTGTATCGATTGCGCTGCATCTCGACGAGACCGTGGTCGGCGAGGCGGTCCAGGGCGTGCCGGATCGGGGTCTTCGAAGTCCCGAGGCGCTCCGCGAGCTCGTAGTCGCGCAGACGCTCACCCGGGCGCAGCTCGCCACTGATGATCGCATCCTGCAACCGGTTGTACGCCTCGTCACTCATCGATCTGCGCTCGAGGGGTCCGCCTGAGAGTGCCACCGCTTTGTCCTCCACTCGAGCACGAATCGCAGTAGAGCCTGAAGTTCTACCTACACTGCAATGTATCGCATCCGGCGTAACGGCCGGGATGATACGGGGTCGTGGAGGTGACCGTGCGCGCGTTCACGGCGTGGGGAGAACGGCATCAGGTGACGCTGTACCTGGTGGCGATCGCCATCGGCGCGCTCGTCGGCCTCCTGGCCCCGGCGACGGCGCCCGTGTGGGAGTCGGCGATCACTCCGCTCCTCGGCGTTCTGCTGTTCGCGACGTTCCTGGGTGTGCCGTTCGCGCGCATCGGACGGGCATTCGCCGACTGGCGGTTCCTCGGCACGCTTCTGATCCTGAATTTCGTGGTGGTGCCGGCACTGGCTTTCGCAGTGAGCAGAGTGGTGGCGGCCGACGAGGCGATCCTGCTGGGGGTGCTCCTCGTGCTGCTCACCCCGTGCGTCGACTACGTGATCGTCTTCACGGGCCTGGCAGGCGGCGATCGTTCCCGGCTTCTGGCGGCGACGCCTCTGCTCATGCTGCTGCAGATGGCACTGCTCCCCGTCTATCTCTCCGTCTTCCTCGGAACGGATGCGGTGCCCGCCGTCGAGCCGCGGCCCTTCATCGACGCGTTCCTGCTGCTGATCGCGCTGCCGCTCGCACTCGCCGCACTGGCCCAGGTGCTCGCGAGCAGGTTCGCCGCGGCCCGTGTGATCGAAAGCGGGTCCGCCACGGCGATGGTGCCGCTGATGATGCTCACCCTGGCGGCCGTCGTCGCCTCGCAGGTGTTCGCCGTGGGCGACGCGTGGGGGCGGTTGTTCCTCACGGTGCCGATCTTCGCGGCCTTCGCCGTGATCGCCGCTCCCCTCGGCGCGCTCCTCGCGCGGATCGCCGGTCTGGACGTGCCGGGCCGCCGTGCGGTCGTCTTCAGCGGCGTCACGCGCAACTCGCTCGTCGTGCTCCCACTCGCGCTGGCCCTGCCCGATGCGTTCACGCTCACGCCGCTCGTCGTCGTCACGCAGACGATGGTGGAGCTGATCGTCATGGTGGCGATGGTCGCGGTGATCCCCCGCCTGGTCAGGCAGCGTTGAGCGCCGCGACGATCATCGCCCCGGCGGACCGTCGAGCACTGTCGGGACGCACTCCGACAGCTGCGCTTCCGTAATCCGCGTCATCCCCGCCGTCGAGGACGATCCACTCGGTGGAACGGATGCTTCGCGCCGAGTCTCGATCCGGGTGATGTCGTTCGAAACCCCCGGAGAGGAGTCCCGAGATCGATTGCCGTCAGTTCATCGTGCAGGGCGGTCGCCGTGCGGAACTCATGGGTGCGGATGCCCCGGCCCCGGGCCGATTCGAGATTCTCGGCCCGATCGTCGATGAAGAGGGTGGCCCCGGGCTCGACTTCGGCGAGCGCGAGGGCGGTGTCGAAGATCTCCCCGTCCGGTTTGGCGAGGCGCAGCTCTGCACTGAACACCATCAGCGAGAAGAGCTCACCGAGGACCGCCGAACCTCGGACCTCGTCCGCGAGATCGCTCGGCGCGTTCGAGAGCAGGGTGAGCTGCGCGCCACGACGATGCGCGATGCGCAGCGCCGTAATCGTCGCGAAGTTGAGGTGCGTCCAGCTCTCGATGTCGAGCCGGCGCAGAGTGAGCAGCTCTCCCCCTCGCACCCCGCGTCCGGCCACGTCCTCCCAGTACTCCTGCGCGGGGAGCCCGCGGTCGTAGCGTTCGCGGGATGCCCAGTACCGCTCGCGGAACGTCGCCGTCGGCATCCCCACCACTGCGGCCATCCCCCGAACCGCGGCCACGGGCTGCGGCTCGCTGATCACCTCCCCGAAATCCACGAGCAGATGCGTGGTCATGGTGCCTCCCGTTGTCCGAATCTCAGAACGCACACGCTACATGATCGAACGGAGATATACATGTTCGTTTACTTGAGGCCACTGCCACACGGAATCGTTGAATTCTTCGCCACGGGACTCTCGTGCAGGCTCCGAAGCGGACCATCAGATCCTTCGAAATCGCCTTCATGCTGTCCGAATGAAACAAGATTGTGTATGTTTGAGCGATGACCGGACTGTCACGGCACGACGCCATCCTCGAAGCCCTGTACACCAGCGGTCGCGTCAGCGTCGCCGACGTGGCGTCCGAGTTCTCCGTGTCCGAGGTCACCGTGAGGCGCGACCTCGACCAGCTCGCGCAGGCCGGCGTTCTCCGGCGCGTGCGTGGCGGAGCTGTGAGCGTGCGACTGCGCGGCGAGGGTCTTCCCTACTCGATGCGTCGCCTCGAAGCGTCCGACGCGAAGGAGCGCATCGCCGAAGCAGCGGCGAGACTGGTCATCGACGGCGAGGCGGTGTGCGTCGACAGCGGCACGACCGGTGCCGCCGTCGCCGAGCAGCTGGCCTCGCGACGCCTCACCGTCATGCCGTTCAGCGTGCAGGCGCTGGAGATCCTCACCCGTGGCGGGGCCGCCAGAGTGATCCTGCCGAGCGGGTCGGTCCACCCGGACGAAGGGTCGATCGTCGGCCCGCTGGTCGAGAACTCCCTGCGCGACCTCCGCTTCGACACGGTGTTCCTCAGCTGCTGCGGCGCTGCCGTCGACGCAGGCGTGACCGCCTATGATCTCGACGACGCCGCGGCGAAGCGCGCGATGATCGCCGCCGGACGTCGCGTCGTCCTCACCGCCGAAGGCGCGAAGTTCGCCCGGTCGGCGATGTCCGTGGTGTGCCGCCTCACCGACGTCGATGTGGTGGTCACCGATGCGTCCGCCCCGACCGACGTGCTCGACGAGCTCCGTGCTGCCGGTGTCGAGGTCATCGTCGCGGCGGGAGCGTCGGGTGAGTGACGACAGCGGCGCGGCGACGCGAACGGCGAAGGCCTCGACCATCCGCGTCGTCCTGACGCATCCGCTGTATCGGGCGTCGACGCTCGCGCTCTTCCTCTCGGGGTTGGGCATGTCGGCAGCCGCGCCGCTCATCGCGTCGTTCCTGGTCACGGAGCTCGGGGCCTCGCTGACCGTCGCCGGCCTCTACTACCTGACCAGCCTCACGGCGCCTGTCGCCGGCTACCTGGTGGGCGCACGCTCCGACCGCACAGGCCGTCGACTCGGACTCTTCCGGTTGTGCGCTGTCGCCGGGTTCGCCGGGTGGCTGGGTATCGCGTACTCCACCGAACTGTGGATGCCGTTCGTCATCAGCGCAGTGGTGCTCGGGTTCGCCGGCGCGGCGACTTCGCAGTTGTTCGCCGCGATCCATGACGAACTCACCGCCGAGCCGACCGCCGCGGATGACGGCGTCGTCGCCGTGGTGCGCATGGCCCTCACCGCCGGATGGGTGATCGGCCCCGTCCTCGGTTCGTTCCTCGCGGCGTACGCGGGCTATCGGACGATGCTGATCTTCGTCGCGATCGCCACCCTCGCCCAGATCCTTCCGCTCGGCACCCTGCGCAGCACCCCGCCGCCACCCAGCGGAGCCCCCGAAACTCCCGGCGCCGGCGCAGCACCGAAGACAGCACCTTCCCTTCGCGCGATGCTGCCCCTGCTGGCATTCACCGCGCTGTACATCTGCGTCTACGCCGGAGAGTCGGTGAAGTACGCCTACCTTCCCCTGTACATGAACGAGCAGCTGCGCCTGGCCCCCGAGGTCAGCGGCGCGATCATCGGCATCCAGCCGCTGGTCGAGCTCGCCCTGATGCCGCTCGCCGTGGTCGTCGGTCGGCGAGTCGGTATGACCAGACTGATGGCGTTCGCCGCCGCTTGCGGCGTCGGTGCGAACCTCTTCTTCGCGTTCTCGGGCACGGCCGCCGGGCTCTTCGCCGGACAGATCCTGATGGGCGCGGTCTGGGGTGTCTTCGCCGCCTTGGGCATCATCGTCGCTCAGCGTCTGCTGCCGACCGCGGTAGCGACGGCCTCCGCGATCTTCCTCAGCTCGACCGCGATCAGTTCCGCGATCGGCGGGCTCGCCGGCGGTCTCGGAGCAGCCGCGATCGGTCTCCCGCTCGTCTTCGTGATCCCCGCGGGATTCGCCGCCGTCGCGGTGATCGGACTGCTGATCATGAGCCGCGGGGAGTCGTCCCGATCCTGGACGCGCACCCAGGTTGGGCGCGTACCGTCAGCCGCAGAGGGCACAACCGAAGATCAGAACGCGACGCCCTGAACGGCCCTCCGCGAGAAGAACAACACCTCCGCCGCCCACCTCGGGCGACGCCGGAGACGAGGTCATCATGGACGTCATCCGTCCGACCGTCCGCACCCGTCCACGCGACAGCGCGTCTCGGGCATCGAGCACCTTCACCGAGCTGGCGAAGCAGGTCCGCGAACGAGGACTGCTGCACCGACGCTACGGCTACTACTGGACGAAGCTCATCGCCGCCCCGATCGCCGTGGGCGTGTGCCTGCTCGCGTTCCTCTGGATCGGCGACACCTGGTGGCAACTGTTCACCGCCGCCGTCCTGGCGATCGTGTTCACCCAGATCGCGTTCCTCGGTCACGATGCCGCGCACCGGCAGATCTTCGTGTCCGGCCGATGGAACGACTGGATCAGCATCATCCTCGGCGACCTCCTCGTCGGCATGAGTTACGGATGGTGGCAGCACAAGCACACCCGCCACCATGCCAACCCGAACAAGCTGGGCTCCGACCCCGACATCGAACTCCCCGTCATCGCCGTCTCCCCCGAGGCCGCGGCACGGCACCAGGGACCTGTCATCACGTGGCTGCGCGGACATCAGGGCGTGCTGTTCTTCCCGATCCTGCTCCTCGAAGGCCTCTCGCTGCACGCCTCGAGCGTGCGGCGGATGTTCGTGCGGGGCCGGCTCGAACGCCGGTGGGCCGAGATCACGTTCCTCAGCGTCCGCATGATCGGCTACCTGGTGCTGGTGTTCATCGTGCTGTCCCCCGGGACCGCCGTCGTGTTCCTCGCGGTGCAGCTGGGCCTGTTCGGGTTCTACATGGGGATCGCCTTCGCTCCGAACCACAAAGGCATGCCGGTCGTGCCCCGGGACATGACCCTGGACTTCCTGCGCCGACAGGTACTGATGAGCAGGAACGTGCGCGGCGGCCGCTTCCTCGACGTCGCGATGGGCGGTCTGAACTACCAGGTCGAGCACCATCTGTTCCCGTCGATGCCCCGCCCGCATCTGCGTCTTGCTGCCCCGATCATCGCCGAGTACTGCCGGGAGCATGACGTGCAGTACACGCAGGTCGGCCTGTTCACGTCGTACGCGATCGTGGTGCGCTACATCAACCGGGTCGGACTCGGCGAGCGCGACGTCTTCAGCTGTCCTCTCGCGGATCAGCGGCTCGCCATCGGGGCGCCGCTCCGGCCCTGATTCGGGCGCTAGCCGCTGACGGTCGCGACCATCCGGTCCAGGTCGGCGTCGAGTTCGGCGTCGACCACCTGCCGGACCGGGGTGGCGTCGTGGTACGAGATGATCTCCTCCGCCCCGGTCCAGAACGGCACCCGGGATCGGAACTCGGGGACGATGCGCCGGATCTTGGCGGTGTCGAAGACCATCGGATGCGCCCTGTCGCCGTGCAGGTCCGCCGCGAGCGATGGCCGGACGGCGGCGATCGCGTCGGACGACACGTGCACCAGTTCGGGGTGGACTCCGGCCGCCTCGCCCAACCAGGTGTAGATCTGATCCCACGTCGGAGCGTGGTCCCCCATGATGTGGAAGACGTCGCCGAGCACGTCGCGACGACCGAAGAGACCGACGAACCCCACCGCGAAGTCGGTCGAGTGCGTGATGGTCCACGGCGACGCGCCGTCTCCGTGCACGACGACAGGCCTGCCCTCGCGCATCCGCGCCACGTCGTTCCATCCGGCCAGCGTGGGCATGCTGGTGCGATCGTAGGTGTGCGACGGACGGACGATCGTCGCGGGAAAGCCCTGGTCGCGATACGCGGTGGCGAGGGCGTCCTCGCAGGCGATCTTGTCACGCGCATACGCGGAGAACGGATTGCGGAGAGGCGTCGATTCGGTGATCGGGAAGCGCAGCGGCGGCTTCTGGTACGCCGATGCGGAGCTGATGAAGACGTACTGCCCTGTCCGACCGGCGAAGCGGGCGATGTCGGCGTGCACATGGGCGGGTGTGAAGGCCGTGAACTGCGCCACCACGTCGAATTCGCGGTCCCCGAGCGCAGCCTGCACCGCGTCGGGGTCACGGATGTCGCCTTGCAGCAGCTCCACCTCTTCCGGCAGCGGCCGCTCGTCGGACCGTCCACGGTTGAGCACGGCGACCCGATGCCCGAGTTCCACCGCCCGTCGCACGGAAGCCGCGCTGATGACCCCGCTGCCGCCGATGAAGAGGATGTCCTGTGCGCTCATGTCCTGATCCTGTCATGTCGTCCGCAGCAGGTCGGCGTCGTATCGAGACAGTGGGTGCGCCGTGAGCGATACGCGCGTACGCGCATGCTTTCCGTGAGGGCCCCTCCCTGGGCATGATCGCCGAGGCATAGGACGGAGTCATGACCCTCACCGAGATCCTCCCCACCCTTCGACAGAGCATTCCCACTCCCCTCGACCGATGGAGGTGGCCGGTGCACACGCACCCGACGACGAACGATGTCGTGGTGGGAGGAATCTCGCTCATGCGACTGTTCGAGATCAGCGGATCACCCGCGGTGCTCACAGGCGACCTGCCGCTGCCGACCGCGGGAACCGACGTGACCGTGCTGCTGTTCCGCATCACACTGCGCGTCGACACCAAGGAAGACAAGCGCATCGCGCTCACGGACTGCTCGTTCGACGGGGTGGATGCCGCGTGGGAGGAATGCCGCCTCATCGGCCGGGCTTCTTCTGCGCGGACCACGAGTATCGAGCTGATCCCCGGCGAAGACGGCGGCGTGGCCTGGCCGCACCCGATCGTGCCCCTCCCCGCTGATCTTCGGGAGGGCGATCTCGTGGTCGTCCCCTGCATCGGAGCGGTGACGCTGAGCAACGTCCGGCCGCGCACTGCGGGAGCCGTGGCACTCCCCGCGGAGGCATCACGATGACCGTCCTGCACACGGTGCTGCACTCGACGGCCTTCGTGTGGAACGACCCGCGACGTGACGTGCGCCAGCTGTGGCCGACGGACACGGTGATAGGCGCGCAGGACATCGTCGTGGCCGGACGCTCGCTGACCGATCTCGCTCGGGAGCGACACACGCCGTGCGTGCTGATCGCGCCGGTCGCCGCGTCGGCCACGCATCCCGAAGCGGACGCGCACGTGACTTTGGTGGTGGCACGGATCACCGCGCGCGAGGAACCCCTGGGATGGCATCGTGAGGTGTCTGCGACCGTCGACTGCGATCTCCGTGCGATCATTCCGCTGGTCACCCATGTCGAGCTGTTGAGCACTCCACGGGCTCGAGACCTGGTGCAGACGGTCCTCCGCACCGACGAAGACGACACACGGCTGCACGCCCGGCTGCCGAAGGTGCTCTCCCCCGGCGACCTGATCGTGTTCGCGTGCACCGGTGCTCTCGCGCTGAGCCAGGTCGCACCGCGCACGCGCACCGCCGCCGTCGCGGTCGTCGACGCCGTCGCCGTCGCGGAAGATGTCGAAGAGACAGGTGGCGTGTGCCGCAAGTATCGGGGTGAGCCGTTCGCCGACTAGCGCGTCGGCGCGCTGCTGCGCCCGTGCGCACGACCGCTCAGCTCGGCGTCGAGCGTCTCCTGCGCGACGCGCATCTGGTCGGCATACTCGGGCTGCTGCAGCCGCTGCCACATCACTTCTTCATCGACCTCCTCCACATGGCTCACGACCCACCAGATGTTGCCGAAAGGGTCTTTGATCCGCCCACCGCGCTGGCCGAAGGCGTTGTCGCTGAGCTCGGTGACCACGCTCGCGCCCGCAGCGACCGCTCGCGCGAAGGCCCCTGCGGCATCGGGCACCCATACGCGCAGCAGACTCGGCATCACCGGCCACTCCGGTCGACGGTCGAAGGCCAGGACGACGGTGTCGCCGATGCGTATCTCACCGTGGCCGATCAGACCGTCTTCCGTGGCGACCCGCGCCAGTTCCTCACCATCGAAGACCTGGGAGATGAAGTCGAGCAGCGCACCGGTGTCGTCGGTGACGACCCAGGGGGCGACGCTCGTGTAGCCGTTCGGGGCTGCGCTCGTGGATGCAGTCATGGCTCTTCCCTCTTCCCGGTCTTCCGATTGAGGCACACCGTAGAAGGGACCACGGACACTCGTCGCGCCGAGGTGTGGCGTTCTCGGCCCTCGTGCTGACGATGCGCCGCCGAATCATCGGCCCGCCTGTTCGATCTCGGAGAAGTTCCGTAATCAAACCGTTGCATTCGTTATCTCGCCGTTATACAGTGATCACACGGTGAATGTTTGCTGTGGCACTCACCGCATGTGATTGCAGGACACTCTTGGTGCAAGGGACAAGGGCCGGTCGGGAGCCTCTCCGACCGGCCCTTTACTGTTCGCACTATTCTGTGAGGATGACCGATCGCAAGCTCGCCCTGGAGGCCTGGGAGAGCCTGTTCCGCGCGCAGCACGAGCTGTTCACCGAGATGATGAGCGACTTCGAGCACAGCGATATCGCGCAGGCAGAGTACGACGTGCTGCTCACCGTCACCCGCTCCCCCGACATGACCGCGCGGTTGCGCGACATCACCTCGAACATGCTGATCAGCCAGCCCAGCGTCTCGCGCCTGGTCGATCGCATGGTCACGCGTGGACTCGTGGCGAAATGCGCCGACCCTGACGACGGGCGCGGTGCACTGATCCGGGCGACGGATGAGGGGGCGCGGGCCTTCCGCTCGCTCGCCACCGTGCACGGGCGCTCGATCGCCGACCGCATGTCCCGTCTCGACGACGACGAGCTGCGCGCCCTGCGCGACCTCGCCGAGAAGCTCCGCACCCGCTGACGCCCCTCGCCCTCGGCCTCGCCACCTCCCCTGCCCGCACCCCCTGACCAGGCGGCCCTGCCCCTGCCCCCCCCCCCCCCCCCCGCAGGAGGAGATCTCCTCGTCGGGCGGACGTATGGCCGAAGACCTTCCTCCCGACGTCGAGTTTTCCGCCCACCACGATGCCCCCGGAACGGCCTCTCTGCATTTCTGGCAGGGTGGGGGGCGAAGGCGCGCACCACGGCGCGCTCGGGACCGCCCCTTCGGGGGGACCAGGGAGGTCATTCATGGAGATCGCCGGAATCGTCGGCATCCTCGTCATCGTCGGAATCGCGGTCGTCGTCGCCGTCGTCGTTCTGCTCATCCTGCTGCTGTTCGCACGTAGCTGGATCAAGGTCGCTCGAGCCGACGAAGCACTCGTCATCTCGGGCCGCAAGCAGAAGGTGCAGCGCGCGGTCATCGCCGCCGACGGATCGAGCACATCCGAGATGTCGGAGTCGCCCGTCACGGTCATCGTGAACGGCAAGTCACTCGTCAACCCGATCACGCAGCGCCACGAGATCATCTCCCTGCGTTCGCGTCAGGTCTCCCTCAACGCCGAGGCGCAGTCACTCGACAGCGTCACGCTGAACGTCGACGGCGTCGCGATCGTGAAGATCGGCTCCGACCCGATCCTGGTCCGGCGAGCGGCCGAGCGTTTCGCCTCGCAGGACAAGGCCATCGAGCAGTTCACCACCGAGCAGCTCGAAGGCGCGCTCCGCGGAATCGTCGCGACGCTCTCGGTCGTCGAGCTGATGCGCGAGCGCAAGAAGTTCTCCGACCAGATCGCCGCCGATGTCTCTCAGGAGCTCGCCGAGCAGGGTCTGATCCTCGACTCGTTCCAGATCAAGGGCATCACCGACAAGGTCGGCTACATCCAGTCGCTCGGTGCCCCCGAGATCCAGGCGAAGCGTCAGTCTGCCGAGATCTCGCAGACCAACGCCGACCGTGCGATCAACCAGAAGAACATCGCCAACCAGGAAGCCAACCTGATCGAGCAGACCGCGCTCGACACCAACACGGCCAACTCCGACTCCGGCATCGGTCGCGCCCGCGCCGAAGCCGAGCAGGCCGAGGCGCTCGCGCGCGCCCAGGCCGAGCAGGCAGTTCTGCAGCAGCAGGCTGAGAACAAGCAGGCTCAGCTCGACGCCGACATCAAGCGCGTCGCCGATGCGCAGCGGTACGAGGCCGAGACCCGCGCTCAGGCCGAGCTCTACACGCGCGAGCGCGCGGCAGAGGCCGCCGCGATCGAGCAGGTCAAGCAGGCCGAGGCCCGCACCCGCATCGCCGAACAGCAGGCTCAGGCCGACAAGGCCCGCGCCGACGGTGAGGCCGCCGCCGCGATCGCGAAGGCGAGTGGTGAGGCGAACGCCCTGCGCGCCCAGGCCGAAGCAGAGGCCGAAGCCCGCCGTCTGCGCGCCAGCGCCGAGGCCGACGCCATCCGCGCCGAGGGTGACGCGCGAGCCGCCGCTCTCGAGGCCGAGGCGAAGGCCATCGCCTCGAACCAGGACGCGTTCCTCTCGCAGCGCGTGCTCGAGGTGCTGCCGTCGATCATGGCCGAGTTCTCCAAGGGCTACGCGGCGATCGGCAACGTGTCGATCATCGGCAGCTCGGGCGAAGACGGCGCCTCGAACGTCGTCGGAGCCGACAGCGCGAAGGCTCTGCGCTCGGTGTTCGACAGCGTCCACTCGGCGACGGGGCTCGACCTCGCGGGCATCATCCAGGGTCAGGCCGTCGGCCGTGGCTTCGGCGCAGGGGTCGCCGAGGCCACGCCTCCTGCACCCGCACCGCGTGTCTCGACGCCGACGACTCCGCCACCGCCCGCACCCGCGGCTCCCGCAGCGGAGTAGACAGCGCACATCAGTGGATGCCGCGGCCGATCCGGTCGCGGCATCCGCTGTTTCACGGCCAGGCAGCCCTCTTGCCGGTTCACAACTCAGGACGCCTGTCCCCTTCGGCTCCCGGACGGCCCACTCGGTCGACTTCCCCGCAGACCTCCTGAGTTGTGAACGGCTCCGGACATCGCCCGACCGGGCAGACTGGACGAATGGACCCCGCCGCCTTCGACCTCGCCGCCATCGGCGCTGGCCTCTCGTTCGCGGCCGCGCTCGACGAGGTCTCGGCAGCACTCGACACGAGTGGATCGGTCGTCGTGACCGCACCCCCGGGCACGGGCAAGACCACACTCGTACCGCCGCTCATCGCCTCGCGGCGCAGCGGTCGGGTGATCGTCACCCAGCCCCGCCGCGTCGCCGCCCGCGCAGCCGCCCGCCGGCTCGCCCACCTCGACGGGTCCCCACTCGGCTCACGCGTGGGATTCACCGTCCGCGGCGAGCGCACAGCCGGTCCGGAGACGCGGGTCGAATTCGTCACCGCCGGCGTGCTGCTCCGACGCATGCTCGACGATCCAGGGCTCGAGGGCGTGGATGCCGTGATCATCGACGAGGTGCACGAGCGCGCCCTCGAGACCGATCTTCTGATCGGCCTGCTCTCCGAAGTGCGTGAGCTGCGCGACGACCTCGCGGTCGTCGCCATGTCCGCCACCCTCGACGCTGCACGCATTGCCTCCGTCCTCACCACGGAGGAGATGCCCGCCCCGATCGTCGACCACGACGTCCCGGCCTTTCCACTCACCGAACGCTGGGCCCCGAGCCCGGTGCCCCGCCTCGACGAACGCGGTGTCACGTGGGGATTCCTCGACCACGTCGCAGAGGTCGCGGCAGCGGCAGCCCGCGATCTGGTCCGCGAAGTCCCCGATGCCGACGTGCTCGTCTTCGTCCCTGGTGCCCGCGAGGTGTCTGAGGTCGCTCGCCGCGTCCGCGACGCAAGCGACAGGTTCGACGTGCGGGAGCTGCACGGCCGGATCCCCCCGGCCGAACAGGACGCCGTGATCCGGGGCCGCACGCCGCAGGAGCGTCCGCGCATCATCGTCACGACGTCGCTCGCCGAATCCTCTCTCACGGTGCCGGGTGTGCGTCTGGTCGTGGACACCTGCCTGTCGCGGTATCCGCAGCGCGACGCCGCTCGCGGCATGACGGGCCTGGTCACCAGCGCCGCACCCCGCTCGTCGTGTGTGCAGAGGGCCGGACGCGCCACGCGCCAGGGCCCCGGAACGGTGGTCCGCTGCGTCGACGAACGCTCGTACGCGGCGGCTCCCGCCCGGCCGATGCCGGAGATCGCCGTGATCGACCTCGCCGATGCCGCCCTCCTGCTCGCGTGCTGGGGCGCCCCCGGCGGAACCGGCCTTCGGATGATCGACCCGTTGCCCGCCGACAACCTGTCCGATGCCATCGCGGTGCTCCACGGTCTCGGCGCGATCGACGACGAAGGTCGCGCCACCGCAGAGGGCCGCGCCCTGGCACGCATCCCGACCGATCCCCGGCTGGCCCGTGCTCTGCGCGACGGCAGTCCGGCGGTCGGCAGTCGGCTCGCAGCCGAGGTCGTCGCGCTCCTCGGCGGCGACCTGAGAATCCCCGAAGCCGACGTCGCTCAGGCCCTCATCGCGCTTCGCGGCGGGCGCACCGCGGACGCCCGCCGATGGCGCGACGATGCCAACCGTCTCGAGCGCATGGTACGTCCGACCCCGGAGGTCCGCGCGGATCTCGACGGGGTCGGCCTGGTGGTCGCGCTGGCTTTCCCCGGGCGGATCGCCCGCCGCGTCGAGCGCACCGCCACCGGAGCGACGTTCCTGCTCGCCTCCGGGACGCGAGCGGGGGTGGCGGGCCCGCTCGCGGCGGTCGAATGGCTCGCCGTCGCCGACGTGACGCGCTCCTCCGGTCGTGCGGCGGCAGGGTCCGGTGCGATCATCCGATCCGCAGCGGCGCTCACCGAAGCGCAGATGGAGCATGCCGCCGACCACCTCATGACCGACCGCGTCGAAGCCGAGTTCATCGGAGGACGAATCCAGGCCCGACGTGAGCGGCGGATCGGTGCGATCCTGCGCACATCGGTACCGGTGCGGGCATCCGTCGAAGTGGGGCGGGATGCCGTGCGCCGGGCGCTCCGACGTGAGGGACTCGGCATGTTCACCTGGTCTGACACCTCAGACGCGTTGCGCCGACGACTGGCGGTGCTGCGGCGCGAGTTGGGCGATCCGTGGCCCGATGTCTCGGACGCCGGCCTGATCGAAACACTCGACACCTGGCTGGCGTCCGAGCTCGACGCCCTCGCTGCCGGCACCCCCGCGGGGCGGCTTGACCTGCTGGCGGCTCTTCGTCGTCTGTTGCCGTGGCCCGAAGCGGTGCGACTCGAAGAACTCGTGCCGGAGCGCCTCGAGGTGCCCAGCGGATCCCGCGTCCGCATCACCTACCCCGAACCCGACGGCGACCCGACGTCACGACCCGTCGTCGCCGTGAAGCTGCAGGAGTGTTTCGGCTGGGCGGAGACTCCTCGCCTCGTCGACGGACGGGTGCCGGTGCTCTTCCACCTGCTGTCTCCCGCGGGGCGGCCGCTCGCGGTCACCGACGACCTCGCCTCGTTCTGGTCAGGGCCCTACGCACAGGTGCGCGCCGAGATGCGGGGGCGCTACCCGCGGCACCCCTGGCCCGAGGACCCGTGGGCCGCGACGCCGACCAAGCACACCAAGAATCGCGCCACGCGCTGAGCGCCGACCTGGTCGCGGGTCAGCGGGTGCGCCGCCGTAGCGTCAGGGAGGCGAGCACGAGAGCGCCGACCGCGAAGGCCACGACGATCAGCAGCGGACCGAACACCTCCCACCCCTCGTCCCCCGCGGCGACCGCGTTGATCGTGTCGATCGCGTAGCTCAGCGGAAGCCAGTCGGAGATGGCGTACAGCACGTCGGGCATCTGATCGCGAGGCATGAAGAGTCCGCCGAGGATGATCTGCGGGAACACCAGCAGCGGCATGAACTGCACCGCTTGGAACTCGGTCTGGGCGAACGCGCTCGCGAGCAGACCGAGCGCGGTACCGAGCAGCGCGTCGACCACCGCGACCAGGCCGAGTTGCCAGAGCGGCCCGTCGACGTCGAGTCCGCACACCCCGACCGCGAACGACACCGTGATGACCGCCTGGAGCAGAGCCATCAGCCCGAATGCGAGCGCGTACCCGAGGATGAAGTCGGCCTTCTCGAGCGGTGTCGTCATCAGGCGTTCGAGAGTGCCGGAACGGCGCTCCCGCAGCGTCGTGATCGAGGTGATGAGGAACATCACGATGAACGGGAACAGCGCCAGGATCGCGCCGCCGAACTGATCGAAGACGCCGTCCTGATCGCTGAACAGCCAGGCGAAGAGGCCCACGAGCAGGCTCGGCGCGATGAGCATCAGTGCGATCGACCGCGGGTCGTGCCGCAGTTGGGCGAGCACGCGTCCGGCGGTGGCGAAGGTTCGGCGGCCGTTCATTCTCCGGCCCCCTCGTGCTGGTCGCGTGCTTCTCGGCGCGATCTCCTGGTGTCGCCGAGACCGGCCGCGCGGTCGCGCTCGATCAGCGCCAGGAACGCGGCCTCGGCGTCGGTCGTACCGGTGTCGGCGAGGAGCGACGCCGGCGTCGTGTCGGCGATGATCCGCCCCTCCCGCATCAGCAGCAAGCGGTCGCAGCGCACGGCCTCATCCATCACATGACTCGACACGATGAGCGTGACCCCTCGATCCGCGAGACCCCGGAAAAGAGTCCACAGCTCGGCCCGCAGCACGGGATCGAGTCCCACGGTCGGCTCGTCGAGCACGACGAGTTCAGGGGCACCGATGAGCGCCACCGCGAGCGACACCCGCGTCGCCTGCCCGCCGCTCAGCGAGTCGACGAGCTGCCCCGCCTGCGGCCCGAGCCCTACCTCGTCGATGACCCGATCGACATCGCCCTTCGGCGCCTGGAGGAGCGAGGCGAAGTAGGAGAGGTTCTGACGGACGCTGAGGTCGCCGTACACCGACGCCCCCTGTGTGCCGTACGCCACCCGGTGCCGCAGCCGTCGCGATCCCCCCGGCTCGCCCAGCACCGTCACGTCGCCCGAGGCGATCTTCTGCACGCCGACGATCGAGCGCATGAGCGTGGTCTTGCCGCATCCCGAAGGGCCCAGCAGTCCCGTGATCTGGCCGCGCGGGATCGCGAGGTCGATCCCCTCGAACACGTGCACCGCACCGCGACGCACGCGCAGTTGTGCGATCTCGACGGCGGAGTTATTCATCATGTGATGAATTATGCGCCCGCGAATCGTCCGCGTCAACGGCATCGCGCCCCGGATGCCGACGGTCGGGGTCAGTCGAAGAGGTAGCGCTGCACGGTCGGACCGACACGTACGACGAGCTCATCGACCGATGCCGCGGCGAGCGCCGGGAGCCGCAGCACGTAGCGTGCGATCAGCACCCCTGCGATCTGCGAGGCGACGAGCGAGGCGCGCAGGTCCGCGTCATCGGCATCGAGGCGCTGAGACACCCGGGAGAGCAGTTCGCGCGACAGGAAGCCCGCCAGCAACGGGGTCGTGAGGCGACTCCCGATCGCGGTGCGCAGCAGCATGACGCCACGCCGGCGCACCTCGGGCTGCTCGAATGCCTCGAGGACGTAGCGGATCAGGCGTTCGCCGATCTCGTCACGCGGACCAGCGAGGATCCGCGGCACATCGACGTCCGGTCGCAGCGGAATGCCCACGGCTTCCGCGAAGAGGTCGGCCTTGGTGCCGAAGTAGTGATGCACGAGCGCTGAGTCCACCCCGGCGCGAGCGGCGATCGAGCGGATCGTCGCCCCGTCATAGCCTTTCTCACCGAAGTCGTCGACCGCGGCCGCGATGATGCGCGCTCGCGTATCGGAGACGCCCCGCGGACGGCCGCGCCGCCGCGGAGGCTTCTGCTCGGTCATGCCCGTCAGCCTACGACGCGCGTCGACGGCACGGCGTGCCCGTCAGTCGAGCAGGTGACGCAGATAGCGGGTCGGATGCTCGAGGAACGAGCGCCAGTGCTTCACGATCTCGAGGTCTTCCCACGCCGCCGGACGGACACCCCACTCCCCGACTTCGAGGATCTTCGCACCCGGGAGGGCCGCGAGCACCGGCGAATGCGTCGCGCACAGCACCTGACCGCCCTCGTCGGCGATGCGGCGGAGCACCGCGATGAGGGCGAGGGTCGAGTTGAAGGACAGCGCCGCCTCCGGCTCGTCGAGGCAGTAGAAGCCCGGCTCGTCGAAACGGCTCTCCAGCAGGGCGAGGAACGATTCGCCGTGACTCATCTCGTGGAACGGGACGTCGCCGCTTGCCGAGGGGTTCTCCTCCAGATAGGTGTAGAACGAGTGCATCGTCTCGGCGCGCAGGAAGAAGCCCCACCGATTCGCCCCCACGCCCCGCTGCAGCCGCAGCCACTCCGACAGGGGCGACTCGGTCGCGCGCGTGGTGTGCCTGGCCTGTCGGGAACCACCCTCGGGAGAGAGTCCGTAGGCGATCGCGATCCCCTCGACCAGGGTCGACTTGCCGCTGCCGTTCTCGCCGACCAGGAACGTGATGCCGGGGTCGAGGTCGATCCCCTCCCGCAGCACCTGGGCGACGGCGGGGATGCTCGTCGGCCACCCGGTACCGGGCCTCGGGGCGTCGTCGCTGGGACGTACCGCCACGACGGGCTGCTGGCGTCGACGGCGGGAGGTCGGCTCCCAGAACTCATCCATCGTGGCCCTCCGCCCGTGTCGTCTCGTGGAGGCTACCGGCATCCGCGGACACCAGCGCGGCCGACGACGATCAGCACTCGATGACGTTGACCGCGAGACCGCCCTCACTGGTCTCCTTGTACTTCGTCGACATGTCGGCACCCGTCTGCCGCATCGTCTCGACGACCGCATCCAGGGAGACGTAATGGCTGCCGTCGCCGCGCAGGGCGAGGCGGGCGGCGGTCACGGCCGTCGACGCGGCGATCGCGTTGCGCTCGATGCACGGGATCTGCACGAGGCCGCCGATCGGGTCGCAGGTGAGACCGAGGTGGTGCTCCATCGCGATCTCGGCGGCGTTCTCGATCTGGCGGTTCGTGCCGCCCATCACCGCGGTCAGGCCCCCGGCTGCCATTGCGCAGGCGGAGCCGACCTCGGCCTGGCATCCGCCCTCCGCCCCGGAGATCGACGCGTTGGCCTTGAACAACGACCCGAGGGCCGTCGCCGTCAGCAGGAAACGACGGATGCCACGGCGACGGTTCGCCTCGGCGGTCTGCTCCTCGTCGAGGTCGCTCCCGTCGCTCACAGCCCGCACATCCGACTCGAACCCGAGGAGTGCGCTGCCGACCAGCTCACCGTAGGGCGTGACCGCGTTGCCCGCCCCGAGTCCCGAGTCGGCGAGGAACCGCCACCAGTACATCGCGACGGCGGGGAGGATTCCGGCGGCACCGTTCGTCGGCGCCGTGACCACTCGGCCACCCGCGGCGTTCTCCTCGTTGACCGCGAGCGCGAAGGCGCCGAGCCACTCACCCGGAAGCTCGCGATGTCCATCGGCCTCGACCTCTTCGAGCTGGCCGCGGATCACTCCGGCCCGCCGCTTGACCTTGAGGATGCCGGGAAGCGTGCCGTCGGCGTGGAGACCCGCGTCGACGCACCCCGACATCGCGTCCCAGATCGCGTCGAGCCCGGCGGCGACCTCCTCCTCGCTGCGCAGCGAGGTCTCGTTGAGTCGGGCGACCTCGGCGATCGACAGTCCGTTCTCGTCGCAGAGGGCGAGCAGCGACGCGGCATCCACATACGAGTACGGGAATCCTGCGGTCGTGAGCTTCGCCTCTTCGCCGTCGCGTCGGATGAACCCGCCCCCCACGGAGTAGTAGGTCTCCTCGGCGACCACCTGCCCCGCGGAATCCCAGGCGGTGATGGTCATGGCGTTCGGGTGGCCGGGAAGCCGGGTGCGCGGCGCGAAGACGATGTCGTCCTTCGCGAAGGGCACGTCGTGCGTGCCGTCGATGCGGATCACGGCCTGAGCCGGAAGGTCGGTCCAGGCGGCGCGGACGTCAGCGGGGTCGCACGTCTCCGGCGCGAGTCCGCGGAGTCCGGCGACGACGGCATCCGGCGTCCCGTGCCCGATTCCCGTCGCCCCGAGCGAGCCGTACAGTGTGCTTCCGATGCGGGCCACCTGCGGCAGGACGCCCGTCGCGGTGAGTCGTCGCGCGAAGTCGAGGGCCGCGCGCATCGGTCCGACCGTATGGGAGCTCGAAGGGCCCACTCCGATGGAGAAGAGGTCGAAGGCCGAGACGTACGCAGTCACCCCTCCAGGCTACGCCGGATCGGCGACTTCGGTTCACCGAGGTTAACTCGTCGTCTCGTCAACCCCCTACAGACGCTTCCGCCGCCGAGGCATCCTGAGCGGACGACATCACCGAAAGGGGTCCCTCCATGACCGACAGCACTCCCGAGCCGGAGCCCACCGAAGAGCTCTCCGCCGAGGCACAGACTCCGACTCCCACCCCGACCTCCGACACGAGCGAAGGCGAGGTCACGACACCGGCCGAGGCCGACTCCCCCGAAGACGCCGACCCGAGCGAGGTGCCCCGCACCGATGAGCTCCAAGAGCCGAGCACCGAAAAGGCGCCCGGCGAGGAGCCCAAGGCGCCCAAACGCGAAGAGCCCGAGCCCGATCACGAAGCCGTCGGCATCGGAGTCATCGAAGGCGAGGAACCGCCGACGCACTGAGACCCCGGATCCGCGCTACCAGGTCAGCGGGTCGAGCCGCAGGTAGAAGTCCTGACGGTCAGGTTCGAGGGCGATGCCGTACCGCGCGGCGAACTCCTCGTCCGCGCGGCGGGCGGCGCTCTCATCCGGCCACGTCTCGCGGGCGTTCGCCAGGAGCAGGGCGATGTCGGCGTAGGGGTCAGCGCGTCCGAGCCGTCCGACGTCGATCAGTCCGGCGACGCGCGAACCCTCGGGCGCGATCAGGATGTTCGGCAAGCAGAAATCGCCGTGACAGACCACCGCCTCCGCCTGCTCCTGGACGACCCGGTGCGGCAGCTCGCTCTCGAGGCCGGCGAGGATCCGCGCCGCCGGCACATCCTGCAGCGCGACGGGCAGGAACTCGGTCTGCACCCGACCGTCGGCGACCGTCGCTCTGGCAGCCGTCATCATCTCGTCCAGAGCCCGGTCGTAGGGGCAGTCGGACACCGGGACGGCATGGAGCCGCCTCAGGATGTCGGCGATCGCCGGCCACGCCGCGCGAAGATCCCCCGCATCGAGCTGGTCGGCGGGGGTGCCCTGCACCGCGGAGGTCACGAGGGCTGCGCCGTGCGCGGTGAGACGCCACTCGATCACCGACGGACCGGGGATGCCGGCGCCGGAGAGCCAGGTGATCCGGTCTCGCTCGGCCGCCAGTTCGTCTGCCTGCGCCGAAGGGACCACCTTGACGTATCGCTCGCCGGCCTCATCGCGAAGCACCGTCGCACCTGACTCGCCACTCTCCACGGTCACCCAGTCCGCGCCATCGGGGAGCAGCTCTGCAGGAGTGTGCATCTCCTCATCCTCCCGCACCTCATCCGCCCTCCGGTCGCACTACCTGCCGCCTGATCGATGATCGGGCGGCAGCAAGTGCGACCGGAAAGAGCCAGAGAAGGTCCTACTCGACGAGCTTGCCCGCGGTGTCGACCTCGCGCATGAGCTCGACGATCTCGGGCGAGATCTCCGGGATCGCCTCGCGGGTCACGCCGTCCTTCGGTGACCACACGAGATTCACCTGCAACGTGGGGTCGGTGTCGGGGAAGTCGCTGCGGTTGTGGCATCCGCGGGTCTCCCTCCGCTCCAGCGCAGCCTCGAGGGTGGCACGGGCGGCGAGCGCCGACGCCTTGAGGTCGAACGCATGCGCGAGGTCCTGGAAACCGGCGATATCGGGGTGGATGCCGATGTCCTCCATACGCCCCTCGATCATGTCGAGGTCGGCGAGACCGGCGAGCAGCCCCTCCTCCGAGCGCACCACACCGGCGTACTCGGTCATGAGGTTGCGAATCGCACGCTGCAGGGCGCGGACGTTCTCGCGCCCTTCAGCGGCAAGCAGATCGTCGATCTCGGCTCGCGCTTCAGCAACCGCGGTCGCCGACCGGCGCTGCGCGTCGAGCCCGGCCGCATGCTCCATGGCCGCCTGACCCACGATGCGTCCGTAGACGAGCAGCTCGATCAGCGAGTTGCCACCGAGACGGTTCGCGCCGTGCAGCCCGCTGGATGCCTCGCCGATCGCATAGAGGCCGTCGACGTCGGTCTGGTGATCCTCCGGACGCACCCAGACGCCACCCATCGAGTAGTGCGCGGTGGGCGCGATCTCGATCGGATCGGTCGTGATGTCGAGCATCTGCAGCTCCATCATCGTCTGGTAGACGCGGGGCAGACGGGTCATGATCGTCTCGCGCGGCAGGTGCGAGACGTCGAGCCAGACGCCGCCGTTCTCGGTGCCGCGCCCTTCCTGGATCTCGGTGTACGCGGCGAGCGCGACGCGGTCACGGGTCGACAGCTCCATGCGCTCGGGGTCGTACTTCGCCATGAATCGCTCGCCGAGGGCGTTGCGGAGGATTCCGCCTTCACCGCGTGCGGCCTCGGAGATCAGGGTTCCCGCTGCGCTCTCCGGCTCGATGATGCCCGACGGATGGAACTGCACGAGCTCGGGGTCGCGCAGACGGGCGCCGGCGTCGACCGCGAGACGGAAGGAGTCGCCGGTGTTCTCGTCACGGCGCGACGAGGTGCGCCGCCAGATGCGGTTGTGTCCGCCGGCGGCGAGGATCACGGCATCCGCGTGGATGAGGTAGCGGGTGCCGTCGGCCTGATCGAAGCCGTAGGCGCCGAAGACGACGTTGTCACGCACGAGCAGGCGCGTGATGTAGACGTGGTCGAGGATCGGCACCTCGAGCTGCTCGGCCTTGCGCACGAGGGTGCGCTGGATCTCGAGGCCCGTGTAGTCGCCGGCGAACGCCGTGCGACGGAAGGTGTGGGCACCGAAGAAGCGCTGCGAGATGCGGCCGTCGTCTTCGCGGGCGAAGTCCATGCCCCAGCGTTCGAGGTCGCGGATGCCGCGCTCGGCCCCCTGCGTCACGATCTCGACGGTGTGCGGGTTGGCGAGCAGGTAGCTCTCCTTGATGGTGTCGGCCGCGTGCTGCTGCCAGCTGTCGTCCGCGTCCATCGTGCCGAGCGCCGCGTTGATGCCGCCGGCGGCAAGCGAGGTGTGCGCATCCTGCCGCGGGCGTTTGCCGACGGCGAGCACGTCGACCCCATGTTCGGCGATCTCGATCGCCGCCCGCAGCCCGGACCCGCCGGTGCCGATGACGAGGACGGTGGTGGATATCTGACGTTCGCGCGTAGCCATGCGGTCCACGGTAGTTAGGTGATCCTAATAACTCCAATGCATAGTTCGAGTTGAAACGATGCGGGTAGGCTATGGACATGAACCTCGAGCAGCTCCGCGGGTTCGTCGAGGTCGCACGTCTCGGACACTTCACCCGCGCCTCCGAGCACCTGCATCTGGCACAGCCGTCGCTGAGTCGGCAGATCTCGACGCTCGAGCGCGAACTCGGTGCCGAGCTGTTCCACCGCGCGCGCGGCCACATCGCGCTGACAGCCGCCGGCGAGACACTGCTCCCCCGTGCGCAGCGCATGCTCGCCGAGGCTGACGCCATCCGCGACGAGATGGGCGAGCTGGCCGGCCTCCGTCGAGGACGCGTACGTCTGGGAGCCCCTCCCACGCTCTGCATCAGCCTGGTCGCCGAGGCGATCAGCGCGTTCCACGCCGCACATCCGCACGTCGATCTGCATCTCACGGAGAGCGGCTCCCGCCGACTCGTCGAGGAGCTCGCCGTCGGTGCCGTCGACATCGCCCTGGTCACGCAATCGGACGGCCCCACCCCTGCCGGAGTGAGCCTCACGCACATGCCGCTGCTGTCGGAGGAACTGGTCGTCGTGTCGTCGGCGGCCGCTCCGCCCGTCACCCACGGCCCCTCGATCAGCCTCGCGCACCTCGCGACCCTTCCCCTGATCGCCTTCGACGAGAGTTACGAACTGCGCGCGGCGATGGACGCCGCGTTCCGGAGCGCCGACCTCACCCCGACGCTCGCGCTCGAGGGTGCCGAGATGGATGCGGTGCTCCGCTTCGTGGAACGCGGCGTCGGCGTCGCAGTGGTGCCCGCCATGGTGCTCTTCGACCGCCCGCTGCTGCGATCGGCGCGACTCGCGCATCCGGCGATGTCGCGCACGATCAGCCTGGCGCACCGCTCCGACGTCACTCCGGCCGTCGCCGTAGCCGCGATGCGCAGCGTGATCGTCTCGACGGCGGCGGATGTCGCCGAACGCGACCCGGCGATCACGAGCCTGCTCTGAAGCATTGAGGGCGAACCACTCAGCCGTCGTGCACTCCCGTGTGGAACGCAGAAACGGCCCCCACCGAAGTGGAAGCCGTTTCGTCACTGTCTCAACACAGTGTGCGCCCGAAGGGACTCGAACCCCTAACCTTCTGATCCGTAGTCAGATGCTCTATCCATTGAGCTACGGGCGCTCAGCCCGCTCAGCGGGCCGTAGAACAGCCTACAACAGTCCCGACGCGAAAGCGAAACGAGGCCTCACCCGTCGGCTGACGCGGACTTCTGCTGCTTCTTCCGCCGCTTCGCCTTGGCCCTCTGCTCCGACGAGAGCGCCTGCAGATCGACAAGACGCAGGGCCTGCATCCGCGCTTCGCGCATGCGGTTGTAGTCGGGATCCTGGTCTGGACGCATGCCCTCGACGCGCAGCCGACGGTCGAGGTTGTGACGCACATCCGCCCAGGCCGCGTCTCGCGCCTCCTCGACGATCTCGGCGAGCCGCTCACGGTCCTGCATGATCTCGCGCAGGCGCACCGCCACGCCGGTGGACTGCTTGGCCCGTCGACGCAGGTTGCGCACATCGCGGTCGCGGTAGTCGTGCGTTCCCACCGGATCGGAGTGCCGGCCTCTCGCCCGCTTGCGCAGCGCGGTGACGGTGGCAGCCGCCTCTTCCGACTCCTCGGCCATGGCGCGAAGCGCCTCACGCGCATCGTCGATGTACTTGTCCATGTCGAAGACCCCGTCTTCGGCGATGGTGCCGATGAGGATGTGGTTCTTCACGGCGAGGCGCGCGGCAGCGGTCGCGATCGCAACGCCTTCGGCGATGGCATCCGCTGTCCGTCCCACCGGTACCTCCTCTCCTTGAGCGTACCGGTATCACTGCGGCCCGGTGTCGGCCAGAATGGTTCGGAATCAGCTTGCCCCACCCATCCGACATCCGCGGGTTCGCACCCGGATCGCGCCGCGCAGGAGAGCAATGAAGCACCTCGAACTCACCGGCAGCACCACCGTGATCACCGGAGCGGCGAACGGGATGGGTGCCGACATCGCACGCCGGCTGGCCGCCCGCGGAACCCACCTCGCACTCATCGATCACGACTCCGCTGCGCTGGCGACGATCGCGGCGGAGTTGCAGGGCGTCCGCGTGACGACGCACGTGGTCGACCTCCGCGACGACGAGGCCGTGTTCGCCGCCGCCGCCGCGATCACCGACACCCACCCGCGGATCAATGCGCTCATCACCTGCGCCGGCTCATCGATGCTCGGCGACATCGACCAGCTCACCATGGAGGAGATGCGCTGGCTCACCGACGTGAACCTCTGGGGAACGGTCTCGGTCACCAAAGCCCTTCTCCCCGCGCTCCGCGCCGCGCCGGCCGCGCACATCACGCACCTGGCGAGCGTCTACGCACTCGCCGCCCCCGCCGGCCGCATCCCGTATGCAGTGAGCAAGTTCGCCGTACGTGCCTTCTCCGAAGCACTGCGGCACGAGCTCGAGGGCACCTCGGTCAGCGTGGGCGCCGTCTACCCGGCGGGTGTGCGCACCGGGATCATCCTGCACGGTCGCTACGCCGCGGCGATCGACCCGGAGGTGGCGGCCCGGGCCGCCGCCGCGCAGGCCGCGATGTACCACACCGAGCCCACGGATGCCGCAGCCCGGATCGTGCGGGCGACCGAACGACGGGCTGCGCGCACCATGGTCGGGCGCGAGGCCCGCCTGATCGACGCGCTCACCCGCATCGCTCCCGCCTCCTACTGGCGAGTGATGCGTCGTCCGCTGCGCGCGGCGATCGACACGACCACGCCGGTGGCCTGAGCGGGAGAGGGCGACCGCTCCTCGCTCAGCGCACGGAGCCCACCCAGATGGCGGAGGCCCAGGCCTGTTGGTCGCCGTTGCAGCCGACCGATCCGGGATAGCCCCGCACCACGGCCATGCAGTTCGCCAGGAACTCCGGGTCACCGCCGAAGAGCGTGCCGTACGCCCCGGATGACGTGAGGGCGCCCCACACCCGGAACTGGTAGATGTGGGCGAGTTCGTGCGCCATGGCCCAGTTCAACCGGTCGGCGCTCCAGTTCGCGATGTCGGCGCGGTACTTGATGTAACCGTTGCTGTTGGCACATGCCGGGGCGTTTCCTCCTGCGCACGACGAGGACTCGTAGAGCCCGACGCCCCCACCGCCGACGAGATCGAGGGCCGCCCGCACCCGCGCGTACCCGTCCGGCCCGCTCGACGCCCATGCCGGCCCGCCGGGACCCGAGGTCTGTGCCGCCTGCCACGACGCGACCTCTGTACCGACCTTCTCCGTGAGCGCGTGCAGGGTCGCCGTGGCCGCGGTCACCGTGTCGGGGTTCTCCTTCTCGGCGACGACGGTCTGCTGCGCGGAAAGAGCAGCAGCGCGGTGCGCGGCCGTGTCCACCCGACCCTGCGCTCCCTCGAGTGCGGCGGTCAGCGCGTGGACCTCGGTGAGGAAGGCCGGCCTCAGCGCGAGCACGGCGGCGCGGTCGGCGGTCTCCTGCTCGGCATGGTCGAGCGCACCGTCGAGGTAGTCGGTGCGCTGGCCGGCATCGCGATACTGCCCGTTCAGCGCGACGAGTTGTGCGACAGCGGTCGTTCTCTCCTGCTCGAGGGCGTCGGCTCTGCCGATCATCCCCGCGATGAGCAGTACCGACGCCGCGAGCGTGACGGCCAGCACGCGGCGCATCACTGCAGGAACCCCGTCGTGTCGGCGATCTCCGCGTCCTGCTCAGCGAGCTTCGAACGCAGGGCGGTGAGCTTCTCCGCGAGTTCCAGATTCTCGCCGCGCGACTCGTCCAGCGCGCGCTCGACGCGGACAATCTCCGCTTTGACCGCGGCGATCGACTCCTGACGCTGCTGATCGGCGATCGCGACGAGCGTGATCCCGCCGAGCAACAAGAGGCATCCGACCGCGACAGCAAGACTCCGCATCTCGCTCCCCAGGACAGCGCAACAGTTCCGGACCGACTCCGATCGCCCCAATATACAACCGGAGCCGTCTCTGCAGTCCCCCGGATGCCGGAGCCGGCGTACGAAGAGGCCTACACCGTCAGATCGGTGCTCTCGGCGAGGCGGCGCTCGGCCGCGGACTGGCCGCTCGCCAGATGCGCCGGCACGATCCGGCGCAGCGCCTCGGTGTCGCGACCGACCATCGCTTCGAGGATGATGCGGTGCTCATCCGCCATGGCCAGCAGATCGTCGTGCTGACCGAACAACCAGCGCAGACGCGTGAGGAAGACCGCGATGAGCTCACCCAGCATCTCGTTCGCCGCGAGCTCGACGGCGATCTCGTGGAACTCCGCTGCGGCGACCCTGGCCGTCTCCGAGTCCCCCGCCCTGGCGGCCGTGACCTCACGCTCGTAGGCCGCACGGATGCGGGCGATGCCGGCCTCGTCGTGGCGCTCGGCGGCGAAGACGAAGATCAGCGTCTCGATGGCCTCGCGCACCTCGGCGAAGTCCTGGATATCGCGGTGGGTGAACTCCCGCACGACAGCCCAGGTGCGGGGACGGGCGACGACGATCCCCTCCGCCACGAGAGTGCGGATGGCTTCGCGAACCGGAAGCCGCGACACGTTGAGCTCTGCCGCGATGTCGCGCTCGACCAGACGCGCGCCTGGCTTTCGCCGACCGAGGATGATGTCATCGCGAAGGATGCGCGTGACCCTCACCGACTCGAGTTCGCCGCTTGCCGCTATAGCCCCCGCCATCTGGGCATTCTCGCACTCTCGCCGACGTTCCTCAACTTTTGGTATCCCAAGGCGTCGATGCACCGGCGGTCCGGGATGCGGGCGAAGGGGCCTCTCTCGCCCGCATCAGCGCTCAGGGCAGGCGGTTCGCGTTCGCGAGGTTCGCCGTCAGTTCTTCGGCAGTCTGTCGCACCACATAGGCCGGGCGGTCACGCTCGACCCTCCAGGACTCGCTGAGCGGACCCACGTTGACCGTGTCGAAGCCGGCCTCGTCGTAGAAGCGCGTCACGAAGGCCACGGCCTCCGCGTCATCCCCGGCCGTGGCCAGCGCGCGGCGGCCGGAGGTGCCGGCAGGTGTGCCGTCGGAGGTGATCTCCGAGGCGAAGATGTGGTTGAAGGCCTTCGCGATCTTCGCGCCGGGAAGCGCGCGCTGAACCAACTCGGACGTCGTGGTCTCCCCCTTGTCGAGGGCTTCGATGTGTCCGTCCCGCTCGAAGTAGTAGTTGTTGGTGTCGAGGACGATCTTGCCGGAGAGCTGCTCGGCCGGGAGCTCGTCGATCGCGCGGAGCGGTACCGTGACCACGGCCACGTCGGCGGCGGCGGCCGCGTCCTGCGCAGTGGCCGCGCGGGCACCGGGCCCGAGTTCGGCGACCAGATCGGCGAGCGTCTCCGGTCCACGCGAGTTGGCGATCACCACGTCATAGCCGTTCGCGATCGCCACACGGGCGACCTGGCTGCCGATGTGTCCTGCACCGATGATTCCGAGAGTTGTCATGTTCGGCCCAACGTCTCACGCGCGCGGCTATTCCCTCGATGACCACGTGTGTCGATGCCTGTGCCCGAGTCAGCTGCGGGTGAGCGCGTCCTCCGCGGCGACCCAGGCGAGCATGGCGCATTTGACGCGGGCGACGTACTTCGACACCCCGCCGAGGGCTGCGGCATCGCCGAGCAGCTCCTCATCGGGTTCGATCTTTCCGCGTGACCGCATCGCCTCCCGGAAGGCCGCGATGCGCACCTCGAGGTCTTCGACACTGAGTCCTTCCGCGAGTTCGGCCAGCAACGAAGCCGATGCCTGTGAGATCGCGCAGCCGTGCCCCTCCCAGGCGATCGCCTCGACGCTGCCGTCGGCATCGCGGTGCACCTGCAGGGTGATCTCATCACCGCAGGTCGGATTCAGTTGGTGGGACTGCGCCGGGATCTCGTCACGGAGTCCGTAGCCGTGCGGCGTGCGTGAGTGATCGAGGATCAGCTCCTGGTACAGGTTCTGCAGGTCGCTCATGCGCTCCTCCGGAAGAAGTCGATCGCCCCGGCGACACCGTCGATCACGGCATCCACCTCGGCATCGGTCGTGTACAGATAGGTGCTCGCCCTGGTCGACGAGGTCACCCCGAGACGGCGGTGCAGCGGCTGCGCGCAGTGATGCCCCACTCGCACGGCGATGCCGAGGTCGTCGAGGAACTGGCCCACGTCATGGGAGTGGATGCCTTCCACATCGAAACTCGCCAGACCGACGCGCGGCAGGTCGATACCGGCACCGAGCACGCGCACGCCCTCGATCGCGCTCAGCCCGTCGACGAGACGGCGACCGAACGCGGCCTCGTGCGCGGCGATGCGGGGCATCCCCACCTCGGTCAGGTAGCCCACGGCCGCGGCGAGCGCGATAGCCTGCGAGACGCGTTGTGTTCCGGCCTCGAAGCGCTGGGGCGGCGGCAGGTACTCGGCCTCGGTCGTCGTCACCGTGGTGATCATCGAGCCGCCCGTCAGGAACGGAGGCATCGCCGCCAACACATCGCGCCGCCCGTAGAGAGCGCCGATGCCGGTCGGTCCGAGCATCTTGTGACCGGACAGCACGGCGAAATCGACCCCGAGGGCACGCACGTCGAGCGGCAGGTGCGGCGCCGACTGACAGGCGTCGAGCAGCGTCAGCGCGCCGACCTCGCGAGCGAGCGAGACGAGCTGATCGACGGGGTTGACGACACCGAGCACGTTGGACACATGGGTGAACGCGACGAGCTTCGTACGGGCGGTGATCAGTTCTGCCGCGACATCGAGCCGCAGCGCTCCGTCGTCGTCGAGGGGGATGACCTTCAGCGTCGCGCCGGTGCGCGCTGCGAGCTCCTGCCACGGGATCAGATTCGCGTGGTGCTCCATCTCGGTGGTCACGATCTCATCGCCCTCGCGGAGCCGCAGGCTCTCGGCGGCTGCTCCTCCACGCCCGAGAGACGCGTTCGACAGCGAGTACGCGACGAGGTTGATCGCCTCGGTCGCGTTCGAGGTCCAGACGATCTCGTCGTCGCCGGCCCCCACGAATCGGGCGAGGGCGGCACGGGCGTCTTCGAACAACTCGGTCGCCTCGGCGGCGAGGGTGTGCGCGCCACGGTGCACGGCGGAGTTCATGGAGGTCGCGAAGTCGCGCTCGGCGTCGAGCACCGCCGTCGGACGCTGCGACGTCGCCCCCGAGTCGAGGTATACGAGCGGATGCCCGTGCACGCGCGCGCCCAGGATCGGGAAATCCCCGCGGATGCGCCGCACCTCGGCCTCGTTCAAGGGGGCGATCAGGTCGACACCGGGAGAAACGCTCATCGTTCCAGTTTCCCACCTGCGAGCGCGGGGTGGGCGCAGGTGTCAGTGCCCGTCGAGCAGCTTCGCGTCGGCGGCCTCGTCGTAGCGGTCCTGCGCGTCGAGCACGTCTTCGACGTGCGACTCCGCCCAGACCTGCAGCGCCTGGAGCGGCTCATGCAGGGTGCGCCCGAGTGGGGTGAGTCGGTACCGGGCATGACCGTCGTCGTCGACCGCGCGCTCGATCATCCCATCGCGTTCGAGGGCGCGGAGGGTGTCGACGAGCACTTTCTTGGTGATCCCGTCCATCCGGGTGTGCAGCTCGCCGAAGCGCAGCGGTTGCTCGTGCAGGAGGACGACGATCATCGCGGTCCACTTGTTCGCGATGCGGGCGAGAGACGCACGCGACGGGCAGCTGGCGGTGAACACCGTCCACGTGCGTGACATCCGCCGCTCCTTCTCGGTGACGTTGAAGTAACCGCGCCCCGATCGAGACGCTGGAGGCTCCACCCTACCGACCGAACGAGAAGGAGCATCATGTCGGCAATCGACGTCGTAGGACAGTACGGTGCGGCCATGGCCGCCGGAGACATGGAAGCCCTGGCCGCGACCTTCCACGCGGATGCCGTCTGGCACCAGCCGGGAGCGAACCAGGTGTCGGGAGACCACGTCGGACCCGACGCGATCATCGCCCACCTCGGCCGGTTCATGCAGCTGAGCGGCGGAACCTTCGCCCTCGAGACGGAATCGGCGACCGAGAGCGGCGCCCTCGTCTCGGCGACCGTGCGCTTCCGTGCCCAGCGCGAGGGGCACGACGACCTCGACCAGCATGGCGTCGATGTCTTCCGCGTCGCCGACGACCGCATCGTCGAGGTCTGGCTGATGAGCGAGGACCAGGAGGCGGAGGACCTCTTCTGGGGCACCGTCTGATCGAGGGCGACCTGATCGGGCGGTATCGGGCGGTCGGGATCTCGACCGCCCGGTCCCCGCGCCTCTAGGCTCATCCCATGATCGCCCCGGACACGTTGCTCGCCTTCGTCATCGCCGCGTTCGTCATGGTCGTGATCCCCGGGCCGACCGTGCTGTTCACGATCGGACGCGCGATGGCGCTGGGCCGCTGGGGCGGGTTCCTCAGCGTCCTCGGCACGGCGGTCGGGTCGATCGGCCTCGTCGTGGCTGTCGCACTCGGCGTCGGCACCGTGATCGCGCAGTCGATCGTGCTGTTCACGATCGTCAAGGTGCTCGGCGCCGGCTACCTCATCTTCCTCGGGGTCCAGGCCATCCGTCACCGCAAAGACGCGGCACGAGCCATGATCGCGGCGCCGGCGCGGCGCTCGGGGTGGCGGCTCTTCACCGAAGGGTTCATCGTCGGGGTGACCAACCCGAAGTCCATCGCCTTCTTCCTCGCGATCCTGCCGCAGTTCGTCGATCTGCATGCCGGATCCGTCCCCGCGCAGCTCTTCCTGCTCGGGGCGATCGTCGTGACGATCGGTGTGACCTGCGACGCGGTGTGGGTGTTCCTCGCGAGCGCAGCCCGCGACTGGTTCGGTCGCTCCCCTCGACGCATCGAGGCGATGGGAGCGACCGGCGGCGGACTGATGATCGCTCTCGGAGCGTTCCTGCTGGTGTGGAGCGTGAAACCCGCGACGCCGTGAGCGCAGCGACATCGTGCGCCCACACGCTCGTGGATCACATGCGTGCGAAGCGGGCCCGAGCGATGCAGAACACACCGTAGATGGCGAAGCCCGCGCCTACGGCTCCCAGCACGAGCCCCCCGAGGGGCAGGTCGAGCAGGCTGTGCAGAGCGGCATCGAGCCCCGCGCCCTTGTCGGGATCCTGGGTGACTGCGGCGACGACGAACAGCACCCCGGTCACGGCCACCGCTATGCCCTTGCCGAAGTAGCCGATGACGCCCAGCGTCACGATGCCTCCGCGCGCGACTCCCGACGGCAGATCGAGCAGCTTCTCGAAGCCGCGGGTGAAGCCGCCCACGACGAATCCCACGCCGACGCCGACCACGGAGAGCCCGACCACGACGAGCAGCGCGACGCCTCCCGGAGCGGAGAGGAGGACAGCGCTCAAGGTCTTGGAGGCCGTCTCCGAGTCGGCGTCGCCGCCCACGGCGTAGATGATCGCCATACCCGCGACCACGAGGTAGGCGAGGGCGATGCCGAAGAGCTTGACGCGCTGACCCCACTTCTTCGTCTCGGCCGGGTCGGCGGCGAGGAACGCACTCGCGATCTGCCACACGGCCAGCGCGATCAGGCCGACGGCGACGAGGGCGAGCAGCAGCCCTCCGACCGGATTCTGGCGGATCTGCTCCATCGCGCCGTCCTGGTCGGCGTCGCCCGAGGCACCGGCGGCGATCGAGATCGCGATCGACCCGATGATGACGTGGATCAGCCCCAGGACGATGAACCCGACGCGGGCGATTCGACGGAATGCCGACGATCCCTTGGCGGCGCGCGCCGCGTGCTTGACCGTGCTCATCGTTGAAGCGTATCCGTCACACCGGAAGCCGCGGAGGGGCTTGATTTCCCTGCAATCACCGGTCAGGCCGAGGTGGCCACCGGCTGCCGAAGGATGGTGCGCAGCTTCGCCGGTTCGGTGCGGCGCAGGTCACTCAGGTAGATCTCGTGATGGAGCCCTCGCATCTGCAGCCCGTTCTCGGGGATGAAACGGTGGTGCAGATCGTCGAGAACCGGACCTTCGTCGTCGAACGGGCCCACATGCAGGGTCTGCACGCAGGCGCCTTCATCGAGCGTCTCGAACCGCACGGCATCCAGGGCCGGAATCGGCTCCTTCTTCTTCGCCGCTTTCTGCGCGACGGCCTCCACCGCCGCTGCGAACATCGGTGTCGTGATGTGGTCGCCGACCATGATCATCATCGTCCACCTCCACGCCGACTTGTCGCGGCGCGAGGTGAACGATTCCATGTCCGGTGCATGCCAGAGCCCTTCGAGCGGCATCACCACGGTGTCGACGCCGAGCGCGTTCCGACTCGCGAACTTCAGCGCATAGGCCACGGGGAACAGGGCCGACACGGCATCTCGGTAGGCGGGAGAGGTGTTCGGATCCCCCGCGCCGTCGATCATCAGATACTGCAGGGGCGGCACCTCCACGATGCGGAACTCGCCCCGCTTCGCGCGATACGCGTCGAGCGTCTTCTTGGGATCGATCGCCGCCATGACGTGCCCTCCTTGATCGTGCGCCCAGTGTCGCACGGGCCTCGGACACGGGCGGCGAGGCGAGGGCGGGTGGTGCGGATGCGCGCCCGCCCTCGGCTCTGCCTCAGCCGTGCTCGACCGGAAGCCAGAGCTCGCAGGACGCGAAGTCACCCGTGAACTCGAGATAGCGCACGATCGAGGGGCCGGGACGCAGCCTCCAGGGGTTCGACGGGAACCACTCGGTCGCTGTGGCGGCCCACAGATCCTGCAGCGTCTCGGGGAACGGGCCGCGGGCGGCGAAGACCGCCCACGAGCCGGCTTCGAGACGGAAGGAGCCGAGGTCTTCCGGAACGGGAGTGGTGCTCTGCATGGCGACGCCATGCAGATAGGTGAGGAGCGTGCCCTCCGGTGCGTCCGGTTCGATATCGGCCGTGACGGCCAGGATCCCCGACGGCTCGGCGTCGCCGAGAGCCTTGAGTCGCACATGCTCCTCGGGCGGTATCGCCGCGATGTGCGCCTGGATGTGCCGGTTGACGCCCGTGTGGATCAACGGCACCTCGGCGGCATGGCCGGCGAGGACGAGCGCGGGCAAGGGGGTGATGGTGACGTCCATGGGGATTCTCCCTTCGACGCTCAGGCGGAACCGGAGCGTGGGTTGAGTGCGGAGAGGACCCCCGTCACGGCGCGCAGCGGCGGGGCTGATGCCGTGCACCGCCCGGAACGCTCGTCCGAATGCCTCGACCGACCCGTAGCCGTGGCGCACGGCCACGTCGAGCAGACTCGTGGCGCCCGCAGCGAGCTCCGCCCCGGCGAGGGTCATCCGACGACGACGCACGTACTCCGAGAACGGCATGCCCGCGAGCGCCGAGAACATCCGGCGCAGGTGATACTCGGTGGTGCCGTGCTCATGCGAGAACGAGGCCACGTCGATCTCCTGGCCAGGGTCTCCCGCGTCGACCACGTCGACAAGGGCGTTCAGTGTGCCGATCATGAGGTCCTCCTTTCCTCACCATCGTCACCGTCGCGCACCCATCGCGACCCGACTTCTGCGGTCGGATGCGATCGGATGCGATCGGTCAGAGCTCGACGGGTGGCGCGGGCTCGGTCTCCGACTCCTCGGGATGGCGCGCGAGGTTCACGATCCCGGCGACGAGGCCGCCCCAGACCGTGACCATCGCGATGATCATCATGACGATCGCTGCCGTGGTCATGCGCCGGCTCCCTTCGTTGTCGTGTCGATCAGCGGGATCGCCGAGGTCTCCGCATCCGGTTCGTACTCTTCTTCCGAGAGGAACTCGTCGTACTCGGGGTCGTCCTTCGCATGCGAGCGCCTGCTCCAGGGCAACGCCGACAGGATCAGCGCCAGCACGACCAGAGCGACGACCATCCCCCAGCCGAAGATGGCGAGGAACCAGGCGGGGTAGCCGCTGTACGGCTCGGAGGTCTTCGCGATGAGCTCACTGACGAAGAGGTATCCGAGAACGACCGGCGCGAGAACTCCGACCAGCACCTTCCAGATGGTGCCCACCCGGAAGCTCGAACGGCGATCGAGGTGCTCGACCAGCACCGGCAGCTTGTGCAGCAGCCAGGCCACGACGATCACCGCCACCAGCGCGACCGCCATGATGCCGAAGGAGTTGACGAAGGCATCGGCCGTGTCGAGCACCGACAAGGCCGTGGTCGTCGAGAAGAGCGCCATCGAGATGATCGCCAACGGGATCGCGACCGTGAGGGTCGTGCGCACGCGCGCCCATCCCAGCTTGTCCTGCAGTGCGGCCACGATCACCTCGAGGATCGAGATGAGGGAGGTGACACCGGCGAACACCAGGGCTCCGAAGAACAGCACACCGATGATCGAACCTCCCGTCGCCTGCGAGACGATCGTCGGGAACGCGATGAAGGCGAGGCCGATTCCCGAGGACGCGACGCCGGCGACCTCCGTTCCCTGCGCCTGCGCCATGAATCCGAGGGCCGCGAAGACGCCGATGCCGGCGAGGATCTCGAAGCCCGAGTTGGCGAAGGCCACCACGAGACCGGAGCCGGTGAGGTCGGTCTTCCGCTTCAGGTAGGACGAATAGGTCACCATGATGCCGAAGGCGACCGAGAGCGAGAAGAAGATGTGTCCGTAGGCGGATGCCCAGACGCCGGGATCGGCCAGCGCCTCCCAGTTCGGGGTGAAGAAGGCGTTGAGGCCGTCCATGGCTCCCGGGAGGAACAACGACTGCACCACGAGGATCGCGAACATCACCGTGAGCAGCGGCATCAGGATCATGTTCGCCCGGCCGATGCCTCGCTTGACGCCCAGCGCCATGATGACGATCACGATCAGCCAGACCACCACGAGCGGAATGCCGACCTGCGGCACGAACTGCGTCGATACACCGACCTCGGCGACGTCCGCCGATCGCAGGAAGTCGATGAAGAAGAAGTCGTTCTCGTTGCCCGCGCCCCAGGTGAGCTGGGCCGAGAACCACGTGTACATGGCCGCCCACGCGATGATCACCGCGTAATAGACCGCGATCACGACGCAGATGAGCACCTGCCACCAGCCGAGAGGCTCGGCCGCACGGTGCATGCGACGGAACGCCAGCGGCGCCGACCCACGGAACCGGTGACCGATCGCGTAGTCGAAGAACAGCAGCGGGATGCCGGCCGTGAGCAGAGCACACAGGTACGGGATCAGGAACGCCCCGCCGCCGCCCTCGTAGGCGACGTAGGGGAACCGCCAGATGTTCCCGAGGCCGACCGCGGAGCCGATCGCCGAGAGGATGAACACATTGCGCGAGCCGAAGGCTTCGCGTTTGTGGGTCTGCGTCGCTGCGGTGGCCATGCGGGCGAGACTACCCGACGGCCGGGTCGGTTCACATCCGACGACGGCGCGACACGCACCGCCCGCACGAGAAAACCCCCGCCTGAGCGGGGGTTCTTCTGCGGAGACGAGGGGATTTGAACCCCTGGTCCCCGTGAGGGGACTCCACCTTAGCAGGGTGGTGCACTCGGCCGGACTATGCGACGTCTCCAGGCATCCGACCCGAAAGCACGGATGCACCTAGCCATCATAACGGGTCGGACGAGCGGTGACGAACCGGCACCCCCGACTCCCCTTCTGACCGACGCGCACCCGCGCTGAGCGGGGATGCGCGCTCGCGCTGGGATACTTGCCGCACATCGTGGGCACGCAGCGTCCACCGCACGGAAGAGGACCGATCATGCCCCGCTCAGACACCGTGGACACGGAGAACGCCCGCGTTCTCTCGCATCGTGCGAGGGACGGCCAGGCCCGCGGCTACGCGATCATCCTCGGCCTGCTCATCGTCTCGTACGCCTTCTGCGCTGCGCAGCCGAGCACGGACCCGAGCCCCTGGGCGTTCCTCGCCATGCTGGCGACGGTGGCGATGGTGTTCTACGTGACCCGCGCCCGGCACCTCGTGCAGCGCGTGTCGTGGGCGGTGCTCTCGGTCGCCGGTGCCGCCGCCGTCATCGCCACACTCTTCGGCGTCGACGGCCCCGTGCTCGCGATCCCGCTGTCCGCCGCATCGATGGTCGCGCTGTTGGTCGCTCCGTGGGCGATCATCGCGCACCAGGTCACCCGGCGGGGCCTGGACCTGGAAGCGCTGCTGGCCGCGATCACGGCCTACATCCTGGTCGGGATGTTCTTCGCCTTCGTCTACAACCTCATCTCGCAGATCTCCCCTGACCCGATGTTCGGCACGGAAAGCCTCGACTCGCTCGGCAACCAGCTGTTCTTCTCGTTCACCGCGCTGACCACGACCGGATACGGCAACCTGGTTCCCGTGGGCACGACGGGGCAGGGGATCGCCATCGCCGAGGGCATCACCGGGCAGCTGTTCCTGATCACCGCGGTCGCGCGGATCATGCGCGGTGCGAGCGCGAAAGCCACGACCACACCCGAGGTCTGAGCCTGCTGGATGGACGAGGCGGGTCGCTGTCACCTGCGCACCCTCGCCCGAAAGGGGTGACGCCCCGTCCACGCTCAGTCCGCGGGCTGCGACGATGAAAGGTGCGACGCCGCCCGCACCCGACCCGGGGACCCACCTCCGGTCCTCCGGCTCCTGCGCTGTCGACAGACGGCGAGGTGCGACATGGTGGAGACGGGATTCGCGGAGGAGCGCGACGAGTTCGCGGCACCGGACGCGGTCGCACCGGCGTTCGTCGCCAGACGAAGTCGCGGGCGCGACGCCCGCGCTCGTGCTCCTCGATCGCGACAAGGTCCGTGGGTTCCGGCAACGGACCGCCCCGACCCGATCGCGCTGCTCGAGAGCCAGGCGAGCACGCGCGATCTCGACATCGTGCCGTTGAGGTACGAACGGATGTCGGTTTCACCGTTCGCCTTCTTCCGGGGCGCGGCCCTGCTGATGGCCTCCGACCTGTCCACCGCTGCACACACCGACATCACCGTGCAGCTGTGCGGCGACGCGCACCTGTCGAACTTCGGCCTGTTCGGCACTCCGGAGCGTCGACTCCTCTTCGATATGAACGACTTCGACGAGACGTTCCCCGGCCCGTTCGAGTGGGATGTGAAGCGCCTGGCGACGAGTTTCGCCGTGGCCGGCCGCCATCGCGGCTTCACGTCGGAGCAGACCGGCGCGAGTGTGCGCGCGGCAGTGGTCGGCTACCGGAAGGCGATGCGGCGCGCGGCCGATGCGCACGTCCTCGACGCCTGGTACGACCGCTTCGACGCCGGCAGCGCGCGCCGCCGGATCAGGGCGGAGCGAGATCGACAGCAGGTGGACGACGAGACGGTCGCGCGGCTGGACGCCGCCGTGAAGAAGGCCCGCTCGCGCGATCGCAGGCGATCATTCGCGAAACTCGTGCACGTCGCCGACGGCCGGTTGCGCATCATCGCGAACCCGCCCCTGGTCACCCCGGTCGAAGATCTGGTGCCGGAGGTCGGCACCCAGCTCGACGACCTCGCCATCATGCGCGAGCTCCTGGCCTCGTACCAGGACACTCTGCCAGGCGACCGACATCCGATCTCCGAGTACCGCTACCGGCACATGGCGCGGACCGTCGGAGGAATCGGGAGCGTCGGCACACGCGCCTGGGTCATCCTCCTCAGCGGCAGGGACGACGGCGATCCCCTGCTGCTGCAGGCGAAGACCGCGCAGCCATCCGTGCTGGAGCGGTTCCTCGGACCCGGGGGACAGGACACCGAGGGAGAGCGGGTCGTGCGGGGGCAGCGGCTCATGCAGGCGGCCAGCGACATCTTCCTCGGCTGGCAACGGGTGACCGGTGCCGACGGCATCACCCGCGACTTCTACGTGCGCCAGCTGCACGATTGGAAGGGCGGCATCGATCCCGACACCATGACCCCGCGCGGGGCGGCGCTATACGCCCGCATCTGCGGCGAGACGCTCGCCCGCGCACACGCCAGAGGCGGAGATCGTCTCGAGATCGCGGGCTACCTCGGTCGAGGTCGAGCCTTCGAGCAGGCGATCTGCGCCTTCGCCGATACGTACGCCGACCAGAACGACCGCGACTACACGGCACTCCGCGACGCCCTCGCCTCCGGGAGGCTGCCGTCGATGAACGCCACTCCGACGAAGGAGCAGTCATGAAGCGCTGGGGGGTCATCGCTGTCCTCGGCTCCGCGCAGTTCGTGATGGTGCTCGACGGCACCGTGATGAACGTGTCGATCTCGACGGTGGTCTCCGACCTCGACACCACCGTCGCGGCGATGCAGGGCGCCATCACGTTCTACACCCTCACGATGGCGGCGTTCATGCTCTTGGGCGCGCGGCTGGGCGACGTGTGGGGCCGGCGCAGGGCGTTCGTGATCGGCTCGTGCGTGTACGCCGTCGGGTCGTTGATCACGGCGCTGAGCCCGAACGTGCAGTTCCTCTTCCTCGGCTGGTCGGTCGTGGAAGGCCTGGGTGCCGTGCTCGTCATCCCGGCGATCGCCGCCCTCGTCGCCGACAACTACCGCGGTCGTGAGCGCATCACGGCGTTCGCGATCATCGGCGCCGTGTCAGGGGCGGCCGTCGCGGCCGGACCACTGATCGGCGGATTCGTCACGACCTACTTCGATTGGCGCTACGTGTTCGCCGCCGAGGTGATCATCATGATCGGCGTGGTGCTGTGCGCCCGGATCGTCACCGATCCGACGCCGCGGCAGAGCGTGCGCATCGACCTCCTCAGCGTCGCGCTCTCATCGGTCGGGCTGGTCGCGGTGGTGTTCGGGATGCTGCAGAGCAAGACGTGGGGATGGGTGCTGCCGCTGAACCCGCCGACGATCGGCGGCGTCGCGATCGCCCCTCTCGGCATCTCTCCCGCCGCCTGGTTCATCGTGCTCGGCGTCGTGCTCCTGGCCCTGTTCTTCTCGCGTCAGCGCCTGCTCGAACGCCTCGGCCGGTCGCCGCTCATCCACGTGGGGATGTTCTCGATCACGTCGCTCCGCAGCGGACTCACCGTGCTCGGGGCGCAGTACACCGTGACAGCCGGGCTCTTCTTCATGGTGCCGGTGTATCTGCAGATGACCCTCGGCCTCGATGCGCTGGAGACCGGGATCCGGATCTTCCCCCTCTCGATCGCCCTCGTGCTGTTCTCGATCGTGGGTACCCGACTCTCTCGCGCGCTGTCGCCGCGGACGATCGTGCGGATCGGACAACTGACACTCGTCGTCAGCGCCCTCATCCTGCTCGGCTCCGCCACCAGCGACCTGCGCAGCGGCTTCTTCGCGACCGGGATGTTCCTCGCCGGAGCAGCCCTCGGACTGCTCGCCTCCCAGCTCGGGAACGTGAACATGTCGAGTGTGACCGAGAAGGAGACGAGCGAGGTGGGTGGGCTTCAGGGCGTGTTCCAGAACCTCGGCTCGTCGCTCGGGACGGCACTGATCGGCTCGATCCTCATCGGTGCGCTGTCGACCTCGTTCGCTTCGGGGGTCGCGGCGAGTGACCTGCCCGACACCACCCGGGCGACCGTGGCGAGCGCCACGCAGCATGGAGTCACCATCGTGCCCGCAGCCGACGTCGCCGCCATCGCCGAGAAGGCCGGACTGGACGACGACGACGCCGACACGCTCGCCACGGTCTACCGCGACTCGCAGCTCTCGTCGCTGCGCATCGCGTTCTTCGGGCTCATCCTCATCAGTCTGCTGTCGCTCTTCTTCTCGAAGGGGATACCCCACACGAACGACGCCCGCAGGCGGCACGGCCAGGAGACCGGCTGACCAGGGCTGACCGGGCGGGGATGTCGATCCGAGCATCGACACCGCCACCGACACCGGGATCGACACCGCCGTCGACGCCGGGATCGGCGAGGATGAGGACCATGACGACCGTCTCCGCGCCCCGCATCGAGCACCACCGCGAACCGCTCGGCATCGGCGAGCGCACGCCGCGTCTGAGCTGGACCACAACGGATGCCCCCGACGGCTGGCGCCAGGAGCGCTACATCATCACGCTGGTGCGCGACGACGGCGAGGAGACCGTCGAGGTCACGTCCGCCGAGCAGGTCCTGGTGCCCTGGCCGACCCGTGCGCTCGACTCCCGCGAGCGGGTGGGTGTGCGCGTGGCGGTGCAGGGTGCGGACGGCCGCTGGTCGGCCGAGAGCCCGCAGACCTGGGTGGAAGCCGGCCTCCTCCACCCCGACGACTGGTCGGCGCGTCCGATCGGGCTCGACCTCGACGAAGACCCGGAGAGCGACGCCCGCCGCGCCACTCTGGTGCGGCGGAGCTTCCGGCTCGACGCGGAGATCTCCCGCGCCCGGCTCTACGCCAGCGCGCACGGCCTGTACGAAACCGAGATCAACGGCATGAGGGTCGGCTCCGACACGCTCTCACCGGGATGGACGGTCTATCGCGAGCGGCTGCGCTACTACACCTACGACGTGACCGACCTGCTCGTCGACGGGGAGAATGCGCTCGGCGCCTGGCTCGGCGACGGCTGGTACCGCGGCCGTCTCGGCTGGCGCGGCGGCTACCGCAACGTGTTCGGAAGCGATCTCTCGTTCCTCGGCCAGCTGGAGATCTCCTACGTCGACGGACGACGCGAGACGATCGTGACCGACGACTCATGGAAGGGCGCACTCTCCCCCATCCTCCGCTCCGGCATCTACGACGGCGAGGACTACGACGCGCGTGAGGAGCTCCCGGAGTGGACGATCGCCACCTTCGACGACGCGCAGTGGCTGCCGGTCACGGTGCGCGACCGTGATCCGCGCACCCTCGTCGCACCGACGGCACCGCCCGTCCGGGTGACCGAAGAGGTCGCTCCCGTCGCCGTGCTCACGTCACCCAGCGGCGCCCGCATCCTCGACTTCGGGCAGAACCTCGTGGGAAGGGTGCGCATCCGCGTGACCGGTCCGCGCGGCACGACCGTCACGCTGCGCACCGCGGAGGTTCTGCAAGAGGGCGAGATCTACACGCGGCCGCTGCGCAGCGCACGCTCCAGCGACGCCTATACACTCGCCGGACGCCCCGGCGGCGAGGAGTGGGAGCCGCGGTTCACGTTCCACGGCTTCCGATACGCCGAGGTCTCCGGCTGGCCGGGCGACCTCGATGCGGATGCTGCGGACGGCGCTCTGACCGCGCGTGTGCTGCACACCGACCTCGAGCGCACCGGGTGGTTCACGTGCTCCGATCCCCTGGTCGCACAGCTGCACGGCAACGTCGTCTGGGGCATGCGCGGCAACTTCGTCGACATCCCCACCGACTGCCCGCAGCGTGACGAGCGCGTGGGGTGGACGGGCGACGTGCAGGTGTTCGGACCGACCGCGTCGACACTGTTCGACGTCTCGGGGATGCTGTCGGGATGGCTCCGAGACGTCGAGGCCGACCAGCTGCCCGACGGCACGGTCCCGTGGTTCGTACCGGTGATCCCCTCGCACAAGGTGTGGTCTCCGATCCGCGCCGGTGCCGCCTGGGGAGACGTGGCGACGCTGCTGCCCTGGACCCTGTACCAGCGCTTCGGAGATGAGGGCGTTCTGGCGACGCAGTTCGAGAGCGCACGCCGATGGGTCGACAAGGTGGAATCGCTGGCCGGACCCGACCGCCTGTGGAACGAGGGCTTCCAGCTCGGCGACTGGCTCGATCCCGCGGCTCCCCCCCAGGATCCGGGAGATGCCCGCACCGATCGGTACCTCGTCGCCACGGCCTACTTCGCCCGGTCGGCACGAGCCGTCGCGGACATGGCTCGTGTGCTCGGACGCTCTGCCGACGCGGCTCGGTACGACACCCTCGCCGCCGAGGTCGCCGCCGCGTTCCGAGGTGGGTATGTGAAGCCCGACGGCACGATGACCTCCGATGCGCAGACCGCCTACGCCCTGGCCATCGTGTTCGATCTGCTGGCCGACGAGACTCAGCGGGCGGCGGCCGGGACGCGTCTCGCCGAGCTCGTGCGCGCCGCCGGCAACCGCATCGCGACCGGTTTCGTGGGCACGTCGCTCGTCTGTGATGCGCTCACCCTCACCGGCCACACGGAGGCCGCCTACGACCTTCTTCTCGAGCAGGGCTGCCCGTCATGGCTGTACCAGGTCGTGCAGGGCGCGACCACGATCTGGGAGCGGTGGGATGCGATGCTCCCCGACGGCACCGTGAATCCCGGGACCATGACCTCGTTCAACCACTACGCGCTGGGAGCCGTCGCCGATTGGTTGCACCGCAGCGTCGCCGGGCTCGCACCCGTAGAGCCCGGATACCGTCGCATCCGCTTCGCTCCGCGTCCCGGCGGCGGGCTCACCCATGCCTCGGCGATCCAGCGCACACCCTACGGCGAAGCCTCGATCTCATGGCGCATCGCAGCGGACCAGCTGCACCTCGACCTCGTGGTCCCGGTGGGCGCGACCGCCGAACTCGACCTCCTCGGCACAGCCCCTGAGCAGCTCGGGCACGGCGCACACACGCGCGCCGTGCCTCTGCATCCGTGACGGGTCAGCCGGCGGCGGGACCGCCTGCGTTCGCCGCGGCGATCAGCTGCTCGATCTGCTCGAAGTCGACCGGGAGCCCGGGGAATCCGGCCAGGCGTCCGATCGGAAAGGAGGCCATCATCTTCTGCATCGCCTCGTCGTTCGGCATCATCGACGCCGCCGCCGCATCGCCGCCGAGCCCGCCCATCAGGCCGCCCAGCGCCTGCTGCACGATGGGGCCGGCGATCGGGTGCGCGATCAGGTCGCCGATCGAGGAGTTCATCGTCAGCTCCTGGTGCACCGCGTCACCGGAGACCTCGACCGCCACAGTCGAGCGGATGTCGCGACTGGACGCGGCCACGTCGACGGTGTATTCGCCGCCCTCGACAACCCAGCGGTCGACGCGGATGTCCCAGTACGCGAGGTCTTCGCGCCGCACGACGAGCTCGACCGTGCGGGTCTCCCCCGCAGCGAGCGCGACCGAAGAGAAGGCTTTGAGCTCACGAGGGGCACGCTGCACGATCGACGCCGCCGGTGCGAGGTAGACCTGCACGACCTCGCGTCCGTCGCGATCGCCGGAGTTGGTGATGTCGACGCGCACCACGATGTCGCCGTCGGCGCCGACCTCTGCCGTCGCCGTGCCGTACTCGAACGTCGTGTAAGAGAGTCCGTGCCCGAAGGGGTACGTCACCTCGAGTCCCTTCGCGTCATACCAGCGGTATCCGACCAGCAGACCCTCGCCGTAACGCACGTGTCCGAACTCGCCCGGGAAGTTGCCGAACGACGGGTTGTCCTCGAGCCGCACGGGCACGGTCTCGGTGAGCTTGCCCGAGGGGTTCACCGCGCCGTAGAGCACGTCGGCCACAGCGCCGCCGCCGGCCTGGCCGAGCAACCAGCTCTCGACGATGGCCGGCACGCGGTCGGCGAAGGGCAGCGCCACCACGCCACCGTTGGACAGCACGACCACGACGCGGGGATTGACCTCGAGCACGGCGTCGAGCACGGCGAGCTGACCGGCCGGCAGGTCGATGTGATCGCGGTCGAAGCCCTCCGACTCCTCGGCGGCGGGAAGGCCCAGGAACAGCACGGCCACGTCCGCCTCCGCGGCGACGCCGACGGCCTCTGCCCGCAGATCGTCGGCGGTCCGACCGGACGCCGCGATGGTGCCGCCGTCGACGGCGAAGCCCGCAGCATAGGAGACGTTCTCGCCGCCCACGGCACGAAGTTCGTCGAGCGCCTTGTCGACCCGGGTGGGGTTGATCAGCGATGAGCCCGCGCCCTGGAACCGCGGCTCGGTCGCGAACGCACCGATCACGGCGATCTTCCGGTCGGCGGAGAGCGGAAGCAGCGCGCCCTCGTTCTTCAGCAGCACGATGGAGCGACCGGCCGCCTCCCGCGCGAGCGCATGGTGGGCGTCGACATCGAGCGGACCTGCCACGGCCGGCCGCTCCCCGGCCTTGCGCACGAGGTCGATGGCACGGCCTGCTGCGGTGTCGAGCACGCTCTCATCGAGCGCTCCCGCACGCACGGCCGCGACGAGCTGCGCATCCGTGCGCCCTCCCGAGGCCGGCATCTCCAGGTCGAGACCTGCGGCGACGCCGGTCACACGGTCGTTCACGGCACCCCAGTCCGAGACGACGAGGCCGTCGAAGCCCCAGTCGTCGCGCAGCACGCTGGTGAGCAGCCAGGGGTCCTCCGAGGTCCAGACGCCGTTGAGCTTGTTGTACGAGCACATGACGGTCCACGGCGAGGCATCCTTCACGACGCGCTCGAACCCGCGCAGGTAGATCTCACGCAGCGGGCGGGGGTCGACGTCGGAGCTCGCACGCATGCGGTCGAACTCCTGGTTGTTCGCCGCGAAGTGCTTGAGCGAGGTGCCGACGCCCTTCGACTGGACGCCGCGGACCGAGGCGGCTCCGAGGATGCCGGACACGATCGGGTCTTCCGAGAAGTACTCGAAGTTGCGCCCGCACAGCGGCGAGCGCTTGATGTTGATGCCGGGGCCGAGCACGACGGCGACGTTCTCGATCGCGGCTTCCACACCGATCGCCGCGCCCACGCGCTCGATGATCTCGGCGTCCCACGACGAACCGATGCCGACGGCGGGCGGGAAGCAGGTGGCGGGGACGCTGCTCGCAAGGCCGAGGTGGTCGGTACTGCCGGACTGCTTGCGCAGGCCGTGCGGACCGTCGGTCATCATCACCGACGGGATGCCCACGCGGTCGATGGCCTTCGTGGTCCAGAAGTCCGCACCGCTGGTGAGCGACGCCTTCTCCTCGAGGGTGAGGTCGGAAGCCGAGTTCTCGGTCATGGTGTTCCTTTCGCGGGCGACGTCGATGTCCTTGCGAAAACCATATGCCCTTCAGTATTAGATTTCAAACGACATTCAGGATTAGGGTCGAGGCATGGCACGACGGGGTTCGTATGCGAAAGGCGTGGCGCGACGCGAGGAGATCCTCGAGAGCGCCCTCGACGTGATCGGGCGCAAGGGATACCAGAACGCCTCCCTCAAGGAGATCGCCGAGGTCGTCGGCGTCACACCCGCCGCGCTCCTGCACTACTTCGGCTCGAAGGAGGAGCTCTTCACCGAGGTGCTCCGCAAACGCGACGAGCACGACGGCCTCGACCCCGCGGGGCTCAGCGACGCCGAGGCCAGGGCCGCGTTCATCGATGTGATCCGACACAACACCGAGGTCCCGGGTCTCGTCGCCCTGTTCTCGCGCCTCTCTGTGGACGCCGCCGACCCGGAACACCCCGCCCACGACTACTTCCTGGACCGCAGCGCCCGCCTGCGCGACTCGATCGCCGACAACTTCGGCACCGACGACAGACGCTCCGCCCTCGACCCCGACACGCTCGCCCGCGTGATCCAGGCCGCATCCGACGGACTCCAACTGCAGTGGATGATCGACCCCACCGTCGACATGCCCGGCATCATGGGCGCCCTGATCGACGCCCTGCATCCGCCGGCACCGCCGTCCGGCGACTAGCCCTTCACGGCACCCCCGAGTCCGGCCGAGCGCAGGAACACCGACTGGAAGACCAGGAACATCGCGATCGGGATGAGTGTCGCGATCGCCAGCGCCGCCAGGAACACGTCGAGCTCGGTCTGCGACTGCACGGCGGGGAGGCGCACCGACAGCGGCTGCACCGCTGGGTCGGGCAGCACCAGCATCGGCCACAGATAGTCCTTCCACGCGGCGATGATGGCGAAGACCGAGACCACGCCGAGGATCGGCTTCGACATCGGCAGCACGATCGACCAGAACAGCCGGAAGGGTCCGGCGCCGTCGGTGCGGGCCGCCTCGAACACCTCTCGCGGCAGCGAGTCGAAGAACCGCTTCACCAGCAGGATGTTGAAGGCGTTCGCCCCCATCGGCAACCAGACGGCGAGGTAGTTGTTGAGCAGGCTCACGTCTCCCAGCAGCGGCGGATGCACGATCGTCAGGTACAGCGGCACCAGCAGCACGATGCCCGGGATGAACAGCGTCGCCAGCACCAGCGCGTTCAGGATCGGCGCGTACTTCGGACGCAGCACCGACAGCGCGTAGCCGGCGGTCGTCGCGATGAACAGCTGCACGAACCAGGCGCCGAGCGCGATGATCACCGTGTTGAAGAAGTACTGGTCGATGTGGATGTCGTTCCACGCGGTCGACAGGTTCTCCCAGTCCATGCCGTTCGGCCACAGCGCGAACGGCTGCTGCAGGGTGTCCTGCGTGGGGGTGATCGCCGACTTCGCGAGCCACAGGATCGGACCGAGCCCGGCGATGACCAACCCGACGGCAAGGAACACGTGCGTGAGCGACATCCCGATGCGGATGCCGGGGCGCCGACGTTCGGAGTCGGAGATGACCGTGCGGTCGCCGACGCGATCGGCGGCCTTCTCCGCCGCCTTCTCCGCGGCACGGGTCGAGAGGCGGGTGGTGAGGCTCACGTCGTGCTCCAACGGTCGGTCAGCTTGAAGTACAGCCAGGAGAGCAGGGCGAGGACGATCGCGAGCAGCACCGAGACGGCCGTCGCCTCGCCGTAGTCGCCGCCGAGGCTGTTGCGGAAGGCCTTGTCGTAGATGTACAGCAGCACGGTCTTGGTCGCGCCGGCAGGGCCGCCGCCGGTGAACAGGAACGGCTCGAGGAAGACCTGCGCGGTCGCGATCACCTGCAGGATCAGCATGATGAAGAGGATGCCGCGCAGCTGCGGCAGCGTGACGTGCCAGACCTTCTTCCAGATGCCGGCGCCGTCGACCTCAGCGGCGTCGTAGAGCTCGGGGGGCACGCCCAGGAGCGCGGCCAGGTAGATGATGATCGAGCCTCCGGCCCCGGCCCAGGTGGCTTCCAGCACGAGCGAGGGCATGGCCTGCACCGCGTCCTGGATCCACGGCTGCGGCGGGATGCCGACGAATCCGAGCACCGTGTTGAACACACCGGACGGGTCGGCGCTGTAGAAGAACTTCCACAGCAGCACCGCGACGACCGGCGGGATCACGACGGGCAGGTAGGCGAGCGCCGAGTAGATGCCCTTGCCACGGCGCACCTCGCTCATCAGCACGGCCATCAGCAGCGGCAGCGGGAACCCGAAGAGCAGCGCGAGCACGGCGAACCACAGCGTGTTGATCACGGCGCGGCCGAGCTCGGGGTCGCCGATCACGGCGAGATAGTTGTCGAATCCGACCCACTCGGAGACGATCAGGTTCGTCTTCTGCAGGCTCATGATCACCGACTGCACGATCGGCGACCACGAGAAGAACACGAACACGAACAGCATCGGGAGCACGAACAGGAGGTTCGCGAGCCCGCCGCCGCGGAACCACGTGAGCGGCGAGCGGCGGCGGGAGGAGCGCACAGCGGGCGGCGGAGAATCCTCCACCGCCGCCCGCTGCTCGGAGAGCGTCATCGTCATGAAGTGTTACTCGTCGAGCTTCGCCTGCGCGTCGGTCTGCGCCTGGGCCAGGAGGGCGTCGATGTCGGCGTTCTGGTCGGTCAGGACCTTCTGCACGACGGTGTCGAGGAGCGCGTAGACCTCCTGCGTCTTCACCTTCGGCTCACCCACCGGTGTCTGGTCCCAGATGCGATCGCTGAACGGCGCCATCTGCTCGACCGGAACATTGATGTAGTCGGCGATCCACACCTGCGACTCGTCGTACAGCTCACGGCTGAGCACCGGGAGCAGCGGGGTGCCCACCGCCTGGCCGGACTCGTTCAGCGTCTTGGCATCGAGCACGGCCGCATCCTTGTCCATCAGCTTCTGCATGTAGTACCAGTCGATCCAGGTGACCGCTGCCTCCTTCGTCGCGTCGTCGACCGTGGGGCTGATCACGGCGATGTCTCCGCCGCCGAGCGTGCCGGGGTCGTCGCCCTCCATCGGCACGACCGTCATGCCGTAGATGTCCGAGTCCATGCCGAAGTCGCGGACGAGGGCGGTGTAGATGTCGGAACCCGACGTGTACATGCCGATGTTGCCAGCCGCGAACTCCTGGTTGATGGTCCCCCAGTCGAGGTCGACCTTCGAGCCGAAGGCGTTGTCCTCCCACTTCACGTCGTGCAGGAACTGCAGCGAGGCCTTGGTCGCGTCGTTGTCGATCGTCGACTCGGCCGTGCCGTCTCCGTTGTCGGTCTGCGTGCGACCGCCGCGGGCGACGGTCTGCGAGGTCAGCTGCCACCCGCCGGTGTTGTTGATCGCCATCTGGGCGTACCCGGCCTTGCCCGTGGCATCTGCGATCTTCTTGGCAGCTTCGCGGATCCCGTCCCAGGTCTCCGGCGGGTTGTCGGGGTCGAGCCCGGCCTGCTCGAACAGGTCGCGGTTGTAGTGCAGTGCGGCGGCGTACGCCTGCCGCGGGAACCCGTAGATCTTGCCGTCGGAGCCGGTGACCCCGTCGAGGATGATCGGGTTGAACTTGTCGGTGTAGCCGAGCTTCTCGATCGCGTCGGTCACATCCATCAGCTGCCCGTTCTCGAGCAGCGTCTTCGAGTCGGTGAACGGCACGGTGAAGACGTCCGGCAGGCTTCCGCCGGCGAGCTGCACGGCGAAGGTCGGGCCTTCCCACTCGTACTCGACGCCGATGATGTCGATGTCGGGATGTTCCTTCTCGAACTGCTTCTCCTGAGCGGCGAACGCATCATAGGCGGCAGCGTCCGCTCCCGGTGGGAACGTCGCGACGCGCAGTTCGAGCCGCCCGTCGGCGTTGTCGCCGTCGCCGCTGGACGTGCAGCCGGCGAGCGCGCCGACCGTCGCGAGCACGGCGATGCCGGCGACCATGGCCTTCGTTGGTGACTTCATTGTCTGTCCTTCCATGTGGTGCTGATCGGGTGGTGCAGGGCTACTTCGGCGCTCGGTGCGAGCGCGCGGGGACGGCTCGGAGGGCGAGCCAGGCTGTGGAATCGGGAGGGAGTGCACCGTCGAGCGGCGCGCTGGCGAGGAGCACCTCGTGGTGCGCCGGCAGCGGCACGGCCGCGGACCCGAGGTTCGTGATGCTGAGGGTGCCGTCACCTCTGCGGAACGCGAGCACGTCGGCGCCGAGTTCGAGCCACTCGAGATCGTCTCCGGCGAGATCGTCGATTCGACGCCGGAGCGCGATCGTCGCGCGGTACAGGTTGAGGGTCGAATCGGGGTCCCGGTCCTGGGCGTCGACCGTGAGCGTCGCCCAGTCCTCTGGCTGAGGAAGCCACGGCGTGCCGCCGAAGCCGTACGGGGCCGCCGCTCCGGACCAGGGCAGTGGCACACGGCAGCCGTCCCGCCCCGGGTCGACCCCACCCGAGCGGAAGTGCATGGGGTCCTCGATCGCATCGAGCGGCAGTTCCACCTCGGGAAGGCCGAGCTCGTCGCCCTGGTAGATGTAGAGGCTGCCCGGAAGCGCGGCGACGAGCAGCGCCGCCGCGCGGGCCCGACGCGCGCCGCGTGCGGCATCCGTCGCCGTGCCGAAGCGCTTGCGCTCGAAGGCGAACGAGGAGTCCGCCTGCCCGTAGCGGGTGACCGGGCGTGTGATGTCGTGGTTCGAGAGCACCCAGGTCGCCGGCGCGCCGACGGGTGCATGCTCCGCCAGCGTGCGGGTGATCGAGTCGCGCATGGCCTGCGCGCTCCAGGGCTGTGTCATGAACCCGAAGTTGAACGCGGTGTGCATCTCGCCCGGACGCAGATACCGCGCGAAGCGCTCGGCGTCGTCGAGCCACACCTCGCCGACGAGCACCCGCTCGCCGTCGTACTCGTCGGCGACGGCGCGCCATTCACGGTAGATCTCGTGCAGCTCGTCGCGGTCGATGTGCGGGTGGCCGATCGCGGGAGCCGTGCCGGGCGGGAGATCGGGAAGGGCCGGATCCTTGACCGGGAGCGCCGCGGAGTCGATGCGGACGCCCGCGACGCCGCGGTCGAACCAGAACCGCAGGACGTCTTCGTGCTCACGCCGCACGTCGGGGTGGTTCCAGTTCAGATCGGGCTGCTCTGGCGTGAACAGGTGCAGGTACCACTCGCCGTCGGAGCCGTCGGGGTTCCGTGTGCGCGACCAGGTCTGGCCCTGGAAGCTCGACACCCAGTTGGTGGGGATACCGTCACCGCGCTCTCCCCGACCGGGATGGAACCAGAACCGCTCGCGCTCGGGGCTTCCCGGCCCCGCGGCCAGTGCCTGCTGGAACCACTCGTGCTGATCCGAGATGTGGTTGGGGACGATATCGACGATCGTGCGGATGCCGAGAGCCAGGGCCTCGGCGATCAACTGCTCCGCCTCCTCGAGCGTGCCGAAGCGGGGGTCGATGCGGCGGTAGTCCTGCACGTCGTACCCGCCGTCCGCGAGAGGGCTCAGGTACCAGGGAGTGAACCAGAGAGCGTCGACGCCGAGGCTCTTCAGGTACGGCAGCCGTGAGCGGACGCCGGCGAGATCTCCGATGCCGTCGCCGTTGCCGTCCGCGAAGCTGCGCACGTACACCTGGTAGATGACGGCCGTGCGCCACCACCCCTCACGCACGGGCATCGGCAGGGTGCGGGCGGGTGCCGCCGTGCGCAGAACGTCAGTGTCCACGGAACTCCTCGTCGTCAGTGGCGATGAGTCGAATGTAGCTTTTTCTAGCGTTCCGTGCAAGAACTAAACAGATTATTGGAAAATTGCGATCGTTTCCGAGCGCGAACAAGAGACGGCCCGCAGGCCATCTGCGGAACCGATCAGCTCAGCGGACCTGTCGAGGCTCGCAGCACCAGCTCGGGCTCGAACAGCAGTTCATCGCTGGGCTGCGCCGTGCCGGCGATCTGCGCGAGCAGCAGCGCGATCACCGCCCGCCCCATCGACTCGATCGGCTGTCGCACCGTCGTCAGCGGGGGCTCGGTGCAACTCATCAGGGCCGAGTCGTCGAACCCGACGATGCTCACATCTCCCGGAACCGACAGGCCGGCACGGCGAGCCGCGCGCACGGCCCCGAGCGCCATCGGGTCGCTCGCGCACACGATCGCCGTCGCCCCGGCGGCGAAGAGACGCGCGGCCCCCGCCTGCCCCGACTCGAGCGAGTACATGCCGCGCACGACGAGCTCGTCCGACAACGGCGCCCCGAGCGAAGCCAGCAGTCGGCGCGCGGACTCGAGCTTGCGACGGGAGGGGACGTGGTCCTCCGGCCCCAGAAGAAGGCCGATCTTCCGATGCCCGAGCTGGTGCACGTGCAGCACGGCCTGTTCAGCTGCGGCGGCATCATCGGTCGACACCGTCGCGAAATGCAGCTCGGGGACGCGGGCGTTGACGAGCACGGTCGGCAGGTTCACCTGACGCAGCCGCTCGTAGTGCTGATGCGCGGCGTCCGCCTGCGTGTAGTTCCCGCCGAGGAAGATCACGCCCGAGACCTGCTGCGCGAGGAGGAGGTCGACGTAGTCCGACTCCGTCACTCCCCCCGCGTTCTGGGTGCAGAGCAGGGGCGTGTACCCGTTCTGGGTGAGTGCGCCTCCGACGATCTCGGCGAACGCGGGAAAGATCGGATTCTGCAGTTCAGGGAGCACGAGCCCGACCAGGCGGGCACGTTCGCCGCGCAACTTGGTCGGCCGCTCGTAACCGAGCACATCGAGGGCGGTGAGCACCGCCTGCCGCGTGGCGTCGGAGACTCCCGGCTTCTCATTGAGCACGCGACTGACCGTCGCCTCGCTCACACCGACCTTTCGGGCCACCTCTGCCAGTCGCTTCGACATGCAGTCAGTGTACGCAAGTCCTTGCAAGAACGCGCAAGCAGCTTGCGCGACGTCGCGGACGACTCAGCGGACGTTGCCGTTCGAGCAGGTCTGCTGTGCTGCGGAGTTGCCCTTGATCGAATCGGGGAGCGCCACGACATTGTCGGGAGTCGCTGCCGGGTCGGGGGTCGCTGCCGGATCCGTCGCCGGCTGCTCGACAGGTGCCGTCGGCTCCTGCACGACCACGCCGTCGTTCTTGTTGTTCTCGTGCGTGATCTGCAGCTGGGCGTTCGCAGCGAGCGCGTCCCAGAGCGCCGAAGCGGCGGTGTAGTTGGGGACGACCTTGTTGGGGTTGGCCGAGTCCGTCCCGTTCGGGTACTGCACGAAGACGATGTCCTCGAACGGCACCGACTTGACCGCGAGGGCGATCTGCACGAGCGTCATCGGGTTCGTGAGCGACTCACTCGGCTCGAGATTCTGGATCGCGGTGTTCGCGAGCTTCAGCATCACGGGCACGTTGCCGAGCACCTCACCGCTGATCATCTTGCGTGCCAGGCTCGACATGTACTGCTGCTGATTTCCGATGCGGCCCAGGTCACTGCCGTCGCCGACGCCGTGACGGGTGCGCAGGAACTGCAGCGCCTGCAGTCCCTCGACCGTGTGGGTTCCCGCAGCCATGTCCAGTCCGGTGTAGCGGTCCTTGATCGGATTGGCGAGGCAGACGTCGACACCGCCGATCGCGTTGGTGATCTCGATCACACCGCCGAAGGTGACGCCTGCCGCGAACTGGATCTCCTGGTCGGTGAGCTCGGAGATCGTCTTCACGACGCAGTTCAGACCGCCGTCGGTGTAGGCGGTGTTGAGCGGCTGCTTGCTCATCGCAGAGGTGGCATTGCCGTTCTTGTCCGTGCAGGACGGGATCGGCACCATCAGGTCGCGAGGGAAGCTGACGACGGTGATGCGACGGGGCTCCTGTGAGACGTGGACCAGCAGGTTCACGTCGTTGAGCGTGCCCTCGGCGTCCGAGCCGGAGCAGCGAGCGCCGAAGAGGTCCTTGTACTTCTCCTCGCAGGTGTCGACACCGGTGAGCACCATGTTGAATCCACCCTTGTACTCGCCGATGTCCGGCGGGATCGGGTCCTGGCCCTCGATCTCGACCGCGTTCGCCGAAACCGTGCTCGTGAGGTCGTAGAAGACGTAGGCCCCGACGCCGAGCCCGCTCACCAGAACCACGGCGAGGCCGATCGCGATGAACTTCAAGAGCTGGCCGACGGTGCCAGGAGTGCCCAGCTGACCGTGGCGCGCGATCGTGTGACGGCGTCGGGTGTTCTGGCTCACTCGGGTCCTTTCGGATTCAGCGCCGATACGGGGGCATCGTGCTCAAATGCGGAGGGTGTGGGATTCGAACCCACGAGACATCTCTGCCCACTGGTTTTCAAGACCAGCTCCATCGGCCGCTCGGACAACCCTCCCGACAGACGCTTCTGTCGACCAGGCGTGAGTCTAGCCGAGTTCTATTCTCCTGCGCTGACCTGGGCGGGGGCTGGAAGCGTGTCGAGCGCTCGCGCCAGGCCGCCGTCGGCGACATCTGCGGTGACCTCGCCGGCGGCTTCCTTCACCACGTCGGGGGCCTGACCCATCGCCACCGCTCGTCCGCCGAGTGAGCGCGCCCAGCCGAACATGCCGATGTCGTTGCGCCCGTCGCCCGCGACGAGGATGCGTCCCTCGCCGAGCCCGAGCTCGGTGCGCACCTGCTCCAGAGCCGTGCCCTTGTCCACACCCTGCGGCGCGATGTCCAGCCACGCCGTCCAGCCGATCGCGTACGACACCTCGTTGAGACCGGCATCCGCCACCAGGCGATGGAAGTCGTCTTCATCGTGACCGGGAGAGACGACGACGATGCGCGAGACGGGGAGCGCGCCGAGCTCGTCGAAGTCGACCTGCCGTCCGCCGTCGAGCGTCCAGTCATCGAGCTGCTCGGTGAACAGCCGCTGCCCCGAAGCGAGTTCGACCATGTACCTGGCGTCGGGGAGACGCTCGCGCAGCAGACCCAGCACCGGCGTCGGATCGAAGGTCTCGACGTTCCAGCGCTCCCAGTCGTCGCCGGAGCGGCGCATCGTCACGGCGCCGTTGGAGCACACCACGTAATCGGCGGTCAGGCCGAGCTCCTCGACATAGCGTCGCGTCGCCATCCAGCTGCGCCCGGTCGCTATGGTGACCACGTTCCCGCCGTCGCGCACCCGGGCGATGGCTTCCGGAACCCCGGGACTCATCGTCTCATCCTGCAGCAGGATGGTCCCGTCGACGTCGAGGCCGACCAGCCAGGGCCCCGTCATCGAGCGGCCCGCCCGTCGGCGAGGGGCTCGATCACTTCGAGGCCGCCGAGGTAGGGGCGCAGGACCTCGGGCACGCGCACCGATCCGTCGGCCTGCTGGTGCGTCTCGAGCAGGGCGACGATCCAGCGGGTGGTGGCGAGCGTGCCGTTCAGCGTGGCGACGTGCTGCGTCTTCGCGGTGCCCTGTGCTGCCGCATCCGCCGTGTCGACGGCCGGACGATGACGCACATCGAGGCGGCGCGCCTGGTAGGTCGTGCAGTTCGAGGTCGAGGTGAGCTCGCGGAACGCGCCCTGCGTGGGCACCCAGGCCTCGATGTCGTACTTGCGAGCCGCGCTCGATCCGAGGTCTCCGGCGGCGACGTCGATCACGCGGTAGGCGAGGCCGAGCGAAGTCAGCATCTCCTCCTGCAGCGCGACGAGGCGCAGGTGCTCGGCTTCGGCCTCTTCCGCGGTCGTGTAGACGAACATCTCGAGCTTGTTGAACTGGTGCACGCGGATGATGCCGCGGGTGTCCTTGCCGTGCGAGCCGGCCTCGCGCCGATAGCAGGTCGACCACCCGGCGTAGCGGAGGGCGCCATCGGCCAGGTCGACGATCTCGTCCTTGTGGTACCCCGCGAGCGCGACCTCGCTGGTGCCCACCAGGTACAGGTCGTCGTCCTTGTCGAGGTGGTAGACCTCATCGGCGTGCTCGCCGAGGAACCCGGTGCCCTGCATGATCTCCGGGCGCACGAGCGTCGGGGTGATCAGCGGCACGAAGCCGTTCTGCAGGGCCTTGTCGAGCGCGAGGTTCATGAGGGCGATCTCGAGCCGCGCCCCGATGCCGCGCAGGAAGTAGAAGCGTGCGCCGGAGACCTTGGCACCGCGTTCCATGTCGATCGCGCCGAGGAGTTCACCGAGCTCGAGGTGGTCCTTCGGCTCGAAGTCGAACGCGGGCACGTCGCCGACGCGACGCAGCTCGACGAAGTCGGCTTCGCCACCGGCGGGTACACCGTCGATCACGACGTTCTCGATGCGAGCAAGCGCCGCCGCCGCTGCGTCTGCGGCCTCGTTCGCCGCATGCTGGGCCTGTTTGACGCGCTCCGCGAGATCCTTCGCCTGCGCGACCAACGCGGCCTTCTCCTCCTTGGGAGCTTTCGCGACCTGCTTGCCGAAGGCGTTCTGCTCGGCACGCAGCTCTTCGAAAGCCGAGAGCGCGGACCTGCGCGATCGATCGGCCTCGAGAGCGACGTCGACGGTGCTCTGGTCGTTTCCACGAGCAGTCTGCGAACGGCGGACGATCTCCGGGTTTTCGCGGAGGAGTGCGAGGTCGATCATCCACCAAGTCTACGGTGAACGCCCGGGCGCGCCGGATGTCACACTCGTCGACCGGCGTCGTCTTCCTCTGCAACGGCCGCCACCCCGTCGGCCCGTGGAAAGGAATCCCATGAGCACCCGTGTCACCTCCCTCGACCAGTTGAACATCGCCTTCGCCGAACGGTTCAACGCCCGAGACATCGACGGCCTGATGGCTCTGAACGCCCCGGACGTCGTCTTCGTGCCTGCCCCGGGGACAGCCGTGACGGGCGCCGAAGAGGTCAGGGGCGCGCTCGAGCAGTTCCTCGGGCTGCATCTGCCGATCGTGATGACGGTCCGTCATGTCTTCCAGAGCGCGGGCACCGGACTCGCGGTCGCGGACTGGACGATCACCGGCACGGGCCCGGACGGCTCCGCGATCGCTCTCGCCGGCACGACAGCTGATGTCGCGGTGTACGACGACGAGCACGGCTGGCGCTACGTGATCGACAACCCGTTCGGCACGCTCTGATGGACGCGGAGGCCGGGCCGGACGCTCGGCCTCCGTCAGCCCTCGCCCATCCCGGTACGGCGACAAGCCCGCAGCGCTTTTCGTGCACGCGAGATGCGCTGCCGGGCGGCAGCGGGTTCGATTCCGAGACGAATCGCGACCTGGTCCGCGGAGAGGCCCTCCACCACGGTGAGCAGCAGAGGCTCTCTGAGGGTTTCGGGCAGGGCGTGAAGGGCGGCGAGAGCGCCGCCGAGGAACACCCGGACCTCCACGGCGGATTCCACGCTCGCCCCGTCTCCCGCGATGTCCTGTTCCAACGGGGCCTCCGGCCTCCGTCTGCGCTGTCGAGCGAGATCGATGGCGACGTTGCGGGCGATGACATCGAGCCAAGCGCACAGGCGTCCCGGTTGCGGGGCGTCCAGGTGCGAGACGGACCGCCACGCCCGGAGCAACGCGATCTGCGCCGCATCTTCGGCATCGGGCACGGGGACTCCCAGCGAGATGCTTCGACGACGCAGCCGATCGGGTTCGTTCTCGATCAGCGCGGAGAGCGCGGCGTGCGAGGCATCGCGGGAGACATCGTCCATACGTCCGCTCTCCCCCCGCGATCGAGCAAGTCTCCTTCGGATGAGGAGGACCGGGCAGTTCCCGGTTTAGAGTAGCGCCATGACATCCAGCGCACCCGTCCAGCGACAGGCGGCGCTCGTCTACAACCCCATCAAGGTCGACGGCAAGCATCTTCGCGCCACGGTGCGCGATCTCTCCCGCGAAGCCGGATGGGAGCACCCCGCGTTCTACCCGACGACGATCGAGGATGCCGGGCAACATGCCACCGCGCAGGCCCTGGAGCGCGGGGTGGATGTCGTACTGGTCGCAGGCGGCGACGGCACGGTGCGGGCGGTATCCGAGGCGATCGCGAACAGCGGAGTGCCGTTGGCGATCCTTCCCAGTGGCACGGGCAACCTGCTCGCTCGCAACCTCGGGCTTCCTCTCGGCGATCCGACGGAGATGATCCGCGCCGCACTGGGCGACTTCCGGCATCCGATCGACATCGGGTGGGCGCGCCTCACACGGCAGGACGGCGAAGAGGCCGAACACGCCTTCGTGGTGCTGGCCGGCATGGGTCTCGACGCCGACATGATCGCGAACACCCGCTCCGACCTGAAGAAGTCCGTGGGGTGGATCGCGTACGTCGACGGTGCCGCCCGGTCACTGCCTCGCGCGAAGCCGTTCCGTGCCGTCTACCAGGTCGATGACGGGCGCCTGCACTCGCACCGCGCATACAGCCTGCTCTTCGCGAACTGCGGCACGCTCCCCGCCGGCATCGCCCTGATCCCCGACGCGTCGATCACCGATGCCGCCCTCGATGTCGCCGTCATCCAGCCGACCGGCATGTTCGGCTGGTTCGGGGTCTGGCGCAAGATCTGGTGGGACAACTCGGTGCTGCACCGCTTCCGCGCAGGGCGCCGTGTGCTCGAGCACCGCGGCAAGAACGCCTCGGTGCATTACTTCCACGGAACCGCCGCAGAAGCCGCAGCACCCGACCCCATCCCGATCGAGCTCGACGGCGACGAGTTCGGCGAGGCCGTGCGCATCACCTGCTGGGCGGATCCCGGAGCTCTGCTGCTGGCGTTGCCGTCCGGGCACCCGGTGCACATCCTCTGAGAGCCGGGACTCCCCGGTCAGTGCACCTCGACCGTGCCGTCGAGTCCTCCGCCGACGAGGGTCAGGGTGAACGTCGCATCGTCGTCGACGGTGTCGTCGCCGAACGAGAGGATCGTCGCGCGCGGTGCCATGTCCATCGTGCAGACCTGGTTCGGGTCGGTCGCGAAAGTCGCCGTTCCCGCGTTCCCCGATCCCTCGAGCGAGTCGACGACCGGCGGACAGGAGGAGGATCCCCAGGTGAGCAGCACCAGGCCGCCGTCATCGAACCAGCCGGCCGAGGGCAGATACTCGGTCGAGGTGCCGGGCGCGCCGGTGGCACCCGGGTTTCCGTCGAGATCGACGTCGTCGGTGATGTCGCCATAGGTGACGTTGAGAGTGATGTCGGTCTTCGGATCCACGCCTTCCGGCAGAGCGCCGAGGCTCGCACGCGGTGCGAGATCCTTCGTGCATGGCCGTGACGACTCACCCTCCGGGTCGACGAGGGTGACCGTCACGGTCTGCCCCTCTGCGGTGACCTGGTCGACCTGCGGCACACAGGTGGAGGAGCCTACGGTGATGACGGCGAACATGCGCCCATCGTCGAGCAGTGCACCCTCGACATCGTTCTGGTCGTCGATGCCGCCGGCGCTCGGTGCCGGAGAGCTGGTCGGCGTCTCCGCGCCCGGCCCGGCGGTGCACCCTGCGATGAGGAGCGCGGCCGCGGCGACGCCGATGACGGAAACGAGAGGACGAAGCGCGGAGGTCATCCTCACAGGGTAGCCCTCGCGGAGTTCGCGGGGATAGCCGGCCTCACCTACTGCAGAGCGGAGGTGAGGCGTGCGAGATTGTCGAGCACGGTCGAACGCAGCGGTTGCTGCATCCACTCCTCCAGGGTCAGCTCGCGGCTGAGGGACCGGTACTTGTCCTCGACCTCACGCATCTCGGCGACGAACTCCTCGCCGCGCACGAGCATCGAGACCTCGAGGTTCAGACCGAAGGAGCGCATGTCCATGTTGCTCGATCCGATCACGGCGACCTCGTCGTCGATGGTCAGCGTCTTGGTGTGCAGGATGTACGGCTTGCGATACATCCAGATGCGGACTCCGGCCTTGAGCAGCACCTCGTAGTAGCTGCGCTGCGCGTGGTAGACCATCGCCTGATCGCCCTCTTCCGAGACGAACAGCTCGACGTGCACGCCGCGGTCCACCGCCGCCGTCACCGCGAGCAGCAGCGCTTCATCGGGGACGAAGTACGGGCTGACGATCATGATCTTCTTCTTGGCCGAGTAGAGCAGGCTGAGGAAGAGTCGGAGGTTGTTCTCGACCTCGAATCCGGGGCCGGACGGCACGACCTGACAGTCGAGGTCGCCGGAGCCGATGTTCGCGTGTGCGATGTCGATTCCCTCGAGCACCGTGTCGGTCTCGCTGTACCAGTCTGCGACGAAGATCGCGTTCACGCTCAACACCACAGGGCCGTCGAGACGCACCATCAGGTCGACCCAGTGCAGACCGCGCTTGATGTTCTTCGGCAGGTTGTAGGTCGAGTCGGTGATGTTCTGCGAGCCGAGGAACGCGATGTTGCCGTCGACGACGAGGAGCTTGCGGTGATTGCGCAGATCGGGACGCTGCATCTTGCCCTTGAGCGGCTGCACCGGCAGCATCAGGTGCCAGTCCGCCCCCATCGCATTGAGCCGCGCGATGGTCTGCTTGTAGCGGGGTTTGCCGCGGTTGGCCCAGTGGTCGAGCAGCACGCGGACCTCGACGCCTCGTGCGCAGACCTCTTCGAGCGCCCGGAAGAAGTTGTCCGTCGACGTGTCGGACTGCAGGATGTAGAACTCGACGTGCACATACTCCTGCGCCGTGCGGATGGCCTCGGCCATCTCATCGAGCGACTCCTGGTAGTCGGAGATGAGGTGGGCGCCGTTGTCGCCGGACAGGGGGAGAGCGCCGAGCTTCTGGTTCATCTGCACGATCGGTCCGAACCATGCGGGAGCGTTCGGGCGGAGCGTGCCGAAATGCAGGTGCTCGCTGGTCTCCGCGATGTACTCGTTGATCTGGTCCTGCTTGCGTCGGCGGGCGCGCGGGAGGCGCGGATTGCCGATCACGAGGAACAGGAAGACCCCGACGAACGGAATGAAGAAGACCGCCAGAAGCCAAGCCATCGCGGCCGTGGGGCGTCTGTTCCGTGGGATGACGATGATCGCCGTGACACGGATGATGATGTCGAGCACCAGAAGGAAGGCGGCGATCCACCATCCCCAGGTCTCCGCAGTCATCGTGCCCCCTCGCCACCGCAGTGACCGTCACAGCCGATGCGCACCAGAGCAGGTGCGCTGGCTTCACAGTAGCCGATGGGTCGGACTCAGGCGCGCGGAGGGAGGCCCCGCGCGGCGCGCTCTTCAGCCTCGATCTGCGCGTGAACCTTGCGTTCGGTGCGATCGAACCGGAGGATGCCGCGGACCACGAGGAAGAACACGATGCTCACCCCGACGGTCGGCAGAAGCGACCATGCCGCGGCGAGCCAGAAGTTGTCCATCACCCCATGGTACGCGAGCCACTGTTCGTGCACATTCCTGGCCTCACAGAAACTCCGTCCACAGAGCCACATTTCGCGCCCGCCGCCCTTCGGCCTCGACCACACTCTCGGGATGACAACAGTTCTCCGCGCCACCGATTCCGCCGCCTTCCTCGGTATCGTCCCGTCTCTCGCAGGGTTCACGCCTCGTCGGAGCATCGTGCTCCTGCCCTTCCGAGGCGCCCGCACCGATGGGGCCATGCGTCTGGACCTCCCGCACGAGGAGGCCGACCTCGAGGTCTATGCCGACGCCGCCGTCGGTCTCGTCGCACGCGTCGTCGGCACCGACGCCGTCGCGGTCGTCGTCTACACCGATGAGGAGTCGCACCCCACACGAGACGGTCTCGTGCTCCCGCACGCGGTGGCCGTCGACGAGCTGTTGGGCTGCGCTGAGGAAGCCGGTCTCCGCGTGGTCGACGCCCTCTGCGTGACTCCTTCCGGCTGGTCGAGTTACATCGACGAGGAGCCCGAGCTCGGAGCGTTGGCGCAGATCTGCCGTCCGGCCGATCTGCCGCCGTCGGCCGAGGTGTCCGGGGATCAGAGCATCGGAGCGGAGCTCCCGAAGGTCGATCTCGCCGAGAAGGAACGTGTGGGAACGGCGTCGGCCGAACTCGCCGCATTCCTCGATCGGAAGGGGCGAGGGCGGTTGACGGTTCGGGAGAATCCGCAGCTCATCGCCGCGCTCGTCCTGCTCGACGACGTTCCGGCCTTCTTCGAATCGGTGCTGGCGGCGCCCGACGACCTCCCTCCTTCCGCGACCGCCACGCTGCTGTGGTGTCTGGGGCAACCGCTGCTGCGCGACGTCGCCATCGCTCAATGGGCGACCGACCTGGCGGGCGGCATCCGCACGCTCGAAGCGCAGACCGCGTTCGCCGAGTCCGGAGTGATGGTCCCCGATGACGTGGGCCAGGTCTTCCTCGGACGCGGCCCCACCCCCGACACCGAACGCCTGCGGCGCGCCCTCTCGGCGGCGCGCGCGGCGGCGGCGCGGTCGCCGCGACTCGCGCGGCCCGCACCCCTCACCGTGGCGGCGTGGTTGTCGTGGGCTCTGGGGCGCGCCAGCCACGCAGACCGGTACCTCGAGATGGTGCGCGAGATCGATCCTCGCTATTCGCTGGCTGCGCTCCTGGAGACCATGATCGGCGGCGCGATGCTGCCGGAATGGGCGTTCCGACGCCACTCGGCGGAATGACCGCCGGATGGACGGACTACTTGACCAGAGGGAAGAGGATCGTCTCGCGGATGCCCAGACCGGTGATGGCCATCAGCAGACGATCGATCCCCATGCCCATTCCGCCCGACGGGGGCATGCCGTGCTCGAGCGCCCGCAGGAACTCGTCGTCGACCGGCATCGCCTCGACATCACCCCGGGCGGCGAGCTTGGCCTGCTCGACGAAGCGCTCGCGCTGGATCACGGGGTCGACGAGCTCGGAGTATCCGGTCGCCAGTTCGAAGCCGCGGATGTACAGATCCCATTTCTCCACGACACCCGCGATCGAGCGGTGCTCGCGGACCAGGGGCGATGTGTCCACAGGGAAGTCCATCACGAACGTGGGGCGCACGAGATCGCCCTTCACGAAGTGCTCCCACAGCTCCTCGACGAGCTTGCCGTGGGTGGCCTGCGGTGGCAGGTCGACCTCGTTCGCCTCCGCGAACGCGATCAGATCCTCGACCGAGTCCTGCGGCGTGACGGTGCGACCGGATGCGGCGGAGAGCGACTCGTACATCGAGATGCGGTCCCACTCACCGCCGAGCTCGTATTCGGTGCCGTCGGCCCAGGTCACGGTCGTGGTTCCGGCGACCGCGATCGCCGCGTTCTGCACGAGCTCCTGGGTGAGGGCGGCCATCTGGTTGTAGTCGCCGTAGGCCTGATACGCCTCGAGCATCGCGAACTCGGGGCTGTGCGTGGAGTCGGCACCCTCGTTGCGGAAGTTGCGGTTGATCTCGTAGACGCGCTCGATGCCCCCGACCACGGCCCGCTTGAGGTACAGCTCCGGCGCGATGCGCAGGTACAGCTCGGTGTCGAACGCGTTCGAGTGCGTGATGAACGGACGGGCAGAGGCTCCACCGTGCTGCACCTGCAGCATCGGGGTCTCCACCTCGAGATAGTCGTGGCTCGTGAAGGTCGAACGCAGGCTCGCGTTCACGGCGGCGCGTGCGCGGACCGTGGTGCGCGCCTGCTCCCGCACGATCAGGTCGAGGTAGCGGCTGCGCACGCGGCCTTCCTCGCTGAGCTCCGAGTACGCGTTGGGGAGCGGCAGGATCGCCTTCGCCGCGATCGTCCAGTCGTCGGCCATAATCGACAGCTCGCCGCGGCGGCTGGAGATGACCTCACCGTGCACGAAGACGTGGTCGCCCAGATCGACGTACTCCTTCCAGTCCGCCAGCGACTCCTCGCCGACGTTCGCCAGAGAGATCATCGCCTGGATGCGCGACCCGTCGCCCGCCTGCAGGGTGGCGAAGCAGAGCTTGCCGGTGTTGCGGCTGAACACCACACGTCCCGCGACCCCGACGATGACGCCCGTCTCTGCGCCTGCTTCGAGCTCGCCGTATTCGGAGCGCAGCGCGGGAATCGTATGCGTCACGGGAACGGCGACCGGGAACGCCCCGCCCCCCGCGTCCGTCCGCTTCTCGATCAGGCGCTCGCGCTTGGCGAGTCGCACGGCCTTCTGCTCGTGGACGTCCTCTTCGAGAGAAGGGTCGGTCGAGGCCGATTCGGGCGCGGCGGACGCGTCAGTCATGTGCAGGGCTCCTTGGAAGTCCCTCCCAGTTTACCGAGGCGGGATCCCGCAGTTTGGCGCGCGCTGGGTAGCCTCGAAGAATGGCCCACCCACGGATCCTCCGCGCGTTCGCTGCACTCGCCCTCGCGACAGGGGCGATCCTCGCGCCGGGCGCAGCGATGGCAGCCTCCGACGGTCCCGAGACGCAGGGGGCTTCGCCTCTGCGATCGGCAATCGCCGAGGGGGCCGACGTCGACGACTTCTCCTACAGTTCGTGGGATGCGGTCTACGAACTCGGTCTCGACGACGAGGGCCGCGCCCGCATGCACGTAACGGAGACCCTCGTGGCCGGCTTCCCGGACACCGACCAGAATCACGGCATCGTCCGGGGGCTCGCGACCTCGTACGAAGGGGCGAGCACCGAGACGACGGTCCTCTCCGTGACCGATGAGAACGGTGCGGACGTGCCCTACGAGGCGGATGAGGAGGACGGTCTCCTCTACGTGCTCACGGGCAACGACGATGATTACGTGCGAGGGCTCACGACCTACGTGATCGAGTATGAGATGCGCGATGTGATCCTTGCCACCGACCCATCCGAGGGCTCGTCCACTCCCCCGGCAGACGAGTTCTATTGGGATCTGCTCCCGCTCGACAGCACGCAGCCCATCGATCGGTTCAGCGCAGAGATCGTCTTCGATCCCACGATGAGCGGCGCGCTCACCGGTGCCACACGCTGCTACACCGGCCCTTCCGGCTCGAAGGAGGAGTGCGAGCTGGAGGGCCCGACCACCGGCGGCGGCGGCGGGGCGACGTTCCATGTCGAATCGGGGTCTCGTCCCGCCGGGGACGGGGTGACGGTCGCCATCGGGTTCGAACCGGGAACTGTCGCGCAGCCTGCGGCCCGCACGCCCGATCCGGTCGCCGACATCGCACCGATCGCCGCCGCCGTCGGCGCCCTCGGACTCTCCGCGGGCAGCTGGGTGGCGGTGTCGGCCTTCGCGCGCCGACGGCGAACCGCCACGGGCGTCGTGGTCGCCCAGTACGACGTGCCGGATTCGCTGCCACCGCTGCTCGCCGCTGCCATCGTTCCCGGGGCCAAAGACGTGATCCCGTCCGAGATCGTGCACCTCGCCGTCCGCGGCATGCTGCGCATCGAAGAGGGGCCTGAAGACGAAGAGCCGCGATTGCGTCGTCTTGGCGACGCACGCACGCCCGACCAACTGGACGTCGACGCCCTCGAAGCGCTCTTCCTCGAAGCGGATGCCGACGACGTGATCGATCTCCCCGCCTCCGACGAAGCGTTCGCTGCCCGGATGACCGCGCTGCACCAGAGGGGGACCACCGAGGCACAGACGCGCGGATTCACCGAGAAGGTGCGCAGTCGGGGCGCCGTGATTCTGCAGTGGTGCGCGATCGGCATCGCCGTCGCCGGCCTGGCGTTCGGGATCTGGAGTGCGGCCACAGGGCGTCTCTCCGCGATCCCCGCGCTCGTCGTGATCTCTTTCGGCGCCTTCCTCGTGCTGCTGTCCAGCCTCTACGCGTTCTCGAAGCACACAGTGCTCACCGCCGAAGGCGCACGCACGTACGAGTACCTGCAGGGGGTAAAGGAATTCGTCCGGGTCGCTGAGGCCGACCGTCTACGCATGCTCCAGTCGTACAGCGCAGCGGAGCGTCGCGCCGACGGCACCGCCGATGTCATCCACGTGTACGAGCGTCTCCTTCCCTACGCGATCCTGTTCGGCATGGAACGCGAGTGGGGCGATGTGCTCGAGAAGGCCTACGCCGACGCGGAGCGCGGCGCATCCTGGATCGGTGACCCCGCATCGTTCGCGCTCCGGGCGCAGCTCGCCTCGTTCGTGGCATCGTCGCACGCCGCCGCCACTTACTCGGCGCCCTCGACGAGCTCGTCGTCGAGTGCCGGCGGGTCATTCGGCGGCGGGTTCTCCGGAGGTGGAGGGGGCGGCGGCTTCTCCGGCGGGCGGTGAGCCCCGCTGGCGCCCGCACGGGGTGCCACGCCGGCGGATTCAGATCAGCGGCGGAGCGTCGGATGCTTCGCGCAGCGCGCGCTCGACAGTCGACTGCACCAACGCCGAGAGGTAGCCGCCCGGGTTCTCCACGCCGATCTCCCGCAGTCGCGCGGTCGACTGTCCGATGATCGACCGCGAGAACTCGGTGGCTGTCGCGATCGCATCGGCGTAGGCCGGACGATCCGCCTCCGCGATCACGACGGGCTCGCACCCCATCTCGACGGCGAGAGCCTGGGCGATCGGCAGCACCGCGGCCGGCGCGGTCACCGCAGCGAATCCGGCATGCAGCTGCCGGAGGTCGATCGACGTCCCCGTGAAGGTGATCGCGGGATGCACGGCGAGAGGGATCGCCCCGCGTTCGGCCGCCGGGCGCAGCACCTCGATCCCGTGCGCCGGGTCCGTGTGCAGCACGAGTTGGCCGATCTGCCAGCCGCCCACCTCGGCGATGCCGGCGACGAGCGCAGGCAACTGCTCGCTGGGTACGGCGATGATCACGAGCTCGGCACGACGCACGACCTCCAGAGCATCGAGCACGGGCACATCGGGAAGCACGGCCGAGGCGCGTTCGTCGTCGGACCCGCTGGTGATCCCGATCACGGCATGTCCTGCACCGCCGAGTGCCGCCCCGACGACCGGCCCTACGCGGCCTGCCCCGATGATGCCGACGCCGAGGCGACCGTCACGCGCCATCGTCGCGCCTCGTCCGCCGAAGCAGCGGGGGTGCGGGTGGGGCGACCGGCGGAGCATCCGGGACGATCGGAGGCGCCGGCGGAAGCACCGGCCTCCCGACCGGCGGGGCGGCGGGCGGGAGCGGAGGCGCGGGCGGCGCCGACTGTCCAGGCACAGGGAACACCGGCGGCGGGCCGGTATACGCCGGCGGGGCCGGAGGCGCTGCGACCGGCGTCTCGACCGCGTGTGCGCTCCATCGGTGGGTGGTGTCGCGGGATGCCGCCTCCGCGGCGGCACGGCTGACATCGTTGAGCAGCGCCAGCGCGTCGGCCCGTTCGAGACCCGACAGATACCCGGTGATCGGCCCGGGAACGGTGTGCACCTGCGCACCTGAGACCCGCTGATTCCGATCGATCGGCCCCTGGCTGAGTGAGACCCCCTGCAGACGTGCCAACGGGAAGACCGCGAGCTTGCGCCACACGTTTCCACGGCGCAGCAGCAGGCCGAAGTCAGCGACGAGGTAGCCGTGTCGCTTCCAGGAGAACGGACGCCGCCACCAGGCGCGCCGGGGCATCGTCCGATACGTGTCTCCGTCGGCGGGACCCACGACGCCCTGATCCCAGAGGAACGGGATGCTCTCCGCGGGAACGTCGGGGAGCACCAGTGCGAGCACGCGTTCGACGTCGGCGCGTTTGCCGACGGGCAGCACCACGTTGAACTGCTGTCCGCTCCCCGACGACTGCTGGGCTGCGCTCTTGCCACTCATGCGGTTGATCTTGATCGTCCACCACCCGAACGGGCGCCACAGCAGCGACTGCGACACCTCCACCGCGAAGATGCGCCCCGGCGGAAGCGTCTCGGTGACGGTCGTGAGCAGACCGTAGGTGATGCGCACGCCATCAGGGGTCGGAGCGATCGAGTAGCGCAACGACTTCGAGATCTGCGCCCAGGTGATTCCGACCACGGCGATGACCATGGGCACGCCCATGCCGAGCCCGAGACCGAGGAGCACGACCCCGCCGTCGGTGATGCCGTCGGCGAGCATTCCGATCAATGCACTGCCGATCGCGATCGCGAAGATCGCGCCGAAGAACACGAACCACAGCAGGCCCGAGATCAGCTGTGATCCCACCAACCGGCCTGTCGGGATCTTCACGACGCTCTCGGGGACGACATCGGCGAGGTCGACGCCGGAGATGAGCCCGTTGACGCCGGCATTCATCGAACCCACCAGCTGCGCTCGAGCAGATGTCGGACCCGACGCGGCAGACGCGGCCGGGTTCAGCGCGGCATCGCGCGCCGCACGGGCGCCGGAGGCCAGACGCAGGATGTCGGCACGCACAGACTCAGCGCGGGGCGTCGCGAGGTACTCGAGCTCGACGTTCGCGTCGTTGCCGGCACCGACGACCTCGAGCTTCGCGAGACCGATGATGCGGGCCGGGAACGGGCGGGTCAGGTTCACGCCCTGCACGCGGTCGAGAGGAGCGCGGCGGTGCGAGCGGAAGATGATGCCCTTGCGGACCTCGACGTGATCGCCCGTGATCCGGAACTGCTGGAAGCGCCAGACGAACCAGAAGATCAGCACCAGCACGATCACGAGCCCCAGCACGCTGAGGAGCGCGACCAGGATCAGGTTGTTCGAGAGCACCCAGTCGACAGGGTCGGCACCGGCGTAGTCGCCGTAGTGCGCCTCTTCGGGCGTGAAGATGCCCACGGCCCACGCGATCAGGCGATCCCGCATGTTCGCGATGACGATACCCGCGATGATGATCAGCGCCAGCCCGCCCTTGAAGAGCGGGGTGAGCGGATGCATCCGGTGCCACTCGCCGTTCGCGAGCGTCGTGGAACCCTCGGCGACAGGCATGGGAGCGCTCGGAACGAGAGGGGGCTGCTGCTCGCTCACAGGCCGGTCCGGCGGGTCTCGGCGACCTGGATGAGGGTGTCGCGCAGCGCCTCGGCCGCGCCCTGCGTCAGACCGGGGATCTGCACGCCGGTCGTCGCGGCGGCCGTGACCATCTTGAGCTGGGCGATGCCGAACGCGCGGTCGAGCGGACCCTGCGTGATGTCGACCAGTTGCATGCGGCCGTACGGGACGGCGATCATGCGCTGCCAGAGGATCCCCTTGCGGAAGACGATGTCGTCGGCGCGGAGCATGTAGCCGATGGCCTTCGCCTGGCGCGGGAGGATGATGAGCGCGAACACGGTGATCAGCAGGATGATCCCGGCGGGGATCCACACCCACTGCTGGTGCAGCACGACGTTCAGCACGACGGCGGCGACCACGACGATCGCGATGAAGATCACGTTCTGCACGATCTGCGAGACGACATAGCGCGGCGAGATCTGGTGCCACGTGCCGTCGAGCTCGAGGCGGGCCTCGTTGCGTGCCGTGCGCAGCCGTGTGTACGTCCCCTGGTCGAGGGCGTCGAGGTCAGTGCCCTCCGCCGGGTTCAGTGGCGCGGTCTCTGGGTTCTGAGTCATCAGGATCCTTCGGCAGGGTGCAGAACTGCTCGGCGACGAGCGCGGCGATCACGAGGACGATCGCGCTCCCGATCAGGGCCAGCATGGCCACAGTCGACCCTACCTGCGGAACGACGGGACGCGACAGGAGGAACACGAGCAGCCCGGCTCCGAACCCCGCCATGATGGCGCCGAGCAGACTCGAGGCGCGGGCGAGCGTCGCCGCTCTGAGGGCGCGGAAGGGATCGATGCGGATACCCGATCGCACGCTGCGTCGCACCGGCCAGGCGACTCCGAGGGATGCGGCGGCGATCAGCAGGAGGAGAACCGGCAGCAGGAGCGAGGGAGTGAACGTGACGCGCCCCGATGCCGTCAGCAGGTGATCGAGCAGGAAGCCCCCACCGCCGGCGAGCAGCGCGAGGACGACGAGCACGCCCGCAGAGGTGCGCCTCATCCCTCGCCCCGTGCCCGCAACTCCGCCGCGAGGTCGGCGACCTTGCCCCGACCGAGCAGCACCGCATCCTGATCGACGTCCAGCCAGGGGTCGAGCACGAAGAGCCGCTCGGCGGCACGCGGATGCGGCAGCTGCAGACGCGGTTCGTCGGAGATGACATCGCCGTACGCGATCAGGTCGAGGTCGAGGGTGCGGTCGCCCCAGCGCTCCCGACGCTCCCGGCCGTTCTCGTCCTCGATGGCGTGCAGCATCCCGAGAAGGATCTCGGGAGCGAGACGGGTGGTCACCAGTGCCACGGCATTGACGTATCCGGGCGCCTCGGGGTCGGGCCCGTCGAGCCGGAGGGCAACGGTCTCGAACAGTCGGGAGAGGCGCACCTCGCTGACCAGCGGCAGCCGGGCGATCCTCTCGGCGGCCGCCCTGATCGTGTCGCGGCGGTCTCCGAGGTTCGCGCCGAGCGCGACGACGGCGGTGGTCTCCGGGCGCCCGGGGCGAGGATCGGGCATCGCGGGCGGGTTCGCGAGGTTGCGGCTCATCGGATCGTATCCTCCAGCGCGTCGGGCGTTCGGCGGCGATGCACGATGACCGCCACATCGGCGAAGTTCAGCGGAATCGGCGCGTGCGGCTTGTGCACGGTCACGACGACGTCCTGAACCCGCCGGTCCTCGAGACCGACGGCGGCGATCCGCTCGGCGAGTGCCTCGATCAGGTTCACCGGTTCGCCGGCGACGACGGCGGCCACCTTCTCGGCGAGCTCACCGTAGTGCACCGTATCCACCACGTCATCGGAAGCAGCGGCCTGTGCGAGCGACATGCGCAGACGCAGATCGATCGTGAACTCCTGCCCGTCTCGGCGCTCGTGCTCGAAGACGCCGTGACGGCCGAAGACGGTCAGACCGGTGAGGACGATCTCGTCGAGGGACTCCATGCCTCTAGCGTACGGGGCCGCCCCGATGCGCCCTCAGCCTTCCCAGGCGTGCGCGATCGCAAGGGCGTCGCGCGTGCTCGCCACATCATGCACACGCACCGCCCAGACGCCGGCCCTGACCGCCAGAGCACTGGTCACGGCGGTCGCCAGATCGCGTCGGGACTCCGACACCTCTTCTGCGGGACCGCTCTCCTGACGCAGCACATCAGCGAGGAACCTCTTGCGCGACGTGCCGATGAGCACGCGCGGGCCGAGCGCGACGATCTCGTCGAGCCCCCGCAGCACGTCCCAGTTCTGCACGCCCGCCTTCGCGAATCCGATGCCGGGATCGACGATCAGGCGCGACGGAGCGATCCCGGAGGCCGCGGCTTCGCCGATGCGCTCCTGCAGCTCGCCGGCGACCTCACGCGCGACCCGACGGTACTCGGCATTCGCATACATGTCGGCGGAGAAGCCTCGCCAGTGCCCGATCGCGAAATCGGCCCCCGACTCCGCGACGGCCGCGCGCATGTCGGGATCGGCGAGCCCTCCGGACACGTCGTTCACGATCCTGGCGCCCGCCCGCACGGCCGCAGCCGCCGTCGATGCGCTGAGCGTGTCGATGCTGACGGGTACCCCCGCCGCGCTGAGCTGCTCGATCACGGGGATCACACGCTGCTGTTCGACCTCGTCGCCGACGCGGTCGGCACCCGGCCTGGTCGACTCTCCGCCCACATCGAGCACAGCCGCGCCCTCTGCACGCAGTCGCAGCCCGTGGGCGACCGCGCGATCCACGTCGAGATAGCGGCCGCCGTCGCTGAAGGAGTCGGGTGTGACGTTGACGATGCCCCAGATGCCGGTCATCAGCGCGCGGCTCCCCCGAGAGGCACCGATGCGCCGATCAGGGTGATGAGTTCGGCCCGGGCGACGGCATCCGTGTAGTCGCCGCGCGCCGCGATGGTGAGCGTCGAGGCCTCGGTCTGTCGTCCGCCGCGCATCGTGACGCAGCCGTGCACCGCATCGAGCACGACCAGGACGCCTCGGGTGTCGAGGTGTTCCGCGATGATGTCGGCGATCTGCTCGCCGAGTCGCTCCTGCACCTGAGGACGTGCCGCGAGGATCTCGACGACGCGCACGAGTGCCCCCAGCCCCACGACCTGCTCTCCGGGGAGGTAGGCGATATGTGCGTGACCGGCGAAGGGCAGCAGGTGGTGCTCGCAGACGGAGCGGAAGCGGATGTCGCGCAGCAGCACCGCCCCGGACGGCAGGGTGTCGGGTGCGGGACCGCGGGAGACGCTGATGGTGCGTGCGAGCGGCTCGGCCGGGTTTTCTCCGACTCCCGAGAAGAACTCGGAGTACAGCTCGCCCATCCGCGTCGGCGTCTGCTTCAGACCCGGTCGATCCGGGTCCTCGCCGATCGCCTCGAGCAGCTCTCTGGTGAGCCGCTCGACACGCTGCCTGTCGACCGTCACGTCACGCCGTCGCAGGCCGCGGGTGCCCGGCTCCCGCCGAACCCTGCTGCGTGCGCGGCGCGCTGGCCGGAGCCTCGACGGACGCCGCGAGCGAGACGTCCTTCTTCGGCACCTCGATCGGCGGACGCTCGGACACCGGACGCCCTTCGCTCGACAGCCACAGCGGGCGCTCGGGAAGCTTCTTGATCTCGGTGAAGATCTCTGCGATCTGGTTGTGGTCGAGGGTCTCCTCCTCGAGCAGAGCCAGGGCGAGCTTGTCGAGGATGTCGCGGTTCGCGCTGATGACCTCGTACGCCTCGTTGTGCGCCTGCTCGATGAGGGCGCGTACCTCGGCGTCGACCCGCTCCGCGACCTTCTCTGAGTACTCGCGGCCACGGCCCACGTCGCGTGCGACGAACATGTCACCGCCCTCGGTGCCGAGCTTGACCGGTCCGACCTGCGTGGTCATGCCGTACTCGATGACCATCTTGCGGGCGATCGAGGTCGCCTTCTCGATGTCGTTCGAGGCCCCCGTGGTCGGGTCGTGGAACACGATCTCCTCCGCGACGCGGCCGCCCATGGCGTAGGTCAGCTGGTCCTGGAGCTCGTTTCGGGTGACCGAGTACTTGTCGTCCAGCGGCAGCACCATCGTGTAGCCGAGAGCCTTGCCGCGGGGCAGGATCGTGATCTTGGTCACGGGGTCGGTGTAGTTCATCGCCGCTGCCGCGAGCGCGTGGCCGCCCTCGTGGTACGCCGTGATCAGCTTCTCCTTGTCGCGCATGACGCGGGTGCGGCGCTGCGGACCGGCGATCACACGGTCGATCGCCTCGTCGAGAGCGCGGTTGTCGACCAGCTGCGCGTTCGAGCGGGCGGTGAGCAGCGCGGCCTCGTTGAGCACGTTGGCCAGGTCGGCACCGGTGAATCCGGGGGTCTTGCGGGCGACGACTTCGAGGTCGACGCTCTTCGCGAGAGGCTTGCCCTTGCTGTGCACCTCGAGGATCTTCTGCCGGCCCTTGAGGTCGGGGGCGTCGACGCCGATCTGACGGTCGAAGCGCCCGGGACGCAGCAGTGCGGGGTCGAGGATGTCGGGGCGGTTGGTCGCCGCGATCACGATGACGTTCGCGTTCGGGTCGAAGCCGTCCATCTCCACCAGCATCTGGTTGAGGGTCTGCTCGCGCTCGTCGTTGCCGCCGCCCATGCCGGCACCGCGGTGACGGCCGACGGCGTCGATCTCATCGATGAAGATGATGGCGGGGGCGTTCTCCTTGGCCTGGCCGAAGAGGTCGCGCACACGAGAGGCGCCGACGCCGACGAACATCTCGACGAAGTCGGAACCGGAGATCGAGTAGAACGGGGCGCCTGCCTCACCGGCGACGGCGCGGGCGAGGAGGGTCTTGCCGGTTCCTGGAGGGCCGTACAGCAGCACGCCCTTCGGGATGCGGGCTCCGATGGCCTGGAACTTCGCGGGGTCCTGGAGGAACTCCTTGATCTCGTGGAGTTCTTCGATGGCCTCGTCGGCACCGGCGACGTCGGCGAAGGTGACCGTCGGGGTCTCCTTGTTGACGAGCTTGGCCTTGGACTTGCCGAACTGCATGACCTTGCCGCCACCACCCTGCATGGATGACAGCAGCCACCAGAACAGCAGCCCCAGCAGCACGAGCGGAAGAAGGAGCGAGAGGAAGCCGTCGAACCACGTCGCCCGTGGAACGGCGTCGTTGAAGCCGTCCTTCGGAGCCGACTCGTTGATCGCGGTGACCACCTCGTCGGCGCGTGCGTCGACATAGTAGAACTGCACGTCTTCCGAGCCCTTGAAGGGCTTCGAGAGCGTCATGTCCACCCGCTGGTCGCCGTCGGTGTTCACGACCTCTGTGACCGTCGTGCCGGAGAGCAGCTTGAGCCCCTCCTGCGTCGTGATCTGCTTGGGCGCGCCCAGATTGGAGATCAGCAGGAAACCGCCGAACAGGAGCACGCCGATCAGCGCGACGTAGATCAGCGGATTCCGGGTGAGCTTCTTCACATCCATGATCGGATCAGCGTATCGCGCGCGCCCTAGGGGGTCGCTGTGCGTTCACCCACGGCGTAGCGCGCCGCGGTCGTCAGCTGTAGACGTGCGGAGCGAGCACCGCGACGTCGCGCAGGTTGCGGTAGCGCTCGTCATAGTCGAGGCCGTAACCGACGACGAAGTCGGTCGGGATGTCGAAGCCGACGTACTTGCAGTCGATGACGACCTTCGCGGCCTCGGGCTTGCGCAGGAGCGCCAGCACCTCGATCGACTCGGCCCCGCGGGATCCGAAGTTCTCCAGCAGCCAGCTGAGGGTCAGGCCCGAGTCGATGACGTCCTCGACGATCAGCACGTGCTTGCCGTTCAAGTCTGTGTCGAGGTCCTTGCGGATCTGCACGACACCGCTGGACTTGGTGCTCGCGCCGTAGCTCGAGACCGCCATCCAGTCCATCGGAGCGTGGAAGGGCAGTGCCCTGGCGAAATCGGCCATCACCATGACGGCGCCCTTGAGGACGCCGACGAGCACGAGGTCCTTGCCCGCATAGTCCTCAGCGACCTGTGCTGCGAGTTCGTCGAGCTTGGCGAGGATCTGCTCCTCTGTGACGAGAATGCTGGTGAGGTCGTCCTGGATTTCCGCGGCGCGCATGGATCGATTTTAGGCGACGCGATCGGATGCTCGGTTCCAGGTTCGCCGATCCGGAAGGCATCTCCCCATCCCGTGGCATCCGCACTACTGTGAGCGGTGATGTGGGCGGACGCCCCGACGGAAGGATTCACCATGACTCTTGACGACATCCTCAACCAGGTGCCGATCGACGACATCGCCGCGAAGCTGGGCGTCTCGCGGGACGAGGCCAAGGTCGCTGTCGAGCAGGGCGGCGCGGTGCTGCTCGGCGGCCTCGCGCAGAACGCCCGGACCGACGAGGGCTCTGCCGCGATCCAGAACGCGCTGAAGAAGCACGAAGGCGGCACCGATGCCTCGAAGGTCGACGACATCGATCAGGCCGACGGCGGCAAGATCGTCGCGCACATCCTCGGCTCGAAGGAGAAAGAGGTCACCAAGGAGCTCACGGAGTCGAAGGCGACCCCCGGCATCGACTTCGGCAAGCTCCTCCCGATCCTCGCCCCCATCGTGATGGGCCTCATCGCGAACGCGAACAAGGACAAGACGGCGAAGGCGGATGCCGGTGCGGAGAGCTCGGGCGGTATCGGCGATCTCATCGGGGGCATCCTCGGTGGCGGCGACAAGGGCGGCTCCACCGGCGGTGGCATCGGTGACGTGATCGGCGGGCTGCTGGGCGGCGGCAACAGCGGCGGATCCGGCGGCGGCATCGACCTCGGCGGAATCCTCGGCGGCCTCTTCGGCGGCAAGAGGTAGGGAGCCTCAGCGACGAGCGCGTTTCGTCTCGCCTCTCCCGAGACGAAGCGCGCTCAGCGACCGGATGCGGTGAAGACGATGCGGCCGCCGTGGCGCACGACCGAGCACTCGGGAAGGTCGATCGGCCCTTGACCGCTCCAGTCGGTCACCAGTCTCGCGACCTCGATGGTCTGAACCCTCGTCAGGCTCACTCCGAACTCGCTGTCCACGACGAGGCGGATGATCCGGTTGCGCAGTGCTGCCGGGTTCGCGGCGAGGGCCGCCACGCTCACGGAGATCCCCGCTTCCGCGTGCTCGACGATGTCCTCGATCGTCTCGTGGATCATCTCGTCGAACGCCTCCGCATCCTCCCGCAGCTGCTCGGCCGTGCGGGCGAGCGCCTCGGTGATGCCGGGCCCGAGCTCGGCTTCGAGCACGGGGAGAACGCGCTCACGCACCCGGACTCTCGCGTAGCGGTCCTCCAGGTTGTGCGGGTCGTCCCAGGGGTCGAGCCCGGATGCCGCACAGAACGCGCGTGTCGTCTCCCGGCGCACCCCGAGCAGCGGACGCACCCACCGCACGCCGGCGTCATCCTCACGCACCGGGGCCATCCCCTGCAGGCTCGCGGCGCCGGAGCCGCGAGCGAGTCCGAGGAGCACGGTCTCCGCCTGGTCGTCGAGGGTGTGCCCCAACAACACGGCGACAGCGCTGACGTCGGCGGCCGCATCGCGCAGCACACCGTAGCGGGCCTCACGGGCAGCAGCTTCGGGGCCACCCGCCGTCGCGACCTCGACACGTACGATCAATGGGTCGAGGCCCAGTTCGGCAGCCGCGCGCGCCGCTCGGGAGGCCACCTCTGCAGAGTCGTCCTGCAGGCCGTGATCGACCGTCAAGGATGCCGCGCGAAGACCGAGCTTGGGCGCTTCGAAGGCGGTGGCCGCGGCGAGCGCGAGCGAGTCCGCTCCTCCGGAGAGAGCGACGATCACCGTCGAGCCCTCGGGGATCTCGGCGAGCGCGGTGCGCACGGCGAGGCGGATCTCGGCGATGGCGGGAGGAAGTGACGGCACCCTTCCACGCTAGGGCACTCCCCCGATCCGCGCGCTTCCGGATCCGCGCGCGCACGACGATGAAGAACCGTGGCCGGGCTATTCTGACGCCGTGACCGACAACACGCGTGCGCGGCCGTTCCGCACCGAGAGGTTCAAGGCGTTCGTCGATGCCGTCGTGGCGATCGCCATGACACTGCTCATCCTGCCCTTGATGGAGTCGGTCTCCGAAGCCGCCTCCGGCCACATGACCACGGCCGAGTTCCTGGACGAGCACTCGGGTCAGCTGCTGAGCTTCGGCTTGAGCTTCCTCCTCATCGCCACCTTCTGGATGGGGCACCATCGCCAGTACCGCGACGTCGAGCGGATCACCGGGCCGCTGCTGTGGATCAATGTCGCGTGGATGGCCACGATCGTCTGGCTGCCGGTACCCACGGCGATGATCGGCCAGATGGACACCGACGCTCTGCAGGCCGTGGTGTACATCGGCACGCTCATCATGACCCAGGTCACCACCCTCGCCGGTTGGCTCTACCTGGCGCGTCATCGTGAACTCGGCGACGTGTCGACGGAGACCATCCGGCTGGGCGCGATCGGCGACCTCGCGGCGATCATCCTGTTCGCCGCAGCCCTCGCCATCGCGATCGCGGCCTCCCCCAACGGATACGCCGGTCTCTTCCTCCTGCTCCTGAGCGATCCGATGAGCAGGCTGTTGAACCGCCTCTTCCGGAGGACGTCGGGCGAGGACGATGCACCGACCGCCGACGTCGGCCCCTGAGCAGCCGTGCCCACAGCGGTGCGAGCGCCGCGGGTAGGCTAGTCCGCGGCATCCAACCGAACTTTTCCTGAGGAGCACACGCATGGGCGCACACGACGCCGTCATCGAGATTCCGCGCGGCAGCCGCGTGAAGTACGAGGTCGACCACGAGACCGGGCGAGTGCACCTCGACCGCGTGCTCTACACGACCTTCGGCTACCCGGCCGACTACGGCTACTTCGACAACACCCTCGGCGAGGACGGCGACCCGCTCGACGTGCTCGTGCTGCTCGACCACGCCATCTACCCCGGTGTCGTCGTCGAGGTGCGCCCCGTGGCCGTGCTGAAGATGAGCGATGAGGCCGGCGGAGACGACAAGCTCGTCGCCGTGCTCTCGAAGGATCCGCGCTGGGCGCACATCCAGGACATCGACGACATCGCCGAGTACACGAAGAAGGAGATCTCGCACTTCTTCGAGCACTACAAGGACCTCGAGCCCAACAAGTGGGTCAAGGTCGACGAGTGGGGGAACGCCGCCGAGGCGCAGCGCATCCTCGACGAGGCGATCGTGCGTTTCGGCGAACAGGGTCACTGAGCCCTCCGCACGAAGAAGACCCCCGGATCCGCTCAGCGGCCGGGGGTCTTCTTGGTGTCAGGGCGATCGACGCTCAGGCGGATACTCCGCGTGCGGCGAGGAAGGCCACAGGGTTCACCGGGCCGCCGTTGACGTAGACCTCGAAGTGCAGGTGGCAGCCGAAAGAACGCCCGGTGTTTCCCGCATAGGCGATCAGCTGACCGGAGTCGACCCGCTGTCCGGATCGGACGAGGATGCCGCCGTCGCGGATGTGGGCATACCCCGTTCCGATGCCGCCTCCGTGCTGGATGCGGATGTAATTGCCGTAACCGCTGTTCGGACCGGCGTAGTCGACGGTTCCCGAATTCGCGGCGTAGATCGGAGAACCGCAACCGTTGGCGAAGTCGGTGCCGTAGTGGAATGACGAGGAGCAGCCCTGCGAGCCGCACTGCACGGAGCGAGGGCCGTACCCCGAGCTCTTTCCGCCGCCGTGGGGACGGCACCAGCCGCCGGTTCCCTGGCTTCCGCCGCCTCCGCCGCCGCCCGCTGCGGCGGCCGCAGCCGCGGCGGCACGCTCAGCGGCCTCGCGTTCGCGACGGGCCTTCGCCTCGGCTTCGACGCCGGCCTGGTAGCCGGCGACCGTCTGGGTCGTCGCATCCTTGAGAGCGGCGAGCTGCGCCTGCATCGTGGCGAGATTCGCCGACTGCTCGTCCAGAGCGGCCTGAGCCGCATCCGCGGCCTGCTGAGCCGCCACCATCTTCTCTTCGGCGACCTTCTGCAGCCGGTCGCGCTCGTTCCGCGCCACGACGGCCTGGTCGCTGAGGGACTGCGCGGAGTTGCGCGCAGCGACAGCCTTGTCGTAGACGGACTGGTTGTACTCGAGGAGCTTGTCCATCGTGCCGAGGCGCGCGAGCAGCTCGTCGGCATTGCTCGCCGAGCCGGCGAAGAACAGCTCCATCGATGTGTCGTCGCCACCGTTGCGGTAGAGCTGCGCTGCGACCTGTCCCGCCTTGCGGGCGGAGCTGTCGGCGACCGCGGCCTGCTCGTCGGCCTTCGCCTGCATCGAGTCTGCTTCGGTCGCTGCCGCGAAGTATGCCTGCTGAGCGTCGTAGAACTCCTGGGACGCGACCTTGGCCGCAGCCTGCGTCTCGGCCACCTTCTGCGTGAGGGACTGGATCAGCCCCTCGATGCGCGAGACCTCGGCGGCCTTGGCCGCCTCGTTGCTCTTCGCGCGCTGCACGTCGTCCCAACTCGGGTACGAGGCGGCATAGGCGGCGGAGACACCGTTGGTGATGCCGAAGGCGCTCAGTGCGACGACGCCGAGCGCGCCGATGCCGAGAGCACCACGGCGGCTGATGCCGTTCTTGCCGAACGCACGGCGTTCGGTCGGGCTGGGCGCGCAACCGCAGTCCTCGGATGCCGCAGCAACTGCCGCATCCAGCGTGATCTTGTCGTTCACACGGCCCCTTCCGCCGGTTTCACAGTTGCCACACTAACAACAACCTTCACATCCGCACCAGGGGTCATCGCGGCGTCCTCGCCCTCTCCCGACACCTCGATCGTCCCCCCGGAACACGCCCGGGTTGCGGCGCCGCGCCCTCGATTCGCGATTTGCCCGAAACATCCCTTATGCTTGAGCGTCGGCAAGGAAGTCCCCCGGGACTGACTCGGCCCCATCGTTTAGCGGCCTAGGACGCCGCCCTTTCACGGCGGTAGCACGGGTTCGAATCCCGTTGGGGTCACACCTTCCGATATAATTGAAAACAAGTATGGCCCTGTAGCGCAGTTGGTTAGCGTGCCGCCCTGTCACGGCGGAGGTCGCGGGTTCAAGTCCCGTCAGGGTCGCTCCGTGCGATGAGCTCTTTCTTCGGAGAGGGCTCTTCGTCTAGGACGCGACAGGTTCGCCGGTCGCGCGGCTCTGTAGCTCAGTTGGTAGAGCGTTCGACTGAAAATCGAAAGGTCACCGGATCGATGCCGGTCGGAGCCACACGGCTGATCATTACAATCAGCCCAGAAACCCTCGCCTAGCTTCTACATGGCGGGGGTTTTGCTTTGCCCTGATCAGGGTTTTTCTCCGCTCCCCTGGACTGTTCCGACTCGGTCGTTGAACGAGTGAAACTCCGGCTGTCGAGCGAGTGCAGCGAGACTCGACACCTCGACATGAAGCCTGTGCCGATTTGGTGGCGGTTCGACCTCAGATTCGTTCCTCCGGGATGATCACGAATGTCGTCAACGACTCCACGAACAGGAACAACTTGTCGGGAGCTTTGCGGCCCCGCCTGATCTTTCCCCACAGCGCGAACGCAGCGCCAGCAAGATCCTCCACGGAGTCGAGCTGCCAGTGATCAAGCAACCGTCCGAGCATCTCATTGCTGATGTGAATGCTTGGTTCTGTCTTGCTGCCGGTGTTCAACCAGGCTCCGTCGTCGACTGCTTTCGCGTAGCGTATCGTGCCCCAGTACACCCGCTCGCGATCCCGGTACTCAAGATCGACGCGAGACATGTGCGCGCAGTAGTCGGGAACCGTCGTGCGGGTTCCATTGGCCAGGTGGAGCGCCGCCCTCTCCTCTCCAAAGGATGACACCGTAATGAGTAGCCGCAGGAGCCGGTTCAGTTTGAGGCCCGGATAAGAACCACGGGCGGCACCGTCGCGCTCGGTGTAGCTGCGTCCGGGGCGGTCTGAGTCGACGGGCGGTGCGTCGAGGGCGGTGTGACCAATCGCCGACGCATCAGCGCCGCGAAGCGTGAAGCCATGTTTCTTAGCTGCCCGTTCCTCCTCCGTCGTGAGAGCGTCGACCGTTGATGATTCCGTCGTCTGGGAGGCTAAATCGCAGGACTCGTTGTGTGGACGCGCACCGAAACAGGCGGGTCGTCCGTTCCGGGACGGTCGCACGTAGTACGCGTCCGCACCACAATCTGTGCAGATCAAGTCCCGTCTCAACTCTTCGCGGAGCGCTTCATCGAGCTCGGCGAAGGCGCCGGCCAAGTAGGACTCATTGGTTCTTCTCACCGTTGCTAGTTCCATGCCGCGAACCTAGCCAGAACCCCGGACAAGCTTCGAGAACGAGAATCGACGCGGACTGCGATCGGAGAGGCGTTGTCAGATTCGTTCGCTTGGAAATGCGGCTATCTTACGTTGGCCCTCGACGGTGTCATGCGGATCAAGGCACGCGCTACTGTCCCCCAAAGAGGGGACATCCAGACTGCGGAAACGGGCGTACCGTCGGATGTGGGTCGTCATTGACGTAGATGCAGACTCAATGGAGGTTCAAGTGTCGGTAGTCGTTTATTCGCTCTCAGCGCTCGTTGGACTCATTCTTGCCGTCACCGGCGTGATCAAACTGCGGGAGGGTCGACGGCCGCTCGGGCAGGCGATCGAGACGTTCAGAGTTGTGCCGGCTGCAATAGTGCGCCCGATCGCCGCGGTCCTTCCGCCAGTTGAACTTGCCATTGGGCTCGCTCTGTTGGCCGGGATTGCAGGCCCGTGGGCCCTCGCAGCTGTGGCGCTCATCGTGGTCTACACCGCGTCCGTGATCTCCGTCATCACCCGGAAGATCTCCACTGATTGCGGTTGTTTTGGGTCGGTACTTAAGTCACGAGCGAATTGGGTCGTGGTTGGCCGCAATCTAGTCCTCCTTCTGCTTCTTGCGCCTTCCCTCCTTTGGCCAATCACCGGCTTCGTGGACGCATGGGTCGGATGGGCCCTCGTCGGGCTCGGATTCCTCATCGGGCTCGTTCGGATGTTCACACCAGTTCGCCACTCGCAGAAAACACAAGAAGGATCTGCGCCTCAGAGCAGAGTCGCAGTGAACCAGATTGGAGATTGATCGTGGATATGAAACGTAGATCGTTCATCGGAATCGGAATCGGCGGCCTCGCGGCCATGGTCTTCCCAGAGCTGGCAAGCGCTCGATCGGGTGCCTCTTCTGCGGCGAGCGAGACCGCAGACACGCCATGGCAGTGGCAGCCGAGAGACGCGCGGGCAGCTACGGAGGAGGAACGCTCGAAGTACCTTGCCCTCTTCGAGAGCGATCTCGAGAGCATGGAACGCAGCTACGGAGCACGCATGAAAGGACAGCCCCTGACTATGTCGATCTCCGAGAGCGTCTACGGCACGGTGGTGGCCTTCGGAGCGGCTCTGGTCACGGCACGAATTTACGCTCGGCATGTTGAGCTCTCACCTGAGGGGAAAGTCGTTCGCGCGGCAACGACAACGTTCGCTGTATCCGAAGACATGGAGACCATGAGCCTGTACTCCATGGGCCCCGATGCCCGCTCCGCAGTTGCTAGCCGGGCTCAGTTCGACGCCACAGCCGCTGCGAGTTGCCCTCCAGGTAAGCACTCGTGTCGCACCTGTTCCGATCTCAACACAGGAGGAGTTCTGGCATGTTGCGGCGGCTGTGCGTGGGCGGCCGGGAATCCATACGCCCTGCTGTCTTGCGTTATTATCATGTGCTCAGTCTGTGCATCACAGAACTGCAGGAGGTGGACCTATGCGTGCTGTGGCGTCTGAACAGGACCGACTCGCGACGGATGATACGGGCGTCAGGCCGTCTCGGACGGCTAGGTGGGTGCTTCTGGCGCTGACGCTCGCGTTCAACATCTTCGCGACGTACTACTACCTCGCGACGGCCGACGTCACGAACCCGACCGTTCTGATCGTCGGTCTCGTGATCCTATGGGCTGTCTGGATGGCTTTGTTGATCGTCACCCTTGCCGCGCGCCCGGGGACGCGAGTGGACCGTCTCGCGATCAGCGCCGCCACTGCTTGTGTTGTCATCAGCGCGGCCCTGTACTTCCTAGTCTGATCAAACGCACCGTCCGGGGAGTGGAACTTCCAGACGTTAAGCGAGCGCAGCCGAGACAAAACACCCTCGACACGGAGTTTTGTGCCGGTTTTTATGCTGGTCGCGCGATCGGGTGATGGTAGAGCACCATGTCGAACTCTGGCCCTAGAAAGAAGCTGGACCCGTCGGCCAGTGTTCACTGGGCGGGTCCGCAGTCCAAGGGTACCGTGCGCCCTCAGAAGTCCGGCATGAGGTCACCCTCCCGGCTGCTCCGCTCGACGCGGGCGAGAGTCTCCTCGACCCCGAGGTGTCCGTCCGTCAGATACCGCCTGCGCTGGGTGAGCGTAAGTTCCGGAGGCAAAGATCCGACGCGTGCTGCAATTAGTACGCGTCCTTCCTCGACGCCGATGGGTACGTATGTAAGTTCGTTGTCCCACACGAAATCGACGTAGACACCGTTGTTGGGATGGAAGCGCCCAGAATCCCAGATGTAAACGTACGTCCGCAGTTCAGAGTCCACAACGCAGAGCCGCAGGAGCCTTTCCCCTGCTAGCACGCGCAACAGCCTCCAAGCACTGGTTCCGGAGAACACCTCGACACCGCTCATCGCGCGTCCTTCCGCCTCAGCGAGAGTCGCTCGTCCCACTCCCAAACGTTGGCAGGGACATCGCCGTTGAACACGGGGCGGATTTCGGCAGGAGCCTTGCTGTACGAGTTGCCCAGCAGACCACGACGATCCGCCGGGACCAACAAGCCCGTCTCGCCCGGCAGCTCGAACCATCCGGTGAGCACGCTCATGTCCGGGTCCCACCCGAATTTGGACCGTTCCGCGAATTCCGCCACCGAGTCTGCGAAGTCCTGCATCGCACGTCGGTGGGTCCCGCGGTTCACCCCCCTCAGCACCGTCAGCACGTCCTCGTACCGCCCGTTGGACTCGCCCGACACCCTCACCGGGTTCGAGCAGTATCCGGCGCGAGAAGCACCGTGGAGCCACTGATCGAACTCCAGGCTCCGGAGACGCCGAGCAGCGGAGACTCCGAGGTTCATCGCTCAGCCACCACTACAGGAACCGCACAGCCCAGGTCACAAATCGAACGATCGGAGTCATGACTCCAGATCACGCGACAAATGGCGTCACTCTGTCCGGACTGTCTCCGAACCTGCTGCCATTGAAGGGTCTGCGCGTCAGTGCATGCGTCGTTGGCAAGGGTTCCCCCGTAGAGATCGAGGTCAGTCTGCGCTCCCAGCGTGGGCAGGTCGTAGACCGCCGTCCAACCAGGACCGCTCTCTTCACGCTCAACCCCGAGATTGCAGGGCGCAGACCAAGCGCTCAGCTCCGTCGTCCGCGAGTTGTCCGCCGTTCCCGGAGCCGTACCTGACGTGCATCCTGTCGCAGTCACGACGGCCACAAGGCCGAGGATCGCGATGCTCGAGTGCTGGATATTCATGATTCCTCCTGAGTGTCTGAAGAACGACGCGACTGCCTCGTTCTGGGGGCGCGCTTGGGCTCGCGCAGAGCTTCTGGAATGACGATCGGGATCTGGGTAGGCGCGAAGTACGACAGAGCCGCATCGCGGATCTGCTCGTCTGGAACGTGAGCAGCCCGAACTCGCATTGGTGGAGTCCCGTCCTCGGGCACGACGTATGCGACACCCGGTGTAGCTGGCGAGATCTCGTGGCACCGCGCACCACCCTCGACCGCCCCATCGCCCAAGACCATCGCTGTCTCTGTGCGGTCGCGAAGGCGAAGCCCGATCGTTTGGGTGAACAGCCCACGCGCGGGCAACGTCTCCTTGCGGGGATCCTGCAAGCAAGCAAAGACGACGAAGCCAACTGCTCGGCCTTGAGACGCGAGGGTTGCCAAGGCAGCGTTGGCTCGACGCAGAAGATCGCGGTCCGTCTCATACGCGGTGAGCGCCGCGAGTTCGTCGATCAGGATGATGACCAGCGGACTGTCAACGCTCGCGACGTGCTGACGGGTGTGACCTGCTACACACGTTCGACTGACCTGGGGCGGATCGCTTCAGATATCTCAGGTGCTCGCGATCATCTTGCCGGGGTACGGAGAATTCACTCGCGAGACGGCAAACCTCGTCAGTGGAGTCCCTGGTCTACGTCTGGCAGAGCTCAACGGTGTTCATCAGTTCGATGAGAACCAGGCACGGTTGCTTTGGTCCTCCTCAACAGACGTAACCTTGGCGCTTTCGCGCAGCCCTCGGCTACCTTGGGTCGACCGAGTGCCCGCGTGAGTCGCGAGCTGTGAGAACTTTCTTTACTCATTCAAGGCCGGCCTAGCGGCCGGCTGCGCGGATTGGGGTGCCGCGCTCCGGTGCGTCCGGTCCTCGCTCCGCTGCGGTCCGGGCGCTCCTCGGCGGTACCCCAATCCGCATCAACTCCGCCCTATGCTTGGCCCATGACAGACATCGACCTCCTGGCGAATGAAAGCAGCGAGGAACCACCCCTCTTTGTCGCTCCACGTTTCCTGAGCATCGAACTGACCAACTTCCTGTCTTACAAGTCCGCTCAACTCGACCTCTCGGACTTCACCGCCCTCGTCGGCCCAAACGCTAGCGGCAAGTCCAACGCTGTCAAGGCATTCCGCCTACTACGCGACATCCCTACATACGGGCTCCCGGTAGCACTTGCCCGGCACGGCGGCTACGACCAACTACGTCACCGAAGCAACGGGCGTCCCAACGAACCTGCATTGCGGCTGACCTTCGCCTTTGACGACGCCCCTCCGTCCTACTACGAACTCTCGCTCGCCTCCGTCAGCGGCAAACGCTACAAGGTGAAACGCGAACGTGCGGTGATCAACTACGGCTCTCGGGGTGCGAGAATCTACTTCGACAGCGACGGCCAGCGCGTTCTGTCCTCCGAGCGAGGAGAAGATTCACCGGGCAACGTTATTCCGCCGGGTCAAAGCGCACTCACGACAGGCCCTCTGGCGGCGTTCGTCGTGTACAACGCCCTGCGGTCGATCCAGACCATCGAGATCAATCCAGCTCTCGTTGGGGGTCTTCAGGAACCGTCGTCGACAGGCGAGTTTGACCCGGCCGGCTCAAACACCGCAAGCGTTTTCGAATCCCTCTCACAGGACGACCGACAGATAGTTGCAGAAAGGCTGTCGGCAATCGTTCCGGGGATAGTTCGCATCGAGCCCCGGAGCTTCACCGACCAACAGACACTCGCGTTCATTCAGGCGACCGGAAACGGAAATCGGGAGTTCTTGGCGAAGCAGATGTCTGATGGAACGCTCCGAGCGTTTGCGATTATGCTCGCCCTCGCCCAAGAAGCCCGGCCGCGATTGATCGTTATCGAGGAACCTGAGGTCGCGATCCACCTTGGCGCGCTTCAAAGCCTCGTAGAAATACTGCGAGCGGAGTCAGCAACCACCCAGGTCCTGATCACAACCCACAGCGCCGACATCATCGATGAAGTTCCTGTCGAGTCGCTTCGAGTCGTGTGGAGCGACGACGGCAGATCGTACCTTTCGCCAATTAGTGAGCACACCATTGGGGTCTTGCGTTCAGGCATGATCACCCCAGGAGCACTGCTCCGCGCGGATGCGCTCGATCCTGAGATTCGCCTAGCTTCTACATGGCGGGGGTTTTGCTTTGCCCTGGTGAACCGTCGGCTAGAGCGCGTCCTTGGCCTTCCGAGCCAGGTCCAGAGCATCGGCGGCCGCCTCCGCACGTGTCGCCGCGTCCTCCCTGCTCCGCTCCGCTTCCGGAAGATCGTGCTCCGCCCGCCTCAGTTCCTCGCGGATCCGCGCGAGTTCGTTCTCGAGTTCCGACGTGCGCTCGGCGAGCTCACCTCTCTTGGCGCGCAACTCCCGCAGCGCCTTGTCGCGCGTCGTGAGTTCGCGTTCGGCCGATGCCTGGTCCTTCTCTGCTGCGGCGATCGCGCGCTCGGCCTCACGTCGAGCCCGCCTCGCCTGCAGCTCATCCGCGGGAGGCAGTGAAACGGGATCGAGCTCGGGCACGTCTCCCGCCACGGCGTCGCGGATGTCGTTCTGCGTCGCAGATGGATCCAGAGCTCGCGACAGTCGTCCGGAGGCAACCGCCGCGGCTGCTGCCGGGTCGTAGAAGGCTGCCGAGATGCTCTGCTCGACCGCATCGAGCGTGGAGGACGTGACGCGCTCGCCCCTCGACGCGGCCAACTCCCCCGCGGCCTGAGCGAGCTTCCTCGTCAGCGCACGACGCTCCCGGCCGAGTTTCGCCAGCGCTGCGGCATCGAGATCGTCCTGTGCCTCGCGAAGCTCTCGCGCCAGCTCCAAAGCCTCTCCGAGCTGACCGGCCCGCTCCTGCGCGAACACGTTCACCACCCAGGCCGCGATCGACGGCTTCCGCAGGGCGAGGATCCGGGAAGCCAGGTGAGCATCGGCCTCTGCGGCTCGAGCTTTGCGCGATGACACGAACGCTTCCGGAGGGCCGGAGTACAGTCCGGCCGCGATCTCCTCGAACGTGGTGCCGACCATGCGCCCACGATACGCCGCACCTGCTCCTCCTGTGCGGAGAGGTGCGGTCTCCGCTACCCGATGGCGAGATGGTCCGCCCAGTCGGCGCTGACCAGCTTGCTCGTCGGGAATCCGCCGTCTCCGTTGCCGGAGTAGAGGAAGAGAGTGCCCGCAGCCGTACGTGCGAGCAGGTCGGCCTTCCCGTCGCCGTCGTAGTCGGCTCCTCCCGTCGCCGCCGTGAACTCCACCCACCCGCTCCCGACGACGACGGCGGCGGCGAAGCCGTTCACCACGCCCGGATAGAAGTACAGCGTCCCGGTATCGCTCATCGCGATGAGGTCGCCGCGGCCGTCGTTGTTGAAGTCGCCCCCGATCACGAAATGAAACCCCTGCCATCCGCCGCCGAGAAGGATGTGCGAGGTGCCGAACCCGCCGGCACCGTTCCCCTGGTAGATGCCGACAACGCCTGCTGAGGAGACGCCCAGCACGTCGTGTTTCCCATCGCCCGTGTAGTCCGCGCCGGATGTGACATGCAGCATGTCGTACCACCCGCTGCCGACCGCCACCGGTGCCGCGAAACCACCGGCACCGTTTCCCGCGTAGAACTCGAGGACACCATCCGTGCGCGCGGCGAGGACATCGCCCTTGCCGTCAGCATTGAAGTCCGTCCGGGTGACATGCCTCCGGTTGTCCGCCCAGCCGCTGACCACAGCGGTGGCCGCCTGGAAACCGCCGGTGCCCGTCCCCGCGCGAAGACGCAGATCGCCGTTCCCCGCGACGACCAGCAGATCCGACTTGCCGTCTCCCGTGTAGTCAGCGGGCGGGATCGGGGGGCCTGCTTCCGTGCGGAGGCCGGGGAAGTACAACGGGATGGTGCCCCCGCGCGCGACGTTCGAGAGGCACACGAACCCGTCGTTGATCGCGGTGTACACCGCTCCGTTCAACCGCACCTCGAAGTGCAGATGGTATGCCGGTGAGTTTCCGGTGTTTCCCACGACGCCGATCTGCTGCCCGCGCTCCACCCGGGTGCCCGGCGCATAGGTGCCGGGTGACGCCATGTGCGCGTAGCGCGTGACGTAACCGCCCGGGTGCTCGACATCGGTGTAGTTCCCGTAGCCGCTGTTCACTGTTCGCGACTTGATCACTCCGCTGTACGCAGCGAGGATCGGCGTACCACCGGCGGCCGAGATGTCGATGCCCTCATGCGCGCGATAGTTTCCGCGACAGCCGTCTCCGACCTTCGACTGGATGTTGCCCGAAGCAGGGTAGACCATCTGACCGTCGGTGGCCGCGAGCGCTGGAGTGCCGGCCGACAGGGAGGGCGCAAGTGCTCCGATCACGAGCACGAACACGGTGGCGATCCCGATCCGTCCACGACGCAGGCGAGACGCACCCTTCATCTCGAAGTTCCTCTTGCTCGACGGCCCCAGGGGCGCGATGCCCACCGTCGTCACCGTAGCAGTGCGCGGCGTTCCGCCGTCGAGCGCGGCCGGGACTCCCGCACATCCGCCCCAGGACCCGTCGCCCCGCGATCACAGCAGGTCGTACTCCCCGCCGTAGGGCACCGCGCTGTCACCGGTGTCCCGCGCGTCGAACTCCACCGTCTCGACGGAGATGACGACCTGGGTCGCCGCAGTGATGAGCACGCTGACCGAACGGTTGCCCACCACGATGAACTCGACGAACCCTCCGCCGGCGCGCATCGCTTCTTCCATCCGGCCTCTCAGCTCGGAGACATCCTGGCCCTGCGCCAAGAAGAACTCTGATTCGTTGAGCGCAATCCGCGTCCGCGCCATCGTCTGCACCTTGCCCTCCGCTCGTTGTCATTCCGCTGTCGTCATGCAGCGACGGTATCGAGGGGATCGCCGCCCGCAGAGGGGGTTGCGCATGGGCGGCGGAAGAGGCAGGACGTGCGCGGTGTAGCGTGCTCTCATGGGCAGACTCCGCTATGACGGAACCTCGGATCCGATCCTCATCGAGGACGCGACGCTGGCACATCTGAAGATCGTCATCTCGACGAAACTCCGCCGCCAGGAGAGCTTCATGATGACGTGGCGCCCCGTCAACGACGGCGTGGACAAGCGCGCGACCGTCTGGATCCACCCCGCGATCCCCCTGCAGTTCGGGTATGACGCCGCCGAGCAGCCGCCGATCGACCCGCGGCTCATCGCGGAGATGATGCAGGCGCTCAACGCCTCGGGCGAGCTGGTGCTGGATCACCTGATCACCCCCGTCTGACCTCACGCCGAGCGCGGAGGTTCAGACACGGCTCCGGATACGCTGTGCCCGTGGATGCCGTTCCCTACCTCCTCCTCGGCCTGCCGATCCTCGCACTGATCATCGGCGGCCCCCTCCTGAAGAATCGCCTGCGCCGCGGCGCTTCCGAGGCCGGCGACAGAGCAGGGAAGAGGTTCGCCACGGAACAGCTCGACGCAGCACTCGATGAGCTCGGCACCACCCTGGTGATCCACGCCGCAGAAGACCGGGCTCGTGAAGTCGTGGCGTCGGCGATGGCGAAGAAGCAGCGGGAGTACGTCATCCGCAGCGACGGCGCCTACGGCATCCGGTTCGTCGAGGCCGACGACACGGTCGTGCACCTCGTCTCCGTCGCCGAGGGGACCCGAGTGCAGATCGAGACCTTCCGCGAGTACTTCGGCTTTCCGCAGACGGTGCCGCTCTGGACGGATCTGCGGGCACGCATCGCGTCGGCCGCGGGAGCCCATGGGGTCGCGGTCACAGAAGGGCCGGCCGTCCGCTACATCCGTGGCGAGCGCGTCGACGACAGGAACGTGCGCTGGGTGCGAGACGCCTGAGTCGCCCCACACCTCGACCTCCGTCTGAGGCAGCGGGCGCAGAAGACGAGCGCACAACACACAGCTGACGCAACTAGGCTGGGGAACGCGCCCTGCCCGCCGGGCCTCCGCCGGGTCACGGTGGTGGCGTGCGCCCTGACGACCTCCTCCGGTCCACACGGTCCCGACTGTCGGGATGGAGCCGCCGCTCCCGGTGTGGCCACGCCAGAAAGGCTAGAACCATGAGCGAATCTCCCGGAACCGCCGACCGCGATGGCGAGCGCTCGCCGGACTTCTTCGACCAGCTGATCGAGACCACGCCCCGCGACCAGCAGGGCGCGTTCACGGTCGGCTTCCGCGGCTACGACAAGGCCGAGGTCGATGCTGCACTCGCGACCCTTCGCAACCAGCTCAAGCAGGCCGCCGCCGACGTCGCCGAGGCGCAGGCTCGCGAAGAGGACGCCGTCGAAGCGGTGCGGGAAGAGGAGCGCAAGGCTCGTGAAGCCCTCGAGAGCGAGCTGACGGCCGCGAACGCGAAGGTATCCGACGCCGAGCAGCAGGTCGCGACCCTCACCTCCGAGCTCGTCGACGCCCCGCAGCCCGACGGTGAAGAGGCTCCGTCTCGCCAGCAGTTCGAGGCGATCCTGCGCGTCGCCGAAGAGCAGGCGAACGTGCTCATCCAGAACGCGGCCGTGCAGGCCGACCGCCTGATGACCTCCGCCCGCGAGGAAGTGACCGCACAGCGCGCCGAGGCCGAAGCCGACGCCGAGCGGATCACCGCCCAGGCGCAGCGCGACGCCGACCAGGTGCGCCTGAAGATGGACACCGAGTACACCGCACACGAGGCCCGCATCGAGCGCGAGGCCGCGCACGCAGCGGAGAAGGTGAACCAGGCCGCCCAGGAGGCCACGGCTATCCGCACCGAAGCCGAGAAGGGAGCGGCCGCACTGCGCTCCCTCGTGACCCGCGAGACGACTCAGCTGCGCGCCGACGCCGAGCGCGACGTCCGCGACATGAACGCCCGGGTGCTGGAGTTCGAGGAGACCCTCACCCGCCGCCAGGACGATGCGCAGCAGGAGTTCCTCGTGCTGCACAACCAGGCCGTGGCTCACGCCGAGCGCATCACCAACGATGCGAACGAGCAGGTCTCCGCATCGCTCGAGCACGCTCAGCGCATCTCGGCGCGGGCGGAGGACTACGAGCGCCTGACCCGTTCGCAGGCGCAGGCGATCGAGGCCGAAGCGCAGGTCCGTGCGCGCGAGACCCTCGAGCGCGCTCGCGCGAAGGCGCAGAAGATCGTCGATTCGGTCACCGGTCACACCACGGCGGTGCTGCACGATGCGGAGGACCGCACCCGTCAGCTGCGGTGGCAGCAACAGCAGCTGTCGAGCTTCATGGCAGAGGTGCGCGAGCTGATCCGCCCCGACGGCATCTTCTCCGACGAGGCACTGCCGACGGAGATCACCGGAGCGGACGCGCCCGTCGCTGCGACCCCCGCCGAGGTCGCCGCAGACGAGACGCCGGAAGAGACCTTCCTCGGCGACGAGGTGCTCGAAGACGAGCTCGACGACGATCGCCCGCTCGAGAAGATCACGATCGACGTGGTGGAGACCAAGAAGAAGTCCTCCAAGTAGACGCACACACGACAGAGGCGCGAGCAGGAATTCCTGCTCGCGCCTCTGTCGTTCCCGGGCTGATCAGGGCCCGGTGATCTCTGTGGACTACGCCCGACCGAACTGCGCCACCGCTGGGCAGTCGAACGGGTCGGCGCCTGCCGAGAGTCCGACGCGGTTCAGATACTCGATCACGATCATGTACGAACGGCCGAGGCTGGTCTCCGTGTACGGCACGTCGTTCGCCGCACAGTAGTCGCGCACGATCTCGCGGGCCTTCGCCAGGTGCGGGCGCGGCATGCTCGGGAAGAGGTGGTGCTCCACCTGGTAGTTGAGCCCGCCCATGAGCCAGGTCGTCCACCATCCGCCGCTGATGTTGCGGGAGGTGCGTACCTGCTTGGTGAAGAAGTCGAGACGCGCGCCGGGTTCGATGATCGGCATGCCCTTGTGGTTCGGTGCGAACGCGGCACCCATGTAGACGCCGAACACCGCGAACTGCACACCCATGAAGGCGAAGGCCATTCCGAGCGGAAGCATCATGAACACGGGCACGAGGATGAGGGCGAACCGCAGCGCGATGATACCGAGCTCGGTCCAACGTCCCTTGACGTTCTTCGTCGTCGTGAGGTACTTCAAGCCGAGGAAGTGGAGGTTCAGCCCCTCGAGCGTGAGCAGCGGGAAGAAGAGCCAGCCCTGTTTGCGGGTGATGAGCTTGATCAGCCCCTTCGCCTTCGCGGCGTCTTCTTCGAGGAAAGAGATCGTGTCGACCTCGATGTCGGGGTCCTTGCCGACCTGGTTCGGGTTGCCGTGGTGCTTGGTGTGCTTCGAATCCCACCAGGAGTAGCTCATGCCGATGCTGGCGATCACGATGCGGGCAAGCTTGAAGTTCGCCGGCCCCGTGGTCAGGATCTGACGATGCGCCGCCTCATGCCCGAGGAACGCGATCTGCGTGAGGACGATGCCGAGGCCCGCGGCGATGAGCAGCTGGAACCAGCTGTCGCCGAGCAGGATGAAGCCGGTGATGAGGCCGCCGAGTGCGACCGCGATACCGGCGGCCACGAAGACGTAGAACCACTGGGTCCGCTGAAGCAGACCCGTCTCCTTGACCACCTGCGACACCTGCTTGTATGCCTTGGCCATAGGCGGGAAGTCCGCGTTGCCGGAATACGTCTGACGAATCGGACCCAGCGTTGCCGCGGTCGGTTCGATCTGTGTGATGGAGATGATCTTCTCCTGACGATCGGAGCCCTTGAGCTGTGAAAGCCCAAGGCAGCTGCCCAACGCTTACCTCACAGTAGCCCTCGCCTTATGCGCGTCAGGGAATACATCGGAACCTCTCGCCGAGCCCCCAGGCGCGAGCACGCTCGCGCGGGTTCGGCGCGGGGCTCAGGCGCGGGCGCGGCGGGTCCGGCGACGCCAGGCCCGAGGCAGGATCGTCGGGAAGACGGATCCGCCCCGGTCAGGCCTGTTCGCGTCCTCGAGCGCACGGAAGGCGTCGTCGAGCGAGTCGAAGACGCCGAGCTCGGTGCCGTGGTTGTCGCGCACGAGGTGCGCGCTGCCGTCGAACTCGACGAACCCGGCGAATTCGCCGTCGCGCGTCGCGACGTGCACATCGGTGTCGGCCTGCTTCCAGGTCAACGGATCGGACGGGGGAAAGGTGGTGGTGCTCATGGTGATGCTCATTGCTGTGTGGCGGGCACGCGTGGGCGCTCCGCAAGATGTCAGACCGAGGGCGGATTCCGCACGCATCGATGTGCGCGGTCCGTAATGGCCCTGATCAGTGGCGACGTGGCGGCCGAGAGGGGCGATGCACACACGCTGCATGACAACTATAGCAGACCGATCCCACGGGCCCTCATCGCGACCCATCGCGACTCAGTTCGACGGCGGCTGTCCCCCACCGCCGGGCCCTCCCTGACCTCCGCTCACCGCCGGAGCCGTCGCGGTGTCGACACCGACCGTGAGGGTGGCGGTATACCCGTCTCGCACGCCCCCGGTGACTGTGGCCACCTGCAGCGCGCCGGAGTCGTCACCGAAGACGTTGTCGCTCGCCAACGTGATCCGAGAGAGATTACCCGCGGATCCGTCGTAGGCCGCCTCGGCGTAGACGGCCGTGCACGACGCCTCCGGAAGCGCGAGCTGCGACGTGGCGATGGCCGCGGTCGAGTCGGTGATCGACCCGACGTCCGGGTACACCTCGAAATGGATATGCGGCCAGCGCCCCGAATAGCACCCCGGGAACACCGAGGTGAACGACACCCTGCCGTCGGCATCCGCCACCTGCACACCACGCAGATAGGTGACGTCCTCCAGCCCGGAGGAGTACATCGAGTACTCGCCCTGTGCCGTGCAGTGCCACGCATACACGGCGACTCCCGCGAAGGGCGCTCCCCCGTTCGCGAGGTCGAGCACCTGCAACTCGAACGTGAGCGGAACGCCGACAGCCGTCGCCCCGCCGTCGATCGACGAGCGGATGTCCCGACGGACGATCCCCGCATCCTCCAGCACGTCGGGCCCGTTCGAGCCGTCTCCCGGGTACGGGCCTGCCGTCTCATCGGGGATCTCGCCGACGCTCGCGACGTCGTCGCGAGCTGCGTCGGCAGCCGTGGTCGGCGTCGCCGTGCTCGTCGATCCGTCCGATGCCGTGGATGCGCACGCCGCGAGGACGACAGCGCCGAGCCCGACCCCCGCGAGTCCGAGCACCCCGCGTCGGCTCAACAGCGTACGGATGTCGAAGGCCGCCCCCTGATCGACGACCTCCTCATCGGCGCGGTCGAGCAGACGCCCCTCGTAGGCGGGGCCGTCGGGGGTCTGGGTGGGTTCCGGAATGCTCATGATGTGTCTCCTCGTCGATGGGTGCCTGTTGCGTGCCACCCAGCGTCGCGGAGCTTCCGATCAGAACTCTCTGCCGGTGCTATGCCTTGTCTATGCGCGTGGAGTCCAGGCGCGTGGACGACACCGGCGGATGAAGCACCAGCACCACCACGATGACGACGAGGACCAGCGCGGTGAGGGTGACCGGTATCGGCAGCACCGGATCGAGCAGCACGAGCAGCGCTCCGAGAGGGACGACCGTGTTCACCAGGCGGTCGGCATTCTCGCGGATCGCGATCCACCAGATACCCGCGAGGAAGATCGCGATCGGGATCGTCACCGTGAACGACGCCGCGACGTTGGAGAGGTGGCTCTTCCCCGTCAGCACGTCGATCTCGACCTCGATGCCGGCCGAGAAGGCCGCGGCGGCCGCGAAGACGAGATAGTGCGTGTAGCCGTAGCGCAGCGAGCGACCGAAGCTCGTGATAGCACGGTGGTGCGGCGGCCAGAAGTAGATCCACCACAGCGACGCCGTGACCACGAGGGCGAGCACGGCGATCGCGATCAGCGGTCCGAGACTCTCGACCTCGTGAAGTGCATCGATGATGGCGTTCGCGGAGGCGAGAAGGCTCTCACCGAGCACGATCAAGGTGAACAGGCCGTAGCGCTCGGTGATGTGGTGCGGATGCCACGGTGTCTGTCTGCGGTACTCGGCGAACACCGGAACGCTGATCTCGATCAGGGCGAAGGCCACGAAGGCGACGAACTGCAGCGTGCCGGCCGGGATCAGGAGGAACAGGATCCACAGCACCTGGACCGCGGCGATGCCGAACGCGTACCGGCGCGTCGCGGAGCGCAGGGGGCCGGCCGATCGTGAGGCCCGCAGCCATTGCGCGACCATGGCCACGCGCATCACGACATAGCCGAGGACGGGAACCGTGAAGTCGCTCTCGTTGAACGCCGCGGGGATGCCGGCGGCGAAGACGAGGACTCCGCCCATCTGCACGAATGTCGTGACGCGATAGAGCCAGTCATCCGTGTCGAACGACGTGGCGAACCACGTGAAGTTCATCCAGGCCCACCAGATCGCGAAGAACAGCATGGCGTAGGAGGTGACCCCGTGCAGGAAGTCCCCTTCACTGAGGGCATGGTGCAGCTGTGCGGAGGCGATGCTCACCGCCACGACGAAGACGAGGTCGAAGAAGAGCTCGAGCGGGCTCGCAGTGCGATGCGGCTGAGAAGGGTCGCGCGGCAGCATCGTTCGAAGCCGGAAGCGTTGAGTGTCGGTGTTCGCGGTCACCGCGACAGGATAGCTCCCGGCCGATGCCTTCCCGCCACCTTCGTTCGTCAATTCAACAGATTTACCTTCCCGTGGCGACGATGTTCCGCTACAGTGGATCAGGTCTGCAGTGCCTGCTGTCAGCGCTCACCGTGTGGGACGGTGAGAACGCACTCCGTGATGTGGGAATCACGGGGAGTTTCAGCAGGACCCGAGGGGTCGGGAAGCAGGCGAATGCCGTGAACGTGGGGTTCATGGTCTGGGGAAACTGGGGAAACACATGTCGCACTGGGGTTTTTTGCGTACATTCACGGCTCATGAGGCCTCGGCATGACTTCCGTCGAGGATGCTCTGAGCATCGCTCGTACGGGCTTCGTGCCGGTCGCGGCTCCGCGAGCCACCAAGTCGGTGACGCGCACGGTGGTCACACCGCGCGCTTCGGCGACGCTGGAAAGACGCCGTCAGTGGGAGCGTCGCTATCGGATGCGTCTGCGGACGACGGATGCAGCTGTCATCCTGTTCGCGCTCGGTCTGACGGCAGCGGTCCAGCTGGCGACCGGCGTCTCCGGGCTTGAGGTCCTGCGCGACGGCATTCCGCTCGCCGCGCTGTGGTATCTCATGCTCAGCGCGATGCACACGCGGGACGCCGCGTTGTTCCGCGCGAGTGCCACCGAGTACCGGGGCGTCGTGCACGCCACCGGACTCGCCTTCGGGATCATCGCCATCGTGGCGGTCCTGCTCGCATGGAAGTCGATGCAACTGACGCTGCTGCTGGGGCTGCCCGTCGGTGTGCTGACTCTTCTGGTGACCAGGTGGCTGTGGCGCCACTGGCTGCAGAAGCAGCGCTCCCAGGGGAGGTTCGCCTCCCGTACCCTCGTCGTCGGCAACAGGGACGACGTGGAGTATGTGGTCCGGACGCTGCACCCGATCGGCGCATCCGGGTACCAGGTAGTCGGTGCGACGCTGCTCGACGGCAACGCGCGCGACATCGTGATCGACGACACGCGGTTCCCGGTTCTGGGGAACGTGAACTCCGTGTCGTCGGTCGCGGCCGAAGTCGGTGCCGACACGATCATCGTGGCGAGCCGCCCCGAGGGCGAGCCCGAGTTCGTGAAGCAGCTGAGTTGGCAGCTCGAAGGGACGGCCGCCGAGCTCGTGCTCTCCAGCCGCCTCACCGATGTCGCGGGTCCGCGCATCTCCTTCGCCCCGGTCGAGGGCCTGCCGCTGATCCAGGTGCAGATCCCGACCTACGAAGGCGGTCAGCACCTGTTGAAGCGTGCGCTGGACGTCGCTGTGGCCACGCTGGCGCTGATCCCGATCGGTCTGCTCGCCCCTGTGCTCGCGCTGCTCATCAAGCTGGACTCACCCGGCCCGGTCTTCTTCTTCCAGGAGCGCGTCGGCCGTGACGGTCGCCGCTTCAAGATGGTCAAGTTCCGCTCGATGAAGACGGATGCCGAGCAGCAGCTCGCCGCCCTCAAGGAGCAGAACCAGGGCTCCGGACTCCTCTTCAAGATGAAGGACGACCCGCGCGTCACCCGTGTCGGCAAGGTTCTGCGCAAGCTCTCCCTGGATGAGCTGCCGCAGTTCTGGAACGTCCTCATCGGCGACATGAGCGTCGTCGGACCGCGCCCGCCGCTGCCCAGCGAAGTCACCGCCTACGACGGCACCGTCTTCCGGCGCCTCTACATCAAGCCCGGGATCACCGGTCTGTGGCAGGTCTCCGGACGAAGCGACCTCTCCTGGGACGAGAGCGTCCGCCTCGACCTGCGGTACGTCGAGAACTGGTCCGTGATGAACGACCTGCAGATCATGTGGCGTACCGCCAAGGTCATGGTGCAGCCCAGCGGGGCATACTGATCGGATGAGCAATTCGAACCGCCTCACCATCGCGATGGTGGGGACCCGAGGAGTGCCCGCGGCATACGGCGGCTTCGAAACCGCCATCGAAGAGGTCGGACGCCGGCTCGCGGAACGCGGGCATGACGTCGTCGTGTACACCCGTGGGTCCGAGCGGCGCGAGAAGGAGTACCTCGGCATGCGGGTCGTGCACCTTCCTGCGGTTCCCGTGAAGCAGATCGAGACGCTGAGCCACACAGGACTGTCAGCACTGCACCTCATGTTCCGGCGGCGCCCCGATGCGACCTTCGTGTTCAACGCCGCCAATTCGCCGTTCCTACCGCTGCTCCGGTTGCGCCGCGCACCGGTCGCGCTGCACATGGACGGGCTCGAATGGCGACGCTCCAAGTGGGGGCCGCGCGGCAAGGCCTACTACCGCTGGGCAGAACAGTTCGGGGTGCGCACCGCCGACGCTCTGATCGCTGATGCACCGGGGATCGCCGACTACTACCGGCACCAGTTCGATGTACCCACCGAACTCATCCGCTACGGCGCTCCCATCCTCGACCAGCTTCCCGAGCGCAGCGTGGCCGAGATGGGTCTGACCTCGAACGGCTATCACCTCGTCGTGGCCCGGTTCGAACCCGAGAACCATGTGCTCGAGATCGTCGAAGGCTATCGCCACAGCGACGCGGAACTTCCGCTCGTGGTGGTCGGCTCCGCTCCGTACAGCGCGGGGTATACCCAGGAGATCCAGCGGGTGGCCGATGGCGACGACCGGATCCGGCTCGTCGGCGGAGTGTACGACCAGGAACTGCTCGACGCGCTCTATGCGAATGCGCTCACGTACGTGCACGGCCACTCCGTCGGAGGCACCAACCCCTCGCTCCTTCGCGCCATGGGTGCGGGCACCGCCGTCATCGGTTTCGACGTGCCCTTCAACCGCGAAGTCCTCGACGGCAACGGATGGTTCTTCTCCCATGCGGGCGACGTCGCCGAGCACGTCATGGCGGCTGAGGCCGAGCCCGCATCCACCGCGGCACGCGCGCAGGCCGTGCAGGAGATCGCGCGCACCCGCTTCCGTTGGGACGACGTCGCCGACGAGTACGAAGCGCTTGCGCATCGGATCTCCGAACGCGCGACGATCCATCCCTCTGCGCGACGTGCACGCCGCCGACAGACGGACTGGGTCCCGGCCCCCGCCGGATCGGACGCCTCGTGAGTGGCGACGGGAAGCGGCGCACCATCCTTCTCGTGCACCCCGGCGCCGAGCTGTTCGGTTCCGACCGCATGCTCCTGGAAAGCGCGATCGGTCTGGTCGAGTCCGGGGCGCGCGTCGTCGTGGCCCTTCCGAGCTCCGGTCTCCTCGTGAACGAGCTGCGCAACGCCGGCGCCGAGGTGGTCATCGTCCCCATGCTCGTGCTGCGCAAGGTCCTGCTGACGCCACGAGGTCTTCCCCGGCTCTTCCGCGACACGTTCCGTGGCCTCGGCGCCGCGTGGCGGCTGCTCGGACGTGTCCGCCCCGACGTCGTCTACGTTTCGACGATCATCATCCCCGAATGGCCGGTGATCGCTCGGCTGAAGGGCATCCGCACGGTGAGCCACGTCCATGAGGCCGAGGCATCGGGCAACAGGCTCGTCAACGGCATCCTCTACTCCCCTCACCTGGCCTCCCACCGCACGCTGGTGAACAGCCGTTTCAGCCTGGACACGATCCGCGCCGCGCTGCCGGCCCTCGCCCGGCGTTCCCACGTGGTCTACAACGGCGTCGCCTCTCCCCCGCACCCGGTGTCGCCACGCCCACGCACTGACGGCCCGCTCCGCGTGCTCTACATCGGACGCCTCTCCCCTCGTAAGGGGCCCGACCTCGTGATCGAGGCGGCCTCGCGACTGCACGCGGCCGGGCGCGCTGTGGACGTGACCCTTCTCGGCGCCGTCTTCGAGGGCTACGAGTGGTTCGAACACGAGCTGCGCGCACAGGCCGCCGACGCCGGGGTATCGGTCGACTTCGCCGGGTTCCACACCGACATCTGGCCGTTCCTGGAGCAGACCGATGTGCTGCTCGTCCCCTCGCGCATCGACGAGCCCTTCGGGAACACCGCCGTCGAGGGGATCCTCGCACTGCGCCCCGTGATCGCCAGCGACAGCAGCGGTCTTCGAGAAGCGGCAGGCGGCTACGGCACCGCGCAGCTCGTCACCGCCGGCGACCCCGACTCCATCGCGACGGCTCTGACCGATATCGACACCCGCTGGGATGAGATGGTCTCGACCGTCGCCGACAGCCGCGCCGAGGCCCTGCGCCGGCACGCTCCCGCCGTCTATCGCTCGAGCGTCACGGCGCACGTCCTGGGCTGACGTCCGCCGCCGACACCACCCCGGCGTCTATCCGCCCGGCCCGGGCTATACCGGTTCGAGATCTCCGACCGTCAGCCGCTTCTTGTTGCGGACGATGTAGATCGAGAACGGGATCAGCTGACAGACGACGAGCGCGAAGGCGACGCCGATCAGCGGTCCGGCGATCCCCAGCACCGGGGTCAGCACGAACGAGAGCGTGATGCCGACAGCGGCCATGCTCAGCGTCGGGATCACCTGGAAGCGGATGCCCGGCTTGTCCATGATGAACATGCCCAGCGGGTACACCGCGGCGGTCATCATGATCATCAGGCCGAACGCGAAGATCGTGCTCGGTCGCACGGTGAGCTCACCCTGTGTGATGAACCCGAACAGCCACGGACCGACCAGCCACACCATCACGGTCGCGAGCCCGATGGCCGCGGCGAACAGGATCGAAAGCAGGAACGGTCCGCGCCGGAGGTCGCCGTCGTGGCGACTCTTCGCGAAGTGTGGCCAGAGTGCGAGGCCACCCGCCATCACCAGTCCGTTGAGGGCGAAGAAGACCTGTCCCGCCACCCCGTACTCGGCGACATCGGTGGGACCGCCGAGTTGGGCGATCACATACCGCTGCGAGCCCACGGCGATGGGATAGGTCACCATCTGCGCCAGCATCGGCCACCCCACGTCCATCACCCGCACTCCCGGATACCGCCGAGGGCGCAGGACCATCCGCGCAGCTGCGGGAATCAGGGGGGATGTCGTGCGCGCCGTGATGAGGATGCCGAGCAACGAGACGATGAAGGAGGCCGCGAAGGAGGCGATGGCGACGAAGGAGTGAAGGTTCTCACCGCCGAACGTCAGCATCAGCCAGACACCGGTCATGGTCAGGGGCGAGATCAGGCCCTGGAGGAGGATCACGATGTGATTGCGGCGCTGGCCCAGCATGATCCGCGCCCAGACCCCGAGAGGGATGCCGAGGCAGAAGATGGTGACGCAGTAGAAGGCGGCCAGTGAAGCGCCGGGGCGCCCGCCTGCCTCGCCGAACACCAACTCCCAGGCGCCGGTGAGGACGAGGACGGTGTTGATCGCCATCGCCGTCGCCGCGAACATCAACAGAACCCGTCCGACCGATGTGAGCTGATATCGCAGCTTCTCGTCCGTGCGCACGTCCTCACTCGTCGCGACCGCATTGACCAGAACCGCCCCGCTGCCGAGGTCGGTGAACGTCAGAAGCGAGGGGATGGTCGTCAGCAGCGTGTACAGAGCGAAGCTGTCGACGCCGGCACCGCCGATGATCATCCGGGTCGTGAGAACGCCGCAGACCAGCGCGATGACCATCGTCAGCGCGCGCGCGCCGACGGCGAGAAGAGAGCCCATACCTACATCGTCACCGGGGCAGTGCCCCCAGCGTCGTGCTGCTGCCGGGGAGTCGTGATACTGATGCGATATCGGCCGGCACCGGAACCGCCACAGAGCCCTGCGCGGCCGCGAACGCGGGAAGCAGCGCGTAGGCGCCATCGACCACAGGAACGCCCTCGACGAACTGCGAGCGCCGGTCCTGCCCCGTGGCGGCCGTGAACGCGGCAAGTGTGTCCGTCACAGCGGGGTCTCTCGAGACCGCCCCCTTCGACCATGCGGAGAACCACCGGGGAGTGCCCGGCGACGTGCGCTGGTAGAGGTTTCCGTTCACGCTCGACACCATCTGGGAGCCCGTGTACTGCAGGGAGTAGTCCTGCACACAGACCAGGCAGTTGCCGGCGCTCTCGGCCATGACGTTGTTCGACATCACGATGTTGCGCACGATCCAGGAGGCCTGCGGCGCGTACCTCGTCCGCGGGTCGTGGCCGGGGGTGTTCGGGTCGGAGGCGCGCCGGGAGTCCATCCCGATGCTGATGTTCCGGTTCCCGTTGCCGACGAAGGTGTTGTTCCAGATCTTCACGCTGCCGGAGTTGAGCACGAACAGACCGAACTCGCCGTTTCGGGCGATGACATTGTCCGCCACCACGGCCCGCTCCGACAGCTCGACGATGACACCGTGCCCGGAGTTGCCGATCACGTCATTGCCGGTGAAGGCGATGTCGAGCACGGACTCGTCGAACCACGGGCCTCGTCCGTCGTTGCCCGTGAACGCGCTGTCGGTGACCGTCACCCCACGGGTTCGCGTGACCTTGAAGGCGCCGGACACCGGCGAATCGTTGAAGTGCTCCATGTTGTTGCCCACCGAGAGCATCTGGGTCACCGTGAGCCCATCCGCCTGCGAAGCCCCTCCACCGAGCAGGCCGTTCCCGATCAACGACACTCGAGTCAGCGTCGTACCCGGAGCCCACGAGTAGAAGCCCGTGGTCGAGTTGTCGCGGATCGTCACATCAGTGAGTGTGACGTTCGGTGCAGCGGCGATCACCGTGCCCATCTGCGGAACGCTGGTGGCGTAGCGGCGCACCCCGATTCCACGAACCTCGGTGCCCGCCGAGCGGATCGACAGCGCCTGCGTGAGCACACTCGCCTCGACGGACTTGCCTGTCGGGTTCGTACCGATCACCAGACGCTTGGCCGCATCGTCCACGAAGAAGGTGCCGTCCGTGACCTGCGCTGCCGAGGCCACTTCACGCAGCTGGACCCCGGCGACCCAGACCTGATCGGGGTGCGCAGCCATCGGATGGGCGGGGTCGACGAAGCGCCAGTCCGCCTGGGTGTTGTCGGGCGCCCCCTTCGTATAGGTCGGGCTCGCGTCGAGAGCCGTGTTCCAACCGTCGACCACCCAGGTGCTTCCAGAGGCCTTCCACCCGGTGACCGGCTTCGCCCCGTCGAGCCAGACCGACTCGTTCGGAGCTGGTTGGATGGTGACCCGCTTCTGCGCCGGCACCACGATCTCCTCATGGTACGAACCACCGCGGAGGACGATCGTTCCCCCGTTGGGAACGACGCGCAGCGCGGCAGCGACCGTCTTGACGGGCGCGTTCTTGGTTCCCGAGGCTCCGTCGAAGCCTGCGGGAGCGACGTAGACGGCTGTCGCCGGGGCATCGTACGCGAGCGTACCCGGAGACTTGGCGCCGGGGTCACCGCGCACACCCTCCGGCGTGCCCGGCGGAACCGGCTCGGGCTCGGGCGCCGGAGGCGGAGTCGGGGTCGGAGTCGGGGTCGGCGAGGCCGTCGGCTCGGGCGACGGCTCGGGCGACGGTGACGGTGACGGCTCCGGCGCAGGCGTGGGCTCCGGTGCGGGCGTCGGCTCCGGTGCGGGCGTCGGCTCGGTGGAGGGCTCCGGAACCGTGAGAGGGGTGGTGACGGAGACGTCGTCGATACCCACCGGAACAGCGGTCCGGGCTCCCGAAGACGTATAGAGGGCGAAAGCGTAGCCACCGGCCGCCTGGATCCGGGCGTCAGAGTCGTCGGAGTACGTGACCTGCCAGTCGCTCGGCTCCGCCGAGCTCGATTCCCAAGCCTTGGCGCCCAGCTCCACGGGGTCAGTCCCGGTGACGCGGAGAGCAACCGTCAGCGTCGTGCCACTCGCCACCGTGAGCGGGAGTCTGCGCTCGCTGAGGTTCTGCACGCGCATGAGATCGGCGAGTCGGACGATCGACACATATGCCGAACCGTCGGGGTGCACACGCACGCGCACGCCATACGAGTCGGCCCCGGATACGCGGACCGCCTGCGACAGGTAGAGCGGTCCTCCGATCGGAAGCTCGGGTACCGTCAGCGAGAAGCGGCCGTCCACGTCGGCCGCAGCCACGCCGTCGACCGTCGCCCTGGCGGTGATTCCGGGCTTACGGCTGGCGAGCAACGCCTGCGCGCCCGTCACGCTCGCCGTTCCCTCCACCACACGCCACGCCCCCTCGGGCGAGGAACCCCAGCCCGATTCGACCGTGCGCTCCATGTCGTCGTCGATCACCGGAGTGTCCGTCGACGCAGTGGGCTGCGAGAGGAGCACAGCATCGTCGGCCAGCGCCGACGCGGGAACCGCCGTCAGTGCGGCGGTGACCGCGAGGACCGCGGTCAGTGCGCCAGCAAGCGCCTTTCGAGGGCGTCGCCGAGGCGGATTCGCGGACTCGCGTGATGCGAGATCGAGGAACGGAGTGGACACGATGTCACCGTCTTCTGGGGCAGATTCATGATCACCCAGCATCTCCGCCGCAGTTTAGACCCCGGCAGCAAAGAGCGAGTCCCCCTCGCAACTCATGAAGAATACCCGGCTATCCGGGCAAAGACAAACGGACACATCGTCGCACCGATATACTCCGCTGGTTCGTGCGTGTCTCAGCTGCACGACATCGCCTCAGTCGCTGTAGTACTCGCTGCGGTGCCGATCCGGACGGGCACGGTTCAGGACGGTACCGAGGATGCGCGCGCCACCCGACTCGAGCGACTTGACGCTCTTGGCGAGTGCGGCGCGACGGGTCTTGGTCGCGTCGACGACGAGGATCACTCCGTCGGTCTGGGTGGCGAAGAGGTTCGCGTCGGCCACGCTCAGGATGGGAGGAGAATCGATCACGACGTAGTCGTACTCGGCGGCGGCGAAGTCGAGCAACTGTGCCATGCGGGCCGAGGTGAGCAGCTCCGCGGGATTCGGCGGGATGGTGCCGGCGGGAAGGATGTCGAGCGTGCTGTCTGCGACGCTGTGCTTGGCGACCTCGAACTCGACCTCGTCGAGCAGCACGCTCGTCAGGCCGATCGAGCCGTCGATACCGGCATGCTCGTGCGCCCGCGGGCGTCGCATGTCGGCGTCGATCAACAGCACGGAGTTGCGCAGCCCCGCGAGAGTCATGGCCAGGTTCACCGACACCGTCGACTTGCCTTCTGCGGGCATGCCGGATGTCACCAGCAGAACCTTCACCCGAGAGGAGACGTTCGCGTAGGCGAGGGCGGAACGGATGCGACGGAACTCCTCCGCGGTGTGACCCAACGGCTCCTGCGCGACGGCAATGCCCCGCATGGCCAGCAGCGGCGACTTCGAGACCACGCCCAGCACCGGGTCGCCGCCCGCTTCCGTCAGCGTCTCCTCGTTGCGCATGCGCGTGTCGAGCACGCCGATCAGCAGCGCGACGGCGAGACCGAGCACACCCCCGAGGAAGCCCCCGAGGAGCGCATCCCTGGGCTTGCTCGGCGTGAACTGGAACTCCGGCACGACCGCGTCGTCGATGACCTGAGCCGTGATCGTGGACTCGCCCTGCGGGTCCTTGGGCGCCACATCCTTGACCACGATGATGAGCTGATCCGCCACGGCGTCGGCCAGCTCAGCCGCCCCCTTGGCATCTTCGGCGATTCCCGTGATCCGCAGCGTCACGGTGCTCTGCGGGATCGTGACTTCGATACCCCGCGCGAGCTCGCGCGGGGTCGTGTCGAGACCCAGCTCCTCGATGACGGGGTCGAGCACACGCGAACTCGTGGCGAGCTGGGCGAAGGAGAGCATCTGGCTCTGCGTGTAGACCGAACCCTGATTGAGATCCGAGGCGCTGGTGCCCTGGTTGAGGGCGAAATACAGAGAGGTCGTCGCCTGGAAGAGCGGGGTCTGCAGGGAGGCGTAGCCGAAGGAGCCGGCGGCCCCGACGACGCCGAAGAGCACGATCATCCACCAGAACTTGCGCAACGAGCTAGCGATGACGCGCAGACTGACCCGGCTCTCGCCCATGACTCCCCATTCCCCCTGAGACTTCGATTCTAGGGGAGTGTTCATTTCCACGACTTCATGATTGTGCACGGTGCTGCTCGGCGCCGCGCAGCGGCTTCGAAGGATTGAGCGATCTCCGCGGTATCTCTGCGGGCCCCTCACGTTCTCCGCCGAGAATGTCGGCGTCGCGCGCCCAGGTGATCGCGAGCCCCACGCAGAACCAGAGGAACATGCTGTACTGCGTGATCAGCGCGACCACCACGAGGCTCGGCAGCTGCCCCACGACCGCGATCGACGCCGGACTCCGGGTCGAGCGGCGTACGGTCAGGATCGCCGCACAGACGATGGCTGCCATGATCAGCAGCGTCGGCACGTACCCGTACCGGAGCAGGGTGAGGACGAGGGCGTTGTCGACGGATCGCGCGAAGTAGCCGAGGTAATAGTCACCCGAGACGAGCGAATGCCAGTCCCCCGGGTTGCCGAAGAGCTGCACCTGCTGGAGGAGCACGAGGAGGTCGGTCCGATAGTCCGCGCTGCCCCCGGCCTCATCGCCTGCCGCCCCGAAGACGGAATCGATGATCGGGATCGCGATGACGGTGCCGATGACACCGGCGGTGACGACCGCGACCCGGAACCGGGTGGACACCCCGACGATCAGGAATGTGGACAGCACCAGGGTGAGCACGAGCGTGAGCTGTCCCGCACGGCTGAACGTCAGGACAGTCGCCACGGCGACGATCACCACGCCGCCGATCTTCGGGAGCAGCCGCCACTTCGTCGCGACGATGAACGCCGACGACATCGCCAGCGCCGCTCCCAGCGCGATCGAATGCCCGAAGGCTCCCTCGACCCTCAGAACCCCGCCACGTTCCTGTAGGGGGCTCCAGGTGTCGTAGATGACGCCGGATCCCGGGATCAGGACGAACGGATTGAACGAAGTGAAGAACTCGACGATGCCGAGGACCGCGGCGATGATCGCGACAACGGCGATCGTCGATGTGATCCACCCTGTGGCGATCCGCGCGAGCACGACCCGACCCCAGAGATACGGGATGACCCACTCGAGCAACGCGGCGACGAGCGACGGGAGATCGACCGTGCCGAAACCGTACAGCCCGACGATGACGATGATGAACGCCACGACCCAGGCGTCCGCGGCGCGAAGAGGGACGACCGACCAGTTGACGATGATCATCAAAGCCGTGAACAGCGTGATCGCCGCCCAGTAGAAGCCCACGTTCACGCCGACCCAGAGCGGCACGAAGAAGAGCACGCATGCCCAGGCCACGAACGCGGCGCGCGGCATCAGTCGCAGAACGAACACGACGATGGCCACTGCTGCGATTCCTCCGACGGCGAGGAGCGCGATCGGAACAGCAGTGGCCATGCGTCAGGATCTTACTGGGGCGCGGTGACGCGGAACGAATCGAACGAGACGTTCAGAGGCGCCGTCGAGCTGCCCGACCGGTTGCCGCTGAGACCGACGGAACCCGCGGCCAACGGCGTCGCATCCGTCGCGTTGATCTGCCAGGTCGCCGGCTCGGTGGTGCCGGTCGCCCAGATCTTCGCCGAGATGGCGGTCGAGGTGGATCCGGTGACGGACACCTTCAGGCTGTACGACGTGTTCGCCGCCCAGACGAGACCGGGCACTGCCTGTGTGAGCAGTACCGTCCCTTCACGGTGGACCACGAGCCACACGGTCCCGTCAGGACGAAGCCATGCGCGGGCGAAGTACTTCCCCGCGGCGGTCTGTCGCGCGATGACGCCGATATAGGCGCCACCGGCGGCAGGAGCCTGGTCGACGCGGAACTGCGTCTCGAGGATCGCATCGCCGATCGACGTCGTGTTGAGCGTCGCGTGGCGCGTGTCTCCGGCGACCAGGCTCATCTTGCCCTGGCCGTCGGCGACGGTCGCCGCCGCCTGCGAGCCCCCGGCGATGCTCCAGGCGCCGCCCGTGACCGCGGTCCCCCAGCCGGGGCCTGCCGTGCGGTCGAACTCGTCTCCCGCCAGCGGGGCCGGGTTGGGCTCGGGCTGCGGGTCGACGGGCGGCGCCGTGACCGTGACCTGCTGGGTGGCGGTGTTGGTCGCACCCTTGTCGTCCGTCACCGTGAGGGTCACCGTGTAGGTGCCCGCCGCGGTGTAGGCGCGAGAGCTCGTCGCTCCACTGCCTGTCGTTCCGTCTCCGAAATTCCAGGCGTAGGACGCGATGGTGCCGTCCGAGTCGGTCGATGCCCCACCGTTGACGTTGACGGTCAGGCCCGCGGTCGTCGCGGTGAACGCTGCCGTCGGCGCGACGTTCGTGGGCTCCGGCTCCGGCTCGGGCTCCGGCGCCACGACTCCGAGGTTCTTCAGGGTGAAGTCGTCGAAGCTCGCGAGGTTGGTTCCGGTCGCACTGCCCGCCCGGTACGAGAACACCGTGGGCGCTCCCGCGACCTGGAGGGCCGGCGTCGCATCCGTCGTGGAGAGCTGCCAGTTGGCGGGCTCCGCGGCTCCGGCTGCCCACAGCTTCGCGCGGATCGTCGTGGTTCCGGCGCCCGTGGTCTCCATGGCCAGGTTGAACGTGCTTCCTGCGGTCCACGTGAGACCGGCGACCGCGGTGCTGGCGATGGCCGTTCCGTTGCGGTGGATCACGAGCCACGTGGTGCCGTCTGCACGGTGCCACGCGAGTGCGCGGTAGCCGTTCGAACCGGAGCGACGTGCACCGAGCCCCTCGTATGCGACACCCGTCGACGGCCCGGCGGCCAGCGTGTAGGTGATCCGCGCCGACGTGTCGAGCAGCGACGTGCCCTGCAGCAGCATCTCGCGGGTCTCGCCCGGGGTGAGATTCACCTTGCCGACTCCGTCTGCGACGGAGGTGACAGCGGCCGAACCGCTCATGGGCGCCCAGGTGCCGCCGACATCAGCCGCACCCCAGCCACTCGATACGACCCGACCGAACGAGTCGGATGCCGCGAAAACCTGTGCCTGAACGGTCACAGACTTCGTGACGCTCGCCGAACCGCCGAGGCTGTCGGTGACCGTGAGGGTGATGTCGTGTGCACCCGGCTGCGTGTACGTGTGACCAGCGGTCGCGCCGGTACCCGCAGGTGTGCCGTCACCCCAGTTCCAGGAGTAGGACAGTGTGGCGCCGTCGGAGGCGCTCGATCCTGCGGCCGAGACGTCGACGTTCATCCCCGACGCCGTCGAGGTGAAGGTCGCAACCGGGTTCGCGTGGGTCGTGACGGACTCTCGCGTGGTCGTCGCCGTGCCACCACGGTTGTCGGTGACCGTCAGGGTCACCGTGCGCGTGCCTGCCGAGGCGTACACGTGGCTGGCGACCTGACCGGTCGAGGTCGATCCGTCGCCCCAGTTCCAGTCGTACGAGGCGATCGTGCCGTCGGAATCGGAGGAGGCGGAGGCGTCGGCCGAGACCGAGAGCCCCGTGCCCGTCACCTGGAAGGACGCGGTCGGCAGCACGTTCGCGGCCTGGACCACGACAGGGTTCTCGGTCGTGGTGGCCAGTCCGTTGCTGTCGGTGACGGTGAGCTTCACCGTGTAGGTTCCGGCCGCCGTGTAGGTGTGCGAGACCGTCTTGCCCGTGGCCGATGCCGAGTCGTCGCCGAAGTCCCACTTGTAGCCGGCGATCGTGGCCGAGCCGGCCGGCGCGGACGCACTGGCGTCGAACGCCACAGCGAGATCGGTCGGCGTCGCGGTGAACGCGGCGGTCGGCGGCTGGAAGCCCTTGCCGATGCCGTAGTGCGTCTGCACCTGTGCGGCAGTCAGCGCGTAGGGGTAGACCGCGACCTCGTCGAGCGCTCCCTTGAAGTACTTGGAACTCGGCGCCGAAGGCCAGCTGGCGATGTTGTCGCCGCCGACGCGCCAGTACCCGACGTAGTTCTCAGCGGTGGTCGCACCGGCAGCAGACGAGACGAGCACGCCGTCGACATAGAGCTTCATGCCGTCTGCACTCTGGGTCGCCACCGCGTGGTGCCAGGCGTTGTTGTTCAGCGCCGTGGAGTTCTGGATCGTCTGGGTGCCGCCGTTGTAGGTACCGAAGACGAGGCGCCCGTTGTTCGTCATGTAGAGATGACGGTCGTAGCTCGTGGAGTCACCGGAGGCGGCAGATCCATACCCGATCAGCTTGCCGCCGCTCGTCGTGTTCGTCTTGAACCAGAGCTCGGTGGAGAACTCCGCCGGGGCAGCGACCTTGTCGGTCGTCGAGACACGTCCTGTGGAGGTTCCGGTGAAGGTCGACGCTCCGGTCGCGGTGTTCTCGACACCGGACGCCGATGACGTCACACCCGTGCCGAACACAGGAGTGTTCGCGCCCGCCCAGTCCTGAGCCGCCGTGCCCAGCGGGTAGTAGAGCTGCGGAGAGTCGGCGGAGACCGCGTTGACGTAGCTCGACACCGCACCTGCCGTCACGGTCACGCTCATCGCCTGGCTGCTGACGGCGTTGCCGTTGCCGTCCTTCGCGACGACGGTGTACTCCTGCTGCGATCCCGGAGGCGCCGTCGTGTCTTCGAGGATGACCGCCGGCCGGTTCCACCAGGTTCCGTTGGCCGTGGTCGAGACGATCGGAGTGGCCGTGCCGGTACGACGCAGCTCATAGGTGAGCGTCAGGTCGTCGCGGTCCCAGTTGGCCGGGATCGAGACGCGGACGCGACCCGGGATGAACGACTGCGCCGTGCCTGTCCAGTTGGCCCCGGCGAGGCGAGGGCCGTCTTTGGCACCTCCCGGAGGGTTCGTCGAGAAGCGTACGAGTCCTTCGAAGCGACCGTTGTTCACGGATCGGAACTCGCCACCGATCGAGATCATGTTGCCGGCACCGGTGATGGAGAGTCCGGCCTGGCCCATGCCGGTCGTGACGCCGACGGCCCAGTCGGGCGTCCAGGCATACGGCGACGGCGCGGGAGTACCCGCCCAGTTCTTGTAGGTGCCACCGGCCGCGGGCTGGTTGCCCAGCGATCCGCGGGCGTCGGCCGTGTACGCCTCGGAGTAGCGGTGCGTGCGCGGGTTCTGCTCCGGGTGCAGATTCATCGTGCCGCACGCGTGGGTGTGGCTCGTCGTGTAGACGACCTTGCCGGTCGAGTAGACGCCGTAGTGGTCGCCGAGGCAGTCCGCGATCCAGCGGACCTGTCCGGTGCCGGCCTCCGCTGCGAAGGTCCCCTCGAGGTTTCCCGTGGCGGCGTCGGCGTAGACCCAGCCAGTGCCGTAGACGGCCGTGGCGTCGGCGGCCAGGCCGAAGATACCGGCCTTCCCCGAGTTGGCCCCCGTGTTCGAGCCGTTCTTGACCGTCTGGGGCAGCGCCCAGGACGAGTCCACGGCACCGGTCGTCTTATCCAACGCGACCGTACCGCGCATGGTCAGGTCGCCGTTCACCTGCGAGAACCGGCCTGCGGCGATGACGTTCTGACCCGCAGGGTCCATGACCATCGCGTCGACCTGCAGGTCGGTCTGCGGTGCCCAGCTCAGCAGCGCGCCGTTGGTGGCGCTGAAGCCGGCGAGGTTCTTGCGGGCCGTGCCGTTGCCCTGGGTGAACAGGCCGCCGACGTAGACGCTCGACCCCGAGGTGGCGAGGGCGTAGACGCCGCTGCCGCCGATCGACGGAGAGAACCCGGGCACGAGCTGACCGGTCACGGCGTCGAGAGCCGCGAAGTTCCAGCGTGCCTGACCGTTGACCGAGTTGAACGAACCGCCGATGTAGATGCGGCTTCCGTCGGGCGACGCGGCGACGGCCTTGATCACACCGTTCACCTGCGGGGCGAACGAGAGCAGCTGGCCCGTGTTGATGTCGTAGGCGAGCACGTTGGAACGGGCTGTCAGGCTCGTGCCGGGTACGGCCAGGGGCGCACGGGCGTTGTCGAACTTGCCGACCGCGTACACGGTCGATCCGATGGTCGCCTGCGCCCAGACGTAGCCGTTGTCGATCTGCACCGTCGGAATCGGGTCCGACGTGACGACGTTGTCATCGCGCTGCAGCAGAGGCGGTGGCGTCGACGGAACGTCTGCCGACGCCGCCTGCGCGCCCAATGTCGTCATGCCGGCGACGAGCAATGCCGCCGTCACGACAGACGCGAGCGCGCTCAGCGCCCGCCTCGTGGTCGATGTGTTCCCCATAGTGACTCCCCAGCCGCCAGTTTTCTTCTTCGAAAATGAGTTAGTGCAATGAAAAACAGAAAGTGATGCGAAAGATTGCGTGCGGGTCAGGAAAGCTGGCCGGCGAACGTCGCGACCGGCTCTCCTGCGGCGTAGTTGACGCTGATCTTCACCGAGCGACCCTTCGTCGGGTCGAGCATGAAGACGTAGGTCCCCGTGGTCTTCGCGCCGGCGGCGAGTTCGCCCTGCAGGGGCTCGTTCGGACCGGCGGTGGTGGAGACGCCGATGTCGCCGTCGTCCGTGACGAGGCTGACGACCGCGGAGTCGACGCTCTGCGCCCGCTTCGAGTCGTTGGCCACGGAAAGCGTGACCACGACAGCGGAACCGGCATACTCGCCGGGGGTCTCGGGCTTGATCGTGGTGGTCGAGATCTTGTCGATCGTGACGACCATGTCGGTGGAGAGAGTGATCGGCGCGTCGAGCGCCCCGTTCTCCTCGGTCAGCACCGGCCCCTCGGTGGGCCCTTCGGTCTCAGTGTCCGCCGGAGGCGTCCAGTCTGTGGTGCTGGTCCCCTCAGGAGCCGGTGTCTCCGACGCTCCCGGCGCAGCGGTGCAACCGGCCGTCACGAGTGCGAGCGCCACCAACGGCGCGACGAGTATCGCGCGTAGTGAGCGCGAAGAGCCGTCCCCAGAACGGCATGATGAAACTTTGAACACTGCAGCTCCCCAGAACCCAGATTCCCCGTTCCCAAAGCCCCCTCGGCTTCGGGTCCCCTTCAACCGCGCAGAACGCGGCGTCGGCTAATCGTAGTGCGAGTACCGGAAGATCGCAAGTGTTCACTCAGGACGAATGGCGCCGATGCCCTCCGAGCTGAGCGAGGATCGTCGCGACGGAGGCCTCGACCTCGGCGATCGTCTCCAGGTGCCCGCGGCTTCCGTGGCGATCGGCGATGCTCGTCGGGTCGACGCTCGTGCGACCGCCGAAGAGGTGCCGCACCCGCGCGCCGATACCGCCCGGCGGGGTCAGTGGAACGGCTCGTGAACGAGCCCGGTCGAGATGCGCGACGTACTCGGCCACCCGATCGGGCGCGGACGAGGAGAATCCTTCGCCCAGATGGGCGGCTTCCTTGATCGTGAACATCCAGTCCCGGGAGCGGGGTGCAAGCCGCACGAGCTCGCCACGGATGTCCCGCGACGCCGCGAGCACGATGCTCGCCTGTTCGATCTGCTCGATCGTCACCGGTTGCGCCCGGTGCGCCCGAGCCTGGGTCTGCCACTCCTCGTCGTCATGCAGCGAAGCCACCACGGAGCAGATCGGGTCACCCGCATTGGCTCGGACACCGGCGCTGCTCACCGAGAGAGGCGAATCCGCCCCGAGCCCGCGCCTCAGTGCGAGCTCGGCCAGGGGGGACCGGCAGACGTTGGCTGCGCAGACCACGAGGATCTTCTCTTCGGTCATGCGGACGCCCCGAGCCTTCCGATCTCGCGGAACCACTTGACCGCGGCGAGGGCGAGGAACAGGACGGCAGCGACGCACAGCGCACCGTAGCCGACGAGGAAAGCCGGGGTCCAGCCCCACAGGACGAACACGAGACACACGAGGCCGAAGTCGGTCGGGAGCAGGATGAGAGAGCGCAGCAGGGTCCCCCCACCTCGCTCGTGCGTCGACGCCACGGCGTGCTTGCCCTTGAGCAGGTCGTTGAGGAGCATGCCGGAGAACGTGGTCGTGGCGACGATGCTGAACACGATCGGGATCAGCAGAAGAAGCGGCGTCTCGGGAAGCACCCGGTAGAGCCCGATCAGGACCGCCAGATGCAGCGAGGCGATCTTGATCGTGTCGATGAAGTGATCGAGCCATTCGCCCTGGGGGCTTCCCCCGCCGCGCAGGCGTGCGACCTGACCGTCCGCGGAATCCCAGGCATAGCCGAGCACCAGCAGGAGGGCGATCAGGAGGCCCATGGGCACGTTCACGGGACCGAAAGCGATGAGACCGATCGCGACGAAGGAGTGCACGGCACTGATGATCGACACCTGATTCGGGGTGAGTCCGATCCGGTAGGCGACGGCGGCGAGAACCCGCCCGATGCGGCGGTTGACGTACACGGAGTATGCGGGCGCCCCTCGGGCATGCCCCTTCTGCGCGCGCGCGAGACGATGGTAGGCGTCTACGACCATTTCCTGCCCTTCTGGACCGTTGCGTGGGCCCGTGCGATCCGACGAGCCTCGCGTACACCGCGGAGGTAGGCCCGGATCGGTGCGGCCGACTGGATCAGCTGCCTTCGGCCACCGCGGAGGATGACTTCCCTGGCGGTGCGCGGAATCGAACGACGCCAGCGCTGCACCGCCGCGTCGTCGAGATGACGCACCGCGTACAGCATCCGGTTTCGGATGTTGTAGTAGTAGTAGCCCTCGGATTTCGCCCTGGAGGTCTCGGGTTCCGCGCGCTGCGTGCCCCCCTCGTCGTGCACCGCCGTGGCGTCTTCGACGAGCATCAGCGAACCGCCCGCGGACACCACACGACGAGAGAAGTCGACGTCTTCCCAGTACAGGAAGTAGTCGTCGTCGAAGCCGCCGGCGAGCTCCCACACCTCGCGGGTGATCCACAGGCATGCCCCGCTCAGCCACGGTTCGAACGGCTGCGTATCTCCGTCGACCCGCTTGCGGCGAGCGCGCATGGTGCCGTCGTCGAGCAGGAGGTCGATTCCAGCGAACCAGGTTCGTCCGTCGGAGTCGGTGATCACCGGCGAGGCGAGCGTCGTGCGCGAGGCTGCGGTGATGGAAGCGAGTCGACGCAGGGAATCGCGATCGATGTGCGCATCCGGATTGATGACGAGCACGTCGGTCGCCCCCTCGGCGAGCGCGCGCGTCACACCGAGGTTGACGCCGCCGCCGAAGCCCGAGTTCGACTCCGGCTCGATCAGATGCCAGCCGTTCGCGACGGCGACCTCTCTCGCGGCTCGACGTTCCTCCGCGTTCGACCAGTTGTCGACGACGAGGACGAGAGCCTCGTGGTCGATCGCCTGCGCCTCCTGCGCGACCACCACCAGATTGCGCTGCAGAAGCCGTGCCGAGGCGTAGTTGACCACGACCACGGCAAGCCGTCCGTGCTCGATTGACACGCGATCCTCCCCCCGGATCCGGATCACGGATCGCCTCGGGTCGCCGGTCGAATTCCCCAGAGTCGCGACCGGCGTCGACTCCCAGGACAAAGACTATACGCGAGAGCAGGCCGCGCAGACCGGTATCAGGGGTTCACGATACGATGAGCCCGCGTCGGAGTCGAGGCGCGATACTGCCATGGGGATGGGGCGGATGACCAGGGGACCGGAATCGAACGACATGATCACTGTGACGATCGGCGTCCCCACGTACCGGAGGCCGGAGCTTCTGGCGGCTCTGCTCCGCACACTCCCCGCACGCATCGCCGAATGCGTCGAGCTCGGCGTCGCGGTGGATGTGCTGGTCGTCGACAACGACCCCGCAGGTTCTGCACGAGATGTGGTCGCGGCCGCTGACCTCCCCGTGCGCTACGTCGTCGAACCCGCGCCGGGAATCGTCGCCGCTCGCAACCGGATCCTCGACGAATGCGCCGATCGCGATCTCCTCGCCTTCATCGACGACGACGAGATCCCCCGTGAAGCGTGGCTCTCCTCGCTGATCGAGGTCTGGCGCACACACGACGCCGACGCGGTGATGGGGCGCGTGATCTCGGTCTTCGACGAGGACGTCGACCCCTGGCTGCTCGCATCCGGCACGTTCCGGCGCCCGCCCCGGCAGACGGGAACGGTGCTGCAGGTGGCCGCCGCGGGCAACCTGCTGCTCGATCTCCGTTCCATCCGTCGGCTCGGGCTGCGTTTCGATCCCTCTCTCGGTCTGGGCGGTGGAGAGGACACGCTCTTCTCCCGGCAGCTCGCCCGCCGCGGCGGGCTGATCGTGTGGTGCAACGAGTCGGAGACCGAAGACCTCGTCGTCGCGTCGCGCCTGAGCCGCGCCTGGGCGGCTCAGCGCGCGTTCAGCTCGGCGAACGCCGGCACCCGCATCCAACTGCAGTTGACCGAGGGGAGAGTCCGTCGCTGCGTCCTGCGGCTGAAGGCCCTCGTTGGCGGCGTGGCCCGGATCGTCGTCGGCGGCCTGCGGAGGGCCTTCGGAGCCCTGACCTCGAACATCACCCATCACGCCAGAGGCACGCGTCTCGTGCACCGCGGCCGCGGCACGATCACCGCCGCCCTCGGCCGTCGCTACGACGAGTACCGTCGCCCATCGGAGGATGACACGACCATGACCGACAACGGATCGACCATCCGGGTGATGCAGTCGCTGGGCGCTCCGCGTCCGACGACCAACCCGTACAACAAGATGCTCGACGAGGCGCTCGGGTCCACGGACGGCCTCACACGTCTGCGCTTCTCCTGGGGCACGGCCCTCTTCGGACGCTACGACGCCTTCCACTGGCATTGGCCGGAGGCGAAGCTGCACGGCTCGACCTGGTGGAAGTCCACGGGCAAATTCCTCCTCACCACCGCGCTCGTGTTCCGGCACCGTCTGTCCCGTCGGATCGCGGTCGTCCGCACGGTGCACAACATCGAGCTTCCCGACGACAACGCTCCGCGATTGTGGTTGCTGCGGTTCATCGATCGCCACACCGACTACCGGATCGTCATCAACGAGACCACTCCGCTCGCTCCCGGCACGCCGCACAGCCTGATCCTGCACGGCGACTACCGCGGCTGGTACGCGAAGTTCCCTTCGGCCGAGCGGGTGCCGGGGCAGCTCGGATCGTTCGGTGGGATCCGTCGCTACAAGGGCCTGGAGGGCTTCATCGATGCCTTTGCGGAGGCTGTCGCAGTCGAGCCGACGCTGAGCCTGCGGATCGGCGGGCGCCCGTCGACCCCAGAGCTCGGAGACGACCTCCGGGCACGGACGGCAGACCTCCCCGGCGTGGGGCTGCACCTCGACTTCCTCAGCGATGCCGAGCTCGTCCAGCTGGCGACCTCGTCCGACCTCATCGTGCTGGCCTACCGCTTCATGCACAACTCGGGCAGCGTGCTCGCCGCTCTGTCGATGGACCGGCCGGTGCTCGTCCCCCGCAACGAGGCGAACGAGGCCCTCGGACGCGAGGTCGGCCAGGAGTGGGTGCTGATGTACGACGGGGATCTCGATGCGCCGACCGTGGTCGAGGCGTGGCGTTCCGCGACCACCCTGGCAGGTTCGCCGGATCTCTCGCGACGTGACTGGGCCGACGCCGGCCGCGCGCACGCCGACGCGTTCCGTGCCGCCGTGCGGGTCAAGCGGCGCGGCTCGAAGCACTAGACACCGGCTTCGCGCGCCGCACGCAGTCAGGCCGTGGGTAGCAGCTCGCGTACCAGCGACGCGACCATGATCTGCGTCGTGAAGTGCCGCTCCACCTCGATCCGGCCGTTCCGCCCGAGTTCGGCGGCGTGCACCGGGTGGTCGAGCAGTCGGAGCAGCGCCAGGGCGAGCTCGGCGGGATCCTCCGGAGCGACGAGATGCCCGGTGCGCCCTTCGCTCACGTACTGGCGCATCCCCGGCGTGTCGGTGGCGACGACGGGGCGGGCGGTCGCGAGCGCTTCGAGTGCGACCGTCATTCCGGAGGCGTGGAGATTCGGCCGGGTCGGGACGACGACCACGCTCGCCGTGACGTAGAGGTCGCGGAGTTCGGCGTGCGGCATGTGACGCACGACCCGCACCCCCTCCGGCGGGTCGAGGTCCGAGCGGGTCTGCACCACCACTTCGACCTCCGGGCGGATGGCGAGCACCCGGGCGAGAGCCGCATAGAGGGTGGCGGGATCGCGATCCCTGTCGTTGCCCACACTGACGATGCACGGGCGCTCCGGATAGGGCCTCGGAACGAAGAACGCGCTGTCGATGCCGAACGGCACCGCGAAAACGCGCGTCGATCCTGATCCCAGCATCATCCGCAGGGGTTCGATCTGCGCCTCGCTGAGCACCCATGCGGCCTCTGCCTTGCCGAGCATCGTGACCATGCGTGCCGGTGCGGCCCCGGTCTCGGCCATGTCCGTGAGCCAGATCACTCCGGTGGCGAATCGGGTCCGCGGATGTGTCGTCTGCATCCGATACGCCGTGTTCTCGTCCCACGTCAGCGTGAGACCGCCGACAGGGCGCGGACCCATCGACAATCGCGCACGAGCACGCGCGACGCGGCCCGGCGGTGCCAGGTCGACCAGCTCGACCGCCGCATGATCGCGCAGCGCGTCGAACCCGTACGGCCAGACGCTGGGCACCTCTCCCCTGGCATGGCTCTGCTCCCAGGTGCGCGCCGACTGTTCGGCACGATGGGCCCAGGTGAGAGACAGCGAGGGACCGCCCTCGGATTCCACGAGCCCACTATGGCCCCCCTCGCCCGTCCTGGCAAGAGAAGAGTCGCGGGAGGTTACCTCGAAGGCGATCCCGGGACGAGCCCTTAGAGCTCGCCGGGCTTCATCACCTCGGTGTCGATGGCACGGATCACACGCTGCGCGGCGGTGTCGGTCGGCGGTTCCGCGCTGCCGGCTTCTGCCTTGCGTCGCCGCTGGGGCGCGTACACGACGAGCGAGTGGAAGAGGAAGCGGGCGAAGAACGCCACGATGAGCGAGAGGCCCGTCGCGACGACGCTCGAGATGTGCCACGACTCGACCATCAGCGCCATCACCGGGATCCGGAGCGCGGCCTCGACGTTGTTGAACGCGAAGGAACTGGCGAACCGGATACCGAGAGCACGGGCATCCGTCCGCATGTCGGCGAACACGAAGCGCTCCTGCAGCACGAAGTTGCCGATGATCGTGACCTCGGCGCCGATGATCGCCGCCCAGACGTACGGAACCCCTGCGGCGGTCAGCGCCCACATGATCCCGAGGTTGGCGGCAGCGCCGATCGCGCCGATCAGTGCGAACAACGACATCTTGCCGAAGCGCAGTCGCGCGAGGTGCTCGAGGAACATCGCCCCCTGACGCAGGCTCGCCTTGGACGTGCCGTGTCGACGTTCGGCGAACTCCATCGGCACCTCGGCGATGCGCAGATCGTTGCGAGCAAGGATCTCGAGGAGGATCTTGAAGCCCCGGGGTTGGAGCGTCGAGAGGTCGAGACGACCGCGATCGACCAGGAAGAATCCGGTCATCGGGTCGGTGCTGCGGGCGAGACGGATCGGGAACATCGCCCGCGTCAGCCAGGTCGCGACGCGGGAGACGCCGAAGCGCACAGCGGTGCCGAGGCCGCTCGTGTCGCCTCCGCCGATGTAGCGGGACGCGGCGACCACATCGGCGTCTCCCTGCGCATACCGGGCGAGCAGGGCGGGGAGGAGTTCGGGTGGATGCTGCAGGTCGCCGTCCATCACGATGCAGACATCGGAGGCCGCGGCCTCGAGCCCGACGACGACGGCGCCGCCGAGTCCTCCGGTGTTTTCGGAGCGATGGATCACGCGCACGGGGATCGGGGCGTCGGCTGCCACACGCTCGACCTCGGCCGCGGTGTCGTCGGAGCTGTCGTCCACGAACAGGATCTCGGCGTCCCAGCCCGCAAGCGCGGCCGCGGTGCGCGCGACGAGCTCGGCGACGTTGTCGCGCTCGTTGAACGTCGGCACGATGATCGTGACCGGTGTCCCCACGTCCGCCCCCTGTCCCCACGCGCATCGCGTGCGGCCTCCATCGTTCCACGGGTTCCTATGGGGAAGGAAACCGGAACCTGCTAGACTTTCGAACCGCGGCTGTGGGAGTCGCGAAGCGGATGGGGATCCGCTTACTGGGGAATTACTGATCTGGGGAGATCATGGGGACGCGTATCGGCTATGCCGTTGGTGCTTTCGACCTGTTTCACGTCGGGCATCTGAACCTCCTTCGTCACGCCAAGCAGCACTGCGACATTCTGATCGCGGGTGTCGTCAGCGACGAGATGCTGCGTCAGGTGAAGGGCATCGAGCCCGTCATCCCGACGGCCGAGCGGGCGGAGATCGTGAAGCACATCTCGTTCGTCGATGACGTCTACGTCGAGACGACGCCGTCGAAGATGGACTCATGGCGCGACGTGCAGTTCACGCACTTCTTCAAGGGTGACGACTGGCGCGGCACCGAGAAGGGTCTGCGCCTGGAGCGCGAGTTCGCCGAGGTCGGGGTCGAGGTCGTGTACTTCCCGTACACGGCGCACACCTCGAGCTCGTCGCTGCGTCGCGCACTCGACGCCATCACCGCGGGCGCGAACGCTCCCGCCGTCGCCTCGGTGCGCTGAGGCCGGAGCAACCCGTCGTCGCTCGGTCGGTTCGCCGCCCGCCGACGTGAGGTCAGTTGGCCACGCCGAGAAGGCTCCTCGCCATGCGAGCCACGTGCGGCGGAGTGTGCGGTCCGAGCCATACCGTCCACTGCGACGGCGGCTCACTGCATGCCCACTCCACGCACCAGGCGTGCACGGCGTTCGCGAGCCGTTCGCCACGCGTGTGCGCTCTGGTTCCGTCACCACGCACGAGCCAGCGCACCGACACCCCATCGGGGACATCGATGTGTCGGAACTGAATACGTGCCGCCGCTTCGAGGATGACGACGCCCTGCGCGTCCCACGGCAGCCGTGCGGCGATGTTCGCGATGAAGCCGGCATCGGCCGCATCGCCGGCGATGAGCACCGCACCTTCGATGTCGTCCCAGTCGGGATCTTCCAGATGCTCGCATGCGCCGCTCATGCCCCCAGTGTAAGTAAGGGTGCCCTTACTTACAAGGGATGAGCCCGGATCAGCGCGCCGATCCGACCGCGCCGTCACCTCTAGCCCTCGTGCTGAGCGCTCAGCTGGCACTCAGAGCCACCGCATCCGAGCGGCCGTAGGCTGGAAGCATGACTTCTGCTGCCTCCGACACCATCACGATGTTCGGCGCCGACTGGTGCCGCGACTGCATCCGCACCAAGAAGCAGCTCGACGCCCTCGGGGTCGAGTACACCTACGTCGACCTGGTGGCTGAGCCCGCCGCGGCGGACGTCGCGAAGGAGATCTCGGGTCGCACCAACATCCCCGTGGTCGTGTACCCCGACGCCTCGCACCACGTCGAGCCGTCGAACGCCGACGTCGAGTCGAAGCTGCGCGAGCTCTCCCTGATCTGATCCGGCGGCATCGCGCCGCTACACTGGCGCGATGAGCACCGAGGCTCGGCCCGAACGAGCATCCGTCCGTCTTTCTCCGCGCACGATCGTGCTGTACGCGATCGGGTCTCTCGGGACCGGCGGCTATGCGACGCTGCCCGGATTGGTGCTGACCTACTTCCTCACCGACAACCTGGGTGTGGCCGCCCTGGCGGCAGGGCTCATCGTCACGGCGGCGAAGATCTGGGACGTCCTGATCGACCCGCTGATCGGCGCCGCCTCCGACCGCCAGCTCGCCCGCACGGGCTCCCGCCGCGGCTTCATGGTCACGGGGGCACTCGCGCTGCCGCTGTTCTTCGCACTCACCTTCGCCGTGCCGCCGTCCTGGGGCCCGGTCGCCGGCGCGATCAGCGTGCTGCTGGCGTTCCTCGCGACGGCGACCGCGTTCAGCCTGTTCCAGGTGCCGTACGTCGCCCTGCCCGCAGAACTGACCGGCAGCTACGACGAGCGCACGCGCCTTCTCGGGTGGCGGGTGGTCGTGCTCACCGCGGCGATCCTGCTGTTCGGCGCCGGCGGCCCTGCGCTGCGCAATGCCGGAGACGACCCTGTCACGGGCTACCTCCTGATGGGCATCGCCTCTGGGCTCGTGATCGGTGTCGGGATGCTGATCGCCTCGCGGACAGCAGGTGTCGCGGCCAGGCGCACCGCGGCGGCCTCTCCTGCCACGGTCGTTGCGGCGTCGACCTGGCGCGATCAGTACATGTCGGGCTTCCGCGCACTCGGACGCAGCCAGCCCTTCCGCGCGTTGCTGGGCACCTTCGTGCTGCAGGCGCTCGCGACGGGAACGATGCTCGCCGGGGCGCAGTACGTGGCGACCTGGGTGCTGCGATCCGAGGACGCAGTGACCTTCGTCTTCGTCGCACTCGTGGGTCCGGCTCTGCTCGCCACCCCCGGATGGACCGTGATCGCGCGACGCGTCGGCAAGGAGCGGGCGTTCGCGATGGCCAGTGTGCTGTTCACCGCTGCAGCGGCATCGCTCGTCCTCGCAGTCTGGACACCGGGCACCTGGATCTACGCGTCCGTGGCCGTCGCCGGCATCGCCTATGCGGGACTCCAGTCGTTGCCGATGGCCATGCTCCCCGATGTGATCTCCCACGACGAGCGCACCAGCGGACCGGGCCAGGCCGGTACCTTCACCGGCATCTGGACCGCGGGCGAGACGGTCGGCTTCGCCCTCGGCGCGACCGCCGTGTCGCTGACTCTCGCCGGGACCGGCTACATCTCGACTGTCGCCGGCGCCACCGTCGAACAGCCGGAGGCGGCGGTCACGGGAATCGTCCTCAGCTTCAGCATCCTGCCCGCCGTGCTGATGGCCGCGAGCCTGCTGATGCTCCGCCGCTATCGTCTGCGCCGTGCGGACATCGATGCCGTCGATGACTCCGACGCCTAAGCTGGGATCCCGTCCGAAGGAGACGTCGATGACTTCTGCGAGCACAACCGCCCCCTCCGCCACGACCCCGAAGAGTGCGTCGAAGACCGAACGCCCGGGGCTGGGCGACGGCGAGCGAGAACGACTCGACTCGGCGGTCGACGCCCTTCAGACCGGAACGCGCACCTGGGCGGCCCTCACCGTGGCCCAGCGTGTGACGCTGCTGCGGGCGGTGCGCACGAGCGTCGCCGCGACCGCAGAGGACTGGGCGCACACGGCGGCGTCGTCGAAGGGCCTCGACGCCCGGCATCCGCTGCGTGGCGAGGAGTGGCTCAGCGGACCGTACAGCGTGCTCGGCGCCCTCGACGCGTACATCGAGACCCTCTCCCGCTTGGCCGACGGCACCAACCCGCTCGAGGGGATCAGGATCGACCGCGCGCCGGGAGGGCGCACCCGGGTGCACGCCTTCCCGCTGACCGGCATCGACAAGTTCCTGCTGTCCGGGTTCACGGGCGAGGTCTGGCTGGAGCCGGGCATCACCCCGGGCGCCGCGCGTGCGTCTGCCGGCCTCGCGCAGCGCACACCCACCGAGTCGGGCGGCGTCGGGCTCGTGCTCGGTGCGGGGAATGTGACCTCCATCCCGGTGCTCGACGTGCTCTACGAACTGCTCGCCCACAACCGCACGGCGCTGCTCAAGGTGAACCCCACGCAGGATGCCCTGGTTCCGGTGTACAAGCGTGCACTCGCGCCGCTCATCGAGCCCGGGTTCCTGCGCATCGTCCGCGGTGGGCCCGACGTCGGCGCGTACCTGACCGGACACCCCGGGCTCGTGCACGTGCACATCACCGGCTCGGCAGCCACGTTCGATGCGATCGTCTGGGGCCCGACCGCGGGTGAGGGCGCAGCCGCGACGAAGCGCCGTCGACGCGAGAACCGTCCGCAGCTGAAGAAGCCGATCACGGCTGAGCTCGGCGGCGTCTCCCCCATCATCGTCGTCCCCGGCACCTGGACCGACGCCGATCTCACCTACCAGGCCGAGCACATCGCGACGATGCGGCTGCAGAACTGCGGCCACAACTGCATCGCCGGTCAGGTCGTGATCATCTCGTCCGACTGGGACCAGGCGGATGCCTTCCGCGCGGCCCTGCGACGTGCATACGCCAATGCTCCGGAGCGACCGATCTGGTATCCGGGTTCTCCCTCGCGGATGGAACTCGCGACCGACGCGTACCCCGACGCCCTCGTCCTGGGCGACCGCCTGCTCGTCGAGATCGATGCCGACGACGATCCCACAGCACTGGAGACCACCGAGTACTTCGCGCCCGTGCTGGGCGTCGTCACCGTGCCGGGGACCGGCCAGGACTTCCTGGACGCCGCCGTGACACACGCGAACGACAAGCTCCAGGGCACGCTCGGCGCGAACCTGCTGATCGACCCCGCGACCGAGAAGGCGCTCGGCGCCGGCTTCGAGCGAGCCATCACCGCGCTCCACTACGGCTCCATCGCGATCAACAGTTGGACGGCGTTCGCCTTCATCACCCCCACTCTCACGTGGGGCGCGTTCCCCGGTGGGACGATCGGCGACGTCGGCAGCGGCATCGGCGTGGTGCACAACGCGCTCCTGCTCGATGGCGTCGAACGCTCCGTGCTCCGTGGCCCCTTCCGTCCGTTCCCCCGGTCGCTTCCGATCGCGAACGGCGGCGGACGGCTCACGATCCTGCCGAAGCCGCCCTGGTTCGTCTCCGCACGCACCGGCGCTGCCGTCAGCGAAGGCCTGACCCGCTACCGGGTCGACGGCAGCATCGTGGGGCTCGTGAAGACGCTGACCAAGGCGCTGCAGGCCTGACGATCAACGCTCTGCGCGGGCGAATCCGTCCGTCGCGGCTCGGAGCGCCTTCTGCGTGCCGGGCTCGGTGGCCGCGTGACCGGCGTCATCGACCACGATGAACTCCGCCTCGGGCCACGCACGGTGCAGATCCCACGCCGTCATCATGGGCGTCGCGACATCATGTCGCCCCTGCACGATGACCGTCGGGATGTGGCGGATGAGGTCGACACCGGCTATCAGCTGCCCCTCTTCCCACCATCCGCGGTTGACGAAGAAGTGGTTCTCGATACGAGCGAACGCCGTCGCCTTCTCCGGGTCGGACATCGCCTCGATCTGCGCCTCGTTCGGCGTGAGCGTGACGGTCGAAGCCTCCCACGTCGACCAGGCGACCGCCGCCGGCACGTGCACGGCGGCGTCGGGGTCGAACAGCCTGCGGTGATACGCCTCGATCATGTGTGAGCGCTCCAGCACCGGAATCGGCGCGAGGAAGCTCTCCCAGAGATCGGGGAACAGCGCTGCCGCGCCGCCTTCGTAGAACCACTCGAGCTCGACGCGGCGCAGCGTGAAGATGCCGCGGAGCACCAGCTCGGTCACGGCATCCGGGTGCGCCTGCGCGTAGGCGAGGGCGAGCGCGCTGCCCCACGATCCGCCGAAGACCTGCCACTTCTCGATGCCGAGGTTCTTGCGCAGCAGCTCGATGTCGGCGATCAGGTGAGCCGTCGTGATGTGGCGGAAGTCGGCATCCGGAGCGCTGGCATGCGGGGTGCTGCGCCCGCAGCCGCGCTGATCGAGCAGCACGATGCGGTAGCGCTTCGGGTCGAAGAACTGCCGCTGCCAGGGCGATGTCCCACTGCCGGGACCGCCATGGAGGAAGACCACCGGCTTGCCCTCGGGATTGCCGCTGACCTCCCAGTAGACCCGGTGCCCGTCGCCGACGAGCAGCTCCCCGGTCTCGTACGGTTCGATCGGTGGATACAGTGCATCCGTCTTCTTCATCATCGGTCCCCCGGCCGGTCGTGCTGACTACTTCGTCAACGGTAGCGGACGTTCTTCCACCCGTCCGGCATCACGGGTCGAGCTGCTCGGCGGGGAGCGTCAGCGCCTGTGCGCAGACGCTCAGCCCGTTCTGATACCCCTCCGCAAACCAGCGCTGCCGCTGTTCGCTCGAACCGTGCGTCCAGCTCTCCGGATTCGAGAACCCGGACTGCTCCTGGATGTGGTCGTCGCCCACGACGAACGCGGCGTTCAGCGCGTCGATCCGCTGCGCTTCGGTGGTCGGCTGCAGATAGGGGATGCCCTTGCTGTCGGTCTCCTCCGAGATCCTCCCGATCCAGGCCCCGGCATAGCAGTCGGCCTGCAGCTCGGTGCGCACGCCGTTGCTGCCGGGCCCCGTCCCGTTGTTCGGGTACTTGTCCATCACGCCGGTGATCCACTGGATGTGGTGGCCCCACTCATGGCCGACGATGTACAGCTGAGCGAGATTGCCGGCGGATGCGCCGAACTGCTGCTGCATGAGCTGGAAGAACGTGGGGTCGATGTAGACCGTCTCGTCACCCGGGCAGAAGAACGGCCCGACGGCATTGGATGCCGTCCCGCAGGCGGTATTCGTCGACCCGTCGACCACGATGAAACCCGGCTTGCGGTAGCCCTCGACGTTGTCGGCCCAGAACGCGTCGAGGGCGACCTGCGCGCCCGCCATGCGGCAGTCGACATCGGCGTTCGCCTGAGCACCGGTGTCACAGTTCTCGATGGCGGATCCGCCGGCAGGCTCACTGCCCCCGCTCGGTGCCCCGCCACCCAGCAGGCCGGTCAGGTCGATGCCGAGCAGAGGTCCGGCGATGAGCGCGATGATGCCGAGCACGCCCACACCGACGCCGCCCGCGATGGCTCCGTTGCGGCCGCGTCGACGCGTGGTGTTGCCCGAGATGTCGGCATCGGGATTGAAGGTCATGCGTCGAGGGTACTCCGAGCAGAACCATGTCGAACGGACGTAGGCTCGGGGCATGACGACCACGATCACCATCACCGGCGCGGGCGGACAGATCGGCTATGCACTGCTGTTCCGCATCGCGGCCGGCGACCTGCTCGGCCCGGAGGAGAACGTGCGGCTGCGGCTGCTGGAGATCCCGCAGGGACTCGGTGCCGCAGAGGGCGCGGCGCTGGAGCTGCAGGACGGCGCGTTCGGCTTGCTCGAGCACGTCGAGGTGACGGATGACGCCGCGGTGGGCTTCGATGGCGCCGACCTCGCGCTGCTCGTCGGCGCGCGCCCGCGTGGACCGGGGATGGAGCGCGCCGACCTGCTCGCCGCCAACGCCGGGATCTTCGGACCGCAGGGGGCGGCCATCGCGGCGAACGCGGCTTCCGGCGTGCGCGTCACGGTCGTCGGAAACCCCGCCAACACGAATGCACTGATCGCCGCGGCCTCCGCCGACGGCGTACCAGCCGAGCGCTTCACGGCCTTGACGCGGCTCGACGAGAACCGCGCACGGGCGCAGCTCGCGCTGACACTCGGAACCCCGGTCCACACCGTTCGCCGCGTGCCCATCTGGGGCAACCACTCGGCCACGCAGTTCCCCGACATCTCGCACGCGACGGTCGGCGGTAGCCCCGTCGGGGAAGCGCTCGAGCAGATCGTCGGCGACGTGCCCGCCTGGCTCGAGAACACCTTCATCCCGCGGGTCGCGAAGCGCGGCGCCGAGATCATCGAGGTGCGTGGCTCGTCGTCCGTGGCCTCGGCGGCGAGCGCGACGATCGACCACGTGCGCGACTGGGTGAAGGGCACGGATGACTGGACCTCTGCCGGCGTGGTCTCGCACGGCGAGTACGGCGTCCCGGAGGGTCTCATCTCCTCGTTCCCGGTGCGTTCCGTCGACGGCGAGTGGCAGATCGTCGAGGGACTGGAGCTCAGCGAGTGGGCGCGTTCCCGCGTCGATGCCTCCGTGTCGGAGCTGGTCGAGGAGCGCGAGGCGGTGCGCGCACTCGGGCTCTTGTGAACCCGGTCACCGCGACGCACGGCAACAGGGCAGAATGGATGCCGGAGGTGCGCGATGAGCGAGACGATCGATCCCACGAAGACCACGGCATCCGTCGATGAGGCCCTGACCAGTCCCCTGCACCTGCCGCACGATGCCGCATCGTGCCCGAAGTGCTTCACGGAACTGCAGCAGAACCGCAACTTCTGGACCGCGCGTCCGGATGGCTCCCGCCTGGTCGGCCTGGTCGTCGCCCGTGAGGGGATGCCCTCGGTGGTCGAGCAGCGTGACGACCTCACTCGCTTCGGCGTGCCGATCGAAGGCTTCCGCCACCCGGCGCCCGACATCCTGGAGAGCTGGAACGACCGGCTCGCGCGGCTCATCTCGACCCTGAAGCACGGCGACGTTCTGGTCGTCGTGAACATCAAGGCTCTGGGCCGCGACTCGGAAGAGGGCGCACGCACGGTCACCGAGCTGCGCAAACACGGCATCATCGTGAAGGTGCTCAATCACGATGCGCGGCACCTCGCTGACGCCGCTGCCGGGCGCTGAAACTCGGTCCTAGAACTCCCCGGACCGCAGGCGGACGAGCGTGTTCGCTCCGATCTCGGCGCGGGCGTCGGGGCGGCTCGCATAGAAGGTGACGAGCTCAGCCAGGAGGACAGGGTCGCTGGCGAGGTCGGCGGCCGCCCAGGAGGACGGCTGCGCGGTCGCCATCCGCAGCACCACCCGGTTGCCCTCCAGGGCGGCACCGACGACCTCGTCCCACGCGACGGCTGCGTTGTTGCGGGGGATGCGGAGCTCCAGGCCCTCAGGGCGGAGCGCTAGACGGTGAGCTCCGGGTGCACGGAACCAGGACCGGATGCCGGCGATCATCATGATCAGCGCGATCACGGGGAGGAGGAGAAGGGTGAAGAGCGACAGCCGGTCCGCGGGAACGCTGAAGATGCTCCAGGTCCAGGTCGCAAGAAGGAGTGCCCCCACCAATGCGAACGCTCGCAACGGCCAGATGATCCCCGCGGCACCGCCGAACACGACCGTCTGACCGTCGACGACCGGCCGGACGACCCGGACCCGGGTCACGCGGGCGTGGGCCACCAACAACCAGGTACCCACCGCGACAGCCGCGATCACGCCGACTCCCAGAGCCTTCATGGCCGGAGCCGGATCGGTGAACAGGATCATACTGAACAGAAGGACCACGATGCCGAACACGACACCGAACACGGTGAGCGCCGAGTTCGCGCGCTGCTGCCCCTGCCACCCGGTGTGCCCGGGGACCCAGATCGTCTCCAGGGACGCCTTCTCCTGTTGACCGCTCACCCGAACAGACCCTTCCACGCCTTGCCGATGTTGTGTCCCGCGTCACCGACGAAATCGGTCAGCGCTGTAGGCGAGTAGCGCCATCGGCGGTGCGGCCGGCGTGGGTTCGAAGGTCTTCTCGGTCTCTCCTCGGGTGTCACTCGTAGCTCGGCGGGACCCACAGCAGCTGCGCGGCGACCAGGCCGCGGTCGCGGCTGACGATCTGCGCGCGGCCGGGGATGGCCGGGACGGCCTTGACCTTGCCGATCAGCTGGCCTTCCTCCGGGTTGCCCGAGAGCAGGATGCCGGTGGCGCCGAGGTCGGTCATGCGCTGGATGATCGGGTCGTACGCGGCACGGCTCGCCCCACCCGTGCGGCGGGTGAGGATCACGTGGAGACCGAGGTCGGCTGCCTGGGCGAGGAGCGGTGCGAGCACAGCGACGGGGTTGCCCTGCGACGTCGACACGAGGTCGTAGTCGTCGATGAGGACGAATCCTTCCGCGCCCTTCCACCACGACCGGCTGCGAAGCTGATCGGGTGTGACATCGGCACCGGGGATGCGGCTCTGGAAGAACTGCGCCAGCTCGCTCATCCCACCCTCGGTCATCTCGTGCGATGTGAGGTAGGCGCCGAGGTACTCCTGAGGGATCTCCCCCAGCAGCGCACGACGGTAGTCGACCACGAAGATCTTCGCCTCGGTCGGCCCGTACAGGCGGGTGATCTCGTGCACGACCCCGCGCAGCATCGAGGACTTCCCCGAGTCGGCGTCGCCGTACAGATACAACAACGGCTCGGCGACCGGGTCGATCGAGAACGGGGCGAGATTCGCCTCGTCGATACCGAGCAGGAGCTCGCGCGGCTCTGCACCGTCGGGCGAACCCGCGGCGGCGACGGCGCGCAGGTCGGCGTGACTGATGCGGGACGGCAGCAGGCGCAGCTTGGGTCCGGCGGGTCCGTGCCACGCGCCGGCGACGCGCGCGACCAGGTCATCGATGCCGTCCGCGAGCGAGGAGGCGTCGTCGACTCCGTCGACGCGTGGCAGCGCCGTGAGCATCTGCAGGCCGCGGTCGTTCAGACCGCGACCGGGGATGGCCGTGACGTTCTCCGCCGCCTTGCGGTTGACCTCGGAGTCGGTCGGGTCGCCGAGCCGCAGCTCGATACGGGTGCCGATGAGGTCTTTGATGTTGGCGCGGATCTCCATCCAACGCGCCGCGGTGATCACGACGTGCACGCCGTAGGTCAGACCGCGCGCGGCGATCGCCTGGATCTGCGGCTCGAGCATCTCGAACTCGGCGCGGAGCGTGCCCCAGCCGTCGACTATGAGGAAGATGTCGCCGTAGCCGTCGTCGGCGAGACCCTGAGCGCGGCGCTGACGGTACGCGTCGATCGAATCGATGCCGTTCTGACGGAAGTACACCTCGCGGGCGTTCAGGAGGCTCGTGACCTCGGCGACGGTGCGGCGGACCACGTCGGGCTCCGACCGCGTCGCGACGCCGCTGACGTGCGTGAACTTCTGCAGACCGGTGAAGCTGCCGCCACCGAAGTCGATGACGAAGAACTGCACCTCCTGCGGGGTGTGCGTGAGGGCCAAGGCGACCATGGTGGTGCGCGCGAGAGTGCTCTTGCCGCTGAGGGGCGCACCGACGATCGCCATGTGTCCGGCCGCGCCGCCGAGCGAGACCGCGAGGTTCTCGCGACGCTGCTCGAGGGGCACGTCGACGATTCCGAGCGGCACGGTGAGCGCGCCGGCACCACGCCAGCGCGGGGAGATCAGGCCCAGGGACGGGTCTTCGACCAGGTCGCCGAAGAGCTGGTCTAGCGTGGCCGGCGTCTCCAGCGGCGGCAGCCACACCTGGTGCGCTGCCGGACCGCGTCCACTCATCATCTCGACGGCGATCTCGAAGGTGTTCCGCTTCTCCTCCGGTTCGGCGTCGACGACGACCTCCGGCTCATCCACGGGTGCCTCAGCGCGCCAGACGGGTGCGGCCGTGAAGAGTTCGACCGCGGTGGACCCGGAGGTCTGCCCTGACCCCGAGGCAGCGCGACGGCGGCGGCGAGGCGGCGGGCCCGACACGTACGCGGCACGGAACTGGGTCATCGTCTCGGTGTCGGACTTCAGGATGCCGGCACCCGGCTGCGTGGGCAGGTGATATGCGTCGGGGACGCCGAGGACGGTGCGCGATTCCGCGGCCGAGAAGGTGCGCAGACCGATGCGGTAGGAGAGGTGCGTGTCGAGGCCGCGCAGCTTGCCCTCTTCCAGCCGCTGCGACGACAGCAGCAGATGCACCTGGAGCGAACGGCCGAGGCGACCGATGTTGACGAACGTGTCGACGAACTCGGGCTTGGCCGACAGCAGCTCGGAGAACTCGTCCGCCACGATGAGGAGAGCAGGAAGGGGCGCGAGGTCGGTGCGTCCGCCACGGCGGGCCTTCTCGTAGTCGGCGACGTTGGCGAAGGGCCCGGTTGCGCGGAGCAGCTCCTGACGGCGAACCATCTCGCCCTGCAGCGCATCCTGCATGCGGTCGACGAGCGAGATCTCCTCGCCGAGGTTCGTGATGATCGCCGAGACGTGGGGCATGTCGGCCATGCCGGCGAACGTCGCCCCACCCTTGAAGTCGACGAGCACGAAGTTGAGCTGCTCGGGAGAGTGCGTCATCGCGAGTGCGAGGACGAGCGTGCGGAGCACCTCCGACTTGCCCGACCCGGTCGCACCGATGATGAGACCGTGCGGCCCCATGCCCTGCTGGGCCGATTCCTTGATGTCGAGGATCAGGGGGCTGCCGTCCTCGGTCTGGCCGATGGGCACCCGCAGGCGGTCGCGTTCGAGACGCGGTGACCAGGCCGCGTCGAGGTCGAGGTCGCGCACGTCGGGAAGGCCGAGCAGCTCGACGAGCTCGGCCTGATCGGTCGCACTCTTCTTCTTGGTGATGGTCGTGCCACCCGAGTACAGGGCGATGAGGCGCCGGGCCGTGGCTTCGGCCTCGACGATGGTGATCGCGTCAGCCTCGAAGGGGCGGGCGGGAACCTGCAGGCTCACGAGCTCGGCACGCGCACCCTTGCCACCCGCTTCGAAGGCGATGCGGAGCGCGTTCGGATCGTCGAGGTCGCCCCAGCGCGCCGGGAGGTCGATCACGGTCACGCCCTGCACGCCCTCACCGCTGACGAGCATGTCGTTGAACGAGGTAGTCGCCCCGTCGGTGACGATCACGATGTGCGGTGCCTTCGCGCCGGAGCCGTCACGGACGAAGCGCGAGCGCTCGCGCACCTCGGCCGGCAGCATGTCCTCGAGCTCCGACAGCTGGGAACCGATCATGCGGGCGGCGCCGAGCCCGTCCCTGACCGTGCGCGAATGCGTGTGCGGCAGCCATTTCGCCCATTCCCACTGCGGCAGCACATCGGGGCCTGCGGCGATGACGATCTGGACGACGTCGGGGTCGTGCATCGTCGCCACGTGCAGCAGCATCGCCCGCGCGAGCGCCCGCGTCTCGTCTTCATCGCCGGTGATCTCGATGCGGGCGTAGTCGCGCAGCGTCACGCCCAGCGAGAGGTTCTTCTGGATCTCGTGCGTCAGCATGAAGCGGTGGGCGGCGGAAGCGGCGACCGGGTCGAGCTGGGCGAGAGGCGGCAGCTCCGGAGCTTCGAGCGTGATGCACAGCTGCTGGTCGTTCGTGCCGACGCGCACCGAGAGGAAGTCGGGGTCGTTGACACCGCGCTCCCACACACGGGTGCGCTCCTCGGCGATGTACGGGAGGGTCTCCGGCGCTGGGAGGTGCCAGTTCGCGGCACGCCTCTGCTGCCGGGCCGCGACGCGGACGGTCTGTCGCAGCTCGGTCAGGTAGGCCAGGTACTCCCGGCGGGCGCCGAGCGTCGCCGCCTGCCGCTGCGAACGCTGACGCCAGCCGTTGACGGCGACGAATCCGAGCGACGAGAGCAGGAACATGCCACCGGTGAGCAGACCCGTGACCGACTGATTCGACATGGTGACCATGACGATCGCGCCCACGCTGCCGAGCATGGGCAGCAGCGAGCCGAGGATCCCCATGCCGCCGTCGTTGGGCTGCAGCTCCGGCGGCGCCTGGACGGGGAGCTTCCCGGAGGGGACGCGGGGCGGGGCGAGACGGGGTCCTGTCATGCTCTCTCTCCGGCGCTGCTGTCGGTGCCCAGCAGAAGGCTGATGGTGAAGCTGCGGTTGCCGATCCGGACGCGGTCGGCATCGTCGAGGAGCACACGCTCCCCCGCGACGAGCTCAGTCGTCTGGCCGTCGTCTGCGCGGATGTCGGAGCCGTTGGTCGAACCGAAGTCGGTGACCCAGGTGCGACCGCGCGAGTGCTCGATGCGCAGATGCGTCTTCGAGACCGACGCATCGGGGTCGGTCACGATGATGAGCCGGTCGTCGTGGGCGCTGGCGACAGGCGCCCGGCCGAGGTTCGCGGCGAGCGGGAGGGCCAGCTGCACACGCTGTCCCGTGTCGAAGATCAGCAGCAGCGCTCCGGTCTCGGATGCCGTGGTCGCAGCATCGGCGCCGCCGGCCTGCGGCGCGGGCGTCGGGGCGACACTGAACAGCGGCTTGTCCGTTCCCGGTGCGGTCGGCTCCGGCGTCGCAGTGCGGTGGGATGCGGCGCGGGCGTCGGTGGGCTCGGAGTCTTCGTCGATCACCGCGGAATGCGCGCCCAGCGGCACGACCTGCGGCGGGGCGAGCGACTCGACGGCATCGACGGCGGGTGTCTGCGGCTGCGCCTCGACCGCGGCTGGGGCGGGCACGGAGACCACGACAGTGCCGGCGACACGATCGGCCCACGACTGCCGCCGCCCGCTGCGGTCCCACGCACCGGACGCGACGATGACCCAGCTGCCCACTGCGACGAGGAACCCGGCACCGGTGATGATGCCGCGCACGAACTGGCGGCCGACACCCGGCGAGTAGGGCCGGTCGACCCGAGCGGTGCGGAGACGCAGCACCGCGTTGCCGAGTGTGATGCCGGTTCGTGCTTCGAGGACCCAGAAGAAGATCGCGAGCTCGAAGACGGCGAGCCCGGCGAGCAGGGGGCTGTGAGAGATCAGGAGGACGATGGCCGCGGCGAGCACGACCACTGCGGCATCGAGCGTGAAGGCGGCGACGCGCAACCCGGTTGCCGCCGGCGAACCGGCGAACGCCGGTCCGAGTCCCTCGGCGGGCTGTCGCGCGGTCGTGCGTCGGGATTCGATCCGGGTCGGCGACGGCGGAGTCTGCACCTGCAGCAATGGAGCCCCGTCGACGCCGGGAGGCGCCGCGATCAGCGCAGGGGGCAGCGCCGGGATCTCGCCCGGCCGGCCGCCTCCGGGTTGCATCGGAGGGATCGGGCCACTGCCCGGCCAGGGCTGTGGTTCGCCGTTCCCGCTCATCCGGCCATCATTCCACGAACGAGGGCGAGGGCATTCGCGTAGAGCAGCGCGGAGGGCAGCGCGAGTGCGACCGCGAGCCATTCGAATGCGTCGCCGAACCTCGACCAGATGAGCGAACTCGCGCCGCGCGAGATGGGGATGACGACGGCGACGGCCACGAGCCCCACGCCGAACAGCACGGCGGCGCCGAGCACCTGGAAGCCTGCACCGAGCGCGGTGGCGGCGTGGATGCCGGCGACCAGGAACACGACCGCGGCGGCGGCACGCGGGAACCAGCGCAGGATGCGCGATGTCGTGTGCCGCGGCGTGAGCAGGAGCGCGAGGCCCAGGCAGCAGAAGAGAGCGATGCCGCCGGAGATCACCAGGGGGTCGTCCGGCCATGGACGCAGGAAGGCGATCGGCGCCATCAGGGCGGCGACGACGCTCAGCACGGCGGTCCCGGCGATGAGCCGCGCGGACGAATCGTCGACGACGGCGGTGATGCGCTCCGGCCGCAGCAGTCCGACCGACTCGGGGATGGCTCCGCGCACGGTCCACCGGCTGGTCATGAAGTGCTTGTAGTCGATGAAGTAGCCCTCGGGAAGGTTGACGAGGCTGCTCGGAAGCGCTCGCAGGCCCAGGGGGATGAGCCCGAGCGAGATCGCCGCAGCCTCCGCCTGGCCCCAGCGCATCAGCAGGGCGAGGCCCCAGACGGCGGCAAGGGCGACGAGCAGCACGGTCGCTGTGCCGGCGGCAGCCCGCATGGGGCGCACCTTGGCGGTGACGGCGATGATCGCGGTGGTGGTTCCCGCCGCGAGGAAACCGGCTGCGGCCGAGAGATGTGCACTTGCTTCGAGGTCGGCGGGGATCAGGAGCGCGCCGGCCGCGAACGAGAGGAGGACCGGGGCGAGCACGCCGAGGATGCCGCGCACCCCTGCTGCAGAGTCGCGACGCGCCCACGCCACCGCGCCGCTGATCGCACCGGCTGCCACCAGGAGCGCGATCAGAAGCCGGAGCAGCGGATCGCCCGCGCCCTGCGCGAAGACGGCGACGAGCAGCAGTCCGGCGACCGCCAGCATCCACCATCGCGCGCCGTGGTCGGCACGGGTGGCGCCGGTCGCCGTGCCTGCGGGACGAGCCTGCGGGGCCAGGGCCGTGCGGTCGATGAGCGCGTAGAGGCCGCCGTCGACGAGGTCTTCGCACTCGGTGTCGCCCGGAATCTCGAACCCACCGGGGCCGATGGTGACGAAGCGATCAGCCGTCGACAGCCCGCTCAGGATCAGCGCGTCTTCGAGGGTCTCGTCGAGCGGGAGCGAGAGATCGATACGACGATCCTCGCTCTGGAGCACGATCCGACGCCGCTCTACGATCTCGACTGACACACCTGCACCTTATCCACTGTGCGGGACATGCGTCGTGCGGCGACGCTGCGCGATGTTCCCGGCGTCACGACTGCTCCGTGTTCACTGCGTCGATGATCTCGCGCGCGCCGTCCATCGTGAAGCGCACATCAGCGCCGACGGTCACCGCGACGACACCCGGGACAAGGCGCTCCATCATCGAATCGAGGTCGAGGTCCTCGTCGTTGACGTCTACGACCCCGAGCTTGAGTTCATCGATCGGAAGATCGTTCTCATCCACGATGATCTGCAGAATCGACGCGAGTTCGGAGTCTGTAAGTTCGTCATCATCGAGATAGACATTCACCGCAAGGTAGTAGGTGAAGCCAGACACCGCCTTGTCCGCACCCGCCTTCGTGATCCCGATATCGGATGCAAGCAGCGCCGCAGGGATCTCCTCGACCTGATCGTCAGCAAGATCACCCGCGATGAATGAGCAGCCGGCGAGCGACGCCATCAACGTGACTCCGAGCAACACCGCGGCAAGGTTGCGGCGCGGACCGTGCGGGCGCGAGGGCCGGCACATCAGTGCTCCACTCCCGAATACACCTGATGATCGATGACCTGTCCGCCGAGTTCCGCCAGGTTCCACGGGTCTTCACCGTCGTTGCTCGATCGGTACTGCTCTTCCGATGCGGAGACGGAGTCCGCATAAAGAGGATTGCGCGTCACGACTGCTCCGACCCCACGGCATCGATGATTTCGCGCGCCCCGTCCATCGTGATCCACACGATCGACGATGAGGAGACCTCGACCACTCCCGGGACGACGCGCTCCATCATCGATTCCACATCTATGCCGACACCGTCGACATCATCGACACCGAACCTGATGCTGTCCGTCGGAAGGTCGTTCTCGTCCACGACGATCTGCAGAATCGAGGCAAGCTCCTCGTCTGTCAGCTCGGCATCGTCGAGATCCACGCCGACCCAGAGGTCGAAGGAGAGTCCGTTCGTCGCTTTCACCGCGAAGGCTTCGGTGACGCCGATGTCGGACGCCAGCAACGCCGCGGGAATCTCCTCGACCTCGTCCTCCGCCAAGTCGCCCGCGATCAACGAGCATCCGGTGACCGACATCAACAGTGCGACGCCAAGCAACCCCGCTCCGAGGCGGATACCGTGCCGTTTCAGGTGAGCGATCCGATGCATCAGTGCTCCACTCCCGAATACACCTGATGATCGATGACCTGTCCGCCGAGTCCCGCCAGATTCCACGGGTCTTCACCGTCATTACCCGCTCGGTACTGTCGCTCCCACTCCGCGACCGATTCGGCGTAGAAGGGATTACTGTGCGCGTCGAAAAGATGTTTCCCGGGAGGATCGGGGAGCGTGATCTGATGCATATTCGCCGGGAGGACGGTGATCGGCGAGTTCGGCACATCGAACGGTGCGAGGCCGGGAAGCCCGGGAAGCGCGACCGTGCTTCCATCGGTCATCGGCACGATGTCCGATGCATGCTGGAAGGCGTACACGGGGATGTGCGGCGGCACCGCGAAGTTGTCGACGGGCGAGCCATTGGTCACCACCCCGATCGGCTTGTAGGGGAAGGTCGGATCGGCAGCGAGATTGACCGCCATGATGCCGCCCTGGCTGAAGCCCGTGAGCACGACATCCGCCCCCGCCGGGATACCCGCCTCCTTCATCGCCTGCATGACGGCACGCTCGTACTGTCCCCGGAAGATCGGGTTGTCCATCATCAGTGCGAGGTTGCTGTCACGGTCGTTCATCGCACCATGAGGTCCATCGAACTCCCACGGCTGCGTCGATGGCAAAGACACCACCCAGTGCGTCGTACCATCCGGCGCCAGCACCTGTTTGATGTCGATGACTGTCGAGTCCTGGCCACCCATCGCGTCTGTCCACGTGTTGACGTCCACGAGATCAGAAAGTGAGTTGAGTGAGGTGACCTTGTGCGCCTCATTCCATGCGATGCGCTGCTCTGTGGAGAGGTCATCCGGATCGATCTCCCGCATGTCGACATCCGTATCGAGGAAGTCGTCCAGCACGTTCCCGCCGAGCACTCCGAGCGGGCCGCCGAACAGCACCCCGACGATCGGCATCATGTCGGCGATCACACCACGCATCTGCTGAAGCGCGTCGCCGATGAGCGGAGCGAGCTTGTACAACAGCTGCGCGAGCGACACGACGGCGCTGATCAGACTCTTCACGAGCGCCCCGCCGACCGTGATGAACTCGGAGGCCGACGTCGCGAAGCGCTCGATGTCCTGCAACTTCGACATCGGGTTCAGGGAGAACCCGAAGAGGTCATCGGCGAACCGGCTGAGGCGTCCCAGGAAGTCGCAGATCAGCACCCGGGTCGACTCGATGATCTGCGAGACCATGCGGACGGCGCTCGCGGTCGCGCCCGTCCACTGCACTCCGTCTTCGGCGACGGAGATGAGGTCGGTGAAGCGCTCACGCAGGGCTCGGATCATGCGGCCATCGAAGTCGACGAGCGTGCGCTCGGCTCCGCGCAGCGCAGTCAGCACAGACCCGAGCACACGTTCGGAGTCCTCCCAGCGTGCGGCGAAAGCGCCGACGGTGCCCGGGTCGCCGAGCAGGTCATCGAACCATTCCCGGAGCGGGGCGATGTACTGGATGAGAAGCCCCGCGACGCCAGGGATGCTGGCGCAGTCCGCCTGGGCGGAGGTGTATCCCGCAGCGCCGGCAGCCCAGGAGCCGGATCGCACCTGACCGCTGACAGCAGCGACTGCCGTCACAGCGCCAGCCCCTCGATGGCGCGGAACGTCGTCACCGCTGTCTCCTCGATCTCGCTGAACTGACCGGCAGTGGCCTGCAATGCCGCGGAGGTCATGGCGGACAGCGCACTCGCGGTCACGAGCGTCGACCGCGAGGCGTCCGCGAGCCCCGAGACGGCGGGGCCGAGCAACGGTCCGCACATGGCGCCGAACGCGTCGACTCCCACGCCGCTGCCAGCGTTGGCCGCGGCGGCACGAAGCGTGTCTGCCGCATCCGCGAGCGCGCGCACGTGCGCCTGAAGAACTTCGGGATCGATGATGATCTGCTGATTCGCTGCCGCTGTCATGGCTGTCCTCTCTGCCGGGTCGAGGGTCTCAGCCGCCGAGGGCGCGCTGGCCCGCGAGGTCGGCTTCCGAGTACGAGGTTCCGAGATCGCCAAGTGTCGTCGCGATGGCGTCGACAAGCGCCGCGCGTTCCCGCATCGACTGATCGAAGCGCCCGTGCGCGGAGTCGAATGCCGACTGCGCATCCCCCGACCAGGAGTCCCTGAGCACACCAGCAACCGCCAGCAGCTGCTCCAGCGCGGCATCGATGTTCACGGAGGCGTCTCCGATCGATCGCGCGGCCGCTGCGAGACGCGAAGGATTGACCTCGAGCGCCGCCATCAGCGGTATCCCAGAGAGTTGTCGCCGGGCGCCGGGAACGCGGCGTCGACGTCGCGTCGCACCGCATCGACCAGGCCGGAGTCAGCGCCGAGCGTCTGCGCCATCGATTCCAGCACGACGTCGGCCGCGGCACGCTGCGCCTTGGCGATGGTCGCCGTGATCACCGCTCCGAGCGCCACGGCGTCGTCGGCCGCCGCGCTCGAGAGCCGCACCGCGGTGATTCCACCGGTCGGCTGCGCCACCACGGTGACCCTCCCGTCCGGCGATGTCACCGTCGCCGTCACCTGAGTCGCCTCGGCGGCTACGCGCGCAGACTCGTCTGCTCGCACACGAGACTGCGCGATCTGCGCATCGATCTTCGCGTTCAATGCCTCCATCGACGCCAGAAGGTCATCGTCCCCCGACATTGCGTTCCTCTCCGGTCGGCTCGAATGAGCTCTGCTTTCTTCACCCGCGGCCCCCCGATCGCGTCAATGTGTCAGGTGGTGGGCTCGTCGCGGGATCCAGCCCTCGCGCCCTTGGCGCGGGGACCGACCTCTTCGTCATCTTCGAGCTTCGGAGCGATGGGACCACCGAGGCCTGACCGCTTGGCCTTCTCCTCCTCGTCAGCGCCACCGGCGCCGCCCATCATGCCCATGCCGGGACGACCACCCGCACCGGCTGCGCCCGAGGAACCGGTGCCTGCCGCACCTGCACCACCGACACCGCCTGCACCACCGACGCCGCCCGTACCCGCGGCACCGCCGACACCGCCCGCGCCGCCGAGTGCGGAGTTGCCGAGCAACCCGCCGCCCGCCTTGAGACCGGCACCGGATGCCGCGCCGAGACCCGAGCCGCCGAGGCCGCCCATGCTGCCGAAGCCCGCGATCTTCGAGCTCGCAGCGATCGCTGCCGCACCCGCGCCGCCACCGACGATACCGCCGAGGCCTCCACCGCCCGTGTTACCGCCGGGAAGCAGTCCGCCACCAGGGCCGACGGGGTAGCCGCCACCGGTTCCCGCGCCGCCACCGGATCCACCGGGGAGTCCGGGCAGCACGCCGCCACCGGGAGAGTCGACCGAAGGATCCTTGCCGCCGGGGAGAACGGGGCCATCGCCGCCCGGATCCACCGGATGCCACCCCCCAGTCCCCGGTCCGCCGGGAAGAGTCGGTGCCGTGGGGGACGTCGGGACCGGCGGCTGGTACTCACCGACGCCACCGGTGGGCGGCTGGTATCCGCCGACACCAGGTGTGTAGCCCGAGGGACCACCGCCGACACCCGGCGAGTTAATTCTCGGGGCAGCGATCTGGGGGCCCCCGATGGGCCCGTCGTCGATGTCGTCGTCGTCGTCCGACCTGATGTAGGTCTGCTTTCGAAGCTCGTCGGATGCCTCCTGGAGCTTCTTCGTGGGCTCGATCAGCGCGTTCTCCACTTTCTCGACAGCCTGGCGCGCCGCTTCCTCACGCTGATTCCCGAGGAAGTCACCGATCGCGTCGAGTGCGGAATCGGCCGCGAGCGGTCCGAGGACGGGATGGATGACGAAAGAAGCACCCTTGGCCGCATTCGCCCAGAAGGGGTCGATCGACGCGGAGGGAAGTTCTGCTGAGGCAGCAGTGCGCCGTGCTTGGTTGCCTTCACCGATGGCGGAATCGATGGTGCCGACGATGTCGCGGACCTTGCTGAACTTCCGGCGAATCTCGTCGATGTCAGCGGTGGCGGCCTCTGCGGTACTGCCCTTCCATGACTCGGAGATCCGGACGGTCGATAGTGCGCGATCCAGCGAATACAGCGCATTGAGCAGCGCTGATGTTTTCGGGATGATCGAATCCGAAAGTACACGAATGCGGTTCAGCTCTGCCTCGTAGCCGCCGCCCTGCTTACCGGCCATGGTTCCCCCCTTGTTCGGTGGTCTTTCGTCGTGAGGATCGTGTCAACACGATCGCAAGGATGATGCCGCCGATGACCAGCAGCACGAGAACGACTCCGCCGCCGATGAGCCACGGCGCCATCGCGGAAGCCCCGGTCGGCGGCTCGGCCGCACCGGGTTCGGTGGTCGGGCTCGCCGTCGAGTCGCCCTCGCCGAGCGCCGCCTTGGCCTCATCCACCATCCGCTGAGACGGCGAGGCGTTGGGATCATCGGCATCGAAGATCGGATTCACATCGGGATACTTGGACGGGTCGACAGCCAGCATCCCCGTGAGAGACGCCGCCCCGTACCCGGCGGCGTCGTCCCACGTCGGTTCGTGCTCGCCCTTGGTGCCCGTGTTGTGGATCAGACTCTGGATCAACTGCCCTGCCGTGGCTTCGGGGTACTTCTGCTTCACCACGGCGAGCATCCCCGCCACGATCGGCGTCGCAAACGATGTCCCTGACCCGAGCTCCTGCGCATCCCACGAATCCGAGGTGCCCTGCAACAACAAGCTAATCCCCGGCCCCGCCGTCACCACGTAGTCGCTCACGTTGGGCTTCCCGTACTGCCCGTTCTGGATCTTGCCGTCCTCACCGAATGCCTGCACAGCCACCACACCGTTCAACGCGGCCGGCAGCACCTCGATCCCATCGTCATTCGCCATTCCGGCGACCACCACCACGTCATTCGCGTACGCCTCCGCAACGCCCTTGGACACGTCGGTGCCTCCAGCGCTGGAGATGGAGATGATGTCCGCGCCATCCGCCACGGCATCCGAGATCGCGTGGTCGAGGCCGAACCGACCATCCTCGGCGAGCTTGGTGCCGTCCTCCTGCAAGCACTCGGCATCCACGCCCTCATCATCGACGACCCCGTCCAGCACGCCACCGGAGTTGTAGAACAGCAGCTCCACGCCGGGGGCCACCCCCTTCACCGGAGCGCCCCCGGCCGGAGCCTCGCCCGTCCCCACGATCATCGACACGACATTCGTGGCATGAGACGCCGCTACATAGTCAGTCGACACCGTCGGATACGGAGTACCAGAAGCATCAAAGCAATACGACGGCTCGCGCACTTTCACATCGGCCCCGCGGAGACCGATCACATCCGGATTGATCTGACTGTCGATCACCGCCACCTTCACACCCGACCCGTCGAACCCCGCATCATGCGCAGCTTGAATGTTCCCCCGGTCGAACCACCACAGCCCCGACTCCGCCGTGCCGGCAACAGCCGCCGACGGCACCATAACCGCGACCGCGAGCCCTGCCACCCCGGCGAGCGCTGCGAATCCACGATGCGCACGTCTCATCAGAAGTCGACGTCCTTCTTGGGCTGGTCGGTGGAGCTGTCGATATCGCCTCGCTCTCCGCTCGCGGACCCGCCACTCGCGCCCGTCGCCGTACCGGTCGCTGCGGGCGAACCCGCCTGTTCGACGGCCGAATCCAGGAGCGACACGATCAGCTTCGTCTCGTCAGCGAGCGCCGCGTCCTGCTCCGCGATCTGCATGACCGCCGCCCGAATGGTGTCGTGCGTGTTCTGCAGCTTCTCAAGGGCACGTTCGGTCGCGGACCCCATCTCGCGGGCGGCGCGAGACACGGCCGCGTGAAACTCGCGCGTCGTCTCCGACACGTCGCCCTCGGCGACACCCACCTCAGCCGGGCTCGGGAACTCCTGCAGTTCGCGCAGAAGTCGCTTCAGCTCGGCGAAAACTCCATCGAAGTCGACTGCGATAGCCATCGACGCCCCTCCTTGTTTACAACGGCGAATCCCGTGACATCTGCTGTACCGTCCGGTCACTCACCGAAAAGCACAGCAGACGGCGCGGGTCCGACGCATCTCTGCGACGGACCCGCGCCACGGGTCAGGCCCCGAACCGCCCGGCAGCCGACTTGTCGGTCTGCACGTACTGGCCCGAGATCTCCTCGGTCTTGCCCGCGATCTGCGTGAGCAGCTGCTGCATCTCACTCAGCGAACGGTTCCACTTGGCCTGCGCCTGGTCGTATGCCTGCTGTGCGGCACCGTCCCAGGAAGCCCGCAGCTTGCCGACCTCGGACTCGAGACGGTCGAGCTCGGAACGAATACCCTGCGACCCGCTGCGGATCTGCGCTGCCAGAGCGTTGACCTGCTCCGGGCGAACTGACATTGACTGCATCATGTTCTCCTTGAAATCTCTGTGGTCTACGCTCAGGAACCCATCATCGAGCCGAGGCCCGAGATGGTCTGCTGGTGCGCTTCTTCGGTCGCGGCCTGGTCACGCTCGGTGCCGGCGAGGGCATCTTCGAGCGTCACGAGAACCTCGTTGAGCTGACGAGCCTGCTCGTCCCAACGCGACATGAGCGTGGTGAACGACGCGGCAGCCGCACCCGTCCAGAATCCACGCAGCTGCTCGATCTCACTGCGGACCTTCTTGGTCTGCTGGTCGATCCCGGTCTTGGTCTCCCGCACCGCCTGGGCTCCGCGACGCAGAGCCCCTTCTTCTGCGGAGATGACATCAGCCATTACTCACTCCCTCCGGTCCATTAAGGACACACGTGCGGGGGAGCGCATCCCTGATCTGGGACGACTTCGAAACAACCCCCCACGAATCTGTTTCAGGAGCCAGGGTAGAACAGATCGCAACGAATCACCACAAGCGAAGACGGATCCGCGCCGATATTTGTGCCTTCGATGGAGAAATCGGACCGAACGAGTGCTGTGGTGTGTGCGGTGTCTCTGCACGCGCAGCCCACGCGCTCGTTGCCGCGCCCTGCCGAGCGCAGCATTCAGGGCGCCGGAGTGGGCACGGTGATGGCACCGTCACAGGTGATCGAGCCCGACAGCGACGCCGGATACCGCTCGGCATCATCGGCCGTGACGTTCACATCGTCACCAGGCAGCCATCCCTCGACGACGGACACCTCACCCTTGGACTCTCCGATGGTGAGCACGGCGTCTGATCCCGAGAGATCGAATTCGGCCGCTTCGAAGAGCACCATACCCTCATCGCTTCCGGCACCGACGGAGCCGCGATGGTCGCCGTCGAGCCGGATAGAGAATCGCCCTTGCGGATCATTCGAGATCGCCAGCCCGTGCACACTGTCCGCATCGCAGGTGATCTGGTCGGGCGTGAGCGTCAGTGTCCGCTCTTCGCCGTCCACCGCATAAGTCACGGTGAGTGCCGTCGCAGCTCCGGGAGCGCACCCGGCAAGCATCAGGACCGTCAGCGCTGTTGCGAGGAAGGCCGCCGTCGTCCGCCACCTCACCGTCGCGTGCGTCTCGCGAGGACGATGGCGAGAACGATGCCACCGATGACCAGCAGCACGAGCACTACCCCGCCGCCGATCATCCACGGCGCCATCACGGAAGCTCCAGACGGCGGCTCCACCGCGCCCGGCTCAGCGGTCGGGCTCGCCGTCGAGTCGCCCTCGCCGAGCGCTGCCTTCGCCTCATCGACCGCCCGTTGAGACGGCGAGGCGTTCGGATCGTCCGCGTCGAAGATCGGATTGACATCGGGATACTTCGTCGGGTCGACAGCCAGCATGCCCGTGAGGGATACCGCCCCGTACCCGGTACCCGGGTTCCATTCCGGTTCGTGCTCGCCCTTCGTGCCCGTGTTGTGGATCAGGCTCTGGATCAGCTGCCCCGCCGTCGCCTCGGGATACTTCTGCTTCACGACCGCCAGCATCCCCGCCACGATCGGCGTCGCAAAGGATGTCCCCGACCCGAGCGATTGCGCATCCCACGAATCCGACGCGCCCTGCAACAACAGGCCGATCCCCGGTCCGGCCGTCACCACGTAGTCGCTCACGTTCGGTTTCCCGTACTGACCGTTCTGGATCTTGCCGTCCTCGCCGAAGGCCTGCACAGCAACCACACCGTTCAATGCGGCCGGCAGCACCTCGATCCCATCTTCGTTGCCCATCCCGGCGACCACCACCACGTCGTTGGCGTACGCTTCCGCGATGCCCTTCGAGGCGTCGGTGCCGATGGAAGAGATGGAGATGATATCCGCCCCGTCGGCTACCGCATCCGAGATCGCATGGTCCAGCCCTTCCCGACCGTCCTCCGCGAAAGGGGTGCCGTCCTGCTGCAGACACTCGGCATCATCGCCGTCTTCATCGACGACACCATCCATCACGGGAGCGGTGTAGAACAGTAACTCCACGCCCGGCGCAACGCCCTTCACCGGGGCACCGCCGGGCGGAGCCTGTCCCGTTCCCACGATCATCGACGCGACCCGCGTCGCATGAGACGCCGCAACATAGTCGGTCGACACCGTCGGATACGGAGTGCCAGAAGCATCAAAACAATACGACGGCTCGCGCACCGTCACATCGGCCCCACGGAGACCGACCACGTCGGGATTGATCTGACTATCGATCACCGCGACCTTCACCCCGGCCCCATCGAAACCCGCATCATGCGCAGCCTGAATGTTGCCCCGGTCGAACCACCACAGCCCTGACTCCGCCGTGCCGGCAACAGCCGCCGACGGTACGACAGCAACCAACCCCACCACCACGGCCCCCAGCGCCGCCGCGAGCAGACTCGACGCGCGCGCCATCAGCACTCGTCCCGTGACGAGGCCACGCCCCGCAGGGCCTCGTTCCGCCATCCCGGCACCACGACCATGATCCGCTCCCTCCGGTCCGCATGCGGACACACATGCAGGGAGCACGTCCCGGACGGAACGTCTTCGAAACAACCCCCCACGAATCTGTTTCAGCATGCAGGCTAAGCCAGATCGGGGTGAATCACCAGAATGCTGTCACCGCCTGCGGCCGGCGATGTGGGTCCCTCGCGAGTGAAACGAGGCGGGATCCAGTCCTCCCCCGTGCGGATCCGCGTCGAGATTCGTGACTTCGATGGAGAAATCGATCCTCTCCGCGGCTGCGTGCTGTCGTGCACCTCAACTAGTGTGAAAGGCGGAATGCGCAGCCACCGGATCTCCTCCGTCCGGCTGCACACCATGGAGGGGGCATCGTTCCATGACTCAGAGCAGCGCAGCGGCAGGTACCGTGCTGCGGCTTTCCGTCGTCAGCGACGACCGACGGCTCGATGTCGGCGTACCGTCGCAGGTTCCGCTCGTCGAGATCATCCCGGGATTCGCCCGCAGTCTCGGCGTGCTCGACCCGACTCTCACCCACGGCGGATACGCGCTGCAGCGCGCCGACGGCACCGCCCTCGACCCTGCTCGTGGTGCTGCCGCCCAGGGCGTGCACGACGGCGAGCTGCTGACCCTGGTGCGCGGCGGACTCATGCACGAGCCCCGCATCTACGACGACGTCGTCGAAGCCGTCATCGACGCCACGGCCGAGCAGCACGGCTCGTGGACGCCCGCCGACAGCTCGCGCACGGCGCTCTTCGTCGGCCTCACGTTCCTCTCCCTCTGTGCACTGCTCCTCGTGGCCACACCCCCGACCTCGCTGATTCCCGCGATCATCGCCGGTTCCGGTGCCGTGGTGCTCAGCGTCGCCGCCGCCGTCCTCATGCGCCTGCACCAGCCCGAAGCCGGACACGCACTCGGGCTGACCGCTGCGGCCTATGGCGGACTCGCCGGCTACCTCGCTGTACCCACGCAGAGCATCTGGGGCTGGCCCCTCGCCGCCATGGGCCTCGGCCTCGTCATCGTCGGCGGACTCGGACTCGCCGTCACTCAGGACAAGCCCGAGATCCACCTCGTCCCCATCGCGCTCGGCGCCTCGATCGGGATCACGGCCACGGCCGCAGCCGTCTTCGGCGACCCGCTCGCGCCCTACGCCATCATGCTCGCGACCACAGCCCTGCTCGCGAACGGCATCCCGTGGCTCGCACTCAGCTCCACCCGCATCCGGGTGATCTCGCCGCAGAGCGATGCCGAGATGTTCTCCGCACCCGTGCCGATCGACGCCGACGAGGTCAAGCGCCGAGCCGCCGCCGGCACCCGCACCCTGATCGCGCTGCGCGCCGCGCTGGGACTCGCCGCGCTGATCGCCACACCGCTCGTCGCGGCCAGCGGGGTCTTCGGCGCCGTGCTGTGCGTGCTCGCCTTCGTCGGGATGATGTTCCAGTCGCGCCAGATCCACGCCCGCCTCGGTGTGCTCGTGCTGATGGCGATCGGGGCGATCGGCCTGGCCGCGACCGGTGTGACCGTCGCCCTCGCCCTGCCGGATGTGCGCACCTGGATGCTGCTCATCCTGGCCGTGGCGACCGTGATCCTGGTCGGTCTCACCCTGCTCACGCCCAAGGCGCGTCTGCGGCTCACGCGTCTGGGCGACACGGTCGAGATCGTCGCTCTCGCGCTGCTGCTGCCCCTCGGCGTCATCACGGCGGGGCTCGTCTGACCGATGGCGACCAAGAAAGATCTGATCGAAGCCCAGGGCTTCAGCAGACGACGTCTCCTCTCCGCCTTCACCGGCGGAGCCCCCGGAGGCAAGGAACTCGACCCGGCGAAGCCGCTGCGCGCCGTGGTCGCCGGCGTCGCCCTCACCGTCGGCGTCATCCTGGTCGGAGTGTTCTGGGGCATCATGCAGCCCGGCCTTCCCGGCGACTGGCAGAACAACCGTCTGATCATCGCCACCGACACCGGGGCGCGCTACGTCTCGGTCGAGGGCACCCTGTATCCGGTGATCAACACCGCCAGCGCCCACCTGCTGATACCGGCCGGGGAGTTCAAGGTCGTGCGCACCGATCAGTCGGCACTCGACGGCATCCCCGTCGGAAGCTCGATCGGCATCCTCGGCGCCCCCGACGACCTGCCCGCGCCGAGCGCTCTCATCAACTCGTCGTGGACCGCGTGCGTCGACGACTCTGCCGGCACCGCCGTGTCACTGTCGAACGACCCGATCGCCGACGTCTCGAACGGCACCGGCACTGTGGTGCAGCGCGGAGACGAGCTCTTCGTGATCGCCGACGGTCTCCGTCACGCCGTGCCCGCCGATGACGCGAACGCCGTGCTGCGTGCAGTGGGGCTCGGCACCAGCGAGGTGTACGAGGTCGACGGCCGGTGGCTGAACCTCTTCGACGCCGGTGCCGACCTCGAGCCGATCCGTCTCAACGCCGTCGGCGCCTCCGTTCCCGGCACCGACCTGACAGCCGGCACGATCGTGCACGTGCAGGGCAGCCCGGCCGACGAGCGCTACGTGGCCCTCGCCACAGGGGAGCTCGCGCGTCTCAGCCCGCTCGCCTACCAGCTGTACCTGCTCGGCAGCGGAGCGGAAGCCGGTACGGAGGAAGAGGTCTCTCCCGCCGAGGTCGCCAACGTGCCGACCGTTCCGAACGCGGGTGGCGACGACTGGCCGACCCAGCCCCTGAAGACTCTCGCGTCGGGCGAGACCCCCTGCGCCGTCCTCGGCGACGACGCTCGCACGGTGCTCGGCTCAACATCCTCCGAGCTGCCGGAAGAGCGGGGCCGCGTCGACGTCGCCGTCGGCGGCGGCGCCCTCGTACAGGTGCGCGGCGCGTCAGACGATGCCGTCGGCATGGCTGTGCTGGTCGACGAGTCGGGCACCGCGTACGCGATCCCCGGGGCGGTCGTCGAGCCGGATGCCGAGGAGGCCGCGAGCGACGCCATCGCCCAGCTCGGCTACTCCCCCGCCGACATCGGACGTGTCTCGAACGCATGGATCGAGTTCTTCGCCGCGGGACCGGCCCTGACCTCCGAGGCCGCGAGAGAATCGCCCGGATCCGGGACGAAGTGATGCGTCGACGCGCCGCCCTCGCGACCCTCGTTCTGGGCGCAGCCGTGTTCGGCGCCCCCGCCTCCGCTCTGGCATCGACCTCCGCTCCCGCCTCCATCGTCTCGGCGGCGACCGGTGCCTGCGAGCCCGGAAACGTCGTGTTCACACCCGAGGCTCCTGCCGCACTCGCCGCGCTCGGCGCCGAAGACGCGAACCGCCTCGCCACCGGTGCGGGCGTCGTCGTCGCGGTCGTCGATTCAGGGATCGATGCCGGCAACCCTCACCTCGTAGGAGTGGTCGTCGGTGGCATCGACCTCGTCGGCGACGGCGAACGCGGTGACGGGATGAGCGACATCGCCGGACACGGAACGGCCATCGCCGGCCAGATCGCCGGGCAGCCGGTCGCCGGGTCCGGCGTGGTCGGGCTCGCCCCCGACGCCCGCCTGCTGTCGGTGCGGGTCTTCCGCAGCGATTCGCCGCAGGATGTCGACAAGGGGTTCGGCCCCACCTCTCAGCGCATCGCCGACGGCATCCACTGGGCTGCCGACAACGGTGCCGACATCATCAACGTCTCGATGTCACAGGCATCGAACTCCGACGACCTCCGCGCCGCCGTGGAGCACGCCGCGGCGGTCGGAGCACTGGTCGTGGCGAGCGGGGGCAACAGAGCATCCGACACCGAGGCCGAAGACGGACCCCGCTACCCCGCCGCCTACGAGCAGGTGCTCGGGGTCAGTGCCGCCGACGCGAACGGCCTCGCCACGGACGCCTCGATCCACGGTCCGCAGGTCGGCGTCACGGCTCCTGGAAGCAACGTGCTCACGTCCGCGACCGGTGGCGGCGACTGCCTCTTCGCCTCCGACGCCCCGGCGTCGAGCTTCGCGACCGGATATGTGAGCGCCGCCGCTGCGCTGGTCGCTGAAGCGCACCCGGAAGACCCTCCCGCCGGCTGGGCCTACCGCCTCACCGCGACCGCCCTCCGCGCAGATGCCGACAACCGCGACGACGTGAACGGGTGGGGATTCATCCAGCCCTCCGCCGCCATCCAGCTCCTGCCCGACGCCACCACCCGAGGGCCCGTCAGCCCCTTCTTCGACACGGCCGACAGCGCGGTGCGCCCGCCCGTGGCGACCGTCGACCCCGACCACGGTGCGTCACCGTTCGCCCGCACCCGCGAGGCCACGCTGTTCGCAGCGATCGGTGGGGCAAGCCTGCTCGGCGTGCTCGGCATCCTCATCGTGCTGCGGCGACGCAAGGATGTCCCCGCGGAGGATCCCGCGGCATCGGAGCGCTCAGGCGGACTCCTCGAACGGGATGAGCCGGGCGACGCCGCCGGTCAGTTCGACTGACACGACCCGAAGGGACCCGTCGAGAGCCTTACCGTCCGGTGGACTCCGACGAGCTGTCGTCAGCTGCTTTCGACCGCTCGACGCCGGGCAGCCGCGATCCCCAAGACCCGGGCGCCGGCGACCGTCAGAATCCCCGACAGCAGAAGAAGGATGAGCGCGGTACCGGCCCCACCCTGGCTGGTCATAGCGGAGCTGATCACGAACGCTGCCATACTGCCGATCACACCGACGAAGAAGACGATCGCCACCAGCCACATCGCCGTGCCCACGCCGACTTCCTTCCCCGGTACCGGCGTGGCAAGCCGAAATCCGCAGCGGGCGAGCAAGAAGGCAGCAGCAGCGACGGCGGCAGCCACCAACCCGACGCCGAGAAGAGCACCATCGGCGGCTGCACCGGCAAGGGAGGCGATAGCCATGATCGAGACGACGACACCCACCACGAGCGAGGTGATCGCGGGAATTCTCGGCCGTGCCTGGGAACGCGGGCTCATCTGTCTTGTGTCACCTTCACTCAGCAGGCCGGTTGCTCCGGTCAGTTCGACCCGCCGCCCTGGCGAGCGACCCGCACGAGACGGAAACCGGCGATCGTCACGACGACTGCCAGCAGCAACACGATGATCGCCACCGCGACCCCGTTCTGACTGGCGACCGCGGAGCTGAGAATGAACGCTCCCATGCTGCCGATCACGCCGATGATCATCGCGAGGAAGGCGAGCAGCATCAGCGGGCCCGAAGCAGGAAGGCGTGCCGAAGCGGATCGAGCGAGCTGGAATCCGTAGCCGGTGAAGAGGAAAGCGATGACGGCGACGACCGCCGCAATCAGCCCGCCGCCGAGCAGAGCACCGTCAGCGGGAGCGTTCGCGAGGGAGATGATCGCCACGACCGCGGCGATCACACCGACGACGAGTGAGACGACCGCGGGGATCCGGGGCCGTGCCACGGGCACAGCTGCACTCATCATGCCGTTGCGATCGACGGCCAGGTGGTGATGCCCGCCGTGGTGGACGTCATCGTCGTCCGCGCCTGACCTGCCGACACGAAGAGGATCGCAACACCGGCACCCGCAGCGACCAGGAAGCCCGCGATGCCGATTCCCACCAGCACGGGCACTGCGGGCAGACCGATGATCGTACCCGTGGCGACGGCGGCACCGGCCAGCGCACCGAGCAGTGTGATGATCGCGACGGCGACCGCACCCCAGAACACCGTGATGGCCACGGCCAGGCCGCTCATGGCGTTGCCGATGTTCTCGGCGTAGTCGGACATGATCGACGTGTTGGCGCGCCGCTGCGGCTCCAGCGACTGCTGATACTGGTCCGCGGCGCGTCCTGCCCACCGATCATCCACAGACAGATTCGCGTCGACGATCGTGTCGTTGATGCGCGACACCTTCCCGCCCATCTTCTTCCATCCATCGGCGGCGCCGTTGAGGACGAAGGGATTGCCGACGTAGCTCAGCTTGTCGGCCAGCCAGTCCCACATCTCCTGGATCTTCTGCATGGTCGTGTCCCACGCGTCCTTCACGCGGTCCGCGATCCAGCTCAGATAGACCGGGATGGTGCGCAGCACTGCGTTGATGAGGCGCACGATCTCGTCGAGCTTCTGCTGAATCTTCTCGAGCAGCTCGAGGACTCGGTCAATGATGGGGTTCATCTGTCTTGTCTCGCCTTCGCTCAGACTGCCGGCTGCCAGATCCGATAGAGCTCGGATTGGGTGATGTCCTCGTACCGCTCGAAATCATCGCGGACGGCGCGCAGCGCGTCGGCACCCTCGCTCGTCCGACTCGCGCCGTCGGAGAGAAGCTGCTGCACGCGCGTGTGCAGCTCCGCATACGTGTCGGCGAGGTCGATCGCCGCGAACGAGAAGGCTCCGCGGTTCACCTCGATCCCCGAGAGGTCGTTCGCGCTCGACTGGAGCGTGTCAGACGCCTCGTCCCAAATCGATGCATCTTTCGTCAGCGCCTCGAAACTGAGTGCGATCTCCGGATCCATGTCATTCCCTCCCCGTGATGAACGCCACGAAGGCGTCAGGATCGTCGATGTAGCGGCCGTACTTCTCGAGCGGGCTTCCGTCCAGCGGACCGGCCTCACGCGCGGACGCGGTCTTGTCGAACGCTTCGCGCAGAGTGTCGTTGAGCTCGCGGGAGATCTGCGCTCCCGATGAGCCTGCGACCCAGTTCGGCGACATCGAGACCGCGACGAGCTGGCCGCCAGCAGCGAGTTCGACGGTGAGGTGGCGCGAGAGCGGTGCGACTTCCTCGGTCTGTCGTCCCCGGCTGAGGGCGCCCGCGAAGGTCTCGTCGAGGTTGGCGGAGACGTCGTCGAGGAACGCGAGCATGTTCTCTAGCGCCTGCTCCACCGCCGGAGTGCTGTCGGGCTGCGCCAGAAGCGCCTCCTGCAGCTTGGCGGCCACCGAGTCCTGCGTCGAAGGAATCGGAGAAGCTCGATGCTCCTTCTCGGAGGCGTCGCCGACGTTGGTCGCCCACGCCTCGATCCTGGCCGCATTGAGCGCCTGGAACGTCGCGACGATCCGGTCTCCGAGCGCCGAAGCCTCGATTCCGTCGCGCCAGCGATCAGCGATGTCGAAGGACAGCAGACCCTGCTCATCGAGTCGAGCCGTGATCAGACCCGACTCGTCTGTGAAGGAATCCGGCAAGGCGCCGTCAGCCGCTTCCGCGTACATCTTCGCTTCGCGGTCGACTTCATCGCGCAGCTCATAGAACCGCTCTGCATCGTCGCTCATGGACGTTCCCCCCTCAAGGCCATTCCCGCCCACCCTACGCGACAGCCGCGCTCCGATGAAGGCTCATCAGCCGAAGATATCCGGCGCCCTTCTCCCGCGCATCTAGCCGAAGACGACGAACCCGTGAGTCCCTTCTTCGATACGTCGGATCCCGCTGGAGCGCTGTCCATCGATCGGATACGGTGAAAAGGACGTCGAAGATGGTGAGTCGCGGGCAAGGCCACCGGGTGGCCGAAGTTCACGACGAGCTGATGCTCCATACGCCGCGGCTGAGAGGAATCGAATGACCGCTGCCCCCGCTTCCACACCTGACGGCGTGCGCCGTTCTGCCCGCGTTCGCGGAGTCGTCGCGATCGTCCTCGCAGTGGTCAGCGCCATCGGAGTGCTGATGACCCTCGATCTGTGGAAGCGGACCCCGGCGGCCGGCATGGTCTCCCTGCCGAGCAACCTCCTCCTCACGGTCACCTTCGCCGTCGCGGCTGTTCGGTCTTTCGTCCTCGCCCGACGCGGTGGTCACACAGAGGGCAGCGCCGCCGCTGATCGGCTCATCGCCCTCGCCGGGTTGATCGTCGTCTTCGCCATGGTCTTCTCCGCGATGACCGCCGCCGGTCTCGACGGGTGGATCGGGCTTCTGCTGTACGCCGTTATCCTCTCCGTCGCGCTGGAGACCCTCCTGATCCTGAACTGGAAAACGCGCTCACTCTCTGGCCCTCTCGACGCACAGCGACCCGTCGGAGAGCGTCGGCTCTGAAACCTCAGGATCGGCGCCGCGAGATGACGCGGAGCCGAGGCCGGTCGGTTCGACTGACCGTCGAGACTCCGACGCCGATGGTCCGGAGAGTCAGTCGCCGGTGGGACGTTGTGCGGGCGAACCGGTGACCGAACCGGCGAACACGAACCCGTCGTGTCCGAACACCGGTCAGCCGAAGACGACGAACCCGAGTGCCACGAGACCGGCGACCGACACGACGCACGCACCGGCAGCGGCGACGAGCGTGAGGAGACTCCAGCGCTGTCCCTGCTTCGCGACGGACGGAAGCTCCGGGTCCTCGACGCGGGTGGGTGCAGCGGCCCCGACCACGACCGGCGGAGCGACGGGGACGAGCGGGGCCGGGCGGGGCTTGTAGATCGCCGGAGCCGGGCCGTCGGTGGGCGCTGCGAACGAATCGACGCGCCGGGCAGCGGTCGTCTCGTGCGACGACGAGGGATCGCTCCCCGCATCGGCGACGCGCTTGCGCCGCAGACGACGGGCCGGTCGGGAGACGACGACCGTGGACTCGTCGGCGGCGTCGGTCTTCGGCACGGCCGAGCGGTCGACGACGACGGTGGCCTCGTCGAGTGGATCCGCCTCGCCCTCCTCCTCGGGCGCTTCGACGTCTTCCGACGGTTCCGGCGCTCCGGAACTGTCCGAACTGTCGGAGCTGTCGGGCGACGCTGCGGGCGCGGGCGCGGCATCCGACACGTCTTCCGGCGCGGTCTTCGCGCGATTCACTACGATCGTGGCCTCGTCCGCGTCCTCGGGCGACTCCGCCTCCGCGGCATCCGAGATCGTGCCGGCACGCCGTCGGTCGCGACGGGTGAGGATGATCGTCTCCTCGGTCTCGTCGTCGCTCATCGTGCCCGCACCGGGATGGTCGTGCCTTCGAGCATCGAATCGGTGAGCGCGGACGCCGCGATCCGACCGCCCGTGCTGTCGTCGGGACGCGTGCGGGCGCCGCCGGAGACGACGTCGATCACGACGACCGAGACGTTGTCGCGACCTCCCGCCTGGAGCGCGCGGCGCACCAGCGCCGTGGCCGCCGTCTCCGGCCGTCCGTTCATCGTCAACGTGGCACGGATCGCCTCGTCGCTGACTTCGCCGCTCAGACCGTCGGAGCACAACAGCAGACGCTCGCCGTCGACGACGGGCAGCAGCCAGCTGTCCGCCGTGCTGTCGGGGGCCCCGATGGCGCGCGTGATCACGTTGCGCTGCGAGAACGACGCGAGGTCCTCTGCCCGGAGCTCACCCGCGTCGACGAGCTCCTGTCCCAGTGAGTGATCGATCGTCAGCTGCACGAGCTCGTTGCCGTGGTGGCGGTAGACACGGGAATCGCCGACGTTGAAGACGAGCCAGTGCGGCGTGCCCTCATGTTCCAGCAGCGCGACGCCCGTGACCGTGCTGCCCGCTCCGCGCTTGTGCTCGGCCGCGATGTCCTCGACGACCGCCGCCGCACGACTCAGCGCATCACGCACGTCATCGATCTCCACCGCCCGCCCCCGCAGCGGCTCGAATGCCGCGACGACGGCCGCGCTCGCTCTGTCACCGGCCTCGTGCCCGCCCATGCCATCGGCCACGACGAAGACCGGCGATGCATCCAGCACCGAGTCCTCATTCGCCGTGCGCTTGAGTCCGGTGTCGGTCAGCGACGCGACGTTGAGGACGACCGAGGAGACCGTCACGAATCGCGCTCCGCGACGACATGCATGCCGACCTCGCCCAGGATGAAGCGCCCCGTGCCGATGACGCTCTCGCCCGGGTCGAGGAGCATCTCCGCGCCGTCATCGGCGACCACCACGACACCGTTCGTGGCGTGCAGGTCTGTGAGGCGCCACTCGTCCTCCTGCACGACGAGACGGGCGTGCGTCTTCGACAGCGTGCGGGTGGTGTCGGAGATCGCCAGACGCTGCTCGCCGGGATCGCCGACCGGGTTGCGCCCGATCACGACGCTCGCGCCCGAGAGGGAGAATCGCCGGCCGTCGTCTAGCACGAGCACGCGTCGTACGCCGCGCTTGCGGGCGACCACGACGGTGGCGTCGAGATCGTCATCCGTCGGACGCGGCGTGACGACCGTCTCGTCGACCTCGGGAGTCAGCCCGCCGGGCGCCGCGACGGGCGAGACGGGGACAGGGGGGACGGCGACAGGGGGGACAACGACAGCGGGTGCCGCCGGGGCAGCCGGGGTGATCGGTGCCGCCGGGGTGATCGGTGCCGCCGGGGCAGCCGGGGGGATCGGTGCCGCCGGGGTGATCGGTGCCGCCGGGGCGATCGGCTGCTCGGGAGCGAGCATCGACGCCACGGGATCGGCGGCGGGCGAGGTGCCGACGGACAGGTCGGGAGCCGGGCGGATCGTCGGTGCCTGGCGTTCAGCATCCTGGATCCCCCCATCCCGGAACGACGGAGGAACCGAGCGCACGACGCGCTGCGGCGAGTCGATGGCGTCTTCGGGAGCAGTCGGCTCGACGGGAGCGACCAACTCGACGGCACCGACCGGCTCGACGGTACCGACCGGCTCGACCTCGGCGGCCGGTGCCGGTCGCGGGATCGGCTCGAACACCGACGTCGACGGATGGGCGGAAGGGACCTCGATGAACAGCGGCGGTGCCGGGGGCTGCGGGGCCTGGACCTCGTGGGCGGCAGCCGGAACTCCGGGAGCGGCAGGCTCAGCCCCGGGAGCAGCAGGCTGCGGGACGCGAGGCTCCGCAGGGACACCACCCATGGCGGCCATGATCCCCGTCGGCGGATGTGCGTCCGCCGACGCAGACGGGAGCGGTGCGGACTCCGGCGGCCCGATCGGGGCGACCTGCTCGAAAGCAACTGGCGGCTGCGGAGCCGGCGGCTGCGGTGCCGGCGGCTGCGGAGCCGGCGGCTGCACGGGCGGCGGCGCGAACGACCGCACAGGAGCATCTGCGGCCGGCGGCTGCGCCGCGGTCTGCTGCAGCGGCTGCGGCGGCGCCCCCCAGGCGGACGGCGCCGGCGTGGGCGCAGGCGCGGGCTGGCCGGTCGGTACCACCGCTGCGGCTTCCGCCCCGACCGGTCGGGGCGGTGGTGCGTAATCGGGGAAGACGAGCGCCGGTGCATCCGCCGAGCCGTTGCCGGATGGCGCCAGGGAGGGGATCGTGTAGCCCGAGGCATCCCGAGCGGGCGCGGCGGCCGGAGGTGTGCTGCGACGCGGACCGGGCTGAAGGGCCGCCAGACGGTCGCCCTCGGGATACGGCGCCGCTCCCCAGGCGAGCACGGTCGCCCACACCGGCGGCAGCAGGATGGCGAGCACGGTCATGCCGGCACCGCGGCCGAAGCGCTTGTTGATGCGGTGGGTGGCGACGATCTTCAGGTAGAGACCGTAGAGCTGCACCAGGGGGATGAAGTAGAACACCACCGACCACGCGGGGATGCCGCCTCGTGCCAGGATCTCGGCCTCGTTGAGAACGGGCACCCACCCCTTCCACCCCTCGCCGTCGATGCGCGGGAACAGGCGTGACAGGGCGAACGCGTACCAGACGTACACGGCGATGCCGATGAGCAGTCCGAGACCGCCGAGGATGACGAGCACCGTGGCGAGGCCGCTGTCTGCGGGCGCGGTCATGAGTCCCCCTTCTTCCGGTCGCCGTGCGAACCGGTCAGTCCGAGCGTACCGAGCACGGGCCCGGCACCGAAGAAGCGGGCCCCGCCGACGGGTCTCGCCCTCACGATGAACGATGTCGGTCGCACGCGCATGATCAGTCGGTGCCACCACTTTCCGGTGTGCGCGAGTTCCGTCCGTTCGGCATCGACGATCTTCCACGCTGCGGTCGCGTCGTCATCCGTGGGCGGATGCTCGGCGAAGACGGCGCGATCGACGAGCACGGCCAGTCGCTCGGCGGCCTGCCGGTCGGTCGACTGCGCACGCTGGGTGCGAGTACCCCGCGGGTCCATGTCCACCCCGTGATCGGCATACACGTCGGCGAGCTCCTCCCAAGCACCGGCGAGGCGCACCTCCGGGTCCGCGGCCGTGCGACGCACGCGGGCACGCTGTCGCTTCGCGAGCAGGAGCACCAGGAACGGAAGGGCGAGCAGCACCAGTGCGAGGAGGCTGAGGCCGATGCCGGAGAGGATCGGCAGCAGGATCGCCAGCACCTCGGACTGCGGCTCCTCGAGCGGTGGCGCGTCGTTGTTCGAGTCGCTCTGCGCCTGCGGAGGATCGAGAGCCTCGGAGCGCGGCTGCTCGGGTACGGTCGGGTGCTCGGGAAGCTGCTCGCCTTCGGTGATGGAGCTCGGCAGCATCGCGTACTGGGGCGTCGTGTCGACGGCAGTCCACTCGCCGCCCGAACTGCGCACTTCGACCCAGGCGGTCATGTTGGCCCCGGTGCACACCTCCGCGCAGGAAGGAATCCCCGGAACCTCTTCCGCGGAGCCGAGTCGCGCGCCGAGCACGACGCGCGACTCGAGGCCCCAGTGCCCGGCGAGGAGCGCGGCCGCCACGGAGAACTGCTCGTCGTCTCCGACAGCCGACACGAGCAGCTCGGGCGCGGCATCCGCTCCCGCCCTCCGCTCCTGCTCGATCAGATCGGTGAACAGCTCCTCGATGCGGGCGGCCGAATGTCCGGCGTAGCTCGGAGCGAAGGCATAACCCTCCGCTTCCTTGAGCGACGCGATCCAGCCCGCAGCAGCATCGTCGTCGAGCAGCGCGTGGCTGAGATATCCGCGGTCGCGGAGGCGATCGATGAGCTCGAGGTATCCGGCTCCGGTACGGGGTTGCTCCTGCATCTCTGCCCACTCGACGAGCGCCGGATAGAGATCCGTATCGAGGTTCGATGCCCCACCCTGGAGCGCGGTCACGTCGGCCGGCTTCCCCGGAGCATCGAGGAGCACCGTGTAACGATCGCCCGGCACGAGCCCCTCCCCGCCGTCGGGCGCTTCGGCCACCGTGATCGCCGTATCGCCGCCGGCGTTCACATGGAACCCGTCGGCGAGCTCATCGGCGCGGGCGCCGGAGAAGTCGGGCGCCTCGGCGAGACCGGCAGGCGATGGGACCCAGATGCCTCGGTACGCCTCGCCGATCGTCACACCGAGCGTCACGCGGCCCGTCGCGGGGAGCGCGGTGCGGGGCAGACGGCTGAAGCGATCGTCCGCCGCGATGTGGAAGTCCTCGCCGTCGTAGGAATCGAGGGTGACCAGACGGATGCGGTCGAGGGCACCGGTGTCGCCCTCGACCTGCAGAACGGTCTCATCGAGCGTGTCACCGGCGAACCAGGAACGGTAGGAGCTGAGCGGACTGGGCTGCTGCTGCACGACGATCATGGGCTCGATCTCATCGCGGAGCACGGAGCGGTCGGACCAGCCTGCCGCTGCCGGGGCGATCGCGAAGCCGGCGATGAGCGCGACCACGGCGAGTGCGGCGGAGAGCAGGTGGCGACGCACGGTCAGCCACGCCGGAGTCGCGCGGCGCGAGATGTTCGCCGCAGCCACGGCACGCAGGGCTTCCGCGCGCTGCAGCCGCGCGCGACCGACGAGCCAGACCACGGAGGACACGAAGAGCGCGACACCGATCAGCCATTCGCGCGGGGCGGGAAGACTCACCCCCATCACGGTGACCGCCGAAGAGGTGCCGCTGATGCCGAAGGCGATGCCGAAGATGCTCATCGCCGCCACGACGGGCACGGCGATCGTGGCGAGTCGCCCGGACTCGAGCACGAGGAGGGCGGCGAGGAATGAGCCGAACAGCATCACGACAAGGAAGGGGATGAGGACGGCCTGGTACTCGCCCAACGGCGGATTCAGCGTCAGCATCTGCTTCCAGCCGACGACCACTCCGAGCACGGCGTCGCGGAGACCGCCGAGGAACGCGGGGACGGAGGAGAGCGCCGACGGGATGGCGAGGGGCACCGAGACCACCAGATATACGCCGACCGCGACGAGCACGGCGATGAGCGTGCCCCAGCGCAGAGCACGGGCCGCCACGGCGACGCCGATGCCGAGGATGCCGCCGACGAAACCGACCACCAGCGCGCGGGGCGATTCGTACACGGGCCAGGCAGCGGCGGTCGCGAGCAGCACGCCGACCACCACGTATCCCAGCGACCAGAGCGTCAGCGCCGACGGGACGACGCTGCGGCGCGACCGTGCGATACCGCGCTTCTGTCCCGCAGCATTCATCGGAGAGCTCCCCGTGCGAGCATCTGCGGAAGGTCACCGAGTGCACCCAGCGTCATCACCGCGAGCTCTCGCGCCGTGCGCATCGTCGGCTGCTCGCCGAGTTCGCTGCGCACCGCCACGGCTTCGACAGCCGCCGGGAGCTTCACCGCGGCATGACGGAGCCTTTCGAGCGGCATCCGCGAGCCGGTCAGCAGGAAGCCGATCGACAGGTCAGGATACGACTGCGCGGTGAGGGCGGCGACGGCTTCGAGCCGCATGACGCGATCCGCCGGATCGATCGTCGAGGTGGCGTCGAGCAGAGCCTTGGGCGTCACGGTCGGCAGGGTGCGGATCGAGAGCACCTCGGAGCGGCTCTGCTCCGGGATCTCGTTGCTCACGGAGAACAGCACATCGCGACCGTCGCGCACGCCCTGCAGCGCGAGGGAGGCCGCAGCACTGACGGTGTTCTCGAACTCGTCGTCGCTCTCGTAGGACTCGGCGTCGAGGTCGAGGATGATGGCGATGCGCGCGTGCCGCGATTCCTCGTACTGGCGCACCATGAGCTTGCCGGTCTTGGCGGTGGACTTCCAGTGCACGTGCCGCTGGGAGTCGCCGACGACGTACTCGCGCACCGCGTGGAAGGAGAGGTCGGCATCGACGAGCGTCGTGCTCGGCGTGCCTTCGAGGTCGCGGATCAGTCCGGCGCTGGTGCTCGGGAGGCGCACGGTCACCGGATGCACGTGGATGCGCTGCACGTCGGGCCAGCGCAGCTCGCGGCGGAGGATGCCGATCGGGTCGCCCCGGGTGATCGTCATGGGCCCTACGTCGATGACGCCGCGGCGGTGCGCGGCGATCGTGAGCTGTTCGCGGTGGTGGGCACCCGGACGCAGCAGCGGGACGTGCGCCTCGACGAGCCCCTCCCCCACCGGCACGTCGACGATCCCGGGCAGCGAGAGGCGGACTCCGTTGTTGCGCACATCGAGGGTGGCGCCGATCTCCGCTCCTGCGACGACGCGATCGCGATCGAGGGCGAGGTCGATCCGGTAGTCGTGGGCGCCCAGGATGAAGGGGATGCAGGCGAGCAGCAGCACCAGGGCGATCGCTGCCACGGCCCAGGCCTCGACCCACCCGAAGAGCAGCCCTGCCACGACGCCGAGCACCAGGGCGACAGCCACCAGCATCCCCGCCGCGGTGACCGTCTCGCGCACCCACGCCACGGCCGCTCCGACCGCGCGTCCGGTGTTGCGGGCCGCACGGCGCACACCGAACACCGCTCCGCGCACGGGGCCGCGACGTGTCGTGTCGTACCGTGTGACGGTGCTCGTGCGCGTCGACGTGCTCGTGCGTGCCGCGGTGCGGGTGACGCGGGATTCGGAGCTGGTGCTCACGCAGTGCCGTTCTCGCGCGGCGGCTCGACGTCGAGAAGGATCTGTCCGATCACGGCCACGGCCGTCACCCCGTCGAACTCGGCCTCGGGCTCGAGCACGAGACGGTGAGCGAGCGCCACTACGGCGAGCTCGCGCACGTCGTCCGGCGTCGCGAATGTACGACCGTTCTTGGCGGCCCACGTCATGACCAGGCGGGAGAGCGCGAGCGCGCCACGGACACTGGCGCCGAGACGCACCTCGGACGCGCGACGGGTCGCATCGACGATGCGCATGATGTAGTCGGAGACGAGCGGGTTGACGTACACGCCGCGCGACATCTCCCCCATCGTCAGGATGGTGTCGGTGCCGACGATGCCGTCCAGCACCTGCTTCTGCCGCCCCGCACCCTGCAGGATGCGCATGGTCGCGGCCTCGTCGGGGTAGCCGATCGACGTCTTGATCATGAAACGGTCGAGCTGCGCCTCGGGCAGGCGGTAGGTGCCGCCCTGTTCGATCGGGTTCTGCGTCGCCATCACGAGGAACGGCGCGCCGACGGGTCGGGTCACGCCGTCGACGGTGACGGTGCCCTCTTCCATGACCTCGAGCAGCGCGGACTGGGTCTTCGGACTCGCGCGGTTGATCTCGTCAGCGAGCACGATGTTCGCGAACACGGGACCCGCGTGGAACTCGAAGGCGCCTTCCTTCTGGTCGTAGACGGTGATGCCCGTCACGTCGCCGGGGAGGAGGTCGGGGGTGAACTGGATACGGGTGCTCGTGCCGTTTATCGTCTGCCCGACCGCGCGCGCGAGCGCCGTCTTACCGGTGCCGGGGAAGTCCTCCAGGAGCACGTGTCCCCCGCTGACGGCGGCGGCGAGCACCAGCTCGACCACATGCCGCTTGCCGAGGATCGCCTGCTCGATGTTGCCGGTGAGGATCGAGAACGTCTCCGCGAACCAGGTCGCCTGTTCGGGAGCGATGGTCACAGGTGCGGCTGAGGTGGCTGGCATAAGGCAAGAGTATTCGTCATGGGCGCGCTCGATGTGCGACCCGCATCAGGGACACACACCCGTGACGCGGTGGGTGATCGGGGACAGGGTGGCAAATGCGCCGGTCCAGGTGACCTTCACGTCGAAGGCACCGGGGGTGTCGACCACGGGAGTCGACACGAGAGTGTACGAGCCTCGGGCGGCACCCGACACCGTCACGACATCTGCCTCGCGCGGCGGCATGCAGGCTCGGAACACCGCGTTGACCACCGTGGGAGCCGTCGTCGCGGTGATGTTCACGGGGTCGGAACACGATCCGCTCTGCGTAGCGTGGCATGCGCGCGCCCGCACCTGGCCCGGCGACGAGTCGGGGTTCACGCTGAAGTCGGGACGCCAGTCGCCGTACATGTAGTACTGCGGGACGAATCCGTCCTCGACGTCGATGCGTGGAGCCGACGAAAGCCGGTACTCGTATCGGTCGCCGTCGCGCACGGGCGTTGTCGCCACCGTGTAGGTGGTGTCACCGCCGGGCCCGTTGACGAACTTGAACGTGAACTCCGACGTGGTCGACGACTCCGCGACGCCGTACCCGTTCGAGGCGCAGGCCTTGACGTAATAGACCTGGTACTGCTGGAGACCCTGCATGGAAGGCGAGGAGGACTGCACCTCCGCACCGGATACTGAGAGGCGGCCGTTCCCGTCGGCGCTGCAGCTCGCGTTGCCCGAGCGCCACGCCAGATAGACGACGTCGAGCCCCAAGGCACTCCCGTTGGCCTGTGCGGCGATGCCGGAGACGTTCACCGAGGTGTTCGAGACGGCTTCCGCCTGCGTCGAGCCGGGTTCGAAGTAGACGGTTCCGGCGGCCGTCACCGACGTGCGGAAGCCCCCACCCTCGTTTCCGCCGCCGGTGGGCGGCTGGAACTGGCTGATGGGGACGATCGTGATCGTCTGCGCACCGGGGGTCAGCACGATGTCCGCGGACGTCGTCGCGCCGGTCCGGTTGATGACCTGCCCCGTCTCCTCGACCCGGAAGGACAGCGCGTCGTCGGTGGCGTCGATCGACAAGGCGACGGCCGCACGTCCGCGGTCCGACGTGCCGGGGCGATACACCGGCGACGCCGTCGCGTTCGAGACCACCGGGGCCGCGTAGGCCCAGCTGGTGTGCGGCGATGTGGACGCCGAGGTGCCCACAGCATTGACGGCCGCTGCGGTGAACGCGTGGGGTGCGCCGTTGACCAGGCCGTTCACCGTGCAGCGGTACACGCCGCCGGCAGGGCTGCAGGAGGCGTTCGCGGGGGATCCATCCTGCAGGATCGTCACACCCGAGACGGCGGGATGCGCCCTGCCCGCCTCGCCGAGCGGAACCTCGAGCACGACGGTCGTGCGCGTGAACCCGACGGTCGTGACGCTCGCCGGCGCCTGCGGGAATCCCTGAAGGTCGAGGGTGAGGGTGCCCGCGCCCGTGCGGCCCTGCGCATCCGACACGACGAAGGGAATGACGCACTGGCCTCCCGGTGCCTGCCCGCCGCCCGGCCAGCTCGCGGTGATCGCCGTGCTGCCCGACGCCGAGATCGAGGCCACGTCGCAGCGCGCGCCTGCTCCGAGCGACACCAGCCGCAGACCCGACCCCGGCTTGCCGGCGAAGGGGTCGTACTCGCCCGCGACACCGACGACGTCGATCGAACAGCTCGCACTCGTGACGATGCATTGCTTCGTGAAGGTCGCTCCGCGGGGTGCGTCTGGCGGCGCCGCCCCCACGACCAGGCGCACGGATGCCGACGGCTGGCCGTACTGCGCCACCGTGACGCTGATGTTCTCGGCGTTGCCCGGCCGCGCATCGGCCCGGGCCTCGACGGTCAGCTTCGACCCGTTCTGGGTGACGATGAAGGCGGAACCGGAGAACACGATCCGATACTCGAGCGACCCGACGTTGCCCTCGCGCCCGCCCTCCCACGCAGCCATGTTGGCGTAGAGGTCGATGCTCTCGGTCGCGCCGGGAGCGATCGTGTGCGCGATCGAGGAGAGCAGCAGCTGCGGCTCGGCGGGGCGGATGCTGACGGGCACGTCGATGTACGACCAGCGCTCCTGGCCCTTGAGCCGCACGGGTACAAGGCAGGTGTCCGACCACGGCGCCTCGCGCCCGGCGCGGTACACGCCACCGTTCGAGCCCTCCGCCGCGCAGGACGCCGCGGCGCGCTGCGCGGTGAACTGCCCCGCCCCGACCTCCACAGCATCCGAAGACGAGAGGTCGACGTACTCGCTCACGCGGAAAGAGGCGGACGCGTCTTCGTCGACCACCACCGGGGTGGCTCCCGGCTTGAGCTGCACCTGCATGTCGTCGAACGCGGGAATGCGGAGGAACCCGTAGGCGATGATGTCGCGTCCTCCCGTCTTCCCGGTGAGCTGGAACGGCACCAGCGCGCCGTCTTCGGGGGCCGTTCCCACGATGCGGTTGCCCTGCACCGTGTAGCCGGGCTGCGTGCCCCACAGGCTCAGCTTGAGCGACGAGGCGTCGCCCGAGGGCCAACTCACACGGTCGGTGACGACGTCGATGCCCCGATCGGCGAGATCGTCGCGATCCCGTGCGGTGAGCACGGTGTCGGCCACACTCGGCTGATCCGTGACGGAACCATCGGTCACCGTGACCACGATGAGGCCCTGGGCCGTGCTCCCGGTCCGCTTCGACTTCACGGTGTAGAAGTACGAGTTCGTGCCGGCCGTGTCCCCGGCGCGCAGCACCACGCGGCCGTCCTTGAGAGAGGTGTCGGAATCGATCAGCGCGTTCAGCCGCTCATACAGCGGATTCCCCTTGACCGGCGGCGCGTTGGGCACCAGCGCGGTGATCTCGAGCTCGCTCTGTGCTGGGTCGAGATCGTTCGAGCGCGGATCCAGCACGATGGGGGTCCGAGAACCCGCCTCGACACGGACGTAGTCGCTGAACGTCACCGGCGCGGCATCGTCGACATCCGCATCGAGTACGCCGATCCGGACGACACCGGTCCCCTCTTCGCCCTGCGGGTCGCGCACGGTGTAGCGGAACGAGACCTGACCTCCCGATACGCCCGCGGCAGGAGCCCGATAGACGATGGCTTCGCCACTCGCCGAGATCGTCGCGGTTCCTGCGCCCTTCTCCGGCTGTTCGATTCCGGCGAGCACCACCCGGTCGCCGTCGCTGTCCATCCCCGTCGCCGGTACCCGGAGCGACACGGTCTGCCCGCTCAGGACGCGGCCGGTGAGAGTCGTCGGCGTGGGAGCACGGTTGGTGCCGGGCGGAAGCACGGTGACCGTCACGATGCCGTTGTCGGACAGCGACGGGTTGCGTTCGAGCGAGACCGAGTATGTGAGCCGGTAGGTGCCCGGGGTCGTCGGTGCCAGATAGCGCAGAGCGTTGCGGTCGGCGAAGACGAGCTCGTCCGGCTCGCCCGAACCCGTCACCTCCGGGAGCACGACGAGCGGCTCGCCGCGGGGAGCGACATCGTTCGCCGTGACGTTGATGCGGGTGAGCGAACCCGCACGTACCGTCACCGCATCGGGGAACACGATCGGCCGCGTGACACTCGACGGCGGGGCCAGGAAGACCGTGACCGCGCCCTCCACAGCCGCACCCGAGCCGTCTGCGACGGTCACGGTGGCCTTGCCGATGACACCCGGATCCCCGCTCTCGGTCGTCCCGTTGACCCGGATGCTCTCGTTGCCGACGACGCGCACGTTGAGTTGCGGAGTCGAGCTCTCGGCGCCCGACAGCATCAGGACCCGCCCGCTGGTGTTCTGCACGGCTCCGAGGATGTCGACCGTCGTGTCCTCGCCCTCACGCACGAACGCGGTGAGCGGCGCCATCGCGAGTCCGGACGACCCGTCGACCGCGGTGATGCGGATGACCGCCGACTGCTCCGCCTGTGTCGACACATCCTGCGCGGTGTAGGTCACCACGTACTGACCGGGTTCGGCCACCGTCAGCTCGACCGTGCCGGCAGCGGCGTTCGGGGTCACCTCCAGACCCTGTGCCGTTGCGGCCGTCTGCACGGCATCGACGAGGCGATACGAGCCCGACCCTCCGGAGAGGTGATCCGAGATCCGGATGGACTGACGTTCCCCGACGCGAGCGGTCAGCGCGACCGGCGAAGCCAGGAGCGCCGGGCTTCCGGTGACCTGGACGTCGAGGGTCTTCTCCGCGGTCGCGCCGTGCACATCCTGAACGACGACGGTCACCGAGATCACCGCATCCGCGGCGTTCGGGTCGGTGTGCCGGATGGCGACGCGACCGTCGGCCATCGGCACCACCATCACCGGCGCGGAGGCGTCGGTCTCGTAGGCATCGCTGAGGACGAAGGCGTCTCCTTCGGGATCGACCCACCCGGAGAGCGCGGAGACCACGGTGCTTCCACCCGCAAGGAGCTGCGGCGACGGCCATTCCTGCTTGCAGGCATCGACCCCGCACCACACCGGCGCGGAGTTCACCCCGGGGTCGACGACCGTCAGCGTCACGGTCGCCGGCGGCGAGACCGCGGCGCCGTCGGTCACGGCGTAGGTGAAGCTGGTCTGCCCCGACCCGGCCTTCACGTTCACGACCAGCGACTGCCCGTTGGCGACGAGGGTCAGTTCCCCGAAAGCGGGGTCCGCAAGCCCGCCCGACACCGAATCGGGATCGATCGTCAGGACGTCCTTCTTGTTCGGATCGTGGTCGTTCAACAGCACGGGGAGAATGACCTGCTCCCCGGCACGCACGCCGAACGCGTCGTCGACCGCGACGGGCGGGAGCTGCTCCGCCACATCTTCGACGATGATGGTGCCCTCCTGCTGCTCCGTCTCGTCTTCGATCTTCCACTGCTCGAGAGGGATGAGCACGCCGTCCGGTGCGTTCCAGATGAGGCCGGTCCCCGTCTCGCTGAGAACCGCGCGATCGCCGTTCTCCTGGAACACGGGTTCGATCGCGGCGGAGTCGAGCGTCTCGTCCGGAACGCGCAGCGGTACCGTCTCGCCGTCGGTCCACAGGGTGCCGCCGCCCGTGTCGAGCCACGCCGCGTACGTCTTTCCGCGGACAGTGACCGGCGCGGCCGGGACGCCCGTCGCCTCGGCCACCCGTTCGGACTCGCCCGAAGCGAGCTCCGCCGAGACGAGACCGTCGGAGTCTGCGACCATCACCACGTCGCCCGCTGCGGCACCGCCTTGCAGCCGCGCGTCCTCCGCCACATCGAGCTCGACCGGCTGGTCCCGCCCGGAGAGCCACAGTTCGCCGGAGCCGGAGCGCAGCATGGCCCAGCGGTCGCCGATGACGGTGAGCGCCAGCCCGTCCCCGGCCTCGGGCGCTTCGGGCACGGACGTCGAGTCGCCGAGGAACCGATGCTCGTCGATGTCGAAGCGCCGCACGGCCTCCTCATCCGCGGAGTACAGCACCAGCAGACCTTCGGGCGACAGGCCGATCGCATCCGCGGTGTAGGTCGGCGGGTCTTCTCCTTCTTCGACCTCGACCTCCGCGAACGGATCGACGGGGGCTGTGCCCGCCCCCGGCTCGAGCGTGGACACGGACACCTGCCCGGTGTCGGTGCGGTACGCCACGTACGGCCCGGCGGAGAGAATCTCCCTGGTGCCGGCGGGAGTCGGCTGTGAAGCGAGCGGAGTCCCCGCTTCGGAGGAGTCGGAGAGCAGATCGGTGGGGCTGGCCGCGTCGACGTCCCACCGCTGTCTGTTGCCCTGCGCGTAGAGCACCGCGGTCGAGCCGTTCTGCCAGACCGCTTCAGGGTCATCGACGTTGCGGACCGTGTCGATCTCGGCGAGCTCGGTGTTCACACGTGCATACTGACCGCTGTCGCGCATGACCCACACCGAGGATTCGAGTCGCGGAACCTCCTGCGACTGATAGCCCTGCGCCGTCACGGCGAGGGTGACCACCACTCCGAGTGTGGCGAGTGCCGAGATCGCCGCGATCAGCCGGCCGCGCGGACGCGGCTTCGCCTCCGCCCGATCGCGGCCGCCGATCGCCATCAGAGAACCCCCGTGAGGAAGAGGACGGCGGTGCCCGCGCCCGCGATGACGGCTGCTCCGACGAGTGCGCCGATGACCCCGATCAGCAGCGGCGAGCGCGCTCCGCGCCGTGCGGTCGAGGGAAGATCGTCACGTTCGCGCTGTGCGGCCTGCGGGCGAGCGGCGCGCACCGCTCGCCGTGAATCCGGGGCGACCGTCGTGATGACGGGTCCGCGGACGCTGGAATCCGAGAAGCTCACCGGAGCTGCGGCTGCCCATTCCGCGGATGCCGCCTCGAACGCGGTCGGCGAGATCCCGAGTTCATACTGCGCCCAGCGCAGGCGCTCGGCGAACTCCGCCATGCTGGCCGGCCGCTTGGCGGGATCCCGGTGCATGGCGACCGCGAAGATCTCATCGATGATCGGGGGGATCCCCTCGACCGGCACGGCGGTGTAGCGGGCCTTGATGATCCGCTCGGTGAGCTGATCGCGGGAGTTCGAGCCGCGATCGGGTCGCTCGAAGGGGCTGCGGCCGGCGAGCAGGGTGTACAGCGTCGCCCCGAGGCTCCAGATCTCACTCGGCACCGATCCCGACACGCGCTCCTGCAACACCTCGGGCGAGCTCCACGGCACGGACATCGCGATGGTCTCGCCGTCGCCTTCGTCGAGGACGGCGGCGGCGATCCCGAAGTCGGCGAGCACCGGGGCGCCGAGCGAGTTGACGAGCACGTTCGACGGCTTGATGTCGCGGTGGAGCAGGCCTGCACGGTGCACGGTCTCGAGCGCACCGGCCATGCGCACACCGATGTCGAGAACCTCCGCCAGAGGAAGCCGCGCCTTCTTGTAGCGCGCACTCATCGTGTCGGGGCAGTACTCCATCGCGAAGTAGGGGCGGCCGTCTGCCGAGATCGATGCCTGGTAGATCGTGACGATCGAGGGGTGCGCGCTCAGCCGGGCGGAGATGTCGGCCTCGACGTTGAAGGTGCGCAGCACCTCGGGGTTCACGGCATCCGCCAGCAGCACCTTGACGGCGGCCACCCGACGCGGCATGTCCTGTTCATAGAGGAACACGTCGGCGAAGCCACCGGAACCGAGCGGGCGCACATAGCTGTAACCGGCCAGCGTCGGCGGTGTCGCTGCCATGCGCGTTGCCACGAATGCTCCTCACGGTCGGTGGGGAGACCGTGCCCTGCATTCCTCCGACACACGGCGCCAGAAGATCCCCCCGGTCACCGATTATATCGAGGCCCTCGACGATCCCGATGACGCTCCGTCCGGTCGCTCAGCCGCGAGCCCGGCGCCGCCGGACGAGGAGGTACCCGCCGAGCGCCAGAAGCAGCAGTCCGCCGCCGAAGAGGTACCAGCCGGGCTCGCCGCCGGTGGTGGCGAGGTCGCCCCCGGTCGACGGAGCATCCGCACCGTTCCCCGAACCCGACCCGGGTGCGACGCCACCCGATCCGTCGCTCACGCGTGTGACGGTGATCGGCACGGTCGTCTCTGTCCCGTCGGGCAGGAGCACGGCCAGCGTGTGCGCCCCCGCAGGCGTCGTCGAGGGGATCGTGACATCCGTGCGGAACGCCCCGTCGGCGTCTGAGGTCGCCGCTCCCACGCGAACCGGCGTGGGACGCAACTCGATCGCGACCTCCGTGGCGGCAGGGAATCCGGTGCCGGAGATCGTGACCTGACCGCCGGCCGCAACCGTCTGCGCGCTCAGCCGGACCACGGGTTCGACCGGATCGACCGGATCGACCGGAGCATCGGTCGGCAGCGGGACGTCGACGTGCTTGATCTCCGTCGCCCCGGCGGTCGAGAACGAGTACACCGTGACGCGGACGCGATCGTCGTACAACGCAGCACGCAGGCCGACCGGGTCCGCTCCTCCGACGGCCTTCTCCTCCCAGTCGCCGCTCGGCCCGTACATCGTCGTCACCGCTCCCGTGTTCACGACGGTCGGGGCGTGGGCGAGCGCCGGATCGGTGCGCAGCTGGGTGCTCCAGTCGTTCAGCGTGGGCGACCAGTGCGTGTGGCTGTTGAACATGATGACGTTCGGGTTCTGGTCGAGCAGCGCGGCGAACCGGGCCTGCTCCTGGCCGTAGTCGTTCTCGTAGAACCGCGCGTACGACCCGGAGACCGAGTACGGCAGCAGGTGGTGCGAGAACAGGAGCACCGGCTTGTCCTGTGCACGCCAGTACGCGAGTCGATCGCGGAGCCAGGTGAACTGCTGCTGGCTGAGGTCGACGAACGGGCCGGATCCGGTCTTCGCCGCGTAGTCGTAGAACTCGCTGCCGATCCAGATCAGCGGGAGCTGTCCGTCGACGAGCACCTCGCCCCACAGACCGCCCTGCCCGCCGATGTCGCGCATTCCGGTCGAGTCGAGGAAGCGCTTCTGGTACGCCGCCGATCCATCGCTGCCGTAGTACTCGTGGTTGCCGATCGTCGAGACGACCGTGTCGTACTCGCCGCCGCCACCCGCGGCGAGCGCCGACAGATACGAGGTGTAGTTCGCGGTCGACCCATTGCTCACCAGGTCTCCGTTGGACACCAGCACGTCGGCGGTCTGCGGCATCGACCGGAAGCCGGGCAGCACGTTCTGGCTCAGTCGGGTCGTCGCTCCCTGCACATCGCTGAAGATGTCGACGACGGCGTTCGCGTCGACGCCGCCGGCGAGCGGGGCGAGAGGACGCACGACCTGCACGTCGTCGAGCATCCATGATCCGGCGGCGCCGGGGGCGTCGAAGGCGAACCGGACGGTCATCGCTTGGGCACCGACCGGCACAGCGACCGGGAGTCGCAGCTGCGCGGATTCCTCGTCGGCATCGGAGAGCGCGCGCAGCACGGTCTCGGTCCCGTCATCGAAGACCGCCGTCACCGAGCCCTGCTGTGCGCCGCCGCGTGCGCGGTAGTGGCTGTCGAGACGCACCTCCAGCTCATCCCCCGCCTTCACCGCTATCGGTGCGGACGTGAGCGTGCCCGAGAAGGCGCCGCCCGTCGCCTCCGCCACCGCGATGCGGCCCGACGCCCGGGTGAACGCGTGTCGGCGATCGGTGCCGTACTGCGCGACCACGCTGTCGAGAGTCGACAGGGTCCACGCCCCGGTCCCGGTCCAGGATTCCTTCTCGAACCCGTCGAACCAGAGCAGCGGTTCGGTGGTCGACGAAGCGGCGTCACCCGCGGCGAGAACCGTGATCTCGAGCGACGTCGACACGATCCCTGCTCCGCCCAACGTCAGCGCCACGTATCCCGCGGCGAGGTTCGCCGGTACGGTCACAGAGAACGATGCCTCTCCGGCAGCGTCGGCCACCGGGATGCCCGGGATCGGAGCGACGGAATCACCCAGCGTCGCGGTCAGCTGCTGGCCGGGTCGGAGTCCGCCGACCTTCACCGGCACAGTCGCCCCCGCCGTGGCCACGGGCTTGGCGGCGGAGAGGATGCGCGGTGTCGAATCGGCCGGCGGTGCCTCGCTGATCTGCACGTCGTCGATCATCCAGAACCAGTTGTTGCTGCTCTCGGCATACGACCAGCCCACCGTGACGGCGTCGATTCCTGCGGGCACCGGGATCGAGACGTCGACCTGCTCGTCGAGCCGATTTCGCGCGAACGACTCGACGACCACGGGTGCTCCGCCATCGAAGCGGGCAACGAGCTGCGCGGTCTGCGGTGCCTGGCCCTGCTTGTAGTGGCTGTCGAAGCTCACCCGCACCGCACCATCCTGGCTCTGCAGGTCGACGGTCGGTGCCCACAGCACCGAACTGAAGCGTCCCTGCGTCGGGCGGTTGGAGTCGGCGTGCACGACCGCGGTCATCCCGTCCGCGCGGGAGAACGAACCGCGATCTCCACTGTTCCCCCACACCGACACGACCTCGGCCGGGGTGTGGAACGACCAGCCCTCCCAGTCCGCCCGCATCCCGGCGACGTTGGTGTTGTCGACCGACCATCCGGCGGGTGGCTGCGCAGGAGTCGCGCCGGTGAAGCCTTCGGTCAACGGCGGGGCTGCGGCGAAGGCGGGCGTCGCCGCAGCCCCGCCGAGCAGGGTCAAGGCGCACGACACCGCAAGGGCACCGATTCCGCGTCTGGTTCTCATGTCTCTTCCTTGGAGTTGGTCGACCGCACATCTCGGCCGAAGCAGGGTGGAGGAATTCCGGGTCTCTTCCGAGCATGCGGAGCAAAAGTAGTCATGACAACTTTTTCGAACGATATTCCCCGATTGTTCACCGACCTGCGGCAGAGTGAACATGTCGCGGTAGCCGCGTGGGCGAGAAGTCACGACAACCGAGGTGAGGAAGAGAATGCGCAGACCCCTGCACGAGCAGTTGTACGAGCAGATGCTCGAGCGCATCACGAGCGGCGAGTGGCCCGAGGGGGAACGGGTGCCGAGCGAGCACTCCCTGATCGCCGAGTTCGGCACCTCGCGGGGGCCGATCAGGCAGGCGCTCGCGACGCTGCGCGCGGAAGGCGCCGTCGACGGCGGCCGGGGCGCGCCGCCGCGGGTGCGAAGGCTCGTGCCGACGCAGTCGTTCCAGACCTTCGTATCGTTCACCGATTGGGCGCGATCGATCGGACGACAGCCGGGCCAGCGGGTGATCGAGGCCGCGCGCCGGCCTGCCACAGAAGCCGTCGCCGACGACCTCGGCGTGGAACAGGGCGCACCGATCGTGGAGATCGTGCGACTGCGACTGCTCGACGACGAACCGGCGATGCTCGAACGGTCGGCCTTCCCGTTCGACGTGGGCATACTCCTGCTGGCAGCCGACCTCGATACGGGCAGCATCTACCAGGCGATGCAGGAGCACGGATGCGCCCCCGTCCGCGCCCGTCATGTGTTCGACGCCGTCCCTGCGGGCGACCTCGACGCCGCGGCGCTCGCGATCGCGACATCGACTCCTCTGCTGCGCGTGCGGCGTACGGGATGGGCCGAAGACGGTTCCCTGGTCGAGGTGGCGGACGACCGCTACCTGCCGACGATGGCCAGCTTCGCCGTCGAGAACACCTCCGACGCGCGCTCGGCGCTCACCAGGGAGACCGGGGAGCGTTGAGCATCGGCGACGCGGGAATCACGCCCGCCAGCACCCCGCGATGTGATCGTCGACCATCCCGCCCGACTGCATGAGGGCGTACATGGTGGTCGGCCCCACGAACCGGAACCCACGACGACGCAGCTCCTTGCTCAGCGCCGTCGATTCCGGAGTGACGGCGGGGACGTCGGCGAACGACACCGGACGAGCGTCGGATGCCGCCGGAGCGAACGACCACATCAGCGCATCGAACTCGCCCTCGGCCATGCCACGCACGATGCGGGCGTTGCCGATGGTCGCCTCGATCTTCGCGCGGTTGCGGATGATGCCCGCATCACCCATCAGGCGCTCGACGTCGGACTCGTCGAACTCCGAGACGATCTCGGGCTCGAATCCGGCGAACACCTCGCGGAAACGCGGCCGCTTGCGCAGGATCGTGATCCACGAGAGCCCGGCCTGGAACCCCTCGAGCGCCATCTTCTCGAACAGCGCCCTGTCGCCGTGCAGGGGCGTACCCCACTCCTCGTCGTGATAGCGACGGTACTCGTCGTCGTCGCCCACCCAGGCGCAGCGGTCGCGGGCGTCGGGGCCCGTGAGAAGAGAGGTCATCCGCTCAGGCTATCCACGACGACCGACACCGAGCACGTGCTCAGCGCGGGAGGTACGTCTCGTACGACGAGAGCAACGGCTGCGAGCGCGGGTCGGCGACGGCCGCCGCCCCGACCGCGCAGGCGGCGGCGAGCGCCGTGTCGGCCGGAACACCGGAGGCGAGCCCGATCGTCAGAGCGGCGCAGAACGCATCCCCCGCGCCCACCGTGTTCTCGACGATCGTCTTGACGGCGGGGGCAGACGCGATCTCCTCCCCCGACTCGAACAGCCGGGCACCGTCCGCGCCGTAGGTGACGGCGACGCGCCTCGCCGTGCGCAGAGCGGGGATCAGGGCGTACTCGGTCTCATTGACGATGATCAGGTCCGCACGCTCCAGCACCGCCTCGGGGAGGTCCCGCGCGGGGGCCGCGTTGACGGCGAAGTAGCCCTGCACCTGCGCAGCCAGCGCCTCGACGAGCTCCATCGAGATCTCGAGCTGCGCGAGCACGGCCTCGTCCGCGGCGAACACCACGCCGTCGAGGTCGATCTCGCCGTTCGCACCCTCGCACACCGCGATCTGATTCTCGCCTTCGCGGTCGACGACGATCAACGCCACACCGGTGGGCTCCTCACGGTCCTGGACGGACGTGGTGTCGACGCCGGCCGCATCGAGTTCCGCACGCATCCACGCGCCGTCCGGGTCGGTGCCGACAGCGCCGATCATGCGGACGGACGCGCCGAGTCGCGCGGCAGCAGTGGCCTGATTCGCTCCCTTGCCGCCCGCCTCACGGACCAGTCGTCCTCCCCCGACGGTCTCGCCGGCCTGCGGAAGACGGTCGGCGCGGGCGGTGAGGTCGACGTTGATGCTGCCGACGACGGTGAGCAGCAGCGGTGCGGGGGTGGGCAGGAATGAAGACACAGAGGCTCGCAATCAGGAGGTGGTCTGGACGACGGAGAGGTGTCCGACGCGGGACGAGACGATGCACTTGGCGAGGTACACGGGTGTGCCTCCCGTGGTCACCGTCTGCGTGAGGATGAGCACCGGGTCGGCCGGACCGAGACCCAGCAGGGCTCCGCGCGAGGAACCGACGACATTGACCGTGATCTCGCACACCGCGGAGTCGAAGACGGCCCCGGTCTGCTCACGCAGGGCCGCGAGCACGCTCGACGACGAGGCCGCGGCCGCATCGAGCCCATCGGCGATCTCCTGGCTGATGTCGCTGAGGTAGCGCCCGGCCGGAAGGTGCTCCTGCAGGATCGCGACGGCTTCGCCGTGTCGTTCCACCACCGCCTCGCGGAACCAGGTGTTCGCGGCGGGATCGAGCGCCAGCTTGCTCGAGGTGAAGTCGGTCGTGGACTGCAGGTCGAAGCTGATGGTGCGAACGACCACGTCGTCCTCACCGTCGGAGAGAGCCTGTTCGAGCGGCCGCAGCTCCTCGAGCCCCACCCGTGGCAGGTCGTCGGCGACGAATCGTCCGATGCCGCGGCGCGTGATGATCAGCCCATCTTCCTCGAGGAGCATCAGGGCCTCGCGCACGACGGTGCGGCTGACGCCGAGCGCCACGCCCAGCTCGGTCTCGCGCGGCAGGGCGGACCCGAGTTCGAACACTCCGGAGCGGATGCCGTCGGCGATGCGCGAGTACACCGCCACGCGCAGCGGCTGTCCGACCGTGCTCGTGAGGCTCCGACCGAGGAACTGGTCGATCTCCTTCGTCATGCCGATACCCCTTCCCTGGCCGCCCGTGCGGGAGCACCTCTCGTATTCAAGCACGAGGAGCACCCTGTTGACGATGTTAGACCCGGGAGGTATAACATCGTACAAGCCTCACCCGAGGGCATCCATGACGAAGGAGTCTCCGTGCATACCCAGACCATCACTGCATCCCCGGGCGCCGCCGCCCGCGAACCCGTGCGCGGAGGCCGCGCCGTCGGGCTGGTCGCGACCCTCATCCTCGGAGTGCTCTCGTTCCAACTGAACGCAAGCATGATCACGCCGGCTCTCCCCGACATCGCCGCACAGCTCGGCGAAGACATCGGCAAGGTCTCGCAGGTGTCCTCCCTGTTCTTCGTCGCCGGTGCCGTCGGCGGTGTGGTGCTGGGGCGCTGGAGCGACTTCATCGGGCGCAAGCGCGCCCTGTTCGTGGTGCTCGGCATCCTCTCGGTCGGAACGCTGCTGTGCCTGTTCGCCCCCAACCTGACCGTCCTGCTCATCGGCCGCGTGCTGCAGGGCGCATCGAGTGCCGCCTTCCAGCTCGCCTACGTGATCCTGAGCGAATCCCTGAGCACCAAGGTGTTCGGAACCACGCTCGGCATCATCACAGCCGTCAACGGCGGAGTCGGTGGCATCGACGGCTACTTCGGCGGCCTGCTGAGCCAGACGTTCGGCTTCCGCTCGATCTTCCTGGTCATCTTCGTCGTCGGCCTCGTCGCCATCGTGTGCGTGGCCCTGGTGATCCCGGCCTCCACGACCGGTGCGTCCACCGGGAAGATGGACTGGTGGGGTGCTGCCGTGCTCTCGATCGCCTTGATCAGCGTGACGTACTTCGTGTCCTCCGGCCCCAGCGCCGGCTGGCTGGCGCCGATCACGTTGCTCTACCTCGCCGGCACCGTCGTGTCGCTGGTGGTGTTCTGGTTCGTCGAGAAGAACCGGACCACCCCGCTGATCGCCGTCCAGCACCTGCGCTCGCGCCAGGTCTGGCCCGTCGTCGCGACGACGATCCTCACGCTGTCCAGTGTGTTCGCCGTCATCAACTTCACCGTGGTGCTGCTCAGCCAGGACGCCACGAACGGGTTCGGACTGGACCCCGCGACCTCGGCTCTGCTCTTCCTCGCGCCGCCCGCACTGATCGGCGTGTTCGCCGCACCGCTGTCGGGCTGGCTCGCCGGGCGCAAGGGCTGGATCCCGGTCCTGCGCATCGGCATGATCGCGTGCCTCGCCCTGCTCGTCGTGATCGCGATGATGCCGCAGAGCTTCTGGGTGGTGTTCGCCATGATCGCGCTGCTCGGCGTGACGTACAACGGCATCGTGCTGACCACGATCAACGGCCTCGGCGTCGTGCAGTCCCCCGCCGAAGCACCCGCCGCTCTTCCCGGCCTGAACGGCAGTGCGTTCGGCATCGGCGCCGGTCTCGGCATCGGCATCGTGGCTCCGTTCGCCGCGCAGGGCACGCCCGGCGGCTACGTGACGGCGCTGTGGATCTCCGTGGGGATCACCGCGCTCGCCCTCATCACCAGTTTCCTCATCACGCCTCGGGTCTCCCCCGAGGACTGAACCATCGGGCGGCCGCACCCGCGGCCGCCCTCCCGACCACCGGAGCACCCATGTCCCTCACTCCCGCCCGCCCCGTCTACTTCGACTGCGACACCGGCATCGACGACTCGCTCGCGCTCGCCTATCTGCTGGCCTCCCCCGAGATCGACCTCGTCGGCATCGGCACGGTCAGCGGCAACACCAGCGCCGCGCAGGCCGCGGTGAACACGCTCGGCCTGCTCGAACTCGCGGGCCGCACCGATGTGCCCGTCGCGATCGGGCAGCACGACTTCCTCACCCACCCCTTCGACGGCGGCGCCCCGCACGTGCACGGCGACAACGGCATCGGCGAGATCGACCTGCCGGTCGCCGAGCGTCAGCCGGAGGACGAAGACGCCGCGCATATGCTGATCCGCCTCTCGCATGAGTACCCCGGCACGCTCGAGGTCATCACGGTCGGGCCGCTGACCAACATCGCGACCGCTCTCGCCCTCGACCCGACGCTCCCCACTCGCGTGGCCAACCTCACCGCCATGGGCGGGGCCGCGCTCGTGCCCGGGAACATCACGCCCGTCGCCGAAGCGAACATCGGCAACGATCCGGAGGCGGCATCCGCCACGCTGGCGGCCGGGTGGCCCGTCGTGCTCGTGCCGCTCGACGTCACGATGGAGAACGTGTTCGACGAGGACGACCGCGCCGCCCTCTTGGCCGCCGAGGCTCCGCTCGCCCGCGCGGTCGGCGAGATGCTCGACTTCTATTTCGACTTCTACGTCGACACCTACGGCGAGCGCTGCAGCGCCCTGCACGACCCCCTGGCCGCCGCCATCGCCGTGGGCGGGATCACTGCGACCAACGCCCCGGCCGTCGCTGTGGTGGTCGACACCTCGCAGGGACCAGCGCGCGGCCAGGTCATCTGCGACCTCCGCGGCCAGCGCCGCGGCCCGGTCGACCAGTCCGGCGCGACCGTGCGCGTGGTGCTCGGGACGGATGCCCCGCTCGCCCCGCACCTCATCGGTCGCATGACGGGGGCTGCGGTCCTGGTCGGCTGACGCTCAGCCGAACGGAACGGGCGGGTCGAGTCGTCGTGACTCGGCCCGCCCGTACTGTCGGTGCAGGAAGCTCAGCCGAAGGTGGCGGCGTCGATCACGAACCGGTACCGCACGTCCGATGCCAGCACGCGCTCATAGGCGGTGTTGATGTCGGCGGCGGGGATGACCTCGATCTCGGCCGCGATTCCGTGCTCGGCGCAGAAGTCGAGCATCTCCTGGGTCTCCCGGATGCCGCCGATGTTGCTGCCGGCGAGCGAGCGTCGGCCACCGATCAGCGACATCACGCCGACCTCGAGAGGCTCGCCCGGAGCCCCGACGCACACCATCGCCCCACCCACGTCGAGCAGGCTCAGGTATGAGCGCAGGTCGATCACGGCGCTCACGGTGTTGAGGATCACGTCGAACGATGAGCGCAGGTCGCGGAAGGTGTCGCGGTCGCTCGTGGCCCGGTAGTCGTCGGCCCCGAGGCGCAGGCCGTCGTCCTTCTTGCTCAGGGTCTGCGAGAGCACGGTCACCTCGGCGCCGAGCGCATGCGCGATCTGCACACCCATGTGCCCGAGCCCGCCGAGACCGACCACGGCGACGCGGGTGCCGGGCCCGACGTTCCAGTGCCGCAGCGGCGAGTAGGTCGTGATGCCGGCGCACAGCAGGGGAGCTGCGACATCCAGAGCCAGCGCGTCGGGGATCTTCAGGACGAACGCCTCGGTCACTACCACCTGCTCGGAGTACCCGCCCTGGGTGACGGTGCCGTCGCGGTCCGTGCTGCCGTAGGTGAGCACGGCACCCTGGGTGCAGAACTGCTCCTCGCCGCGCAGACAGTTGCGGCACTCGCCGCACGAGTTCACCAGGCATCCGACGCCGACGCGGTCGCCCACCGCATGCCGGGTCACGGCATCGCCGACCGCTGCCACCGTGCCGGTGATCTCGTGGCCGGGAGCGAGCGGATACTGCTGCGGACCCCAGTCGCCGCGCACGGTGTGGATATCCGAGTGGCAGATCCCGGCGAAGGCGACGTCGATCAACACGTCGAGCGGGCCGAGCTCGCGCCGTTCGATGACGGTCTTCTCCAGCGGGGCTGCTTCACGGGGTGCGGCATAGGCGTTCACGGCAGACATCTCGGACTCCTCGGATCGGGTACCTGCCGAGACTACCCAGCCCCGGATGGGAATCGGCCGTCCTCGCGGATCGACGATTGTCAAGGCCGGGCACGCTGCCCTGGCCCGCGTCTAAGCTCGCGCCATGCCCACCTCCGACGACACCATCTCCGAGTACCTCACCCGCTATGCGGACAGCCTGAAGGCGTTCGATGCCGAGACCGCGGCGGGGCTGTGGTCGACGCCTGGCATGATCGTGAACGACCGCTCCTCCGATGTACTCGAGTCCCGCGACACCATGGTCGATGGCCTGCGGCAGGCGTATCCGATCTATCAGCGACTCGGGCTGGCCTCCGTCGGTTTCGAGCTCCTCGAACGGCGCGACCTCTCCGATCGGCTCGTGCTCGTGCGCGTGCGGTGGCTGTTCTTCGACGCCGGCGGTGCACAGCTGACCGACACCGACAGCTACTACCTGCTCCGCGACGAAGACGAGGCGGGAATGCAGGCGTGCGTGTGCGTCGAGACCGACGCGGCCCAGAAGCTCCAGGAGCTGGCCACCGCCCGCGGCGTGGATCTCACCGCACCCTGAGACATCGCTGTCGTGACGGTGTGTCCACGACTCAGGAGAAACCGGCGCCGGACGCAGGAATCCCGCCCCGATCGTGAAGACGGGGCGGGATTGCTGAACTGTGAACCGTGGGTGGGTCAGCGCTGCTTCTTCTTCAGCGCCTTCTCCTGGATCGGAGCCTGGCCGGTCGCGGCGAGGTCGGCGTAGTACGCGCGGGCCTCATCCTGACGCTGCTTCTCCAGACCGCTCGCGATCGGTGCGCGCACGTGCTCGGGCTCGTAGCCGAACGCGTTCACGAGGTCGAGCGCGTACGGGCGCAGGCGTGCGCACAGGCGATCGATGTAGCTCGACACGGCCGCTGCGCGCTGCGTCGACAGGCGTCCGTTGATGAGGTGCCAGGCGAGGTGCTTCTCGATGAGCTGCAGACCGAACAGGTCACGCAGCCAGGTGAGCACCTTCTTCGTGTCCTCGTCGTCGATCTGGTGCACGGCGTCGGTGAACGCCTCCCACTGCAGCAGTTCTCCGTGCGCACGGGCGGCCTCGATGAGCTCTGCCTGGTTCTCGTTGAAGAGGCGCGCGCCGAGCGCCTTGTCCTTGGCCCCGGGGCGCAGGCGGGAGGCGATGTCGGCCACCATCTGCTGCACACGGCCAGCGAGCAGGTCATGCTGCTGCTCCTCGCGCAGGCCCCGCTCGACCGAACGACTCACCTGCCCGAAGTCGGAGACGGCCTGACCGAGCTGGCGGAGGCCGGCACCGTGGAACAGCTTGCCCGCGGTCATGCCGACCGCGAACTTCGCGAGCGCCGCCGCATCCTTGCCCTGGAACTGCTTGGCGTAGTCGGTCAGCAGACGCTTGCCGACGAGCTGCAGCAGCACATTGTTGTCGCCCTCGAAGGTCACGTAGATGTCGAGGTCGGCGCGCAGTCCCACCAGCCGGTTCTCGAACATGAAGCCGGCACCGCCGGTGGCCTCGCGGGCCTCTTGCAGCGTGTCGAGCGCGTGCCAGGTCGACAGCGGCTTGAGAGCGGCGGCCAGCGTCTCGAGGTCTTCACGGTCGGCCGGGGTGTCGGTGCGGCCCGAGAAGACGCCGTCGAACTTCTGCAGGAACTCGTCGTGCGCGAAGATCTGCGCGTAGGTGGTCGCCAGGCGCGGCAGCAGACGGCGCTGGTGCTTGCCGTAATCCATGAGCACGACCTCCTGCCCGTCCGCACCGTCGAACTGGCGGCGCTGGGTGGCGTAGGTGATCGCGATGTGCAGGCCGAGCGCCGAAGCCCACGAGGCCGCGCCGTCGAGCGACACCCGCCCCTGCACCAGGGTGCCGAGCATGGTGAAGAAGCGGCGGCCCGGGCTGTCGATCGCGCTGGAGTACGTGCCGTCCGCCGCGACGTCGCCGTAGCGGTTGAGCAAGTTGGTGCGGGGGATGCGCACATGGTCGAACGAGAGGCGTCCGTTGTCGATGCCGTTGAGCCCGCCCTTGAGGCCATCGTCCTCGCGGCCGATGCCGGGAAGATCGACGCCGTCGTCTCCGCGCAGCGGCACGTAGAAGCAGTGCACGCCGTGGTTGACGCCGTTGGTGATGAGCTGTGCGAACACGGTCGCCGCGATGCCGTGCAGGGCCGCGTTCCCGAGGTACTCCTTCGTCGCCCCGCGGAACGGGGTGTTGATGACGAACTCCTCCGTCTCGGGGTCGTAGGTCGCGGTCGTGCCGACGGCCGCGACATCGGAGCCGTGGCCGATCTCGGTCATCGCGAAGGCACCGGGGATGGAGAGGTCCATCACCCCGGGGAGCCACTTCGCGTGGTGCTCCTCGGTGCCGAGCTGCAGGATCGCCGAGCCGAAGAGCCCCCACTGCACGCCCGACTTGATCTGCAGGCTGGGGTCGGCCACCACGAGCTCCTCGAAGCCGGCGATGTTCGCTCCGTTGTTCTCCTCGCCGCCGAGCGACTTGGGGAACGCGCGATGCACGGCCTTGTTCTCGACCAGCAGGTGCAGCTGGCTGAGCACGCGCTCGCGGTGCTCGTCCTTGCCGAGCTCGTCCTTGCGCCAGAACGCCGAGTCCTTGATCATCTCGCGGGCCTGGCGGCGCACGTCACCCCACGTGCCCATCAGGGCGTCATTGACGCGGGCGACATCGAGGCGCAAGTGCGCATCCGGGGTGTCGGTGGAGGGGCGAGTCGTCTTCGGACGGACGGCGGCGTCGACCATGAGCGTTCCTCTCAGAGGGAAGTGGGAATACTGCCATGGTAGGTCTGCCACAACCACGGGCGAAGTGCTCTGTCTGCTTCCTCCAACGCGTGGCGGGCCCATCTCCCCGCCGCGTTGTCGTCAGACCACAGTCCGCGCGGGCGACACCGGGTCCGGCGTCACCGGCGGGCGTGCGGCCCCCGCCTCCTGCCACCGCCGCTTCGTGCCCGCGCTCAAACGCCCCCAGGTGCGATCGCGGATGAAGATCGCATCGATCGCGATCATCGTGAGCGAGAACCACGGCAGACCCATGAGCACCGCGATGCCGATGTGGAAGGAGAGGATGCCCAGCAGACCGATCAGCCGCGTGGGACGCGTCAACAGCATGAGAGGGAAGGCGACCTGCAGGATGATCGACCCCCAGCTCGCGATCGTGACCATCGGCCCCCAGGCGGTGACGAGGTCGCTGAGCACCGGCCAGGTGCCGAACCGTGCCGTCTGCAGCGGGTTGTAGATCGCGTACCCCTCTTCCCACGGGGCACCCCCGGCCTTGTACAGCGCCCCCGAGGCGTACACGAAGCACACCTGCGCGGTGAGGGCGACGAGGGCGAGGTTGTGGAACATCGTTCCCAGCAATGCCGGCTGGCTGTTCGGGGCGAACCACTCCCCCGACTTCGCCCGACGCCTCGCGTCCAGCGACCACCGGGCCGCGGGGTCGGCGAAGAACAGCAGCAGCAGGGCGATGCGGAACATGTTGTCGCCCTGATCGCCGACCATGTCGTTGGCCTCGATGAAGCCCACCCAGAGGCAGAAGAAGATCGGGAGCACGATCCGGAACCGCCAGCCCAGGACGAACAGCACGGCGAGCACTCCGAGGAGGAGGTAGAGCGCGGTGTAGAGCACGTCGTTGCCCATCGCGGCGTGGAAGGCGCTGAACACCCAGATCTTCGGGAACTCGCTCACGGGCGCGGCGAGCTCGCCGTTCCAGGCGGACCCGGATCCGAACGTGTACAGGCGGGTGCTGAAGTTCGAAGCCAGCAGACCGATCGCCGTGACGCCGAAGAGGATGCGCGTGACGGCGAGACCGTAGAGCGCCTTCTTGCCGTTGAAGAGCCAGTCGCCGACGAACGCCGAGATGCGGTCGATCGCCGAGAGCACCATCGCCCAGAGCCCGCCGATCATCGACGAGATGAAGGTCAGCAACCGGGTGACGAAGGACCGCGGCGGAACCGTGCTGACCGGAGCAGGAGCAGGCTCTCGCACAGGAGCGGGAGGTGTGGACACCGGCGCCGGCGCCGTCGTCGTGCTCTGCGGAACGGACTCCCTCTTCTTCGCGTCCTTCTTCTTCGCGTCCGTCTTCCGCGGCGCGGTCCTGATCGGCGCACTCACGGCTGGATCCTCTCGAACTGGCCACGGAAGGTGTTCGCGAAGTTCTCGCGACTCTGCCCTTCCTCTTCTATCGGGAGTCGCCATCCGGTCGTCGAGAAGGTGGGGTCGGGGCGCTGTGCGCTCGGATCGTTGCGGTCCTCGTAGGGGACCACGTTCTGACGGCTCACCCGGTACTGCACCTTCACCACGGCGTCTGCACCCCAGATCGCGTAGGCCACCTGGGTCGCATACGCGGTGGAGAGATGCTCTTCGGCCATGTAGGCGTCAGTCGACGGGTTGTCGCCCTCGAGCTTTTCGAAGGAGCGCACCATCCACTCCTCCCCGTCGTCTTCCGCGAAATCGAGACCGATCACGGCCTGCTGGTCGGCGTTCAGCTTGTTGTAGGCGTTCATCTGTCCGCTCGCCACCTCGCTGGATTGGATGCCGGCACGCGGCGGGAAGAGGTTGTAGCGGATCATGGACAGCTCGACGTCGGTGGCGCTGACCCAGCCGGTCTCGACCTGCTCACCGTCTTTCTCGATGACGGCGCGGACGTTGAAGTGGTAGTCGCCGTTGATGGGCTCCGGCGCGAAGACACTCCAGGACTGCCCGAACATCGGCAGCATGTAGCCGGCCAGCACCTCCTGCGTGGGGATCTCCCGCAACGCCGAGTACGGCGCGATCCAGAGGAAGGATGCGCCGATATGCCACAGCGTGAGGAGACAGGCCGCGAAGGCGATGAGCTTCACCCACCAGCTCGGACGCGGACGCACCGCGGACGCTCCACCCGACGCGGACACGTCGACTTCCGGTGAGGACTCGAGTTTCGTGCTCATTCACTTCCCTCCGTACCGCCGAGGGTCGGGACCGCCGTGGGGAAACGGTCCCGACCACTCAGCGTTCCTGCATCGCGATCACTCCGTCTGCACTTGGGGCCATCGGGATCTCGCGAGTCTCATCGCCCCCAGGCCGAGCATGAAGAGCAGTGCGGCCAGAGCGATCCATCCGCCCTGAACCTGTCCACCGGTCGTGGCCAGACCCGATGCCACCACCTGGAACGAGGCCGACACGCTGCCGGAGGTCGCTCCGGTCAACGTCACGGTGTGGGCTCCGAGATCGGTGGCGGTGGGAACGGTCCAGGTGAAGGTGACCGTGCCCTGCGCGTTCGCGACCTGGCTTCCCAGTGCCACAGGAGCGGAGTTCATGACGCCCGTCACCGTCTCACCCGGCTTGAAGCCGGTGCCGACCGCGGTCTGCTGCTTGCCTCGTTCCAGTACCGGGGACTTGAGCGCGATCGCGATGTTCCCTGTCGGGTCGGCTGCCGCGTCCGCCGACGCGCTCGCGGTGGCAGACGCGGAGGCGGCAGAGGTGGCTTCGGCCGAGGCGTCGGCCGCAGCCGATGCCGAGGCCGTGGCCGACGACGACGCATTCGCCGCGGCCGCCGCCGAGGCGTTCGGATCCGCATCGGCCGAGGCCGAGGCATCCGCCGCACTCGTGGAGGTCGCATCGTTCTGCGCCGCCGCCTGAGCCGCTGCCGCTGCGGAGGCGTTCGCCGCGGTGGTCGCCGTGGTCGAAGCATCCGTGGAGGCGTCCGTGGTCGCCGCGGCCTGCGCGGCGGCATTGGCCGACACGTCCGCCGCAGCCGACGCCTGACTGGTCGCATCGGCGAGTGCCGCCGCCACTGCCGCTGCTTCGGCCGAAGCGTTGCTGTCGTCATCCGCCTGAGCGGAGGCCGCCGCCGACGCGGATGCGTTGGTGTTGATCTCCGCCGATGCGTCCGCCGAGGCGACCGCATCCGAGGACGCATCGGTCGAGGCGTTCGCGATGGCTGCCGCGCTCGCGTTCGACGCCGCGCTCGTGCTGGCATCCGACGTGGCCGAAGTGTCAGCCGCGGTGTTCGTCGTCGCATCGGCCAGCGCTGCCGCCTGAGCGGCGATCGCCGCACCGGCGTTCGCCGACGACGTGGCATCCGCCGTGGCCGCCGTGGACGAGGTCGCGGTCGCCGCCGCCTCCGATGCCGCCTCGGCCGCCGGGTCGGCTGCAGCCGAGCCCTCCGCCGTCGCATCAGCGAAGGCCGCCGCCTGTGCGGACGCTTCGGCGACCGCGGCGGTGGTGGCGTCGGCGTTCGCCGACGCGGATGCCGATGCCGTCGCGTTCGCGTTGGCCGAAGCCTCGGACGATGCGTCCGTGGACGAGTCCGTGGTCGCTGCCGATTCCGACGAGGCCGCGGAGTTCGCCTCCGCCGCGGTCGATGCCGCAGCATTCGCGTCGTCCGAGGCATCCGCCTGTGCGGCCGCCTGGGCGGCGACGGCCGCGGAGGCATTGGCGGTCGACGTGGCATCGGTCGATGCCGTGGTCGATGCCGTCGCCGTCGCCGCCGCTTCGGCCGCCGCTGTGGCATCAGCCGTCGCTGCCGCCGAGGCGGAAGAGGTTGCATCCGCGAGGGCAGCTGCTTCCGCCGCCGCCTGCGCCGAGGGATCACCGTCTGCGGTCGCGTCGGCCGACGCCGAAGCGGAGGCTGCCGCGTTCGTGTTGACGTCACCCGGCGTGCCTGCAGTCACCTCGGTCGTGTCCGACCCGGTGACCGCACCCGCGGTCGCCGTGAGCGTGTAGCCCGTTCCCGGCGTGGTGCCGGCGGGAACCGGATAGCTCGCAGTGAAGGCGCCGGAGGCATCCGTGGTCGCGGTCACCGGACCGCCGACGTTCGCGCCCCCACCGGGAGCCGTCAGCTGCAGTGACACCGAGGAGCTCACGGGCCATCCGGAGCCGGTGACGGCCAGGTTGGTGCCTGCCGGAACCTGTGCGGCCGCGTCGACCACGACCGGAGCCGCCGTGACCTCTGTGGTATCGGTGGCCGCCTGAGCCCCGACCGAGGCCGTGACGGTGTAGCCGGTCCCGGCGGGGGTGCCGGCAGGAACCGGGTAGTCGAGCGTGAATCCGCCGAGCCCGCCCGTCGTCACCGTCTGGGGGCTGCCGATGTTCGCGCCGCCGGGAGCGGTCAGCTGGACCGACACCTGCGTGTTCGCCGGCCAGTTCGTGCCGGAGACGGGCAGGGTGCTGCCGGCCTGCACGGTCGCCGCCGCGTCGACGGTGGCCGCCGCGGTCACGGCGGTCGTGTCGGTGGCGGTCTGCGTGTCGACGGTCGCCGTCACCGTGTAGCCGGTGCCTGGCGTCGCCGACGCGGGCACCGGATAGTCGAGCGTGAACCCGCCGGACCCGTCCGTCGTCACCGTCTCCGGACCGCCGACGTTCCCTCCACCGGGAGCCGTCAACTGCACGGTCACCTGCGTGTTCGCCGGCCAGTTCGTGCCGGTGACGGGAAGAGTCGCGCCGGCTTGGACCGTCGCCGCCGCGTCGATCGCCGCCGCGGCCGTGACCTCGGTCGTGTCGGTCGCGGTCTGCGTGCCGACGTTCGCCGTCACCGTGTAGCCGGCACCGGGCGTCGCGGACGCGGGCACCGGATAGTCGAGCGTGAACCCGCCGGACCCATCCGTCGTCACCGTCTCCGGACCGCCGACGTTCCCCCCGCCGGGGGCGGTCAGCTGCACCGACACCTGCGTGTTGGCCGGCCAGTTCGCTCCGGTGACCGGAAGCGACGTCCCTGCCTGCACGGTCGCCGCCGCATCCACGGTCGCTGCGGCCGTCACCTCGGTGGTGTCGATCGCGGTGATCGCCCCTGCCGTCCCGGTCACGGTGTACGCCGCTCCCGGCGCCGCAGAGGCGGGGACCGGGTAGTCGAGCGTGATCTCACCGGATGCGTTGGAGGTCGCCGTCACCGGGCCGCCGACGTTCGCGCCCCCGCCGGGAGCCGTCAGCTGCACCGACACCTGCGTGTTCGCCGGCCAGTTCGAGCCGGTGATGGGAAGGCTCGTGCCCGCCTGGACGGTCGCCGCCGCGTCGATCGCCGCGACCGGAGCAGCCGTCACCTCGGTGGTGTCGGTGGCGGTCTGGGTGCCGACGCTCGCCGTGACCGTGTAGCCGGTGGCCGCGGGAGTGCCCGCCGGGACCGGATAGTCCAGCGTGAACGTGCCGGACGCGTCGGTCGTGGCGAGCTCGGGACCGCCGATGTTCCCGCCGCCGGGAGCCGTGAGCTGCACCGACACCTGCGTGTTCGCGGGCCAGTTCGTTCCGGAGATGCCGAGATCGGTGCCCGCTTGCACGGCGGGTGCCGCATCGACCGCGGCTGCGGCCGTGACCTCGGTGGTGTCCGTCGCCGTGACCGCCCCGGCCGTTCCTGTGACGGTGTATCCGGTGCCCGGCACCGCGGATGCGGGAACAGGGTACGAGAGCGTGAGCCCACCGGACGCATCGGTGGTCGCCGTCACCGGGTCGCCGACCGCTGCACCCCCCGGCGCCGTCAGCTGCACGGTGACGTCGGTGGTCGCGGGCCAGCCGGATCCGGTGATCGGAAGGCTGGTCCCCGCCTGCACCGTCGCGGCCGCATCGATGGCGGCGATGGCGGCGACCGCCGACTTCACCGTCGACGATCCGAGGTCGAGCGAGACTCCGCCACCGACGGCGGGGAGCAGGTTCACGCCGAGCGCACGCACGGTGAAGCTTCCTCCGGGGATATCCCCTGTCGCGGGCTGCTCATTGATCGTGATGGTCGCGACCCCTGACAGCACGCCCTGGAGCACGGGGTCGAGTGTCGTGAGCACCGGACCGGTGAGCGCGGCGAGTGCCGGCTGCACGAGCGGGATCACACTGTTCAGCGCGGTGTTCACGAGCGGACCCGTCGTGGTGGCGACCGCATTCGTGACCGCCGCGACGACCGGGTTGAGGAGTATGCCGATGTTGAGCCCGGCGAGGGTGATGTCGGTCGCGACGACCGGAAGCGGCGTCGCGGTGCCGGCGAACTGCGCCAGCGAGCCCTTGACCGTCACGTCACCGGAGACGAGCGGTGTGCCCGTGAGCGGAACCGTGAGGTCGACCCCCACGGTCAGCGTCACCTGGAGCGCGTCGAGCGTCGACTTCAGGATCGTGGAGACCTTGCCGTTCAGGCTGTTCGGGTGGGTGCCGGTCAGGGCGGAGGTGATGCCCTGCTGGATCGCCGAGATCGTGGAGGCCGAGAGCACCGGGGTGTTCGCCGGCAACGTGTTGAGGTTCGCGCCCGCTCCGGTCTCGACGAGGATCTTGGCGAGATCGACCGAGACCGTCCCGGTGCTCAGATCGACCAGGACCGAGCCCGTCGTGTTCTCGAGCGGTGTCTGCAGCACCTGGGTCGTCACCGTCTGTCCGACCGTGTCGAGTCCGGCGATCGCGACCGTCCCGCCGGTCGCCGTGAAGGCGGCGAGGAGCGGCACATCCGGGATCGCGTTGATCGTGTTGACGAGGGTCGTGGTGAGTGCGGTCAGCGCCCCGCCGGGACCGGCGAGGTTGCTCACGGGGGTGACCGTGCCCTGGATCGCGGCGGCGAGCGTGCCCGAGAGGCCGGCGACCAGGTTGCTGTGCAGATCGAGGTTCAGATCCGCGATGCGGTACTGGGAGGTGACCGTTCCAGCGTTCGATTCGGCGCGCGACGCGAGCGCGCCGATGCCGACCGAGGCCTGATCGAGCACGGCATCGGTCAGACCTGCGACGGAGAGCTGATCGAAGAGATCGGTGAGCTCGAGGGTGCCGGGGTTCACGCTGCCGTCGATGGCGCCGGTGTCGATCGCTCCACCCGAGGTGATGGTGCCCGAGGACGCGATCGACTGCGTCTGCGTCGGCGACGAGCTGAAGCTCTGTGCGGCCCCCAGATCACCGAGCCGCAGCAGACCCGGCGTGGTGCCATCGGTCAACAGCGGCACGTTCAGGGTGCCCACGTCGATGTTGAGCGCCTCGAGCAGTCCGACATTCAGCCCGCCGAGCTCGGAGCCCGGGGCTGCGGGATTGCTGGTCAACGTGTGACCGAGCGCCGCGATGTCGAGCCCGCCGAGCAGGGCGGCAGGCAGCTGGATGATCTGCCCTTGCGCGACCGACGGATCGTTCGGATTCGCCGCGTCCAGCGCATTCGCCGCTGTCGGCACCAGCGCACTCGCGAGGATCACCGCGCCGACGGTGACGCCGGCGATGCCTCCTCCTACAGCTCTGCGTCGCCGCAGAGTCCTCTCCTGCAATTCCATTCGCTACTCCCGTGTGATGCGATCTTCCGCGTCACATGGCCCCCCCACGGGTCGACATCTGTCGGCCGAGCGATGTTGGCTCATTCTTACGGGATCGCGAATGAGAAGTCCAGCATTCGTCCAGAAATCCTCCGGCGGACGCCATCGGGCGAGACATTTCGAAATGCGCTGTCGGCAGGGACGCACGGGGCTGCGACTCGCGAGACGTCTCGGGGATGCCGAACCGCCCCGCATGCTGAAGCATGCGGGGCGGTCTTCCGGGCGCTGGGACCGATCTAGAGCGAGAGTCCGTGACCGAAACGGAACAGCGGATCGGCGGTGTCGAACGGCACGTCGGGACGGGAGGCTTCGACGGCGGCCATCGACCGCGGCAGGTCGAACGGCAGCCGCCCCCCGGCGGGGAACGCGCCGCTGAGAACGTCGAGCAGCGCCGTGCCCGAGGCGCCCCAGTTCACGGTCACTGCGGCGGCGACTTCGACGATCGGGGTGAGGATGGGCGGACGATCCGCGAGCACGTCGACGACGGTCGGCACCGCAGCGGCGACCTCACGGACATGCGCGACCACGTCGTCTGAGAACGCGAGCGAACCCGCATGGAAGAAGTTCTCGAACATGGTCTCGCGCTCTTCGAACGGAGCCTGCAGGCGGATGATCGCCAGATCGGCCTCACCGGGCGTCGCGACGACCTCGCCGAAGGATGCCGCGACCTCGCCGTCGATGCCCTCGATGTAGAGCTTGCGTCCACGGGCGAACGGCAGAGCACCATCGTTCGCGAGCACGGTGATCGAGGCGCGCTGGGCGTCCTCCCCCGCGGCGCGGAACTCGGCACGCCCGACGACGTCATCGGCGGCGTCCTCGTCGACGAACGGGTTCTCGAAGAGTCCCAGTTCGAACTTCTCGCGCAGGATGCGTCGAGCCGAGACATCGAGTCGGTCCTCGGTCACCTCGCCGTCGGCGATGAGCTCGAGCAGCAGTTCCGGGTTCGCCTCGCCGCCGAACTGATCGGCACCGGCATCCAGCACCTTCTTCATCCGCTCGCGCGGCGTGAGGTCTTCCACACCCCAGGCACGTGCCGGGAAGGGCTGGCCGAAGATCTCGGAGTCGCTGATCAGGCCCCAATCTGTGCACACGACACCGTCGAAGCCGTAGCGCTCACGCAGCAGGCCGGTGATCACGGACTTGTTGAACCCGAATCCCACCTCCTCGTACTCCGTGCCGACGGGCATCCCGTAGTACGGCATCATCTGCCGGGTACCCGCGGCGAGCGCGTCTTCGAACGGCTTCAGGTGAAGCTCGAACTCGCTGCCAGGGTAGACCTGCTCGCGACCGTAGGGGAAGTGCGGATCCTCGCCGTCCTTCTGCGGCCCGCCTCCGGGGAAGTGCTTGGTCATGGTCGAGACCGAACCGGGGCCGAACGATGGGCCCTGGAATCCGCGGATGTATGCCGCGCCGAGCCTTCCCGACAGCTCGGCATCCTCGCCGAAGGTCGCCGTCTGCCGCGCCCACCGCGGCTCCGTCGCGAGGTCGACCTGAGGGTGCAGGGCCACACGCAGCCCGACCGCGGTGTACTCCTGGCGGGCAATGTCTGCGAAGCGCTCGACGAGCTCCTCGTCGCGGGTCGCAGCGAGCCCGAGGGTCTCCGGCCACTGCGAGAACGGGCCGGCGAGGATCGATGCGCCGGGGTTCTCGCTGAACGAGTGCCGCGGGTCGGTGGACAGCGTCACCGGGATGCCGAGGCGCGTCGACGCCGCGAGGCGCTGCAGTGCGTTCTGCCACGCCGCGATCTCCCGACCGGTGGGCGCGGCGCCGAGCAGGTTGAAATGCGTCATCCGCTTGGTCTCGAGGAACTCGCGGGCCGACGGGGTCGCGAAGATCGGGTTCGGTTCTTCGAGGTCGCCGATCGCGATCATGGTGTGGAAGAAGAGTCCGGCTTTCTCCTCGATCGTCATGGCGTCGAGCAGCAGCTGTACCCGCTCGTCGACGGAGAGGTCGGTGTCGAGCCAGGGGCGTGCGGTGATGGTCTCGGTCATGGTCACTTGACTCCCTTGATGCGGTAGACGAGAACGGCGCCGGCCAGCGCGACGACGGCGCCGAACAGGTACCAGGTGGTGTAGCCGCCCAGCGGCGTGGCTGCGCCGATGGCGATGATGCCGGGGGCGATGGCCGGGGCGATCGACTGCGGCAGCGCATTGGCGATGTTCAGCACACCGAGATCCTTGGCCACGTCGTCGGGGTTGGGCAGCACCTCGGTCGCGAGGGCCAGGTCGACCGAGAGGAAGGATCCTGCGCCGAGGCCGATGATCGCCTGCGCGATGATGACGGTCGTGACATCGGGGGCGACCGCGAGGATCACGAGGCCGATCACCATGATCACGCCGGCGATCGCGACGAAGGGCCGACGCTTGCCGATCTTGTCGGAGAGGAATCCGCCGAGCGGGGACGAGATCGCCATCGCCGCCATCGAGGCGAGGTTGGCGGCCAGGATGATGCCGACCGCGCCCTGCTCGTCGAGACCGAACTTGGTGACGAGGTAGAGCGGCAGGAAGGTGGCGATACCGGCGTAGCCGAACATCACGAAGAACTTGGTGAGCCAGGTCCAGCCGAAGTCGGGGTGCTTGCGCGGGTTGAAGACGAAGGAGCCGAAGAACATGCCGACGGTGAACTTCTCGGCCGGCTTCTCGGTGAGGCGACGATCCTTGAGGGTCAGGACGAAGAAGATCACCAGGAGCAGGGCGATCACACCGGGAACGACGAAGCGCTCGAAGTCGCCGGGGAGGAAGTTCACCAGGAAGCTGCCGGCGAGGATGCCGATCGGGGTCGTGATGCCGATGATGCCGGAGACCTTGCCTCGGCTGGTGACGGGCACCTGATCGGGGAGCGTCGCGTTGGCTGCGGCGAGCACGGCGTTCATCGCGGTCTGCACGAGGCACCAGGCGAGCAGCACCATCCACACGGAGGTTGCCGAGCCGATGAGGAGGAAGCCGCCGAGCCCGACGATCGCGCCGCCGAGGATCCACGGACGACGCATGCCCCACCGTGAGGTGGTGCGGTCGGAGAGCCGACCGACGAGCGGGTTCGCGATGAGGGCGAAGATCGCCCCCACGCCCATGACGAGTCCGAGGCTGCCCTCGGTGTTCACGGGGTCGATGTGCTGGATCTTGAACGCCATCGACACCATGACCGGGGTGAGCAGGGCAAGGTACACGCCGAAGTTCACGGCGGCGAGGCCCGGCGTGTAGCCGCGCGGGGTCTTCGGCGGCGTGGTTCCGGGAACCTTGAACCCGGTGGTGCCGACCGCGGCCGCCGTGGCGGCGGATGACAGCTCTGTCATGACAGTCCTTTCGATTCACCGCACGTCTTCGGGCGCTGCGGTCTGGGATGACGATACACCAATCTCGACCATCTGGTAACTGAAATTAGACCGCTTGGTAATGAGCGAGGATAGGATGTGGAAGGAGGATGCGATGACCACGACGGCGACCGGCTCCCGGCACGCACGCGCTGCCGCCACGCGCCAGCGCATCCTCACCGCCGCACATGAGCTGTTCGTCACCCGCGGCTATCGCTCGACGTCTCTACGTGACATCGCCGCCGCGGCCGCCGTCAGCCATCCGGGCCTGCTCGGCCACTTCGCCTCGAAGGATGACCTGCTCGGCGAAGTCGTCGCCACGCTCGAAGCCGACAACGAGACCGTGTTCAGCGCGATCGCCGCCGCGTCCGAGCCCGGCGAGCTCGTCTTCTCGGGCATCGCCGAGCGGAACGCGCGCACCGCGGGCTACCTCGAGCTGTTCGCCGCGCTCACCGGCGAGGCCTCCGCTGCGGGGCACCCCGCGCACGCACGGATGCGCGACCGGTACTGCCGACTCCGCTCGCTGAGCATCGACGTTCTGGAAGACGCGAAGCACCACGGCGTCATCGCGGCCGATCGCGATGTCGACGGGGAGACGGTGCGACACACCGCCGGTTGGGACGGGTTGCAACTGCTCTCGCAGTATCTGCCGGATCGGGTCGACGTGGTGGAGATGCTCGAGGAGCGGGAGAACCTCTGGGCGCTGCCTCTCGGGTGGCGGGACCCCGATGATGAGCCTTCGTCGCGTACCCCTGATCCGGCGGGTCCCCTGCCCGCGCTGCGCACGACCGCTGTGCCCGATGCCGACCCCGGCTATGCGGTCGGCCGTCGTCGTCGCGCGCAGATCCTCGTGGATGCGACGCGTCTGTTCGCCCGCGACGGCTACGGCGACACCAGCCTGCAGGACATCGCGACCGCGGTCGGGGTGTCGAAGTCGACGCTGCTGCACCATTACCCCTCGAAGGAGCTGCTGCTCAGCGCCGTCCTCACCGAACGCGACAGCGCCATCAACCAGAACCAGGGGTTCGCCGGCGCCGCGTCGGCCGGCGACGTGCTCCGCAGCATCCCCGACGGTGCCGCGCTCAGCGCGCGGGAAGAGCCCGGCCTGATCGAGGTGTACGCGGTGCTGTCGTGCGAGGCCGTGCCCACCGCCCACCCCGCGCACGACTACTTCGCGACGCGGTTCGCGAACGCCCTCGAGTACTTCACCGAGCTCTTCCGCCTCGCTCAGGCCGACGGCGACCTGCCGGGACACCGCGACCCCGAGCACGAGGCCACGTGGCTCATCGCGATGTGGGATGGGCTGCAGTACCAGTGGCTGTACGACAGGGAGCGGCTCGATATCGCGACGCACCTGCGCGCGCACCTCGACGACGTGCTGCCGCGGCGCTGAGGAGGCGTGCCGGGCCGACCTCGAGGGTCAGCCCGCGCGATTCGGATCCCGCGAGGTTCAGGCCGCGGCGATGACCGCGAGCACGCCGTCGCCGTAAGCCTCGCGCTTCTTCGCACCGATGCCGGTGATGCCGTCGAGGTCGGCAAGAGATGCGGGCCGATGCTCCGCGAGCGCACGCAGCGTCGCGTCCCCGAACACGATGTACGCGGGAACGCCCTGCTCGCGCGCGGTCTCAGCCCGCCAGGCACGCAGCGCCTCGAACAGCCCCCGATCCCCGGCGTCCAGGGCATCGGCGGCGCTGGCCTTGCGGGCGCGACCCGACGAGGTCGGACGCCCGATCGTGTCCTTTCGCAGAGGCACAGCGGTCTCGCCGCGCAGCACTCCGGCGGCCTGCTCACCGGGGGCGAGGGTGCCGTAGTCACCCTGTGCGACCAGGACGCCGCGAGCCAGGAGCTGCCGGACGACACTGCGCCAGTCCTGATCGGAGAGGTCGTTGCCGATGCCGTAGGTCGCGAGCGTGTCGTGTCCCTGCTGCCGGATGCGCTCGGTCGAGGCTCCGCGGAGGATGTCGATCAGGTGGCCGGCGCCGAACGCCTGATTGCGCTCGCGCTTCAGTCGCACGATCGTCGAGAGCAGCTTCTGCGCGGGGACGAGTCCGTCGAACGTCGCGGTGTCTTCCAGGCACGTGTCGCAGTTGCCGCAGGGCTGCGATTCCTGACCGAAGTACCCGAGCAGGTTCTGCCGGCGGCACTCCACCGTCTCGCACAGCGCGAGCATCGCGTCGAGGTGCTGCCCCATCCGCATCTTGAACGTGCGGTCGCCGGGGCTCTGATCGATGAGCCGGCGCTGCTGCACGACGTCGCCCAGACCGTACGCCATCCACGCCACCGAAGGCTCGCCGTCACGGCCCGCACGACCGGTCTCCTGGTAGTAGCCCTCGACAGACTTCGGCAGATCGATGTGCGCGACGAAGCGCACGTCGGGCTTGTCGATACCCATGCCGAACGCGATGGTCGCGACCATGACCACACCGTCTTCGCGGAGGAAGCGCGCCTGATTGGCCGCCCGCACCTCGGCGGGCAGCCCCGCATGGTACGGCAGCGCATCGAACCCCTGGGCGGCGAGGGAGGTCGCCGTCTGCTCGACCGATTTGCGGCTGAGCGCGTAGACGATGCCTGCCGCGCCTTCCGGCTGCGAGCGGATGAACTGGACCAGCTGTTTGCGTGGGTCGACCTTCGGCACGATCCGGTACTGGATGTTCGGGCGGTCGAAGCTCGCGACGAAGTGCTTCGCAGGCGCTCTTCCGTCGGCACCGTCGAGGCGCAGCCGCTCGGTGATCTCCTTGTGCGTCGCCGCGGTCGCTGTCGCCGTGAGCGCCATGCGCGGCACCCCGGGGAACCGCTCCCCCAGGTCGCCGAGAGCCAGGTAGTCGGGGCGGAAGTCATGCCCCCACTGCGACACGCAGTGCGCCTCGTCGATCGCGATCACGCTGAGCGTTCCGCGCTGGAGCAGCGCGGTGGTCTGTGCGTTCGAGAGGCGCTCCGGCGCGACGTAGATGAGGTCGAGCTCGCCCGCGACGTAGGCCCGCTCGACCTCGCGACGCTCGTCGATCGCCTGCGTGGAGTTGAGGTACGCCGCCTTCACACCGTTGGCCCGCAGGGCATCGACCTGGTCGTGCATGAGCGCGATGAGCGGGCTGATCACGAGGCCCGTGCCCTCACGGACGAGGGCGGGCACCTGGTAGGTGATGCTCTTTCCGCCACCGGTCGGCATCAGCACGACGGCGTCGCCTCCCGCGATGACCTGCTCGACGATGTCGGCCTGGTCGCCGCGGAACTCGTCGTAGCCGAAGACGGTGTGCAGCGCGTCGCGCGCGGTCGCGTACCGGCTCGGCGTCGCCCGGCGAACGGCCGGCGCAGACGAGGCGGAGGAGGACGCACTCACCGGAGTGACGGGCCCCTGCCCCCAGTCGAGCGGCGGTTCGAAGCCCGCGCCCTGCGGCTCCCAGTCCATCGGCTCCGGCGGGATGGACGACTCCCAGCCGTCGTCGTAGGGCTCGTCGGCGTACGGCAGGTCCGCGTACGGGTCACGGGGAGTCTGCGGCATCCCTCCAGCGTAACGACCCCCGCCGACGCGGCGGCGCGTCATCCACACCCCTGCACACCCGCCGGCGAAAACCCAGAGCATCCTGCATCCGCATGGCGCGCCGCGCTTCGACGCGCCGCTCCCGCGCCACATGGCCTGGGTTTTCGCCCGCCCCTCCCCTCGCCCGCGGGCGTAGGTTGGAGGCATCCGTTCGAAGGAGCATCCGATGACCGACATCACCGTGACCCGCAACGACCCGGAATCGCGCTACGAGATCCGCTCCGACGATGTGCTCGCGGGCTTCGCGGCCTTCGACCTCCGCCCCGGATCCATCCGCTTCCTCCACACCGAGATCGACCCGGCCTTCCAAGGCCAGGGGCTGGCCGGGAAGCTCGCTGCCGAGGCGCTGGCGGATGCGGCAGGACGCGGTGAGGCGATCGTGCCGCTGTGCCCGTACATCGCGAAGTACCTCGAGACGCACGAGATCCCGGGGGCCGAGATCCGCTGGCCGCAGCGGCCCGCGACCGGCGGATCCTCGGAGGAAGACCCGACGGGCCGAGCCGAATGATCGGACAGCACCGCCTCATCCTCGAACCGCGCGAGGTTCCGCTCGGCGGAGTGCGCGGCATGAACGTGCTGCGCGCCCTGCCGCACCGCAACCTGCCGACGATCGGCGCCTGGTGCTTCCTCGACCGGTTCGGACCGGCTGACACGAAGATGCGGGTCGAGCCACACCCGCACATCGGTCTGCAGACCGTGACCTGGCCGCTCGTCGGAGAGATCCGTCATCGTGACTCGCTCGGCAGCGACGCCGACCTGCGCCGCGGGCAGTTGAACCTGATGACCGCGGGCAACGGGATCTCCCACTCGGAGTACTCGATCGGCGAGGATCCCGTCCCCCTCGACGCACTGCAGTTCTGGGTGGTGCTCCCGGATTCGGCTCGCCACGGTGCCCCCGGTTTCGAACGGCACACCGCGCTGCCCGCACTCGCCCTCCCGGCCGACGAGGGAACGGATGCCGAAGCCACCGTGGTCCTCGGCGAGTTCGCCGGCGTGCGCTCGCCCGCCACGGTGCACACCCCGATCGTCGGGGCCGAGATCGTGCTCGCTCCCGGCTCGCGTGTGCATCTGCCGCTGCGCTCCGACTGGGAGCACGCCCTCATGCTCGTCGAGGGAGACGCCGTGGTGGCCGCGCATCCGCTCGATCGAAACGGTCTGCTCTACCTCGGCGACTCCCGCGACACCGTCGAGGTGTCGAGCACCGAGGGTGCCCTGCTATTCCTGCTGGGCGGTGAGCCGTTCGAGGACGACATCGTGATGTGGTGGAACTTCGCCGGTCGCTCGCACGACGAGATCGTCGAGGCCCGCGAGGAGTGGGAGGCAGCATCCGACCGCTTCGGCGTGGTGGCAGGTCACGACGTGCGCATCCCGGCCCCGCCGCTCCCGCCCGTACGTCTCATGCCGCGCAGCCGCACGCTCTGACGCGCCGTCCCTGTCTCGTTCCGGTCGCAGTTCCTGCCGCGCCGAACGCGGTCCGGACGGCAGCAAGTGCGACCGGAACGAGGTAGGGGCGGGACGAGGTGGGGGCAGGGGCGGGACGAGGTGGGGGCAGGGGCGGGACGAGGCGGGGCCCGGGCCGGGGCAGGGACGGGCCGGGGGCGGAACGGGGCGGGACGGGACGGGGCGGGGGCGGGACTCACCCGCGCCCGGGCGCTCACCCACGCTCGGGCGTGTGCACCCGCGCGAGGAAACGCTCGGTGCGTGGCGACGGACCCCGCGGGTCGAGGAGCGAGACGACCACGGTCACGGCCGTGGCCAGCGGTATGGTCCACGCGGCCGGCTGCGCGAGGTAGGGAGCAGCGACGCCGACACCCCCGATCGCCGCGTACACGAGCAGGGCGAGTCCGGCGGCGCTCCCACCGGACAGCATCCCGGCGACCGCACCACGGGCCGTGAGCCCTCGCCACCACACGCCGAGCAGCACCACCGGCGACAGCGTCGACGCCGCCACCACGAACACCACGCCGACGCTCGACCCGAGGCCGGCCGGGGCGGTGAGCAGCGCGACACCGAGTGGCACCAGCGCACAGAGCACGGCTGACAGTCGGAACGACCGCACCGAACCGGAGAACACATCCTGACTGATCACGCCGGCGAGCGAGACCACGAGGCCGGCCGATGTCGCCAGGAACGCCGCGAAGGCGCCGGCCACGATCAACGCGGTCAGCAGCTCGCCGACCACCCCGGGGAACACGCGCGAGGGCAGCAGCAGCACCACCGTGTCGGCCGTACCGGGAACCGCGAGATCGGGAGCGGCGATGCGCGCCAGCAGCCCCATCGTGCTCGACACCGCATAGAACGCGCTCACCATGCCGATCACGATCACGGTGGTACGCCGCGCCGACACCCCGGTCGGACTCGTGTAGAACCGCACCAGCACGTGCGGCAGGCCCATCGTGCCCAGCAGCAGCGCGAGCAGGAGCGACGCCGTCTCGTACGCGTCGAACCCCGAGGGTCCGGCCTCGACGGGAAATACCAGCGCGGGGTCGAAGTCGTGCGGCCCGCCGCTGAGTGCGAACGCGATGAACACCACCGGCACGAGAAGGGCGGTGAGCTTGAGCCAGTACTGGAACGCCTGCACGTAGGTGATCGCCCGCATGCCGCCCGCAGCGACCGCCGCCGCCACCAGAACCGCGACGGTCACGGCTCCCACCCATTCCGGCAGACCGGCCACGACCAGCAGTGTCAGCCCCGCACCGTGCAGCTGCGGCACGATGTAGAGCCAGCCGATCACCAGCACCGCGATGCTGGTGACACGCCGGGCCAACGTCGACTCCAGCCGCGCCTCGATGAAGTCGGGGATCGTGTACGCCCCGCTGCGACGGAGCGGGGCCGCCACGAACGCGAGCACCAGGAGGTAGCCGGCCGCATAGCCGATCGGGAACCAGAAGCCCCGGGCGCCGTCGAGCAGCACGAGACCCGACAGGCCGAGGAAGGTACCTGCCGAGAGGTACTCGCCGCTGATCGCCGATGCGTTCCACACCGGCCGCACCGTGCGCGACGCCACGAAGAAGTCGCCCGTCGTGCGCGAGATGCGCAGACCGTAGACGCCGATCAGCAGCGTCGCGACGATGACGAGCGCGACGCCGATGAGGTCGAGCACCGCGTTCATTCGCGATCCCGCAGCGCCCGGTACCGACGCTCGTTGCGCGCGGCCGTGCGCACGTAGAGCACCGCGAACACGACGATGATCGGGTAGAACGCGTAGGCCTGCAGCAGCCACGACAGCGGCAACCCCCAGACCACGACCTGTCCGATCTCGGGGACGAGAGCGATCGTCAGGGTCAGCGCGATGACCACGACCACGAACCCGGCGATGGTACCGAGCGCGAGTCGGAGCTGGCTGCGCATCAGGGCCCGCGCGTACACGGCATCCGCCTCGTCCACGGGAGCGCCGGGTAGCGCGATGCCGCGCGTGAAGGTCGCCGGCCTCCGATCGGGCAGGTCCGCCGTCACACGCACGCGCTTGGGCTTCTCGGTCATCCCGCGACCTCTCCGCGCAGCAAGGCATCGCGCACCGCGGGTACCAGTCGCCGACTCACCGGGAGCGAGATCGTGCCGATCGATACGGTGGGCTCCGATCCCGACAGCCGCGCCTCCGTCACGGCCGAGATGCGCACGAGCGAGGAGCGATGGATGCGCAGAAACCCGGCATCCGCCCATCGCGCCTCCAGCTCCGAGATCGGGATGCGCACCAGATGCCCCGTCTCCTCGGGCCCTGCCCCGCTCTGCCTACTCCCGCCTCCTGTGTGCAGCCGGGAGTAGTCCCCTTGCGCCCGCACCCAGCGCACGTCGCTGCGGCGCACGAATCGCACGACGGATCCGACCGTGACCGGCAGCACCTCGTCGTCGCCCGGAGCTGCGGAGTCTCCGAGCTCGACCACCCGGTCGATCGACTGACGCAACCGCTCGAGGCGCACGGGCTTGAGCAGGTAGTCGGCGGCACGCAGCTCGAACGCCTCCACCGCTCTGGCCTCGTCGGCGGTGACGAACACGACCGCCGGCGGCTCGGCCAGGGTCAGCAGCGCCCGCGCGAGCTCCATCCCGGTCAGTCCCGGCATGTGGATGTCGAGGAACGCGATCCGCACCATGCGCTCCGACATCAGCCGCAATGCCTGCGCACCCGACGAGGCCGTCAGGATCTCGCCGACACGGGCGTCGGTGCGCAACAGGTGGACGAGCTCGTCGAGGGCGGGTCTCTCGTCGTCGGCGACGAGCACATCGATCAGAGGCGCACTGTTCGTCATGATCGTCAGTCGGTGTCCGGGTCGTGCTGCGGCTGCGATTTCGGGACCCGCATGCGCACCAGGGTACCGGCGCCGGTGTTGGTCTCGACGACGAGCCCTCCATCGGCACCGTAGAGCTGGCGGAGGCGGGTGTCGACGTTGCGGAGCCCCACGTGCACGCCGTCGTCTCGGGCGGTGAGGGTTGCCCGTAACGCCTCGGGATCCATCCCCACGCCATCGTCCTCGACCGTGATCTCGGTGTGGGTGCCGTCGTCACGCGACGCGATGCGGATCTCTCCGCCGCCGACGCCCGGCTCGAGGCCGTGGCGGACCGCGTTCTCGACCAACGGCTGCACCGAGAGGAACGGGATGACCGTCGCCAGGGTCTCCGGCGCGATCTGCAGGGTGACCCGCAGGCGCTCGCCGAAGCGCGCGCGTTCGAGCTCGAGGTAGGAGTGGATGCTGCCGAGCTCTTCGGCGATCGTGGTGAACTCCCCCTGCCGCCGGAACGAGTAGCGCGTGAAGTCGGCGAACTCGAGCACCAGCTCGCGCGCACGTGTCGGGTCCGTGAGCACGAAGGATGCGATCGCGGTGAGGGCGTTGTAGATGAAGTGCGGGGAGATCTGCGCCCGCAGCGATCGCAGCTCCGCCTCGGCCAACTGTGTCCGCGATGCATCGAGCCCGCCGAGCTCGACCTGCGCCGCGCACCAGTCGGCGACCTCTTCGGCCGCCCTCACGAGCGCCGCCCGGACGGGAGCCGCGAAGGCGACGACGACACCCACCACGCGGCCGTCGACGAGGATCGGCGCCCCCACCGCCTCCAGGTGGTCTTCCCGTCCCGCCGCCGGGAACACCTGCCGCCGACGCGAGGTGCTGGCCTGATCGGCGATGCGACGGGCGGCGGACTCCAGCCCGTCGGAGGGACCGTCGAACGACACCGTGCCCTCGGCGCTCACGATCGCGACCGCTGCGCTGCCGAGCAGCACGCGCAGGTGTCGAGCCGCCTTGACGACGTCGGGATCGGAGAGCCCGGCGCGCAGATGCGGTGCCGCGAGGCTCGCCTGATGCAGCGCCGTGAGGGCGGCCTGTTCGGCGTCGCTCCCGAGGTCGGCCGCCCCGCGCGCGAGTCGGCGTGCGAGCAAGAGAAGCACCGAGAGCACGACGCCGCCGAGCACGCCGAGGATCGCTGCGAGAACGACGTCGGTCATGGTCTCAGCCTAGGCACCGGCATGGCTGCGCTCAGCAGCAGCGGGCACCGGGGTTGCGATCCTGGTCATCCATCCGCTGCCGCCAGAACTGCCGCTCGGTCATCGGCTCCTCATCTGGATGCTGCCGACGGTGATGGGCGACGTACGTGGCATAGGCGCTGTCGCCCATCAGCGTCGTGATGTACCAGCGGATGCCGCGGCCCACCCGCCCCGCGGCGCTGAACAGCGTCCGCAGGAGGGTGGTCGCGGCATCCGTCCGGCTCATGGTGTCGGCCATCTCAGGAGGATCGACATCAGTGGGTCGACGCCTTGCGCTCATCGGCGAGGATCGGCTCCCACTGCTTCTCGAGCTCGCGCTCCTCGGCGCTCGGGAGGAATCCGGCCGGGGCGAAGCGGCGCGAGGCCACCGGCGGTTCCTCGGTGTTCTCGCCGCCGCCGTTGCGAATGGCCTTGATGGTGACGATCACGGCCATGACCATCACGATGATCGCCAAGGTCACGAAGATGATCGACAGCGTGCCCTGCACGGCGGTGTTGCGGATGACCGCATCGAGCACCGCCGGCTCGCCGAGCGAGGTGTCTCCGCTGTCGCGGGCGGCGACGTAGCGGAAGTGGTTCGCCCAGTAGCCGATCGCCGGGACCGGGGAGAGGATCTTGTACAGCGATGCCGTGATGGTCACTACTGCGGTGAACGCCAGCGGCAGCGCGATGATCCACAACCACTTGACGTAGCTGCGGCCGCGCTTGGCGACGATCGCCAGCACCACGGCGAGCGCGATCGCGGCGAGCAGCTGGTTGGCGATGCCGAACAGCGGGAAGAAGGTGTTGATGCCGCCGAGCGGGTCGGTCACGCCGAGGATGAGGATCGCTCCCCAGCCGGCCACCATGATCGCGGTGCAGATCCAGACGCCGGGGCGCCACGAGACGTCACGGAACTTGGGGAACCAGGCGCCGATGGAGTCCTGCAGCATGAAGCGGGCGACGCGGGTTCCGGCATCCACCGCGGTGAGGATGAACAGCGCCTCGAACATGATCGCGAAGTGGTACCAGAACGCCATGAGCGCCTGACCGCCGAGGGCCTGCTGCATGATGTGCGCGAGTCCGAGGGCGAGCGTCGGGGCGCCACCGGTGCGGGACACGATCGACTCCTCGCCGACCGCGGCCGCCGTGCCGGTGAGCATCTCGGGCGTGAGATTCACCCCCGTCAGCCCCAGCGAGTTCACGAAGGCGACGGCCCCTTCGACCGTGCCTCCTGTCGCCGCCGTCGGTGCATTCATCGCGAAGTAGATGCCCTGGTCGATCGAGATCGCGGCGACGAGGGCCATGATCGCGACGAACGACTCCATGAGCATGCCGCCGTAGCCGATGAAGCGCGTCTGGCGCTCCTTCTCGATGAGCTTCGGTGTGGTGCCCGAGGCGATCAGCGCATGGAAACCGGAGAGGGCACCGCACGCGATCGTCACGAACAGGAAGGGGAAGAGGGGACCCGCGAACACCGGGCCCATGCCGTTCTCGCCGAAGATGCTGACCGCCGGGACCGTGATCTCGGGGCGCACCAGCACGATGGCTCCGGCGAGCATGACGATCACGCCGATCTTCATGAAGGTCGACAGGTAGTCACGCGGAGCGAGCAGCAGCCAGACCGGGAGCACGGCGGCGACGAAGCCGTAGACGATGATGCCCCAGGCGATGGTGGTGCGGTCGAGGTGGAAGATCGCCTGACCCCACTCGGTGCCGGCGACCCAGCCGCCGCCGATGATCGCGGCCATCAGCAGCACGAAGCCGATGATCGAGACCTCGGTGACCTTGCCGGGGCGCAGGTAGCGAAGGTAGACGCCCATGAAGAGCGCGATCGGGATGGTCATGGCGACCGAGAACACGCCCCACGGGCTCTCCCCGAGCGCATTGACGACGACGAGGGCGAGGATCGCGACGATGATCAGCATGATCAGCAGCGAGGCGATGATCGCGGCGGTCCCGCCGATCTTGCCGAGCTCCTGACGGGCCATCTGACCGATCGTGCGGCCGCCGCGGCGCATGGAGAAGAAGAGCACCGTGTAGTCCTGCACGGCACCCGCGAGCACGACGCCCACGATGATCCAGATCGTGCCGGGGAGGTACCCCATCTGCGCGGCGAGCACCGGACCGACGAGCGGGCCGGCGCCGGCGATGGCGGCGAAGTGGTGGCCGTAGAGCACGCGGCGGTCGGTGGGGACGTAGTCCTTGCCGTCCTGCTTGACCTCGGCGGGAGTCGCCCTGCGGTCATCGGGCCGGGTGATGTACTTCTCGATCACCTTGGAGTAGAACCGGTAGCCGATCAGATACGTGCAGACCGCCGCGAACACGAACCAGATCGCATTGACGGTCTCGCCGCGGACGATCGCGAGCATGGTCCAGGCGACGGCGCCCAGCAGGGCGATCGCGGCCCACAGGATGATCTTCGGCAGAGTCCAGCGGTTCGCCTTCTCGTGGTGCTCTTCGGTGAGGGCGACGGAGGGGAGTTTCGGATCGGTGACGATCACGGGCTCGTCGTCGACGAGTCCGGCGCCGTCGCGGCGGCGCGACGAAGGTGCGGTCATGGGGGTCTCCTCGGGATACGCGACGTTGCGTTCCCCCACGTTAGGAACGTGGTGCCGAGGGATGGGCCCGCGGGGGCGCGTGATGCGACGAGCGGCGCCGATCACGCGATGAACGGATGCCCCAGCGCAGCACTGCACCCCGTGGTCGAACGACCACGGGGTGCAGTGCTGTCGTGCTTGCGGCTACTCCCGCTTCTCCCCTCGCGGTGCGGGCGTCGCCGGCGCCGACGACTGCGGCGCGGGCGTGGCCGGCGCGGTCGTCTCGGGTGCCGGAGTCTGGGGCGTCGGGGTCTCCGGTGCCGGAGTCTCGGGCGCCGGAGTCTCCGGTGCCGGGCTCTCGGGCGCCGGGGTCTCCGGTGCCTTCGCGTTCGGCACGTCGACCGTCAGCACGGTGCGGACATCGGATTCGCCGTACTGCACGAGGCCGAGGTAACGCGTACCGGCGGTCAGGCCGGACCAGCTGAGATCGTACGACGTCTGCTTGCCGCGCACCGCAGCGAGCGGGTTCGGCGTGGCGGTGAGGTCTCCCTCGCCGTCGGGCAGCACGTTGGCGTAGGTCATGTCCCACGTCATCGGACCCGTCGTCGAGTAGATGTTCGCCACCACGAGGTACGTGCCCGCCGTCGGCGACGGGATCGTGACCTGCTCATCCGCCGACCCGGTGGCCGAACGCCAGCGCTGGTAGTACTGCAGGTCGTCCGGGCTCACCACCCGGTACACGGTGAGGTCGAGGTCGCTGCCCTTGTCGTCGGACGAGTCGAGGTCGAACCGCGAGAGCGTCGTCCCCTCCGGCACGTTCACGATCCACGACACGTCCTTGTTCGCGTCGCCCGACTTCTCATCACCCGAGTGGCCCTCCACGGGGTTGTCCGCATCCGCGAGCAGCTCGAACGCGGTCAGACCCGAGAGCCCGAGCGCGAGGTCTCCGGTGAGACCGGGCGTGATGTCGACCGTGGTGCTGCCGTCGACACCGGTGCCCGTGACCTCGGCCGGAGCGTCGGCCGTGACCGGGAACAGTGCGATCGGCGAGCGCACCGTGTTCTTCGCGCTCGTCCAGGTCAGCGAGCCTGTGGCCCACTGCTCCACCGGGGCGCTGGCGTTGTCGAACGTGACCGTGAAGGTCTTCGTCTGACCGGGGCGGTCGAACTTGAGCTGCTGCGGCGTGACCTTGACGTTCACTCCCGGAACGGAGGCCTTGGCGGTGAAGGTGCCCTTCTCGGTCGAGGTGACCGTGCGGGTGACCGTCTGCGCGCTGGTCAGCGAGCCGATCGAGATCGACGCCTGGTTCAGATCGCTGCCGTCGATGGGCTCGATGCCGGGGAAGTCCGACAGGCCCTTCCCGTCGAGGAACGCCGCCCAGTCCTTCACGCCGTTGAGGTACAGCAGACCCGGGTTCAGGTACCGCTTCGGGTCGACCTGACCCGCGCCCTGCTCGAAGGGGTTCGTGTTCTTCGACCCGTCGGGCAGCACCGTGTCGTAGGCGGTGGTCATCATCGCCGACTTGATCTCGGCGGGGGTCGCCTTCGGGCGCTCGCCGAGGTACAGTGCCGCGAGACCGGCCACGTGCGGCGAGGCCATCGACGTGCCGGAGAGGATGCCGAAGGTCGGCTTCTCGCCCGGAGCGTTCTCGGTCGCTGCGAGGATCGCGACGCCGGGAGCCGCGACGTCCGGCTTCATCACATCGCTGCCGTCTGCCAGCATCGGTCCACGGCTGGAGAAGCCAGCGATCTGCGGCGTCGGTGTGGTGACACCCGTGGTGTTCTCACCGACGAGCGTGATCGGGCGATCCACGCCACCCTGCACGTACGCGAGCACGGCGGCGCGGTGCACCGCGTTGAGGTGCACGGTCGGCACCGCGTGGAAGTCGTTGTCGAGCGAGTCGGCACCACCGGGGACGTTCACGAGGACCATGCCCATGCCCCCGGCATCCTTCACGACCTGCGACTTCTCGGCGCGGGCGTTGCCGCCACGGTCGCAGACCACGATGTGTCCGGCCACCTTCGCCGGATCGAGGGTGCCCGGCAGGCAGAGCTGCGGATCCGTCGCACCTGCCGCGGCGGCATCCACGGCGGCGATCGACGGGCCGGTGACGGTCTGACCGAACGGCACGCTCACCGAGGCTCCGGCCTGCGCGAACCCGTCGAACTGCACGGTGCCTTCCCAGGTCGGGATGGTCGAGGCGGCGACGGTCGTGTACCAGGGCGATGCGTGGTCGGCCGTTACCGAGTCGGGGCCGTCGTTGCCTGCACTGGTCGCGACGAAGACGCCTGCAGCCGCGGCGTTGAAGAACGCGAGGTCCTCCGGCGCCATCACGGTGCTGGCGGCTCCTCCGCCGATGGAGTAGTTGATGACGTCGACGCCGTCGGCGACGGCCTGATCGATCGCGGCGATGAGGTCGCTCTGCGCGCAGATGTCGTCGGTGGTGACCGTCGTGTCAGGACCGACGTAGCAGGCCTTGTAGGCGGAGATCTTCGCGGCGGGCGCGACTCCCGAGATCGTCCCGAAATCGACGTTCTCGATGCTGGCCTTGACCTTGAAGTTGCCCGCGGCGGTGCTCGCGGTGTGCGAGCCGTGTCCGTCGCCGTCACGCGGCGAGAGGTAGTCGTACTGGAAGTCGAAGCCGGCGGCCTCCGCACCCGCGTAGAAGTACTGTCCGCCGATGAGCTTCGAGGAGTAGTCGCTCTTGTCCCAGTCCTGACCCTCGACCATCGCGGCCTGGAACTGCCCGCCGTCCGACTTGTCGAAGTAGACGTAGGTGCCGTCGGTGTAGGGCTGACCGCCCTTATTGCGGTTGTGCTGCTTCTTCTGCTTCTTGATCTTCTTGCCCTCGAAGGAGGGGTGCTCGGGGGCGATTCCGGTATCGATCACACCGACGACGACGCCTTCTCCGGCTTTCTCGACTCCCCCGGTCTGCTGCCACACGCCGCCACGACCCTTGCGGTCATCGCCGAGTCCGAGGTAGTCGGTCGAGGTCTGCGCATCGGGGTGGCGGATCTCATCGGGGTAGACGCCGAGCACGTCCTTCGAAGCGCGGAGCGCGTCGACCTGCTCGCCGCTGAGCTCGGCACTGAACCCGTTCAGCACCACCTGATATGTGGTGTCGGGGGTCACGCCGATGTCGCTGACGAGATCGGTCTGCTCGGTCTGGAGGTGCTCGACGTAACGCTGCGAATCCTGCGACTGCGTTTCGAGCTGCTCGCCTTCGGCGGGCTTGGTGGCCTTCAGGCCCTTCACGTCACCCTCGTAGGTGGCGAGCGGATCCGACTTCATCACCACGATGTAATGTCCGGGGGTGCCTGCGACGGGGACGGGGTGCGTCACCTCCTCCGTCGCGGCGTAGCCGGTGGTTGCTGTCGATGCGATGAACAGCGTGGCCAGGGTGGTGGCCGCTGCCATCCGGAGGGGTGTTCGACCCATGTGGTGCTCCCGATGATCACGGTGCAACCTCGTTGCTGCACCGCGGCCAACATAGCCCCGCCCTCAGCGATCGACACGAGATCTGGTCGATCGACCAATCGGCCATCGCCGATCGGCCAGGGTTATCCACGGCCGCCCTCCCGATAGGTCGACAGTAAGCTGGAGAGGTGGCCCGTACCTCCGTCCTGTCGACCCGAGTACTGCTCGTCTGCGCGGCGATCGGAGTCGCGACGGGCATCCTCGCGGGCATAGCCGGATGGGTGACGCCGGTGCTGCTGGCGAGCCCTCTGCTGTTCCTCTACGGTCTGGTGCTCGGCTCGCACGTGCTGCCGGGCATCATCGCGCAAGAGGTGCTGCGCCTGCCGCTCGTGGCGCTGATCACCCATGTGTTCGCCGCCCTGATCGCGAGCGCCTTCAACCCGGCTTGGGCGCTGCGCTTCATCGGCACCGCCCTGCTGTTCGGCCTGATCCAGGAAGGGGTGGCCGCGCTCACGCGGTATCGCGCCTGGGGGCCGTGGCGCTTCTTCATCTCTGCCGCGATCATCGGCGTCTTCGTGGCGGTCGTCGTGTTCTTCGCCGCTCACCTCTCGGTCATGCCGCTGTGGGCGCAGATCCTCTACCTCGCGATCTCGGTGCTCGGGCCGATCGCGTGGACAGCAGTGGGCCTCGCGATCGGCTCCGCGCTCAGGCGTGCCGGCGTCGCCCGGCGCTGATCGTCGACCCTCTGCGCCCGATGGAGAATCAGGTAAGGCTCAGCTAAGTTAGAGGGGTACGATCCGCCGACCCGGGACTCCGCCGTGCGCCCATCCGCGCCCCTGCTCCGCGTGCGTGAGCTTTCCCTCACCCACGCCGATGCGGTGCACCCCTCGCCACGCGACGTGACGTTCGACATCGTTGCCGGGGAGGTCGTGCTCCTGCTCGGACCGTCCGGTTCCGGCAAGTCGACGCTCACGCTCGCGCTCAACGGACTGATCCCGCACGCTCTGCCGGCAAGCATGACCGGCACCGTCGAAGCGGGTGGCATCGACACGGCCAGCGCGCAGACGGCCGCGCTGAGCACCCACGTCGCGATGGTGTTCCAGGATCCGGATGCGCAGATCGTCACCGGCAGCGTCTACGACGAGGTCGCGTTCGGCCCCGAGAACCTGCGGCTTCCGCTCGACGTGATCGAGGGCCGGGTCGAGGAGGCACTGCGTCGGGTCGGCCTCTGGGAACGGCGCGACGAGAACCCCGACCACCTCTCCGGCGGCGGACGACAGCGGCTCGCGATCGCCGGAGCTCTGGCGATGGGGTCGCCGCTGATCGTGCTCGACGAGCCGACGGCGAACCTCGATCCCCAGGGCATCGACGATGTCTACGCCGCCCTCACGGAGGTGGTCTCGGCCGGAGACCGGGCGATCATGCTCGTGGAGCACAACCTCGACGCGGCGATGGCGTTCGTCACGCGGGCGATCGTGCTCGACCGCGACGGCCGGGTCGCCTTCGACGGACCGGCGGCCGAGGTCATCAGGAACCACGCTGATGAGCTGGTCGGGATGGGCGTGTGGCTCCCTGCCGCAACGCTGGCGGCGCTCCGCCTGCGGGAACGGGGATTCTCGCTCGACCCGCTGCCGCTGTCGCCGCAGGAGCTCGCCGCAGCGCTCGATCGAGAAGGCCTTCCGTCGCCCGCCCCCCACTCGACGACCGACGAGATCTCCCGACCCCGCGGCGAGGCGACGCCACACACCGAGCCGATCATCCGCGCTCGCGGGCTGACCGTGCGCCGACGACGCACCGAGATCCTGCACGGGATCGATCTCGACCTCGAACCCGGCAGCCTCACGGCGATCGTCGGCGCGAACGGCGCGGGCAAGACGACGCTGATCCAGGCACTCGCGGGGGTCGTGCCGCCGCCCCGCGGTCAGGTGTCCGTCGACGGTGTCGATCCAGGCACCGCCTCGCCGCGCGATCTCGCCGCGCGCATCGGGTTCGTCTTCCAGAATCCCGAACACCAGTTCATCGCCCCCACGGTGTTCGACGAGCTGGCCCACGGACTGCGGCTGCGCCACGTCTCCGATGACGAGATCTCGACCAGGGTCGGCGAGATGCTGACCCGCTTCGGCCTCGAGCACAAGGCGGCCGTGCATCCGTTCCTGCTCTCCGGAGGGGAGAAGCGTCGCCTGTCGGTGGGGACCGCCCTGATCACCCGCCCGCGCGTGCTGGCGCTCGACGAGCCCACCTTCGGACAGGACCGCGCCAGGGCCGCCGAGCTGCTCGACCTGCTGCAGAACCTGCGGGCGGAAGGCACGACCATCCTGATCGTCACGCATGACCTCCAGCTCGTGGCCGAGCACACCAGCCACGTCGTGGTCCTGGCCGACGGCCGGGTGCGGGCGGTCGGTCCCACCGCCACCCTGCTGCAGGAGGAGCGCCTGTTCGCCGACGCGGGATTGCGCCTGCCCGCACTGCAGCGCGTGCTGGCCTCCACCGGGCTCGGGGTGACCTCGTGACGGCGACGACCTTCGATCCGTACGCGCGGATGACCGCGACCTCGCGACGGCAGTTCCTGTATGCCCTGAACCCGCTCGCGAAGGTCGCCGGGTTCGCACCGGCGATGCTCCTGCTCGTCTTCGTGCGGGATCTGGCCACCCCCGCGGCCTTCCTGATCCTCGCCTACGTCCTGATCCTGGTCGGGGCCCGTCTCACGGGCCGACTCCTCGCCCTGCTGTTGCTGGGGCTCCCGGCCGGCATGCTGCTAATCGGGGTGGGATTCTCCCTGTGGGTCGACACCGGACTCGTCGCGGAGAGCTCCCCCATCCTGCGGATCGGCGACTGGACGCTCTACAGCGGAGCACTCGTGATCGGTTTCGCGACGGCACTGCGACTCGGCTCGATCGTCGCGCTCGCGCTCGTCGGCGGACTCACGACCAGCGGACCCGACCTCGTTCGGGCCAGCGTGCAGCAGCTGCGGGTGCCGTATCGGATCGGCTACACGGCACTGGCGGCCTTCCGGTTCGTGCCGCGGTTCGGGCACGAACTCGCCGTGATCCGGGAGGCACACCGGGTGCGCGGCTACCACGGCGGACGCGGCCCGTTCGCACGCATCGCCCGAGGCTGGGGGTACATCGTGCCGCTTCTCGCCGGTGCCATCCGTCACGCCGAACGCGTCGCACTCGCGATGGACTCCCGTGCGTTCGGCGCGCACGCGACCCGCACCGAGCGGCACCTCGTCCCGTTCCGCACGCGCGACACCGTCTTCGTCATCGCGACCCTGTTGGCATCCGCTGCCATCTTCGTCGCGTTCTTCCCCTGGCAGCTTCCCTGAAAGGCACCCCCGATGGCATTCAGCAAGATGGTCAAGCCCGAGACGACCGAGCTCATCCACCTGGTGGTGCTGCGCACGGAACGACTGTCTGCGCACTGGATCAGGGTGACGCTCGGTGGTGGCGAGATCGAGAAGTTCCGCCCGATGGGGTTCGACCAGTGGTTCCGGCTGTTCCTGCCGATCGGCGGCGACGCGGGCCTCGACCGGGTGCCGGCGAAGGCCAACAAGATGTTCGGCTACCTGAAGTTCCTGCGCATCCCCGACGGCGAACGTCCGGTGATGCGCAACTACAGCGTGCGCGCATTTCGAGCGGCCACGGCCGACGCCGGCGCCGAGATCGACGTGGACTTCGTGCTGCACGGCTCGGCGGCCGACGGAACGGCCGGCCCGGCGTCTCGGTGGGCCGAGACCTGCCAGCCGGGCGAGCATGTGCTGATCATCGACGAGGGCCTGACGTTCAATCCGCAGCGCGGTACGGATCGCGTCGTGCTGATCGGCGATGAGACCGCGCTGCCCGCGATCTCCTCGATCTGCGCCTCGCTGCCGGTGGACGCCGTGGGCACCGCGATCGTGGAGACACCGAGCGAAGAGGATGCGCTGGAGTTCGCACATCCCGCTGGCGTCGAGGTCGTGTGGATCGTGCGCCCGCACGATGTCGCCCCCGGTTCCCTCGCGCTGGAGACGCTCGGCCGCACAGCCCTGCCCGAGGCCCCGTTCCATGCGTACGCGGCGGGTGAGCAGGCGCTCGCGTCGGGTGCCCGCAAACACCTCGTCGGCGAGCGCGGGGTGGACAAGAACGCGGTGAGCTTCTGCGGATACTGGAAGATCGGTGCGGCCTCCCCCGCGTCGAAGGCCGCCCGCGAAGCTGCCGCGGAGCCCCTGGCATGAGCGCGGATGCCGCGGGCCGGACGCCCCGCACCGGCGGACGGTTCCGCTTCCCCACCGCCATCCTGCTGACCTGCGCGGCGCTCGGCGTCGCGGGAGCGGTGCTGCTCGCACCGATGAACTGGTTCTCGACCGTGCTGACCGGGCCGCTCCCGTTCGTGGGCATGGCGCTCGCCGGTCTCTGGCTGCTGCCGTCGGTGATCGCGCTGCGGCTGCTCCGTCGTCCACTCGTCGGGCTGCTTGTTGCCCTGATCGCCGGCCTCGTCATGGTGCCGTTCTCCGGATATGGCTTTCGCACCGTGCTGACCAATCTCTGGTGGGCGGCATTCACGGAGTTGCCGTTCCTCTTCGTGCTCTGGCGCTACTGGGGCACGTGGATGCACTATCTCGGTGCGGTCGCGGTCGGCATCGTGTACCCGATCTCGGCGTGGGCATGGTTCGATCTCGGGTCGATGTCGCTCTTCGCCCAGATCACGTTCTTCGCCGTGACCATCGCGAGCTGCGTCGGTGCGACCGCTCTGGGCATCCTGATCGCCGACCGCCTGCGCAGGGCGGGAGTCGGTGCGACCGGTCTCGGCAGGGCCGGAGTCCGCAAGCACCGCTGAACCTCGCGAGCGCGGCCGCCCACGTCACGCATCGACGTCATCACTCGCGGCGGCGTCGTCAGGCGGGCGTTGAGTCGTCAGGCGGCGATGTCGAAGCGTGCGCGCCCGCCGAGCCTCGGGGTTCGCGCGGTCCCGGTCGCGGTCGGCATCCTGAGAACACCGAGCGACGCCGCGTCGGCAACAGTGCGCCAGTCGGATGCCCGGTGGTGCCAGAGAGCGTCACTGCACGTCGGCGAACAGCCCCATTATCTCCGGGCCCATCTCGACCTGACTCAGCACGACGCGATACGAGCCGTCCGGATCGATCCAGAAGTCCGTCCCCTGCCCGCCCGACCAGCCGTAGCGACCCGCGTTCTCTCCATCGGTCTGCACCGCGACGCCGAACCCCCAGCCCGTGCCCTCCCAGAATCCCGGGAAGAAGCTGTCGTCGGTCTTCGCGCTCGACGGCACCTGGTCGGTGCGCATCAGAGCGAGCAGTTCGGGGTCGATGATGACGTTGCCGTCATGCCGTCCCCCTGCGGCGAGCATCCCCGCGAAAGCCGCATAGTCGGCCGCGGTCGACACGAGCTCCGAATGACTGAGGTCGAACGGAGCGGGCGCGACGGAGAATCCCCCGGCGGCGGGCTCGATCTCGACCAGTGTCCCGCCATCGTGGCGATAAGCGGCGGGCAGCCGGTGCGCATGGTCGAGAGGCACCGTGTACCCGGTATCGACCATGCCGAGCGGGGCGAAGAGGTCGCGCCGCAGATGATCTTCCAGCGAACCGTCGACCACCCGCGAGAGCAGGATCCCGAGGATCCCGAAGGAGTGGTGGTACCGCCATCCGGTGCCGGGTTCGAACGCCAGCGGGAGCGCGGCGAGCGCCTCCAGCCACTCCTGAGCCCCCATCGCGACCGGCTCCTGCCCCGCAGCCGTCCGGTTCCCGATCATCGCCTCCGCCAGCGGCGACGGAACGACCTGCACGCCGTACCCGGAGGTGTTGGTGAGCAGGTGCCGCAGCGTGATCGACGTCGTCGCAGGCTCGGCGGCATCGAGAGGAGCATCCGGTGCGCGCAGCACCCGGCGGGCGGCGAGCTCGGGCAGCCACCGCTCCACCGGATCGTCGAGCCGGAGCCGCTCCTCCTGCACGAGGCGCAGCGCCGCGACCGCGAGGATCGGCTTCGTCATCGACTGGATGCGGACGATCGCATCCGCCGGGAGATCGCCGGCCGTGACGATCTCGATCGCGCCGCCAGGAGCGCCGAGCACGCCGATGATCCCCGGGGCGGTGCCCCGCGCTACGTGGTCTTCCAGGATCTGCGGGAGCGAGGTCGTCATGCCCTCGATTCAACCCGGCGGCAGCGCCCGTGTCCACGCCTCCGCGGCGATCCGGCTGAGACGAGAAGAGGCCCCGGATCAGGAATCCGGGGCCTCTTCAGGAGCACGGCGTCAGCGCTTGCCGGCGATCTGACGGCCGACGAGATCACGCATGATCTCGTTCGTGCCGCCGTAGATGCGGTGCACCCGGGCGTCGGTGAAGGCACGGGCGATCGGGTATTCCATGATGTAGCCGTAGCCGCCGTGCAGCTGCACTCCCATGTCGAGCACCTCCCACTCGCGCTCGGTCGCCCAGAACTTGACCTTCGCGGCGTCTTCAGCGGAGAGCTTGTTGTCCTTGTAGGCGAGCAGTGCACGGTCGATGTACGCCCACATCGCGTCGGTGGTCGCAGACATGTCGGCGAGCCGGAAGCGGGTGTTCTGGAAGTCGGCGATGCGCTCACCGAACGCCTCGCGGTCCTTCGTGTAGGCGACGGTCCAATCGAAAGCGGCCTGTGCCGCTGCGGCAGCGGCGACGCCGATCGAGAGGCGCTCGAGCGGCAGGTTCAGCATCAGCTGGATGAAGCCCTGGCCCTCCTTGCCGCTGATGAGGTTCTCGTCGGGGACGAACACGTCGGTGAAGCTGAGCTCGGCCGTGTCCCAGCCGTGGAAGCCCATCTTGCTCAGCTTCTTACCCTGGTCGAAGCCCTCCATGCCCTTCTCCACGAGCAGCAGGCTGAACGCATCGGGACGGTTGCCTTCGCCGGTCTTGACGAAGGTCACGACCACGTCGGCCGTCGTGCCAGAGGAGATGAACGTCTTCGCGCCGTTGAGGATGTAGCCGCCGTCGACCTTCTTGGCGTTGGTCTTGATGCCGCGCAGATCAGAGCCTGCGCCGGGGTCGGTCATCGCGAGCGCGCCGAGCACCTCTCCCGTGGCCATGCGCGGCAGCCACTTCTCCTTCTGCTCCTGCGTTCCCATGTGCACGAGATAGGGCACGGCCAGGTCGTCCTGGATGCCGAAGGCACCCGCCAGCGAACCGGCCCCTGCGGCGATGACCTCTTCCATCACGATCGTGCGGAAGCGATAGTCCTGCAGCATCCCGGCGCCACCGAACTCCTCGGGGACCGACAGTCCGATCAGACCCGCTTCACCGGCGGCCAGCATGGTCCCCCGGTCGATCTCCCCCGCGGCATCCCACCGCTCGATCGCCTCGCCAGTCACGTGGCGCTTGACGAAGTCCTTGACCAGGTCCCGGAAAGCCTCGTGATCCTCGTCGTAGATGTCGCGTTCCATGCCGTCCTCCTGAACGTCTCATGCATCGTTGCTCCGGCGATTCTATGTCGCGGAGAGGGCGCGGGACAGGACGTTGTGAGAATGCATCCCATAAAACGTGGCACTGGGTACCGCGGTTGTCGGATGTCGCAACCGGGGCGTTCCCACCGATTCAGTGCACGTAATCCGGAGCGGCGGGAAGCGCGAAGAACTCTTCGAGCGTGTGGTACCCGCCCTCGTGGTAGGCCGCCGCGAGGTCGACTCCGACGTAGCGCAGGTGCCACGGCTCCGGCGCGTACCCCGTCACGGGGGTGCCGACCTGCTCATAGCGCACGATGAAGCCGTATTCCCAGGCGTGGGCGGCGACCCAGTCGCTCTGCGGTGTTCCCCCGAAGCCGTCGAGGCCGCCGCAGCCCGTACCGCACGCGACCACGTCGAGCGCGAGACCCGTCTGATGCTCGCTGTGACCGGGGCGTGCCGACCCCGCGTCCGCATCCGCCTGCCCCTGTGATCGCACGTGCGATCCGTAGGTCGTCACCTGCAACGAGTAGGAGCGGTAGCCGTTGTTCGCGCCGATGCGTCCGACACCGGCGGCGAGGGCCGCATCCGCCATCTGGCCGACAGCGGCGGCGACGTCGGAGCGCACCCGTCCGGACGGCGTCGTCATCTGCAGGGGCACGGAGGCGAGATCCGCCGGTTCGTACTCGGGCGGGTTCAGCGGCAGCGACTTGTTCACCACGACCCAGAGGCGCGCAGGATCATTGAGCGAGATGCACGGCGCGTTGCCCGCGATGACCGCCGCGCGGAAGGCTGCCCCTCCTCCGAATCCCGCGATCGTGGCGGCATCGTCGCCATTCGCGATCGCCTGCTGCACCGACGGCTCGGCGCAGGGGTCGGCCGCGGTCGTGGCGGCGACCTTGACCGGTGGAACCTGCATGACCGCGACCGGCACCGGCATCGACTCGGCACCCGACGGCGACACCGGACCGGAACCGATCGAGAGCAGGATCCCGATGGCGGTCAGGGCGACGCCGATCGGCAATGCAGGCCCGCGGATCGGGGACCGCGGAGCCGCATGCTGAGCGTGCGGCAGGAAGGGCATTGATCCATCTTCTCATTCGAAGATATGTCGCAGAGTCACTTGCGCCGAGATCGTCTTTCTGTTCGAATTGGGAGATGAGGTGGCAGGGGCAGAAACTGGGCGAGACGGATGCAGCGGCGCTGCCCGGCCTCGAAGATCGGTCGAGCGTGCTGCGCTCGGTGACCACCCCCGAGTTCGCGGGCATGACGTTCCACGAGGTCCTGTCGAAATCGGCGCTGAATCATGTTCCGGGCGCCTCCCGTATGCCGTTCGCCTGGACGATCAACCCCTACCGCGGGTGTTCGCATGCCTGCGTCTACTGCTTCGCCCGCGGCACGCACGAGTATCTCGACCTCGACGGCGGGTCCGATTTCGATTCGCAGATCGTCGTGAAGGTGAATGTGGTCGAGGTGCTCGCACGCGAACTGCGCAAGGGCAGCTGGGAACACGAGACAGTGGCCCTGGGCACGAACACCGATCCGTACCAGCGCGCCGAAGGGCGATACAAGCTCATGCCCGGCATCATCGAGACGCTCGCGGCATCCGGCACCCCGATATCGATCCTCACCAAGGGCACGCTGATCCGCCGGGACATCCCGTTGCTCGTGAAAGCCGCCGCACGTGTGCCGATCGACGTGCAGATGTCGATCGCGATGTACGACGACGACCTGCAGAAGGCGATCGAGCCCGGAGCCCCGACCACCCAGGCCCGGCTCGACACCGTGCGCGCGCTGGCCGACGCCGGGTTCCCCGTGACCGTGTTCCTGATGCCGATCATGCCGCACATGACCGACTCGCTCGCCGCGATCGACAGTGCCCTCGTCCGCATCAAGGAGGCGGGGGCGCGCAACGTCATCTACGGTGCCCTGCATCTGCGACCGGGCGTCAAACCGTGGTTCTTCCAATGGCTCGACACCCATCGCCCCGACCTCGTCTCGTCGTACCGGGGGCTGTATCCCGGGGCTTCCGCCGAGGCGCCGAAGGGATACCGGCAGTGGCTCGCCAAGCGCACCCGTCCGCTCATCCGCATGCACGGACTCGACGGCCGCCACGAAGACGACTACCCTCGGCGCGGGTTCCGACCAGGGCAGGGCCACGTGCAGACGAGCGCTGCGGCCGCTGCCGCGGTGAGGTTCACCCCCAGCGCTCGAGCCGAGGCATCCCCCGCTCAGCCGATGCTCTTCTGACCCGGCGGTCGGGCATGCATCCCGCAGCCGCGTAGGCTCGGGGATCATGGCGATCGGTTCCACAGTCCACACATTCGAGGTGCAGCTCGCTGACACCGATCGCGGCGTCTACGAGGAGTACTCGCTGCGCGTGGCGCGGCATCCTTCCGAGACCGATGCCTACATGCTCACCCGCGTGCTGGCCTACGGGCTCGAGTTCGCCGAAGGCATCGCGTTCGGCGGCAGCATCTCGTCGACCGACGAACCCGCGGTGCTCGTCCGCGATCTCACCGGACTCATCACCGCCTGGGTCGAGATCGGGGCGCCCGACGCCGAGCGACTGCACTACGGCAGCAGACTCGCCGAGCGCACCGTGGTGTACACCCACCGCGACCCCGCCAAAGTGATGGCGCCGTGGACCGACAAGCGCATCCACCGCCGCGAAGACATCCGCGTCTACAGCTTCGACCCGGGGTTCATCGACACCGCGGCTGCCCTGATCGAACGCCGCAACACCATGACCCTCACCGTGACCGAGAGCGTGATCTATCTCGACCTCAACGGCACGAACCTGACCTCCGCCGTGCACGTGCACGAGCTGTCCTGACGCGCACCCGCCCCGCCCCGCCCCGCCAGGCCAGGCCCCGTCAGGTCGTCGAGAGCACGGGATCTCGCCGAACGCACGGCATCCACACGCACGCATCCGGTGCACTCGTCGAGAGCACGGGATCTCGCGGCGGTCAGACGCGAAAGGCCCCGCCCGCAGAAGCGGACAGGGCCTTCATCACGACAGGACTCAGGAGGTGAGGTCCGCCGCGGTCGGCACGCGACCGGCGATCTCCTCGATCACGTCGTCGTCGAGCCGGGCGTTCTCGAACGGGGCGTCGATCTCGGCGCGCTCGAGCAGCTCGGTCATGCGGCGCTGACGCTGACGCGTGATCAGCGTGACGACACGACCCGAGCGGCCGGCGCGACCCGTGCGACCCGAGCGGTGCAGGTACGTCTTGTACTCGTCGGGCGCATCGGCCTGGACGACAAGGTCGATGTCGTCCACGTGGATGCCGCGGGCGGCGACATCCGTGGCCACGAGCACGTTCACGCGCCCCGAGGTCAGGCGCTCGAGGTTGCGCGTGCGCTTGGCCTGGTTCAGGTCACCGTGCAGCGAGACGGCCGGGATACCGGCGTCGTCGAACTGCTCGGCGAGCATGTCGGCGTAGGCGCGGGTGCGGGCGAAGACCAGCGTCTTGCCGTCGCGATCCACGAGCGACGTGAGGATGTCGGCCTTGTCGCGGTGCTCGATCACGAGCACGCGGTGCTCGATCGTGCTGGAGTCCTGGTCTTCACCAGCGACCTCGTAGACGGCCGGGTCGACGAGGAACTCGTCGACGAGGGCGGCGACCTCACGGTCGAGCGTGGCCGAGAACAACAGCTTCTGGCTGCCGTCCGCGGTGTGACGCAGAATGCGCTGCACCGGCTCGACGAAGCCGAGTTCGCACATGTGGTCGGCCTCGTCGAGCACCGCGATGCGGCAGTCCGAGAGGTCGAGCTTGCCCTGGTTGATGAGGTCTTCGACGCGACCGGGAGTGCCGATCACGATGTCGACGCCCTTCTTGAGCGCGCCCACCTGACGACCCTGCGGCACACCGCCGTAGATCTGGGTGGTGAACAGACCCACGCTGCGGGCGATGGGCTGGATCGTGCGGTCGATCTGCAGCGCGAGCTCACGCGTCGGAGCGAGGATGATCGCGCGCGGCGACCGGCCGAACTCACGACGCTTGCCGGCCTGCGACTGCAGCACGCGCTCGACGAGCGGAGCGCCGAAGGCGATGGTCTTGCCCGAGCCGGTGCGACCGCGGGCGAGCACGTCACGCCCGGCGAGGACGGCGGGGATGCTGGCGGCCTGGATCGGGAACGGTGTGGCCGCGCCCATGCCGACGAGCGTCTCGACGATGTTCGACCCGAGACCGAGGTCGCCGAAGGTCACACCATCGACCTCGACCGCTGCGACGGACTTCGCCTCGAGGCGCTCGTGCACGACGTCGTCTCCCGGCGCGAACTTCGCCCCGGTCGATGCAGGACGGCTGGTGGCGTTCCAGTCGTTGCGGCTCGGACGCTCGTTGCGTGCGGGACGCCCACGGGTGTCCGACGTCAGCGGGCGCGGGCGCTCGGTGCGGTACGCGCCACCGGTCGACGGACGCGAACGCTCGTCACGGCCCCCCTCGTATGAACGCTGGGTGCGGTCGCGGTCGAAGGCACGGCGCGCGCGGTCGGCGTCGTACGAACGCTCGGGGCGGTCGGTGCCGCGGTCGTTCGACCGGCTGCGGTCGCCGGCGCGGTCGTCGCGACGCGGGCGGTCGTCACGGTCGAACCGGGGACGCTCGGTGCCACGGTCGCTGTTGAACCGAGGGCGCTCGGCACCACGATCGCTGTTGAACCGAGGACGCTCGGCACCGCGGCGATCGTCGCGAACCGGACGGCCGCCATCGCGGTGGTCGTTGTCGCGGAAGCCCTGACGCTGGGTGCCGGCGCTGCGGTCATCGCGACGCGCACGGTCGTCACGGTCGAACCGGGGGCGATCGCCACCACGCTCGTCACGGTAGGTTCCGGGTCCGGTCGGGCGCTGTCCGGTCGGGCGCTGTCCGCCACGGTCGTCGCGACGCGGGCGGTCGTCGAAACGGCCGCCGGCGCTGGGGCGGTCGTTGTAACGCGGGCGCTCGGAGCGCTCGTCGTTGCGGTGGTGCGGGGCCTCACGACGCCCGGACTCCGCACGATTGCGGATCCCGCGTGCCTCGTCGCGGCCGGCGCGCTCCGACGCGCCCCAGCGCTGCTTGGGTGCACCCGACTCGGCTTCGGCCGGACGGTAGCCGCGGTGGCCGGCGCTGCGACTGCCGGGGCGACGGTCGTACCCGCCCGCGGATGCAGCGGTGCGACGGTCGCCGGCATCCGATCGTCCACCGCGCTCATCGCGTGCGCCGTCACGAGCGGGGCCGCCGTTGTGACGGTCGTGGAAAGAGGTCTTCTTCGCGCCGTAGCGCGGTTCGAAGTTCGCGGACGGACGTCCGCCGCGGGGCTTCTTGTTCTTCGGCATTGCGATGTCTTTCTGTGTTCTCGCACGAGAACAGCGCCGCGCGCACGCGCGAGCACCCTGCGCCTGGTCGAACTCGACCAGCGGGGTTCCGGACTGTCAGCGGCCGGGGCCATTCATGTGATGGTTGATTAGCGTCGAGCGACGCTCACCATCGGCCCCTGGACTCACACTTCACACACATAAAACGTCCGCGCCAACGCGCGGGTGTCCGAAGCCGACCGCTCAAGTGTAGCCGACGCTCCTGAGAGACCGCCGACCCGGTCCTGGCCGTACGATGACGAGGTGAGTACCGCTTCGCCCACCGGCGCCCAGATCAGCCTTCGACACGGCGGGGTGACCGCACAGATCGCACAGGTCGGCGCCTCCCTGCGTTCGCTGCGCATCGACGACGTCGACCTCGTGCCGCCGTATCCTCTCGAGCTGCCGACGCCGGCCTGTTCCGGCGTGGTCCTCGCCCCGTGGCCGAACCGGGTACGCGACGGAGAGTGGGACGACGACGGCACCGCGCGGAGGCTCGCGATCACCGAGCCGAAGCTGAACAATGCGAGCCACGGTCTGTTGCGCTTCACCGCCTACGAGGCGTCGCAGACCGACCGAGAGGCCGTGCTGCGGGCGACCATCTTCCCGCAGACGGGATACCCGTACCTGATCGAGACCACCGTCGAGTACGCGCTCACGCCCGACGGCATCGAGGTGACCCACACGCTCACCAACCGGTCGACCACGGCCGCGCCGGTTGCCCTCGGCACCCACCCGTTCGTGACGATCGGCGACGTGGACCCGCATGACCTCGTGCTGCGGATTCCCGCGGAGACAGCCTTCGAGACCGACGACAGAATGCTCCCCACCGGCACCCGAACGGCAGATGCCGCCCTGCGCGAGGGCGTCCGGCTGGGAGACGTCACCCTCGACACCGGCTTCACGGATCTCTCCCGCGACCCCGACGGCCGCGTACGCCACTCGCTCACCGCGCCCGACGGTCGCCGCGTGACGCTCTGGCAGGGCGAGGGTTTCGACTACGTGCAGGTGTACACGACACCCACCTATCCCGGTCAGAGCCTCGCGGTCGCGATCGAGCCGATGACCGCACCGGCCGACGCCCTGAACAGCGGCCTCGGCATCCGCCGACTCGTCCCCGACGAGACCTGGACCCTGCGCTGGGGCATCACGCTGAGCTGACTCGACGAGCCCCGCCGCGAGGCTCTTCAGCGAAAACGGAGACCGAATGACGCGGCGCCGGCGAGTCGGATGGTGACTCGCCGGACGCGGCGCACATGATCTCCGTTTCGGCCGGGCGGAGCCGAGAGCGCGACTACTCCCCGCGCTCGCGCATCTCGCGGCGGGTGAGCTGCGGCGCATGCGGCAGGCCCGAGGCATCGATCAGCACCGGCTGCGCCGACGCCACGGCGGCACCGGACACATCCGGGCCGACCGGTGCATCCGCGACCGGGGCTCCGCCGGCATCCGATCCGCCCGCCTTGCGCGCCGCGCGCCGCTCCTTGGCCCCCTCGACGAGGTTGTAGAGCGTCGGCAGCACGATCAGCGTCAGCACGGTCGACGAGATTAGACCGCCGATCACGACGATCGCGAGCGGCTGCGAGATGAACCCGCCGTGCCCCGTGATGCCCAGAGCCATGGGAGTGAGGGCGAGGATCGTCGCGAGCGCGGTCATCAGGATCGGCCGCAGTCGCTTCTCGCCACCGGCCTTCACCGCCTCGATGGTCGACAGACCCTTCTCCCGGTACTGGTTCACGAGGTCGACGAGCACGATCGCATTCGTCACCACGATGCCGATGAGCATCAGCACACCGATCAGCGACGCGACGCCGAGCGGCACGCCCGTGATGATCTGCAGCAGGATCGCACCGGTCGCCGCGAACGGGACCGACACGAGCAGCAGCAGCGGCTGGCGCAGCGACTTGAACGTCGCGACCATCACCACGTAGACGATCAGGATGGCTGCGAGCATCGCGAGGCCGAGCTGCGAGAACGAGTCCGCCTGCTGCGATGCGACGCCGCCCACCTCTGCGGAGGCTCCGTTCGGCAGGTCGACCGCCGCGAGAGCCTCGTTCACCGACTGCGTGGCGGTGGCGAGGTTGTCGGATGCCGGAGGCACGGTGATCGTCGAGGTGCGACGGCCCTGCTCGGTGGTGATCGAGGTCGGTCCGTTCTGCTGCTCGACGGTGGCGATGTCCTGCAGCTGCACGATGCCGGTGGGGGTCGGGATCGCGAGGGCCTTGAGCGCGTCGACCGTGGCCGGCGGGTTCGGAGTCACGATGTAGACCGTCAGCGCGGTGTCGTCGATCTCGACGGATCCTGCCTGCTGCGGGCGCATGGTGCCCGACACGATGGCTCCGACGGCGACCTCGGAGAGTCCGCGCTGGGCGGCCGCCTCCCGGTCGACCACGACCGCGATGTAGGGCAGCGACGCAGCGAGGTTATCCGTCACCTGACCGACGCCGTCGCGCCCGTCGAGTTCCTTGACGAGTGCCGTCGTCGCGGTCTGGAGGTCGTCGGCGTTCGACGCGCTGACCGTGATCTCGATGTCGCTCGACCCGAAGCCGGCCGAGGCCGAGACCGCGACATCGCCCACGTCGTCGCCGAGGCCGTCGATCGCGTCCTGCACATCGGCGCGGAGCTTCTCCTGGTCGGCGTCGGCGTCGGTCAGCACGGAGTACGTGACACCCGCACCACCGGAGAACGCGTCGCTGAGCGCCGAGCCGCTCGTGCCGATGGAGGCCTGCACGTGCTCGATGCCGTCGACGTCGAGCAGCGCGTCTTCGACCGCGACAGCGGCATCCGACTTGGCCTGCAGGCTCGCCGTCGGGCCGAGGTCCTGCGTGATGGTCATCGTGTTCTGGCCGGAGTCGCCGAGGAAGTTGACCTTCATCAGCGGCGCGGCGGCGAGCGTGGCGCCGAGCACGACGACCGCGAGGATCACCGTGATGCCGGAGTGCTTGAGGGTCCACCCCAGGATCGGACGGTACTGCCGCTGCAACCAGGTCGGCGGCGCATCCGGGTGCTCGGGGTCGATCGCATTGCCGTGCTCGTCGAGCAGCGGCTTGCCGGGCTTGAGGAACCAGTACGCGAGTACCGGGACGATCGTCAACGCGACCAGGAGCGAGGCGATCATCGCGATCGTCACGGTCATCGCGAATGGTCGGAACAGCTCGCCGACCATGTCGCCGACGAAGACGATCGGCAGGAACACGGCGACGGTCGTGATGGTGGACGCCGTGATCGCCATGGCGACCTCGCGCACCGCGAGCCGGATCGCGTCGCCCTTGTCGGCATCGCCGACGTAATGACGTTTGATGTTCTCGATCACGACGATGGAGTCGTCGACCACGCGACCGATCGCGATCGTGAGCGCACCGAGAGTGAGCACGTTCAGCGAGTATCCGAACGCCTGCAGCCCGATGAACGTGATGAGCACGCTGGTCGGGATGGAGATCGCGGTGACGAGCGTCGACCGGACCGAGAGCAGGAACAGCAGGATCACGAGCACCGCGAACACCAGGCCGAGGAGGCCTTCGGTGGCGAGCGTCTCGATCGACTGCACGATGAACGGTGCCTGGTCGAAGATCACCGTGAACTGAGCGTCGGGGAAGGCGTCGCCGATCGTGTCGAGCGCGGCGATCACGCCGTTGGACACCTCGACCGTGTTCGCGGCCGGCAGCTTCGTGATCGAGATCGAGAGCGCGTCCTCGCCGTCCACACGCGAGATCGAGGTGACCGGATCGGACTCCTGCACGACCGTCGCGACATCGCCGATCGTGACGTCGGAACCGACCAGGGGGAGCGCCGCGATCTCTTCTACCGAGGTGATCTTCGCCCCGGTCTGCACGGTGAGCGTCTGCCCGTTCTCGGTGATGTCGCCACCGGGGAAGAGCGTGCCGTTCTGCTCCAGCGCGTCGTTGATCGCCGAGGTGCTCTGGCCCGCAGCGGCGAGCTTCGCCGCATCGGGCGTGATGCTGATGCGCTGACCGACCCCACCGACGATCTCGGCCGCGTTGACGCCGTCGACGTCTTCGAGTTCGGGGATCGCGACCGATTCGAGCTCGGCCTGCGCGTTGTCGGCATCCTCGAAGCCGGTGACGGCGACCTGGATCACCGGGAAGTCGTCGATGGAGACCGACAGCACCTGCGGGGTCACATCCTCCGGCAGCTGCGAGGAGATGCGGTTGATCGCCTGCTGGATCTTCTGCTCGGCCGTGGCGAGATTCGTCCCGTAGGCGAACATCGCCTGCACGATCGAGGCGTTCGTGGTGCTGGTCGCGGTGGTCGACTCCAGACCGGGCACGCCCTGGATCGCCGCTTCGACCGGCGTGGAGACGTCGTTCTCGACCACCTCGGGCGAGGCGCCGGGGTAGGTCGTCATGACGACGAGTGCGGGCAGCTCGAGCGACGGGATGAGCTCCTGCTTGAGGTTCGTGAGCGCGAGCCCGCCGAACACCGCCGCGACGATGGTGATGAGGGCGATGAGCGCGCGGTTCTTCAGGCTCAGGATGGCGAGTTTCGACAAGGCGGTTTCCTCGGTGTCAGGGTGTGGCTGTCGCTGCGGAAGGGGTGGAGACGTCGTCTCCGAGGATCCGCGCCAGTGCGGACTCGATGAAGGACTGGGCAAGACGGTCGTCGCGGATCTGCATGCTCCACATGACGCCGTCGATGAAGATCATCGCCGCTCTGGCACGGTCTTCGCCATAGGTCGGCGTGAGCAGTTCGACGAGGCGGTCCGACAGGTGGCGGGCGAGATCTCGCAGGCGCGGGTCGTGCACGGCGGCGGTGACCACGGCGCGGTCGGCCTGCACGGCATGGTGGTCGTCCATGCTCTCGAACACGAGCGCGGCGATCACGTCAGGGCTGTCGCCGCGCTCGGCGATGGTCTGACGCACTCCGTCGAGGCGGGCATCGACCTCTTCCGCGAGCGCGCGGAACGCGGCAGCCCTGAGATCGTCGAGGGTGTCGAAGTACTGCGTCGTCGCCCCGAGAGGCACCCCGGCACGCGCGGCCACCATGCGGTGTGTGACGGCTTCGGCACCCACCTCGACGATGAGCTCGGCCGTCGCGGTCACGATCTCCCGACGGCGCGCCTCAGGGTCACGTCGACGACGCACACCATGCTTCATCCCGCCCCCTTGGACATCCGTACATGTACGTTTGTACATTTCCGGATTGTGAGGACGCTGGGAAGCCGGGGCCACCCACTTCGAATCGCGCGAATTGCCCCATATCCGCCCCGGATACGACCGATTGCGCGATTCGAAACGGGAGGTCACGCACGGAACTTCATCCCGATGACGACGAGCATCCCGACCAGGGTGAGCGCGATGCCGAACACCTGGACGGCGCCCGGGACTGCTGCGAGACCGAGGAACGCCGAGGCGATGCCCACGAGCGGCGGCACTGCGAGCCCGAGCAGTGCCGCGTACGAGGGGCCGGCGGCGAGGATGATGCGGTGCTGCACCAGATACCCGGGCACGTAGATGCCGAGGCCGAGCAGTGCCAGCACGGCGATGCTGACCGGTGCGATCGATTCGCCGGAACTCACCTCGATGACCGCCCACACCACCAGCGGGACGCTTCCGAGGGCGAAGACCGGGAGGATGCGCGGGGCGACCGGGCCGGAGTGGTCGCGGTTCACGTGCGCGAAGAGCACTCCGTAGACCGACACCGACAGCATCGCGCCCAGGGCGGCGAGGACGCCCCCGACCACGCTCGCACCCGCACCGCCGTCGACCCGCGGGGCGACGTACAGCGCAGCGCCGGTGATCGCGGAGAGTGTGGCCGCGAGCACGAGCGGGTGCACCCGGGTGCGCGCCAGAGCACTCTCCAGCAGCAGCACCACCGCGGGCGAGAGCGCCAGGACGAGGCTCGGGATCGTCGGACCCGCGAGAGCGATGGCGAGGGTGGAGAGCATCGTGTAGCCGGCGACGCCCGTGACGGCGAGGATGACCAATTGCCACCCCGTGTACCGCGGACCTGACCGCGGCGAGGAGCTTCTGGCGAGAGACACCACCGCCAGCAGGCCGAGTGCGGCGAACGCCGTGCGCCCCGCGGATACCACGCCGACGCCGGATCCCTCCAGCGCGATTCCCGCGATCACCCAGGTGGCGGCGAGGAGCACGACCAGCGCTACGGATTCGAGTGCGAGCCGTACGCGGTCGGTGCTCGATGAGACCGACCTCGTAGTGACCCGCGGTGCACTCATACCAGTGCGGCCTCCATCTGTCCGCGCTCGACCTGTCCGCGTTCGAAGTAGGCCACGAGCTCGGGGTCCAGCGGCGGAATCTCGATCGCCGACCCGTCACCCCGCAGCGATGCGGTGGCGAGGATGCCCGCCGCCACGGCCTCACGTGCCGCGACGGGCGATGTCTCGGTCAGACCGCCATGCCTCACGAACCGCAGGAACTCGGCGACGAGCAGCGCGTCGGCACCGTCGTGTCCGGCGTCGGGCACCTCAGGGACGATGAAGGTCTCGTCGGCCGCCGCCGCTCCGGCATGACGTCGATTCCACAGCTTGACCTCGCTGCCGGCCACATCCCCGAAGTTCTCGATGCGGCCCTCGGTGCCGATCACCGTGTAGTTGCGCCAGTAGTCGGGCGTGAAGTGGCACTGCTGGTACGACGCGAAGATGCCGCCCTCCAGCTGCATGTTCACCATCGAGATGTCCTCGACGTCCACCACCGGGTGCAGACCGGTCAGGGCCGTCGGCGGCCAGTTGTCCATGCTGAACCAGTCGGGCATCCGCTCCCCGGTGCGGTCACGCCGGTCGGTGATGTCGCCGTACACGCTCAAGGCGCCCATCGCGGAGACCCGTTCGCTGTAGGCGCCGGCGAGCCAGTGGATGATGTCGATGTCGTGGGCGCCCTTCTGCAGCAGCAGTCCCGTCGTACGACGGCGGTCGGCGTGCCAGTCCTTGAAGTAGAAGTCGCCGCCGTGTCCGACGAAGTGGCGCACCCAGACGGCCTTGACCTGGCCGATGCGTCCGCTCTGGATCAGCCCTCGCATCAGCGTGATCACCGGCATATGACGCATGTTGTGGCCGATGTAGAGTCCCGTGCCGGTGCGGCGTGCGGTCTCGAGCATCCGGTCGGCGTCGGCGAGATCGATCGCGAGGGGCTTCTCGCAGAACACGGGCACCCCGGCTTCGAGGGCACGGATGCTGAGCGCTGCGTGCGTGTCGTCGGGGGTAAGCACCATGACGGCGTCGACCCCGGAGGCCAGCAGCTCGTCGAGCGAGTCGGTGATGAGGGCGTCCGGCACGAGGGCGCGGGCGTCGTCGCGAGCGCGCGGCGCGAGGTCGCACACGGCGCTGATGCGTGAGCCGTGCCCCGGGCGATGCACCTCTTCCTGCAGGGTCGAGCGCGCGCCGAAGCCGATGATGCCGATCTGGAGATCCACGATGGTCCTTCTTGTGTGATGAGTCTGTGCGGGATACCGAGGTCAACGGGCCCGCGGTGCGGGGGCGTCGAGGTCGGTCGATCCGCCGGGGATGAGCGACCATGCGAAGTCGTGCAGGCGCCCAGGGGTGGGGTCTGTCTCGAGGGCGCGGTCGACGATGATGCGCGCCTGCCGCTCGTAGAAGTCGGTGGGGCCGACGGTGGTGAGCGTGGGCGCGATCAGGCGGGCGTCCGGGGTGTTGCCGACGCCCACCACCGCGACGTCGTGCGGCACCCGCAGACCGAGCATGTGCGCGGCGTTGATCGCGGCGATCGCGGCGAAGTCGGTCGTGGCGTACACCGCTCGCGGCCGGTTCTCGCCCGACAGCAGCTCGACCGCAGCGGTGAAGGCGCTCGCCTGGGTGTCGGCATACGTCACGGTCCAGCTCGGGTCCGGTTCGATGCCGGCGGCCGCCAGCTTCTCGACGTAGGGCGTGTAGCGCGTGACCTGCGCGCCGGCGAGGCGCACGGCTCCCTCCGCGGCGATGCATCCGATCGCGGTGTGCCGCTCCAGCAGATGGTCCATCGCGATCTCGCAGCCGGGGATCGCATCCGAGCGGATCACATCGAATCCGTCGGGTTCGAGATGTTCGGAGAACACCACGAGACGCTGACCGCGCCGCACGAGGTCGCTGAGATTCTGCCGCGCCTCGTCGTCGAGGCCCACGCCGTCGAGGTATGCCACGTCGCTCTCGACCCGGTCGAGGGCCGCGTGCCAGTCGCCGTCGGCGAGGATCAACGTGGTGAGGCCTTGCTTGTTCGCTTCGGCGTTCACCGCGTCGGCGACCGCCAACGACCACGGGTCGCTCAACATGTGCAGCGAGAGCTGCACCATGCCGCTGCGTCCGGTGCGGATCGCCCGCGCCGCGCTGTTCGGTCGGTAGTTCAGCTCATCGGCTGCTGCCAGCACGCGCGCGGCCGTGGCTTCGGCGACGCCGGCACCCGACGCTGACCCTGCGCGTCCGGAGAACACGTACGACACGGTCGCCGTCGACACCCCGGCCCGTTCGGCCACCATGCGCAGTGTCGGGCGCCGGGGCGCCGGGTGTTCGCTCTTCACCATGTCTCAGCCCTTCGATCCGCTGAACGCGATGCCCTGGATGAACTGCCGCTGCAGGATCATGAAGGTCACCAGCATCGGCAGCGTCGCCAGCAGCGCGCCTGCCATCAGCACCGGGTAGTCGGTGCCGTGGATGCCGACCAGCTGCGAGAGCCCGACCGACAGCGGCATCTTCGCGGGATCGGTCGTCACGATCAACGGCCAGAGCAGATCGTTCCAGGACCACAGCACGGTGAACACCACAAGTGCGATGATGCCAGGCTTCGCGAGCGGAACCATGATCCGCCAGAAGGTCTGCCACGGATTCGCTCCGTCGATGCGGGCGGCCTCTTCGAGCTCTGCGGGCATCGACATGAAGAACTGCCGCATCAGGAAGGTGCCGAAGGCGCTGAAGATGCCCGGCACGATGAGCGCCTGCAGCGTGTTGAGCCAGCCCAGCGACTGGATGATCTCGTACTGCGGCAGCAGGTACAGCTGCGACGGCACCATCAGCACCGACAGGAACACCACGAACAGGGCGTTGCGGCCGGGGAACGGGATGCGGGCGAACGCATAGCCCGCCATGGTGCACAGCACCACCTGCCCGACCGTGCGGCCGACCGTGAGCCACACGGAGTTCAGGAACATCTGCGCGAACGGCATCGAGTCGAACACCTCGGCGAAGTTCGTGAACACCCACTCGCGCGGCAGGAACGACGGCGGCACCTGCACCGAGTCGGACAGCGTCTTGAACGAGGTCAGCAGCTGCCACACGAACGGGAAGACCATCAGCACCGCGCCGAGGATCAGCACGAGGTGCACGATCCAGAGGCCGCGGTTCCGCGGCTTCCCAGCCCGGGTGCCGGAGCGACCGGCGGAGGCGCCGACCACGGCGCGCGTGTCGAGCGAGACGTCACTCATAGTGCACCCACTTCTTCTGCAGACGGAACTGCACGATCGTGAGGATCAGGATGATCACGAGCAGGAGGAAGGCGACGGCGGCCGCATAGCCACGGTCGTTGTCGAGGAAGCCCGCCTCGTAGAAGAGGTAGACGACGGTGCGGGTGTTCGGCATCGCGGGGTTGCTGCGGCCGAGCATCATGTAGATGAGGTCGAACACCTGCAGCGCTCCGATCACGCTGATCACGCTGACGAAGAAGATCGACGGCGACAACAGCGGGATCGTGATCGAGAAGAACTTGCGCACCGGGCCCGCGCCATCGAGGTCGGCCGCCTCCATGATCGTGTCGGGGATGCCCTGGAGTCCGGCGAGGAAGATGACGATATTGGTGCCGAGCCCTGCCCAGATGCCCACGACGGCGATCGCGATCAGCGCGGTGTTCGGGTCGGTGAGCCAGCTGCGGCCCTCGATCCCGACGGCACCGAGGGCCGCATTGAGCACTCCGTAGTCGCCGTTGTAGATCATGCGCCACACCAGCGCGATCGCAGCGGGCATGGTGACCACGGGAATGAAGTACAGCGTGCGGTAGGCGCTACGGCCCTTGAGCCCCGCGGTGTTCAGCAGCGCGGCGATGCCGACAGCGAGCGGGATGCCGATGAGGGCGATGATCGTGTAGATCGCGGTGTTGCGGAGGGCTCCGATCAGCTCGGGGTCCTGGAACAGGCGGGTGTAGTTCTCGATGCCCACCCACTCGGACCCGCCGAACGGGCCCGACTTGGTGAACGAGATGATGAGGGTGCGGACGGTCGGCCACAGGTAGAACACGGCGATGCCGAGGGCGGTCGGGCCGAGGAAGACCAGCGCCCACCAGGGTGAGGCACCCGGACTCCGCCGACGACGGCGGGTGCCGGGGGTCTGCGGCTCCGGCACCCGCTCCGCCGTCTCTTCCACGCGTGGCGCGATGACGGTCATGCGATCACTCCTGCTCGGCGTCCAGTGCCGCCTGCATCTGGTCGGCGAGATCCTGCAGGCCGTCCTTCGGGGTCACCGCACCCGACCACACCTGGGAGAGCACCTCGCTCTCGATGCTCGTCCAGGCGGAGGTGTTCTTCGAGACCGGGTACGGCACGGCGTTCTCGAGCGCGTCGATGTAGACCTGCAGGTCGTACTGGGGCAGGGCATCGACCCATGCCTGCTGCGTGCCGTCGAACGCGGGGATCACGGTGCCCGTCTCGGCCTGGATCTTCGCCGCCTGCTCTCCGGAGGCGAATTCGGCGAACGCCTTGGCCTCGGTGAGGTGCGTGCTCTTCGCGTTGGCGACGTTGCCGACACCGTGGATCACGCTCTGGTCGCCCTCGGCTCCCGCCGGCAGCGGGGCCACATCGACGCTGCCGCCGATGTCGGCGTTGTCCGCATAGGCGATGGCCGCCCACGATCCGTTCTGGAACATGGCGACCTTGCCGGAGAGGAAGAAGTCCTCGGGGTTCGTGTCGGTCATCTGCTGCGCCGTGGGCGAGGAGCCGGCCGCGATCAGGTCTGTCCACAGCTCGATGCCGGCGAGCGCTTCGGGCGAGCCGTATCCGCTCTCCGTGCCGTCGGCGGAGATCACCTCACCGCCGGCCTGGGCGATCGAGTTGTAGAAGTTCTCCTGGCCGTATTGGCTGGCCGCCACCCCGAACTGCCCCTTCGCCGGGTCGGTGAGCTTCGCGGCTGCTGCGGTGAAGTCGTCCCACGTCCAGTCCGCAGAGGGGTACCCCACTCCCGCGGCGTCGAAGAGGGCCTTGTTGTACCAGAGCGCGACGGTGTCGAAGTCTTTCGGAGCGCCGTAGAGCTTTCCGTCATAGGTGTACAGATCGATCAGGCCCTGCGGATAGTCGGCCGCATCGATCCCGCCGTCGTCGAGCGGGGCGAGCTGCCCGTTCGAGGCGTACAGCTGGAAGTTCGGACCGTTCATCCAGAAGACATCGGCCGCGGAGCCGCCGGTCGCTGCGGTCTGCAGCTTGGTGAAGTACTCCTTGTACGGGGTCACCTGGATGTCGATGCTGACGTTCGGGTTCTCCTTCGTGAACGCCGCCGCGATGTCTTCCATCGCCGGTTTCTGGTTCTCGTCCCAGATGGCGTAGCTGAGGGTGACGTCGCCGTCGGAGCTTCCACCCCCGGTCGAGGAGGAGCAGGCGCTGAGGGCGAGGACGGCTACCGCTGTCGCGGCGAGGGCTCCGAGAGCGCGGCGGGTCGTACGGGGCATCGGTGTCTCCTTCGACAGGTGCACGAGTGCGGGAGTGGATGTTAATCGTTTAGCGTTAATCGATTAGCAAGGAGAGTAGCCCGATGGGGCCGCAGCCCGCAACCCTCGGTTACAGAGCCGAGCCGAGGGCGAGACCGAGGCCCGCGGCGAGCAGACCGAGCAGCAGCATCCCGATCGCGTTGAAGGCCGATGCTGGGCGCTCGCCGTCGCGCCACAGGGCGACCGTGTCGAGCATCGCCGTGCTGAAGGTCGTGTACCCACCCAACAGCCCGGCGCCGAGCAGGAAGGCAGCAGCGGGCAGAGCGGTGGTGACCAGGCCGAGCGCGAACGAGCCCGTGAGGTTCACCAGCAGGATGCCCCACGGATAGCGGCGCCCGACGACGCGGCCGACCCCGAGGTCGACGAGATAGCGCAACACCGCGCCGACCCCTCCGGCGAGCGCGGCCCCGACGAACAGCAACGGGCTCACGATGTGGCTCCCGTGCGCGGCCGACCGAGACGTAGCCCCAGAGCTGCCGCGCCGAGCCCCAGCACCAAGCTGCCCACCGCATAGGCGGCGGCGAGAACGGGCGCCTCAGCCCACAGGGCGAGAGTGCCGGTCATGAACGCGCTGTAGGTCGTGAAGCCCCCGAGCACACCGGTGCCGAGCATCAGCCGGAGGTCGGCCGATGCGGGCAGGCGCGCAGCCAGCACACCGATCAGCAGGGCACCGACGACGTTGGCGATGAGCACCGCCACCGGGAATCCTCCGGCGTCCGGGAGGGCGAGCCCCAGGCCGAGGCGTGCGGCCGTGCCCACCGTGCCGCCGGCGGCGACGAGGAGGATGCGGCGGAGGTTCACGTCCGCCACTGTAGTCGCCGGCTGGCAGTGCGCTGTGCGGATGTCAAGGCGGTGGATACCCGGCCACGATCGGCGTTGACTGACGACATGAATCCCCTGTGGAAGCTCGACCGGACCCTGCCCGTCGGATCGCCCTTCGATCCCGGCGCACATCACGACGTCGTCATCGTCGGCGCAGGGATCACCGGCCTCTCCACAGCGGTGATGCTCACCAGAGCCGGTCTCGACGTGGCCGTGATCGATGCGGGCGAGGTCGCCGGGCTCGCGACCGGGGCCAACACAGGCAAGCTCTCCCTGCTGCAGGGTGGCCAGCTCGCCACGCTCCGACGTCACCACCCGGCGGCGCTCGTGCGCGCCTATGTCGACGCCAATCGCTCGGGCATGGAATGGCTGCTCGCGTTCGCCGAGCTCGCAGGCGTCCCCTTCACGCGACACACGGACCATTCCTACGCCCAGGGTCCCGCGGGGATCGACACCGTCGACGAGCAGCACTCGACCGCCCGCGAGGCGGGGCTGTCCACGAGAATGCTCTCGCCGTCGGCGCTCCCCGATCTGCCGTTCCCGGTGGCCGCAGCCGTGGCGCTCGACGAGCAGGTGGCGATCGACCCCGTGGCCGTCTCCATCGCGCTCACCCAAGAGCTTCTCGCCGGCGGCGGCACACTGCACACCGGCGTTCGCGCGACGGGGACCCGCGCTCTGGCCGGTCGGGTTGACACCGCGCAGGGCCCGCTCTCCGCCGACCACATCGTGCTCGCGACAGGCACGCCGATCACCGACCGAGGTCTGTACTTCGCCAAGACGCGAGGGCTCCGGTCGTACTGCGTGACGTTCCGGGTGCCGGGCGAGATCACGGCAGGGACGTTCCTCTCGGTCGACGGGCCGACGCGCTCCATCCGCCCGGTGACCGCAGCGGATGGCCCCGGTGGCGACGCGCGACTCATCGTGGGCGGCAACGGCCACCCTGTCGGCCGGTCCGACAGCGAAGCGGCAGCCGTGGAGGATCTCATCGCCTGGACGCAGTTGCACTTCCCCGGCGCCGAGGAGACGCACCGCTGGTCGGCGCAGGACTACGAGTCGCACGACCTGATCCCGTTCGTCGGGGCGATGCCCCGCGGGCTGGGTCGCATCCGCTTCGCGACGGGCTACGGGAAGTGGGGGCTGTCGAACGCGCCCGCCGCCGCCCAGCGCCTCACCTCCGAGATCCTCGGCACGCCCCGACGCGACCGCCCGACCTGGATCACGACGATCGGCACGCGTCTGACCGTGCCCGCCGATCTCGGTCGTGCAGCCGTGGAGGGCGGAAAGGTCGCGACGGTCCTCGCGTCCGGCTGGGCGGACGCCGAGACCCGACGCACGCCGGTCCCGCAACCCGCCGAAGGGGAAGGCGTGGTGGCGAATCGCGCCGGACGCCCTGTCGCGGTCTCCACCGTCGACGGTGTGACCCGCGCCGTGAGCGCGGTGTGCACGCACCTGGGCGGGGTGCTTGCCTGGAACGACGCGGAGTGTTCGTGGGACTGCCCGCTGCACGCCTCGCGCTTCGCACCGGACGGCACCCGCCTCGAGGGTCCGGCGCTGCGAGACCTCACTCCCCTGACGCCGGCGGACCCGGAGTGATATCGCCGGTGGGAGGCGCGCCGTCCCACCCCTGCTGCGGCGTATCGCCGTTCACGCGGAACACGTACTGCGACACGAGCTTGCGCTGGCTGCTCGACCAGTCGATCGCGGGACGACGCTGTTCCGGCGGCAGGTAGCCCAGCCGGTAGACGGCCATGAGTTCGAGATCGTCCGGCACCCGCAACAGCTGCACGATCTCGTCCCAGCGGCCCGGCACCTCCATCGGGAACGAGATGAACTGGATGCCCATGCCGAGCTCGACCGTGGTCAGCCAGACGTTCTCCATCGCCGCGCCCATGCTGAACACCGAATAGAACGACGAGAGCTGCCCCGGCCGGTACTCGCTGCGGTCGAGCATCACGCCCAGCAGCAAGGGGGATCCGGCGACGAGCTTCCGGTTCTCGGCGCCGAGGGTCTTCGGCACTCCGAAGGTGTTCATGAGCGTCTGCCCGCGCTTGGTGAACACCTGGCTCGTGAACGGGCGGAGCGCGGCGGGCAGCTTGTCGAACAGCATCCCGCTGCGCTTCTCCTCCATCTCGGCCTGGCTGAAGCGGAAGTACGGCTTGTATCGCTCGAAGAAGGTGCCGTTCGACATCGCCTCGGTCATGCTCTCCCCCGAGATGCGGGCGATCTGCTCGATGGTGTCGCGGCTCTCGATCACGACGAATCGCCAGGGCTGGCTGTTCAACTGCGACGGCGCGCGCCCCGCGGCCTCGAGGAGGATGCGCTGATGCTCCTCCGAGACGGGGTCGGGCAGGAATGCGCCGTTGGTGGTCTTGCGGCGGCGGATGGCGTCGAGCAGTTCCATGCGTGTCACTTCCGGTCGGCGGCGGATCGCGAGCGCACCAGCCCCGCGACGATGAAGGGGGCGGCGGCGAGCGCGACCAGCGGGTGCCGCCGGCTGTGCGTGCCGAGGTACGGGATGGCCGCGAGGGGCACCGCGGCGGGCAGGAGGGCGAGGCTGGCGCGGCGCCCGGCGGTGCGCGGGCCCGATGACCAGCCGGCTACGACGGCGACGACAGAGGTCGCACACGTGGCGATGTAGAGGGCATGGTGCAGCCAGCGGAAGCGGCTGGTGTCGATCAGGCGCGCGGCGACGGATGCGCCGAGTGCGCAGTTCACGGCATAGGCCGTGGCCGCGAGGGCGAACAGCGGCGCGGTGTTCGCGCGCTCACGGCGGTGGACCATGGCATGACCCTACGCCCGAGGCTCGGCCGCGGGCTCCCCCTTGCACGCGAGTGCGCCGGTCGGGTAAGTCGCGTGCAGACGTGAACGGCCCCCTCCTGCGCGGACATCGCTCAGGAGGGGGCCAGATCGGTGCGGGGCCTACAGGTTGCCCTCCGCGTAGACACGGAGCGCGTCGCGGACGAACTCCGCACCGTGTGTGCCGCCGGACGATGTCGCGTAGTTCGCACCGAAGCGCGGATCCGCGACGTACATCTCACCGAGCCCGATCACGTAGGCCTTGACGTCTCCGCCGGGGACGGCTGCGGGTGTGCCCGGGACGCCCGTGAGCCACTCGACGTGGCGCCGCGCGACCTCCTGGGCTGAGGGTGAAGCCGGATCGATGCCGCTCTCGGCGGCGGCGATCCAGTCGCGCCGGAGGTCGGACACACGCTGCTGCCAGTCGGCGCGCTCGGCGTCCGTCATCCCGCGCCACCAGTTGTCGCTGTCGGCGTAGGCCCTCTTTCCCCAGCGTTCCTCGACCTCTTCCTTGTACTGCGTGTGGTCGAAGCCGTCGAACATGTTCTCTGCCATGAGGTTCTCACCTCCTCTCAATGCCGTGATGGTGGATTCGACCGACGCGATCTGACGCGCCAGCCGGGTCTGCTCGTCGCGCAGCAGCGCGAGATGGGTTTCCAGGGCCGAGGCCTCGTTCGCTGCGGCATCGATGCCCGACGCGGATCCCAGCACGTCCGCGATCTGCGGCAGGCCGAGCCCGAGCTCCCGCAGCAGCAGGATGCGCTGCAGACGCACCAGCGCCGGCCCGTCGTAGTGCCGGTAGCCGTTGTGCGCGATGCGCGAGGGCGGCAGCAGGCCGATGTCGTCGTAGTGCCGCAGCGTGCGGCTCGTCGTGCCCGCGAGCCGGGCGATCTCCTGGATCGACCAGTCATCCGTGTCCATGCCGCCTCCTTCCGTTCGTGCTCGTGCGGTGATGACTTGAACTCTAGAAGTTGACGTCGCGTCAAGGTCAAGTTCTCTCAGCGAACACTCACCCGCACCCCTTGACACGATCGAGATATATCGTGTTATTGTGGCAACACACGATATATCGTGACCGTCAACCCAGGAGAAGCAGACATGACCGAGAAGTGGCTCATCGCCCCCGGCGAGGAACGCGTCATCGACATCGAATCCGTCACCCGCCTCAAGGTGGGCCTCGTCGGTGGACAGGTCGACATCATCGCCCATGACGAACCGGGCATCCGCATCGAGGTGCACGGCGTCACCACCAAAGACCTGCGCATCGAATCCCACGACGGCGAGGTCGAGATCGACCACCCGCAGTTGGGCTGGGACAACTTCCTCGAGGTGTTCCGCAACTTCGGCTCCGGCGGTCCCCGCGCAGAGGTGAGCGTCGCGGTCCCCCGCGCCATCGCCCTGAACCTCGGCGTCGTCAGCGCCGGCGCTCTGATCTCCGGCCTCCGCAACGACGCCCGTCTCAACACCGTGTCGGGTGACATCATCGTCGACACCCTGATCGGCGACCTCACGGTCAACTCCGTCTCTGGCGACGTTCAGGTGCGCGGCCTCACCGGATCGATCAGCGCGAACAGCGTCTCGGGCGACGTGGCCGTCACCGGTGCCGTGCGCCGGGCGACCGTCGACATCGTCTCCGGCTCCACGCTGGTCGACGCCGCGGGCGACGTGAACACCATCAACGTCAACTCGGTCTCCGGCGGCACCACCGTTCGTCTCGACGAGTCGCTCGCCGCGAACTACGTCATCCGATCCCTGAGCGGACGACTGCTCATCGACAGCGTCGAGCGCAGCACCTCGGGCCCCAGCAACTACACGGGCACGACCGGAGAGCTCGCCGGACGCTTCGTCGACCTGCGCGCGAACTCCGTCTCGGGTGGGGTCACCGTGCTCCGCCGCACCCCGGCATCGATCGCCGACGACCCGGAGTGGGAAGCATGAGCCCCGCGGTCTTCTCCCACGGCGACCTGCGCCTGTACCTGCTGTCGCTCCTCGCCGAGGCGCCCCAGCACGGCTACGGCATCATCCAGTCGCTCACCGATCGCACCGGCGGCACCTACACGCCGAGCGCCGGCACCATCTACCCACGACTCGCGAAGCTCGAGGAAGACGGCCTGGTCTCCAAGACCGTCGACGGCCGCACGACGATCTACTCCATCACCGAGGCCGGCCGAGCCGAGCTCGCGTCTCGCGAGGGCGACCTCGCCGGCATCGAGGCCGGCCTCACCGACTCGGTGCGGTTGATCGCAAGCGAGGTGCGACAGAGCGTGCAGGACGCGATGAAGAGCCTTCGCGCCGATCTGGCAGCGGCCGAGAAGGGCGAACGCACGGCGGCGAAGAACCGTCCCCGCTCGGCGACCGACGACTCCCGGCTCGTCAGTCGCGAGGAGATGCACCGTGCAGATGCAGTGATCAACGCGTTCCGCGCCCGGGTGCGCACCGATCTGCGCACGCACATCGCGAAGGGCGGCACTCTCTCGCCGTCGGTCGTCACCGAGCTCGAGACGGCGCTCGACACCGCAGCACGCGGCATCACGGTCGCCCTGAACACGACACGCTCGTGACCGAGTCGGAGCCGGGTGCGGCGCGACCGCGGCCGGACGACGCTCGGGCGCGGATGACACCGTCCCTTCCGACGCAGGTTCCGTTACGCACCGCACCCGTCGCTCGACCGTCGCCCTCGGCACGACACCACGGCATCGTCATCCACATGGGGTGACGCAACGCAGAAGGGGCCCCACCGGCTATCGCCGACGGGGCCCCTTCTGCGTTGCAGACCGGCCGCTACTTCTCGGGCCAGATCTCCTTCTGCTCGTCCGGCACCGACTCTCCGAGCGGTACGACCAGGATCGAACGGTGCTGTCGATGCGCGAGGCGAGCGGCCACCGATCCGGTGAAGAACTCCCTGATCGACTCGCCGATGCCACGCTTGCGTGTGCCGACGACGATCAGTTGCGCGTCGAGCTTGTTGGCGAGCTGCTTGATCGCCAGAGCCGGATCGCCGACCAGCTGCCGTGCGGTCCAGGTGACGTCGGTCCCCGCGAGCAGCGTGGCCGCGGCGGCCTCGACCGCCTCGAACTCCGCGGCGCCGGCGTCGAAGTTGATGTCGATCGGGGCCGAATGCACGTAGCCGTCCGGATCCTCGTAGGTCACGAAGCGCGTGACGTCGACATGCGCGACCACGAGGGGCGCGTTCAGCAGCCGCGCGTAGCGGACGGCCTCGTCGATCACGTGTCGGTCCTGGTCCAACTGCATGCCGACGATGACGGCCTTCTGCAGCGCCGCGTTCTGCGCGGCCTCGTCGGACGGAGTGGAGGTGTTGTCGGTCATGAAGATCGTTCCCTTCACCAGCCTGGCATCAGCCAGAGGGTCGTACCCGCGTGCTATTCTGAATGCTACTCTTACCGGCCTCGAGCCGGTGTCGTGAAATGCCTCGGGCCTGAAAAGCCCGCAGCTTAACTCGTGAGGGGGTCTCGCGCATGGGCCGTGGCCGTCAGAAGGCGAAACACACCAAGATCGCCCGCGAACTCAAGGCGTACAGTCCGTCGGTGAACTACTCGGCTCTCGAGCGCGAGTTGGGTCACCCGACCGACGAAGACGCATATGTCGACAAGTGGGCCGATGAGTACGAAGACGAAGACGAAGACGAGCTAGAGAAGGCCTGACCGCCCCTCTGCTCGTCGCACCCGCACCACGTGCGGGTGTTTCGTCGTGCTCTGGCGCCGAGAGAACACCTCGGCGCCAGAGCGCCTTTCGTCGTACCCCGGCCTCGGCAGCTGAGAGGATCTCCTCATGGCCCGCGTCGTCGCCCTCTATCGCCACCCGATCAAGGGACTCACTCCCGAGCGCCGCGACTCCCTGACCGTGCAACCCGACGGCAGGATCGCCGGCGACCGCGTCCTGGCGTTCCGCTTCGCGGACGCCACCGCGCCGGAGGATCGCGACGGCTTCGACTATTGGCCCAAGGCCAAGGGACTCGCGCTCCAGGACTTCCCCACTCTGGCCGCCCTGCGCACCGAGTATGACGACGAGTCGCGGCGCATCCGCATCGAACACGGCGGCGCAGTGCTCGTCGAAGCGACACTCGACGACGACGGGCGGCGCGAACTGGCCGAAGCCGTCACGGAGTTCGTGCTGGCCACCCCCGAAGGCCGTCGCCTTCGCCGCCCCGGCCGCCTCCCGCTCGCGCTCGTCGGCGACGGGGAGACGTCGCGTTTCCAGGACCGGCCGCGCGGCTACGTCTCGGTTCATGGCCGAGGCAGTGTTCGCGCACTGGCGGAAGCCCTCGGGATGAGCATCGATGACCGACGCTTCCGCTCCAACGTGGTGATCGACGACGCCACTGCCTGGAACGAGCTCGAGTGGAACGGCGAGGTGCGCATCGGCGACCTCGTCTTCCAGGCTGCCGGCCCGATCGTGCGCTGCCTCGCGACCCACGCGAACCCGGACACCGGCATGCGGGATGCCAAGGTGCTCACCACCCTCACGGGTGCCTTCGCCCAGCACGAGCCGACCCTCGGACGCCTGCTGCTGCCCGGCTGGACACCGTCGGATGACGGCTGGATCGGCGGTGGCGGCGTGATTCGCGTTGACGACGAGGTGCACGCGGGTTGAGCGCGATCCGCCACCGCACCGATCCTCGATGTCAGCGCTCCCTTTGATGCCCAGGTTACGGGCTGAGTGGACACCATTCCAGGCTTGTGAGCGCAAACATTTTCTGATTTGATGAGCTTGTGATCGACGACGCCTCGGCGTCAACCCCCGCCCAGGGCGATCCGCAGGAACATGACCTCAAAGAGGAGAACAGCATGGCAATCACCCCTCGCTTCACCCGCACTGCCGCGATCGTCGCGGTGGGCGCGGTGTCGGCCTTCGGCCTCGCGGCCTGCTCATCCGGCGACTCCGGTGACAGCGGCGCCAGCGGCGAACCCATCACGATCGAGTACCTGCACCGCCTGCCCGACGGCGAGGGCATGACCCCCGCCTCCGAGATCGTCGACCGCTGGAACGCCGAACACCCCGACATCCAGGTGAAGGCGACGAAGTTCGACGGCAAGTCGAGCGACATGATCCTCAAGCTCGAGACCGACGTGAAGGCCGGCAACGGGCCCTGCCTCGCGCAGACGGGCTACTCCGAGGTGCCGCAGCTGTTCGTCAAGGGGCTGCTGCAGGACGTCGCGGACGAGGCCAAGAAGTACGAGGACGACTTCTCCGCCGGAGCCTTCAGCGGCATGAAGGTCGGCGACGCCATCGTGGGTCTCCCGCAGGACACCGGCCCCCTCGTCTACTTCTACAACGAGGCCGAGTTCACGGCGCTGGGCCTCGACGCCCCGAAGACACTCGACGACCTCACGGCCGACTCCGCCGCGGCCGCCGCCGCCGGCAAGTACGTCACCGCCTTCACGCCCGATGAGGCGCAGAACTGGCTCTCCGCCCAGTCGGCCGCAGCCGGCGACACCTGGTTCAGCACCGCCGGCGACGAGTGGAAGGTCGACGCCGAGGGCGCAGGGTCCGAGCGCGTCGCGGCCTTCTGGCAGGGCCTGCTCGACGGCAAGCAGACGCTCGCGACCGAGCGCTGGGGCGAAGGCTTCACCGCCGCGCTCAACGACGGCAGCCTCATCGGCCACGTCGGAGCCGCGTGGGAGGCCGGGTTCCTCCTCGACTCCCTCGACGGCACGCCGGCCGAGGGGCAGTGGCGCGTCGCCCAGCTCCCCGATTTCGGCGCGGGCGCCATGAGCGGCCCCGACGGCGGTTCCGGTGTCTCGGTGATGAAGGGCTGCGAGTACCCCGCCGAAGCGATGGAGTTCAACGACTGGTTCAACACGCAGGTCGACGACCTCGCATCACAGGGCCTCGTCGTCGCCGCCAAGGGCGACGTGGAGACCCCCGAGAAGATGCTGCGCCAGTTCGGCGGTCAGGATGTGCTCGCCGAGCTGAGCACGGCGACCGAGAACCTCAACCCCGACTTCCCCTACGCACCGGGCTTCTCGACGCTGTCGAAGATGAACGAGACCGCGGCGGCGGCCGTGGCCGGCACCGCATCGGTCGCCGACATCTTCACCACCGCCCAGGACACCGCCGTCGCCTCTCTGAAGGACCTCGGCCTCCCGGTCGCAGAGTGAGTCGACGAGAAGGCATCATCGGATGATCGACGGCGGAGTGCACGCGCAATCGTGCACTCCGCCGTCGTCTTGACATCGAGAGGCGACACCATGGTCACAGTGACCGAAACGCGAGGTGCGGCGCCGGCGCCGGCACCGCGCATCCCCGCGGATCCCGCCCGCCGGCGGCGGTTCGGGACCCGACGCGAAGGTCTCACGGGATGGCTGTTCATGACGCCGTTCGCCGTGCTCTTCGTCCTGGTCTTCCTCGTGCCGATCATCGTGTCGATCCGCTCGTCGTTCTTCGCGCAGGTGCCGGCGGGAGACGGACTCTACGGTGGCGGCGAACTCGTCGACACGTTCGTCGGTCTCGAGAACTTCGTCACCGCCGCGACCAACGGCGCCTTCTGGACGGGCATGGGTCGAGTCGTCCTCTACGCCGCCCTGCAGATCCCCGTGATGATCTTCGTCGCGCTCGGCCTCGCCCTGCTGCTGGACTCGTTCATCGTGCGCCGTCCCACGCTCTTCCGGCTCTCCTTCTTCCTCCCCTACGCGGTTCCCGGCATCATCGCGGCCATGATGTGGCTCTACCTCTACACGCCCGAGGTATCGCCCTTCCTGCCGTTCCTCCCCGAGGGCACCGACTTCATGGCGCCGGGCACGATCCTGTTCTCGATGGCGAACATGACCACCTGGACCTACACGGGCTACAACATGTTGATCTTCCTGTCGGCTCTGCAGGCCGTTCCGCGCGACCTCTATGAGGCGGCCCGCCTCGACGGCGCATCCGGCTTCCAGATCTCGATGCGCATCAAGGTGCCGCTGGTGCGGGGAGCCGCACTGCTCGCCGTGCTGCTGTCGATCATCGGCACGATCCAGCTCTTCAATGAGCCGGTGGTGCTGCAGGCCGCGAACTCGTGGATGGGCAAGGACTTCACCCCCATGATGCTCACCTACAACACGATGATGGGCGAGATCTCGCCGTCCGGCAGCGGCCCGGCATCCGCATACTCCCTGCTCATGGCTCTGATCGCGGGCGTGCTCGCGATCGTGTACGCGCTGCTGCAGCGCCGGAAGGGCGACGCATGACCACTACGCGCCTCATCACCACCGGGGCATCCACGCGCCGACGCCCCCGCCGTGCCCGCGACGTGGATGCTCCGCCGCCCTCGATCGCCCCCACCCCGCTCGCGCGCGCGTTCGGCATCATCGCCCTCGTGGTCGCGACCCTGTACTTCCTGGTGCCGGTGTACTGGCTCATCGTCGCCTCCACGAAGAACAACACCGACCTCACCTCGACCTTCGGCTTCTGGTTCGCCGACTGGAACCTCGGCACCAACTACGACAGCCTGATGAGCTGGACCCAGGGTCTGTTCTGGCGCTGGGTCGGCAACTCGATGCTCTACTCCGTGAGCGCGGGCGTGATCGGCACCCTGTTCGCCGTGATGGCCGGCTACGCGATCGCGAAGTTCGCGTTCCCCGGCAAACGCCTCGCGGTGGGCGTGATCATGGCCGGGCTGTTGCTCCCTGTGGCGCTGCTGACGGTGCCGCTGTACATCGAGTTCCAGGCTCTCGGACTGACCAACACCGTCTGGGCGATCATCATCCCCTCGGCGGTCTCACCGTTCGGCGTCTTCCTCGGCATGGTCTACGCCCAGTCGTCGGTGCCGACCGAACTGCTCGAGGCCGCCCGCATCGACGGCGCCGGCGAGGCACGTATCTTCTTCACGATCGTGATGCGCCTGCTGGGTCCGGCGATGGTGACCATCTTCCTGTTCATCTTCGTGGCGACGTGGAACAACTTCCTGCTTCCCCTCATGATGATCTCGAGTCAGGATCTGAAGCCCGTGACCCTCGGCCTCTACGGCATGGTGAGCTACTTCGCCCCGGACAAGGGTGCGGTCATGCTCGGCGCACTGCTCGGAGTCATCCCGCTCGTGCTGCTGTTCTTCGCCCTGCAGAAGTACTGGCGCTCCGGTCTCGCCGCCGGTGCCGTGAAGGGCTGATCCCCCCGTCTCCTCCGTCCCGTCCGCCCTCGGCCCATCGGCCCATCGGCCGAGGGCGGACGTGTGCGCGCGGTGTGTGTGCGGGGTCGCGGCGCGGCGGGGCGGCGGGGCGGCGGGGTCGGATGCTCCGCGAGTGCACGGGATGCTCGCGAACGCACGGGATCTCCACGCGCACAAGCCGTGCGCTCGACAGCAAACTGTGCACTCGGTGAAGGGGGACCCGGGGCAGAGACGGCGAACGGCCCGGAGGCTTCCCCTCCGGGCCGTTCGTGTATGCCAGCGGTGCGTCAGCTCAGTCGGCGTCTCCGCAGCCAGAGGACGAGGCCGAGCGTGATCGCGGCCAGACCGGCGACCGCCGCCCCGGCCCAGAGGGCTCCGTCGGCACCGGTGGTCGCAAGGTTGCCGCTGCTTCCCGGCGCCGCCGTCACCGCGAGATCGCCCCGTGCCAGCTCGACGCCCTCGGCATCCGTCGCGACGACCGCGTGCGCGCCGGCAGGAGTCGCCGCCGGAATCGTGACGGTGGCCACGGCATCGCCGTCGGCCGACATGGTCACCTCACCGATACGCACCGGCTCGGAGTGCAGCCACACCTGCACCAGAGCATCGGGCTCGAATCCGCTCAGTTGCACGGTCACGCTCGACCCGGCGGCGACCGATCCGATGGATGCCGTGACCGTCGCCTTCTTCCCCGGCTTCGCCTTCTTGACCTTCAACGGAGCGCTCGCGAGCTCCGTGCCGGCCGCGTCCTTCACTATCACCCGGTGCTTACCCACCGAGGCGTTCGCGGGGATCAGCAGTCGTGTGATCAACGCTCCCTTCGCATCGACCGTCGCATCGGTCAGCGCGGTGCCGTCCAGCCAGAGCGACACCGTCGAACCCGGCGCGAAGCCCGTGAGCGCCATGCCCACCGTCTCTCCGGCCCGGACCGAGTCGGCGTCGAGCCCGAGCTTCGGGTCGATCACCGGGTTGCACGCGCTCAGATCGTCGGACGGACGCGTCGCGGGCGCATGACCCGCCTGCGGGGCCGAGGTTCCGTAGACCGCCATCTCGGCGACGGCCGCGAACTGCGTTCCCGAGATCGACGACGTCGCCGTCACTCGGATGTAGCGGGCCGTGGTCTCGGCGAAGTCGACGTCCTGCCATTCGGCGACGTTCTTCCACTCCCCTGACGTGACCGGCGTGTACGTCTGCCCGTCCGTCGAGACCGCGACCTCGTAGCCCTTGATCGGCCCGTTCTGGTTGGCGCCACGGCGCAGGTACGAGATGCCGTCGACCTGCTCGGCAGCGCCCAGATCGAACGTCAGCACGTGCGGATACGACGTGGCTGCCGAGCTCCACCTGCTGTGCCAGAACGTTCCCGGGTTGCCGTCGAGCATGTTGGCGGCGGCACCGTCTTCGCCCGACGTCTCCTCGGAGCTCGCCGACACCGTGATCTGCGAGTTGGGGATGCGGGCTCGGGAGGAGACCGGCACCTCCTGCGACGTGGTCACGGTACGCACATCGCAGTCCGCGAGGTACGTCGCCGCGATCCCGATGCCGACGGTTGTGCCCGCAGCCCCCACCGGTGCGGTGACCAGCCAGGTGGTCTTCGCACTCTCGCCGGTCCCGACCTTCTCGAACAGGTTCGACGAGCCGTCGGCGACCTCGACCACGTACCCCTCCGGCACCTCGAGCTGCACGCCGACGTTCTCGACGGCGACGGACTCGCTGTTGGTGAAGGTTGTCGTGAACGCGGTCTGCGCACCCGGACTCAAGACTCCCGCTTCACCCGAGACGGTCGCGCAGGGCGTGCCGCCGGTCGTGGGGCCGAGGTCGGTGACGGTGAAGTCGTCCAACACGAAATCCACGTCCGGTCCGCCGACGCGCTCGAGTCCCACCCAGGTGTAGTCGCCGCATCCGACGATCACGTCCTGCGAGAACTCCGCCGTCTCCAGCGCCTGCGTGATCCCGGTGCGGCTGAGCGTGGTCGAGGTGACCGTCCCACCCGCCACGGAATCCGTCCCGGTGAGCCAGCGGTAGGCCCCGCTCGCGCCGACCTGGTAGTCGAAGCCGATGCGGTAGGAGTGCCCCGCCTGCAACGGCACGAGCGTCGGGTCGGTGCGGTAGACGACTCCGCTGTTCTCGGAGTGCGACATCAGCGAGTGCTCGCCGGCGAGTGTCGTGTCGACGGCGAGACCGGCGAGGGGTCCTGCATCGAACGGCTTGGCGGTGTTGCGCCAGTCGCTGCTCGCGTACGGATCATGACGGCGGGAGATGCTCGTACGCGGATCGTCGATGCCGTTGGCGTCGCCCTTCACGAAGGGCCCCCAGCCCGCCTCGTTGCCCTCGAAGTCGTTCGAGTACACCGTGCCGGCCGCGTACGGCGTCGTCGTGTCCGACGAGACTCGGGCGTTGTCGATGCGCACCTTCGCCTCACCCGCGACAGCACCGATCGACACGGTGACCTCGCCGGAGGCCGGGGCCAGGAACGAGGTCGAACCGCGCTGGTAGTACTGACCCGCCTTGGAGTCGGCGCGCATGTAGTTGTACGTCGGCGAGAGGTTCCACGTGCGGGTCACCGCACCTGAGCCGGTGTCGACCGAGACGCTCACGTCGCGGGTCGCGGTCGGATCGATCTGCACCTGTGCAGAGAACGCGTACCTCTGGCCGGGAGTGAGTCCGGTCACCCGCTGGGAGATCGACGATGCGGCTGCACCGAGCACGGCGATGTTGTCGCCACGCGACTCGTTCTTCGCGCTGCCGAGGTCGGTGCGCTCGATCGTCACGTCGCCCCGGGGGTTCCAGACATCGAGCGAACCGGAGTTGAACCCCGGGTCGTCGAGGCCGGCATCGTGGTACTCGACGGCTGCACGCTGGGCACCACCCTGCGGCACCACGACATAGGCCGTGCCCTTGTCTGCACTGAGCGTGAGCTCACCGCCGGTCGCGGTGGCCGTGCCGACCTTGACGCGCCCCTGGTCGCCGAGCTCGAAGACGTCGAAGGCGGTGTTGCCCCGGAAGGCGTCGGTGAGACCGAAGGTCTTCTCGCCGCCGGATGCGGAGTAGAAGTACATCTTGTCGGCGTCGACGGGCGAACCGGCATCCTGATTCGACTCCAGCGACTGCCACGGCAACAGGTACGAGTCGCCTCGCAGCACGGTCGCCCCGTCCATCGTGATGACCCTCGTGCTTCCGTCCATGCGCACGGCGACGTCATCCGTCAGCGTCGCCGTTGCACCGGCCTCATACGTGAGCAGGCCGAAGTGCTGCAGGAACTTGGTCGGCAGGCTCTGCTTCCAGATGTTGTCGACGAAGCCGTCCCAGTTGCGGTTGCCGACCCAGCCCTCGGCATCGATGAGTCGCTGCTGGCCGAGCAGGGCGTCGTCGTTCCAGACATCGGCCTGTCCGTTCTGGATGAAGCGCACCATGGTGGAGTTGATGCCCTTGTTGTCCTTGCCACCGTAGGCCAGGTCGTTCGGCCAGTGCGACCAGACCGTGCTGTCGACGAACTTGTCACCCCACTCGGTCGCGACTTCGAGGTCCATGCCGTTCAGCTCGTCGGCGAGCTCTTCGGCGACCCAGCCGTTGGAGTAGTAGACGTCGATGTAGACGCCGCTGAGGCCGGGAACCTCATCGCGCAGCTGCTGGAAGCGGTCGAGAACCCGACCGCTGCCGAGGTCGGCCTGCTGGTTGATGTAGTACGACTGGTCGAGCCAGTTCCAGCCCGGCTTGTACGGCGCGGCGCCGTCGATGATCGCCGCGTCGAACGCGTTCGCCTGCGGGTACATCTCCGTGGCGTTGACGTGCACGCTCATGTCGGCGTTGAGCTTCGCACCCTCGTCGACGAGGGTGTTCAGGTCGGAGAGACCGCCGGCGCGCTCGTTGTAGTTCCCGCCGTAGTCGGTGTTGGCCGAGTCGTGTCCCTCACTGCCGTAGCCCTTGTTGAGCACCCACTGGCCGAGACCGTCGGTCTGGTTCGCGATGCGCTTGGTGTTGTCGAGGGTGAGGTCGAAGTAGTTCGTCGCGCTGGAGGCGAAGTTGAAGGGGATGCGACTGACGACGCGCTCGGCGACCCGGTCGGCGCCGAGACGCGGAGTGTCCACCTCGCGGTAGCGGATGGCGGCGTCCTGCCAGTCGACCGTCGCGTCGCCGTTGCGGTCGGCAGCGAGGAGCACCGTGACCTTCGGCAGGGCATAGGTGGTCACCCGGTCGTCCACGGCTGTGGTGGGGTGGATCAGCCAGGCGCTGGATCCGACCTCGGCCGTGCGCCCTGCCGTCTCGGTCACCCGCGTGGTCAGGCGGGTGTTCCAGGAAGCGGTGCCCCCGGAGGCCTGGGTCGTCGCGTTGGTGATCACGCTGCCGACGAGCGTCCCGTTGCCGAGGAAGGCGAAGGCAGCCCCCTTCTGGCCGGTCGCCGCCGACGCGTTCACGGCGATGTGCTCGTCAGCGTTCTTGGTGCTGTCGGGGCTGATCACCGTGCGGTCGAGTGCCGCCCCGGCATCCGCAGCGCTCACGGAGAGGAAGGCGTTGTCCGGAATACCGAGCGTGGTCACGGTCGCGGTGCCGTCGACGGCTGTGACCTCGAACCCGACGGTGCCGTCGTTCGCGACGCGGATGCTGCTGCGCACCGTGACGTCGACTCCGGTGAGCTTCGACACGTAGTCGATGCCCGTGGCCGAAGACGTCGAAGTGGTCTCCGACGCGTACGTCGTGCCGTTCACGGACCACGTCTTCGCCGAGGTGCGCTGGCCGGCGATGCTGTCGCCACCCACCCGATACTCGGCGACGCGCGGGAACTCGGTCGAGACGACGGCGGTCGTGCCGCCATCGGCGATCTCGACCTTCTGATCGGTATCGGGAACCTCCGGCTCGGTCACGATGGGAGGCAGTTCCTCGTCCGACAGGATCTCGATCTCACCGGCCCCGCCGCCGGTGGTTCCCTGCGCGTCGATCACGAGCAGGGCCACGTAGCGACCGTCCTTCGCGGTATCGAGGGTGATGCGCTGCTTCTCGTCGTTCGCGACCGGCGCGTGCAGCGTCGCCGTTCCCGACGCGGCACCCCACCCGCCGTCAGCGGGCGAATCACGAGCGACATCGGGGTCGTCGGTCACGTAGACCTCGACCGTCTTGGCGGCGACTCCTTGCCCCTTCTTGATCGAGTAGTCGAGAGCCTTCACCGAGAGGGACCGCTGTAGATCGACGACGATCCAGTGCGGGAACGGAGCGTTCGCGGTGTACCGCGACGTCCACTGCGTCGCGAAGTCGCCGTCGAACGCACCGAGGGCCGTGCCGTCGAGGGACGGCGGGGCCGGATAGGGGTCCGATTCGCTCGACACCGCGTGCAGGCGGTAGTCGGCCCGGGGGACCGGGATCAGATCAGCGGCCTGGGCGGCGGGTGCCTGGGTGAGCACCCCGCCGCACGCGAGCGCCGTCGCCAGCAGGGAGCTGAGGGCGACGGCCGCGCGGGGCGGTCGGGAAGGTTTCGACACGTCTTGCCTCTCGGTCGAGCGACGCCCGGGAGACAGACGCCCCGATGCGTCGCAGATGATCATCGATGACACATCTCGATGTTTGCGCTATCACAATAATCAGACCACGGTTGGTATTTCAAGGTCTAGATGAAAGCGAGCGCAAACATTGGCCAAAGGTCTTCCACCGCAGACGAGAAGAGCCGACCCGCGCACAGGGCGCAGGACGGCTCTTCGAGCGTTTCGGATCAGGAGCCGATGAACTCCTCGGACTCTCCGAACGAGGGCTCCTCGCGAATCTCGACGGTCGCCCCGAGCCCATCGGTGTCGAGCACCACGATCTCGTTGCGTCCGGCCTTCCAGAGCGGGGCCGGCGCGTAGAGCGTCTCCTGCGGTCCGACCTTCCAGTACCGCCCCAGGAGGAATCCGTTCAGCCACACCATCCCCTTCGATCCCCCAGGAAAGGCGAGCCACGCGTCGAGCGGCTCCGCGACATCGAACGCGGCGACGGCGACACCGTCGGAGCCGTCAGTTGCCGAGACCGACGTCACCGCAGGAGCATCCTGCGGGATCAGGCGATGCGTCCACCCGTTGACCAGCCGGCGACCGATCATCACCCCGCGCATGATGCCCTTGCCCTCGCCCGTGTACGGACCGTAGTTGATGCGCCCGAGGCTCTCGACGACGATCGTGAGCCGGCCGGCACCGCCGTCGACGGGCAGTGCGAGAGACGTCACGCCATCGCGCTCGAGCACGCCGAGCCGCACTCCGTCGAGGAACACCACGGCACGATCGTGCAGTCCGTCGATCGTGAGAGCCGCATCGGCGGGGAACGACACGTCCGCCTCGTAGGCGACCAGGCCGTCCTCGGCGCCGAGCTCTTCGAACGTGCGTGGTCGCGGCGAGACGTCGCCGGTCACGGGGAGCGTCGCGATCAGTTCTCCCAACGAGGCCTGCGGCTCGAGCGACGCGGTCGCCGCGCGCTGCCGCCGAGGATCGGCAGGGATCGGGGGGAGCCCGCCCCCGTGGAACGGCGCGAACATCGACCGGAGCGCATGGAACTTCTCGTTCAGAGTGCCGTCTTCGCCGATCGGCGCATCCGAGTCGTAACTGGTGACGGTCGGTTGCAGCACCTGGTCGTGGTTCGCACCGTTCCAGAGGCCGAAGTTCGTGCCGCCGTGCGCCATGTAGAGGCTCACGGATCCGCCCGCAGCCAGCAACTCCGCGATCGTGCCGCCGGTGCTCGCGGGGGAGCGCACGTGGTGCCGTTCGCCCCAGTGGTCGAACCAGCCGCCCCACAGCTCGCTGCACATGAGCGCATCGCCCTCGCGACGCAGCTCGACCGCCCGCGCGACGCCGGTGCCGAAGGTGAAGGTCGCCATCGCACCCGGAACACTGCCGTGCTCGATCATGTCGCCCGTGATGCCGTCGGCGGTCGTGAGCATCTCGACCATCCCTCGGCGACGGAGCCCCTCACGCAGGTGCACGAGGTAGGCGGAATCGCTGCCGAACGAGCCGTACTCGTTCTCGATCTGGATCGCGACGATCGGTCCGCCGTTCGCCGCCTGCAGCGGGACGAGTCGGGGGATCAGCTCGTCGTACCAGGCGTCGACCGCCGCGAGGAAGCCGGCGTCGCTGGTGCGCAGTGCCGCGACCCGCCCCGACAGCCAGAAGGGGATGCCGCCGTTGGACCACTCCGCGCAGATATAGGGACTTGGGCGAAGGAAGACGTCGAGTCCGACCTCGCCGGCGAGGCGGATGAAGCGCTCGAGATCGCGCCAGCCGTCGAAGCGCACCTCGCCCTCGACGCGCTCGTGGAAGTTCCACGCGACATACGTGTCGACCGTGTTCGCGCCCATAGCGGCGAGCCGGCGGAGACGGTCTTCCCACTGGTCGGGATGCACCCGGAAGTAGTGGATCGAGCCCGCCAGGATGCGGTGGGCGACGCCGTCGCGGAGAATCTCCCCGTCGCGCCAGGTCAAGGTGGGCGCGCCGAGCGGCGACGCGGCGGCCGGGGCCTCGACAGCGAGGGAAGAGCCGTCGATAGCCGAGGCGAGAAGGTCAGACATAGCGCTCCAAGCACGAGTGTTTGCGTTCACATTATCGCATCACACGACTCGCTGCCTCCTGGATTCACGCCGATTGATCGCTACCATTGAGCACATGTCACCTCGTCGCCCGAGAGACGACCGCGCCCCCAGCCAGGTCGATGTCGCCCAGCTCGCCGGAGTCTCCACGCAGACCGTCTCCCGTGTCATGTCCGGGCAGGACAATGTGCGTCCTGATACCGCCAGACGAGTGCTCGCGGCGGTCGAAGAGCTCGGCTACCGCGTGCACGCGGCCGCCGCCTCGCTCGCCTCCGGCCGCACCCGCGTGCTGGGCGTGATCGTCGTCTCGACCGATCGATACTCGTCGGCCGCGCTCGGCGTCGGCATCCAGCAGGCCGCTGCAGCGAACGGCTACACCGTGTCGACGGCGGCGGTCGCCGACCACGCGTCGGCCGAGGCTTTCCTGGAGGCCTTCGACCGGCTGGAGCGCCAGGGCGCGGAGGGCATCATCCTCGGGGTGCCCGTCGAGCTCGAGAGCCCGGCCATGCGGGCGCGCACCGAACGCACCCCCGCGACCCGCAGCGAGCGCACCTCGCTCGACGAAGACGCCCCGCTCGCCGTCGACCAGCGAGCGATCGCCCGTCTCGCCGTCGAGCACCTGCTCGACCTCGGGCACAAGACCGTCTGGCACGTCTCGGGAGATGACTACTGGACCGAGACGCAGCAGCGCAGCGAGGCGTGGGAGCAGACGCTCCGCGACCGCGGGATCGTGCCCCCGCCGCTGATCCCCGCCGACTGGACGCCCGAGTCGGGCTACCGCGCCGGTCGCACGATCGCGGCCATCCCCGAGGCCACCGCCGTGTTCGTCAGCAGCGACGAGATGGCGTTCGGCCTGATCCGCGCCCTGCACGAGGCCGGTCGCAGCGTTCCCGACGACGTCTCGGTGGTGAGCGTCGACGACATCGCCCTCGCCGCTTACGCCTCCCCCGCACTCACCACGGTCCGCCAGCCCTTCGAAGCGATGGGCCGCGCGGCTACGCTCCGGGTGATCGCCCAGATCGAGGGGCACGATGCAGTCGGCGAGATGCCCTCCACCGATCCTCAGCTCATCGTGCGCTCGTCCACCGCGCCGCCGCGCTCCGAAGCCTCCGCCCGATAGCCCTCACCCGCCCCACACGGCACGCGCACCGGCCTCGCCGATGAGCACGACCATCACCGTGCTCCCCGCACCGCTCACCGCGGCCAGTACGGCCAGAATCATGCGCGCCGTCCTGCCAGGTCCGTCGCCGAAGCGGAACCAGCACCACTGCACCGCGGCGACGACGAACATCGCAAGCGTCCACGGCCACAGCAGACCACCGAGGTCGGCATGACGGACGACGGCCGGCACCGGCCCGACCTGCTGCGCCAGCGCTTCACCCGCGAGCATAGTGATCGGCACGAGCGCCAGAACCACCAGCGCGGCGATCGGCGTAACGATGCCGAGCCTCTTACGCGCGGCGGGGAGGAAGGCGCCGAGGATCAGCGCCAGCGCTGTGAGCGGCACGAGGATGACCACCGCGTGCACGATGAGCGGATGCAGAGGAAGGCCGGCGATCTCGAAGAGGTCCATACTCAGGACACGGGATGACGTCGTGCGAGGTTCAGATGAACTTCTCGCCCGGCTGTCTCGTGTCTCTTGAGAGGACCCACCGGAGGGGACCGAAGGAGGTGGCGGATGCCGAAGGATGATGCGGCACGTCTCGGCGCGCTCTACGACGCTCATGCGGCACCGATCTGGCGCTACGTCGTGCACCTCACCGGGGATCGAGCGGGTGCCGACGACGTGGTCCAGGAGACACTGCTGCGCGCCTGGCGCACCCCGCGGATCCTCGCCGACGATCCGGAATCGACACGATCCTGGATGTACACGGTCGCCCGACACCTGGTGGTGGACGAGGTGCGCAGCGCCCACCACCGCCGGGAGATCACGACGGATGAACCCCCGGACTCCGCCATGCGAGACGCGACAGACGCCATCTTCGATGCGATCCTCATCGAAGAGGCGCTCTCGGCCCTCTCCGAGGCACATCGCGAGGTCGTGATCCGCGCGTACTACCGAGGGCTCACCGTGTCGGAGATCTCCGACGAGCTGACGATCCCGGAGGGAACCGTGAAGTCGAGGCTGCACTACGGCCTGCGCGCGCTGCGCCTCGGGCTGCAGGAGAAGGGAGTGACGCGATGAACGCCGAACACGCGCGCTATGCCGACTGGGATGCCGCCTACGTGCTCGGAGGTCTCAGTGCCGCCGATCGCGCCGAATACGAGGCGCACGTCTCGCAATGCGCCGAGTGCCGCGCGGCCATCGCCGAGATCACACCGATCCCCGGCCTGCTCTCCCGGGTCGCCCCCGAGCGGGCGGAGTCGCTGCTGCGGGTGCCCGACGCCGAGGCCCCGGCACCGGAGCACCGCGCGCGCGTGCTGTCCCTGGCCGCCGAGCGCGCCCGACGCCGTCGCCGTGCGTGGATCGTCGGCATCGCCGCGGCCGCCGCGATCGTGGTGGCCACCGTGGCGGTGCCCGTGATCTCTACCCAACTGCGTCCACCGTCGACCACGATCGCACTCGAGCAGCTCCGAGACGCGCCGCTGACCGCCTCCGTCAGTCTCACCGATGTCGCCTGGGGCACCCGGCTCGACATGATCTGCGACTACGGCAGCGAAGGCGACGCTCCAGCCGACGGATGGGCGTACGCGCTGGTGGTGGTGAGTGACGACGGCACCGAGAGCGTGTTGTCGACCTGGCGGGCGCACCCGGGCACGACCGCGCGCCTGAGCGCCGGCACCGAGCTCCCGGCATCCGACATCTCCGCCGTCGAGATCCGTGCCGTCGACTCCGGAACAGTGCTGATGCGGTCTTCGCTCGACGGATCGTGAACCTTTAACCTCCTCCTCTCGTGTCTTCCATGACCGCACCCGCGGTCCTGCACAGGAGGTTCACCATGTTCTCGAGAGTCTCGAAGACCGCGGCCGTCGCCGCACTGCTCATGACGTTCGTCGTCGCCGGCTGCACGTCGACCGGCGGAAGCTCCGGCGGTGGGGCGCAGGACACGGGCGGCGCCTACGGCCAGTCCTCCGAGTCGAGCGCCCCCACTTCGGGATCGTCGTCCGGCTCAGGCACTCTGATGACCGCGGACTCGGATCTCGGCGAGATCGTCGTCGACGCCGACGGGAAGACGCTCTACATGTTCGACAACGACACGCAGGGCTCGGGCAAGAGCGAGTGCACCGGCGAGTGCCTGACGAACTGGCCGCCGCTGACCGTCGAGAGCGACGCGCCGGCCGTCGAAGGCGTGACCGGCGAAGTCGGCACCATCACCACGGCCGACGGCTCCACTCAGGTGACCCTCAACGGCTGGCCGCTGTACTACTTCGCCGGTGATGCCTCCGCAGGAGACGTCAATGGCCAGGGCGTCGGCGGCATCTGGTGGGTGCTCTCCCCCGCCGGGGAGCGCATGGCCGAGTGACGTCGCAGCGGCACGGCCACAGACTCACCAGCGGCCGTGCCGGTGCTCCCACTCGTCTTCGACCGTGCGGCGACGCCCCGCGACGATGCCGGCGGGGATCGCGACGATCAGCACACCCGCGATGACCAGGAGCGGGATCTGCCAGCCCGCGGTCGTCTCGTGCAGCAGCCCGATCAGCAGCGGGAAGGTCGCCGCGATGGCGTAGCCGATGCTCTGCACGAACCCGCTCAGTGCCACCGCGCTCTCCGGTGTGCGGGCGCGGATGCTGAGCAGCACCAGGCTCAGCGGGAACATGATGGCGGTGAGACCGAAGATGCTCACCCACAGCGGCAGGGCCACGGTCGGCGCGAACAGGAAGCCGGCGAGCCCCACCAGCCCTCCGCCGACCGCGACGAAGAAGAGCGGGCGCGTCGCCTGGAAGCGCACGACGAGGATCGGCACGAGCAGCGAGCACGGCAGACCGATCAGCGCGAAAAGGGAGAGCAGGAAGCCCGCAGTCGCCGGAGTGACGCCGCCGATGTCGACGAGCATGGTCGGCATCCACGCGAACGAGACGTACGCCATGGTCGACGACGCCCCGAAGACGATCGCGAGCGCCCAGGCGAGCGGAAGGCGCCACAGCCGGGCGAAGTATCGACGGTTCGCCGGGGTGGTCGTGATCGGACCGGTCGAGGCGGCCACCGCATCCCGCACGTCGTCGACGCCGTCGGTCGGGTCGGGGACCAGCAGCTCGGTCTTCACCGGCTCGGCCGCACGCGAACCGTTCTTCAGCAGCAGCGCGACCCACGGCACCAGCGCGATCCCCGCGACGATTCCCCACATGCCCAGCGACACCCGCCAGCCGAGCGAGTCGGCCACCGGCACGGCGACCAGCGGGGGCAGGAACGTCGACACCGCCATCGTGGTCGAGTAGATGGTCATCATGACCCCGAGCCGATCGGGGAAGTACTTCTTGACCAGCGGCGGGAGCAACACGTTGCCCGAGCCGACGCCCGCGAACACGACTGCGGTCGCCGCGAGCAGGGTCGTCGAATCGACGGCGAGACCACGCAGCAGCAGGCCCAGTGCCATGAGCGTGATCGCAGCGACCGCCATCCGCTCCAGACCGAACCGCCGCTCGAACAGCGGCGTGAGCAGACCGAAGATCGCGAAGCAGACGGGCGGTGCGGCGCCGATCAGCCCGACGACGACGGGCGAGACCGGGAAGTCCTCGGCGACGTGATCGATCACCGGCGACAGAGAGGCGACCGCCGAACGCAGCGAGAACGCCACCAGGACGATCCCCACGAGTGCGAGAGCCCGACCCTGCCACAGCGGTCGTGCGCTCGGCATCGTCATGAGGTCTGTGACCCCTCCACCCAGGCCAGGTATTCATCCGAGACGGTGCCGGTCACGTACCGGCCGTCGAAGCAGCTCATGTCGAGATCGGTGAGCGCCGAGCCCTCGATGATCGCGGCCTTGAGGTCTTCGACCTCCTGGTAGACGAGGTGATCGCAACCGAGTTCCTCGGCGATCTCGGGGATCGTGCGTCCGTGGGCGATGAGCTCATGACGCGACGGCATGTTGATGCCGTACACGTGTGGGTGCCGCACGGGCGGGGCCGCCGAGGCGAAGGTCACCGAGGCGGCGCCGGCATCCCGCGCCATCTGGATGATCTCCTTGGAGGTCGTGCCCCGCACGATCGAGTCGTCGATCAGGAGCACGTTCTTGCCCTGGAACTCGGTCGACATGGCGTTGAGCTTCTGACGCACGCTCTTCTTGCGCACCGCCTGCCCCGGCATGATGAAGGTGCGGCCGACGTAGCGGTTCTTGTAGAAGCCCTCGCGATACTCGATGCCGAGCTTGCGGGCGACCTCCATCGCGGCGGGGCGCGACGAGTCGGGGATCGGCATGACCACGTCGATCTTGTCCATCGGCACATGCTTGGCGATCGTGTCGGCGAGACGGTCGCCCATGCGCAGGCGCGACTCGTACACCGAGATGCCGTTCATGACGGAGTCGGGACGGGCGAGGTAGACGTACTCGAACGCGCACGGCGCGAGCGTGGCGGCCGTGGCGCACTGCTTCGAGAACAACTCGCCGTCGTTGGTGATGAAGATCGCCTCGCCGGGCTCGACCTCGCGCACGACGTCGTAGTCGCCGTTCTCGAGCACGAGCGACTCGCTCGCGACGACCCACTCGTCCTTGCCCTCGGCACCGGGGACGGTCGAGGGACGACGGCCCAGGATCAGCGGACGGATGCCGAACGGGTCGCGGAATGCGAGCAACCCGTAGCCGGCGATCACGGCGATCACCGCGTACGCACCCTCGATGCGCTCGTGCGTGCGGGCGACGGCCTCGAACACACGCTCGGGGTCGAGGTCGACGGCCGAGGTCGTGTTCTGCAGCTCACCGGCGAGCACGTTGAGCAGCAGCTCGGTGTCACTCGAGGAGTTGAGGTGGCGGCGGTCTCGCTTGGCCATGTCGGCCGTGAGCTCACGCGTGTTGGTGAGGTTTCCGTTGTGGATGAGGATGATGCCGTACGGCGCGTTCACGTAGAACGGCTGCATCTCCTCTTCGTTCGAAGCCGTGCCCTTGGTGGCGTAGCGCACGTGGCCGAGGCCCACGTTGCCGAGCAGGGCTCGCATGTCGCGAGTACGGAAAGCCTCGCGGACCATGCCCTGCGCCTTGGCGTTGTGCATCACGCCGTTCGCCTCGGCGGTGGCGATACCCGTCGCGTCCTGGCCGCGGTGCTGCAGCAGCAGGAGTGCGTCGTAGATGTCCTGATTGACCGGGGCTGAGCCCACCATTCCGACGATGCCGCACATGGGCTCTTACTTCGCTCCGTCCGCGTAGGCGCCGACCAGGCGCACTGCTCCACCGTCGACGCCCTTGGCGCCCTGTTCGAATTCGCCGGCCGGACGCGGGCCGAAGCCGACGGTCCCGACCTGCCACGAGGGCATGCCCTCGGCGTTCAACGCCGCGATCGCGGCGTCCTTCTTCTCTGCGGCGACCACGGCGAGGAAGCCGATGCCGAGGTTCCAGGTGCCCTCCGCCGATTCCAGCGTGGAACCGGCGATGTCGCTGAGCACACGGAAGACGGGGCTCGGCGACCAGCTGCTGCGGTCGACCTCGACCCAGCTGCCCTGCGGGAGCACGCGGGCGAGGTTCGCCGCGATGCCTCCGCCGGTGACGTGGCTGAGTGCGTGCACGCCGCCGGTTCCCGTGGAGCCGCCGAGCTGATCGATCAGACGAAGCAGCGGCAGCGTGTAGAGGCGGGTCGGCTCGAGAAGCGCCTCGCCCCAGGTGGTGCCGAAGTCGGCCGCGTTGTCGCCGTAGCCGATGCCCGCACGGGTCACGATGTGGCGCACGAGGGAGTAGCCGTTGGAGTGCAGCCCGCTGGAGGCGACGGCGATCACCGCGTCACCGTCCTGGACGAGTTCCGCACCGAGGATCGCATCCGCCTCGACCACGCCGGTCGCCGCTCCCGCCACGTCGTAGTCGCGCGGTCCGAGCAGGCCCGGGTGCTCCGCCGTCTCGCCGCCGACGAGTGCGGTGCCGGTGGCCGAGCACGCCTGGGCGATGCCGCGCACGATGTCGGCGATCCGCTCGGGGACCACCTTTCCGCACGCGATGTAGTCCGTCATGAAGAGGGGCTTCGCGCCCACCACGACGATATCGTCGACGACCATGCCGACCAGGTCCTGGCCGATCGTGTCGTGCTTGTCGATCGCCTGCGCGATCGCGACCTTCGTGCCGACGCCGTCGGTGCTGGTCGCGAGCAGCGGGCGACGGAAGTCGCGCAGCGCGCTGGCATCGAACAGTCCGGCGAATCCGCCGACACCGCCGAGCACTTCGGGACCGTGCGTCGCGCGCACGGAAGACTTCATCAGCTCGACGGCGAGATCACCTGCAGCGGTGTCGACGCCGGCTTCGGAATAGGGATTGGTGGGGGAGGCAGCCACGCCTCCAGCCTACCGCCCGCAGCCGGTCCGACTCTCCGCGACGTCGGACCTCGGATCCGGACGCCCGACCCGCCTACGATGGGGCCATGGCAGACAAGCCGCAGTGGCTCATCCGCGAAGACGCGAGCGTTCCGGTGCTCGTCGCCCTCGCACTGCGGCAGCGCCTCGGGATCAGGGTCCCGGAGGATCTGCCGAGCCTGCGCGAGCTCGCCGTGCGTGCACCGGACGCGGTCGACGCGTCCCCCGCGATCGAGGCCCAGTGGCGGGACTACTGGGACATGACGGTCGAGCCTCGTGCGCATCCGTCCGACGTACCGCTCGAACTCATCGACGGGTTCGACACCCTGGTCGCCCTTCCCGCCCACGGTGCGGAGGAACTCACGGCGGCCATCGCCCCGCAGGCGACGTCGGCCCTGCTCTACGCGCGAGCCGCGCACGACCGGTACGTGAACTCGATGAAGAGCCACACCGGCGGCGATGCCTACCGTGCGTATGCGAGTGCGATCGCGGAGTTCGAGCGCGAAGTCGGCCGGCGCGCGCACTCCTTCGAGCTGAACGTGCAGGTGCTGCCGTTCTCGCAGCGCGGCATCTGGTGGATCGGCGCGCTCACCGTCGCGGTGACCGACGGCCTGCGCCGCGACGTCGTGGCGTTCGACGCGGCGATCCGTCCGGTGATCGCCGAGCTCGCCTAGAGGTCAGTCCTCGTCGACGACGGTCTCGCGGTCGACCCGCACGACCCTGTCGTGACGACGAGCCAGGCGCTCCATGATCAGACCGACGATGCCGCCGAGCGCGATGCCGATCGGCACCGTCCACAGCAGAAGGAAGCCGAACACCTGACCGGGCGGGTAGACGACGTCGAGTGCCTGCGACTCGTCGAAGCTGCCGGTCCAGGTGAGGATGCCGGCCGCGATCACGCCGACCACGACGCCGATGCCCATGAGCACGCCGTACCGCGGCACACGGCGCACGGTCGCTTCGACGGTCTGGTGGGAATCGGTGGGGGCCATGCATCCATTGTCCCACCGCCGACGGATGCCGCGTACCCGAGATCGGGACGGAAGAACGGCCCTCCCCGCGTCCGCCGCGGGAAGGGCCGTTCCGTGTCGCGCCTCGACTAGACCTCGGTCGTCGTCTGGGCGGCCTCTTCCGTGCGGTTGCGACGGACGATCAGCACGCCGCCGGTCGCCGCGAGGGCGACGACGATCAGGCCGCCCACGATCCACGGCCACACCGGAGCGCCATCGGATGCGGCAGGCGCGGTCGCGGTGGTCACCGCGGCGCTGGCCTCGGAGTCGGAGGTGGGCTTCTCCTCCGCGACGCCGCAGGCCGCGCCGACCGGGATGACGGCGGTGACCGGGTCGAGCTCCTCACCGGCGGCGTAGGTGCCGAACGCGGAGGCTCCGGCCTCGGTCAGCGTGGTCGGGATCGCGTCGAGCGTCAGCACGCCGTCGACGACCGCCGCGTCACCGAGGGCGAACTCCGCGAGGCGCACGCCCTTCTGGTCGATGCTCTCGCCCCCCTGCGTGGTGCCGGTCACATCGAAGACCAGGTAGCCCTTGTCTCCGGCGAGCTCGACGGCCGCGTTCGCGAGCGTCGTGTTGAGCGCGCCGTCGTGGCCGGTGAAGGTGATGCTGCCACCGTAGGTGACCAGGCCCGCGAGGGTCTCGTCATCGAACGATCCGGTGCCGCCCTCCCACACGTAGTCGGGGTACTGGTATGCGACGTCGGTCAGCGTCCAGCCGCCCTTCGCGATGCCCTCGATGTAGGTGCGGAACGACTCCTTGTAGCCCCACTTGAGAGTGGCACCCTCGACCGTGCACGCACCGATCGCGGTGGTAGCCCTGTTCAGGGTGAACGCGAGACCACGGTTCACCGAGCCCTGGAATGTGAGCGTGTGCTCGCCGTCCTCGAGGCTCGCGGGAAGGGCGCCCGACCAGGTCGCGACGCCGTTCGCGTCGGCCGTCACCGTCTCGAGCAGGACGGGCGTCGAGTACACGACGACCTTGATGCCCTGCTCGTTCGCGCGGAACCCGGATGCCGACACCGTGGCCGGCAGCCCGGATGCGAGTGCGGACAGGTTGGCCTCGTCGGCCTCGATCCCCTCGGTCGCCGGCGGAGCAGCCGGGAGCGTGGTCTTGGGCTTCACGACCGCCGCAGCCACCGTGCCGCTCGACCCGGCAGGTGCCGCGGAGACCGAGCCGATCGTGAAGGTCACCGGATTCAGCGTGGTGCCGTAGCCCGACAGCACACGGTCGCGTCCCTCCGCGGTCAGCGCGGCAGGAGCCGCCGTGTAGGTGACCGCGCCGTTGGCCACGATGCGCGCCGCGCTCGAGAGGTCGAGTGTCGCGAACGGCACCTGTGCACCGCCGCTCGTCACGTACAGCGTCGCCGCGCTCAGTGAGGTGATGCGGATCTGCGGGTTCGAGACCGTCACATCGAGCACACCCTGGTGTCCGGTGAAGCGCACCGAGCCCCGGTACACGACGCTGCCGAGCCCGGTGTTGACGTCGAAGTCACCCCCGACCGTCTGGCCGAACTGGAACTGACCGCCCGAGCGGGTCGCGCCGTCGGAGACCGCGATGGATCCCTTCGCGATGTCGCTCGTGATGTAGTCGGTGAACGAGGAGGAGATCGCCCAGCGGAGCGAGCCGCCCGGGACGTTCGCCGGCGGATTCGTCGGGGTGACGGGCGTCTCCGGCACCTCCGGCACCTTCACGTCGAGCAGTGCGTCCCACTGCGCGGGCGTGATGGTCACGGTCGAGCGCGCGTAGATCGTGCTCGCACCGGGGTTCGAGTGCTGCTTCCACACGATGACCTCGTACGACTTCGTGCGGTCGAGGTTCTTCGCCGCGGTCGTGAGGTCGATAGAGAAGGCGCCGAACGTGACCTTCTGCGCCCACTGCATGGCGAGGAAGCCGCCGTCGGCGTTCACGGCGCCCTCGGTGCCGGCCTCGATCAGCGCGACGTAGGCGCCGGGGATCTCGCCGAGATTCGTGGCAGACGCGGTGACGGTCAGGCCGTCGTTCGCCGTCGCCGTCTTCACGGCCGTCGCCACGGTCGGTCCTGCCGGGAAGAGGGTGTCCCACTGCGCGTCGGTCACCGTGACGGCGCTCCGCGCGTAGATCGTGCTCGCGTCTGGCATCGAGTGCTGCTTCCAGACAATGACCTCGTAGGACTTCGTGCGGTCGAGCGCGTCTGCAGCGGCGGTCAGGTCGATCGTGAGCGCGCCCCCCGTGATGTTCCGCACGTACTGCATCGCCAGGAAGCCGCTGCTGCCGGTGACGTTCGCCTCGGTGCCCTTCTCGATCAGCGCGACGTACGCACCCGTGATCGCACCGAGCTTCGAGGCGGAGGCGGTGATGGTCAGGCCGTCGTTCGCCGTCGCGGTCTTCACGGCTGCGGTCACTGTCGGCGTGACGCCGTAGTTCAGGGCGACGCTGCGCTCCTGGTCGGCATTGATCACGCCGCCGGCCGCATACGTGTAGACACCGTACGAACCGGGGGAAGCCGCGGCGTCCTTCAACGTCAGAGTCGCCTGGAACGTGCCGTCGGCCGCGATGTCGACCCACTGCGCGCGGATCGCGCTCTGATACTGCGCGGGAACCTGGTTCAGCACACCCTCGGCCAACGCCCATACCTGCGCACCGACCGAACGGCTCGACGATGCAGCGCCCGTGGACGGCTGCCATGCCGAGGCGAAGTTGCCGAAGACGACGTAAGTGCCCTGCGGGAGGTGCTTGGGGATCGGCACACCGCGGCCCTCGGTGCCGAGGTTCGCGCCCGGGTCGTAGCCCGAGCCCTTCACGACGACCTTGTCGCCCGCCTTGAGCGCCACGCCTGCGGCCGGAGTGGTGCCGTCGGCGAGGAACACCTCGATCGCTGCAGAGACCGGGGCCGGCTGCAGGCTCTCCCACTGCGCGTCGGTGAGGGTGACGGCTGCACGGGCGTAGATGGTGCTCGCATCGGGGTTCGAGTGCTGCTTCCAGACGATGACCTCATAGGACTTCGTGCGGTCGAGCGTGTCTGCAGCGGCGGTCAGATCGATCGTGAGCGCGCCTCCCGTGATGTTTCGCACGTACTGCATCGCGAGGAACCCTCCGCTGCCGGTGACGTTCGCCTCGGCGCCCTTCTCGATCAGCGCGACGTAGGCGCCGGTGATCGCGCCGAGCTTGGTGCCGGAGGCCGTGACGGTCAGGCCGTCCTTCGCCGTGGCCGACTTCACGACCGTGGAGACAACGGGGGTCTCTGTGTAGTTCAGGGCGACGCTGCGCTCCTGGTCGGCGTTGATCACGCCGCCGGCCGCATACGTGTAGATCCCGTAAGTCCCCGGCGTGGCCGCCGCATCCTTCAGGGTCACCGTCGCCTGGAACGTGCCGTCGGCCGCGATGTCGACCCACTGCGCGCGGATCGCGCTCTGATACTGCGCGGGAACCTGGTTCAGCACGCCCTCGGCCAGCGCCCACACCTGCGACCCGGAGGATCGCGTCGACGATGCGGCGCCCGTGGAGGGCTGCCATGCCGAGGCGAAGTTGCCGAACACGACGTAGGTGCCCTGAGGGAGGTGCTTGGGGATCGGCACACCGCGGCCCTCGGTGCCGAGGTTCGCGCCCGGGTCGTAGCCCGAGCCCTTCACGACGACCTTGTCGCCCGCCTTGAGCGCCACGCCTGCGGCCGGAGTGGTGCCGTCGGCGAGGAACACCTCGATCGCTGCAGAGACCGGGGTACCCGGGTCTGTCCCGGGATCGGTACCAGGGTCCGTGCCGGGATCGGTACCAGGATCCGTGCCGGGGTCCGTACCAGGGTCCGTGCCGGGGTCGGTGCCGGGGTCCGTGCCGGGGTCGGTTCCCGGGTCGGTGGGAACGGTGCCGAACACCGCGTCCCACTGCCCAGCCGAGATGGCGACGTCGCCGCGGCCGTAGATCGTGGTCTCGCTCGGGTTCGAGTGCTTCTGCCAGACGAGCACCTCATAGGCCTTCGTGCGGTCCAGCGAACCGGTCGGCGCGTCGAGCGTGAACGTGCTCGCTCCTGCGGTGACAGTCGGCATCACGAACGCGGCATACCCGCCGCCACCCGTGAGCCCTGCCTCCGTGCCCTTCACGATGAGGGCCGCATACGCCCCCTCGACTTCGGGCAGGCCGCTCGCCTGCACCTGCACGCTCACGCCCGAAGAGCCTGCGGAGGCCACCGTGGCGGTGACCGTCGCACCGGCAGCGTGCGCGGGCGGCACGATCACGGCACCCGCGGCGATGAGGAGGAAGGAGACGAATGCGGCGAGCAGCACGCGTATGCGAGCGCTCCCCGGGGATGCTGTGGCTGTGGCGTTCACGGTTCTCCACGGCTCCGGGCACGCAGAAGAGCACGCGCGCCGGCGGTGCCGCAATGCAGTCGGGCGAAGGTAGGATTTTGGTTAGGCTTAGCTAAGCAAGCCGCCGTTCCTGAGCGTAGAGGTGCGGATCGGCGCGCGTCAAGTTTTAGGATAGCCTTGCCTAATGCGTCGCGTCTCCGCCCTTCTCTTCGTCGCCGCTCTCGCCGTCGGGCTCACCGCGTGCGCAGAGCCGGGCGCCACGGCCGCACCCCCTGCCACCCCCGACGACAGCTGTCCGCAGGCATCTGTCCCGCTGGCCTCGCTCGACCTGATCGACGACGTGCGCGGACACGAAGGCCCATCGACCGCCTGCCTGTCGAGCCACGCGATCGAGCCGGTCGACGATGACAGCGCGCCGAAGCTGCCCGTAACGGTGACCGACAGCGAGGGTCACCAGGTCGAGATCACCGACGTCGACCGCATCCTCCCGATCGACATCTCCGGCACGATCGCATCGACGGTCTTCGCGCTCGGCCTCGGCGATCAGGTCGTCGGTCGCGACGCCTCCACGGTCTTCGCCGGCACCGAAGATCTCCCCGTCGTGACCAAGACCGGCCACACCCTCAACGCCGAGGCGATCCTCGAGCTGGCCCCGACGGTCGTCCTCACCGACACCACGATCGGCCCGAAGGAGGTGCGTCAGCAACTGCGCGACGCGGGCATCGCGGTCGTCGTGATCTCCAGCGACCGTCGCCTCGACACCACGGACGAGCTCGTGACGGAGATCGCCACCGCCCTCGGTGTGCCGAGCCGCGGCGATGCCCTCATCACGCGGCTGGGCACCTCGGTCGACGAGACGCTCGCGGAGATCGCCGAGGTCGTTCCCGCCGACGAAGCCGATCGCGCCCGGATGCTGTTCCTCTACGTGCGGGGCAGCGCGAATGTCTATTACATCTTCGGGGAGGACTCCGGCGCCGATTCGCTGATCGACGCCGTCGGCGGCGTCGATGTGGCGGCCGAGATCGGCTGGGAGGGCATGAAGCCGATGACCGCCGAGGCCCTCGTCGCCGCGCAGCCGGACGTGTTGGTGATGATGACCGACGGGCTCGAATCCGTGGGCGGCATCGACGGCCTGATCGAGCGGATCCCCGCCGTGGCCCAGACTCCCGCCGGCGCGAACCGTCGCGTGATCGACATGGCCGACAGCGAGATCCTGAGCTTCGGTCCGCGCACCGCCGACGTTATCGGTGCCCTCGCCCGCGCTCTGTACGCCCCCGAGCCCGCGAAGTGACCGGGGAGGTCGTCACCCCGACTCCGACGAGACACCGGGGCCTGCGCTTCGCCCTGGTGACGGTCGGCCTGATCGTCGCGCTCACGATCACCTGCATCGTTTCCATCACGAGTGGGCAGTACGACCTCTCCCCCTCCTCCCTCATCGGCGTGCTGCTGCATGGTGTGGGGATCGACACCGCGTGGGCACCGTCGGCATCCACCGACTACGGCGTGATCTTCAACCTGCGCATGCCGCGCATCGTGCTCGGCCTCCTCGTCGGCGCCGCCCTCGCCGTCTCCGGTGTGCTCATGCAGGCGATCTTCGGCAACCCGCTCGCGGACGCCGGCGTGGTCGGCGTCTCCTCGGGCGCGGCGCTCGGCGCGGCGGCGAGCATCACCTTCGGACTCGCGACCTTCGGCATGTGGACCACGCCCGCTTTCGCGTTCCTCGGTGGCCTGGTCGCCGTGTTCTCGGTGTACTTCATCAGTCGTTCAGGCGGGCGCACCGAGGTCGTGACCCTCCTGCTCACCGGTATCGCCATCAATGCGATCGCGGGCGCCGGCATGGCGTTCTTCACGTTCCTCGGCACCACATCGACCCGCGAGCAGATCGTGTTCTGGCAGCTCGGTTCGTTGAACGGCGCGCTGTGGTCGAACATCCAGCTCGTCGCCCCCCTCGTGCTGATCGGCGTGGTCGTCGCGCTGATCGTCGCCCCCAGCCTGGATCTCTTCGCCCTCGGCGAGCGCACCGCGCGACACCTCGGCGTCAACGTCGAGCTGCTGCGGATCGTCGTGATCGTGACGGTCGCGCTGCTGGTGTGCGCGGCGGTCGCCTTCGCCGGGATCATCGGCTTCGCCGGACTCGTCGTGCCGCACCTGATGCGCATGATGATCGGCCCTGCCCACCTGCCGCTCGTGATCGCCTCGGCGCTCGGCGGCGCGCTGCTCATCGCGGTCGCCGATCTCGTCGCCCGCACGGCCGTGCCTCTCGCCGATCTGCCCATCGGCATGATCACCTCGCTGGTGGGCGGCCCGTTCTTCCTGTGGCTGCTCGTGCGCACCCGTCGTCGCTCGGGAGGATGGGCATGACCGTCCGGCTCCGCGGAACGGGGCTCACGGTGCGCGTCGGCGAAGGGCGGACGATCCTCGACGCTGCGTCCATCGCGATCCACTCCGGAGAGATCCACGCCCTCGTCGGGCCGAACGGGGCGGGCAAGTCCACCCTGTTCGGAGTGCTCGCCGGAGACGTCACGGCACAGGCCGGCACGGTCGAGCTCGACGGCCAGCCGATCGACCGGATCAAACCGCGCACGCTCGCCCAGCAGCGTGCCGTCCTGCTGCAGGAGATCACCGTCACGTTCCCCTTCAGTGCCGAGCAGGTGGTGCGGATGGGCCGAACACCCTGGGCACGCACGCCGGCGGCCGACGAAGACGACGAGCGGGTGTCCGCAGCGATGGCGCAGACCGAGGTCACCGCACTCCAGGCACGTGCCGTCCCCTCCCTTTCCGGCGGCGAGCGCGCCAGGGTCGCCCTCGCCCGCGTGATCGCCCAGAGCACCGGCATCCTGCTGCTCGACGAACCGACCGCGGCTCTCGACCTGAAGCACCACGAAGACGTCATGCGGCTGATCCGCGGACGCGCGGATGACGGGATCGCGGTGGCCATCGTGCTGCACGACCTCAACGCCGCCCTCGCGCACGCCGACCGCGTCACGCTGCTCGCCGACGGCAGGGTCGCGGCGACGGGTACGCCGACCGAGGTGCTGACCGCCGAGCAGATCGAGCAGGTCTACGGCCAGGCGGTCGACGTGTTCCCGCACCCCGCGACCGGGGTTCCGCTGGTGGTCGCTCGGCGCTGAGTCGAGGCTCGACGGAGGACTACGCCTCGCCGCGCAGGGAGCGGATCATGCTCCGGAGGATCTTCAGCGCTCCCGCCTGCTCGTCCTCGGTCATCCCGGACAGCATCCGGACCTCCACCGAGCGGACGGCAGCAGTCGCCGTCGCGAGACTCTCACGACCGCGGTCGGTGAGGCGGGCGGGGAGGGCCTTGCCGACCGGGGCCTCCGCCGGCCTGGTCACGAACCCGTCCCGCTCCAGCGCCTGCAGCAGCACGTTCATCGACTGCCGCGTGACGAATGCGCCGCGCGCGAGCTCGGAGTTCGACAGCCCGGGTCGTTGCGCCAGCAGTTCGAGGCAGGAGTAGTGGGTGATGGTCATCCCGAGCGGGCGCAGCACCTCTTCCATCGCGGCGCGCAGGGCACTGGACGCTTCTTTCAGCAGGTAGCCCAACGACGTGTCCAGGTCGATCCCGACTCGGTCTTGACTCATGTCAGTATTCTGACATACAGTTGCGCATGTCAGAAAACTGACACCAACAAAAGGAACACGACATGCCCGTCACCGGCCCCGACTTCATCTCCCTGCAGGCACGCGACCTCGCCGCCTCCCACGCGTTCTACGAGAAGTACCTCGGTCTCGTCCGCTCGCCTGCCGGCCCGCCGCACGCCGTCGTCTTCGAGACGACACCCATCGCCTTCGCCCTCCGCGACATCGCGCCGGGCACCGATCTGGCCGGCGTCGCCCAGCCGGGCATCGGCGCGGCGATCTGGCTCCACGCCACTGATGTCCAGGCCATCCACGATGCGCTCCTCGCCGACGGACACACCATCGTCGCGGACCCGATCGACGGACCGTTCGGCCGCACCTTCACGTTCGCCGACCCCGACGGCTACCAGATCACCCTCCACGACCGCGCCTGACCCCCTCCGCGTGAGCCGGCCGGCGCTACGCTGGAGGATCGCCCACCGGAGGACCGATATCGCCATGCCGTCTGCATCCGACCTGCTCGACATCGCCATCTCCGCGGCCTCAGCCGGGGCCGCCGTGCTCGCCGAGGCGGCGAGGGATCGCGACGCCTCCCCCGATGGACTGGGACTCCGTACCAAGGGGGCCTCCGGCGACGTGGTCACCGAGATCGATCTACGGGCCGAACGCGCCATCCGTGCCGTCATCGCCGAGCACCGCCCCGACGACGAAGTGTCGGGCGAGGAATACGCGACCACCGGCTCCGGCTCCGCGCTCCGCTGGTCGATCGACCCGCTCGACGGCACCTCCAACTTCGTCCGAGGACTCCCGCACTACGGATCGTCCGTCGCAGTGCAGGATGCGCGCTCCGGGTCCTGGCTCGCCGGTGTGGTGCACGCCCCCGAGCTCGATCACGTCTACTCCGCGGGGTCAGGACTCGGCGCGTACCGCGAGTCTGGCGGCATCCGGCGACGGCTGCGCGGACCGGCGACCGACGCCACTCCCGTGCTGCTCGCCGTCGGGTTCTCCTACGACCCCGAGCAGCGGGCGCGGCAGCTCGCGGAGCTCCCGACGCGCATGTCGGCGTTCACGGATCTGCGCAGCATCGGGTCTGCCGCGCTCGGACTGTGCCTGGTCGCAGAAGGCAGCGTCGATGCCTTCATCGAGACCGACCTGTACGAGTTCGACTGGGCAGCGGGCGCGCTGATCGCCGAAGAGGCGGGGCTCATCGTGAGGCGCCCCGCAACCGTGCGAGGCGGCATCGTCGCCCATCCGCCGCACCTGCCGGTCGCGTAGACCGATCCGAAAGCCGGCGGTCTCGCACCTGAACGGGGCTGGACGGGGACCGGCGCCCCTACAATCGCGGTGAGGCGAAGCGCCAGGCCGACATCCGGGCACCGGCGCGAGGGAGGGCTCTGGTGTTCGGTTCGAAGAAGAGGAAGCAGAAGCTCGACGACCTGATGGAGCAGCTCCGTCCCGACCTGAGTCGGCAATCGCTCGGCGTCGGACCCGACTTCCCCGGTGTCGCCCCGAACCCGCTCCTGAGCGGCGAGGCACGCAGGCGCAATGCGGAACTGCGCACAGGCACGCTCGCGCTCGGCGTTCTCGTCGACTGGCGGGAGGTCAGCAGCGACGGCAGTCCCCGCGTGGTCCTGATGCTCGACGTCGAGACCGCCGGCGGCGTCTCATTCCGCGGCATCGCGGACGAAGACCTGACGATCACCGCGCTCACCCGGCTCGCGCCAGGGCAGACGATGCCCGTGCGCTACCGTCCGTCGGTCATGGACCACTACGTCGCCCTCGCCGAAGACGCCGACCCCGTCCGTGTTCAGGAGCTCGCCGACGAGATCGCGAGTCGCCGGCGGGGCTGACCGGCACCGTGCCCTAGACGCCGGTCCGACCTCTGCCCTGCTGCTCTCTCACGACCTCCTCGAGGAACCGTGCCACGGCGACCGAGCCGGGATCCGCATGTCCGACCGAGCGCTCCTGCTGCCAACCGGCACGGCCGCGTCGCGACTGCCACCCGGCGCTCTCGGTGACCGCGGCAAGCGCCGCCTTCGACACTTCGGCCGCATCCGCTCCGCCCTCCAGTGCTTCGGCGATGGGCACGAGCACGTCGATCACGGTCTTGTCGCCCCGCACGGCCCCGCCCTGCACGGCGATCTTCGCTGCCACCGTCTGGAGCACATCGACGAGGCCCGCCCGATCGATGTGCACGCCCGGTGGCACCTGATCCGCCGCAGCGAGCAGGCCGCTTCCGAGCAGAGCCGCGAACGTCGAGGGGTTCGCTGCGGCGAACGCGTCACCCGCCGCGCGCAGGATGCTGCGGGCGTCGAGGTCATCCGGCAGCTGACGCAGGGCATCCGCCACCGCTGCGCTGCCCGCGGCGACCGTGACGCCGAGGTCGCCGTCGCCGAGCGCGGCATCCAGGGTGCGGAGCTCTTCGCGGTGCCGCTCCATCTGCGGCAGCACGGTCAGGAGCAGGTCGCGCAGAGCGCTGCGGGATCCGGCCAGGGTCACCTCGACCGTGGCCGCGTCTTCGTCAACGGCGGTCTCGGCCATGAGCACCCGCCCCACCGGAGCCGCCCCCTGACGGAAGAACGGTGACCCCGCCGGGTCGTGCAACAGCTCTTCCAACTCGTCGTCGAGCTGCATGATCGACAGTGAGGCTCCGGCCATCTCCAGGCTCGTGACGTACTCGCCGATGAGTCGGTACCCGATGGTCACCCCGGCGTCCGCGAGCGTGCGGTGCACCCGGCGGTAGATCACGTACAGCTCTTCGAGCGGCGTCGCCCCCAGGCCGTTCACGAGCACGGCCACGCGCCGCCCTTCGGTGAGATCGAGTTCGGTGCCGATCTCGGCCAGGAACCGATCCGTGATGGCATCAGCCGCCTCGAGAGGGCCGCGGTGGCTGCCGCGCTCTCCGTGGATGCCGACGCCGATCTCCATCTCGCCCTCATCGAGCGTGAAGGTCTCCTCCCCCGCTGCCGGGAGCACGGTCGGCGACAGGCCGACACCCATGGTGCGGGTCGACTCTGACGCCTTGCGGGTCACGCGCTCGACCTCGTCGAGGGAGGCCCCGCGGTCGGCCATCGCCCCCGCCACCTTGTAGACGAGGACGAGCCCCGCTACGCCTCGGCGCGACTCCGCGCGGTCACGCGGCGCGGACTGGATGTCATCCACCCCGAGCACAGTGCGCACGTCGATACCCTCGGCGCGGCAGCGATCGGCGGCGATGTCGAAGTTCAGCACATCGCCGCCGTAGTTTCCGTAGAGGTAGAGGAGTCCGGCGTCGGAGTGCACGGCCACCGATGCCGCATGGATCTGCGCGGAGCTCGGTGAGGAGAAGACGTTGCCCACGGCGACGGCCGAGCACAGACCGCGACCGACGTAGCCGAGGAAGAACGGCAGGTGCCCCGAACCGCCACCCGTGACGATGCCGACGCGCCCCGGTGCCGGAGCATCCGTCCGCGCCAGCGCACGTCGGTCCGCTGTGACCGCCCGCAGCTCGTCGGGGTGCGCGAGGAGGATGCCTTCGAGCGTCTCGTCGACGAACGTCTGAGGGTCGTTGATGATCTTGCGCATGTCAGTGCTCCTGCCCGGAGAGGATCGGATCGTAGGTCGTGCGGTCGATGAGCACCCGCCCGTCGGCCTCGAGCCTGCCAGAGGACCGCAGGTCCTTCACGATGTCCCAGTGGATGGCCGACTCGTTCTTGCCCCCGCACTGCGGGTAGGAGCGGCCGAGCGCGATGTGCACCGTGCCGAGGATCTTCTCGTCGATCAGCAGGTCGCCGGTCATCGTCTGCACATGCGGGTTGGTGCCGATGCCGAGCTCGCCCACGCGGCGAGCGCCGTCGGCCTCGAGGATGCGCTCCACGAGGTCGAGGCCGCGGGTGGCCGACACCTTCTCCACCCGCCCTGCGACGAAGTCGAGTCGGAGGTCGGTGATGGTCGCGCCGCCGAACCAGAACGATCCGGGGAACGTGATGTGCCCCTCGACGCCGTCTTCCACGGGAGCGGTCGCGACCTCGCCGTCGGGCAGATTCGCCTCCCCCGCGAACGGCACCCAGGTGCGGCCGGCGCACTTCAGGCGCAGATCGGTGTCGTCATCGAGGATGCGGACCATCGAGGTGCGGTTCAGCTCGGCACACAGCCGGTCGAGGTGCGCGCGGTGCGCTGTCCAGTCGGCGAGCGTGCCGGCGAAGAACTCCTGCTCCAACTGCTCGCGGGGCACACCGATGAGTGCCGCCCACTCGGGGGTGGGAATACGCACGAGAGTCCACCGGGTGCCCTGCCACCGCGCGGTCGACACGAGCCCCTTGCCCTCGCGCTGCAGGCTGAGCCTGGCGCCGTCGATCTCATCCGCCGGCGGCTCCATCCCCCGGAAGGAGACGTGCACGTCGGCCCATTCCATCGAAGCCCGCTCGAGCGGGGCGGCCTCGCGCAGCAGCGACTCGCTCGCGTGTTCGAGCGCGAACCGGTCGTACTTCTCCTCGACGAGCAGCACCTGGGGCATCCCGCCCCGGCGATACACCTCCTCCACGAAGGCGTCCACGGCATCGAGCACCGAGGAGGTCGTCGCGAACACCGAGACCTTCGTACCCTCGCCGACCTCGTTCACCTCGGCGAGATGCTCCGCCAGTTCCTGCCACCTGCTCATCAGTCCACCTCTCTCAGCGCGCGCAGGGCGCGGTACGTCTTCGGGAAACTCTCGTAGGCGGCCCGCAACGGCGGGGCGGGATTCTCCTGGGGTACGACCTCGCCCGAGAAGGCGACCCAGCTTGCGGCCTGCTTCTCCGTCACGGCACCCAGGCCGATCGCCGCGAGCATCGCATCCCCGTAGGCCGCCCCGAGCGTCGCGGCGGTCTGCTGACGAAGACCCGTCAGGTCGCTGACCGTCTGCACCATCACCTCGTTGTGCGTTCCGCCGCCGATCGCGACCACGCGCGGCTCGGCAGCACCGGCATCGAGCAATGCGGAGACCGCGAGCGCGATCGACTCCCCGACCCCTTCGACCACCGCACGGGCGAGATCGGCACGACCGGTCGAGAGCGTGAGACCGCTGAACGACGCCCTGGCATCGGGGTCGTGCAGGGGTGTGCGCTCCCCGCTGAAATGCGGCAGGTGCAGCACGCCGTTCGCACCCGGCGGCGCTGAGCGCACGAGTTCCATCAGGCGCCCGAACATCGCCGTGTCGCCGTCGCCATGGTCGAGTCCGAGCATGTCGGCGATCCATCGCGTCGCCGTGCCCGCCGTCGAGGTTCCGGCGGCGAGGACGTAGCGCCCGGGCAAAGCGAACGGCGCCGCCCACAGCCGCGGATCCGCATGCGGCTCGTCGGTCACGCGGATGAAGTACCCGCTCGATCCGTACATGAGCATCAGGTCGTCTGTGGCCACGACCGAGGCGCCGACCGCCTCGGCGACGGCATCCGTCGTGCCCACCAGCACCGGAATGCCCTCGGGGATGCCGGTCGCCATGGCCGCCGCGGCCGTGACCGTGCCGGCGACATCCGTCGACCACCCGAGCCGGGGCAGAGTCTCCGGGCGGATCAGGTCGTCGATCCCGTCGAGGTCCCAGTCGAGCCGAGCGAGGTCATAGCCGGGGTGGAAGTACCCCGCCGTCGCGTGGTCGATCACGACTTCGCCGGTGAGGCGCGCGACCAGGTAGCTCTGACTCGTGAGGTACCACCGGGTGCGTGCGGCGACTGCTGGTTCGTTGCGCTCGATCCACAGGATCTTCGGGCCCGCGGACTGACTCGTCAGTGCATTGCCCGCCCGCCGGAAGATCTCCTCGTGCCCGAGGCGCGTCTCGAAGATGTCGATCTCCGCAGTGGCCCTGGTGTCGACCCCATAGAGGATGGCCGGGCGCAGCGGACGCAGCTCGGCATCGACCGGCAGCACGCACGGACCGATCGCACTGCACGCGACCGCGGCGATCACGGCATCCGGCATCGCCTTCCGCAGCGTCGAGGCGACCTCGACGACATCGTGCCACCACACTGCGTCGGCATCCTGCTCGACCATGCCAGACGCGGGCGTGCTGATCCCGTGCCGGGCGCGCGCCTCGGCGTGCACGTGACCTGCGGCATCGACCAGCACGCCCTTGGTCTCATAGGTTCCGACGTCGATGCCGAGGAACAGTTCCATCAGGATGCCTTTCGGATGCGCGGGTCAGGCCCGGGGGATCTCTGCGAGCGCGATCGTCTCGGTCTGACTACTGGGTGCCCGGCGCGGCCTTCGTTTGACCCTCACCTGATCGAACACCATCACCGCGATCAGGATCACCCCTTGCGCGATCGCGTACTCGTAGGCCGAGAGCCGGATCGCCGTGAAGCCGGACTGCACGACCTGCAGCACGAGCGTCGCGAGGACCACTCCGGTGATGGTCGCGAACCCGCCGGTGGGGTTCGTGCCGCCGAGCACCGCGATCACGATCACGAGCAGCACGTACGACGTGCCGTAGTCGGCGCTCGCCGTCGGGTTGCGGGAGAGGAACACCAGACCCGCGATGCCGCCGAGCACACCCGTCGTCACGTACGTGCCGTAGAGCAGGCTCGTGCTGCGGATACCGGAGTACATCGCCGCCGTCGGGTTCGCCCCCTGCAGCTGTGTGCGTCGCCCGAACGGCGTACGCGTGATCAGCACCCCGATCAGAACAGCGACCACGAGGAATTCGAGGAACAGAAGAGGGATGCCGCCGACCGTCGCCTGCCCGACCGAGGAGAGCACCGCCGGGGCGCCGTAGAGCGTGGTGCCCCCGGTCCAGACGATCGCGATGCCGTTGAAGATCTGCATCGTGGCCAGCGTCGCGAGGATAGGCGTGATGCCTACCGTCGCGATCAGGAAGCCGTTGACGGCTCCCGCGAGCGCGCCGACCAGAACACCGACCAGGGCGATGAGGCCGCCCATCGACTCCGCGGTCGCCGGATCGCTGCTGGCGATCGCCGTGAACATCGTGCTGACGGTGATCGCCGAGAGGTTCGCGATCGCCACCAGTGACAGATCGATCCCGCCGGTGAGCATGGCGAGCGCCATGGCGATGGCGAGGATGCCGACCTCGGGCGAGGCGACCATCATGTTCTGCAGGTTGATCGGATTGAGGAAGACCCTCGGGTTCAGGATCGCGAACAGTCCGAACGCGAGTGCGAACAGCACCAGCATCCGGCCGACGCCACGATTCACGTGGATACGGCCGAGCAATGACCGCACCGACCGATCGACCTGGTCGTTCATCCGGGCGAGCTGCCCGGGAGGGGTCGCCTGAGGCATGGTCACTCCTTCACCGTGTCGAGGACGAACGTCCGACGAGAGGCGCGGCGGGCCATGACGGCCTGGATCCCCACGCCGATCACCAGCAGGAACCCGACGGCGGCACGCTGCCAGGCCGTGGGCACGCCCATCAGGATGAGACTGTTGTTGATGATCTGCACCAGCAGCACGCCGAGCACGGTGCCGGTGACGGTGCCGCGTCCGCCGAAGATCGAGGCCCCGCCGAGCACGACCGCGGCGATCACGTCGAGCTCGGTGCCGACCAGGTCTTGCGGGTTGGCGCTGCGCCCGAGCACGACGTGGATGAGTCCGCCGATCGCGGCGACCGCCCCGACGAGCACGTAGAGCATGACCTGCAGGCGCACGACCGGGAAGCCGGCCCGTCGTGCCCCCTCCAGGTCGCCACCCATGGCGTAGATGCCTCGGCCGAACATCGTGCGGCGCAGCAGGAACGCGGCACCGATCACGAGCAGCACGACCGGCACGATCAGCATCGGCAGGTAGGCGCGGGTCGACTCGATCGAGATGAAGTTCGCGGTCGACAGCCAGGAGATGCCATCCGGCAGCTCGGCGATGTACTTGGAGCCGATGTAGGCGAGCAGCACGCCCTTGAAGATGCCCTGCGTCGCGAGAGTCACGATCAGGGTGGGGAGCCGGAACCGGGCGATCACGATGCCGTTGACGAACCCGAGGGCGCCGCCGATCACGATCGCGAACGCGAGGATGCCGATCAGTCCGAAATCGAGGCTCCCACCCTGGGCGAGAGACACGGTCGTGTAGGCGGCGAAGATGCCGATCGCCGCGAACGACACATCGATGCCGCCGGAGATGATCACGAAGAGCACCGCGAGCGCGAAGACCATCGGCACCAGAGCGGAGCGCAGGATCGAGAACAGCGTGTGCACGCTGAAGAAGGCGGGGTTCACGGCGCACATCACGATCACCAGGACGAGGATGATGCTCGCGAGCACGAGCTCGTTCGACATGCGTCCGATGCGGGGAAGGCGGATGCGGGTGTCGGTGGCGCTCACGCGGCCATCACCTCCTGGATTCGGGGCGCGGCGATCTCGTCGCCGGCCAGTCGTGAGACGATCTCGCCGCGGCGCACCACGAGCACGCGGTTGCAGAGCGAGACGAGTTCGGGCACGTCGTCGGAGATCATGATCACGCCCATCCCGTCGTTCGCTGCGTCGCGGAGGATCTGCAGGATCTCTTCCTTCGACCCCACGTCGACACCGACCGTCGGTCCGTTCAGGATCAGCACCCGCGGCTTGGTCGCGAGCCACTTGGCCAACACGACGCGCTGCGCATTGCCGCCGGACAGCGATCGCACGGGCGCCTCGACGCTCGGCGCCTTGATGCGCAGGCGCGAGAAGAGAAGGGAGATGGTCTCGGCGGTGCGTTTTCGACTCAGCAGCACCTTGCCGACCGCGTGCTCGCTCAGGGAGCCCGCGATGATGTTGTCGGAGATCGACTTGTCGAGGAACAGGCCCTGGGTGAGCCGGTCTTCCGGTACGTACCCGATGCCCGCGTCGACGGATGCCCGGATGCTGCCTGGTCGCACGGCGCGGCCGCCGACGGTGACGGTACCGGACTGTGGAGTGAGCAGGCCGAACAGCGCATCGGCGATCTCACCACGGCCCGAGCCGAGCAATCCGGTGAGGCCGAGGATCTCGCCCGGCTGCAGGTCGAAGGAGACATCCGTGAAGGCGCCGGGCAGGTCGAGGTGCTCCACACGCAGCAGCGGCTCAGCCTCCTCGTCGACCTCGACGACGACGCGCGAGTCATCCACCGCACGGCCGGTCATGGCGTGGGTGAGGGAGGCCACGTCGAACTCGTCGGCCGGACCGTTCGCGACCAGGCGCCCGGAACGCAGCACCGTGATGTCCTGCGACACCTGCAGCACCTCGTCGAGCTTGTGGCTGACGAACACCAGGGCCACGCCGCGCTGCTGCAGTCGGCGCACGAGCGCGAACAACCGCTCGACCTCGGAGTGCGTGAGCGCGGTGGTCGGCTCGTCCATGAAGATGACCCTGGCGTCCTGCACGAGAGCTCGGCAGATCGCGGTGAGCTGTCGGTCGGCGACGGAGAGCCGTTCGACATCGGAGTCGAGGTCGAGGGTCAGGCCCAGCTCCTCGACGATGCGTTGCGCCTCGGGCCGACGGTTCTTCGCGCTGTAGAGCTTGCGTCGCGCGGCGATCGCGGCCGGGAGCACGATGTTCTCGGCCACGGTCAGGTTCGGAAAGAGCGAGAAGTCCTGGTAGATGACCTGGATGCCGGCGCGCAGGGCCTGGGTCGGCGAGAGGTGGGTCAGGGGTTCACCGTCGAGCAGGATCTCGCCTGCCTCCGGCTTCTCGACCCCGCTGATGATCTTGATGAGAGTGGACTTGCCGCACCCGTTCTCGCCCGCCAGACAGTGCACCCGTCCTGGGTAGAGGGTGATGCCGACGTCGTCGAGGGCGACGACACCGCCGAACACCTTCCGCACCCCTCTGACCTCGAGAACGGGCCTGGCCTCGGGAGTGGGCTCGGCCTCGGGCGCCGGCTGCGCCTGTTCTGCGTTCATGTTCTTCCTCCGGGGTGGGGTCGCGCGTGGGCGACCCCACCCTGAGTCGTGGCGGACGTCGGGTCAGAAGTCGTAGTCGTCGACGTTGTCCTTGTCGACGATCACGGCGGCGTCACCCACGTACACGTTGTCGAAGCCGTCGAGCTTCTTCAGGGAGTTGTAGCCCTCGATGCCGAGGTCGGTGCCGTCGGTGATCTTCTCGCCGTCGACGAGCAGCTGCGCGATCTTGAGCTGAGCCTTGCCGGCCATCGCCGGGTCCCAGAAGAAGATCTTGTCGATCGAGCCGTCGACGATGTACTTCTTCGCCACAGACGGGATGCTGGTGCCCATCACGCAGACCTGATCCTCCAGACCGGCCTCCTGCACGGCGCGGGCGATACCGGCGACGTCGGTGCCGGCCGAACCCTGGAAGCCCTTGATGTCGGGGTACTTCGCGAGCAGTTCCTTCGCGCGCTGGTAGGCCACGTTCTCGTCTTCCTTACTCTCGACGGGCTCTTCGACGCGGGTCAGGTCGGGGTACTCCGCCTGCTGCTGGTCGTAGGCGCCACCGACCCAGTCCATGTGGGTCTTGGCCGTGAGGCCTCCGACGAAGGAGACGTACTGTCCCGAATCGCCCATGCACTCGGCGAGGTTGTCCATGATCTTCGCGCCGTAGGCCCGGTTGTCGAACGCCTCGATGTCGATATCGGCGTTGTTGATGCCTGCCGCCTCGTGGGCGACCACGATGATCCCCTGGTCCTTGGCCTGCTTGAGCACGGACTCCAGCGCCTCGGGCGAGTTGGGGACGACCGTGATCGCGGCGGGCGACTGGGCGATCAGGTCCTGGATGATCTGGATCTGCTTCTCGGGGCTGGCGTCGTCCGCGCCCTCTTGACGGGCGTCGATCCCGGTCTCCTCGGCGAACTCCTTGACCCCGACCTCCATACGGTCGAACCAGCCAACACCCGAGATCTTGACCACGGTGACCATCGCGCCGTCTTCGGCACTCCCGCCGGTCTCGCCACCACCGGTGGTGCCGCCGACCTGACCGCAGCCGGCGAGGGCGAGCATCGCCACGGCACCGAATCCGACACCTGCAAGCAACTTCGTCTTACGCATGTTCCACTCCTTCGTGTGTGAGCCAGTGTTAGTTTCCACCACCCCCAGGGAGGAATGGGAAGAAATCTCATCGCTGTGGAACAGTAAAACGTCAAACCGTCGCTTGTCAATGCGAAATCTCACACCCGTTGCGCAACCGTTGCGCAACCGGTCGGGCGCAGAGCGCGGGCTCCTAGAGCGCCGCGACGGCTTCGATCTGCACGCCGGCCGCCCGCAGGCCGATGAGCGCGGGGTGATCCACCGCGCCATCGGTGACCAGCAGGTCGATCTCCCCGGGGCCGGCGACATTCGTCAGGTGCACACGGCCGAGCTTCGACGCATCGGCGACGACGATGACGCGGTCGCACGCGTCGATCGCGGCGCGTTTCACCGCGCCCTCTTCGTTGCTGTAGTCGGAGAGCCCGCGCTTGCCGTCGACGCCGGAGACACCCATGACGTAGACATCGCAGTTGTAGCGCTTGAACGCCTCGATCGACTCGGCACCGACCAGGCTGAGCTCGCCAGGGCGCACCCGCCCACCCGTGACGAGGATCGTGGTGTTCGGCTCGTCGTGGAGTTCGAGCGCGACGAGGATGCTGGGCGTCACGATCGTGAGCCCGAGGCCCTTGCCGACGATCGCGCGGGCCACGGCGAGCGCGGTGCTGCCACTGTCGAGCACGACGGTCTCGCCGTGGTTGAGGTGGGCGACGGCGGCTGCGGCGATGTTGATCTTCTCGCGTGCGCCCATCAGTGCCCGGGAGTTGAATCCCGGCTCCACCACCGTCCCGTGGGCGGCGATCACACCGCCGGTCACCCGCCGCACGCTGCCGCGCTCCTCGAGGAGTTCCAGGTCGCGCCGGATGGTCATCTCGGAGACGTCGAACTCCAGGGCGAGGGCCTTGAACTCGGCCTCCCCGTCAGAGAGGACCCGCTGTTCGATCAGCGCGCGGCGCTCATGGGCTTCCATCCCGACCTCCTCGTGTGGCAGATCCCACCCTAGGCGAGAAGCTTGTGTGAATGAGTAACTTGTGCTTTGCTCTTCGTGAATCTTTCACAGCACTTGTGATCCATTCCGAAGAAACGAGGAAAGACATGCCCAACTGGCTCCCCGAGGTGTTCGGCACGCAGAAGCCGATCGTGGCGATGCTGCACCTGGCGCCGCTCCCCGGCGACCCCGGCTACGACACCGCGGCCGGGATGGCCGCGATCGTGAACCGCGCCAAGGGCGAACTCGATGCGCTGCAGAGCGGCGGCGTCGACGCCGTGCTCATCTCCAACGAGTTCAGCCTCCCGTACCTCACGAAGACCGAGCCCATCACGGCGATCAGCATGGCCCGCATCATCGGCGAGTTGCAGGGCGACCTCGCCGTGCCGTTCGGCGTGAACGTGCTCTGGGACGGCCGCGCCTCGATCGATCTCGCCACCGCCACCGATGCGGCGTTCGTGCGTGAGATCTTCACCGGCGTCTACGCCAGCGACTTCGGGCTGTGGAACACGAACGTCGGTGAGGTCGCGCGCCACAGACACCGCATCGGCGCATCGAACGTGAAGCTGCTGTTCAACATCGTGCCGGAGTCGGCCGCCTACCTCGCAGAGCGCGACCTGGGCTCCATCGCCCGCTCCACCGTGTTCGCGACCAACCCCGACGCTCTCTGCGTCTCCGGACTCACCGCCGGAGCCCCCACCGACACGCAGTCGCTGGCCATCGTGAAGGAGAACGCCGGAGACGTGCCGGTGTTCGTCAACACCGGGGTCCGCGCCTCCAACGTCGCCGACCAGCTGGCAGTGGCCGACGGCGCCGTGGTGGGCACCTACTTCAAGCAGGACGGCAAGTTCGAGAACCGCGCCGACCGCACGCGCGTCGAGGAGCTGATGGGCGCGGCGAAGGCGTTCCGGTCCCAGCTGGTCTGACACACGAGCCCTGCGACGCGCACAGCCGCCCTCCGATCCCTGGTGATCGCGGGGCGGCTTCTGCGTCGTCGGACTGCCGCGGACCCTACGGCCGAACCGGCAGCACGTCGCTGAGGTCGGCGCGGGTGCCGGACGCGTGGATGCGTCCCGCGTCCGCGGCATCTGCCCACTGCTCCGTGCCGGTCGACACCGCGATCCAGGTCGCGGCATCCATCTCCACCACGTTCGGCGGCGTGCCGCGAGTGTGCCGAGGACCCTGGATGACCTGCACCGCACCGAACGGCGGCACCCGCACCTCGACGCTGTTGCCCGGTGCCTTCTCGTCGAGCAACTGCAGCAGATAGCGCACGGCAGTGGCGAGATCGGCGCGCTGCGGCTTCACACCGGAGGCTTCGGCGGACCGGACGGCATCGAGCGCCGCGCGTCCGTCGACGATGTCGATCTTCCTGGCCATCTCTCCAGACTACGACCGACCGCACGGGACGAGTCCTATGCTCGGACTCATGAGCATGCATCCCCAGGGCGCGCGCGCCGAGCTGCTCGCGGCGGTGGCCGACCATTCGTGGGGCGTGCGGATCCCGCCCCTCGCCGATCCGCAGAACGCTCACGACGCGGCTGTGCTCATCCTGTTCGGCGTGCTCGATCGCATTCCCGCCCCCACCACCGACGCGGCCGTCGCCCGCGACCTCGACGTGCTGCTGCAGCGACGCGCGCCCACCCTCTCGTCCCATCCCGGTCAGGTCTCGTTCCCCGGCGGACGCGTGGAGCCCGACGATGCCGACGTCGTCGCCACGGCGCTGCGCGAGGCCGAGGAGGAGACAGGGCTCGACCCGGCGGGAGTCGAGATCCTGGCCACCCTGCCCGAGATCCCGCTCGCCGCGAGCAACCATCTCGTCACTCCCGTCCTGGCGTGGTGGCAGTCGCCGTCGCGGGTCGCGGCGGTCGATCATGCCGAGACGGTCGAGGTGTTCCGGGTTCCCGTCGCGCAGCTTCTCGACCCGGAGACCCGGTTCACCTCGACGATCACCCGGATGGGCCGCACGTTCCGTGGCCCGGCGTTCGACGTCGACGGCACGATCGTCTGGGGCTTCACCGCGATGGTGCTCGATGCGCTCTTCGACGCGGCCGGCTGGACCGTGCCCTGGGACGCCTCCGCGGTGCGCACCGTCGACCTCTGAGCCCCGCCGAAATCCGAAGCGCCACCCTCGGTAGTCTGGACGGGTGAAGATTCTCGTCCTCGGTTCCGGTGCCCGTGAGCACGCGATCATCCTCGCCCTGCGGGCTGAGCAGGCGGAGCACGAGATCTTCGTGGCTCCCGGCAACGCCGGCATAGCGCAGGATGCGACACCCGTCTCGGTCGATCCGCTCGACGGCGGCGCGGTCACCGCGTTCGCGCACGAGCACGCGATCGACCTCGTCGTGGTGGGCCCCGAAGCTCCCCTCGTCGCCGGTGTCGCCGATGCTCTGCGCGTCCGCGGCATCCCGGTGTTCGGACCGGGCAAGGCGGCAGCGCAGCTCGAGGGATCGAAGTCGTTCGCGAAGCGGGTCATGGACGCGGCTGGAGTACCCACGGGCCGTGCCGTGCGTGCCGCCACCACCGCGGAGGTCGAGAGCGCGTTCGACCATCTGGGCGCCCCCTACGTGGTCAAGGCCGATGGTCTCGCGGCAGGCAAGGGCGTCATCGTCACGTCCGACCGCGCCGAAGCGCTCGCGCACGCCGAGCAGTACCTCCCCGCCGGCCCGGTGCTGATCGAGGAGTTCCTCTCCGGCCCCGAAGTCTCGCTGTTCTTCCTGAGCGACGGCGACACCGTGCGCGCGCTCAGCCCCGCTCAGGACTTCAAGCGCGCGCTCGACGGCGACGCCGGCCCCAACACCGGCGGCATGGGGGCATATTCTCCGCTGCCCTGGCTCGCTGAGCAGTTCGGCAGCGAGCAGGCCTTCGTCGAAGAAGTCACCCGCGACGTGGCGCTCCCCGTCGTGCGCCAGCTCGACGCCGAGGGCACGCCGTTCATCGGGCTCCTCTACGCGGGCCTGATCCTCACCCCCGCCGGTGTGCGCGTGATCGAGTTCAACGCGCGCTTCGGAGACCCCGAGACGCAGATCGTGCTGCCACGACTGGTCACCCCGCTGTCAGAGCTGCTGTTCGCCGCGGCATCGGGCACGCTCGAGGACCAGCCCGACCCCGTGTTCAGCGACGACGTCGTCATCACGGTCGTGCTGGCCAGCGAGGGGTACCCCGAGGCGCCGCAGACCGGCCGCCCGATCGAGGGTCTCGCGGAAGCCGCGGCTGTCGAGGGCGTCCGCATCGTGCACGCCGCGACCGCGAGCCCCGACGCCCCCGGCGGATCGCTCATCGCCACGGGAGGCCGGGTGCTGAACGTGGTGGCCGTCGCCTCCGACTTCCGCACCGCGCGCGACCGCGCGTACGAGGCGATCGCCCACATCCGCCTCGACGGCTCGCACCACCGCACCGACATCGCCGCCCGCGTCGCCGAGTAGCCCTCCGCGCCCCGCCCCCTCCTCCCCTCCGCCGAGTGCACGGCTTCTCGACGAGTGCACGGCTTCCCGACGCGAATACCCCGTTCGCTCGGCGAGTTCCCGTGCACTCGGCAGCGCCATGAGCGGGGACACGTGAGGTGCGGTCGGGCGAATTCGGGCGAATGTAAGGAGGAATCCTGCCAACGTGGGGGTCGTGATTGACAGGGGCGACTTTCTTCAAGAAAGTGAATGGATGCCGCTTCGTTCCGACTGGTCTTCTGCGACCTGCCCGATCGCCCGCACCGCCGACGTGCTCGCCGATCCCTGGGTGCTGCTCATCCTGCGCGAGCTCTTCTCCGGTCGAACGCACTTCGATCAGTTGCGCGATGCCACCGGCGCAGCCGACTCGGTGCTCTCCCGGCGCCTGACCGCGATGGGCGAGGCCGACCTCATCGCCCGCGAAGACCGCGCCGATGCGCGCAGCGGCTACCGTCTCACGGCCGCCGGACGCGAGACCCTCCCGATCCTGCACGCCTACGCGCGGTTCGCTCGGATCACCGACCCCGACGGCCCCTGGGGCTTGACGGTGAGCTGCGGTCGATGCGGCGAGGTGTCGGGATCCGTCGATTGGTGTGCCACCTGCGCGGCAGCGCTCGACGCCGACAGCACCCGGTGGGCACGGCGCAGCATGGGCGGGGAGCCCTTCGCCCTTCGCTCCGGAGACGCGGCATGACCGCCGAATCGCTCGACGATCCGATCGAAGAGCCCCTGGCCGGGCGGCAGCGCCGCTTCCACCCGGCCTGGACCGTCGCGGTGGTGGCCCTCATCGCGCTCATCGGCGCCGCCGGGTTCCGCGCCGCCCCCGGTGTGCTCATGGTGCCGCTCGAGGAGGAGTTCGGATGGAGCACCGCCGAGCTCTCGCTCGCGGTCTCGATCAACCTGCTGCTCTACGGCCTCATCGCCCCGTTCGCGGCCGCTCTCATGCAGCGCTTCGGCATCCGCGCGGTCACCGTGGTCGCGCTCTTCGTCATAGGGGCGGGCGCGGCTCTGAGCGTGTTCGTGGCGACTCCGGGCCAGCTCATCCTGACCTGGGGTGTTCTTATCGGACTCGGCACCGGGTCGATGGCGCTGGTGTTCGCCGCGACCATCACCGACACCTGGTTCGCCACCCGTCGCGGGCTGGTCTCCGGTGTCCTCACAGCCGGTAGTGCCACCGGGCAGTTGATCTTCCTCCCCGTGATCGCAGCCGCCGCAGAAGACGTCGGATGGCGCGGGGCCTCGCTCATCATTGCGGGCGGAGCTCTCGCCGTCGCCCCTCTCGTCTGGATCTTCCTTCGCAACAGACCGAGCGACCTCGGCGTCGCCCGCTACGGCGAGACCGCGCCGGTCGTGGCAGCGGCCCCCGTTCCGCGCGGCACGGCGTGGGGCGCCGCGAAGCTCGCCCTGAGCACGCTTCGCGAGGCCGCGCGCACCAAGACCTTCTGGGCCCTGGCGATCGGCTTCGCGATCTGCGGAGCGACGACCAACGGACTGATCGGCACGCACTTCATCCCCAGCGCCCACGACCATGGCATGGCGACGACGACCGCGGCCGGGCTGCTGGCCGTCGTCGGCGTCTTCGACATCGTCGGCACCGTGTTCTCCGGCTGGCTCACCGACCGGGTGAACCCGCGCATCCTGCTCGCCGCCTACTACGCGCTGCGCGGGGTGAGTCTGCTGTTCCTGCCCAGCCTGCTCTCGGCCGAGGTGCAGCCGAGCATCATCGTGTTCATCGTGATCTACGGGCTCGATTGGGTCGCGACCGTGCCGCCGACGATCGCGCTCTGCCGTGAGGTCTTCGGCGACAAGGGCCCGCTCGTGTTCGGCTGGGTGTTCGCGGCGCACCAGATCGGCGCGGGTATCGCCTCGGTGCTCGCCGGGATCGTGCGTGACCACACCGGTCAGTACACGTTCGCGTGGTTCGCCGCCGCTGGCCTCTGCGCGGTCGCCGCCCTGGTCAGCGCGACCATCCGCCGTCACCCCGCTCCCGCGTCGGTCCGCGAGTAGCCCGCCCCGCCGTGCCAAGCACCGAGTGCACCGGAAGCGAATGCACCGGCACCGAGTGCACCGGCACCGAGTGCACCGGAAGCTGTCGAATGCACGGCCTCTCTACGCGAACTTCCCGTGCACTCGGCGAGTACACGGGAAGTCGGAGCGGATGCGCGTGGAGCGGATGCGCGCGGAGCGGATGCGCGCGGAGCGGATGCGCACAGGGGAGAGCGCGACCTCAGAGCACCTTCGAGAGGAAGTCCTTCAGTCGTTCGTTCTTGGGCGAGCCGAAGAGCTCGGCGGGCGGGGCCTCTTCGACCACGACACCGCCGTCCATGAAGACCGTACGGCCGGAGACCTCGCGCGCGAAGCCCATCTCGTGCGTCACCAGCACCATGGTCATACCTCCCGAGGCCAGGTCGCGGATGACCTGCAGCACCTCGCCGACCATCTCTGGATCGAGGGCGCTCGTGGCCTCGTCGAACAGCATGATCTCGGGATCCATCGCAAGCGCGCGGGCGATCGCGACGCGCTGCTTCTGACCACCCGACAGGGACGCGGGCTTCGCATCCGCCTTCTCCGAGAGACCGACCCGCTCCAGCAGCGACAGCGCCCGCTCGCGCGCCTCGGCCTTCGTCATCTTCCCGCACTCGACCGGCGCGAGGGTGATGTTCTCGAGCACCGTCATGTGCGGGAACAGGTTGAAGTGCTGGAACACCATGCCGATGCGCTGGCGCACCTCATCGAGCTTCACGCTCTTGTCGGTGAGGTCGACGCCGTCGATGATGACGTGCCCCGACGTGGGCTCCTCGAGCTTGTTGAGGCAGCGCAGCAGGGTCGACTTGCCCGACCCCGACGGGCCGATGACCGCGACGACCTCGCCATCCTCCACGGCCAGGTTGATGCCCTTGAGCACCTCGTTGTCGCCGAACGACTTGTGCAGGTCCTGCACCACGATCTTGCTCATGCGTTGAACGTCCTCTCCAGGCGGTTCGCGAGCAGCGTCAGCAGCGTGATCACGACGAAGTAGATGATGGCGACGATCGTCAGCACCTGGGCCGACAGGTAGGTCGAGGCGATGATCTGGCGCGAGACGAACGTGAGCTCCGCCAGGCCGATGACGCTGATCAGCGACGTGTCCTTCAGCGTGATGATGCCCTGGTTGACGAACGAGGGGATCATGATGCGGAACGCCTGCGGGAGCACGACCTTCTGCATCGTCTTCCAGTGTCCGAGCCCGAGCGAGCGCGAAGCCTCGTTCTGTCCGGGATCGACCGCCTGGATGCCTCCGCGGATGATCTCGGTCATGTACGCGCCCGTGTTGAGCGAGAGCGTGATCGCTCCGGCGACGAACGGGTTGAACGTGAGACCGGGGAACAGCTGCGGGATAGCGAAGAACACGAAGAACGCCTGGATGAGAATCGGCGTACCGCGGAACACGTAGACGTAGGCCGTCGCGATCCAGCGGAACGGTGCGAACTTCGAGACCCGGCCGAAGCCGAAGATGAGCCCGAGGATGAAGGCGGCCACGATGGCGACGATCGTCGCGAGGATCGTGAGCCACAGGCCTTCCATGAGCGCCGGCCAGTACTGCACCGCGACCGAGATGATGTCGGTCGGCTGCGACGATTCCTCGCCGCCCGCCAGGTACGTGTCGACGATCTTGTCGTACTCGCCCGAAGACTTGAGGTTCGCGAGTCCGGCGTTGAACATCTCGATCAGTTCGGGGTTCTGCCCCTTGTTCACCGCGAAGCCGTACTCGCCGCCGAGCTCGGGCTCACCGATCAGGCGGAAGCCGGAACCCTGCTGGATGCCGTAGGCCAGCACCGGGAAGTCCTCGAAGTAGCCGACCGCCTGGCCGGCCTTCACGGCATCCACCATGTCGGTCGTGTCCTGGTACGGGGTGACCTTGAAGCCGTACTCGGCCTTGTTCTCGTCGGCGAAGGTCTGCCCCTGCGTGCCGGTCTTCACGGCCACGGCCTTGCCGTCGAGGTCATCGAGCGACTGGATGTCGCTCGACTCGAGCACGCCGAGCTGGATGCCGCTGGTGAAGTAGGGCTCGCTGAAGTCGAAGGTCTTCTGTCGCTCCTCGGTGATCGACATGCCGGCCATGACCGCGTCGACCTGGTTCGACTGCAGCGCCTGCACCGCGGCGTCGAATCCGAGCTGGCGGATCTCGACCTCGAAGCCCTGGTCCTTCGCGATCGCGCGGAGCAGGTCCATGTCGATGCCGACGAGGTCGCCGTCCTTGTCGGTGAACTCGAACGGCGCGAAGGTCGTGTCGGTGCCGATGACGTACTTGTCGCCGTCGCTCGCGGCGGTGGCGGGGGCGGCTCCGGCGAGGAGCGCTCCGACGGCGACGAAGGCGACGAGCGCGGCCGCACCGGCGGTGCGCACCGATCGGCGCAGGCGGCCCGCCGCGGCGGATGGATTTCGGATCACGACGTGTGCTCCTCGGGTCGACAGCAGCGACCGGACGACCGCCGAGGATCTACCCTAGCTCGCGGCGAGTCGGGTCCCCGAAATATCGATCCAGTACCGCCGCACGCGGGGCTGCCCGGCCTCCGGCGCATCGATCACGTCTTCGAGCTCGCCGCCGGCCCCCTCGATGGTGCGGATGGACCCGATGTTGTCGTCATCGCAGGTGAGCATGACTCGTTCGTAGCCCTCCGCCTTCGCCTGGCGGAGAACCTGCCGCATCGCCTCGCGCACGATCCCCTCACGGCGCCGCGACGGGATCACCGAATAGCCGATGTGGCCACCGAAGCGACGCAGGTAGTCGTTGAGCTCTCGGCGGAAGGAGAGGAAGCCGACCACCTGGTCCCCCTCGGTGATCCAGTAGTAATCACAGGGCACGTGGCCCTCCGGGAGAACCGCACCGGGTGTGGCGTACAGCTCCGCGCGCTCGACGAACTCCTCGAAAGCGGCCCGGTCGGGCACGAAACCCTTCTCGAGACCGCCCCCGTCGACGTGTCCGCCCTCGAACTCGCCCACTGCGGCGGCCCAGGATTCGAAGAGGTCGGTGGTCGGTCGAGAGAGTGCGATCGTCATCGCCCGATGACACCAGAAAGGGGCCGCGTCCGCAAACCGGCGGACACGACCCCTCCCCGGGTTCGGCTACTCGGCCCGCACGGCCGCGGGTGCCGCCGCCGCCGTCTTGTCGTAACGACCGAGGAACAGCGAGGCGATCAGGGCGACCGCCATGACGCACGCCGGCAGCAGGATCGACTGCGACATCCCCGCGGCGAACCCTTCGGCCACCTGGGGCGGCAGCGATCCGCCGGTCGAGATGCCGGCCGGGGCATCGGCGAGCTCCGGAAGGTTCGCCTCGAGACGCGACTGCATGAACGCGGCGATGGATGCCGAGCCGATGACCGACCCGATCGTCCTGGTCGTGTTGTAGATGCCGGCGCCTGCCCCTGCCTGGCGCGGCGGGAGCTTGCGGGTCGCCGTGGTGGCGAGCGGACCCCACATGCCGGCGTTGCCGATGCCCATCAGCGCAGAGGGAAGCAGGAACATCCAGATCGGGGTGTCCATGTTGATCAGTGCCGAGTACCAGACCAGCGCTCCGGCGACGCAGAGCAGGCCGGGGATGAGGATGATGCGCGGATCGACCCGGTCGAGCAGCTTGCCCGCGGCCGGGGCGAGCACCCCCGAGAGCACCGCCATCGGGATCAGGAGCAGCGCGGCTTCTGTGGGCGTGAGTCCGCGTGCGGTCTGCAGGAAGAACATCATCGGCAGCGACATGCTCGTCACCGTGAAGCCGACTGCGGCGATCGCCACGTTCGCGCCCGAGAAGTTGCGGTCGCGGAACAGTTCGAGCGGCACCAGCGGCTCGCTGCGGGTCTTGGCCTGCTGGAAGATGAACAAACCGAGCACCACCAGGCCGACGATGATCAGGCTCCATACCGAGATCGGCCCCCAGATCACGCCCCAGTCGTACTTCTCGCCCTCCTGGAGTCCGAACACGATGAGGAACAGGGCGACGGCGCTCAGCACCACACCCACGATGTCGAACCGGTGCGGATGCGTCGCGAGCTTCGGCACCAGACGCCAGGCGAGCACGAAGGCGACGATGCCGACCGGGATGTTCACGAAGAAGATCCACTCCCAGCCGAAGCCGTCGACGAGCAGACCGCCCACGAGCGGACCGACGAGAGTCGCGACACCGGCCGTCGCGCCCCACAGACCCATCGCGGCGCCGCGGCGCTCGGGCGGGAAGGTGCGGGTGATCACGGCCATGGTCTGCGGCGTCATGAACGCCGCTCCCAGCCCCTGCACCGCGCGGGCGACGATCAGGCCCTCGAGCGTGGTCGAAAGTCCGCACCAGAGAGAGGCGAGCGTGAAGACCGCGAGACCGATCAGGTAGATGTTCTTCGGACCGAAGCGGTCACCGAGGCGTCCGGTGATCAGCAGCGGCACCGCGTAGGCGAGCAGATAGGCGCTCGTGACCCACACGACGTTGTCGAGGTTGTTGGTGTTCGGGTCGAGTGCCGCCTTGATGGCCGGGTTCGCGACCGACACGATCGTGGTGTCGACGAGGATCATGAAGAAGCCGATGACCAGCGCCCAGAGGGCGGGCCAGGGGCTCGTGGGCTTATGCCCCACGGAATAGGTGCCGGTCGACGGACCTGATGTGGAGGGAGCGGACACCGGCGGGCGGTCTCCGTCGCGAGGGGTATCTGTCATTGCTGTGCAGCCTTTCGCTGATCGCGGTAGCGGTCTGAGTACTGGAATGCCGTGGGCCCCCACGGCAGGACTTCGGTCTGGAGGCGGTCCAGAAGGGTGTCGAGCCAGCGCAGCTCGGCTTCCAGCAGTGCCTCCTGGCGTTCGATCTCGACGAGCACCTGTTCGGGCACGCCCTTCTCCCTGGCATTGCCGAGGCCGTCGCTGTGCCGTGCGTGATCTTCGACGAGCGCCATCCGCCGCTCCTGCAGGAGAGCGACGACCTCCGGTCTCTCGAGGTTGTGGGCCTCGGCGAGCGCGATGCGGAAGTCGGCCGGGTGATCGATGCGGGGCAGCTCGCGCTGCACCCACGTGACGACCGCGTCGCGTCCGGCATCCGTCAGGGAGTAGGTCGTGCGCTCCGGACGATTGCCCTCGCGGTCGATGCCCAGCTCGTCGATCAGCCCGACACGATGCAGCCGGGAGACCGTGTGGTAGAGCGTCCCATTGGTGATCGTGATCAGGCGATCGTCGTGACGGGCCCGCATGAGCCGCACCATCTCGTAGGGGTGCATGTCGCCCTCGCGCAGCAGCGCGAGCACCATCACCCCCATGGGGGTGAGTCGGTCGACGGCATCCTTCTTCATGTCCCACCTCAAATAGTCCATGTGGACTATACGCCTCACGGCGGACACCGACAAGACCGGCCGCCGAGCGGTCGATCCGCCAGGCCGCCGGTCAGCCGAGGGCGGCCGCGAGCTGCACCGCGGTGAGCGGTCGGTCCGCATACACGAGCCGCATCACCGCAGGATCGGGGTTGCCGACATCCGGTGCACGATGCACGAGTTCGAGGCCCAGCTTCTCCGCGACGTGCGCCGACGCCCGGTTGTGCTCCACGAGATAGGCGATGACCGGGCGATCGGGGTCGATGAGCCGCGCCTGCTCGATACCGGCGCGCGCCAGCTCGGTCGCATACCCGTGTCCGTGCTGATCGGCCGCGATGCGGTAGCCGACGTTCCACACCTCGCCGCGAAGCAGCGTGCAGCCGCCGTTTCCGATGATCTCGTCCGTGTCACGCAGACGCACCACCCACGATCCGAGTCCCGCCTGCTCCCAGCTGCGATCCCAACGCTCCATCATGTCGAGGGTCGTCGCCGGGTCGATGTGTCGGAGGCTCGGAAAGTGCGTCCACACCCGGGGATCGTTCTGGATCGCGAAGATCGCGTCGAGGTCGGAGGCCACCGCCCGCGACAGACGGAGCCGGTCGGTGAAGATGTCGTCAGCCACGCCTCCACGCTAGACACCGGCTCCGACACCCGCGAACGCGACCCACGGACCCGGGCGATCGCGGTCGGACGGAACCGGGATAATAGGCGGGTGAGCACACCTTCAGAAGGCACGGCACAGAGCATTCCCGGCTGGCGGCACATCTACTCGGGCAAGGTCCGCGACCTGTACGCCTCGGAAGACCCGGCGGACACCCGCATCCTCGTCGTGGCCTCCGACCGCGTGAGCGCCTTCGACTTCGTGCTCTCCCCCGGCATCACCGACAAGGGCGCCCTGCTGACACGGCTGAGCCGCTGGTGGTTCGCCCAGCTCTCCGACTTTCCCAACCACATCGCCGCGGGCGAGCTGCCCGAGGCCGTCGCCGATCGGGGGATGCTCGCGCAGTCGCTCGAGATGCTGCCGATCGAGTGCGTCGTGCGCGGCTACATCACGGGTTCCGGCTGGGTCGAGTACCAGGAGAGCGGCACCGTGTGCGGCATTCCTCTGCCCGCCGGCCTGCAGAACGGCGACCGACTGCCCGAGCCGCTGTTCACCCCGGCCTACAAGGCCCCGATGGGCGAGCATGACGAGAACATCACGTTCGAGCGCGCCGTCGAACTGGTCGGCGCCGAGCGTGCGGCCGAGCTGCGCGACACCTCTCTCGCCATCTACACGGCTGCGGCCGCCATCGCGGAGGAGAAGGGGCTGATCCTCGCCGACACCAAGTTCGAGTTCGGGACGGATGCCGACGGCACGCTGCGCCTGGCCGACGAGGTGCTCACGAGCGACTCATCCCGGTACTGGGACGCCGAGGCCTGGCGCACCGGCACCACGCCGAGCGCGCGGATGGCGAGCTTCGACAAGCAGATCGTGCGCGACTGGCTGGCCGCGAACTGGGACCAGCAGGGCGAGCCGCCGCTGCTTCCGGACGACGTGGTCGCGCGGACCGCCGACCGCTACCGCGAGCTGATCGAGCGCCTCGGCGCCTGACCTCGCGACCGTCGAGGCCACTCGTCACGCACCGATCCGCGGACCGGTCCACGGACGAATGCATGACGATCGGACAGATGCATGACCATCGGCCGCGGGCCCCTCATGCATTCGTCATCCGCTCCTGCACCTGAGCGCAGTCGGCGCCCGCGCTCAGGAAAAACTCAGGAATCGGTAGTGTTGCTCCAGCACTCCTGCCATCCCCCGAACCTTGAGGAGCCCGCATGGCCCTGTGGAAGCTGCACGGAAACGGCCGCACGGTCGAGCCCGGCGCCGTCGTCCGTCCCGATGAGCGCCTGAACTGGCCCGCGACGATCGCGATCGGACTCCAGCATGTCGTGGCGATGTTCGGCGCGACGTTCCTGGTGCCGATCATCACCGGGTTCCCCGTCGCGACCACGTTGCTCTTCAGCGGTGTGGGCACGATCCTGTTCCTGCTGGTCACACGCAACAAACTGCCCAGCTACCTCGGTTCGTCGTTCGCATTCATCGCACCGGTGACCGCAGCGACCGCCTCCGCGAACATGGGCACCGCCCTGGCCGGGATCGTCGCGGTCGGCGTGCTGCTGGCGATCATCGGCGTCGTGGTGCACACGGTCGGGGTGAAGTGGGTGGACCGCTTCCTGCCGCCGGTCCTCGCCGGAACGATCGTCGCCCTCATCGGTTTCAACCTCGCGGGCGCAGCGCACAACAACTACGCCGCAGCGCCGGTGACCGCGACCTTCACCCTCGCCATCACCATCCTCTTCGCCGTCGTCTTCCGCGGCTTCCTCGGCCGCATCTCGATCTTCCTCGGCGTCATCGCGGGGTACATCTTCGCGGCGTTCCGCGGCGAGCTCGACTTCGCAGCCGTCGAGAAGGCGGACTGGGTCGGCCTTCCGACCTTCACTTTCCCGAACTTCACCGAGCCCGGCACGCTCACGGCGCTTGCGATGTTCCTCCCGGTCGTCCTCGTTCTGATCGCCGAGAACGTCGGCCACGTCCGCGGCGTCGCGACCATGACCGGAGACGCGACGGTGAACCAGCAGACCGGCAAGGCGCTGATCGCGGACGGCGTCTCGACCACCCTCGCCGGCTTCTTCGGCGGTTCCGGTACGACGACCTACGGCGAGAACATCGGCGTGATGGCGTCCACCCGCGTCTACTCCACCGCCGCCTACTGGGTGGCCGGCGCGGCGGCGATCCTGCTCAGCCTCTCCCCGAAGTTCGGCGAAGTCATCAACTCGGTGCCTGCAGGTGTGCTCGGCGGTGTGACGACGGCACTCTACGGTCTGATCGGGGTCATCGGCATCAAGATCTGGGTCGACAACCGCGTCGACTTCTCACGTCCGGTCAACCAGTACACGGCGGCCGTCGCGCTGATCATGGCGGTCGGCGGCTTCATGATCAAGGACGAGGCCTCCGGCTTCGAACTCGGCGGCATCGTCATCGCCACGGTGGCTGCGATCCTCATCTACCACCTCGGCAACCTGATCGCGCGCCTGCGCAAGACGGGTGCCGACGACCCGAAGCCGCTCGAGGCGGTCGGCCCGCTCGGCGGCGATCCCGAGTAGGCCGCGCCGCGCACAGACGAAGATCCCGGATGCCTCTCGTGAGGCATCCGGGATCTCTGCGTTTCGGATGGTGCGCCAGAACGCTCAGTCGATGACGGCGAGCACCCCGTCGGCGGTGACCATCGCGGACAGCTCGGCACGCTGAGACAGGGTCCCGGCCCGGTGCGCGTCGACCGTGGTCTCCATCTTCATGGCGTCGAGGACCGCGACCGGCTCGCCCTCCGCGACCTCGGTGCCGTCGTCGACGAGCCAGCGCACGAGCGTGCCCGGCACCGGTGCGCGCAGTTCGGTCGGGTCGGCCGTGGGCGCTGCGGCTGCCGCATCCGCCGGGCGTCCGAGACCCGACAGCAGCCCGGACGGGAGACCCAGCATCACGCGTCGGCCGTCGATCTCGACAGGGAAGCGCTGCAGTGCGGGGTCCGACACTGCCGCCGGCCGCGACTGCGTCTCCAACTTCGGCAGCAGGGCGCTCTCGATCCACTGCGTGTGCACCGCGAAGGTCGCCGTGCCGAACGCTTCCTCGTCGAGCGCCATCACATCGAACGGGATCACCGTCGCCGGCCCCTCGACGGTCAGCTCACGCAGGGCCCGCCGCGCGCGCACGATGGCCGCATCGCGGGACTCGGCGCGCACGATCAGCTTGGCGATCATCGAGTCGAAGGCGGGCTGCACGACGTCGCCCTCTTCGATGCCGCTGTCCCAGCGCACGCCGGGGCCGCCGGGGATCCGCAGTCTGTCGACGCGACCGGGGCTCGGCAGGAAGCCGCGCCCGGGGTCTTCGGCATTGATGCGGAACTCGAACGCGTGCCCGACGGGCGTCGGCGTCTCGACGAAGGACGGACCTTCCCCGAATGCGATGCGGAACTGCTCGCGCACCAGGTCGGTTCCGGTGACCTCCTCAGTGACCGGATGCTCCACCTGGAGCCTTGTGTTCACCTCGAGGAACGAAATGGTGCCGTCGGCCGCGAGCAGGAACTCCACCGTGCCGGCCCCGCGGTACTCCACCTCGCCGCAGATCGACCGTGCCGCGTCGTGGAAACGCGTCCGCTGTTCGACGGAGAGTCCCGGAGCCGGCGCCTCCTCTATGAGCTTCTGATTGCGACGCTGCATCGAGCAGTCGCGGTCGCCGACCACCACGACACCCCCGTGCCCGTCGCCGAGCACCTGCACCTCGATGTGCCGCGGGCTCTCGAGGAAGCGCTCGACGAAGCACTCCCCACGACCGAACGCCGCGATCGCCTCGCGAGTGGCCGCGTCGAACGCCGCTGCGACCTCGGACAGCTCGCGCACCACTTTGAGCCCGCGCCCGCCACCGCCGAAGGCCGCCTTGATCGCGATGGGGAGTCCGTGCTCCTCGGCGAATGCCACGGCTTCCTCGGGCCCGGCCAGCGGCTCGTCGGTACCGGCGGCGAGCGGCGCCCCGACCCGCTGAGCGATCCGGCGCGCGGTCATCTTGTCACCGAGTGCATCGATGCTCGCAGGCGACGGCCCGATCCAGACCAGCCCGGCCGCCTCGACGGCCCGTGCGAACGCGGCGCTCTCCGAGAGGAAGCCGTATCCGGGGTGCACGGCGGTCGCGTCCACCCGGCGCGCGGCGTCGAGCAGCGCCTCGACGGAAAGATACGTGTCGGCCGCCGTGGCTCCCCCCAGACCCACCGCCTCGTCGGCCAGGCGCACGTGCAGGGCATCGGCATCCTGATCCGCATAGACCGCGACCGAGGTGTATCCGGCTTCGGCGCAGGCGCGGACGACGCGCACCGCGATCTCCCCGCGGTTGGCGATCAGGACCCTCTGCGTGGTCGGCTCGGTCGACACGGTGGTCATGAGGACTCCTTGACGGTGAAACGAAGACGCACTCCCGGAGCCAGTTGACCGGCGAGGTCGAGGCTGCGGTCCGTGAGGGCGCCGATGATGGGGTAGCCCCCGGTGAGCGGATGATCGGGCAGGAACAGGACGGGCTGTCCATCCGGCGGCACCTGGACAGCCCCCGTGACAGCACCCTCGCTCGGCAGTTCGCCACCGCACGCGCGTTCCAGGGGCACCTCGCCCTGAAGCCGGATGCCGACGCGATCCGAACGCGGCGTGACGGTCCACTCCTGTCCGGTGAGGGTCGTGACCGCTGCCGCCGTGAACCAGTCGTCGCGCGGGCCGAGCGTGATCTCCAGGTCGACGAGCTCTCCGGGGCCCGGGAGCTCGCGCGGCAAGGCATCAGGCTCGACGGGATGCGGCGCGGCGCGGCCGACCGGGATGACGGCACCCGCCGCGAGCGGTTCCGGGCCGAGCCCGGCGAGAGTGTCCGCCGCACGACTGCCCAGCGCAGGCAGGGCATCCAGGCCTCCCCGCACGGCGATGACGTAGCGCAGCCCACGCTCGGGGTGGCCGAGGGTCAGCTCGTCGCCGTCGACCGTGGCGAAGGGCTCACCGTGCGCCACCGACCGGACGGCGCCGCCGACCTCGGTCAGACGAAGCGCGCCGATCGCCCCGGCGACCGCGGCGACACCGGCTCCCCGGAATCGCAGGACGGCTCCTCCGACGCTCTCGAACACCGCTGCATCGCGCGCATTGCCCACCGCACGGTTCGCGTCATGCATGGCCCGCCGGTCCGCTGCCCCGGACGCCGAGACCCCGAGCGCCGCATAGCCCGGACGCCCGGCGTCCTGCACGAGCAGTTGCAGCGACGGGCGCACCACCTCGACGACAGCCTCTGCGTCGAAACCCAGACCATCTGCATCCGTCGCGGAGTGTTGCGCCGCGACGCGCCGTGCGCGCGTCGGGTCGTCTCCGTTTCGGCCGGATTGGCGCCCCTCGAGCCGGGCGACCTCCCGCACGCGCTCGAACCGCACGGCGGTCCCGGGCGACAGCAGAGCGGGCGGGTTCCGCTCGATGTCCCACATCACGGCATCCGTGCGCCCGATCAGTTGCCATCCGCCCGGACTCTCCCGGGGGTAGACCCCGGTGAACGCTCCGGCGAGCGCGACCGAGCCGGCGGGCACGCGTGTGCGCGGCGACGATCGGCGCGGCACGTCGAACAGGGGATCGCTGCTCACGACGTATCCGAAACCGGGGGCGAAACCGGAGAACGCCACCCGCCAGTCCGCGGCCAGGTGCCGGTTGACGAGCTCCTCCGCCGCGACGCCCAACAGCGATGCCGCCTCGTCGAGGTCTTCGCCGTCGTACCGCACGGGCACGGTGACCTCGCCACTGCCGGGCAGATGCGCGGTGTCGATCTGCGTCGCGGCCAGCACGGCCGAGAGATCGGCGGCCGAGACCCGCACCGGATCGAAGCGCACGAGCACGGTGCGGGCACCGGGGATGCGCTCGACGATGCCGGGCACCCCCTGCCACGCGAGGTTCAGGCGCATCGCCTCGTCGAGGTCGGACGCCTCGACGAGAAGAGCGTGATCGGATGCCGTGAGGATGCGCATCAGACGAGGTACTCCGCATCCGGAACATCGGTGATGAACATGTACCCGGGCGCGTGCGTGATCGCGAACGGCGGCTTCGAGGCCATGATCGCCGCCTGCGGCGTGACACCGCACGCCCAGAACACCGGCACCTCGCCGTCGCGCACCTCGGGAGCGTCTCCGAAGTCGGGATGCGCCAGGTCGTCGATGCCGAGCGATGCCGGGTCGCCGATGTGCACGGGAGCACCGTGCACGGCGGGAGTGCGCCCGGAGATCTGCACGGCATCCGCGACGCGCGCCGCGGGGATCGGGCGCATCGAGACGACCATCTCGCCGCTCAGTCGTCCGGCGGGGGTGCACGGCACGGAGGTGCGGTACATCGGCACGTTGCGTCCGAGCTCCTGATGCCGGATCGGGATCGCTGCCTGTGCGAGCCCGGATTCGAAGGTGAAGCTGCATCCGATGAGGAAAGCCACGAGGTCGGGATGCTCCGCCCAGGCCGCCGTCGCGTCGGCGACCTCCTCGGCAAGCTCCCCGTCACGCCAGATGCGATACCGGCCGATGTCGGTGCGGATGTCACTGCCGGGTGCGAGCCGTGACTCCACCGCCCCCTGCTCGATGACCTCGAGCACAGGGCACGGCTTCGGGTTCCGCTGCGCGAAGAGCAGCGTCTCGAAGGCCCAGTCGGCGGGGACTGCGATGAGGTTCGCCTGGGTCATCCCGACCGCGACTCCGCTGGTCGGCTCGGCGTGCCCCGCCCGGATGGCGGCGCGAGCGGCGCGCGCGTCGGCGAGTTGGTCGGCGGTGGCGAGAACGGTCATATCAGGCGCCCGCGAACGGGGCGATCGTGATTCCCGCCTCCTGCAGCATCCGCTTGGTCTCCGCGGCCATGGCCACCGAGCCGGGACTGTCGCCGTGCACGCAGATCGACTGGGCGACCACGGGCACATCGGTACCGTCGATCGCACGGATCACACCGTCGGCAGCGAGGCGCACCATGCGCTCGGCGACCGCGGCCGGGTCGTGCAGCACAGCCCCCTCTTCGGTGCGCGAGACGAGCTGCCCGTCGGGCTGATATGCGCGGTCCGCGAACGCCTCGGCGGCGACGGCGAGCCCTGCCCGCTCGGCCACCTCGAGCACGACGCCTCCGGAAAGTCCCAGCAGAACCAGGCTCGGGTCGATCGCGCGGATCGCGGCCACCACGTCCTTCGACTGCCTCTCGTCGCGAGCGATCGTGTTGTAGAGAGCACCGTGCGGCTTGACGTACGAGACCCGGCCGCCGACCGCGGCGGCGAGCCCCATCAGCGCTCCGAGCTGGTACTCGACGTGCGCCTGCAGCGTGGCCGAGTCGATGTCGACCTTCGTGCGGCCGAAGTTCTCGTAGTCGCGGTAACCGGGGTGCGCGCCGATCACGACACCTCCCTGCACCGCGGCGGCGAGCGTCTCGCGGATACCCTCGGGGCTGCCGGCGTGGAACCCGCACGAGACGTTCGCGCTGGTGACGAGGCGCAGCATGCTCTCGTCGTCGCTGACGACGCGGTCGGCGACGTTCTCGCCGAGGTCCGAGTTCAGGTCGATGGATGTCATGCGATCACGCTCCGATTCCGAGGAAGGCGAAGATGGGGCCGACCGAGACGATACCCATGTACCAGGTGAGCAGCGTCACGAGCGTGCCGGCGACGAGCAGCCACATCGGGTACTTCTTCGAGCCGAGCAGATCGCGGCGGAACCAGCCGATGTACATGAACACCGTGAGTCCGATCGGCAGGATCAGGCCGTTGAAGCCGCCGACGAACACGAGGATCGCGGCAGGAGCGGTACCGATGGACAGGTACACCGCCAGCGACACCACGATGAAGGCGACGGTCGCGAGCTGCAGCGGCCACCCGCCCTTGAGCTTCTTGGTGAAGGTGGAGAGGAAGGTCGCCGACGTGTAAGCCGCACCGATGACCGAGCTGATCGCCGCGGCCCAGAAGATCGCGCCGAAGATGCGGAGACCCGCGTCGCCGAGCACCGCGCCGAACGCCTGACCCGCGGGGTTCGCGCCCTGACCGGAGAGGTCGAGCGTGACCCCGGAGGCCACGACGCCGAGGATCGCGAGGAACAGCACGTAGCGCATGACACCGGTGACGAGGATGCCGTTGGTGGCCGCGCGCATCACGGGGCCGGCGTGCTCCGGCCCGGTGTGGCCGGAGTCGAGGTAGCGGTGCGCACCGGAATAGGTGATGTATCCGCCAACGGTTCCGCCGACGATGGTCGTGATGGTGGCGAAGTTCAGTTCGTCGGGCACGAAGGTCTGGCGCAGCGCCTCGCCGATCGGCGGTTGGGCGATCACGGCCACGACCACGGTCATCACGATCATGGCGATACCCAGCACGACCAGCACGATGTCCATCACGGGGCCCGCCTTCTTCACCAGGAAGATGATGATCGCGAGGGCCGCGGTGACCATGCCGCCGAGCTTGGGGTCGATGCCGAGCAGGGCGTTGAGTCCCAGACCGCCACCGGCGATGTTTCCGATGTTGAAGGCCAGTCCGCCGATCACGACGAGCACGGCGATCAGGTGCCCCGAGAAGGGGATGGCGCTGTTGGCGAGTTCGCCGGCGCGCTTGCCAGACGAGGTGATCATGCGCCAGACGTTCAGCTGCACCGCGATGTCGACGAGGATCGAGATGAGGATCGCGAACGCGAAGGCGGCCCCCATCGTCGCTGTGAACGTGGCGGTCTGCGTAATGAAGCCGGGGCCGATGGCGCTGGTGGCCATGAGGAAGATCGCGCCGATGACGGCACTGCGGCCCGCGCGCTTCTTGGCGGACGAGAGGCGGGCTTCGTCTTCCGGAGAGAGGGGGGCGGTGGTCTGCTCTGACATGCGGGGGGATTCCCATCGTCGTTGGTGGGTGTCGGGTGACCCCCAGTGTAGAACGGATAGAAGCCGATTGTTCAACAATCATGTTTCCGTCGTGCTACAGCCGAGTTGCCTTCGTGTGATTCTTGACACCCCTGTGCAGACGATGCCGACGTTCCGCCGCCTACGATGAAGGCATGAACCAGCAGGGCCCGCTCGCCGATGTGCTCCGTCAGCGGATCATCGACGGAGACTTCGCACCGGGGTCGCGACTGTCGGAGTCCGCCCTCGCCGAGCAGTTCGACGTCTCGCGCAACACGCTCCGCGAAGCCTTCCGCGTGCTCTCGGAGCAGGGTCTCGTCGAGCACGTTCCCCACCGCGGCGTCTCGGTGGCGTCGCCCACCATCGCCGACGTGATCGACATCTACCGCGCGCGCCGCGTGATCGAATGCACCGCACTGCGCCAGTCCGAGCCCGAGCACCCCGCCGTGCAGCTCATGCGCGACGCCCTCGCCGAGGCGGAAGAGCAACTGCCGCACGAGGACTGGCGGCGTATCGGCAGCGCGAACATGGCCTTCCACGATGCGATCGTCGCCCTCGCCGACAGCGCGCGCCTCGCCCGCACCTACCGCGACGTCGCTGCCGAGCTGCGCCTCGTCTTCCTCGAGATCGACGAGCCGAGGTCGCTGCACGAGCCGTACGTCCGCCGGAACCGAGCGGTGCTCACCGCTTTGCTGGAGCAGGGACCCGAAGCCGCTGCAGAAGAGCTCGAGCGCTACCTCACCGCATCGGAGCGCAGCGTGCTGGGGGCTTTCGCACGCATGGGACACGCCTGACCCCCGACGTCTCGCCGTGCGGGGCATCACCTTCGACCAGAACGGCGTTCGGTATTTCTGACCTGAGTGCATAAATCTGTGAACGTGCCGGGAGATGCCTTGCCATCGCATGAAAGCCATGCTTACCGTGAGCGCACTTCGGCACGATCGGCGGCGCAGAGTTGCCCGCTTGTCCACCGGAGGCCGCGTGCCGAGGGGGCGCGCGGAATCGTTCAGATCGAAAAGGACTACTACTTTGCGACTCACGAGAAAACTGGCGTTCGCCGCTACCGCGGCTGCTGCGCTCTGCCTCGGCACGGTCATCCCCGCTGCCGCGAATTCCGCACCCGACGCCGATGACATCCCTACCTTCCAGGAGTTCGAGGCGTCGACCTACCGAGACATCGACGGTGCCTACGTCGTCAACGGAGACGAAGTGATCTCCAACCAGGGCGAACTTCGTTCGTTCTACGAACAGCTCCTCGGGGCCGATCCGGTGACCAACGGCCTCATCGTCAACACGGTGAACAGCATCGACGACAAGTGGTCCGACGCACAGGTGGCGAACCTCACCTACTGCGTCAGCACCGCCTTCGGTACGCGTCACGCCGACGTCGTGAGCGCGATGGAGAGCGGCGCCGCCCTCTGGGAGGCCGCATCCTCGAAGATCGACTTCATCTACGACAGCAGCGCCGACGCCAACTGCACGACACGCAACAACGCCGTCCTGTTCTCGGTGGAGCCGGTGCAGACGACGCAGTACATCGCCCGGGCCTTCTTCCCGAGCACAGCACCGCGTCTGCAGAACGTCCTCATCGACGACTCGATCTGGACCCCCGGCTCGTCCTGGACCCCGACGAACGTGCTCGGTCATGAGCTCGGCCACGTGCTCGGCTTCCGCCACGAGCACACCCGCCCCGAGGCCGGCACCTGCTTCGAGGACAACAACTGGCGCCCTCTGACGCCGTACGACTCCTCGTCGATCATGCACTACCCGCAGTGCAACGGATCGTCCGACGACCTGTCGATGACGAGCGTCGACACCGCCGGAGTCGTCTCCCTCTACGGGAACTGACACCGGTCAGCGAATCTCCACACGATGAATGCGGGGCCCGGTCGTGGACGACCGGGCCCCGCATTCATCTGTCGTTCAGGAGGATCCGCCCGGCAGCTGCTCGTGCAGACGCAGGGCTGCCGTCGCCCGTGGCCGCGGCTCGCCATCACGCAACGGAACGGCGGGCGCGATGGGCGCCATCGGCTCGGGCAGCCCGTACCGTCGGAACATCCAGCGTCGGGCCTCCTCGAGCGGATAGGTCTCGCCGAACACAGCCGACTTCACGAAGATGCCCTCGATCGTGCTGCGGAGCATGACCTCCTCGAGCGCCGGATCCTCGGCCCCGCGCGCGCGGAAGAGGTCGCGGACCGCGTCCTCGGCTGCGGTGGCACCGGCTTCGTGCCGCGCCTCCGACTCCGCGAAGAGCCGATGGGTTGCCGGCTGCTGCTGCATCGCCAGCACCGCCCGCTGCAGCGGTATCGCATAGGCGGTGGCGGTGAGGGCGCCGTCGATCACCGCGGCGAGCATCTCGTCGGGCGTGCCTTCGACGCGGGCGAAGCCGAGCACCGTCTCGAACCAGCGATCGATCACGGCGGCGACGAGCTGCTCCTTGCCACCGAAGTGGTAGTTCACGAGTCCCTGGGCGACGCCGGCCCGCTTCGTGATCTCGGCGATGCTCGCCCCTGCGACACCGCGCTCGCTGAAAGTCTCGATCGCCGCCTGCAGGATGTTCTCCCTGGCGCGTTCTCGGGCCCGCCGGTTCTGCTCATCGGAGCGCGCCACGTGGCATCCACCTCCTGAGTCCCGCCGTTCTGACTTTCCCGAATCGCCCCCTGCCGTATAGATTACTCACTGAATGCTCGTTCAATCTATGAGCCGACACGGATTCACCCCTCCCAGGAGCACCCATGCACTCTTTCGCGAGCGTCGATTTCAACAGCGTCACCTCGATCTTCGAATGGCTCGTGAGCCAGTGGTGGGCCTGGGCGATCGTCGGGGTCGTCGTGCTGTTCTTCCTCGTGATCTGGATCCTCCCCGCCGCCAAGGTCAAGGCCTCGCCGGACCACCCCACCACCGGGGTCGAAGCCGATGAGATCGCGCTCGGCTTCCTGCAGATCGTGAACCTGCCCTCCGGGCACTGGAACGATCCGACCGCCCCACTCCTCGGCGACCGCGAGAAGAAGGTCCTCGTCGACCAGTGGGGCGTGCACACCCGCGAAGAGTGGCTCGCCAACATCGAGCGCCTGAGCACCGTCCGTCGCCGCCGCGAGGTATGGATGCTCTACCTCGCCGTGCGCACCGAACTGGCCCAGCGTCTCGGTCGCACGCCGAAGGCCAAAGAATGGCTCGCCGCCATCGTGCAGGAGGGCGGGGACAAGCGGGACGCGCGCACCTTCGTCACCTCGATCGAGTATTCCGAATCCGAGGTGCGCAAGCGCGTGGGCAAGGACATCGTGACTCCGGGCCTGTTCGTGAAGACCCTCGACGGCTACGGGCTGGGTCAAGCCGTGGCGATGACGACCTGGGGCGTCGCCCTGGGGCACGGCGATGTTCCCGAGGCGCGCGCGATCATCCACCGCATCAACGTCGAAGGACGCCCGGCCTTCGAATCGTGGGCGGACTTCGGTCTGAGCTACATCGTGGGTCGTGTCATGCACTGGTCGGACGGCAACGTCGACGAGAAGTCGTTCGAGAAGTTCGGCGACGGCTGGTCCGATTTCAAGGCCGCTGCGACCGAGAAGCGCAACGGCCCGTGGGCGACGCTGCCATGGAGCCTGTGACCGTAGACCTGGAACCGCTGCGACGAAGCGCGGGCCTCCGAGACATCCGCACCTACGAACGCATCTGCGGGATTCCGCCGCATCGGCGGTTCCTGGTGATCCTGGTGGTGGTGCTGCTGTTCGCCGCCGCGATGCTGACGGGGCTGTGGTTCCTCGGACGCAGCGACATCCTCACGGTCGCCCCGATTCTCGGGGTGTTCGTGATCGGCTACACGGTGCTCGCCGCCGTTGGCTTCATCTGGTGGGCCGTGGGCGTGAGCCGTCGGGTGAAGATCGCGGCCTTCGCCTGGGCGAACGGATGGTCGTACGCCGACGCCCTCGAGCGCACCCGCCGTCCCGGAGCCGCATTCGCGCGGGTCGCGTACGGACGCGAACGTGCGGTCGTCGTGTGCGATGACGAGCGGATGCCGTTCGAGCTGGGCACCCATCATTCGGTCGCCCACGGGCAGGAGCGCGCCACGATCCAGCGGCCGTTCTCCTTCATCGAACTGCCGCTGCCGGCATCGGTTCCGCACATCGTGCTCGCCAACCGGAAGCGCAGCATCGTCCCCACGCTCGGACTCGGGCGCGGTGCCGCGCGCATGGATCTGGAGGGCGAGTTCGCGAAGACGTTCCGCCTCATCGTGCCGGAGGGCTATCAGCAGGATGCTCTCTACATCTTCACGCCGGATCTGATGGCTCGCGTGCTGGACCTCGGCTCCGGTGCCGAGATCGAGCTGGTCTCCGACCGTCTCTACGTGTACCTGCCGTCCGCTACGCGGTTCGACCGCGCCGAGACCATGACGGCGGCGCTCACCCTGGCCGAGGAGTTCCACCGACGCTTCGCGGCGCGCACCGAGCTGTACCGCGATGACGACGCCGGAGACCTGGCCGCCAGAGCGGGCGTGTCGGTCGGCCTGCGCGGTCAGCGGTTGGGCGGTCGCGGGATCTCCGTGTTCGCTGTCGCCGGCACGGCCGCGGTGCTTCTGCTCTCCGCCGGTCTCACCGCCTTCTCGCTGTTCGGCGGTGACATCCTCAGCTCGCTCGTCGGCTGAGCCTCAAGACGCACGGCTGTGGGCCTGGCCCGGAGGGGGCGCCAGGGCCACAGCCGTGTTCATCCCCCGCCGCCGATGGGCGGCCAAGGCCGGTGCGAATCCGGTCAGGCCGAGGCGCGGATCACCAGCTCGGTCGGCAGGATCGTCGTGGTCGGCGGGTCCTCCCCCGCGAGGCGCGACAGCAGAACCCGGGCCATGGCCTCGCCCTGCGCGTACATCGGCTGGCGCATCGTGGTCAGCTGCGGATCGGTCGTGACGGCGACGGAGGAATCGTCGAAGCCGACCAGGGCGATGTCCTCCGGCACGCGCACGCCCGCCGAACGCAGGGCCGTCAGCGCGCCTCGGGCCATCAGGTCGCTGGCGACGAAGATCGCGTCCGGCCGCCCGCCGTCGAGCAGGCGCCTTGCGGCCTCCGCGCCGCTGGCCTCGCTGTAGTCGCCCTCCTCCTCCGCATACGGGGTGAGCCCGGCATCCGCGAGCGCGGACCGGAACCCCTGCACACGGTCTTCCGAGGCGACCATCGTGAGCGGGCCCGAGATCGTGGCGATGCGCGTACGGCCGATGTCGATCAGGCGGCGGGTGGCGTTCTTCGCTCCGGCGACGTTGTCGACGTCGACGACGTAGTCCCCGGCGTGACGGCGCACGGGTCGCCCGCCGAACACGACCGGTACGGCATCCGCGATCCGATCGACGAAGGCGTCGCTCGTGTGATGCGAGACGATCAGGGCGCCGTCGACTCCGCCGTTGCGCACGAAGCTGGTCATCTTGTCGCCGGGGTCATCGCTCGCGATGAGCAGGTTGAGCAGGTAGTCCGAGCCGCCGAGCGCACCGGTGATGCCCGCGACGATGGCCGCGAAGAACGGGTCGCCGAAGAAGCGCGTGGTGTCTTCGGGGACGATCAGCGCGATGGCGTGGGTCTGGCGTGAGGCGAGCGAGCGTGCGGCCCGGTTGGGCACGTAGTTCAGCTCGTCGATCGCGGCGCGCACGGCGGCGAGGGCTTCTGGGCTCACTGCGGTAGACCCGTTCACGACCCGTGACACGGTCGACCGGGAGACACCCGCAGCGGATGCCACCTCTTCGATGGTCGCTCGGGGCGACATCAGCGTACGCACTCTTCCATCGCCCTATTCTCACCGGTTCGCGGGTGCGACGACGACCGTCTCGCTCCGAGTCGCGCAAATGGTCGCATCTCGGCCCCGGATACGACCATTCACGCGATTCGAGGGGCGGGCGGCGCCTCCTCGATGTCCACGAGCCAGCCGACCCGTTGGCGGCGACGCGCCTCGGCGGGCGACTCCTCGGCATCAGCGTGTCGGGCGGACGGCCCGTAATACTCGACGGCCGCAACCGGGATTCCTCCGACGGACGACAGTCGAGTCGTGCCGGGCACCCGTTCGATGCTGGACCCTTGCCGCGAGAACCCCGCTCCAGCGGACACACCGTCCGGAAGCTGCAGCCTGCCGGACGTCCGGGCCCGGGCGAACGGGTCCACGAAGTGCTCGAACCTGCGCTCGACCACTTCCCGACTGACCTCGTGCACCGCGACGACTGTGCCGCGAACCCGATCCGCGTAGTCCTCTTCGTGATGCGACTCCAGCGCATCGACGGTGCCGGTCAACTCCGCCCCCAGCTCGTCGACCAGGGCCTGCGGATCACGCGACCGGATGCCGAAGTCGACCTCGTCGCCGATCTCGAACGGGTCTCCGCAGCACGCCCATTCCCACGGCGTGAGCCACACACGCGTCATGCCGCCAGACTATCTCCGACGCCGGGGTCAGAGCTCCCGGGCACCGATGATCCGGGCGTACTCCCGGCCCGAGTCCTTGAGCGTGCGCTCCTGGGTGTCGTAGTCGACGCGCACGATGCCGAAGCGCTTGTCGTAGCCCCAGGCCCATTCGAAGTTGTCGAACAGCGACCAGTAGAAGTAGCCGCGCACGTCGACACCCGCCTCTGCGGCATCGAGCACCGCGCCCAGGTGCAGGCGCAGGAACTCGGTGCGATCGGCATCATGCACGCGGGTCTCGCCGCCTTCGACCACCACGACGTCGTCGTAGGCCGCGCCGTTCTCGGTCATGTAGAGCACGGTGCCCGCGGGCTCGGCGTATTCGGTCCAGATCCGCTGCAGCACGCGGGTGAGACCCTCGGGCTGCACCTCCCAGTTCTGCGCAGTGCGCGGCAGACCCCGCTCGACCGCGTGGATGCCGTCGCTCGACGGGTACGGGCTGCGCCGCACGCGCTCGGTCTCCGGCTCCGCGGAGACCGGCTGGTCAACCGGGGCCGTGCCGGAGACCAGGTCGCCGTGGTAGTAGTTCACGCCCTGCGTGTCGATGTGCTGCGAGATCAGCTCGAGGTCGCCCTCGTGCACAGCCGCCTCGAACGTGGCGACCGCGCCGGCATCGACCACGCGGATGTCCTCGACGATGTCGGCAGGGTAGCTGCCGCGGTAGATCGGGTCGAGGAACCAGCGGTTGAACTGCCCGTCCACGCGCCGGGCGGCGTCGACGTCGGCAGGGTTCTGCGGGTCGGCCGGGTCGGCGACCGTGTGGTTCAGGGTGATGCCGAGGTTGAGCGACGCATCACGTCCGCGCAGCTCCTGCACCGTCTTGCCGTGCGCGAGCAGCAAGTGGTGCGAGGCGAGCAGCCCCTCCGCGATGCTGGTGTGCCCCGGCGCGTGCTCGCCGGCCGTGTAAGAGAGAAACGACGAGCACCACGGCTCGTTCAACGTGGTCCATACGTTCACCCGGTCGCCGAGCGCATCGTGCATGGTGCCCGCGTACTCCAGGAACCGATCGACCGTGTCGCGGTTCGTCCAGCCCCCGGTCTCCTGCAGCGCCTGCGGCATGTCCCAGTGATACAGCGTCAGCCAGGGCAGGATGTCGGCGGCGAGCAGCTCGTCGACCAGGCGCTTGTAGAAGTCGACTCCCGCCGCGTTCACCGCTCCGCCGCCAGGGCGCACCCGCGACCACGAGGTCGAGAAGCGGTACGTCTGCAACCCCAGGTTCTTCATGAGCGCCACGTCCTGCGGGTAGCGGTGGTAGTGATCGCACGCGACGTCGCCGTTCTCGGCACCGATCACGGCTCCCGGTTCCCGCGAGAAGGCATCCCAGATGGAGGCGGTGCGCCCGTCCTCGAACGCCGCCCCTTCGATCTGGTACGCGGCGGTCGCGGCGCCGAACAGGAAGTTCTCGGGGAAGGAGCGGGTCATAGGGGTCATCCTTTCACCGCGCCCGCCATGATGCCACTGACCAGCTGGCGCCCGGCGATCACGAAGAGCACGAGCAGCGGGAGGGTTGCGAGCACCGCGCCGGCGAGCACGATCGAGTAGTCGATGTAGTAGCCCGACTGCAGCTGGCTGAGCGCCGTCTGCAGGGTCGGATTCTGCGGGGAGAGCACGATCAACGGCCACAGGTAGTCGGTCCACGCCGTCATGAAGGTGAAGAGTCCGAGGATCGCCATCGCCGGCCGGGCCGCGGGGAGTCCGACGGTGAGGAAGGTGCGGAACTGGTTCGCACCGTCCATGCGCGCGGCCTCGATCAGCTCGTCCGGGATCACATCGACCAGGTACTGCCGCATGAAGAAGACGCCGAAGGCCGTGACGAGGGTCGGCACGATCACCGCACCGATCGAACCGGTCCAGCCGAGCTCGCGCATCAGCATGAACAGCGGGATGATGCCCAGCTGCGTAGGGATCGCCATGGTCGCGATCACGAAGATCATCAGCCCGTCGCGCCCCTTGAACCGGAGCTTGGCGAAGGCGTAGCCCGCGAGCGTGGAGAAGGTGACGACCGAGAGCGTGATGATGCCGGAGATCAGGAACGAGTTGCCCAGCGCGAGCCAGAACGGGATCGCATCGAAGACCTTGGCCGCATTCGTGAAGAAGTTGCCGCCGGGGATCAGTGGCAGCGTCTCACCGCGGGTGGCGTTGGTGCCGCTCGCGACCACGACCGACCACCACAACGGGTACACGCTGCCGATGATGAACGCGGCCAGGAGTCCGTAGGTGAGGAATCCGGGGCGGCTGCCGATCCCGGCGGTGCCCGACGATGCGCTCCGGCGACGGGGGATCTTCTCGGGGACGCTCAGCGCCTGGGTGGCGGTCATCGCGCGTTCTCCTCGGTCGTGGTGGCGATCGTCGTTCCGGCAGCTGCAGCGGTCGCGGCCGCGTCGGTGGTGCGTGCGCGGCGACGGGCCGCGCGATTCTTCGGGGCATCCCCGGTCGAGATGCGCCGGGAGATCAGGAAGTTGATCACGCCGATCCCGACGATCAGCAGGAACAGCAGGATCGCGACGGCGGATGCCTCACCGAGATTGCGGCGGAAGAAGGCCAGCTCCCAGAGGAACAGCACGGTGGTCTGGAACTGCCGGTCGCTGCCGCCGATGCCGCCGGCGGTCGACACGTCGAACAGGCGCGGCTCGGCGAAGATCTGCAGCCCGCCGATCGTCGCGGTGATGATGACGAAGATCAGGGTGGGACGGATCGTGGGGATGGTGATCGAGAAGAAGCGGCGCGCGGCGCCGGCACCGTCGAGGGCCGCCGACTCGTAGAGGTCACGCGGCACGGCCTGCATCGCGGCCAGCAGGATGAGGGCGTTGTAGCCCGTCCAGCGGAAGTTGACCATGACGGCGATCGCGATGTGCGACAGCGCGGTGTTGTGCTTCCACTCCTGGTCCGCGATGCCGATGAGGTTGAGCAGGTTGTTGGCGAGGCCATCGGCCTCGTTGAAGATGCTCGAGAAGATGATGGCGACGGCGACCGGGGTGACCACGAACGGGATCAGCACGCTCATGCGCCAGAACGTCGGGGCGCGCAGGCCCCGGTCGAGGAGGTAGGCGATCACGAGGGCCACGGCCAGCTGCGGGATCGCCGAGAGCAGGAAGATGCTCAGGGTGTTGCCGATCGAGTTCCAGAACATCGAGTCGCCGAGGATCTCGACGAAGTTGCCGACCCCGACGAACTCGCCTTCGCCCTTGAGCAGGTCCCACTCGTGCACCGCCACCCAGACCGTGTAGAGCAGCGGGAACAGACCGACCAGCCCGAACAGCAGGAAGAACGGCGAGATGTAGAAGTACGGCGAGGCGTTCTGGTCGAACCGTGAGACGCGGTGGCGCCAGGAGCGCTTCGGCGGGGAATCCTTCGCCGGGGATGCCGCGCGCTGCTGTTCCGCGGGTGGGGCGGTGAGTGTCATGGGGTGTCCTTGTCCCGGAGTTCCGAGGAGTTCCGGTCGCAGTTCCTGCCGCCGGCCGTGGGGAGGAGGCGGCAACAACTGCGACCGGAAGGGGGATGTCAGCCGACGAGCTCGTTCAGGAGGCCGACCGCCTGGTCCCAGGCGCCCTGGGTGTCGGTCTCGCGGCGGTCGAGGCTGCTGAGGGCCGGGCCGAAGACGTTCTCCTGGATGACCGAGTCATCGGCGCCCTTGAACTGGGCGACGACGCCCTTGGCGCGCTCGGCGAGGATCGCCCCGGTCGGCGCGTCGTTGAAGAACGCGTTCGGCGTCGCATCGGCGGCGAGCGTCTCCTGTGCCTTGATCGTCGAGGGGAAGTTGCCCGCGGCGGCGGACTGCTTCACCTGCTGCTCGGGCTGCGTCAGCCAGTCGGCCAGCTCGGCGGCCGCCTTCTTGTGCTGCGAGGTCTCGGGGATAGACAGGAACGCGCCACCCCAGTTGGCCGCACCGCCGGGGAACACGTCGGCGAAGTCCCATCCGGTCGACGCGTCGCCGCCGCCGGCCTCGACCTGGCCCTGCACGACGCCGAGCATCCAGCCCGGGCACACGAAGGTCGCGAAGGTGCCGTCGACGAACGACTTGCCACCGTTCCAGTCCCACGCCGTCTGCGCGGCGGACTGCCCGCCCTCGGTCGCGGCACCCAGCAACTCGAAGCGCTCCTTGAGCTCGGCGTTGTCCTCGACGTTCAGTTCGCCGTCGATCGTGTAGTAACCCTCGTCGAGCTGGTTCACCATGGCGTTCCAGACGAAGCCGGAGTGGTCGTACCAGGCCTTGCCGGTCTTCGCGGTGTAGTCCGCGCCGACAGCGAAGTAGTTCTCCCAGTCGCCGTTGAGGAGCTCGGCCACCGACTCGCGGTCGCTCGGGAGCCCGGCCGCCTCGAACGCGGCGCCGTTGTAGCAGATGCCGCTCGGTCCGATGTCGGTGCCGTAGCCGATGACGCGGCCTTCGGCGTCGGTCGCCTGCCCGTACTTCCAGTCGACCCAGTCGTCCTTGCGGTCCTCGATGCCGTAGTCGCGCAGGTCGACGAAGGTGTCGGAGACGTCCATGATCGCGCCGAGCCAGCCCTCTTCGACCGCGACGATGTCGCTGAGGCCGGAGCCGGCGGCGATCTTGGTGAACGCATCGGTACGGGCGTTGCCGCCGGTGTCGATGTTGGTCGCCTCGATCTTGACGTTCGGGTGGGCCTTCTCGTACTCCTTGTAGAGATCTTCGTAGCCGAAGGTGCCGAACGTGGTGACGGTCAGTGTGACCTCCTCGTCGGCGCTTCCTTCCGCGGCGTCGCCGGTGCTGCCGGAGCAGCCTGCGAGGGCGAGGGCGGAGACGGATGCCACGGCGGCAGTCACGAGGATCCGGTTGCGGGCACGTGTGTTCACGGTTCACTCCTTTGTGGTGGTCGTGCGGTGTTGGTGCGTCGGGACGTTGTGGGAGCGCTCCCACGAACTGAGGAATCACTCTATGGGAGCGCTCCCACAGTGTCAACCCGGCCGCCGCGGGGTACCCTTGGGCAGTGCCCGAAGCCACGCTCTCCCCTGCCCTCGTCCGCGCCGAATCCCTGATCCGCAACGTGCCGGACTACCCACAGCCGGGCATCATCTTCCGCGACATCACGCCGCTCCTCGCCGACGCCGAGGCCCTCCGCGTGACGACTGAGGCGATCATCGAGCCCTTCGCCGGTCAGTTCGACGTGATCGCGGGCATCGAGGCGCGCGGCTTCATCCTCGCCAGCGCCGCCGCCATCGCCGCGGGCGTCGGCCTCATCCCGATCCGCAAGGCAGGCAAGCTGCCGCGCCCGGCAGCATCCGTCGACTACGCCCTCGAATACGGCACCGCGACGATCGAGATGCACGACGACCTGCCCGCCGGATCCCGCGTGCTGTTGATCGACGATGTGCTCGCCACCGGAGGAACCCTCGCCGCAGGTCGCGAGCTCGTCGAGCGTCTCGGCAGCCATGTGATCGGCATCTCGGTGCTGTTCGAGATCGACGGCCTCGGCGGCCGCGAGGCGGTCGGCGACCTGCACACCGTCTTCCACTCCGCCTAGCCCCCCCCCACGCACTGCTCGTCGAGTGCACGGGTACTCGGCGAGGGCACGGCATCCCCCCGCACACCGGCCGTGCACTCGGCGAGATGTCGTGCACTCGGCACCGAGGGGGCGTGGGGGGCGGAGGGGGCGGAGGGGATGGGGGGATGAAGGGCGGGTGGGCCGAGGGCAGTAGACTGGGTGCGCCCGTCCGCCCGCGACTCTTGGAGCCGTCATGCCCACCATCGTCGTCGACGTCATGCCCAAGCCCGAACTGCTCGACCCGCAGGGCAAGGCCGTCTCCGGCGCCTTCGCCCGCCTCGGCGTCGAGGGCTTCACCGACGTCCGCATCGGCAAGCGCTTCGAGCTCACCGTCGAAGGCGAGGTCACCGACGAGGTTCTCGCCGAGGCCCGGCGCATCGCCGACGAGGTGCTCTCCAACTCCGTGATCGAGGACGTCGTCGGCATCGAGGTCGCGGAGTGACCGTCCGCATCGGCGTCATCACCTTCCCGGGTTCACTCGACGACCGCGACGCGCAGCGCGCGGTGCGCATCGCCGGCGCCGAGCCGGTCGCCCTGTGGCACGGCTCGCACGACCTCGAGGGCGTCGACGCGCTCGTGCTCCCCGGCGGCTTCAGCTACGGCGATTACCTGCGCGCCGGCGCGATCGCCGCCCTCTCGCCCATCATGAGCGAGGTCAAGGATGCCGCCGCCAAGGGCATGCCCGTGCTCGGCATCTGCAACGGCTTCCAGATGCTCGTCGAGGCGCACCTGCTGCCCGGCGGCCTGATCCGCAACAACCACCAGCACTTCGTGCGCCGCGACCAGAAGCTCACGGTCGAGAACTCCGACACCGCCTGGACCAATGCGTTCCGCACCGGCCAGGAGATCGTGATCCCGCTCAAGAACGCCGACGGCGGTTACATCGCCGACGAGCAGACCCTCGACCGCATCGAGGGCGAAGGCCTGGTGGCGTTCCGCTACGCCGGAGTGAACCCGAACGGATCGCTGCGCGACATCGCCGGTCTCACCAACGAGGCGGGCAACGTGGTCGGCCTGATGCCGCACCCCGAGCACGCCACCGAGGCGGGCTTCGGCCCCGACACCTCGGTCGCCATGCGCAGCGGCATCGACGGACTCGACTTCTTCACGAGCGCCATCGCCGCGGTCGCCCGCGTCGCCGCATAACCCGCGGCGGAAGCGACCGGCCCGCGGCCCGGCCTTCAGTCGACAGGCAGGGTGAACGGGTTGTCGCCCGCTGCCGCGAGCAGGTACCAGGCGGTCGCTCCGGTGTGCAGGCTGGCGTAGTAGAGGTCGCCGAACCCCGAGTCGAGACCGTCGTTCGAAGTCGCGACGATGCCCTTGCCGTCGCCGTTGGGAGCGTCGCGCTGCGCCAGCCGGATGCTGCTCAACAGCGTCTCCACCCGGTCGGCGTCTCCCGGTCCGTCGCGCAACGTGAGTGCCAGCGCGAGATGCCCGCTGCCCTCGAACCATGCCTTCGACACATCGACCTCGCTGATCGATGGGCCGGTGTACGGACCGTCGGTGGCGATCAGGTTCGCGAGCGTCCAGTCCAGCGCGGCGCCAAAGCGCGGGTCGCCGGTGGCGAGTGAACTCCACGTCTGCGCATCCAGGGGGATGGGGCGAGTGTTGACCGTCGAACCGTCGAGGCCCGTTCCGGTGTTCACGTGGCCGTCGGCGCTCTGCATCGTCGCGACGAAACCCGCGGCGACGGCCGCTCTGTCGGACCACACCGGGTCGCCGGTGAGCTGAGCCAGCTGCGTGAAGAACCCCGACACGTCGCTGTTGTGCTCGGTGGACTTCCAGGTGAGCGACGTGCCGTCCTCGAGCTGACCCCCGGTGTACCCGTACGGGGCTCGGACCATGTCGGCCGTGTTGTCCTGGATCCACCGGCCGACGCGCAGCGCGCCATCGAGGTACCGGGAGTCCCCGGTCGCGTGCGCGAGACGAGTGAGGGCCAGTCCGACCCACGCCTGGTTCCCGGTGAAGCTGCCGGGGCCGGTGATCTCCACCCGTCCCTGGCGGATACCGTGCGGCTCATACGACGCCCGCGTGCGGCCGTCGCCGATCGGATCGTTCTCCTGCACGAACAGGAGCGTGTCGCCGATCGCCCGCGCACGACGGAGGTCGTCGGGAAGGCCACGGGCGGTGTACGCGATGATCACGAGCGCATCGTCATAGACGAACGAGGGAGTGAAGTCCCAGCTCGGGGTGGTGAAGAATCCGCCCTCGTAGCTGCGCGGCAGACAGTGCCCGGCCCCATCGCAGAACTGGTCGACGCGCGCATCCAGGAACTCGTACGCCAAGGCGACCGACTGCGAGGGGTCCAGGGGACTCGCCCCGGACGCCTGGTCATCCGACGAGCGCATGGCACCCCACGCGGCAGGAGCCGCACCCACCAGAACGGCCGCGGCGACGAGTGCGGCGGCGACCGCCCACGGCGCCGATCGGCGCGAAGAACCGGACATCGAGACCCCTCGGTCAGAACCGCGCGCGGGTCGGCAGCACGCGGGCGACCGGCAGGTCGCCCATCGAGCCTCGCACCCCGCGTCCGCCCGCAGAAGCGGCGAAAGTCTAGGGATCCCTCACCGATCGGCGAGACCTCCGCGCGCATCTCCCGACGGCCTCGGATCTCCGAGTGTCGGCGAGACGCCCTAGGCGAGCGCCGGCGGCCAGACGCCGATGAGGATCGCCATGACGACGACCGTGACGAGCTCGTGTGCGATGTTCAGCGTGGTGAGCCGGGTCGAACGCCCCTCGAACGCGTCGTGAGTGATGAAGCGGGCCGCCGTGAACCCCGCCCACAGCGTGACCGCGGTGACGATGGCGCCCCAGAAGTACGATCCGCCGTAGAAGTGCCACGCGATCGACGAGGCGCCGGCGAGCACCCAGGCGGTGATGAAGCTCACGATGACCGTGGTGATGATCGGCCAGGCCGCTGTGGCTGCAGGGCGATCCATGTCGACGTTCGCGAGCTTCGACCAGCGCGTGCCGAACACCTTCGGGGCGTACCAGACCGAGCCGACGAGCATGCTCGACGCGGTGGCCAGCAGGACAGCCCAGTAGTTGATCTCGGGAACCATGACAGCCTCCACTCCTCGGATGCCTCACCCTACTCCCCGCCTGCGATCGCACCGCCGGCGACACCGGCATGAGACCGCGACGGATGCATGACCACGGACGCTGGACGATCATGCGAATGGCCGACCGTCATGCAAGTGGCGCGGCCTCCACCGGCGGAATCCGCGGCACCGAACCGATTCGATCCCCGCTCTGGCATGAATGTAAGCGTTTGCACTAACCTGTTCCCATGGCACAGCTTGAGCAGATCGCAGCCCCCGGTTCCGAGTGGTGGCGCAGCGCCGTCATCTACCAGATCTACCCCCGCTCCTTCGCGGATGCCTCGGGTGATGGGATCGGCGACCTGCCGGGCATCACCAGCCGGCTCGACGCGCTTCAGGAGCTCGGCGTCGACGCGATCTGGCTGAGTCCGTTCATGACCAGTCCGCAGCGCGACGCCGGCTACGACGTGGCCGACTACCGCGACGTCGACCCGCTGTTCGGCACGCTGGCCGACTTCGACGACATGCTCGAGGCCGCGCACGCCCGCAGCATCCGCGTGGTGGTCGACCTGGTCCCGAACCACTCGTCCGATCAGCACGTCTGGTTCCAGCAGGCGCTGAAGGCCGCACCGGGAAGCCCCGAGCGCGCGCGCTACATCTTCCGCGACGGCAAGGGCGAGAACGGCGAGCTCCCTCCCAACAACTGGGAGTCCGTGTTCGGCGGCGGCATGTGGGAGCGGGTCGTCGAAGCCGACGGCACCCCGGGCCAGTGGTACCTGCACATCTTCGACGCCACTCAGCCCGACTTCGACTGGACCAACGAAGAGGTGCGCGAGGAGTTCCGCTCCATCCTGCGCTTCTGGCTCGACCGCGGTGTCGACGGCTTCCGCGTCGACGTGGCCCACGGCATGATCAAGGCCGACGGCCTTCCCGATTACACGCCCCCGAGCGATGCCGACTCCATGGGCGGCGGCGAGTCGAACGTGCCGTACTGGGGTCAGGACGGCGTGCACGACATCTACCGCGACTGGCACAAGGTGCTCGCCGAGTACGACGGCGACCGCGCCCTGTGCGGCGAGGCCTGGATGCCGACGCTCAAGCAGACAGCTCTCTGGGTGCGTCCGGATGAGATGCACCAGACGTTCAACTTCCCGTATCTGATGACGCCGTGGGACGCGAAGGCCCTCGGCGACGTCATCCGCGAGTCGCTCGACGACTTCGGCGCGGTCGGCGCCCCGAGCACCTGGGTGCTCTCGAACCACGATGTGGTGCGCCACGCCTCGCGCCTCGCGCTGACGGCGGACAACCCGCAGGGCGAGGGCATCGGCCCGAACACCCCGAGCAAGCCCGACACCGCGATCGGTCTGGCCCGCGCCCGCGCCGCGACCACGCTGATGCTGGCGCTGCCCGGATCGTCGTACCTGTACCAGGGCGAGGAGCTCGGGCTGCCCGAGGCGATGGAGATCCCCGACGAGTACCGTCAGGACCCGACCTGGTTCCGCACGAACGGCGAGCGCTACGGGCGCGACGGATGCCGCGTGCCGCTGCCGTGGGAGGCGGAGGCTCCGGCCTTCGGCTTCAACGACACCGGCCTGTCGTGGCTGCCGCAGCCGGCCGACTGGGCGGCCTACGCCCGCGACGTCGAAGAGGTCGACCCCGCATCGACGCTCGCGCTGTACAAGCGTCTGCTGGCCGCGCGTCGTGAGCACGGCTTCGGCAGCGGCTCGCTGGTCTGGGAAGACGCCGGCCCCGACGCTGTGGCCTTCCGCCGCGGAGACGTGCACGTGGTCGCGAACCTCGGTACCGCGCCGATCGAGCTGCCGGCCGACGCCTTCGTGATGCTGCAGAGCCAGCCGTTCGAAGGGTCGTCGATCCCGGTCGACACCGCCGTCTGGTACACCACCGCAGCCCAGGCCTGATATCCAGGTCTGACAGGGCCCTTCCGGTCGCGATTGCCGTCGCCCACCCCGTGGGACACGACGGGAATCGCGACCGGAACACTTTTCGAAGAGGAACACATGGCCAGCATCGATGAGGTCGCCCGGCTCGCCGGCGTCTCCACCGCGACCGTCTCGCGCGCACTGAGCGGACGCGGCCACGTGTCCGAATCCGCGAAGGAGAGGGTGCAGGCCGCGGCCCAGACGCTCGGCTACGTCGTCTCCTCACGGGCGTCGAGTCTCGCCTCGGGACGCACTCGCAACGTCGGGGTCGTCGTCCCTTTCCTCGACCGCTGGTTCTTCAGCACGGTGCTCTCCGGCGTCTCGGCCGCCCTGATGCGCGAGGGCTACGACATCACGCTCTACAACATCACCGCCGACAAGGACGTGCGTCGGCACGTGTTCGACACGTTCCTGCGGCGTCAGCGTGTGGATGCCGTGATCGCAGTGTCGATCGAGCTCGACGAGGACGAGACGCAGTACCTGCTCGATCTCGGGCTTCCGGTGATCGCCATCGGCGGCCCGAACCCGAAGCTCGACACCCTCACGGTCGACGACGTCGCGGTCGCGCAGTTGGCCACCGAGCACCTGATCAGTCTCGGCCACACCGACATCGCGCACATCGGGGCGAACCCGGAGTTCGACATCGACTTCCACATCCCGACCAACCGCCGCCTGGGCTTCGAGAAGGCTCTGGCGAAGGCGGGGATCCCCCTCAACCATGCCTTCCTCGAGCCTGCCGACTTCACCGTCGAGGGCGGCTACCGGGCGGCGAAGCAGCTGCTCGGACGGCCGGGCCCTCGGCCCACCGCCGTGTTCGCGGCCTCGGACGAGATGGCCATCGGCGCACTGCTCGCGGCCCGCGACCTCGGCTTCAGCGTTCCCGAGGAGCTGTCGATCGTCGGCATCGACGGGCACGAGCTCGGCGAGTTCTTCCGTCTGACCACCGTCGATCAGTTTCCGCTCGGGCAGGGCGAGCGCGCCGCGGACGCCGTGCTGGCGAAGCTCGCCTCCCCCGATGCCGTGCACATCCCGTCGGCGCTGCCGTACGAACTGAACGTGCGCGGCACGACCGCCCGCCTGCTGCAGCCGGAACGGGCGCCCCGCTGACGCGTTCACAACTCAGGAAGACGGCCCCGAGATATGCGCGGCTGCCCGATTTCGAGTGCCCGCGGGACCAGACCTCCTGAGTTGTGAACGCAGCGCGCCTCAGCTCGCGACGATGAGTCCCGCCGTCGCCGTGCGTGCAGCCTCGAAGCGCCGCTGCACGTCGGGCCAGTTCACGAGGTTCCAGAACGCCTTCACGTAGTCGGCCCGCACGTTGAGGTAGTCGAGGTAGTAGGCGTGCTCCCAGACGTCGAGCTGCAGCAGCGGAGTGACACCGAGCGGCGCGTTGCCCTGCTGGTCGAACAGCTGGAAGATCACGGGGCGCGCGCCCACGCTGTCCCAGGCGAGCACGGCCCAGCCCGATCCCTGCACACCGAGTGCGGTCGCCGTGAAGTGCGCGCGGAAGGCGTCGATCGACCCGAACGCGTCGACGAGCGCCGCCTCGAGCTCACCCTCGGGTGCTCCGCCGCCCTCGGGCGAGAGGTTCTGCCAGAACACCGAGTGGTTGATGTGGCCGCCGAGGTTGAACGCGAGGTCCTTTTCGAGCTTGTTGACGTTCGCGAGGTCACCCGCGCTGCGGGCCGTGGCGAGCTGCTCGAGTGCGGTGTTCGCCCCCGTGACGTAGGCCTGGTGGTGCTTGGAGTGGTGCAGTTCCATGATCTTGCCCGAGATGTGGGGCTCGAGGGCCGAGTAGTCGTAGGGCAGCTCGGGGAGCGTGTAGAGAGTGGACATGTCGTCTTCCTTTCAGTGGTGAGTGTCGTGCGGAAGTGCGTGGAAGCGGCGATCGATGTAGACGAGGGGACGCCCGGGGAGTCCCGGCAGCACCTCGATGACCTCGGCGATGACCACGGTCGACGAACCGACGGCCACGGTCTGGATCGGACGGCTTCGCAACGCGACCCTGGCCTCGGGGAGGTGCGGTTCGCCGGTCGGCAGTGTCGCCCATCCCTGTTCGGGCGTGAATCGCTCGGACCCGCTGACCGCGAAGCTCTGGGCGAGATCGGAGTGCTCGTCGTCGATGAGGTGCACCACGAACGTGTCGGCGCCGAGGATCGCTCCGGCCGACCCGGTGGCTCGGGTCACGGAGAACACGATCGCCGCGGGATCGACCGCCACCGAGGCGACGCTCGACGCGGTGAGACCGACCGGCCCTTCCGGCGTGCTCGCCGTGATGATCGCGACTCCCGCCGGATGGGTGCGGAAAGCGGCCTTGAGCCCCTCGCCGATCGGGGTGGGTACGGGTGTCGCGGTCATCGACCTGCCTCCATCATCTGCTCCTGCTTCGCATGTGTCAGCATCTCATCACGCTCGACGAGCTTCGTCCGCTCACGACCGCGCTCCGCTCCGGCCCCGCGCTCGGCGGCGTCGATGCGCAGCCAGCCGTCGAGGTCGACCGCATGAGAGAGGTGGGCGATCGGATCGTCGTCCCGCGCCTCGCGCTCCATCGCATCGAGATCGTCGACGACGTGACCGATCGTCTGCGCCGCATCCGACTTGGTCGATCCGATGAGCCCGACCGGGCCGCGCTTGATCCAGCCGGTCGCGTACAGTCGCGGGATCGGCGCTCCGTCGGCATCGACGACGCGGCCTTCGACGTGCGGCACGACCCCGAGAGCGGCATCGAACGGCACTCCGGGAACAGGTGTCGAACGGTAGCCCACCGCGCGGTAGACGGCTCCGACGTCGTAGCGCAGCAGTGCTCCCGTGCCGACCATGCGGCCGAGCTCGTCGGATGCGGTGCGCTCCATCTCGATGCCGGTGACCGCGTCCGCGCCGAGCAGGCGCACCGGACGTTGCCGCAGGTGCAGGTGGATGCGACGTGAAGCGATGCGGCTCGCGGGGTCGCGGGCCGCCCATTCGGTCATCGTGCGCACGATGATGCGGCGCTGCGAGAACTGCGCGACCATCCGCTCCGCGTGCTCGTCGAGGGCGAGTTCGTCCGGGTCGACGATCACATCGACATCGTCCTGCTCGGCGAGCTCGCGCAGCTCCATGGCCGAGAAGCGCACGTCGGCCGGGCCCCGACGGGCGAACAGGTGCACGTCACGCAACGGGCTGGCCGCGAGCTGGTCGAGCACGGCATCCGGGGTGTCGGTGTGGATCAGCGCCGAGGCATGTTTGGCGAGGATCCTCGTCACGTCGAGCGCCACGTTACCGGCGCCGAGCACGGCGACCGACTCGGCGGCGAGCGGCCAGGTGCGGGGCACATCGGGGTGCCCGTCGTACCAGGCCACGAAGTCGGCCGCGCCGAACGAGCCGGGCAGGTCGATCCCGGGGATGTCGAGAGCGACGTCGAGGTCGGCCCCCGTCGCCACGATCACACCGTCGTACGCGGCGCGCAGCTCGTCGATCCCGATGTCGACGCCGATCTCGACGTTGCACCGCAGCCGGATGCGCGGGTTCACGAGCACCTCGTGGAGGGCATCGGTGATCTTGCGGATGCGAGGGTGGTCGGGCGCGACGCCGTAGCGGACGAGACCGTACGGCGCCGGAAGCTTCTCGAAGAGGTCGATCGAGGCGGTCGGCACCCGGTCGAGCAGGATGTCGGCGGCATAGATGCCGGCCGGTCCCGCTCCGACGATGGCGATGCGCGGTTCGGCGATGGTCATGCGTGTTCCCCCTGTGGTGCGAGCGCGGCGATGATCGGGTGGTCGAAGGCGAGCATCCCCGTCTTCGCGGCGCCTCCGGGAGACCCGAGCTCGTCGAAGAACTCGACGTTGGCCTTGTAATAGTCCTGCCACTCGTCGGGAAGGTCGTCTTCGTAGAAGATCGCCTCGACCGGGCACACCGGCTCGCAGGCACCGCAGTCCACGCACTCGTCCGGGTGGATGTAGAGCGAGCGTTCGCCCTCGTAGATGCAGTCGACGGGGCATTCGTCGATGCAGGCCTTGTCCTTCACATCGACGCACGGCAGAGCGATCACGTAGGTCATCGCGGGGTCTTCGTTCGGGTCACGCTGTCCTCGTTCGGTCGATCGGCCCGGCTCGGGGCCACTCGTCAACCGTAAAACCTCAAGTACACTTGAGGTCAAATCGAGGGAAGGCCGCCCGATGAGCCCGCACGCACCCGACGAACCGCTGACGATCGGCGAGATGACCCGACGCACCGGCGTCGCCGCCTCCGCCCTGCACTTCTACGAGACCCTCGGGCTCATCGCCTCGACCCGCACGCCCGGCAACCAGCGCCGCTACGCCCGGCACATGCTGCGCCGCGTCTCGCTCATCACGGTCGCGAAGCGCCTCGGCATCCCGCTGTCCGACGTGCAGGCGGCGTTCGCCGACGTGCCGCTGACCGAGACCCCGAGCCACGCCGATTGGCAGCGGGCATCGCGACGCTGGAAGCGCGAACTCGAGAAGCGTCGCGAGGGCATCGAGCGCCTCGAACGAGAGCTGACCGGATGCATCGGCTGCGGCTGCCTGTCGATGAAGGCGTGCGGCCTGCTCAACCCCGACGACGCCCTCGGGACGCAGGGCGCCGGCCCCCAGCGTCTTCAGGACTGACGCCTCTCGCTCCTCCCCTCCAGGAATGTGGGGTCAGGCGACCTCGAAGTCCGCGGAGAGGAGCGCGTCGTCGCGCGAGCTCGGGCCGACGAGCAGCTCGAACGCGCCCGCCTCGACGATGCGGTTGCCCGCGGCGTCGACGATGGTGCAGTCGGCAACAGGCAGCTCCAGACGCACGCGCACGGATTCACCGGGGGCGACGTCGACCTGGCGGAAGGTCTTCAGCTCTTTGTCGGTCCAGCTCACGCTCGTCACGGAGTCGCGCACGTACACCTGCACGGTCTCGCGCGCCGGCCGCTCGCCCGTGTTCGACACGGTGACGTGGCCGACGATCGTGTCAGTCTCCCCCAGCGTCGTCGCTTCGAGCGCCAGGTCGGAGTACTCCACAGTCGTGTACGACAGCCCCTCGCCGAATGCCCAGGCGGGCGACTGCGTGAGGTCGGCGTAGCGGTCACCGTGCTGTCCGCGGATCTGGTTGTAGTACGTCGGCTGCTGGCCCACGTGGCGGGCGAACGAGATCGGCAGGCGCCCGGACGGCTCGGCAGCCCCCGAGATGATGTCGGCCAGTGCGCGACCACCCTGCATTCCGGGGTTCGCCGCCCAGATCACGGCAGCAGCCTTCGATGCCGACGCCGGCAGCACGAGCGGCTTCGAGGCGAGCAGCACGATCACGACCGGCTTCCCGGTCGCGATGAGCGCGTCGATCAGGGCGTTCTGCCCGCCGATGAGCTCGAGCGTCGCAGTGGAGCGCCCTTCACCGACCAGCTCGATCCGGTCGCCGACCACCGCCACGACGACGTCGGAGTCGGAGGCCGCGGCGACGGCTTCCGCGATCAGCACGGCATCCGGCTCGCAGGCCTTCACGACCGGCGGACGTGGCTGCTTGTCGGGGAAGAACGGCCCCTGCGGGTCTTCTTCGAGGGTGAGGATGTCGGCGCCGCGGGCGTGGGTGACGCTCCAGCCTTCGATCGCCTGCAGGCCGTCGAGCACGGTCGTGATCATCTCGCGCGGCTGCCCGTCGAGCCAGCCCGCCTGACCGGAGCCGCCGGCCCAGTCGCCGAGCTGCGTCTGGGCGTCGTCGGCGAGCGGACCGGTGACCGCGATCTTCAGCGGCGCCGTCGCGTCGAGCGGCAGCACGCCGTCGTTCTCGAGCAGCACGAGCGAGCGACGGGCGACCTCGAGGTTCAGGTCGGCGTGCGCGGCACTGCCCACCACGGCGTCGAGTTCCGTGCCAGGCAGGCGCGGGTTCTCGAACAGGCCGAGCTCGAACTTCAGCGTCAGGATGCGGGCGGCCGCCGCATCGAAGGCGTCGTCGGCGAGCATGCCCCGGGCGACGGCGTCGAGCGCCCCCTCGAAGAAGGCCGGCGTCGTCATGATCATGTCGTTGCCCGCTCGCACGGCTGCCGCAGCCGCATGCGTGATGTCGGGCTGGATCCGCTGCTCCCACACCATGCGTCCGACGTTGTCCCAGTCGGTGATGAGGGTGCCGGTGTAACCCCACTCGCCGCGCAGCACGTCGCTGAGCAGCCAGTCGTTGGTCGTGATCGGCACCCCATCGGTGGTCTGGTATCCGAGCATGAAGGTGCGGCACCCCTCGCGGGCGACGCGCTCGAACGGCGGCAGGAACCACGAGCGCAGCTTGCGCCGCGAGATGTCGGCCTCGCTCGCGTCGCGTCCACCCTGGGTCTCGGAGTAGCCGGCGAAGTGCTTGGCCGTCGCGAGGATCGCGGTCGGGTCGTCGAGTCCGTCGCCCTGGTAGCCGCGCACCATCGCCGAGGCCAGCTCGCCGATCAGGAACGGGTCTTCGCCGAAGGTCTCGTCGATGCGACCCCAGCGCAGATCGCGGGCGATGCAGAGCACAGGTGAGAAGGTCCAGTGGATGCCGGTCACCGCGACCTCTTCGGCGGTCGCGCGGGCGACGCGCTCGACGAGCACGGAATCCCACGACGCGGCCATGCCGAGCTGCGTCGGGTAGATCGTCGCACCGGGCCAGAACGAGTGCCCGTGGATGCAGTCCTCTCCCACCAGCAGCGGAATGCGGAGCCGGGTCTGGGCGGTGAGCTCGTTCGCCCGCAGGATGCGTTCGGGCGAGGTGTGCAGGATCGATCCGGCGTGACGGCGGGCGATGTGGTCGTCGAGATCGTCGCGGGCGTCGAGCTGCAGCATCTGCCCGACCTTCTCTTCCAGCGTCATGCGGCTGAGGAGATCGGCCACTCGCTCCGGGATCGAGAGAGCGGGGTCCTGGTACGGGAGCTGCGTGGTCAGAGTCTGAGAGGTCATCACTTCGTGTTCTGGGTCGTGTTCGGTGTCGAGGTCTTCGAGGAGTCGGAGGTTTCGGGCGAGGTCGCCGACGTTACGGGATCGGGCGTCTTCTTCGGCAGGGGCACGCTGCGGACGGCCGTGACGGCGTCGTTCACGTTCAGCCCCTTCTTCTTCATCGCCCTGGCCCGCTCACCCGCGGAACGCAGGCGCGGGTTGACGTACTCGTCGATGCCGAAGTTGATGAGCGAGAGGGCGACGCCGATGATCGCGATGCAGAGACCGGCGGGCACGTACCACCACCACAGCCGCGGGAAGGCGCCGTTCTGCTGCGCCCAGAACAGGATCGTGCCCCAGTTCAGGTTGCTCACCGGGATCACCCCGATGAACGCCAGCGTGGTGAGGCCGAGGATCGCCGCCGTCACGGTGCCGACGAAGCTCGACGCGATGAGCGCCATGAGGTTCGGCAGCATCTCGACCGTGATGATGCGGCGCAGGGGCTCTCCGTTCGCCCGCGCGGCCTGGATGAAGTCGCGGTTGCGCAGCGACATGGTCTGAGCTCGCAGCACGCGGGCACCCCAGGCCCAACCTGTTATCCCGAGCACGGCGGCGATCACGATCAGCGGCGGGTTCTCGAACTGCGAGGCGATGATGATGATGAGCGGGATTCCCGGGATCACCAGGAACACGTTCGTCAGCGCCGAGAGCGACTCGCTCTTCCAGCCGCGCACGTAACCGGCGATCACGCCGATGGTGATCGCGATGATCGTAGCGATGAAGGCGGCGAGGAAACCGACGACGATGACGCCGCGCGTGCCGTAGATGATCTGACTCAGCACGTCCTCCCCCATGTGCGTCGTGCCCAGCCAGTGCTCCCAGGAGGGCGGTTGACGCAGGGCGGTGCGATCCTTCTGGGTAGGCCCGTACGGCGCGATCCACGGCGCGAAGATCGCGATGAGCACGAACACCCCGAGGATGATGAGCCCCGCGATCGACTTGGGGTTGCGGAACATCGCGAACGCCTGAGCGAGCTGCGACCAGAACGTCTTGCGCGAAGGAGCACCCGTCGGGGTGCGTAGCGTCGCTGTCTCCGGCATGCCGGACACGACGGCGGATCCGTCGGGCGCCGTGGTGCTGGCGGTGGTGGGAACGGTCATGTCAGGACTCCATCTGGCGCGTGCGCGGGTCGAGGTAGGCGTAGACGACATCCGCGAGGATGTTGGCCACGAGCACCGACAGCGTGATCACGAGGAACACGCCCTGCATGAGAGCGAAATCCTTGGCGTTGGTCGCATCGAGCAGCAGCTTGCCGACGCCTGGATAGCTGAACACCATCTCCATCACGATCGTGCCGCCGACGATGAAGCCGATCGACAGCGCGAAGCTCTGGATCTGCGGCAGCACCGCGTTGCGGGCGGCATAGCCCCAGAGCACGCGCTTGTTGGGCATGCCCTTGGCCTGCGCGACCGTGATGTAGTCGTCGTCGAGCACCGTCAGCATCATGTTGCGCATGCCGAGCACCCAGCCGCCGAGCGAGGCGACCACGATGGTCAGCGCCGGCAGCGTGCCGTGCATGATCACCTGGCCCATGAAGTCGAGACTCCACTCCGGGGATTGGCCCTTGTCGTACGCGTGCGACGACGGGAACCACTTCAGGGTCGACGAGAAGATCGCGATCGCGATGAGCCCGAGCCAGAAGTACGGGATCGTGTTGAAGAAGGTCGTCACCGGGATGATCGCGTCGAGCTTGCTGCCGCGCTTCCAGCCGACGACGGCGCCGGCGATCGTGCCGATCGTGAAGGAGATGATGGTCGCGATGCCGACGAGACCCAGCGTCCACGGGAGAGCGGCGGCGAGCACCTCTGCGACCGGTCGCAGACCGTGCAGGGTCGAGATGCCCAGGTCTCCGCGCAGCAGCATCCCCCAGTACTCGATGTACTGCTGCCAGATCGACTTGTCGGTGTCGATGCCCAGCAGGATGCGCAGCGCATCGGCGGCCTCGGGGCTCACGTTGCGGTTGCGCGCGAGGTACGAGCTGACCGCGTCGCCCTTCATGAGGCGCGGCAGGAAGAAGTTGATCGTGATCGCCGCCCACAGCGTGAACAGGTAGAACCCCGCTCGGCCGGCGAAGAAGCGCCACGGCACACGCCGCCGTCCGCGTTCGGCCGTGGTCGCGGTGGTGCCGACTTCGAGAGCGTCACGGGCGACGAGGTCGTTGTCGTCGAGCTGGGGGAACGCGGTGCTCACAGGGTGCCTCCGTTCGATGCGGCCTGCGCGAAGAACTTGTCCGGGTCGGGGGAAGCGGATCGCAGTTCCCGCGTGTATGGGTCCTGCGGATGGAGGATCACGTCGTCGGCAGCGCCGTACTCGACGACGCGGCCCTGGTTGAGCACCATGATCTCGTCGCTGAAGTGGCGGGCGGTCGCGAGGTCGTGCGTGATGTAGAGCACGCCGAGCCCCTCTTCGCGCTGCAGATCGGCGAGCAGGTTCAGCACGCCGAGGCGGATCGACACGTCGAGCATCGACACGGGCTCGTCGGCGACGAGGAGCGAGGGGCGCGAGGCCAGGGCGCGGGCGATGGCCACGCGCTGCCGCTGGCCGCCCGACAGCTCGTGGGGGCGGCGGTCGATCACCGCGTCCGCGTCCAGGCGCACGCGGCCGAGGAGTCGGCGCACCTCACCCTCCGTCTCCTTCTTGGGCACGACGTCGTCGAGGCGGATCGGGCGCTCCAGGTGGTAGCGGATCGAGTGGTACGGGTTGAGCGAGGCGAACGGGTCCTGGAACACCATGCGCAGCTGCTGCCGGTACTTCCGCAGACCCTTGCCACGACGCGGGATCGGCGTGCCGTCGAGCAGCACTTCGCCGCTGGTCGGGGTCTCGAGCTGGGTGAGGATCTTCGCGATCGTCGACTTGCCGCTCCCGGACTGACCCACCAGCCCGATCGTCTGCCCGGAGGTCAGCGTGAAGCTCACGTCGTCGAGCGCCTTGATCTGGCCGGCTCCGCGGACGTTGTAGGCCTTGGTGACGCCTCGGAATTCGAGAGTGGTCATCGCACCAGCACCCCTCTCTCCCCGGTCAGTCGGGGGAACGACGACAGCAGTGTCTTCGTGTACTCGTGCTCGGGCTGCGTCCAGATGCGCTCCGCGGTCGCGAGCTCGATGATCTCGCCCTCGCGCATGATCGCGATCCGGTCGCTGATCTCGAGGAGCAGCGGAAGGTCGTGGGTGATGAAGATCACCGAGAAGCCGAACTCGTGCCGCAGCTGCGAGATCTGCTTGAGGATCTCGCGCTGCACCAGCACGTCGAGGGCCGTCGTCGGCTCATCCATGACCATCAGCTGCGGACGCAGCGCGAGGGCCATCGCGATCATCACGCGCTGGCGCATGCCGCCGGACAGCTCGTGCGGGAAGGAGCGCACGCGCTGGCGTCCGACCTTCACGATCTCCAGCAGCTCCTCGGCCTCGGCACGCCGCTGCTTGCGGTTCATGTCGGGACGGTGGATCTCGAAGACGTCCTCCAGCTGCGAGCCGATCGTCGCGACCGGGTTCAGGGCGTTCATCGCCCCCTGGAACACCATCGACACCTTGTCCCAGCGGAAGCGCTGCATGGCATCCACGTCGAGGGCGTTGATGTCGATGTCGACCCCGGTCACATCATGGAAGGTCACACTGCCGCCCGTGATGACGGCGGGGGCGCGGAGCAGACGCTGCACACCGTAGGCGAGCGTGGTCTTGCCGCATCCGCTCTCACCGGCGAGACCGAGGATCTCGCCGCGCTGCAGTTCGAGGGTGACGTTCTTCACCGCCTCGACGGGCGGATCGACGTCGTACACGACCGAGAAGTCGCGCACGCTGAGCAGGGGGTCTGGCATAGGGGTGTCCTTCGTCGACCTGATCAGGGGAACCCGCACCGTCGCCGAGGCGGGCTCCCCTGCAGGATGCTGCTTATTCGGCGGGCTTCAACTTCGTGAGGATCTGCACGATGTTCTGCTGAGTCGGGTCAGCAGACGCGTACGGGTCCTCTTCCGAAGGCCATCCGACGTAGTTGCGGGTGTTGAATTCGCCCAGCAGCGGGTGCGCGCCCAGCGGGATGGCCGGTACCTGCTCGGAGAAGATCGTCTGGAGCGTGTCGACTGCCGCGGTGCGCTCCTCGTCAGACGAGGCGTTCGCGTAGGAGTTCAGCGCGGCCGTCGCCGTCGGGTCATCGAAGCGACCGAAGTTGAAGCCGGCCTTGCCGTCCGAGATCCAGCGCGGGTCCATGGTGGAGGTGTAGAGGCCGTAGGCCGTTCCGCTGTCCTCGAGCCAGTGGATGATCGCGGAGAACGTGCCGTTGTCGCGCGGGTCGGCCCAGCCACCCCAGTCGGGCATGTCGATCTTGACCTCGGCGCCGATGGCCTCGGTCACATCTTCGGCGATCAGCTCCTGCGCGGTGTTCCAGTCGCTCCAGCCGGAGGGGACGGAGAGCGTGAATGAGACGGGTGCGCCGTCGGGGTCGATCAGCGCGTCGTCCTTCCACGTGTATCCGGCCGTGGTGAGCAGGTCGCGGGCCTTCTCGGCGTCGACCGCGTACTCCTTGCCCTGGAACTCGGGCTGGATCTCGTCCTCGAGGATCGACGAGAGTCCCGTCACCGACCAGACGGCCTCGCTGGCACCCTCGCGGGCGATGTCGACGTAGGCGTCGCGGTCGATAACCCAGGCGAGCGCCTGACGGAAGGCCGGGTCGTCGAACGGCTTCTGCTGCAGGTTCATGAACAGCGTCGCGGAACCGGTGGTGGGAGCCGCCCAGAACTTGTTGTGGTCGGGGTCGGCCGAGAGGAACTGCTCCTCGATCTGCGGGATGAACGCCTGCGCCCAGTCGGCGTCACCGTTCGCGAGAGCGGTGGTGAGCGCCGTGTTGTCGCCGTAGGAGACGTAGTGCAGCTCGGGCACGGCCAGGTCGCCGCCCCAGTAGTCGTCGCGGGCGTCGAGCGTGACCGACTCGGTCGACCAGTTCGACAGGACATAGGGCCCGGTGCCCACCAGGTCGTCGCCCTTGACGGGGTCGGTGGCCGGGTCGCCGAGGTTCTCCCAGATGTGCTTCGGGACGATCGGCACGTGCAGTGCGCGTGCGAGGTTGACGTACTTCGACGCGGCGAAGGTGAGCACGACCTTGTCGCCGTCGACGGCAGCGCTGTCGAGCTGGAGGCCGGCGGTGTCGAGGGCGGGCGTTGAGGCCAGCTCGTAGGAGTAGACGATGTCTTCGGCGGTGAAGGGCTCGCCGTCGCTCCAGGTGACGTCCGCGCGCGGGACGACGGTGAGAACGGTGTAGTCGTCGTTCCATTCGAGGCTGTCCGCAAGCCACGGGGTGACGCCGCGGTCACCGGTCTGGTTCACGAGGGCGAGGGTCTCGAAGATCACCTTGCCGTAGCCGTACTTCGAGGCGGACGAGTCCCCGACGAACGGGTTGTTGGATTCGGTGGTGATCGCGCCGTCGGGCTTCGCGATCGTGAGGGATGCGGAACCGGCGCCGTCGTCGGATCCACCGCCTGCCGAGCATCCGGCGAGGGCCGATACGCCGAGGGCGGTGATCGCGGTCACGGCGATCAGAGACTTTCTGAGCTTCATTGCTTCTCCTAGGGGCACGGGTCTTTGTGCTGCGTCGCCGGAGGACGGGAGCCCGCCGACTGTCGTGATTTGCTTACTGTCGAGAAAGTAAGCTCTCGTGAGGTTACCGAGTAGTAAGTTTGATCGCAAGCACAGCCCGACGATGGAGAGGAGGCCGCGGTGGCAGACAGCGACCAGACAGTGCGCGTGCGCCCGGCGACCCTCGCGAAACGCGAGCAGATCCTCAAGGCGGCCGTCGAGATCTTCGGCAACAAGGGTTCGACCAACGGCACCCTGGCGGACGTGGCCGAGCAGGTCGGCATCACGCACGCGGGCGTCCTGCACCACTTCGGCTCGAAGCAGAAGCTGCTGCTCGAGGTACTCGCGTATCGCGACCAGGCCGACGTCGCCGAGCTCGCCGAAAAGCACATCCCGGATGGCCCCGAGCTGTTCCTGCACCTCGTGCGCACGGCGTTCGCGAACGAGAAGCGGCCCGGCATCGTGCAGGCCTACACCGTGCTGTCTGCCGAGTCGGTGACAGACGACCACCCCGCACGGCACTTCTTCGAGGACCGTTACACGACCCTGCGTCGTGAGGTCACGGCCGCGTTCCACGCGCTGTGCGCCCAGGAGGGTGTGCGTGATCCCGACACGATCGCCGCGGCCGCTGCCGCGATCCTCGCGGTGATGGACGGTCTGCAGTTGCAGTGGCTCCTGCACCCCGGGGTCATCGAGCTCGGGGAGACGAGCGAGTTCGCGATCCAGGCGATCGTGAACGCCGTGCTGCATCCGGGGCCCGAGCTGCCGACCTACGTGCGTCCCGCCTGATCCCTCGATCGCGCACCCTCGGCAACGCCCGTCGGCCCGGCTAGGCTCGGGCCATGACGATCGACCTCGAAGCGCTCTACATCGACCTGCACCAGCATCCTGAGCTCTCGTTCCAGGAGACCCGCACCGCCGGCATCGCCGCCCAGCACCTGCGCGATCTGGGGCTCGAGGTCGAAGAGGGCGTCGGAGTGACCGGTGTCGTCGGAGTGCTGCGCAACGGGGAGGGTCCGGTCGTCTGGGTGCGTGCCGACATGGATGCGTTGCCCGTCGAGGAGCAGACCGGCCTGTCGTACGCGAGCACCGCGAAGGGCGTCGACCCCGCGGGCACCACCGTTCCCGTCATGCACGCCTGCGGCCACGACATGCACGTCACCGCCATGGTCGGAGCGGTCGAGAAGCTCGTCGCCGAGCGGTCCGACTGGTCAGGCACCCTCGTCGTGCTGATCCAGCCCGCGGAAGAGTACGGCGCCGGGGCACGGGCGATGCTGGACGACGGGATCCGCGACCGCTATCCGAAGCCCGACGTGGTGCTCGGCCAGCACGTCACCCCGTTGCCCGCCGGCGTGATCGGCGTGCGCAGCGGCACGCAGATGGCCGCCTCCGACGGACTCACCGTCACCCTGCACGGCCGCGGCGGACACGGCTCGCGCCCGCATGCGACGATCGACCCCGTCGTCATGGCCGCCGCCACCGTGATGCGCCTGCAGACCATCACCTCACGCGAGATCGACCCGCAGGGCGTCGCCGTCGTGACCGTCGGATCGATCCACGCGGGGCTGAAGAACAACATCATCCCCGCCGAGGCGAAGCTCGAGCTCAGCCTGCGCTACCCGAACGAGGAGACGCGCGAGAAGGTGCTCGCAAGCGTCGAGCGCATCGTGCGGGCCGAGGCCACGGCCTCCGGTGCCGAGCGGGAGCCCGAGATCCGCACCGACCACACCCTCCCCGCCACCATCAACGACGACGACGCCACGGCACGCGTCACTGCGGCCCTGCAGCGCGCCCTCGGCGAGGCGGCCGTGATCGACCCCGGCATGTTCACCGGCAGTGAAGACGTCTCCTGGTTCGCCCGCGACGCCGGAGCACCCCTCGTGTTCTGGTTCTGGGGCGGGATCGACCCGGCCCGGTTCGCCGAGGCCATCGCCGCGGGCCGTCTGGGCGAGGACATCCCCACCAACCACTCGCCGTTCTTCGCACCGGAGATCCACCCGACGATCGAGGTCGGCGTCACCGCACTGTCGGCCGCGGCCCGGGAGTTCCTCGCGTAGAGTTCCGCCGCGATGCGCTCACCCCGGACATGACGATGGACGGGGACGACTTAGAGTTCGTCGAGTTGGTCACGTCGGTAGTGCTTGCGGGCTGATCCATGCAGTTCGGGCAACGTGTGCCCACTCGCGCACTGCGGCCCGCACTCAGACCGGGCGGATCGCGATCGACTCGCGCTCGAGATCGCGGCGCCGATTGGCCAGGCACTGCGTGCACAGCAGCTCGACCCGACGCGGGTGCCCGCCACCGCACGTGCACTCGATCGTGACCCGCCACCGCGCCTTGTCTCCGCACGCCCGGTAGTCGTCAGCCGTGCCGTGGTTGCACTCACAGCGCAGATCGCCACGATCGAGCACCGGCAGTTCGTCGAGCTCTTCGTCGATCCGGGAATCGGGGGTGACAGTGGTGGTGGTCATCGAGATCGACCGTACCGCGGATCGGATCCGACGAACCCTTGCACGGGAGCCGCGGTGGTCAGCCGCCGATCGCGTTCATCCCGCGAGCCGGCTGCAGGAAGGAGGGGTCGTCGATCGCGTGCCCCGGGAGCTTGCCGTGCACGCACGAGCGCAGCAGCGCGGCGATCTCGTCGGCGCGCTCCCCCGGCGCAGCGGCCGACTCACCGCGCAGCAGCCCGGTCAGGTCGTACTCGGCGAGCGAGAAGAGGCAGTTGCGCAGCTGACCGTCGGCGGTCAGCCGCAGGCGGTCGCAGGCGCCGCAGAACGGAGCGGTGACCGATGCGATCACGCCCACCTCATGCGGGCCTCCGTCGATCCGCCACTTCTCGGCGGGTGCGCCGCCCCGCCCCTCGACCGGATCAAGGCGCCAGCGTTCTCCGAGTGACGCCAGGATCTCCTCGCGCGTGACCATCGAGGCCCGGTCCCAGGTGTGTCCGGCATCGAGCGGCATCTGCTCGATGAATCGCAGCTGTGCGCCGACGCTCATCGCGAACTCCACCAGGTCGACCAGCTCGTCGTCGTTGACGCCGCGCATCGCGACCGCATTCAGCTTGAGGGGGCGGAGCTCGGAGGCCGCGGCCGCCGCGATCCCCGCGAACACGTCGTCGAGACGGTCGCGCCGGGTGAGGTCGGCGAAGCGCTGGCGGTCGACCGTGTCGATGCTGATGTTGAGGCGCGTGAGCCCGGCATCGATCAGCGCCGGAAGCTTCTGGGCGAGGCTGATGCCGTTGGTGGTCATCGCGACCTCGACGGGGCCTTCCTCGCCCTCGATGCGGGAGATTCTTCTCACCACCTCGACGATGTCGGTCCGCAGCAGCGGCTCGCCGCCGGTGAGACGGAAGGTGCGGATGCCGAGGGCCGCGGCCACTTCGGCCACCTCGACGATCTCGTCGGTGGAGAGGATGCTCGTGCGGGCGAGCCACTCGTTGCCCTGCTCGGGCATGCAGTACGTGCAGCGCAGGGAGCATCGATCGGTGAGCGAGATGCGCAGGTCGCGATGCACCCGGCCATGCGTGTCGACGAGGCCGCCGCCGACCCCCGCGAGCGGTGCGGTCTGCGACGTCGAAGCGACCTGCGGCGCGCGCACACCGATCACGACCGGTACGGCCGTCATGGCGCTTCCACGCTCCCCGTCATCTCACGAGACTAACCCGCGGAATACCGGACAGGGCCGCCTCGATGACGCGACCGGCGGATTGCCGGCGTTCGACGGTGTCGACGAGGGCGTCCGTTCAGCCGAGGGAAAAGAACCGCACGCGCTCCGGATCGATCCGCAGGTGGACCACATCTCCCGGTGCGATCCCGGCGGCATCGACGAGCGAGACGTCGACCGCGCACGAAGCCGTCTGCACACGCACACCGGTGAGGGTGGGCTCGAGTCGCGTGACCTCGGTGATCCATGCTCCCCCTGCCCTCCCGTCGACCACTCGGACGTGGTCGGGACGGAAGACCGCAGCGAGAGGGGTGCCGTCAGCCGCGGCGCGCGCGAGCGAGTCGGCGTCCGAGCTCGCGAGGCGCAGGTCTCCGCTCTGCCAGCCGCCGTTCGCGGCGACGCCCACCAGACGGTTGACGCCTGCGATCGAGGCGACGAAGCCCGAGGCAGGAGCCGACAGCACCGCACGGACCGGCCCGCTCTGCGTGACCCGACCGGCCTCGACGACGACGAGACGCTCCGCCAGTGCGACGGCATCCGCCGCATCGTGCGTGACCGCGATCGTGGTGATCCCGGTCAGCTGATCGCGCAGCATCTGCCGGATGTCGCCCGCCGTCGCGGGGTCGAGCGCCACCAGCGGTTCGTCGAGCAGTACCGCGCGGGGGGACGCGGCGAGCGCCCTGGCGACGGCGACGCGCTGTCCTTCCCCACCCGAGAGTTCGCGTGGCATTCGATCCCCCGCACCGGGGAGGCCGACGCGGTCGAGCCATTCATCCGCCGAGTCTCGTGCCGCGCGAACATCCGTTCCCGCAGCGCGAGGCCCGAAGGCGACGTTCTCGCGCACGGACAGGTGCGGGAACAGCCGCGCATCCTGCCCGAGCAGCACGATGCCCCGGTTCATGGGGGCGGTGCGCACCTGCGGTGCGGCCACGCGGTCGACCACGCGTCCCGCGACCTCGATCTCTCCTGCGGTCAGCGGTTCGAGTCCGGCGAGCGCCTGCAGCAGTGTCGACTTGCCCGCACCGCTCGGCCCCATGATCGCGACCGTCTCGCCGACGGCGACCTGCACGGCTACCTCGACGGCGAAGTGCTCGCGCTCGACCACGATGTCGGCGCGCAGCCCCGGCTCATCGGCGGCGCGGTGCTCGGCCGGCATTCCGTTCGCCACGGTCATCGCGCCGCCCCCGGTCGCCAGCCGCGCACGAGCAGCAGCACGACGATCGCAGTCGCGAGCAGCAGCAGGGCGAGCGCGACCGCCGTGCCCTGCGTCACTCCGGCCCCGTTGAAGGCGGTGTAGATCGCGAGCGGCATCGTCTGGGTGACTCCCGGCCGGTTTCCGGCGAACAGCGCTGTCGCGCCGAACTCGCCGACAGCCCGCGCGAAGCACAGCACGACGCCGGCGACGATGCCCGGCGCCGCGAGCGGGAGGGTGATGCGACGCAGGATCGTCCATCGTCCTGCTCCGAGTGCGGCTGCCGTGCGCTCGTAGTCCACGCCCGAGGTGCGCACCGCTCCCTCGACCGCCAGCACCAGGAAGGGCAGCGCCACGAACGTCTGCGCCAGCACGACGGCCGGGGTGCTGAACGACAGCCCGAGTCCTCCGAGCCACCCCGCGCGCCCGAACAGGTACAGCAGCGCGACGCCGCCCACCATGGGCGGCAGCACCAGGGGCACCGTGACGACGGCGCGGAGCACCGCAGCCAGGCGAGGTCCGGAGCGGGCGATGAAGAGCGCAAGCGGCACCCCGACGATGACGCACAGCACGGTGGCCAGCAGCCCGGTGCTGAGGGAGAGCAGGAGCGCCGAGAGAGCGGCCTCCGACGTCACATCGGCGAGGAACGTCGACCACTGCACGCGTGCGACGAGTGCGGTCAGTGGCAGGATCAGGAACGCCAGACCGATCAGGGCCGGAACGGCGAGCGCGCGGGGAGCATATCCGCGCGCGCCGGCCGCGCTCATGGAGCTCCGAAGCCGAAGTCCGCCAGGATCTTCTGACCCGCGTCCGACAGCACGAACACCACGAAGGCGTCGGCGGCCTCGCTGTTCGGAGCATCGGAGAGCGCGGCGATCGGGTAGTGGTTGACCACCTCGTCTGCCCCCTCCGGCACGATCACCTCGACATCGTCTCGGCCGATCACGTCGGTGGCGTACACGAGTCCGGCATCGGCCTCGGAGGCCGCGACCTTCGTGAGCACGGCCGTCACGTTCTGCTCGAGACTCGCCGCGTCGACCGTCACGCCCGCCGCGGAGAGCAACTTCGCGGAGGCCGCCCCACAGGGCACCTCCGGCGCACACAGCACGGTGGTCACGTCGGCCAGATCGGCCAGCGCCTCCACCCCGCCCGGGTTGCCGGCAGGCACCGCGATCACAAGGGTGTTGGAGGCGAACAGCGTCGGATCGACGGCCACATCTGCTGCCTTGTCCATGTTCGCCTCGTCGGCGGACGCGAACACGTCGGCCGGTGCTCCTTCGAGGATCTGCGTGACCAGGGTCGACGAGCCGTCGTAGACGGGAGTGAACCGCACGTCGGGGTTCTCGGCGGTGAAGGCTTCGCCGATCGCATCGAAGGCCCCGCTGAGCGAGGCGGCGGCGTAGACCGTGAGCTCTCCGCCGACACCGCTCTTCTCCGCCGTCGCCGACGGGGAAGGGGCGCTCTCGACGGCACCCGCGCAGCCGGTGAGGGCGAGCGCAGCGGCGGCGAGGACGGCGAGGGTGGAGCGACGCACGGTGCGGTTCATGTCAGCCTTTCGGTACTTCGACCACGACCTGAGTCGCCTTGACGGATGCGGTGGCGAGCGAGCCGACCTCGAGCTGCAGTTCCCGTGCAGCTTCAGCAGACATCAGCGAGACCACGCGATGTGGTCCGGACTGGATGTCGACCTGCGCCATCAGCCCGTCGATCTGCACCTGGGTCACGATGCCGACGAAGCGGTTGCGGGCAGAAGAGACCACGTCGCCTGCGACCTTCGCCTCCTCTGCGAGCGCGACGGCTCGCGCGGCGACGGCATCCCCCGGGATCTCAGACGGCGCGGCATCGGTGACGGGCAGGAGCCCCTGCTCGATCCAGCGCCGCACGGTGTCGTCGCTCACGCCGAGCAGCTGAGCGGCCCGAGCGATCCGGTAAGCCTGCATGCGGCGAATCTACCGCAGATGCGGAGGAAATCCTCTAATAGATCCGAGATTGCGACCACGCCCTCCGTATGTCCACCGAATGGCCTATACCGCAAACGTCAGGTTTCCGCGAAGATGGCTGTTCGACGCACTGGAGGGGCTCTCGACGATGACGGCACCGAATCAACCGACGGACGACCTGTCCGACTTCGCCGAGCTGATGACCCACGAACAGGAATTCCTCTCCCCTCGTGATCGAGTCGATCCGGAGGTGCGCCGAAAGCGCCGGCGCCGGGGGCTCATCATCACCGCCGTCTGCATCGTCGTGGTGCTCGCTGCCGCCGGTGGGTACGTCGCGTGGGCTCTCTCCACTCCCGTGAATCCGCCGACGGTGACCACGCAGACGCCGCAGGCCCCGGCCGTCGAGGCCGCGTCGATCGCCACCCCTCCCGCGGGCGCGTCAGCGATCAGCGTCGCCGGCGCGGATGCGTACCTGGGCGAGGCCGCGAGCGGGATCTGGTCGTCGAGCGGGACCGGCGAGCCGCTGCCCATCGCGAGTATCACCAAGCTCATCACCGCCCTGGTCATCCTCGACGCCACCCCGCTCGCCTCCGCCGATGACCCGGGCCCGACCATCACGTTCAGCAAGGCCGACCACGACCTCTACGACAGGTACTACGTTCTCGGCGCAACCATCGCCCCCATGCCCACCGGCACCTCGATGAGCCTGCATGATGCCCTGGCGGCCATGCTGATCCCCTCGGCGAGCAACTACGCCGAAGCGTTGTCGTCGCACATCTTCGGATCGCAGAACGCGTTCCTCGGCGCGACGCGCGACTGGCTCGCCGCCAATGGGCTCACAGGAACGACGATCACCGAGCCCACCGGCATAAGCCCGCGCAACACGAGCACGCCCGCCGACCTCGTGGCCATCGGGAAGCTCGCCGCCGCGAACCCGGTGATCGCGCAGATCGTGGCGACCCCGTCGATCACGCTTCCCGGCGCCGGTCTGCTCTACAACACCAACGGCCTCCTCGGCACCAGCGGGATCACGGGGCTGAAGACCGGCACCCTCGGCGAGGGCACCTACAGCCTGCTCTACACGGCGACGCTCGTCGTGGGGACCGCCGATCCGCTCGCCGTGACCGGCGTGATTCTCGGGGGATCATCGCGCGATTCGGTGAACGCCGGCGTGATCGCCGCGTTGGACAGCATCCGCTCCGGTTTCCATGCGGTGCCGGTTGCGACATCCGGTCAGGAAGTCGGCACGATCACGACGCCCTGGGGCGATACCGCCCGACTGGTCATCGGCGAGGAGGCATCGATCTTCACCTGGTCGGATACGCCGATCACCGTGACGATGGACATCAAGACGCCGCCGACCTATCGAGATGGTTCGGCCGTGGGGAACGTGACCTGGACCGCCGGTCCGAACACCGTCACCGCGCCGGTCGAGATCAAGGGAAGCATCGACCCGCCGTCCGAGTGGTGGCGGCTCACCCACCCGTACGAGCTCGGCTCGATGACGGATGCCCGAGGCTGAGGACGATCGCCAGGACACTGACCACCGCCCACGCGACGGCCCCGCACCACACCGCGAACGTGCCGACAGCGACCATCTCCTCGACGCCCGCGGCCCGGCCGAGGGCGATGGTCGCGGTGGCGTACATGCCGATGGGGAAGACGATGCTCCACCACCCCACCGTGAATCGCCTCGCGTCCGGGCGCGTGCGGAGATCGCGGATGCCGAGCCCCACGAGGAAGGGAATGAGGAACGTTCCGAACGACCAGAGCACCATCGCCACGACGGCGACCGCTCCCTCCGTGCCGGGAAGGGCGGCGAAGTCGGCCGTCAGCAGCCGTGCGGCGGCCAGGGTGGAGATCGCGGTCGATCCCGTGAGCACCCATGCGGTCGGTGCGACGTCGACCGCACCGACCTCCTGGGCGAGCAGCCGCACCGTCACCGCCGCCATGAGAAGCAGATAGAGAACGATCCCGAGGCACCAGAGCCCGAACGCCACGAGGGCCAGCAGACGGTGCGCTCCGGGGGTCGCACTCGTCAGGACCGACAGCGACTGGGTCGCGACGACGACGAGGAACCACCCGCCGTCGACGGTCCGGAGCAGCGGCCGACGAGACGCATGAGTGACGAGCCACGGCAGCATCCCGTAGGTCAGAAGGGCCCAGAGCAGCGCTTCCACGGCGAGCGCGACGGGGAGGATCCCCACGGCCCCGAGCGACGCGCCCAGCGTGGCCGTGACACCCGTCGCCGCCACGATCGTGAAGAAACCGAACGCGCGGCCCGGGTCGCCGGCGTCGCGGAGAACAGCGGCCGGCACCAAGACAACGCGCGCCACGGTCGCGATCAGCAGGACCGCATATCCGCCGACGGCGAGCACGAACGCCACGACCCCGACCGGTACCAGTCCGATCGCGACGAACGACGTGCCGACGATGCCCGTCGCCATCACGAAGGAGAACGCCGCGGGCGGGAGCCTTTCGATCATCGTGCGCACGGACATCGCTCAGATCGACTGCCGGTCCTGCTCCTGCGGCGTGCGGGCGAGGGACCCCTGCTCCGCGTGCGACTTCCCGCCGCTGTCCACCATCCGGCACCTCTCGAAGATCGTCACCGATGTCGGCCGCGGATACCGCGTGCCTCTGCAGTCGAGGATGACAGAACATGCATCCCGGCACGATCAGGCGAGCCGCGACGTCGCGATCCGACGGGCATACGCTGAACCCATGCAGCCTCTCGTCGCCCCCGCGCCCGTGCTGGAGCCGGAAGAACTCGTCCGCACGGCGCGGCACGCGGTGCTCGCCGGCATCGGCGAGGAAGGACAACGCCGCCTCAACGCCGCGCATGTCACGATCGTCGGCGCGGGCGGGCTCGGCTCCCCCGCGCTTCTCGCCCTGGCTGCCGCCGGTATCGGATCGATCACCGTGATCGATGACGATGTGGTGGAACTCACGAACCTGCAACGTCAGCTGGCTCACCGGGTGCAGGACATCGGGACGCGGAAGACCGTATCCGCCGCGCGCGCGATCACCGCGCTCGCCCCGCAGACCGCGGTGACCCAAGTAGCCGAACGCCTGGATGCAGCCAATGCCGAACGCCTGCTCGCGGGCGCCGACGCGGTGGTCGACACGAGCGACTCGTTCGCGACCCGTCGAGACGTGGCGGCCGCGACCGAGACCCTCGGGCTTCCGCTCGTGTGGGGTGCCGTGCAGGAATGGCATGCGCAGGCCACGGTGTTCTGGTCGGCCCCTCCCCAGGGCGAGCCGGTCGTGCTCGCCGACCTCTTCCCGCCCGGCACCGAGGGCGAACCCCCCAGCTGCGCCCAGGTCGGTGTGCTCGGAGCCCTGTGCGTGCAGGTCGGCGGGATACTCGCCGGCGAGGTGATCAAACTCGTGACGGGCGCCGGCGAACCCCTGCTCGGACGACTCGCGATGGTCGATGCGCTCACGTCCCGTCAGCACGAGGTCGTGATCCGCTCGGCATCCGCCCCGACGACGGAGCAGCGAACGGGAGCTCGCGCATGACCGGCCGTCGCACTGTCGAGGAGCAGCTCGCGCGCGTGCTCGAGGCCGTCCGCGTCATCGAGCACACGACGCGGCCGGTGACGGATACCGCCGGTCGCACGCTCGCCGCTCCCGCCGTGGCCGCCCACGACATCCCCCTGTTCGACAACTCCGCGATGGACGGCTTCGCAGTGCGCGGTGCCGATGTCGCCGCGGCATCGGAGGACACCCCGGTCACCCTGCGCGTGGTCGCCGACCTCCCCGCGGGTGTCGCCCTCGATCCTCCGCTCGGCATCGGCGAAGCCGCCCGCATCATGACCGGTTCGCCCACCCCCACCGATGCCGACGTGATCGTGCCCTTCGAGGACACGGCCGGCGGTCTCGCCGACTCCCTGGGCGAGGTGACGGTGCTGCGCGCCCCCGCGAAGCCCGGAGTGTTCGTGCGCCGACGCGGAGCCGACCTGCGCACCGGCGACGAGGTCGTGCACGTCGGCGAGCGCCTCGGACCCTTCCAGCTCGCCGCCGCGGTCGCGGCCGGCATCGTCGAGGTCTCGGTGACGCGGGCGCCCCGCGTGGCGGTGGTCTCGACGGGGAGCGAACTGCTCGCGCCGGGGGAAACCCCCGCCCGCGGACGCATCCCCGACTCGAATGGCCCCCTGCTCGAACAGCTGGTCGCCGCAGCCGACGCCGAGGTGGTGCTGGTCGCACGGGTTCCCGACGAGGCCGACGCCGTCCGGGCCGTCACCGCCGAGGCCACAGCCCTCGGGGCAGACGTGATCGTGTTCACCGGCGGTGTGAGCGCGGGGGCCTACGAGCCGGTGCGCGGGGCCTTCGACGGTGGTGGAGAGGTCGAGTTCAGCGCGGTCGCCATGCAGCCGGGCAAGCCCCAGGCCTTCGGGGTGCTCGAGACCGGTTGCCTCGTGTTCGGCCTGCCCGGAAACCCGGTCAGCGTGGCGGTGTCGTTCGAGGTGTTCGTGCGCCCCGCTCTGCTCGCGATGCAGGGACGGTGCGAGATCCACCGGCCGCGCGCCACCTTCACCGCCGACGCGTCGTGGACACCACCGCCGGGCCGACGCCAGTACCTTCCCGCCGTCGTCGACCTTGCGACGCGCACCGTGCGCCCGGCGACCGACGGCGGATCGGGATCGCACCTCGCCGGCGGACTCGCCCGTGCGCACGCGTTCGCGATCGTGCCTGCCGAGGTCGAGTCCGTGGCCGTGGGCGATGTCATCGATGTCATGCTGGTCGGATGAGCTTTCCTCACCTGGACGCGGCTGGCCGCGCGCACATGGTCGACGTGACCGCGAAGCAGCCGACCGTCCGCACGGCGACCGCCCGAGGCTTCGTGCGCTGCAGCCCCGACGTGATCACCGCCCTCCGCGACGGCACCGTGCCGAAGGGCGACGTGCTCGCCGTGGCGCGCATCGCCGGCATCCAGGCGGCCAAGTCCACTCCCGCGCTGCTGCCCCTCGCACACGTGATCGGCGTGCACCGGGCGAGCGTCGACCTCGAGATCGTCGACGACGGCGTGCGCATCGAGGCGACGGTGGGCACCGCCGACCGCACCGGTGTCGAGATGGAGGCACTCACGGCCGTGTCGGTGACCGCCCTGGCGATCGTCGACATGATCAAGGGCGTCGACCGCGCCGTCGTGATCGACGATGTGCGGATCGTGGCGAAGTCGGGCGGGCGTTCGGGCGACTGGGTGCGACCCGGCGAAGCAGCCCCCGGAGAACCTCGATGACGCGGGTGCGCTACTTCGCCGCCGCTGCGGAGGCTGCGGGAACCGACGTCGAGGAGCGCGGGGAGAGGTCACTCGTCGCCCTGCGCGCGGCGGTCATCGCCGAGCATCCGGCCCTCGTCGACATCCTGCCGCGCTGCGCGGTGCTCGTCGACGGGGTGCGCACCGACGGCGACCTCGTCCTCGACGACGCCGAGCTCATCGACGTGCTCCCGCCCTTCGCGGGCGGATGACCACACGCCACCTGCAGGAACGCTGGCCGCATGCAGGACCGATGACCGGCGTTTCCTCCTGCATGCGGCAAGAGCTCATGCAGATGGCGCGTCAGGAGCGACGGCTGCCCCCGCGGCTCAGCCGCCGATGCCCTTCCACGACGAGGTTCCGTCGACCTCGAGCTGACGCTTCCACACGGGGAGGTCGCTCTTGATCGCCTCGATGACGGCCCGACACACCTCGAACGCCTCAGCACGGTGCTCGGAGGCGACCGCGACCACCACGGCCGCATCGCCCACATCGAGGTGTCCGATGCGATGGCTCACCGCCACCACGGCGGAGGCTTCCGCTCCGGCTCCGGCCTGCTCGGCGATCCGCCGCAACGTCGCCTCCGCATCGGGATGAGCGCTGTACTCCAGTCCGACGACGGGCGTCTCGGCGTCGGGGTCGTTGTCGCGCACCCGACCGACGAAAGTCGTCACCGCACCCAATCGAGGGTCTTCGACCGCGGCGAGATGCGCATCGAGATCGAGGCGCTCCTCCGATACGGCTGCGATTCGCACGTCGTTCATGAGTGGTCTGCGCCCTTCACCTGATCCAGGATGTGCCCGGCGACGCCGAGCACCACGGGGACGCCGGAGGCGACGGCCCTCGGCGAACCGGGGAGGTTCACCACGAGCGTGCCGTCGGGATCGACGATGCCGGCGAGTCCACGCGACAGTACGGACAACGGGGTGTCGGCGAGTCCGCTGCGACGCAGTTCCTCGGCGATCCCGGGGATCTCTCGGGTGATCACACGCCGCGTCCCCTCGGGCGTCAGATCACGCGGACCGACACCGGTTCCCCCCGTCGTCACGACCAGCCGGATGCCCCGGGCGACGGCCCGGCGCAGAGCATCGGCCACCGAACCCGCACCGTCGGCGACGATCTCGGCGTCAGGACAATGCCACCCGGCTTCGCGCAGCAGGCCGACGGCGATCGGGCCGCCCCGATCTTCGCGCTCTCCCGAGAAGGATCGGTCCGAGACGGTGATCACGAGTGCGGGGAGCGGGCCCATGGCTCCCACCCTAGGCCCGCCCGCACGACCGCGCACGGGTCTCAGTTGACCCGGATGAGCGAACGCTGCCAGCCGGACGACCCGTTCGGTGCGATGGGCGCGCGTTCCTGGATCTGCAGGTCGCCGTTCTTGTTGACGGCGCGCACGGCGACGTAGTGCGTCCCCGGTGTGGCATCCCACTCCATGAACCACTGCACCCACGTGTCGTCGTTGATCGGAGCCGACAGCGTCGCCGGAACCCAGTCTCCATCGTCGATGCTGACCTCGACGCGTTCGATGCCGACCGACTGCGCCCAGGCGACTCCGGCGATCGGGATCTTCCCCGCCGCCACCGCCTCGCCGATCTTGGGGGTGTCGACGCGCGAGGCGAACTTGATCGGAGCCTCGGCGCTGTAACCACGGGGCGTCCAGTACGCCTCGTCCTGGGCGAAGGTCGTGACCTTGAGCTCGGTGAGCCACTTGGTCGCCGACACGTAACCGTAGAGTCCGGGCACGACCATCCGCACCGGGAATCCATGCTCGAGGGGCAGCGGCTCGCCGTTCATCCCGACAGCGAGGATGGCGTCGAGGTCATCGTCCGTCAACGCCGAGAGCGGCGTGCTCGCGGTGTAGCCGTCTACGCTGCGCGAGAGCACCATGTCGGCACCGGACTTCACTCCCGCCTTCTTGAGCACGTCGCGCAACGGCACCCCCAGCCACTTCGCGTTGCCGACGAGCTCACCGCCGACCTCGTTGGAGACGCACGTGAGCGTGATCGCGTACTCGTCGAGGCCCATGTCGAGGATGTCCTGGAAGCTCATCTCCACGCGCTGGTCGACCATGCCGTCGATCACCAGACGCCAGGTGTCCGGGTCGATCGAGGGCACAGTGAGTGCGGTGTCGACGCGATAGAAGTCCTTGTTCGGGGTGAACAGCTCGCTGAGTCCGGGGATGTCGAGCTCGGCCCCCGCCGGCACGGTGACGGTGGTCTTCGGGGAGGGCAGCTTGAGCGCGCCGCGGATCGCTTCGACCGACGACACCGCCATGCTCACGGTGCGGGCGGTGATGCCCACGACCAGTGCCGATGCTCCGGCGAGGGCGGCGAGGACGAAGAAGCGGCGGCGGTCGAACCCGGGGCGGGTGGTCTCTCCGTCGGCGGCGTCCGTCCCGACGTCCTCGACGCCCGCGGTCGCGGTGTCGCTCTCATCGTCTCCCCGCACGCCCACGACGGCCTCCCGCCATCCGCGCAGGCGACGGCAGAGCAGCACGAGGACGAACGATCCCGCGACGGTTCCCAGGACCGGCGGCAGGAAGGCGAGCGGCGCCACCGCGGCGCGGGTCACGATCGCCGCGGTCGAGAGCGCTCCCGCGATGACCAGCGCGATCACCCCGAGCGGCGGACGCACGAGTTGCAGGATGCCGGCGATCGCCGAGGCGATGAGCACGGCCAGACCGAGGCCTGCCAGCAGCGCGATCTTGTCGTACTCGCCGAACGTGGCGATCGCGAACTCCTTGAAGGGCTGCGGCACGATGTCGATGACGAACCCGCCGACGGCGAGGATCGGACTGGCCGCGCGCGCGAACAGCAGCGCGAACAGCTCGGCCGTCGCGAGGAAGACGCCACCGCCGATCACGCCCGCGAGGGCGGCCCAGACGAGGAATCTCTTGCCGCTGCCGCGCTGCACCATGGTCGTCTCCTGTCCCACCGTCACGTCGACACTGTCGCCGGTGTGATCCCCCGTTGTTCGGAGCGGACGGGCGATCGGATGTGACGTTCGTGCGAGCGACAGGCTCGACGGTCAGAGGTGGCGAACGGTGATGGCCTCGCGTCCTTGGAACTTCCGCAGCGTGCGCATGCATCGCGAGCACAGGATCTCGACCCGACGCGGGTGGCCCTCGCCGCAGACGCAGTCGACGGTCACGCGCCACTTGGCCTTGCGTCCGCACGGCTGGTAGCCGTCGTCGTCGCCGTGATCGCATTCGCACCGCTGCCGGTCGCGATCGAGCCCGGCCAGCTCGTCGATCTTCGCGAGTTCGTCGACGTCGGTGTCGACCTCGACGGCCTCGGCTTCCTGCGTTCTCCCCACCAGCTGATGTTCCCAGGGCCGGCACGCGCTCGCAACATCACCGAGCCGGGGCTGCGGCGCGTCTGCGGTCAGACCCCGACGACTCGCGGATCGGACGGCGCATCCGGGATCCCCGGTGGCGCGGGAGGGGGCGGTGGGGCGAGCTGACGCTGCGGCACCCCGTGCGCCTCACGGTGCAGACGTTCCATACGGCTGTCGAGCTCAGCGGCGGCATCCGCGGCATCCGACAGGCTGTCGACCAGGTGAGAGGGCACCTGGTTCGAGAACTTGTAGTAGATCTTGTGCTCGAGGCTGGCCCAGAAGTCCATCGCTATCGTGCGGAACTGCACCTCGACCGGCACGGAGAGCGCACCGGTCGACAGGAACACGGGCACTTCGATGATCGCGTGCAGGCTCTTGTAGCCATTGTCCTTCGGATGCGCGATGTAGTCCTTGACCGTGCGCACCGTGACGTCGTCCTGCGCGGTGAGCAGGTCGAACAGGCGGTAGACGTCGGCGACGAAGCTGCAGGTCACGCGCACACCGGCGATGTCGGTGATCTCGGCACGGATGCGATCGAAGTCTGGTTCGTCGATACCCTTGCGGGCGATCTTCTCGACGATGCTGTCCGGCGACTTCAGCCGACTCTTCACGTGCTCGATGGGGTTGTAGGCGTGGTCGTGCGTGAACTCGTCGCGCAGGATCGAGATCTTCGTCTCGACCTCGCGCATCCCGAACTCGTACTCGCGCAGGAACCGCTGCAGCTCGTCGCGCAGCTCGCGGGCCTGGTTGATCGTGTCCTCGGTGACGTGAACGGTCGTCATGCCCTCGACGTTACGGCTTCGTGATCGGAAACCGCTGTGGATCCCCGACACCGCTGCGGTTCGCGAACGGGTTGACGCAGCGTCTCCCGCGGCCTAGAACGGAGCACATGACGACAGCAGGAGAGGATTGGACCCGGGCCTACATCGAGGCATGGAGGTCGAACGACCCCGAACGGATCGGGGCGCTCTTCACGCACGACGCCCGATACCTCACGAGCCCCGATTCGGAACCGCGGGTCGGGCGCGAGGCGATCGTGTCGGGGTGGCTCGAGGACGGCGACGAACCGGGCACCTGGACCTTCGAGTGGGAGGTCCTCCACGAGGTCGGCGGCTTCGTGGTCGTCCAGGGCCGCACGCAGTACCCGGCCGAGCGCGACTACCTCAACCTCTGGATCATCCGGCTCGCACCCGACGAGCGTGCGACGGAGTTCACCGAGTGGTACATGCCGCGCCCCCACACGGAGGGCTGAGCGCGGGGCGTCGGTCCGTCACGCGTCGCGCGGAGGGGAAGCGTATGTGGGCGCGCTCGGCGCGGGGCCCGCGGCATACGCCCGAGCATCGCCGAGATGCTGTCCGGAGACGACGCCCGGAAGCCCGCGCCCGTCGCGTGTCGTGAACGGCAGCACGATCGCGGCGAGGAACAGTACGGCCGCCGCGAATCCGAAGAACCCACCGGGCAGCTGAAGCGCGCTGATCCCGCCGATGCCGCCCGCCCAGCGCAGGAGCCGCGCGAACGGTGCGGGCAGGCGCGACCCCGTGTAGCGGAGCTGCACCGCGATGTCGCCGACCGAGCGCCCGCTGATCAGGATCAGCACCAGGAACAGAGCCGAGGGGGCGATGGTGGCGGCGGCGGATGCGAGGGTGCCGTCGAGCACCGAGGCGCGGTCGTCCACGACGAACTCCAGCCACACCTGCACGGTCACCCCGGCTGCCATGCTCAGGAACCCGTAGGCGAGGAAGTCGCACAGCATCGCGAGCAGGCGGCGACCGCGGGTGACCGGACGCGGAAGATCGGCGTCGGGGCTCACCTTCGCACCGCGCAGCGACCGCGGGACGAGGACCGCCACGATGCAGCCGATCACCGCACCGAGGGTGTTCGTCATGAGGTCGCCCACGTCGAAGAAGCGATACGCGCACGGGTAGACGCCCCACACACCGGTCAGCTGCGTCGTCTCGACCAACAGCGAGAGTCCGAGCCCGGCGGCGAGCGCCGTCACGACGCCTCGGCCGGCGAGCACACGGACGAAGAAGCCGAGCGGCACGAACAGCAGCACGTTGAACACCAGCTGCAGCAGGGCCGGCTGTCGCAGCGGATTCCCCGGTGCCGCGAATGCCTTCTGCACATCGCGCACGACCGACATCGGATCGGTGATCGCTCCGACGCAGCGGATCGTGTCGGGGTCGGGCAGTGGCAGCAGGGTATAGGTCCAGATCGCCCAGAAGTAGATGAGGGCCGACAGCCAGAGCAGCGTGCGTCCGAGGCCGAGTTCGCCCGCGTCGGCGATAGCTGACCGCCACGAAGGGCACGAAGAGGAGGATGCCGAAAGCCGCCCCCATCGCGATCGCGATGAATCCGAGCAGCACCTGATCTTCCACCGCGTGCCAGTGTAGCTTTGCGCGTAAGGATTCCGTGAGGACCGCGCATCCCACCGTAGGGATTCCGTGAGGATCGCGTGAGGATGCCATCAGGAGGCGTAGTGTCGCCGGACGTGTCAGACGAAAACAGGGAGGGCGCGGACGCACCGCCGCTCGCCAAGCGCATCCTCATCGGAGAACCGCTGACGAGCCAGCAGGTCGACGACCAGCTGCTCCCGAAGCGGATGGCTCTGCCCATCTTCGCGTCCGACGCTCTGAGCTCGGTGGCCTACGCGCCACAGGAGCTGGTCATGATCCTGCTGATCGGCGGGCTCACCTTCCTGTCGTTCACGCCGCTCGTCGCGATCGCGGTCGTGGTGCTGCTGATCGTGGTCGTGCTCAGCTACCGCCAGCTCATCAAGGCCTACCCGTCGGGGGGTGGCGACTACGAGGTCGCGTCGAAGAACCTCGGCGAGATCCCCGGAGTGATCGTCGCCGCGGCCCTCCTGGTCGACTACGTGCTCACCGTGGCCGTGTCGGTCGCCTCCGGTGTCGACAACATCATCTCCGCCGTGCCGGGGCTCGACCCCTTCCGCGTCGAGCTCGCGGTCGGCTTCGTCATCCTCATCATCGTCGTGAACCTCCGCGGGGTGCGCGAGGCCTCCCTGGTCTTCGCGATCCCCACCTACGTGTTCATCGGCTCGGTCGGCATCATGATCGTGACCGGTCTGATCCGCACTTTCCTCGGCGACGCCCCGGTCGCCTCGAGCGCCGAGTTCTCGGTGCAGGCCGAGAGTCTCGGGCAGGCTGCCGTGATCCTGCTGATCCTGCGCGCATTCTCGAGCGGATGCTCGGCCCTCACCGGCGTCGAGGCCGTGTCGAACGGCGTCCCCGCGTTCCGCGCCCCGAAGGTGCGCAACGCGCAGTCGACCCTGGTACTCATGGGATCGATCGCCATCTGCCTGTTCGCGGGTCTCACCGCTCTCGCCCTCATCACCGGCGTGCACTACGCCGAGAACCCGTGCGACCTGGTCGGCTTCGACTGCACGAACCCGCAGCCCTCGCTGATGGCGCAGATCGCCGCGGCGACCTTCGGCGGCGGCAGCATCGCGTTCTTCATCGTGCAGGCGGCGACCGCGTGCGTTCTGCTCCTCGCAGCGAACACCGCCTTCAACGGCTTCCCCCTGCTGGGCGCTGTGCTCGCCCGCGACGGCTACGCGCCGAAGTCGCTCAACACCCGCGGCGACCGGCTGGTGTTCTCGAACGGGATGATCCTGCTCGGCATCGCGGCGATCGCCGTGCTCGTGATCTTCCAGGCGAAGCTGACCACCCTGATCCAGCTCTACATCATCGGTGTGTTCGTGTCGTTCTCGCTCGGCCAGATCGGCATGGTGCGGCACTGGCGGCGCGTGCTGCGCGGACCGGTGGAGGACAAGCCCGGCTCGGGCGTCGACGGGGCCTCGGCATCCGATCGCCGCTCGGCGAAGGTCGGACTCATCATCAACTCGGCCGGCGCCGTGATGACCGTGCTCGTGCTGGTCATCGTGACGATCACCAAGTTCACGCACGGCGCGTACCTGGTGTTCTTCGCGATCCCGATCCTCGCCTTCCTGATGCTGGGTGTGAAGCGGTACTACCGCGACGTCGAGCATGAGATCGCGATCGACGACACCACGAAGTTCGGGGCGACCGGCGACCTCGCGATCGTGCTCGTCAACCGACTGCAGAAGCCCGTCGTGAAAGCGATCGACTACGCGATCGCGGCAAAGCACGGCAAGACGCTGGCGGTGCACGTGGCCGTGGCCTCCGACGATGCAGCGCAGTTGCAGAAGGAGTGGGCCGATCATCTGGTGCCGATCCCGCTCGTGATCGTCGAGTCGCCGTACCGCTCGTTCGCCCAGCCCGTGACCCAGTTCATCAAGCAGTACCGCGAGAAGCACGGCTCGTCGGTGGTGACCGTGTACCTGCCGCAGTACATCGTCGGCCACTGGTGGGAGTCGTTCCTGCACAACCGGCGCGCGCGTCGTCTCGCCAACCAGCTCATGCTCGTGCACGGGGTGTCGATCACGCTCGTGCCGTGGCTGCTCGACTCATCGGAGCTCATCTACGGCCGCCGCTCCCGTCCGCTGCCGGGCCAGGAGCGTGCCGGCCGCCCGGTGGTCGTGAACGGTCGCCGCGCGCACCGCCCGGCGGGCCCGCCGCAGGACGGCGCCCCCGAGGCCTGAGACGGTTCTTCCGGTCGCAGTTCCTGCCGCTTCCGCAGCGCGGGAGCGGCAGGAAGTGCGACCGGAGCGGGCTGAGTACCCGTCAGACTCCGTCGAGCACGGCGCCCAGGATGCCGGCGGCTTCGGTGAAACGGGCGGGGTCGGCGTTCGCGTAGTTGAGGCGCACATAGGAGCCGGAGGGCTCGGCCGGGAACCACTCGTGCCCCGGCGCGATGATCACCCCGCGCACCTCGCACTCGCGCACCACCTGCACGACGTCCGTGCCTTCGGGCAGTCGCACCCACAGGTTCAGGCCACCCACCGGGACGCCCTCGACGTGCGCGGAGGGCGCGTGTGCAGCCAGGCTCGAGATCAACAGGTCGCGGCGCACACGCAGGTGCTCTCGGAATCCGCGCAGGTGCGTGCGCCAGGCGGGCTGGGTGACCACGTCGAGTGCGGCGGCCTGCAGCAGCCCGCTCACGTACATCGACTCGGCTGCGCGGTCGGCGAGGATCCGATCGCGTGCAGGCCCACGGGCGATCACGGCCGCGACGCGCAGGGCGGGCGAGGCGCTCTTGGTGAGCGAGCGCAGATAGACCACGTGACCGTCGTCGTCGGATGCGGCGATCGGATGCGGGTCGGTGTCGATCCCCAGGTCGTGCGCCCAGTCGTCCTCGATCAGGAACGCCCCGTGACGGCGGACCGTCTCGAGCACGGCCTCGCCCGTCGCGATCGGCCACTGCGCCCCGGTCGGGTTGGCGAAGTTCGGCTGCGCGTAGAACGCTCGCGCCCCGGTCTGCGTGAAAGCCCGCTCGACGTCGTCGGGATCGGGCCCGTGCGGACCGGACGGGATCGGCACCAGCACGACGCCGGCCTGTGCGGCCGCGAGCATCGCCCCCCAGTACGTCGGCGACTCGATCAGCAGCGGCTGCCCCACACCCACGACCGCCCGGAAGATCGAGCTCAGCCCGCTCTGGCTGCCCGAGATGATGAGGGCGTCTCGCGCTGAGGCGGGTGTGATGCCGGCGGGAGCGGCGGAGGCGAGCTCGCCGGCGAACCAGGCCTGCAGTTCCGGAAGACCTGCAGCGGGCGAACGGGTCAGCGCCGCGTCGGACCGGGCTGCGCGCACGAGCGCCTGCCTCACGAGACGCTGGGGCAGCAGGTCGACTGCGGGGTAGCCCGAGTGCAGTCCGATCGCATCGGGGGCGACCGTGCGCTGCGTCGACGACAGGCCGATGAGCCCCGTGGGCGCCGTGCCGAGGGCCGCCGTCTGCCAGCCGTAGTCGGCCGTGCGGGCGCGGGGCGCGGCGCGCACGAACGTCCCCGCACCGGGGCGCGACTCGACCAGCCCCAGCCGCACGAGCTGCTGCATCGCTTTCTGCACGGTCACCGGGCTCGCGCCGTACTCCGCCATGAGCGCACGGTTCGACGGCACGCGTGCGCCCGGTGATGCGGTGGCGATCCACTCGCGGACCCCGGCGACGATCCGGTCACTGCTATCCTGACTCATGAATGTAGACAGTAGCGTTATCGCTCGGCGATCGACAGTGCTATCGACTCGTGCGGGGCTCTGGTGGGGGCTTCTCGGCGTCTTCGCCTTCTCCTTCACCCTCCCGTTCACGCGCATCGCGATCGGCGGGCTCTCACCGCTGTTCATCGGCTCCGGGCGCGCGGTCGTCGCCGCCCTCCTCGCGGGAATCGCCCTGGCCGCGACCCGTCAGCGCCGGCCGACGATGCCGCAGTGGGGCCGCCTCACGATCGTCGCCGGTGGGGTCGTGGCCGGGTTCCCGCTGCTCACCTCGTTCGCGATGACCACGACCCCCGCCAGCCACGGTGCCGTCGTGATCGGTCTGCTTCCCGCGGCGACTGCGGTTGCCGTGGTGCTCCGCACGCGCGAACGCCCCGTCCGCTCCTTCTGGATCTTCGCGTTCCTGGGCGCCGCCGCGGCCGTCGTGTTCGCCGCACTGCAGAACGGCGGACTCGGATCCCTCACGGGCGCTGACCTGCTGCTGTTCGGGGCCGTGATCGCGGCTGCCGTCGGCTACGCGGAGGGCGGCCTGCTCGCCCGTGAACTCGGCTCCTGGCAGACCGTATCGTGGGCGCTGATCGTGGCCGCTCCGCTGATGGCGGCACTGACGGTGGTGTCGGCCGTCCAGCAACCGCCGGCCGCGACACCGGTGCAATGGCTCGCCTTCGCCTACCTCGCTGCCGTGAGCATGTTCCTCGGCTTCTTCGCCTGGTACCGCGGTCTCGCGATCGGCCCGATGGCACAGGTGAGCCAGATCCAGCTCGTCCAACCGGTGATGAGCATCGCGTGGGCGGCGCTCCTGCTGCGCGAGCCGATCGGCTGGGCCACCGCCGTCGGGGGACTCGCCGTGATCGCCTGCGCCGCCCTCGCGGTGCGCACCCGTCTGACCGACCGCCGAAGAGAGGAATCCTGATGCGCCACACGCCCCGCTACCTGATGACCGACCCCGACGAGGTCAAACGCCTCATTCGCGACAACCCGTGGGCGACGTTCGTCTCCCCTGCGCGCAGCGGCCTCGTCGCCTCGCATTACCCCGTGCTGCTGCTCGAGGACGAAGACGACATCGTGATCGCGAGTCATTTCGGGCGGCCGGATGAGCAGCTCCACGAACTCGGCCGACACGAGGTGCTCGTGATCATCCAGGGCCCGCACGACTACGTGTCGCCGAGCCTGTATGCGCCGGGCGATCTGGTGCCGACGTGGAACCACGTGACCGCGCACCTGTACGGCATCCCCGAGATCCTGAGCGAAGAGGAGAACTACGCCATGCTCACGAGGCTGACCGACCACTTCGAGGATCACCAGCAGCACGGCCGCCACCTGTCGGAGGACGAGCCGGGGACCCGCCGCGCCGCGAAGGGCACGGTCGGTCTGCGGATGCGCGTCGCCCGCTTCGACGCCCGCGCCAAGCTCAGCCAGAACAAGTCCCCCGAAGTGCGCGAGAGCATCACCGCGCGGTTCGCCGAGACGAACAGCGCGCTCGCAGAGGAGATGCGGCGGGTCGGCGGTGAGACCGCCTGATCGACGTCGCCCGACGCGCCTAGGGTGGAGCGATGACCGACACGCGAACCCCCGAGCCGTGGCCGGCGCTGACGCCCCGGCTGCAGGTGCGCCCCTGCACGCCCGCCGACGTCGATGCGATGTGGGAGTGGCGTCGACTCCCCGAGGTGAATCGGTGGCTCGGTGCCGCTCCCGACACACGAGACGCGTTCCGAGAGCGCTATCTCGACTCCGGGCTGCTCGCTTCCCTGTACCTCGTGGAGCTGCTGCCCGACGCCGAGGGCGCCGATCCCACCCCGATCGGCGACATCATGGTGCGGCGCGGCGACGGGTGGGCGCAGGCCGAAGCCGAACCCGAGGCGAAGGGCGTCGAGGCCGAGCTCGGCTGGGTTCTCGACCCCGCCCACACCGGACACGGCTACGCGACAGAGGCCATCCGTGCCGTGATCGACGTGTGCTTCGGACGACTGGGCCTGCGCCGGGTGCATGCTGGGTGCTTCGCCGACAACGAACCGTCCTGGCGTCTCATGGAACGACTCGGGATGCGCCGAGAGGAGTTCAGCCGAAAGACGGCACTGCACCGCTCGGGCGTATGGCTCGACGGCATGAACTACGGCCTGCTCGCCGAGGAATGGCCGACCGCACGCTGATCGAGGCCCGTGACGGCTCGCCGCTGGGTGCGTCCTGCACGGACGGGCGTCCTAGATGCAGGTCCAGCAGTAGAGGCGGTGGTCGGATGCCGCGGCGCGACGTGCGAGCGCGGCGAGGTCGCGCGCGAACGCGGCCAGCTGGGCCGGATCGGCTCCTTCGAGCTCTTCGGTCTGCGACCACAACTCCGCGACCTCTGCCAGGCGGACGTCGTCGGCTGCGGCGAGCGCGGCGGCCAGCGCATCCGTCACGGTGATGGCGATCCGGTCGTAGTCGTCGCTCATCGCGAGGTTGTGGCCGGCGCGCGGGTCGTCGGTCACGTCGTCATACGGCGTGCCTGTCAGCAGCGCCTCGAGGGTGCCGAGCTGCACGACCGGGTCGATGCCGCCGAGCGTCCCGGCGTCGAAGCCGGAGTCCGCCGCTGTCGGACCACCCTCCACCTCGAGGACCGTCACGGCCCGCTCGTCGTCCGGCGCGGAGAAGTAGTCGTGGAGAACGCTCATGACCGACATCCTGTCAGCCCCTGCCGACGCCAGGCGACCGTGACACAAGTCACCGCAGGTGGTGACGGCACGACACTTCCGCCGGATGCACGGGCCGGATGGACTGGATTCGACGCGGAACCCGATCCGCCGGTCGAGAAAGAGCACCATGCGCACGCCCTGGAAAGTCGCCCTCACCACCCTCGGAGTCATCGTGGCGGTGCCCGTGCTCGCGATCGCCACGACCGCCATCGTGAACGTGATCGCGACGAGGGTCGAGACATCCGTCTTCACGCCCTACGGCGAGACCGTGGCCGTCGACGGCAAGAACATGAACGTCGTGGTCGCCGGCGAGGGCGAAGAGACGATCGTGCTGCTGCCGGGCCTCGGCACCGCCGCGCCGACGCTGGACTTCCAGCCGCTGATCTCCGAGCTGCAGGACACGTACCGGGTCGTCGCAGTGGAGCCGTTCGGCACCGGGCTCAGCGACCAGACCGACGTGGAGCGCACCGCCGAGAACATCACCAGCGAGGTGCACGAGGCGCTGCAGGAGCTCGGCATCGACCGGTACGTGCTGATGGGACACTCGATCTCGGGCATCTACGCGCTGACCTACACCGCCGCCTACCCCGACGAGGTCACCGCCTTCGTGGGCATCGACAGCAGCGTGCCCGACCAGCCGGGCGCGGATGAGCCGATCCCGACCTCGACCATCAGCACGTTCTCGGCCCTGGGGCTCACCCGCGTGCTGAGCGGGATCGCCCCTGACCCCTACGAGGGACTGCCGTACGACGACGCGACGAAAGATCGGATGCAGGTGCTCACCGCCAGGAACGCCGCCGCACCGACGATGCTCGACGAGATGGACCACGCCCCCGTCAACTTCGCCGAGGTCAGCGGGAAGACGTTCCGCGCCGATCTCCCCGTGCTGCTGTTCGTGGCGGATGAGGATGCCGAGGTTCCCGGCTGGCTGGAGCTGCACGAAGCCCAGGCCGCGAGCGTCGACCGCGGCGAGGTCGTGAGGATCGACGGGGGTCACTACCTCCACCACACACGGTCGCCGGAGCTGGCGGCCCAGACGCGCACGTTCCTGGATTCCCTCGCGGTGCGCTGACGGACGGGCACGCCGTCGTCCGGTCGCACTTTCTGCCGGTTCCACGCCTCGCGGGCGGCAGGAGCTGCGACCGGAACGGGCCCGGGCGCTAGCCCGAGACGAGCCACAACACGACGACGGCGGCGAGCACGGTCGGCACCGCGGCGATCGTGCCCCACAGCATGAAGCGGCTCCACCGGATCGTGACACCGAGCGCGACGATCCGGTGATGCCAGAGCAGGGTCGCGAGCGAGGCCCACGGCGTGATGAGCGGACCGATGTTCACGCCGATCAGCAACGCCATCAGGGCGACAGGGTCACCGGCGGCGGGCTCGAGCACCAGGTACGCCGGGAGGTTGTTGATCGCATTGGCGCTCACGGCCCCGAGCGCAGCCAGGCGGAACAGATCGGCGGGAGAGTCGCCGTTAGCGGTCGGCGAGGTCAGGAAGTCGAGCAGGCCCTGCGCGTGCGCCGCCTCGACCAGCACGAACAGCGACGCGGCGAGCGCGAGCGCCTGCCACGGCACGAGCGAGAGCCGCAGCGCGCGCCGCCGCCGGACCGCGAACAGGCAGATCAGCGCGAGCGCGGCGACCGTGGCCGGGATCCAGACGTCATGGGTCAGGGCGAGCAGCGGCATCAGCACGAGCAGGATGCCGGTCGCGCTCCAGAACAGTGTCGGGTCGGCGGGCCGCCGTGCCACCGGGGTCTCGTACGCACCGAAGACCGTGCGCCGATGCAGGATCGTCAGGATCGCGACGGGCACGAGGATGCCGACGAGCGTCGGTGCCCAGCTGAGCGCGAAGAAGAACGCCGCGGGCCCGTCGCCGATCGCGGGGGCGGCGAGCAGGTTGGTGAGGTTCGAGACGGGGAGTGCGAGGGATGCCGTGTTGGCGAGCCAGACGGTGGCCAGGGCGAACGGCAACGGTGAGACGCCGATGCTCTGCGCGAGGACCACGACGACCGGTGTCACAATCACCGCGGTCGTGTCGAGCGACAGGAACACCGTGCTCACCACGGCGAGCGCGACCACCAGAGCCCACAGAGCCAGCACCCGCCCGCGCCCCCAGCGGGCGAGCCGCTGCGAGACGACGTCGAACACCGCCGCGTCGCGGGCGAGCTCGGCGACGATCGTGATCGCCACGACGAACCCCAGCACGGGTGCGATCCGCTCGCCCAATGCCCCGGCGTCGGAGCGCGGCAGGAACCCGGAGACGACGCACACGAGGGCGACCACGACCAGCCCGGCGACGACCCACGTCCCGGCGCCGATCCGCACCCTTGTGATTCCCACCTCGTGAGCATATGGCCGACGCGGGCCGTTCCGGTCGCACTTGCTGCCGCCCGAGAGCATCGGAAGCGACAGCAAGTGCGACCGGAACGAGAACCGACGGGAGCGGCAGGGAAACGGATGCCGTGAGCAACCCGCATGCATCCGCTCGGAGGGCGTAGGGGAAGCGTGAGGATGGCGGCAGCAGGGGCCGTGCGGGAGTTGTATCGGATCCGTGCTCGACATCATCTACATCGCGCTGACTCTCGCGCTGTTCGCCCTCGTCTCCCTCGTGGCCAAGGGGGTGGAGCGGCTGTGATCGTCTTCGAGATCCTCGCCGCCGCCCTCGCGGTCGCCGCCGTCGTCTACCTCGTGGTCGCGCTCGTCGCACCGGAGAGGTTCTGATGGACGCGTCTATCTGGTTCGGCATCCTGCAGGTCACGGCCGTCGTGGTCGTGCTCGTGCTGCTCTACCGCCCCCTCGGCGACTACATCGCCCACGTCTACACGTCGGCGCGCGACCTGCGGGTCGAGCGCGGCGTCTACCGGCTGATCGGGGTCGACTCCTCGTCCGAGCAGACCTGGCGCGCCTACGCCCGCGGCGTTCTGGCGTTCTCGGTGGTCGGCGTCCTCCTCGTCTACGGTCTGCAGAGGCTGCAGGCGTTCCTGCCGCAGTCGCTCGGGCTCCCGGCCGTGCCGGAGGGGCTGTCGTTCAACACCGCCGCCTCGTTCGTGGCCAACACCAACTGGCAGTCGTACTCCCCCGAGCAGACCATGGGCTACACCGTGCAGCTCGCAGGCCTCACGGTGCAGAACTTCGTCTCGGCAGCGGTCGGCCTCGCGATCGCGATCGCCCTCATCCGCGGTCTCGCCCGCCGTGGTTCCGCCACGATCGGCAACTTCTGGGTCGACCTGATCCGCGGTCTCGGCCGCATCCTGCTCCCGATCGCCCTGATCGGCGCGGTGGCGCTGCTCGCCGGCGGCGTGATCCAGAACTTCGCGGGCTTCACCGACGTCACCACGGTGTCCGGCGGCACACAGAGCATCCCGGGCGGCCCGGTCGCCTCTCAGGAGGCGATCAAGCTCCTCGGCACCAACGGCGGCGGCTTCTTCAACGCCAACTCCGCGCACCCGTTCGAGAACCCGACCGGCTTCACGAACCTGCTGCAGGTGCTGCTGATCCTCGTGATCCCGTTCGCGCTCCCCCGCACGTTCGGTCGCATGGTCGGAGACCACCGTCAGGGCTACGCGATCGCCGCCGTCATGGGCACGATCTTCCTCGTCTCGACCTTCGCCCTGTCAGCCCTCGAGCTGGCAGGCCGCGGCACCGCGCCGGAACTCGCCGGGGCTGCGATGGAAGGCAAGGAGGTGCGCTTCGGCATCCTCGGCTCCACGCTGTTCGGCAGCGCCAGCACCCTCACCTCGACGGGTGCCGTCAACTCGATGCATGACTCGTACACCGCGCTCGGCGGCATGATGCCGATGCTGAACATGATGCTCGGCGAGGTCGCCCCCGGCGGCGTCGGCTCGGGCCTGTACGGCATGCTCGTGCTCGCGATCATCGCGGTGTTCGTCGGCGGACTGCTCGTGGGACGCACCCCGGAGTACCTCGGCAAGCGGATCGGCCCGCGGGAGATCAAGCTCGCGAGCCTGTACATCCTGGTGACGCCGACTCTCGTGCTGGCCGGCACCGCCCTGAGCTTCGCGATCCCCGGCATCCGCGCCGACGTCGAGTCGACCAGCATCCTGAACCCCGGCGTGCACGGCATGAGCGAGGTGCTCTACGCCTTCACCTCTGCGTCGAACAACAACGGCTCCGCCTTCGCCGGGCTCACGGCGAACACCCCGTGGTTCAACACCGCGCTCGGCATCGCGATGCTGCTCGGACGGTTCCTGCCGATCGTGCTGGTGCTCGCGCTGGCCGGCTCGTTCGCGGCGCAACAGCATGTGCCCGCCACCTCCGGCACGCTGCCCACGCACCGACCGCAGTTCGTCGGCCTGCTCCTCGCCGTGACCGTCATCGTCACCGCGCTCACCTACTTCCCCGTGCTCGCACTGGGACCCCTCGCTGAAGGACTCGTCTGACCATGACCCTCATCACCACCCCCTCCGAACAGCAGGATGCTCCGGCATCCACCCCCGCGGAGCCGCCGCGCTCCTTCGGCTGGTCACAGCTCGTGCAGGCCCTCCCCGGAGCCCTGCGCAAGCTCAACCCGGCGGCACTCGTGCGCAACCCCGTCATGCTCCTGGTGTGGGTCGGCGCCGCGTTCACCACCGTGCTCGCGGTCGCCGAGCCGTTCCTGGGCGGCCCGGCCGACTCGGGCGGCACCGTGGTGCCGGCGCCCTTCACCTGGGGCATCGCCATCTGGCTGTGGCTCACCGTGCTGTTCGCGAACGTCGCGGAGTCGGTCGCCGAGGGCCGAGGAAAGGCCCAGGCCGCGAGCCTGCGCAAGACCCGCACCAGCACGATGGCCCGTCGTGTGGTCGGTTACGACAAGACAGCGGATGCCGCCGCCGAGCACGCCGCGACCGCCCAGGTCTCGTCGGCCGAGCTGCAGCGCGACGACATCGTGATCGTGACCGCGGGCGAGCTGATCCCCGGCGACGGCGACATCGTCGCGGGCATCGCCACCGTCGACGAATCGGCCATCACGGGCGAGAGCGCCCCGGTGATCCGCGAGTCCGGCGGCGACCGCAGCGCCGTCACGGGCGGCACCCGCGTGCTGTCCGACCGCATCGTGGTGCGCATCACCTCGAAGCCGGGTGAGACGTTCGTCGATCGCATGATCGCGCTCGTCGAGGGCGCCAGCCGTCAGCGCACCCCGAACGAGATCGCACTGAACATCCTGCTCGCGAGCCTGTCGATCATCTTCGTGGTCGTCGTGCTCGCCCTGAACCCGATCGCGTCATACGCGGCATCACCCGTCAGCATCCCGGTGCTCATCGCCCTTCTCGTCTGCCTGATCCCGACCACCATCGGGGCGCTGCTCTCGGCCATCGGCATCGCCGGCATGGACCGTCTCGTGCAGCGCAACGTGCTCGCGATGTCGGGGCGCGCGGTCGAGGCCGCGGGAGATGTCACGACCCTGCTGCTCGACAAGACCGGCACTATCACGTACGGCAACCGCCGCGCGCACGAGGTGCTCGCCCTCCCGGGGGTCAACGGCGAAGAGCTGCTGCACGTCGCCGCGCTGTCGTCGCTCGCGGACCCCACCCCGGAAGGCGCCTCGATCGTCGAGCTCGCCGCCGCACACGACATCCGCGTGACCGCTCCGGATGACGCCGTGGTCGTGCCGTTCACGGCGCAGACGCGAATGTCGGGCCTCGACCTCGCCGACGGCACGCAGATCCGCAAGGGCGCCGGCTCCGCGGTGCGGGCGTGGCTCGGACTCGACGGCGACGACGTCGAGCTCACCACGCGCACGGACTCCGTGGCCGAGAGCGGCGGCACCCCGCTCGTGGTCGCCGTGAAGACGCCCGGCGCCGGCCGCGTCCTCGGCGTCGTGCACCTCAAGGACATAGTGAAGGACGGCCTGCGCGAACGCTTCGAGGAACTGCGCGCGATGGGCATCCGCACGGTCATGATCACGGGTGACAACCCGCTCACGGCCAAGGCGATCGCCGCCGAGGCCGGGGTCGACGACTTCCTCGCCGAGGCGACTCCCGAGGACAAACTCGAACTCATCCGGCGCGAGCAGGAGGGTGGCCGCCTGGTCGCGATGACCGGCGACGGCACGAACGACGCCCCGGCCCTCGCGCAGGCCGACGTCGGAGTGGCGATGAACACCGGGACCTCGGCCGCGAAGGAGGCCGGCAACATGGTCGACCTCGACTCCGACCCCACCAAGCTGATCGACATCGTGCGCATCGGCAAGCAGCTGCTCATCACCCGCGGAGCGCTCACCACGTTCTCGCTCGCCAACGACATCGCGAAGTACTTCGCGATCATCCCCGCGATGTTCATGGGTGTCTTCCCGGGACTGGCGGCACTGAACATCATGCAGCTGCACTCGCCGGCTTCGGCCGTCACCAGCGCGATCATCTTCAACGCGATCGTGATCGTGTTCCTGATCCCCCTGGCCCTGCGCGGGGTGAAGTACCGCCCGGCGAGCGCCTCGCAGATCTTGCAGCGCAACCTGCTGATCTACGGACTCGGCGGCGTGATCGCCCCGTTCATCGGCATCAAGATCATCGACCTCGTCGTCAGCCTCATCCCGGGCTTCTGACCCGGCTCGGAAAAGGAATCCAGACATGTCCTCCACACGCACCGCGGCCCGCACCACCGGTGTCGCCGTCCGCGCGATGCTCATCCTCACCCTCGTGCTCGGCGTCGCCTACACGCTCCTGGTCACCGGCATCGGCCAGCTCCTGCTGCCGTGGCAGGCCAACGGCTCGCCCCTTCCCGACGACAGGGGCAGCTCGCTGATCGGCCAGTCCTTCACCGACGCCGACGGCGAGGCCCTCCCGGAGTACTTCCAGTCGCGCCCCTCCGCCGCGGGCGACGGCTACGACGGCGCGGGTTCCAGCGGCAGCAACCTCGGCCCGGAGAACCCCGACCTGGTGGCCTCGATCGAGGAACGCAAGGCCGCGATCGCGGAGCGCGAGGGCATCGACCCGTCCGAGGTACCGGCCGATGCGGTCACCGCCTCGGGTTCCGGCCTCGACCCGCACATCAGCGTGGCGTACGCGCTGCTGCAGGTGCCGCGCATCGCCGAGGCCCGCGGTGTCCCCGCGCAGGAGGTGCGCGACCTCGTGGAGTCTAGGATTCAAGGGCGGGATCTGGGATTCCTCGGTGAGGAGCGCATCAACGTCGCCGAACTCAATCTCGCGCTCGATGAACGGGAGGGCGAATGACCGCAGCGCCGCATCGTCGATCTCACGGCCACTCCCGCCGGGGGCGGCTCCGAGTACTCCTCGGAGCCGCCCCCGGCGTCGGCAAGACCTACGAGATGCTCGCCGAGGGACGACGCATGCTCGACGAGGGCCACGACGTCGTGATCGCGATCGTGGAGACGCACGAGCGCGCCGCGACGCAGGCGCAGACCACCGGGCTCCCCGAGGTGCCGCGTCGGGTCGACCTCCACCGCGGGATCGCCCTCACCGAGCTCGACGTCGACGCCGTGCTCGAGCGGGCGCCGGAGATCGCCCTCGTGGACGAACTGGCGCACACCAACGCCCCCGGCTCGCGCAACGCGAAGCGCTGGCAGGACGTGGACGAGCTGCTCGACGCTGGCATCGATGTGGTGACCACGGTCAACGTGCAGCACATCGAGTCCCTGAACGCGGTGGTCGAGAAGATCACCGGCATCGCGCAGCAGGAGACGATCCCGGACGCCGTGGTCCGTGCCGCCGACGAGATCGAGGTCGTCGACCTCGCCCCGCAGACCCTGCGCGATCGCCTCTCCGCCGGGCTCGTGTATCCGGCCGAGCGGATCGATGCCGCGCTGTCGAACTACTTCCGCCTCGGCAACCTCACCGCGCTGCGCGAGCTGGCCCTGCTCTGGCTCGCCGACGAAGTCGACAGTGCCCTGCGCAGCTACCGCGCCGAGCAGGGCATCGAAGGCACGTGGCAGGCCAGAGAGCGCGTGGTCGTCGCCCTGACCGGTGGACCCGAGGGCGAGACCCTGCTGCGCCGCGGCGCCAGGATCGCCGCGCGCTCGGCCGGCGGGGAACTGCTCGCCGTGCACATCTCGGCGCAGGACGGCCTGCGCGACGAGACACCGGGCGCCCTCGCCGCGCAGCGCACGCTCGTGGAGTCGCTCGGCGGCACCTACCACCAGGTCGTGGGCGACGACATCCCGGCCACGCTGGTCGAGTTCGCACAGGGTGCCGACGCCACCCAGCTCGTGATCGGCGTGAGCAGACGCAGCCGTCTCACCGCCGCGCTGACCGGTCCCGGCATCGGCTCGGAGGTCATCCGCCGCTCGGGCGACATCGATGTGCACATCGTCACGCACGCCGCAGCGGGTGGGCGAATGGTCCTGCCGCGCATCACCGGCGGAGCCCTGGGCTGGCGTCGACAGCTGCTCGGCTTCGGCGTCGCGCTCGTCTTCGGACCCATCCTGTCGTGGATCATGTTCACGTTCCGCAGCCCCGAGTCGATCACCGCCGAAGTGCTCGCGTACCAGTTGCTCGTGGTCGTGGTCGCCCTCATCGGTGGCATCCGCCCCGCCGTGTTCGCGGCGGTGCTCTCGGGCGTCACACTCGACTTCCTCTTCGTCGCCCCGCTGTTCACGATCACGATCGCGCATCCGCTGCACGTGCTCGCCCTCGCCCTCTACGTGCTCATCGCGATCCTGGTCAGCATCATCGTCGACCAGGCCGCGCGTCGGGCCCGCACCGCACAACGCGCCGCCGCGGAGGCCGAGCTGCTCGCCGCGGTCGCCGGCAACGTGCTGCGCGGCGACAATGCCGTGCTGGCACTGGTCAGCCGCACCCGAGAGGCATTCGGACTGAGCGGCGTGCGCCTGATCGCCCCCGACGGCGAGGTGCTCGCGAGTGATGGCGAGCCCGTGGCCGACGGACGTGCCACGAGCATCCCGGTCGGCGTCGTCGCCGGTGGCGGACCCCGTGCGGTGCTGGAGCTGAACGGCGAGCCGCTCGCCGGCCCCGAGCGTCGCCTGCTGGATGCGATCGTCGCCCAGCTCTCGGCCGCGATCGAGCACACCGATCTGCGGGCCACGGCGAGCGAGGCCGAGGCGCTGGCCGAGACCGATCAGGTGCGCAGCGCCCTGCTGTCGGCTGTCAGCCATGACCTCCGGCGCCCCCTCGCCTCGGCGGTCGCCGCCATCGGCGGGCTGCGCGGTGCACACGGACTCTCGGCCGCCGATCGCGAGGAACTGCTCGCCACCGCCGACGAGAGCCTGGCGACCCTGTCGACGCTGGTCACCGATCTGCTCGACGTGAGCCGCGTGCAGGCGGGCGTGCTCGCGGTGTCGTCGTCGCGGATGGATGCGGCCGGCTGCGTCCTCGCCGCCGTCGATGAGCTGGGGCTCGGGCCGTCCGATGTCGAACTCGCCCTCGACCCCGATCTGCCGCCACTGCATGCCGACCCCGTGCTGCTGCTGCGCGTGCTGGTCAACGTGATCGCCAACGCCCATCGGCACGCTCCGGACGACACCCGGGTCATCGTCTCCACGAGCGCCCTCGGCGGACGCGCCGAGATCCGGATCATCGACCGGGGCGACGGCGTCTCCCCTGAGCGGCGCGACCGCATCTTCCAGCCGTTCCAGCGTTTCGGCGACACCGACAACACGACAGGACTCGGGCTCGGACTCGCCCTGTCGCGCGGGTTCACCGAGGGCATGGGCGGTACCCTGACACCCGAGGACACGCCTGGCGGAGGCCTCACCATGGTCATCTCCCTGCCGCTGGCCGCAGGACTTGCCGACACGGAGGGCACGGAGTGAAGCTCCTCATCGCCGACGACGACCCGCAGATGGTCCGCGCTCTGAGGATCACCCTCGCCGCGCACGGATACGAGGTGGTCGTGGCCCCCGACGGGGCCGCCGCCATCGCTGCGGCCGCCCAGACGCACCCCGACCTCATCATGCTCGACCTGGGCATGCCTCGACTCGACGGCATCGAGGTGATCCAGGCGCTGCGCGGATGGACCAATGTGCCGATCATCGTGGTGTCCGGTCGCACGGGCTCGGCCGACAAGGTCGAGGCGCTCGACGCCGGAGCCGACGACTTCGTGACCAAGCCCTTCCAGGTCGACGAGCTGCTGGCGCGTCTGCGGGCGCTCTCACGTCGCTCCATCCCGGCCGGGGGCGAGTCGACCGTGGCATTCGGCGACGTGGTGGTCGACCTCTCGACGAAGACCGTCACCCGAGGCGGCACGCGGGTGCACCTCACACCAACCGAGTGGCGGATGCTGGAGCACCTCTCCCGGCATCCGGGCGCCCTGGTCACGCGCCAGGATCTGCTGAAGGAGATCTGGGGCAGCGAGCAGGTCTCCGACTCCGGCTACCTGCGCCTCTACATGTCGCAACTGCGCAAGAAGCTCGAACAGGAACCGGGCGCTCCGGTGCATCTGCTCACCGAATCGGGGATGGGCTACCGCCTGGTGCTCTGAGCCCGGCGTTCACAGCTCTTCCGGTCGACGCGGTCAGCGCGACGATTCTGAGGAGTTGTTGACGAGCGACCTGCGCCACACCGCCACGATGCCGATGGCCACGAGCAGCACGGCCACGATGATCGCGGCGACCGCGGTCGGGGTGCTCTCGGGCTCTCCCGTGAGACGCCCGACGGCGAGCCAGGCCAACCCCCAGGCGGTTGCGAGGGCGGGGGCGAGGCGTCCGGTGATCCAGGCGGCAGCGGCTCCGATCACGAGGACGACGACCAGCACCGCGATGGCCCACGCGTCCGCCGCCTGCGCCCAACTCTGCGGCGCGATCTGCGTGAGCCAGGCAGCGGCGTTGGCGACCGCGGCGATCGTGACCCAGCCGAAGTGCAGGCCGTTGGCGCCGTCGGTGAGGATGCGGTCGGCGAGCGTGCGGGCGGGGAATCGGCCGAGCACCACGATCACTCGCGCGAGCACGGCCAGCAGTACGGCGATCACGACGACGGTGAGCCACAGCGTCAGGAACTGCGCGGTCACCAGCCACAGTCCGTTCAGCACCATCGACGCGGCGATCCATCCACCCACGGCCTGCTGGCGGGGATCCTGCCGCTGGGCCGGGAACGCCTGCCAGACCGTGTACGCGATCAGGCCGAGATAGATCAGCGACCAGATCGAGAACGCCGGCCCCGCGGGTGCGAGGTACGAGCCCTGGGCGGAGAGCGCGCCGTCCTGCAGGTCGTCGACCGATGTTCCGCCGAAAGCGCCCGCACCGACGGCGGCCGCGATCACCATGAACGTCGCCGCCGCAATGATCAGCGACTGACGACCGATGCCCTTCGTGCGTGATTCCATGCCGGCAGGTTACGAGGCGTCCGTCTGCGGCGCATCGCCCTTGACACCGTGGCTCCGTTTCGCTAACCAGGTTAGCCAAACCGTTTATGGCGCCCGCCCCGCGCGGAAGCTCGCGCCGAATGATCAGGCGCGGGCGAATGCGGCGTCGATCAGAACCTCGGCGGCTCCCCTGGCCTGCGCGGCCACCGCCGGGTCGGCCGAGATGGCGGCCGTGCTCTGGGCCCCCTCGGCGAGGATCGACAGCTGCGCCGCGAGCGCGGCAGGGGCACCCGTCTCGGCGACGAGGCCTGCCATGTACGCCTGGAACGACGCTTTGTGCGCGCGCACGATCTCGGCGACCTCGGGATTCGTGCCCCCGAGCTCGCCGAAAGCGTTGATGAACGCACACCCACGAAAGTCGTCGGCGCAGAACCAGTTCTCGAGGTAGCCGTAGACGGCGAGAAGGCGTGCGCGCGGGTCGCCGCCGGCATCCGCCACAGCCACCGACAGCCCCGACTCCCATTCCGCGTGCCTGCGCGCCAGCACGGCCGCGACGATGTCGGTCTTCGCGGGGAAGAGCGAGTACAGGCGGCGCAGCGACACACCGGCGACCTGGCGCAGTTCATCCATGCCGACAGCTGCGTACCCCTTGCGGTAATACAGCTCTTCGGCGGCGGTGAGGATGCGCTCGCGAGCCTCGTCTTCGGTCATGTCCGGAAGTCTACTTGACACGAGAACGAACGTTCTCTAGATTGGTCACATCGAGCGAGAACGATCGTTCTCACCGGAACCGAAAGGATCAGGATCATGGGTTACATCACCGTCGGCACCGAGAACAGCGCCCCGATCGAGCTCTACTACGAAGACCAGGGAGCCGGCCAGCCCGTCGTCCTGATCCACGGCTACCCGCTCGACGGCCACAGCTGGGAGCGCCAGACCCGCGAGCTCCTCGCCCAGGGCCACCGCGTCATCACCTACGACCGCCGGGGTTTCGGCCAGTCCTCCAAGGTGAACACCGGATACGACTACGACACGTTCGCCGCCGATCTGAACACCGTTCTCGAGACGCTCGACCTGCGCGATGTCGTGCTCGTCGGCTTCTCGATGGGCACCGGAGAGCTCGCCCGCTACGTCGCCCGCTATGGCCACGAGCGCGTCGCGAAGCTCGCCTTCCTCGCCTCGCTCGAACCGTTCCTCGTGCAGCGCGACGACAACCCGGAGGGCGTGCCGCAGGAGGTCTTCGACGGCATCGAGGCGGCGGCGAAGGGAGACCGCTTCGCGTGGTTCACCGACTTCTACAAGAACTTCTACAACCTCGACGAGAACCTCGGATCGCGCATCAGCGAACAGGCCGTGACCGGCAGCTGGAACGTCGCGATCGGCAGCGCCCCCGTGGCTGCCTACGCCGTCGTGCCGGCCTGGATCGAGGACTTCCGCACCGACGTCGAGGCCGTGCGCGACGCAGGCAAGCCCACCCTCATCCTGCACGGCACGAAGGACAACATCCTCCCGATCGACGCCACCGCCCGTCGGTTCCACCAGGCAGTGCCCGACGCCGACTACGTCGAGGTCGAGGGCGCCCCGCACGGGCTGCTCTGGACCCACTCCGACGAGGTCAACGCCGCACTGAAGACCTTCCTCGCGAAGTAATCCCCCCCCCGCCCCCAGGCAGGCAGGCCGAAACGGAGACGACCCGGCATTCGGGCGGCGCGTCGACACATGACACGCCGCCCGAATGCCGGGTCGTCTCCGTTTTCGCAGGAGCAGGAGGAGGAGGGAGGGAGGGGGGAGGGGGAGGGGGGAGGGAGGGAGTAGGGAGGGGAGGGGAGCTCAGCCGCGCATGGCGACGCCGCGGCGCCAGTAGCCCATGAAGGCCACCTGCCCGCGGTCGATGCCGAGGTCCTTGACCAGGTGGCGACGCAGCGTGGTGACCACGCCGCTCTCCCCCGCGATCCAGAAGTAGCGCTCGGCCGGAGCCTCGGCCGCGGCGATCTCCTCGCCGAGACCGGAGTAGTCCGGAGTCTCCCACAGCAGATCCTCGCCCTCGATGTCCTTCACGCGGATCTCGCCCGCGGCGTCGGCGTCTCCGAGGGAGGCGAGCACGGCGGGGATCAGCCGCAGGCCGTGCGGCTCACCGGCATCACGCGGCAGCCAGTGCACCTCGACGCCCGCGGGAACATCGATGCGCAGGATGTCGGCGGGCGAGGGCACCTCGATGAAGGCGACACCGCGCAGGTCGCGAGGGGCATCCTCCAGGATGCGGGCGATCGCCGGAGCCGCCGTCTCGTCGCCCGCGAGCACGACCGATGCCGCGGTGCCCGGAGCGAACTCGGCCCCTCCGTGGGCGTCGACATCCACACCCCGGCGGGGCCCGACCAGGTAGAGCTCCTGCCCGATGTCGGCCTGGCTCGCCCACAGCGACGCGGGTCCGGTCAGCCCGGGCTCGAGGTGCAGCACGAAGTCGACGTCCACCTCGGTGCCCGCAGCGGGATCGACCCGCAGCTCGCGCACGGAGTAGGTGCGCATGGATCCGCGCTCCTCCTCCGGCACGGCGAGGAATGCCTGCCACCAGTTGTCCGAGGTCCGGTCGAGGTCGGGCAGCACCCCGGATGCCGGCGGGAAGACCAGCTTGATGCGGCTGTCGAACACCTCACCGGGGGTGCCGAATTCGAACAGTTCGTCACCGCCGAACGTCACCCGCACGAACGAGGGCGAGACGCGTACGACGGCCCGCACCTGGGCGCGGGTGAGGATGTAGGTGGGACGCTCGGTGGTGGTCGTCTCAGCGGACATGGTGCCTCCCGATGGGTGTGACCATCGGCTTGCCGGAGACCGGATCGATGGTGATCTGATTGGCGAGGCCGAAGACCTCTTCGACGAGTTCAGCGGTGACGATGTCCTGCGGGGTGCCCGACGCGTGCACCCGCCCGTCCTTCATGGCGACCAGCTCGTCGGCGTAGCGGGCGGCGAGGTTGAGGTCGTGCAGCACCATGACGATGGTCGTGCCGCGCGAGACGCTCAGGTCTGTGAGCAGGTCGAGGACCTCGACCTGGTGGGCGACGTCGAGGAAGGTGGTCGGCTCGTCCAGCAGCAGGATGTCGGTCTCCTGCGCGAGGGCCATCGCGATCCACACCCGCTGGCGCTGACCGCCCGAGAGCTCGTCGACGCTGCGGTCCGCGAGATCGGAGGTGCCGGTGGCATCGAGGGCGTCCGCGACCACCTCGTAGTCGTGCGCGCTCCACCGGGCGAGCATCTTCTGATGCGGGTGCCGCCCACGGCCGACCAGGTCGGCGACGGCGATACCCTCGGGCGCGACGGGCGACTGCGGAAGCAGACCGAGGATGCGCGCGACCTCCTTGGTGGGACGGGCGTGCACCGACTTGCCGTCGAGCACGATCTGCCCGTCGCTCGGGGACAGCAGGCGCGCGAGCGAGCGCAGCAGCGTCGATTTGCCGCAGCCGTTCGCCCCCACGATGGTCGTGATGCGGCCGGGGGCGATCTGCAGGTCGAGGCCGTCGATGATGGTCCGGTCGCCGTAGGCGAGCGTCACCCCTTCGGCGGACAGGCTGTGCGAGACGGTCATAGCGAACCCCCGGAGCGGTTGGTGCGGATGAGCAGGTAGATCAGATACGGCGCACCGACGACGCCCGTGATGACGCCGACGGGGTAGCGGGTGCCGAAGGCGAACTGACCGATCAGGTCACCCCCGAGCACGAGCACTGCTCCCACGAATGCCGACGGCAGTAGCAGGTTGGCGCCGGGGCCGGTGATGCGTGCGGCGATGGGGCCGGCCATGAAAGCGACGAAAGCGATGGGGCCGGTGGCCGCGGTCGCGAACGCGAGCAGGGCGACCGCGCCGAGGATCAGCAGCAGACGCGTGGCGTTGACCCGGATACCGAGACCGGCAGCGGAGTCGTCGCCGAGTTGGAGGGCACCGAGGGCGCGCCCCTGCGACAGCATGAGCGGCACGATGATCGCGGCGGCGATCGCCATCGGCAGCACCCGCTCCCACGACGCGTTGTTGAGGCTTCCGGTCAGCCACTGCATCGCCGTCTGGATGTCCCAGTTCGCGGCCCGCGACAGCATGTACGAGACGACGCTCTGCAGCATGGCCGCCACCCCGATCCCGATCAGGATGAGGCGGGTGCCGGCGAAGCCGCCCTTGATCGAGAGCAGGTAGATCACGAAGGCGGTGACGACCGCACCACCCAGAGCGAGCAGCGAGACGACGGGACCGTTGACGGACAGCACGACGATGCCGAACACCGCTGCGGCCCCCGCCCCGTTCGAGATGCCGATGATGTCGGGCGAGGCGAGCGGATTGCGCAGCATCGTCTGGAAGCAGACACCCGCCATGCCGAAACCGATGCCGGTGAGGACCGCCAGCACCGCCCGTGGCAGGCGCAGGTCGCCCACGGTGAACGATGCGCCCGGCACGGTCTCGCCGAGGATCACGCGGATCACCTCATCCGGCGTGTAGAACGTGTTGCCCACCATGAGGGCGACCGCGAAGAGCACGAAGAGGAGCACCCCGAGGACGATCGTGGCGACCGCGTGCCGGCGGTGGCGCGCGCGACGGCCCGCGACGATCCGCGCGGTCCGGGCGGAGGCCGACTCGTCCACGCGATCGAGGGTGTGCTCGGTCGTGCTCACAGCTCACGCACCTTCTGCCGACGGACGATCCAGATGAAGAACGGGGCCCCGATGATGGCGGTGATGATGCCGACCTGGATCTCCTCGGACGACGGGGCGATCACGCGCCCGACGATGTCGCTCGCGGTCAGCAGGGCAGCGCCGGCGATCGCGGAGAACGGGAGCAGCCAGCGGTGATCGGTGCCGACGAGCATGCGGCACACGTGCGGGATGATCAGGCCGACGAAGCCGATCGGGCCCGCGATCGCTGTCGCGGCGCCGGCGAGGATGACCGCGCCCAGCGCCGAGATCATGCGTGTGCGGAACACGTTCTCCCCCAGGCCTTTGGCCATGTCATCGCCGAGGGCGAGCGAGTTCATCCCTCGGGAGCACAGGAAGCAGATGAGCGCGCCGACCGCGAGGACCGGAGCGGTGAGCGCGATGCGCGGCCACTCCGCACCACCGACGCCGCCGATCTGCCACGACTGGAACGTCTGCAGCAGATCGACGCGGGGCAGCATGACGGCGCTGATGAGCGAGGCGAAGGCGGCCGAGGTGGCGGCGCCTGCGAGCGCGAGCTTGAGGGGTGTGGCTCCCCCGCGGCCGAGAGATCCGACCGTGTAGACGAAGACGGCTGCGATCCCTGCTCCGGCGATCGCGAAGGCCATCTGACCGTAGGGGTCGGCGAGGCCGAAGAACGCGATGCCGCACACGACGGCCAGCGACGCGCCGTTCGAGACACCGAGGATGCCGGGATCGGCGATCGGGTTCCGTGTCACCGCCTGCATGGTCGCTCCGGAGAGCGCGAGCGCCGCACCGACGAGGAGCGCGAGGACCGTGCGGGGGATGCGCTTGACGATCGCCGCCTCGGCGATCGTGTCGGTGTGCCCGGAGAGGGCTGCGACGATGTCGTCGAACGAGACCGCACGCACACCGAACGAGATCGACAGGATGCTGAGGACGACGAGCACCACGAGCCCGACGAGGAGCCACAGGGTTCGCACCAGCACCGGGCGCCGCAGGTCTGCGGCACCCGGTGCAGGGGCGATCACGGTTGCTGAAGTCACTGGGTATTCACTCCGCTGCGGCGGATCGAACGACTACGGAGCGAGCGGTGCAGCCAGGAGCGCGAGGTAGTCGTCGAGACCCCACGGAATCGACAGCGGCGACGGGTTCGCGGAGGCCGCGATGGGGGTGGCGTCGGGAAGGACCGCGATGCGCCCCTCGGCGATCGCCGGGATCTTCGACAGCAGCGGGTCGGCCTGCAGGAGCGGGATGATCGACTCGTCGCCGTACGTGACGAAGAGGTCGACGTCGTCGAACTTCTGCGCCTCTTCCGCGCTGACCGTCAGGTAGAACTGGTCGCTGTCCTTGTTCTCCTCGACGATCGAGGGGAACGGCAGTCCGAGGTCGTGCAGGTAGCCGGGGCGGGTGTCGATCGCCGTGTAGTAGCCGATCTGGCTGAGGTCGGTCGGATCGATGTAGGAGAAGAGGACCTTCTTGTCCTTCAGCACGCTGTTCGCCTCGAGCGCCGTCTGGGCGTCGGCATCCAGCTGCTCGATCAGGGCCTTGCCCTCGTTCTCGAGGCCGAGGGCCTTGGAGTCCATCTCGATCATGTCGCTGACCGAGGTGCCCCAGGCGATCTTCGGGTAGGCGATGACCGGAGCGATCTTGGAGAGGGTGTCGTACTCCTCCTGCGTCAGTCCGGAGTATGCGGCCAGGATCACGTCGGGCTCGGTGTCGGCGACGGCCTCGTAGTCGATGCCGTCGGTCTCGTCGAACAGCACCGGCGTCTTCGCGCCCAGCTCGTCGAGCTTCTCCTCGACCCAGGGCAGCACGCCGTTGTCGTCGTCGTCGCCCCAGGCGGCCTTGCTCATGCCGACCGGAACGATGCCCAGGGCCAGCGGCACCTCGTGGTTCGCCCATGCGACGGTAGCGACGCGCTCGGGCTTCTCGGTGATCGTGGTCTCGCCGTACACGTGCTCGACGGTGACGGGGAAGGCGTCGTCGGATGCGGGGTTGCCGCCGGCCGTCGAGGTCGACTCCGGGGCGGAGGACGCACAGGCGGAGAGGCCGATGGCGAGCGCGGCGGCCGCGCCGATGGCGAGGATTCGAGAGGTGCGCACAGGCGTTCCCTTCGGGTTCGGGGTGAGGGGGCGGCAGAAGCGCTGCGCCCAGCCTTTGGTAAGCCTGGCCTAATCTAACACGGAGGTTAGGGGAACCTCACCATGGGCTCCTGCCGCCGGCCGCCCTGCGAATCGCGCGATTCGCTGCAAATCGCCGCCGAAGAGGACCATCCACACGATTCGAGAGCTGCGGGTGCACAAAAAAACCGGCCGGACCCGTGAGGGTCCGACCGGTTTCAGGAAGTCAGCGCGCGCTCAGAGAGCGCGGATGTTCGCCGCCTGCATGCCCTTGGGGCCACGCTCAGCGTCGAATTCGACCTTCTGGTTCTCGCGGAGCTCCTTGAAACCGGAGCCGGCGATAGCCGAGTAGTGGGCGAAGAGGTCGTCCGAGCCGTCATCGGGAGCGATGAAGCCGAAGCCCTTTTCCGCGTTGAACCATTTCACAGTGCCAGTGGCCATGTGTTTCTACTTTCTGTTGACTTAGCCGTTTACACGGCCTACGCCGAATCGGAACATCCGAGACGCGCGCACAGTCACGCTACCACGGCAGGCTGAGCAGGAACACGGAACTGTCGATTCTTCTGCACGAGGGCGGCTTCGGTGCGTGTGCTCACGCCGAGTTTGCGCAGCACTGCCGAGACATGCACGCTCACGGTCTTCACGCTGATGAACAGCCGCTCGCCGATCTGCCGGTTGCTCAGCCCTTCGGCGATCAGCTCGAGCACCTGCTTCTCGCGCGCCGTGAGCAGGTCGTCACCCGACAGCGAATCGGTGGGGGCGCGCAGCCCGGCATCGGTGGCGAACCGCGAGACCGCCGCCTGCAGCTGCGCGTTCCCGAGTGCCTCCGCGAAGTCGGCGGCCTCTGCGAGCACCGACGCCGCAGCGGTGCGCTCACCGTCGTGAACCAGCAGTCGGGCACGTTCGAGGCGGAGCACGGCGCGGAAGACGACCGGCACGTCTTCTCCCTCGGCACGGTGGAGCGCGTCATCCAGCGCGTCGAGGCGGGGATCGAGCAACGCGTCGAGAATGGTCGACCATGCATCGTCCTGCAGCTGTGCGGGTTGCGCGAGCCAGGCGCCGCGGATGGCGTCGGACGCCGCCGCGACATCGGCCCCCTCCGCGCGCAGCTCGGCGACGATCGCCCCGCCTTCCAGCAGCAGCCGACGCTGGTGCAGGAGGGCGGGCTGATCGTCGTGCAGCATCTCGAGGATGGTGTCGAGCGCTCCCCGCAGATTCCCCTCGCTCTCGGCCACCGCGACCATCATCATGATCCGGTCGTACCAGATCTGGCGCTCCGAGACGCCGGTCTCCTCGAACGCGGGCAACCACGCCTGCAACAGCTCGGCAGCCTCGGCCGACCGGCCGCGCCAGGCCAGCACCCGCACGCGCGTCATGCTCATGTACATGCGGAACACGCGCAGGGTTCCCTGCACGAAGTCGCGCGACAGCATCTCTTCCACGCGCTCGATCTCGCCGAGTTCGAGCAGGGGCACCACCATGTTCTGCGCCATGATCGACCCCGATGTGCGCTCGACACGGAGTTCGCGGGCACGCCGCAGACCCTCTTCGGCGACCTCGACCGCCTCGCGATATCGACCCAGCAGCGTGAGCAGATCGGAGTAGTTCACCCGATAGCGCATCTCGGCGGTCGACCCCGTCGCGAGCACACGCGCCCGCTCGTACTCGCGCACGCCCTCGTCGACACGACCGAGGTGCGCCAGGGAACCGCCTCGCACGTTCGCGGCGATCGAGAGCTGATCAGTGGACTCGCCGCCTGCCGCCCCGCGCTCGGCCTCGTCCGCGAGGCGGATCGCCTCTTCTCGGTCGCCCGCGATCATGCGCCGGCTCGCGAGCTGGTTGAGCAGCTCGGCCCGGAACACCTCGTCTCCGACGCGCTCCTCCGCGATGGACAGGGCCTGTTGCAGCAGCGGGATCGCCCCGAGACGCCCGAGGTTGACGAGGTAGAGCGCCTTGTTCCGGAGCAGCCGGGCGTGCAGTCGAGGGTCGACGGTCTGCGGATCGACCTCGTCGAGCGCGACGTTGGCGACGGCGAGGGCTCGTTCGCCATCGCCGGCGTTGCGCAGGATGGAGCCGAGCACCAGGAGCAGGTCGAGGCGCTCGACGCGCGCCGCCGCGGCCGCGTCGGGCACGAGCGGCCACAGTTCCAGCGCCAACTCACCGAAGCGGGCCGCGCTCGCGAACGCGTACTGCCCCTTCGCGTGGCGCATGGCGTCGGCGGCGGCGACGAGGGCCTTGCGATCGTCTTGCGCGAGCTGCCAGTGATAGGCGAGGGCCGCGGCATCGCTGGTGTCGGACCCCGCGCACTGCGCCTCGAGCGCCTCGGCATAGGCGCGATGCAGGCGCGCCCGCTCGCCGGGGAGCAGGTCGTCGTGCACGGCCTCGCGCAACAGGGCATGACGGAACCGGTAGTCGTCGTCGCCCACGACGAGGATGCCGCTGCGGGTCGCCTCACGGATCGCCTCGTCGAGCCGCTGCTCCGGCAGATCGACGAGGCTCGTGATCAGCGGATGCGACAGCGGCCGCTCGGCGCCGGACACGACCTGCACGACGTGCCGCGCATCGTCGCCGAGCCGGTCGAAGCGGGCGAGCAGCAGATCGCGGAGACCGTCGGGAAGCGGACCGTTCGCGCACCCGGCGATCTCTTCGATGAAGAACGGGACACCCTCGGCCCGCTCCTGCATGCGATCGAGCGCGCTCTCGGTGAGCGCCCGGCCGGTGATCTGCTCGGCCAGCTCGCGCACGGCGGCCTCGTCGAGCCGGCCCAGAGTGAGCCGTTCGAGCAGTCGTGCGCGCGTCGCCTCGCCGAGGAAGCGGCTCACCGCATCCCCTCGGCGCACATCGTCGGTGCGGCAGGTGAGGAGCAGCAGGATGCGGCCACGGCTCAGCGCCCGCAGCAGGAAGGAGAGGATGGCGAGCGTCGACTCGTCGGCCCAGTGCAGGTCTTCGACCACGAGCACCTGGGGGGCGCGTTCAGCGGCCGCCTCGATGAGGGAGGCGATCGCGTCGCGCAGGCGCTCGGGACTGGTGCGATCGCGGTCGGTCGGAGAGTCGACGAGTTCGGGCAGGAGCATGCCGAGCGCTTCAGCGCCCACCCCCACAGACTCGCGGACCCTGTCGACGCCCATGCGCGTGACGATCGAGCGAAGGATGCCGGTGAGCGGACCGTAGGGCGTGCGCGAAGCACCGAGGTCGAGGCACCAGCCCACGTGCACATCGGCGGTCTGCTCGATCTCGGCCGCGAACTCGCGCAGCAGCCGGGACTTGCCGATGCCCGCCTCGCCCTCGACGAGCAGCGCCGCGGGGACGCCGTCGCGCACGCCGGCGAATGCTCGGCGGACCTCGGTGAGCTCGGCCTCGCGGCCGACCATCGCAGCGCTCGACGCGGAAGGGGGCATGGATTCATCGTCCCACCCCCGACCGACATTCGGGGCGGTCCGCGGCGCGCTCTCTGTGATGAGGGCGCTCACCGCGCCGCGACGGCCGCGGAGTCGCAACCGGCCGAGACGCGAGCCTTCGCGGGTGCCGTCACGGCGGCGCGAGGCGTGCGGCCGAACGTCCGGCGGACCATCCGCCGGATCGCTCCATCCGGACGCGGCACGATCTGGTCGGCGTGCTCGATCAGGAACAGCCGACGCGCGGCGGCACGCTCCATCTGCTCGGTGTCGTGCCGGGTGAGCTGCTGGCTGAGGTACGGGTGCTCGAACATGGGTTTCTCCTCGACGGTTCGCTGTATCCCTACAGTCCGCTCTGAGGCACCCCCGGGGCATCGGGCAGTTGCCCTATCTTTCGTGCATGCCGCACTAGGGATGCCGGGCGCGCATCAGCGACGGACGCGCCGAAGGACGAGATCCCTCCGGCACCAGGATCGCGAGAACGCGCACGAGGGTCGCCATCCACAGGAGCCCGAGTCCGACGACGACGGCCTCGACGGCGGTGGCCGAATACAGCCCGAACGGAACCCACAGCACGATCGCGACCACCAGGAGCAGAGCGACGCCGATCGAGGTGACCAGCAGTGCACGTGGCCGCCCGGGCACCGATGCCACGGTGGTCGCCGCGGCCGTGGCGAAGAGCACGAGCGTGGAGATCGCGGCAACGTCGTGAGGGATCGGCATACGGTGCAGCGGCAGCAGCCCCACCGCCGCGAGCGCGACGCCCGTCGCCGCCCACAGCATCACGACGAGTGCGATGCGGGAGAGAACGGGGTCGCCGAGCAGCCTGTGCAGGTCACGGCCGATATACGAGCCGACGGTCGCGATGAGAAGCCCCGCGACCAAGAGGGTGCCGTTGAACGCCCACGACCTCGCACCGAGCTGCGAGAAGTTCAGCTCCCACCAGCGCGGATCGGCGGCCGTGATCATGGCGAAGAGCGTGCCGATCACGAGGAACCCGAACAGGAGCGCGGCGAGGTCAGCGGTGCGCAGGTCGACGCCGGCTCCGAAGGCGAAGCGCCCGCCGACCGCCGCGGCCACACCGGTCAGGAGCCCGCCGCCGATCGCCGAGAGCTGCAGCCCCTGGAGTCCGGAAGCGAGGATCTCGGCGGTGAGCAGCACCCCCATCACCGTGACGGCTCCGAACGCGACGGTCAGGGCACCCGCCGAGAGGTTCGACACCACTGCCTGCCACCGCGGCATCGGCATCGTCTCCCCGCGACGATGCATCAGTGTGCTCGTGAGGAACGCGCCGGCGGCGATCACACCCGCGATCACCGCGGCCGGCATCGCGATCGAGCCCTCGCCCGTGAGCGGGCGCGCATCACCAACCAGGACGAGCATGCCGAGCGCCGTGCCGATCACGAAGCAGATCGCGGTCGCCCAGACCGCTCTCGTCTCGCCACGCAGCTTCGCGTCCCGCTCCATGCGCCCATGCAAGCACGCACCTCGGACGGACGGAACCCCGCCCGCCCGAGGCGATGCCGCCGGCAGGGAGTCAGGCCGCCAGGCGACCCACCGCTCTGGCACGGATGAGCACGGCCGTGCCGTCGGAGTAGGCCACCGGCAGCTCTTCCACCGCGACGACCTCGATGGTCGCGGGATCGGCTCCGGCGAGCCGGGCGCGCTCGGTCGCCTCGGCGGCCGCATCCGCCCGGGACGCCCGCTGGTCGGTGGGATCGACGCGGTAGATCTTCTCGATCTGGCCGGCGACCTCGCCCAGGGCCGCGCCCACCGCGTTGGCGGCACCGAAGTGGTCGGGGCGGATCAACTCGGCGACGCCGTCGAGGGCAGTCGGGGCGATGATGCCGCCCCCGCCGACCAGGATCACCGGCACCGGCGCGGCGTTGGGCTTCATCCGATCGATCGAGTCCTCGAGGATCTCGCGCATCGCGGTCCACGCCGCGGAGCCGACCGCCTCGGGAACGGCGGGGGCGTCGAGCCCGTCGATCTCGGCACCACCGACGGCGAGGGCGATGTCGGTAGCCGTGAGGGTGCTCCCGCCGAAGGCGAGTCCCTCCTGCGGGAGCCGGTAGCCGACGCTGTCCGGACCGACGGTCGCGCCCGCAGCCGTCTCGCGGATGATCGTGCCGCCGCCGAGGCCGACCGACAGCACGTCGGGCATGCGGAAGTTCGTGCGGATGCCGCCGATCTCGACCGCGTGCGCCGACTGCCGCGGGAAACCGTCGACGAGCACGCCGATGTCGGTCGTGGTGCCGCCGATGTCGACCACCAGGGCGTCGGTCGCGCCCGAGAGGTGCGCGGCGCCGCGGATCGAGTTCGTCGGGCCGCAGCCGATCGTCAGCACCGGGAACTCGAGCGCATACTCGAGCTGCATGAGGGTGCCGTCGTTCTGGCCGAAGTACGGGGTGGCCGGGATGCCCCGCTCCCGCAGAGCGGCGACGAAGCCCGCGGCCATCTGCCGCAGCGTCTGCATCAGCGCCGCGTTCAGCACGGTCGCGTTCTCGCGCTCGAGCAGTCCGAGCGACCCGATCCGGGCCGACCGCGACACGGGAACACCCAGCTCCGCCGTGACGATGGCGGCGACGCGCTCCTCCTGGCTCTCGTCGATCGGGGCGAAGACGCCAACGACGGCGACCGCATCGACCTCGCCGCGCATCCGACGGCAGGCCTCGCGCACGGCATCCTCGTCGATCGGGGAGAGCACACGGCCGTCGACCTCGAAGCCGCCGTCCAGCAGGTATGCCTGCTCGCCGATCGCCGCACGCAGGTCGTCGGGCCACCCCTCCAACGGCGGGACCGCCGTGGTGGCCGGCGCGCCGAGGCGGAGGATGCCGACGCGACCGAGGCCGCGACGCTCGACGATCGCGTTGGTGCAGTGGGTGGTGCCGAGCATCGCGTGCCCGATCAGGGCGGCGTCGACGCCGGAGGCCGCGAGCACGGCGTCGATCGCCGCGGCCACGCCGTCGCCCGTCTCGGCCGTGGTCGGGCGCTTCACCGAGGCGACCACGTCGAGCCGCTCATCGAGGATCACGGCGTCGGTGTTGGTGCCGCCGACGTCGATGCCGATGCGATAGGTGCCGGCCATCACGCGGCCTCCTCGTCCGTCGTGCGCGCACCGGAACGCTGCACGATGTCTTCGACCGGAACCCACTCCACGTCGTATCCGAAGTGGGCAGGCCCCGCGGTCTCCAGCCCGATCGGCGTGCGCCACTTGTCGTGGCAGGGGATCGCGATGACCGCGACCCGCGCGCCGTAGCGCAGGGACTCGGTCGTGATCGGCATCCCGGTGGCCAGGTCGAGCACCGCGATCAGGTCGGGGGTCACGGCCGCCAGCACGCCGTCACGACGCCCGAGCAGCATCTCGTTCTGGAAATCGAGGCGGAACGCACTCCCCCGGTCGTCTCCGACGCCGACCAGTTCGGCTGCTCCCCGCGTGAAGCCGCCGTCGACCGAGCGCTGCAGGTCTGCCACCTTGCCGTCGAACAGCCGCACCGCGGCGAGGTCGGTGCACAGGGCGTCGATCCGCTCGTCGTCGCGCAGCTCACGGCCGTCGCCATCGCGCCCCTGGAGGATGCGTCCGATGCGCTGGGCGAGTCCGAGGGTGCCCGGGATCGCGCACTCGCGCACGACGTCGCCGCCGTAGGCGTAGTCGATCATGGTCGCCCCTCCGCCCATCTCGACGGTGACGGCCCGCGCGATGCGCTCCGACCATCCGCCGTCGACCGGGCGGCTGACCACCTCGTTGCCGTGGTGATCGACGAGCACGGTCGTGCCGGGCCCGTAACCGGCGAGGTGGAACGTGACCATCTGGGCCTCGGGGAAGGCACGGCCCATCGCGTCGCCGTCGACCACCGGGATCCCCGCGAGCGCGGCGGCCGCGATCGGGATCATGGAGTTGCCGCCACCGACCTCGATCGGCATCACGGCGGTCGCCTTGCGTCCCACCGCGCGCTCGATCGCGCGCAGGGCGGCAAGCAGTTCGGACTCGGCCTGGATGCGCTCGACACTCACGGAAGGCGCCCCGATTCCGCCGATCGGGACCACGAAGTCGTCGTCGGTCAGGTTGTCGACCGCCACCAGCGGCACCGGTCCGTGCAGACGGATGAGGCGCTTCGCGATGAGCGAGCCGACGTGCGGGTCGCCTCCGCCTCCGGTGCCGAGCACGGCCGCGCCGAGGGCGATCTCGTCGATGTCGGCCTCGGTGAGGAACGCCGCGGTCATGCCGTCACCTCGTCCGCAACGGGTGCCGCGGCATCCGGCGCCGCACGTCGGCGCAGCGGCAGCAGCGCGAGGTACGCGACGAAGCCGATGAGGAGTCCATCCAGAGCCGGGATCGAGGTGATCGTGAACCAGCCGAAACCGGGACCGTCGGCCGGGTTCGTGGTCGCGACGGCCACGAAGATGCCGACCACCCAGGCCGCGATCGACCAGCCGTCGACCAGGGGCACGGTGGCACCGTGCGCCCAGCGTGCGGTCTTTCGACCCGTGAAGAACGACGCCAGGTACACGCCGCCGTAGGGAGCGATGATCGTGCCGATCACGAGGATGAACTGCACGAAGTAGTCGGCAGCGCCGATCACTCCGACGACGATGCCGATGGCGCCGAGGACGATGGTCACGGTGCGCCGGCTCAAGCGCTCACTGATCGATGCGAACGAGAGTCCGGCCGAGTAGAGGTTGGTCGTGTTCGTGGTCCACTGCGCCAGGATCAGCACGATCACGGCGACGCCGCCGAGGCCGAGGGCGAAGAAGATCGCCATCAGCTCGGTGCCGTCCATGATGCGCGCGAGCAGGATCGCGACGACCAGGATGATCGAGTTGCCGAAGAAGAAGCCGACGAAGCCCGCGATCATCGCCTGCTTCGGCGTCTTCGCCCAGCGCGCCATGTCGGGGGCGAGCACGACACCGAGGATGAAGATGCCCATCACGAGCGAGACCGCGCCGCCGAACGTGAACGTCGCCTCGACCGGAGCCTCGAGCCCTGCCGGCCCGTTCACCGTGAATGCGACGATCACGCCGACGATCAGCAGCAGCAGGAGCAGGGGCACGGCGAGGGTGCTGAGGCGGTTGATCGAGCGGTAGCCCCAGAACGCCGTGATCGCCATGAGCACGCCGCCGATCGCGGTGAACACCTGCACGGGCACATCGATGCCGGTGAACTCGGCGAAGGCGATCTGCGCGTTCGCACCGAAGAAGCCCGCCTGCACGGCGTACCAGCCGACCAGGCTGATCGCGATCGCGAGGGCGAGGATCGCGCCGCCGATACGGCCGAACACGGCGCGCGAGATCATCGCGGTGGAGAGGCCGGTGGCGGCGCCGACGTAGGCGCAGGCCATCGCGAGGAGCCCGAGCAGGAGCGAACCCAGCATCGTCGCGCCGATCGCCGGCCAGAAGGCCATGCCGGAAGCGAGCGAGACGCCGAGGAATGCCCCGGAGAGGTCGATGCCGATCGCGATCCACACGGTGGCGATCGACAGCCAGCTCTTGCGCTGGTCCTGCGGCACGACGCCGTGCTCATAGTCGGTGGTGGTCATCATCTTTTCCTTGAGAAGTGGCCCTGCGAGTGCGTCGGCGGGGATTCGGGTTCCCGGAGTGCGGACGACTCGCAGGGCGGGTCGGGGGTGGCCTGTCGTTGCGGCCGGGTCATGCGATGCCGGGTCGGAGTTCGTGGCCCCGTGCCGGCGAGGGTGATGGTGTCCGCCGCGTCGATGCGGCGGCATTCATCGGGAGAGGGCGTTCATCGGGAGAGGATCGCGGAGAGGTGACGCCAGGCCTGGTCGAAGCGCTGGCGGTAGATCTCGGGCGTGTAGTGGGTGAGCTGCAGGAAGAGTCCGTCCATGACCACGAAGACCAGGGCTGTGAAGCCGTCTGCATCGCCCGAGGCGAACGTGCCGGCCCTCACGCCGTCTTCATACGTCCGGCGTACGGCGGCCGCGAGGGTCGACTCCGAGTCGAGGAAGATCTGGCGCAGCTGCTCGCCGCCTGGACCGTACTCGGTGACCGCAGCGCGCAGGCTGAACTCCGCGAGATCGGGGCGGTCACGGTAGTAGGCCTCGATACCGCCGAGGATGTGGTGCAGGCGCGCGAGCGGCTCCATGTCGGCGCTGCGTCGCAGGAGGTCATCGAAGAAGGCGGTGTGGTCGACCGAGACGGCGGCGTACACCTCGGCGTAGAGCGCCTCCTTGCTCGAGAAGTGCGCATAGAGCGAGGGCGTCTTGATCCCGACGGCCTCGGCGATCTCGCGCAGGCTCGTCTCGGCGTAGCCCTGGCGCGCGAAGATCGTGCGGGCCTCCGCGAGGATCGTTGCTCTGGTCATCTTCCGCCTCATGGCTCGGTGCCTAACGACTGTTAGTTAGGCAGAGCGTAACCCCGCATCTCCCCGTGATGCAAGAGCCGCGGTCACCGCATCCGCACGACTAGCGTTGAGGTCATGCGCATCCCCACCGCGATCCGCGCCTCTCAGCGCTCCCCGCTGCTGCAGGTCGTGAAGTCGGCCGCGGCGACGATCGCCGCGTGGCTCATCGCCGGGTGGGTGTTCCCCGCGCAACTGCCGGTGTTCGCCGCCATCGCCGCACTGCTGGTGGTGCAACCCAGCGTGAACCAGTCGCTGTCGAAGGCGCTCGAGCGCAGCATCGGGGTGATCGCCGGTGTCGTGATCGCCGTCGCGCTCGGACTGTTGCTCGGTTCGCCGAGCTGGATCGTGCTGCTCGCGATCGTCGTCGCGATGTTGGTCGCGTGGATCTTCCGCGCCTCGCCCGGAACCGGCAACCAGGTAGCGATCTCGGCGATGCTGGTGCTGGCGCTGGGCTCGTCGAGTCCCGAGTACGCGTTCGCACGCATCGTGGAGACGCTGATCGGAGTCGTGATCGGCATCGTCGTGAACGCCCTGATCGTGCCGCCGGTGCTCGTCGCACCGGCCCGCCGCGATGTGGGCCTGCTCGGCCGCGAGCTCGCCGCGAGCCTCGATCGCCTGGCCGACGCACTGCCCGAACCACAGACGCCCGCGAAGCTGCAGGAGCTGATGTTGGAGGTACGACTGCTGCGCCCGATGAAGGAGGCCGCCGAGGCATCGATCGCCGCCGGAGAGGAATCTCTCACTCTGAATCCGCGGCGCTCGACCCACCGCGCCGACCTGCGCGAGATGCGGGCACTGCTCGACCGGCTCTCCCCGATCGTGACGCAGACGATCGGCATGACCCGCGCCTACTTCGACCACTACGACGACCGGATCGGCGAGGAGCCCGCCGTCACCGCGATCGCCGAGCAGCTGCGGCGGGCAGGGCACGACGTACGCCTCGCCGTGCAGGTCGCCGATGCATCGCCGGAGCCGGACACCATGACCTCGGCGATCCCCGCGCTCACCGCTCCCCTCGTGATCCGGCCACCGTCGTCGCAGCACTGGATCCTGATCGGCTCGCTCATGGAAGACCTCCGCCGCATCAGGGGCGAGCTGCTCGACGAGGACTGAGCGCGCCTACGCTGGAGTCATGTCCGACATGACCGTCGCCGAAGCACTCGGCGAACTCGCCGCACTGGAAGACCCGAAGATGCGCGCCGCCAACGAGAAGCGGGGCGACGACCACGGCATCAACCTCAGTCGGATGCGGGCGCTCGCGAAGCGGATCAAGACCGACCAGCCCCTCGCCGAGGAGCTGTGGGCCACCGGGGAGACGCCCGCGCGGCTGCTGGCCCTGCTGATCTGCCGCCCGCGCGATTTCACCGCCGACGAGCTCGACGCCATGCTGCGCGAGACGCGTCCGCCCAAGGTCAACGACTGGTTCGTCAACTACGTCGCGAAGAAGACCCCTCTCGCCGAAGAGCTGCGGCTGCGCTGGTTCGACGACGCCGACCCGACCGTGGCGGCCGCCGCGTGGTCTCTCACGACCGTACGGGTGATCAAGGAGCCCGACGGCCTGGACCTTCCGCACCTGCTCGACCTGATCGACCGGGACATGAAAGATGCGCCGTCGCGCCTGCAGTGGGCCATGAACGAGACCCTCGCGAACATCGGCATCTACCATCCCGAGTACCGCGCCAGGGCGCTGGCGATCGGCGAGCGCCTGCAGGTTCTCGCCGACTACCCGACCGCGCCCGGCTGCACGTCGCCGTTCGCGCCGCTCTGGATCGGCGAGATCGTGCGACGTCGCGAGGGCTGAGCGGCGCACCTCACACGCGCCGCCCTGCCGCCACGGCAGCCGATGCCCCGGCCGTGGAGCCGGCGTCGAGGTACTCCGCCCACGTCGTCCCCGCACGCACGACCGCCCTGTCGGCCAGGTTGTCTCCGTCGCGGTAGGCGCGCCCCACCGCGCCGGGGATGCGGATCGACATCTGCCGACGACGCACGCCGCGCGCCTGGTCGAACACCCGCACCATCTCGCCGATCTCCTGCACCGCCGGCCCGGCCAGATCGGGCACGCGCCCGGCCGGTGCACGCAGGGTCAGCTCGGCCAGACGCGCGGCAACGACCTCGACTCCGACGCTCTCGAACCGCAGCCCCCGTGGAGCGATCCGCATCGCAGACAGCGCCTTCACCATCGGCACGGCGAAATCGTGCAACTGCGCGACACGCAGCACCGTCCACGGGATGCCCGACTCCTCGAACGCCCGTTCCGCCGCGGCCTTCATCCGGAAGTAGCCGATGGGCATCCTCCCTGCGCCGACCACGGAGATGAGGACCAGATGCCGCACATCGGCCTCGCGCGCCGCCTCCACCATGTTGCGCGCGGCCGTGTCGTCGCCCTTCGCACCCCCGGCGAGATGCAGCACGGTCTCGACACCGTCGAGCGCGACATCGAGCCCGAGACCCTTCACCGTGTCGCCTATGGAGTACTCGATGCCGGGTTCCGCATCCCGGGCCTGACGCGTCAGAATGCGGATGTCCCTGCCCGCGGCGCGCAGGAGGGGAACCGTGTGGCGTCCGATGTTCCCGGTGCCTCCGGTGACGAGAATGGGAGTGCTCATGATGGTCTGCCTTTCGTGTCCGGCGCCGGCCCGTCACATCTCGGCCGTCGCATCCGTCGAGATCATGACGAGCGACGACGAGGAGATGTGACATGGACCACGAGGAACTGGCGCAGCGGTTCGAGCAGGCCCGCCCACGACTGCGGGCGATCGCGACCAGGATGCTCGGGTCGAGTGCCGACGCCGACGACGCCGTGCAGGAGACCTGGCTGCGATTGGCGCGGACCGATGCCTCCGGGATCGAGAACTTCGACGCCTGGTGCACGACCGTCGTCTCGCGCATCAGCCTCGATCTGCTCCGGACACCCCGCTCCACGCGCGAGCACTCGTGGCATGTCGAACCGTGGCGGGACGAGCCGATCGATCCGGCCCCCGATCTCGCCGATCTCGTCGACCGCTCCGATCAGGTGAACGTGGCGCTCCTCGTCGTTCTGGATGCGCTGACTCCCACCGAGCGCATCGCCTTCGTGCTCCACGACGTGTTCGGTCAGCCCTTCGATGAAGTGGCGGTCGCCCTCGACAAGTCACCCGATGCGGCGAGGCAGCTCGCTTCTCGCGCCCGCCGGAGACTTCGCCACATCTCTGCGCCCGAGCGGGCCGACCGCCGCCGCGGCCGCGCGCTCGTCGAGGCCTGGCTCGCTGCGGCCCAGGAAGGCGACCTCGCCGCGCTCCTCGGGCTGCTGCACGAAGACGCCACCCTGCACGCCGACTACGGCTCCCGTTCGCAGACGCTCACCGGCGCCGCGGAGATCGGCGCGCAGGTGGTGCTCGCCGCGCGGCTCGCCGCGCACTCGACTCCGGTCCTCATCGACGGCCGCCCCGGTGTGGCCGCGACGTACGTCGACCGGCTCGTCTCGCTCATGTCTTTCGTCATCCGGGACGGACGCATCGCGGCACTGCTCGTTCTCGCGGATCCGGAACGGATGGACGGCATCACGCTCGCATAAGCCGCGGCATCGTGGCGTGTCAGCCCCACGTCGTCGCACACAGTACGAACTCATCGCCGCACTGGGACTCGCCGGCGCACCGGGATGAGGCTGGCTACGCTGAGGCCATGAGCACGCACATCGCCGCAGAGCCCGGTCAGATCGCCCCCATCGTCCTGTTTCCCGGCGACCCGCTGCGGGCGAAGTGGATCGCCGAGACGTTCCTCGACGACGCCGAACTGTACTCCGAGACACGCGGCATGCTGGGCTTCACCGGCACCTGGGAGGGACACCGCGTCTCGGTGCAGGGCTCGGGCATGGGACAGCCGTCGATGGCGATCTACGCGAACGAGCTGTTCGACTCGTACGACGTGCAGACCATCGTTCGGGTCGGTTCGTGCGGGGCCCTGACCGAGCGGGTCAAGATCCGAGACATCATCATCGCGAATGCTGCCAGCACCGACTCCGGCATCAACCGGACCCGCTTCCACGGACTCGACTACGCGCCCGTCGCCGACTTCTCGCTGCTACGCGCTGCGGTCGAGGCGAGCGAGGCCGAACCGCTGGATTCGACCGTGCACGTGGGGCAGCTGTTCTCGAGCGACCAGTTCTACAGCACCCGCCCCGAGCTCATGAAGCCGTTCGTGCAGCACGGCATCCTCGGCGTGGAGATGGAGGCGGCCGGGCTCTACACCCTCGCGGCGTACTACGGTCGGCGTGCCCTCGCGATCTGCACGGTCAGCGACCACATCGTCACGGGCGAGGAGACCTCGGCGCAGGAGCGCGAGCAGACGTTCGGCGAGATGATCCGCATCGCCCTGCGCGCCGCCACCGCGGTCTGAGCGCCCCCGGCACGCTCGGCCGCTATGGGGTGTCGCCGACCGCGTGCGGACGGGGCAGAGCGAGCATGGCGCCGGTGTCGGTGAACTCCTGCTGGATCTCGTCGTCGTGCCGGTACGTGACGAGACTCACCACGACGGCCGCGATCAGGGCGAACACGAAGGCGGGAAGCAGTTCGTAGAGCCCGGTGTCGAGAGCCTTCCAGATGAACACGGTCGCGGCGCCGACGAACATCCCCGCCAGGGCACCCCAGTTGGTGAGCTTGCGCCAGTAGAGACTGAGCAGGATGACCGGGCCGAAGGCGGCGCCGAATCCGGCCCAGGCGAAGGAGACGAGTCCGAGGATCGTGTCGTTCGGGGTGATCGCCAGCACCGCGGCGACGATCGCGACGCCGAGCACGCCGAGCCGCCCCATCAGCATGAGCGTCTTCTGCGAGGGCGGCGTGCGCCGGAACACGCCGTACAGGTCTTCCACGAGGGCCGAGGAGCATACGATCAGCTGGCTGGAGATCGTGCTCATGATCGCGGCGAGCACGGCCGCCAGGACGAGGCCCGCGACGAACGGATGCAGCAGGGTCTGCGACATGAGCAGCACCACGGTCTCGGGGTTGGCGAGGTCGACGCCCGTCTTGGCGATGTAGGCGATGCCGACCAGGCCCGACAGCACGGCGCCGCCGAGCGAGACGATCATCCAGGAGATGCCGATGCGTCGAGCGCTCTTCGCCTCCTGGGGCGAACGCAGCGCCATGAATCTCACGATGATGTGCGGCTGCCCGAAGTAGCCGAGGCCCCAGGCGAGCGACGAGACGATGGCGAGGATGGTGCCGCCCGTGAGCGCCGTGCCGGAGAGCATGGAGAGGTGGTCCGGCGCCACCTCGTTGATCAGCTCCCCGGTCTCGGCGAGTCCGCCGATCGCGACGATCGCCGCCACCGGGATCACGACCAGCGCGATCACCATCATGAGCCCCTGCACGACATCGGTCAGCGACGCACCGAGGAACCCGCCGAAGAGCGTGTAGGCGAGGGTGACGCCCGTGACCAGCAGCATGCCGGTGAGGTAGTCGCCGTCGAACGAGCTCTCGAAGAAGACCCCACCGGCGACCATGCCGGAGGAGATGTAGAGGGTGAAGAAGACGAGGATGACGACACCCGAGACCACCCGCAGCAGTCGCGTCGTATCGCGGAGTCGATTCTCGAAGAAGCTCGGCACCGTGATGGAGTTGCGCGACACCTGCGTGTAGGCGCGCAGCCGAGGAGCCACGAGCAGCCAGTTCAGGTAGGCGCCGATGGTGAGGCCGATCGCGATCCACGCCTCGATGAGACCGGAGACGTAGATCGCACCGGGCAGCCCCATCACCAGCCAGCCGGACATGTCGGAGGCCCCGGCGCTGAGGGCCGCCACCCACGGCGGCAGGTTCCGTCCGCCGAGCATGTAGTCCTCGTGATCGCCGGTGCGCCGGAAGGCGATCCATCCGATGAGCAGCATCGCCGCGAAGTACACACCCAGCGCGGCGAAAGTGAAGATCTGGTCGGGCATCGTCGTCGTCCCCCCTCGCGGTGGAGCCACCGCATCCGGTCGTCGTTCGATGATGTCAACCCCAGGCGGTGCCGCCCAGACGTGGTCCGGCGCGGCGGCACTTCGGTCCCGCAGAGCAGGGGCCCCCGCGCATGAGGGATGATCGAAGCACCATGACTTCCTCTCCGCGGCTCGATCCCGCCCTCATCCCGGACGCCGCGGATCCGGATGCCGTCTACCTCGCGTTCGTCGAATGGGCGGAGTCGACGGGCATCAGCCTGTACCCCGCACAGGACGAGGCGGTCATCGAGATCGTCTCCGGCAACAACCTGATCCTCTCCACTCCCACGGGCACCGGGAAGTCACTCGTGGCGGTCGGCGCGCACTTCAGCGCTCTCGTCGCCGGACGGCGCAGCTACTACACGGCACCGATCAAGGCTCTCGTGAGCGAGAAGTTCTTCGCCCTGGTCGACGTGTTCGGAGCCGAGAACGTCGGCATGGTCACGGGTGACTCCTCGGTGAACGCCGACGCTCCGATCATCTGCTGCACGGCCGAGATCCTCGCGAACCTCTCATTGCGCCAGGGAACGGATGCCGACGTCGGCCAGGTCGTGATGGACGAGTTCCACTTCTACGCCGACCCCGACCGCGGGTGGGCGTGGCAGGTTCCGCTGCTCGAACTGCCGCAGGCGCAGTTCATCCTCATGTCGGCGACCCTCGGCGACGTCACCGAGCTCGCCGCCGACCTCACCCGTCGCACCGGCCGCGAGACGGCCACCGTCACCGGTGTCGAGCGTCCCGTCCCCCTGCACTTCTTCTACGAGACGACGCCGATCCACGAGACCATCGACGATCTGCTGAACACGGGACAGGCGCCGATCTACGTCGTGCACTTCTCGCAGGCCGCGGCGATGGAGCGAGCACAGGCGCTCTCCAGCACCAAGGTCGCCACCCGCGAACAGCGCGACGAGATCGCCGCGCTCATCGCCGAGTTCCGCTTCACGACCGCGTTCGGCAAGACCCTCTCGCGTTTCCTGCGTGCCGGGATCGGCGTGCACCACGCGGGCATGCTGCCGAAGTACCGGCGTCTGGTCGAGCAGCTCGCCCAGCGCGGACTGCTCCGCGTGATCTGCGGCACCGACACCCTCGGTGTGGGCATCAACGTGCCGATCCGCACGGTGCTGCTCACGGCGCTCACGAAGTTCGACGGCACCCGGATGCGGCAGCTGAACGCCCGCGAGTTCCACCAGATCGCGGGCCGCGCGGGCCGCGCGGGCTACGACACCGCCGGCACGGTCGTCGCGCAGGCGCCCGAGCACGAGAGCGAGAACGTCGCTGCGGTGAAGAAGGCCGGCGACGACCCGAAGAAGAAGCGCAAGATCGTCCGCAAGAAGGCACCGGACGGTTTCGTGTCGTGGGGCGAGCCGTCGTTCCGCAAGCTCATCGACGCCGTGCCGGAGACGCTGACCTCGCACATGCAGATCACGAGCGCGATGATGCTCAACGTGATCGCCCGCGGCGGCGACGTGTTCGCGAACATGCGTGCACTGGTATACGACAACCATGAGCCGCGGAGGCGACAGCGCGAGCTCGCACTCCGCGCCATCGGCATCTACCGCACCCTCCGCGAGTCGGGCATCGTCGAGAAGACCCCGGAGGGCGACATCCGCCTCACGGTCGACCTGCAGCCGAACTTCGCGCTCAACCAGCCGCTGTCGCCGTTCGCCCTCGCGGCGTTCGAGCTGCTCGACCCCGATCCCGCCGCCGGCACGGGCACCGGCTCCTACGCACTCGACATGATCTCGATCGTGGAGTCGACTCTCGACGACCCCCGTGCGGTGCTGAGCCAGCAGGAGTTCCTGGCCCGGGGCGAGGCGGTCGCGGCGATGAAGTCCGAAGGCATCGAGTACGACGAGCGCATGGAGCTGCTCGAGCAGATCACCTACCCGAAGCCGCTGGACGAGCTGCTCACCGCCGCCTTCGAGACCTTCAGCGCGGCCCAGCCGTGGATCCGCGACTTCGAGCTGCACCCCAAGTCGGTGGTGCGCGACATGTACGAACGAGCCATGTCGTTCGGAGAATATGTCGCGTACTACAAGATCGCGCGCTCCGAGGGCGTGGTGCTGCGCTACCTCTCCGACGCCTACCGTGCGGCGTCGCAGACCATCCCGGAAGAGCTCAAGGACGAGGATCTGCGCGACCTCATCGAGTGGCTCGGCGAGCTCGTCCGCCAGGTCGACTCCAGCCTGCTCGACGAGTGGGAGGAGCTGATCGCCGGCGTCGACAACGGACGCTTCGATCCGCACGCGCCCGACGAGCCGATCGTGCCGCCTGCGCCCAAACGCCTCACGAGCAACATCCGCGCCTTCCGCATCCTGGTGCGCAACGAGCTCTTCCGCCGGGTGCAGCTGGCGGCCAGGGAAGACGTGGACGCGCTGGCCGAGCTCGATCCGGGTTTCGGCGCCGATGCCTGGTCGGATGCGCTGGACGGATACTTCGCAGACCACGACGAGATCCTCACCGGCGCTGATGCCCGCAGCTCGAAGCTGCTGATCCTCACCGAGGGGCCCGCCGCCTGGACCGCACGGCAGATCTTCGACGATCCCGCCGGCGACCACGACTGGGGCATCACCGCGACGATCGACCTCGCAGCCTCGGACGAAGCCGGTCAGGCCGTCGTCACGGTCACCGGAGTCGACCGGCTGTAGCCGTCGTCGTCGGAACGGCCTGCCCGCTCCACGCCGACCACCCGTCCGAACCGCCCCAGCGTCTCGCGCCGGTGCGAGGCGGCGATGACCGTGCCGTCGAACCCTTCGAGCACGTCGGAGATGATGCGCTCCGACGCGGCATCCAGGCTCGCGGTGATCTCGTCGACGATGAGCACCCGGGGCTCGCGGCACAGCGCCCGCGCCAGGGCCAGCCGCGCGCGCTGCCCGCCGGACAACCGCACCCCGTGCTCGCCGAGCTCGTCGTCGAGAGTGATCCAGCCGTCGGCGCCGACTCGTGTGAGCACCTCGCGCAGCTGCTCGTCGGTGCGGGCGCCGACGCCCCGCACGAGATTGTCGCGCACGGTGCCGTGGAACAGGCGCGCATCCTGCTCCACCACGGCGACGGTCCGGCGAAGGTCTTCGTCACGGATGCGGCCCAGCGGGTACGCGACCCCCGCCGCATCGACCAGAGCGACCGTGCCCGCCGACGGGTCCCACAGCCGCGCAGCGAGCGCGATCACGGTGCTCTTGCCGGCGCCGGACGGCCCCGCGAGGGCGATGTGATCGCCGGGATCGACGTCGATCGACCAGCCGCGCAGCACCTCCGTGCGGTCGTCGTACGAGAACGCGACCCGCTCGAAGCGCACCCCGAGCGGGCCCGGCGGCAGCGGGAACGGACGATCGACCGGCGCGACGACCGGTGGGCGGTGCAGCCCCGCACCCACGCGATCAGCACTGGCGATCAGCGGATGCAGCTCCGACACCGTGTGCGCGACATCCGCCACCGCGGCGACGCCTGCGACGGCGAGGGCGATCACCGCGGGCAGCAGTGCCGCTCTCGCGGCGTCGACCGCCCCGTCAACCGATCCGTCGAGAAGGGAGACGGCGATCACCCCGATCACGACCGCGGTGAGGATCAGCTCGCGCGTGCCGTCCACGAGGTGGGCGATCGCCTCTCGGCGGCGGGTGATGCGCGCCGAGCGTCGAGTACCGTCGACCGCCTCGCGCGCGATCCGGCTCTGCAGGCCGAAGGCGAGGATCTCGCGCAGCGCTCCGAGGGCGTCGACCAGCCGTTCGGACTGCTCCTCGCGCTCCCGCTGCTCGCGCGCACCGATACGCCGCGCCGGGCCCGCTCCGGCCCAGACGGTGAGCGCGACCGCGACCGCTCCGGCGAGCATCACGACCGCCACCACCGGCATCACCAGGAACGCGCAGACCAGGGCTCCGACGAAGAGGGTGAGTGCGGCACCGATCTGCGCCACCGTGTGGGCGTAGAAGAACTCCAGCTTCTCGATATCGGTCATCGCGACCGACGCCGCGCGCCCGGAGTGCTCGCGACGGCGACCGGGAACACTGCGCGCGTACGCGTCGAAGAGTGCCATCCGCAGCCGGGCGAGCACGCGGTACGCGAGGGCGTGCGACACGTCCATCTCGCGCCAGGTGAGGAAGGTACGCAGCAGCACGAGGCCTCCGAGGGCGAACCACCAGGCGGCAGCCGGCCAGGTGCCGTGCACGACGGCCCCGCCGACGCCGAGCGCGGTGAGCACCCCGATGGCCGCGAGCGCACACAGGCTCGTGGTGGCGATCAGATAGCTGCCGACGATGCGCCGCCATTCGGGTCGCAGCGGGGGGATCAGCCGAGCGAGGATGCCCGCGGACGAGGTCATGAGGCCTCCTCCACGAGCATTCCGTCGCGGAGCACCCGCACGTCGGCGACCCGGGCGAGAGCCTCGGGGCGGTGGCTGATCATGAGCACGATCCTCTCTGCGGCGACGCGTTCGAGCGTCTCGGCGACGGTCAGGGCGCTGCGGTCGTCGAGGGCGCTGGTCGGCTCGTCGACGAGCAGCACGGGGCGGTGGGCGAGCAGCGCTCTGGCGAGGGCGAGCCGCTGCCGTTGCCCGCCGGACAGACTCGTACCCGCCTCCGCCACCATCGCGTCGAAGCCTCCGGGAATCGCTCGGATCTCGTCGAGCACGCCCGCCGCGGCGCACGCATCCTCCAGCGCCTCCTGCCCGGCGTCGAACAGGTCGACGTTGTCCCTCACCGTGCCGGCGAACAGCACCGGGCGTTGCGAGACCACGGCGACATCGTTCGGGCGGAGCGGGCGCCCGTCGAGTTCGACCGTTCCCGCCGTCGGCGGGAGGAAACCGAGGATCAGATCGAACAGCGTGGACTTGCCCGCACCGGACGGTCCGGCGATCGCGTGCACCTCGCCACGCCCGGCACGGAAGTCGACCCCGCGCAGGACATCGTGATCGGTGCCGGGGTATCGGTACGACAGACCGGAGATGCGCAGCACGTCTCCCCCGGTCGCCGGTCCTGTCTCACGTGGCGACGCGACCGACGCGACCCGACGGAAAGCACCGAGGGCCGCCAACCCGGGAACCGCCGTGAGCCCGAGGAATCCGGCATGCCAGTGGCGCGAGAGTTCGCGTACCGGCCGGAACGCCTCCGAGGAGAGCAGGAGCAGCGCGTAGACCTCGATGGCCGGGGGCTGCCCGGTCATCACGGACACGACGGCCAGCCCGGCGGCGATCACCACGCCCGCCTGCACGGCGAAGTCGGTGATCGCCGTCTCGGCGAGCGACGACCGCATGACGCGTTCGGTGGCCTCACGCAGGGACTCCGACCTCGCCTGCAACCGTGCACGCGTCGCCGGGACATCGCCCAGCGCCCGCAGCGTCGACATCCCCCGGAGCGCTTCGAGCAGATCGCCGCTGAGAGCCTCGTAACTGTCCCAGTGGTCGAAACCGCGCCGGGCGAGCATCCGCTTCCAGGCCAAGGGACCCAGCACCGCGAGCAGGATCCCCGCGGCGACGCACAGCGCGATCAGGGGCGACAGCACCGCGACCAGGCACACCGCGATCAGGCTGCCGACCACGAGCTGCGCCACCGCGGGGATGTACTTCGACACGTAGGCGTCAGTGCCGTCGATGCCGTCGCCGAGCGCGAGCTGGGTCGAGCCGTCGCGGAGGCGGGCGTCGTGCAATCGTTCCGGCATCAGTGCCGCGGTGACGGCCGCACCCCGCAGATCTTCCCTGACCCGCCCTCCGAGGCGAGCGGCGGCATCGCCCTGCGCCAGCGTCAGCAGCATCCGCGCCACCCCGATCACGAGGATCGCACCGATGCCCGCCACCGCGCCGACCGCGTCGCCGCGCACGAAAGCGGCGAGAGACCACGCGAGGGCGAGCGCCTGCGCAAGGTGCGTCGCGAACACGAGGAGGAGCAGCAGGATGCTCACGGACAGAAGCCAGGGGTGCCGTCGCGCTTCGCGCCACAGCTCGGGGACGATCATCATCGTGCACCTCCGGGGGAGTCGAGGAAGGCGACCGCGTGGAGGATCCACCGGTCACCCGTGGAAGGGAAGCCGGAGACGGGGCGCGCGCGCCTGCCTCCGGTGAGTGCGGCCTCGTAGCAAAGTCGTGCGGCGGCGAGATGGGCGCTCCAGAGTGCCGCGCCGACCATCGTCGCGGGCGCCGTGCTCGGCACGGACCAGGAGCGCACTTCGGTCGCACCGCGCACCCAGGCCTGGCCGGATGCGCGGGCGATGCGCTCGACCTCGGTGGTCGGTGAGCCCCCGATCCGGTCGGCGAACTCCGCGATGGCGGGCGAGCGTCGCGTGCCGAGAGCCTGCGCAGCCGCGGCGTCCGGCACCGGCACGCGGGGGATCTCGACGGCGGCGAGCGGGATCTCCGGTGCGAGTCCTCGGCGGATCCAGGCGTCGGCATCGGCCGCCCGGGGGACGCCGAGCATCTCCCGCAGCCGTTTCGAGGGACCGACCTGCACGGGCCCGGCGCGCTCCCCCAGCAGGAATCGCACGGCGGCGACCGCGTAGGCCGCATCCGCGATCCACAGGGGCCACGCCCGGTGCCGGTAGCGGCCGAACGACCGCCCCGGCAGCACGGTGAACACCAGGCGCGCGGTGCCGTCGTCCGAGGTCGGCGACGGCCACCCGTCTGCCCGGTCGCATGCGAGGTCACGACGCCGGAAGGCCCCCTCCTCCCGATCGACCGCCCAGCGCACGCCGCTCGCGTCGACCAGGTGGGTCTGCACCGGATAGCACGCCCCGGCCGAGGGGACGGGGCGCCGACGGATGCGGGTGGCCGAGCCGTCGGCACTGCGGTGGAACTCCCCCGGCCGCCACAGGCCGTCGACGAGCTCTGACGCCCCGCGGCGAGGTTCGTCCGCCACGGCGCCGACCCGATCCCACGAGTTCGCCCGCGGCCCCGGCGGCAGGGGACCTGCGGGCGCGCGCGAGGTCAGCGCCTCGTCGAGCGGGGCAGGAAGGCCGCGGCTCTCGTGGAGTGTGCGATCCATGACGGCCCTCACATGTGCGGAGCCGGGAGGAGCGTGAAGTCCTCGGGGCCGCCGGTCCAGGTCGTGCGCCACCCCCGCTCCTCGGCCGCCTCTCGGAACCGCGGCATTCCGAGGTACGAGAACGCCGCCGGGGCGTTGGGCACGAGTCCGGTCACGATCGAACGCACCACGCGCAGGTCGGTGCGTCGCACGTCGGAGGTCGTGAGGTCGCGGGACAGGACGCGATGACCGCGTTCGCGCAGACGCCCGTACACCTCGTGCATCGTCACCGGCTCCACCGCGCTCAGCGGGCGCACACCCTGCGCGGGCGACTGGAACCGTCGCGCCTCGTCGTGCACGGACGGATCGAGCCACACCTGCACATGCGCGCCCAGGTCGATCACGTTCTCGAACTGCGACCCGGCCGCGGCGCGGTAGTCGGCATCCGGCCGGAAGTCGAGGGTGAGGCCCTTCGCCATCAGTCCGGCGGCGACGGCGCGGAACACCCATCCGTCGGCCGTCGTGCATCCCTGCGTGTAGATCCAGGTGTGCACCGCCTCGAGCACGGCCTTCCGCGCGGCCCGCGCCGGATCGAGCGAGGCCGAGAATCCTGCGGCGTAGAGTCCGCGCTCCTCGTCGTGCACGAGGGCGCCGATCGCCGGGGCGAACTCCGAGGGCATCGCCACCAGCCACACGCGCAGACTGCTTCCGCGAAGGTCGTCGAGGAGGCCGGGGACCGTGGCCGGATCGATGCCGAACGTCGGTCCGTCCAGGTGCCACCACACTTCGAGCGCATCCCGCTCGATCACCTCGATCACCCCGCGGTCGCGGGCATCGTCGAAGCCGGCGCCCGTCGCGATGCCGGCGTAGTTCAGGTGGTGCGTCCGCGGCAGCGCCCGGAACCGGGACTGCCGCCAGTTCAGGTGCACGAGAGAATCCGGCACCCACACCGAGCCGCCGTCGAGCTCGTCGCAGCGCGCCCAGAGCGTCGGTGTGGAGGGGAGCAGACGCTGGTACGCGAACCCGGGGCGTGCAAGCTGCCAGTCGGCGAAGCGCGGCAGAGCGGACTCGTCGACGACGCTCTCGCCCTCGGCGCGCAGCTCGTCCGCGGTGCCGACACGGAGCTCGTCACGAGGCAGCTCGTCGGGCAGCCAGTTGCCGCAGTACCGCTCCACGCCCTCGCCGATCGCGGCGATGCGAGCCTGAGCGGGATCGCCGAACGACGTGCCGAGCGACACCCGGTCGGCCGGCCACTCGCCGAGGATCCGCGCGTCGGCGACCGAAGCCGTCAGCGCCAGGTACCGGTCAGGGGCGCCGACCGGATGCGGCACCTCCCGCACCGAGCGGATGATGCCGGCTTCGGCGTCGACCAGCACCTCGGCCGACAGCGTCGCACGGGCTGCGCGGGGGTGAAGGGTGTCGTACACGCTCATGCTGTCCTCTCGTGCCGCCAGCGACCGGTCTCCGACTCGAAGGCCGATCTGGTGCGGCGGCTCCGCCCCGATGCGGGTGCAGCGATCGCGGATGCCGTGGTCGGCAGGCCGGTCTCGGCGAGCCAGGAGTCGAGCACGCCGCCGATGCCGCCCGCACGGCGCAGCCGGGAACGGACCTCGTCGTCGTCGATGTCCGCGGCCAGTCGGTGTCCCCACGGACCGTCGACCAGGTGGACGGGGCCCTGCCAGGCGGCCGCGAGTCGTCCGGCATGTGTGAAGAAGAAGTCGTGATCGCCGCGGATCAGCAGCAACGGTGCACGGAGCGCCCCGTAGGCGCGGTCGAGGTCGACGGCCGGAGCGGACCAGAGGCGTCGCCATCCGGACAGCACCTCGGACGACCACCCCCACTCCTCGGCGGCACGGTGCACGCCCATGTCGGCCGCCCGTTGGACGCACGCCGCGAGCTGCTCATCGGACAACGGCGGCAGGGAACGGGGGCCGCGGCCGTGCTGATGCCACCACCCGATCCGGTCGCGCAGTTGAGGACGCCCGTTCTCGTCCCACGCGGTCTCGGCGAGCCCGAGCGCCGGGACCAGGAGCACCAGCGCGTCGACGTCGGCGGCTCTGGCGGCTTCGAGCGCGGTGTGCGCGGCATACGAGCCGCCCGACAGCACGAGCGGGAGTCCGGGGTTCTCGGCCCTGACCTGCTCGGCCACCGCGCGCCCGTCGCTGCGTTCCGCGAGGTAGGGGTGCCAGTCACCGTCGGACGAGTGGCGTCCGCGTACGTCGTGGATGACGCAGCGGTAGCCACGACCGACCCAGGCCCGTGCAGTGTCACCGTGTCGCCAGGCACCGTAGGGCGTGCGGATGAGCACCACGCCACGGGGCTCCGCACGCTCCCAGACCCAGCCCCGCAACAGGGCGCCGTCCTCCGCGATGACGGCGTGGGGGCGGGCGTCGCGCGGCGGCGTCATCGGAGCACCCGACGCGGAGCCGCGGGGAAGGGCAGCACCGTGTGCTCGCTGACCGATCCGATCGCCGGCACCAGCTTCCAGAGGGTCGTGCGCAGGCGGTCGAGTTCGGCGTCGTCCCGAGCCCAGGCGAGGATCATGTGCAGCAGTCGGGCGAGCACGAGCGCTCTGGTGGCATCGTCGAGCGCGCCAGAGATGAGCGGACCCGCCTGCTGCCAGGCCTCGGCCGATGCGGGCGCGCTGCTCGCGGCCACGCGCCGCGCGGCCACCTGCACGGAGGTGGGGTCGCTGGGGTAGAGGGCGAGTGGATCGATCAGCACGACCTCACCCTCGCGGTGCACGCGGAGCCACGCGGTGCCTCGCTCCGGGAGCTGATCGAGCTCTGCCCAGCGGCGGCAACCGGGGGCGTCCTCGGCATAGGCGACCACGAGCGCAGCATGCTCGGACGGTGCCGCCTCCGGATCCAGGACGGCGACCCGGGCACCCCAGGCGGCGAGCACGCGCTCGAGCTCGTCGACGAGCGGGCCGGTTCCGAGGAGGCAGACGTCGCGGCGCTCCTCCGGCCAACGGCGGAGGGCGTCCACGGTCTCCCGCCCCTGCACCTCGAGCGTCAGTCGGTCGAGCGCGGTCGAGCGCTCTCCGTCAGCCCCGCTCGCGAGGGCCTCGACCAGAGCGACGCGCGGCGCGTCGACCAGGACGAATCGTCCGGTGCGCAGGCGGATCCGGGGGCGGCCGTCGGCGCCGATGACGAGATGCGCCCCGGAGTCGGGGAGCGGCAGGATGCGGGGTTCGGAAGTCATGGTGTCTCTCGGTGATGGGCCCGGCCGGGCGCGAACGCCCGGCCGGACGGGAGTGCGCTCGAAAGCGCGACGGAAGGATCCGCGATCAGTCGAACGGGTTCTCGACCAGGGCGTTCGAGTGCGATGCCGACAGGTGCGCCAGCTGCTCGGACTCTTCGATCTCGGCGAGGATCTGCTTTTCCATTTCGTGCTCCTTCTGTGAGGTGTCCGCCCCGCGGGGTGCGGGGCGGCGTCCACGGTGTGTGAACACTGACGACCCTAAATGATAATGATTCTCAATATCTACTAGGATCGCTGACATGCCTTCCTCCCACCCCCTCCTCGCCGCTGATCACCGGGCCGGAGTCGTCTACGAGATTCATGACGGCTCCCGGCGTGTCGCCGTCGCCGACAGCTGGCTCGCCGAGCACGCGGGCTTCCTCCACCTCCCCGCCGGTTCATCCGACCGCTGGGCGTTCGCGGACGACCGCGGCGGTGCGCTGGTCATCGGCGACGCGGACTCCGTACGACGCGTCCCGATCGCCATCCCGGCGGAGCATCTGGCCTGCGATCCGAGCGGCCGCCACGTGGTCGTCACCTCCGGTCTGGGCATGAACGAGGAAGCCTGGACCGACCTGGTCTCCGTCGTCGATCTCGCGACCGACTCCTCCGTGCGCTTCCGCGTGCGCACCGGTGAGCCCGGCGTCGTGGTCGCCCCGGATCAGGCCACAGGAGAGCCGATGATCGTGCTCCGCCATCGCGAACCCGGAGCCGTCGAGGCACTGCCCCTCGCGACGGCGCTCGCGGTCGGAGCGCACGCACCGGTCCTGCGCGGGCGCGTCGTCGACGACCTCGCCGCAGACGGACACGGCGACGTGATGGACCAGGCCTCCGGCATCATCGGCATCGCGACGAGCCGCGGCCTGGAGCGCTTCATCGTCGACGGGGGAGTTCCCCGCGCCATCGGCATCGTCGCGTGGCCCGTCGCAGGACGCGCGTACTACCTGCGCCTCGCGGGCGACACCGGGCGCGCCACCGGCATCGTCCGCGGAGGACCGGCCTCTCCCGGATCGTGGCCGGAGTGGACCAACACCTTCGTCGAGATCGACCTCGCGTCGGGAGCCTCCCGCATCGTGCCGCTGCCGCCGGGGCTCGCCTTCCGTTTCGCCCTCGCCACGGGCGTCGCAGCCGTCTCCGTCATCCACCCCGACGGCGATGTCGTGATCGTGATCGATCGCGAGGACGCGCGCATCGCGCGGATCACCCCGATCCCGGCGATGACGCACCCGCCCCGCGCTGGACGATTGCCGTGGGACGGCGTCGACGGCCGCCCTGCACAGCGCCGGTCCATCGCGATCGACCCCGGCACCGGAACGATCGCCGTCACCAGTGGCGGAGACGGCACGATCCACCTCGTCGACGACAGCGGCATCTCGACCATCGAGCTCCCCACCCCGCTCGACGAGGGCGGGCACCTGCTGTGGGCCGGCGCCGACCACCGCGCCGACGATCTGGTGGGCCGATGAGCGCTCATCGCTCGGTGCTCGACGACGCCCTCACCCGCGCAGAGCGTCACGGTCGACCCGGCCTGCCGGTCGGCGGCTTCACGCTGGGCCGAGCGGATGAACGCTCGCGCCGCGGCATCCATCGCCTCGACGGCACGACCGTGATCGAGCCCGACGGTCATCTGCACCGGATCTTCCCCTCCCCCGACGGCCGTCTCATCGCCGTCGAGTGGGCACCCTCCGCCGACGAGAACGCCGTCTTCGGCATCGTCGACGTCGCCGCCGGCACGTTGCGCCTGCACCCCGACATCCGCCTGCGCTACGACACCGTGCTCTGGGCGTCCGACTCGCGCAGCCTCGACGTGGTCGCAAGCCGCGACCGGAGGCTCGTGACCCTGGATGTCGAGACCGAGCAGCAGCAGACCGTCTCCCTCGACCCCGAGGCGCGACTGCGACTGTTCCCCGGCGGGGAGAGCGGCCTGCGCGCCCTCAGCTCGGGGTCGCGAGGCACGACGCTGACCGACCGTGCCACCGGCACGTCACCGGGTCGGTGGCCGGCGCTTCTGCGCGCATCCCCGCTCGATACCGTGGATCCGCACACCGGAGTGCTCGTGTGGCACGGGGGCGGTCTCGATGCCCTGGCGAGCGACGGCGCGGTGAGCGACGGCGCAGGGAAGAGCGGCTTGCTCTGGCGCTGGCACGACCCCGACGCGCAGATCGTCGATGTCGCGGTGCATGATGACCGCGTCGTCGTGCTCGCCGTGGTGGACGGGCGCAGCGTGCTCATCGACCTGGTCGACGGCATCGAGATCGAACGCTCCGATGCTGCCTCGTCCGCAGCCGACGCGGTCACCACGACCATGATCGCTGTCGACGACGGCGTGCTGCGACTGGGCGTCGAGGGGCCGCTGACTCCGCCGCAGATCGTCGAGCGCACGAAGGAAGGCACGACCGTCGTGCCGTCCCCCACACGCGCCTTGGGCACCACCGTGCGCTACGACTTCCCGGCCGACGACGGCGAGATCCTGACCGTCCACGTGACATCGCCGAGCGGAGCGGAGGGGCCGCTGCCGATGATCCTGACCTGCTACGGCGGGTTCGGCGTGCCCCACCTGCCGCTCTTCGAACCCACAGTGCCCGCGTGGGTCGAGTTCGGCGGGGCTTACGCCTCCGCGCAGCTCCGCGGTGGTGGAGAGCGCGGGCGAGCCTGGCGCGAGGCGGGTCATGGCGCCCGCAAGAGCCGCACGGTCGCCGACCTCGCCGACCTCGCACGCGGGCTCATCGAGGCAGGGATCACCCGCCCCGATCTGCTCGTCCTCGCCGGTGCTTCCCTGGGCGGAGTCGTCGCGGCCAGGTGTGCGATCGGGCATCCGGAGCTGTGGGCAGGCTTCGTGACCACCGCCGCTCCACTCGATCTGCTCGCCCTGGACGATCATCCGCTCGGGTCGCGCTGGCGAGCGGAGTTCGGCGACGACGGTACCCCCGAATCGCGCACTCGACTCCGCGCCCTCTCCCCTCTCGCACGCGCCGAAGCGCTTCCGGTCGGGTCTCCGATCCCCTCCTACCTGGGGGTCGTGCTCGGCGAGGACACCCGGGTGCTTGCTCGCGACACGCACCGGATGGTCGAGGCGCTCCAGAAGGCCGGTGGGTCTGCCCGACAGTGGACGGCAGCGGGAACAGGGCACGGTGCGAACGAGTCCGCCGCCCTCCACGAACTGGGCCTCACGGTGCTCGACTTCGCTGCCGAGGTCACGACGGGAGCCGCTCTGTGAGCGAGCCGACCGCCATCCTCACCGCACGGCGCGGACGACGCCTCGCCTCCCTGCGGCGACGGAGCGGAGGGCGCACCCGAAACCGGCGCAGGGGTCGGCGGATGCTGCCCGTGGGTCCGACCGTGACGACGATCGCCGTGCTCGCTGTGCTCGTCCTCGTGTTCTCCGCCGCCACCGGACCTGTCGCGGTCTCTCCCCTCGACGCCGCGAAGATCGTGATCGGTCACCTCGTCCCCGGCCTGCCCTGGATGTCCGACGGCACGCTGACCCCGTTGCAGGACCAGGCCGTGTGGCAGTTCCGGGTGCCGCGGTCGCTCCTGGCCGCGCTCTCGGGCGCAGGGCTCGCTCTCGCCGGGGCGATGATGCAGGCGGTCGTGCGCAACCCGCTCGCCGAGCCGTACATCCTCGGCGTCTCCTCCGGAGCGAGCGTCGGCGCCGTGCTGGTGATCGTCTCGGGCGGCGCGACGTTCCTCGGTCTCACCATGAGCGGGGCGGCCTTCGTGGGCGCGATGGTCGCCTGCATCCTCGTGGCCATGCTCGCGCGCATCCGCGGAGAGCTGTCTCCGACCCGCATGATCCTCGCCGGCGTCGCCCTGGGAGCCCTGTTGAGCGCGGTGACCAGCTACCTCACACTCACCACCGATGCCCAGAACGTCGTCAGCGTGATGTTCTTCCTGCTCGGCAGTGTGTCGGCCGCCGACATGTCATCGCTGCTGATCCCGGCGGTGGCACTCGCCATTGCGTGCATCGCGGTCTTCGGGCTCTCGCGGTCGATGAACGCCCTGCTCGCCGGCGACGAGTCCGCGATGGCCGTCGGCGTGCGCACGGCCCGGTTGCGCGGCCTGCTGCTCGTGCTCGCCTCGCTCCTGACCGGCGCGATCGTCGCCGTGAGCGGCGGCATCGGCTTCGTCGGACTCGTCGTCCCGCACATGGCTCGACTCCTGGTCGGCTCGGATCATCGGCGGATGCTGCCGATCACCGTCCTCGGCGGTGCGCTGTTCCTCATGGTCGCCGACCTGCTGGCCCGTACGGTCGCGATGCCGACCGAGATCCCCCTCGGGATTCTCACCGCCTTCGTCGGGGCTCCCTTCTTCCTGTGGTTGATGCGCAGCGGCGGCGAGCGAGCCGGGTTCGACCGATGAGCGTGCTGTTCGATGACGTGAGCGTCGCGCGCGGCGGCCGTACCGTGCTGCACGGGATCGATCTCGAGGTCGGATCCGGACGCATCGTTGGACTCCTCGGCCCGAATGGCAGCGGCAAATCCACCCTCCTGCGCGCGCTCTTCACCGGCCAGCGTCCGCGGCACGGTCGCGTGCTGATCGATGGCGCCGACGTCTCGCAGCTGGCCCCGCGCGCCCTCGCCCGCACCGTGTCGGTCATGCTGCAGGACGCACCGTCCGAGTTCGATCTGACCGTGCGGGAGACCGTGCTCGTCGGCCGCTCACCGCATCGCCCGCCCTTCAGCCGGGACACCCCAGAGGATCAGCAGATCGTCGATGAGGCTCTGCGCACCGCCGACGTGCATGATCTCGGCGACCGCCTGGTGCGGTCACTCTCGGGCGGTCAGCGCCAACGCGTGATGCTCGCCCGCGCGCTCGCCCAGAACGGCGAGATCCTCGTGCTGGACGAGCCGACCAACCACCTCGACATCGCCCACCAGCTCGACCTGATGCGCGTCGTGAGCGGACTCGGAACCACCGTGATCGCGGCCCTGCACGACCTCAACATCGCTGCGGCGTTCTGCGACGACGTCGCCGTGCTCGATCAGGGCAGGCTCGTGGCCTTCGGCCCACCCGACGCGGTGCTCACCCCGGCGCTCGTCGACGAGGTCTTCCACGTCACCGCCCGCATCGCCATCGAGGTCGACACCGGCGCGCGGGCGATGACCTTCCACCCCCGACAGCCCGTCGGCGGCTGACCCACCCGGCATCCGAACTCATACCCCTACCCGCACCAACGAAGGAGAACACGAATGACACCCCGTACCCGAACCACCCGTCTGCTGGCCGCCGTCACCGTCGGTCTGGGCGCGATCGCCCTCACCGCATGCGGCGGTGGGGTCTCGAACGGAACGGCACCCGCCGCCTCCGGTGAGGCGATCACGATCGAGAACTGCGGCCGCACGGTCGAGATCCCGTCCACGCCGACCGCCGTCGTCGGGATGCACCCGTCGCAGACCGAACTGCTGCTGCGTCTCGGTCTCGCCGACGCGCTCGTCGGTCAGGCCCAGGCCACGGCGCAGAAGCTGCCGTCCGACGTCGCCGATCTCGCGGCCGACGTGCCGGTCATCGGCGGAGACTCCCCGCCCAGCCGCGAGGAGCTCCTCGCCGTCGAACCCGACTTCGTGTACTCACCCACCACCTACGAGTTCACCGCCGAGCAGGGCTTCGCCAGCATCGAGCAGCTCGCAGACGCCGGTGTCGCCGCCTACACCGCGACCGGCGGATGCTTCGACCGTCGCATGGAGGGCACGGTCGACGACCTCTTCACCGACCTGGAGAACCTCGGCGCGATCTTCCACGTCGAAGACGAGGCGAACGACCTGATCGCGTCGTCTGAGACCGAGCTCGCCACCGTGGACAAGGCCATCGAGGGACAGGACCGCCCCCGCGTCGCGCAGGTCTTCGTGGAGGGGACCACCCTCACCGCGATCGGGGCCGGCATCGAGTACGACATCCTGCAGCGCGCCGGTGCCGACAACGTCTTCACGCCGGAAGACCCCGCGTTCGCCGACTTCTTCGCCGCCGAGATCACCCCGGAATCCCTCGCCGCCGAAGCGCCTGACGCCCTCGTCTTCGCGGTGTCCGACCCCGCACACGAGGCCGCCGTCCGCTCCTACTTCGCTGCGACCTTCCCCGACATGCCCGCCGTGCGCGACGGCCGCCTGATCGCCGTGCCATCGACCGACCTGTTCCCCGGCACGCTCGGCAACGTCTCGGCTGTGCGGCTCATCGCCGAGGGGCTCTACCCCGACGCCGTCTTCGACTGAGCCGCGTCGGTACGCACTGCGCCCCGGAGACCTCGGTCTCCGGGGCGCAGACCCTCCGGGCTCGCTGTCAGGCCTGCATCACCGCGAGCACGTTGCCCGCGGGATCGCGGAACCACGCGATGTCCGGACCCCGACCGTTGCCGCGCACGATGCCGCGTTCATCGGAGGGGAACTCCTCGTCGCTGTAGATCTTGGTCTGCACCCCCCGGGCGATGAGCTCGTCCACGGCGGCGTCGACATCGGCCACCGGGAAGTTCAGGATCGTGAAGCTCGCCGGCGTGTGGTTCGGCTTCGAGTAGATGAGGATCGACCCGCCGCTCGGCAGCCGCAGGTCGAGGAAACCCATCGCGTTGCGCTCGACGTCGAGGCCGAGGGCCGTGCCGTAGAACTCTTCCGCCGCGTCGATGTCGTCGACGCTGAATCCGCTGAATGCGTTGTCCGCTGTGAAGGCCGCCATGGTTCCAGCATCCGCCGTCCTCCGCCGATTGTCGAGGCCTTCCTCTGAGCCCTTCATCGGGGTCGTGCATCTCCCCGGCGAGCCACCAGCCGGGCCGTGAGGCGGTCGGTCACCCGCAGCGGATCGAACAGCGCCCCGAGCCCGCAGCTCACGAGCAGGGCATGCACGCCCAGGCAGATCCCGATCACGATCGCGGTGAGGAGGATGGGGGCGATGGCCTCGACCACGTCCGTCGTCCTCCCGCCCGTCGACCGCAGGACCGCATCGATGAAGGCGAGGGGCATCATGTGCAGCACGTAGATCGGCAGGGTGCGCTGTCCGATCCAGCGCAGCGGCCGCGCGACGACGTCGACGTGACGGTCCAGGAGCACGCTGAGCGAAACCCCGAACGCCACCGCGATCACGGCGAGCGCGGGCCACACCCCCGGCAGTAGACGGATGGCCAGTCCTGCCACGACCGCCAGCGCCGCGACGTACACGGCGGCGAGCGCGACGGCACGCCACACCCCGACATTCTTCGCGAAGCGTTCGACGAGCGCACGCAGACGAAGACCGGTGAGGAAGAAGAACAGGTTCTGCACCAGCTGCCACAGGTTGCCGAGATCGGGGATGACCCCGGCCCCGGCGACCGCCGCGATCACGAAGGCGGCAGGCAGCACCACGACCGCCGGGATCCTGCGGCTCAGTCGACCGATCGCCAGGTACACCGCGAGCGCGAGCAGGTACCAGAGGTTCGTCGGGCTGATGGTCAGCTGCGCGAGCAGCTCCCACCCGCTGGTCGCCCGAGCCGTGTCGAAGTCGGGCGCCAGAGCGAGCACGAACGTCTGGATGACGACCCAGACGATGTAGAGCAGCGCCAGCCGTGCCGCTCGCCGCCGCCAGGAACTGCCGTCGTCGGCGAGCACTGCGCGCGCGGCGAACATCCCGGAGACCAGGAAGAACAGCGGTATCCGCAACGGCAGCAGTTGCGCGTTCAGCGTCGCCCAGGCGTCGGTGACCGGACCCGCACCCGGAGCCTCGATCGCGTGCTTGGTCACGACATGCCAGAGCACCACCAGGATGATGCAGATGCCCTTCGCGACATCGGGCCATCCGATGCGTGGCGCGGGAGCCGCCGTCACGACGCCGCGCGCACGAGCCGTGCCACCAGGTCGACGTAGGTCACTCCCGCCGCAGCGAACATCCGTGGTACCTGCGATGCCGCTGTCAGCCCCGGCATCGTGTTGACCTCGTTGAGCACCGGACCGCGGTCGGTCAGGAAGAAGTCCATCCGCGCGACTCCCTCGCATCCGAGAGCATCGAACACGGCGATCGCCGCCCGCTTGAGGGCAGACACCTCACTGGTGTCGAGCTGCGCCGGAACCGTGAACCGCGCGCTGCCGTCGTACTTCGTAGCCGTGTCGAACAGTCCCGTCGCGTGGATCTCGAGGGGCGGAGCCGCCCAACGGATGCCGCCCTTCTCACGCAGCACCGCCACGTCGATCTCGCGCGCCCGCACGACCTCTTCGATAAGGATCCGGCGGTCGAAGCGCGCGGCCTCGTGCAGCGCGGCGAGCAGATCCTCCTCCCGCGTCACGAGGCTCACACCGTGGCTGGATCCGGCCGACACCGGCTTCACCACGACTGCGCCTTCGAACTCCACATCTCCGATGTCGTCCGCCGATACCAGCCGACCGCGTGCGGTGCCCAGCCCGACGGCATCCGCCACCAGCTTCGTCGTCCATTTGTCCATGCCGATGGCTCCGGCGCGCAGGCCCGACCCCACCACACGCACGCCGGCGAGCGCGCACAGCGCCGCGAGGGCGCCATCTTCGCCCTGGGCGCCGTGCACCGCGGGGAAGACCACGTCGGTCCGCGTGAACAGCGGAAGGGCGAGGGCGAGCGACTCGACGGCCGAGCCCCCGTTCGGGCGCCCCTCGACGCGCCAGATCCCGTCACGGTCGATCGTCACGCACGTGACCTCGTGATCGCCCATCCGCAGGGCGGCGGCGACCGCGGCCGCCGACGCCAGCGACACCTCGTGCTCGGCGTTCTGCCCGCCGCCGATGACCAGCACCTTCGTCGTCATGCGACGCTCCTCTGCACTCGCGGCCCGATTCCGGTGACGATCGTGTGCGGGATGGTTCCCGCCCAGCGTGCCCACTCCTGCACCGAAGGCACGGCTCCCCCTTCGGGCCCGAACACGGTCGCGATCGTTCCCCGCGGGAACAGCACGCCGCCCGTGTCGACCACGATCTGGTCCATCGACACCCTCCCGACGAGCGGATACCGCACCCCGTCGATCTCCACGCCGGCCCCCGCTGCCCGTTCCCGCGGGATGCCGTCGGCGTACCCGACACCGATCACGGCCAGATGCGTCTCCCGGTCGGTCACCGCGGCTCCTCCGTAGCCGACCGGGGTTCCTTCCGGAACGCGCGCACTGTGCACGACCGGCGCCGTCCAGCGCGCGGCCCCCACCAGCGCGGTCGTCTCCGACGGGTCGATGCCGACGAGTCCCGCCCCGATCCGCACCATCCCGAAGTGCGTGGCGGGGTCGGTCAGCGCTCCGGACGTCGCGGCGAGATGCACGAGCACCGGCCCGAGTCCTGCGCGCAGCACGGCGTCACGCCCCTGTCGCATCCGGAGCACCGCTGCCGCGTTCACCGCCGGATCGGCCTCATCGGCACGCGGCAGATGCCCCATGACTCCCGTGATCTCGATCCTGCCCCGCCCGGTACGCGCCAGCCGGAACAGCGCGGACCAGTCATCGAGAGGACACCCTCCCCGCGCCATGCCGGTGTCGAGATGCAGGTGCACGCGCACCGTATCCCTGGCATCGGCGATCAGTTGACGCAGCTCTTCGACAGAGCCGACAGCGATGTCGATGCGGTGTTCCGCGGCGGCTTCCGCATCGACCCCCGACGGGTTCAACCAGGAGAGGATCGGCACATCGAACCCGGCCTCGCGGAGCGCGACCGCCTCGGCGACGTCGGTCACCCCCAGCCATCCGGCTCCGGCGGCGACCGCGGCTCTCGCCACGACGACGGCTCCATGCCCGTAGCCGTCGGCCTTGACCACGGCCATGATCGGCACGGCGGTCACGGCCTGCACGCGGCGCAGGTTCTCGGCCACGGCCCCGGGAAGAGTGGACAGCGTCGGCGCGTGCAGGCGTGAGAACGTCGTGTGCTCGGTGGCGAGAAGAGTGGTCATCGCTTCGTCCTCGGGTCGGCGGTCGGGTCGGCGAGCATCTCGGGGCATCCGTCGTCGACGGCGTCGGGGCGCAGCTCGTAGTGCCACGACTCGTTCGCGTAGATCTGGCAGAGGCCGTAGCGCGAGCCGCGCTGGGCGAGCCAGTCGAGCGCCGCCCACGGGCCGAGGTCGACCGCATCGCCTGTGACGTGCTCCGAGGTCTCAGGGGTGGCCACCCAGCGGCGCGCCTCTTCTTCGGATCCGTACTGGACGATGGCCTCCTGCAGCATCCATTCCTGCAACGCGGGAGAACGCCATCCGCTGTTCACACGCATGGTCACCCCGTCGGCCTCGGCGTCGGAGGCGGCGCGCTGCAGCGCCGCGAGCAGGGCGGGGTCGAGGTTGCCGACGGCGACCCGGTCGGCCTCGAAGACCGTGGGCTTGTCGTCGTCGAGGATCACGCCGTCGGCCTCGGTCGGGGCGGTCGCCGAGCCGGCGGAACCTCCGGTCGGAGCGGGGGTCGGAGCGGGCGAGGGGATCGTGTGCGCTGCATCGGCGAACGCCACGGACAGCGACTGCTGCACCGCGAACGCGAGGATCACAGCCGCAGCGAGGGCGATCAGCGAGACGACGACACGGCGACGGCGACGCACTCGCAGTGGATGAGGGATGGCGCGGGTCTTCATGTTCCCAGTGAAGAAGGAGCCCGGTTGCCGGGGCGTATGCGCTTTTGCATATGCTGCCGATATGCCGCACTGCGTAGGATCGCAGCCATGCGTGTACTGATCGTCGAGGACGAGCCCTACCTCGCCGAGGCGGTACGCGACGGACTGCGGCTGGAGGCGATCGCCGCCGACATCGCCGGCGACGGCGACACCGCCCTCGAACTGCTGAGCATCAACTCCTACGACCTCGCCGTGCTCGACCGCGACGTGCCGGGCCCTTCCGGGGACGACATCGCCCGATGGATCGTGGCTTCCGGCAGCGGCATCCCCATCCTGATGCTGACCGCCGCCGACCGCCTCGACGACAAGGCGACCGGCTTCGAGATCGGCGCGGACGACTATCTCACGAAGCCGTTCGAGCTGCGCGAACTCGTGCTGCGCCTGCGTGCCCTCGACCGTCGCCGTCAGCGCAGCCGGCCGCCCGTGCTCGAGGTCGCGGGGCTGCGCCTCGACCCCTTCCGTCGCGAGGTGTACCGCGACGACCGCTACGTGGCGCTGACGCGCAAGCAGTTCGCAGTGCTGGAGGTGCTGGTCGACGCCGACGGCGGAGTGGTCAGCGCCGAGGAGCTGTTGGAGCGCGCCTGGGACGAGAATGCCGACCCCTTCACGAACGCGGTGCGCATCACGGTGTCGTCGCTGCGCAAGCGTCTGGGCGAGCCGTGGCTGATCCTGACGGTGCCCGGCGTCGGATACCGGATCGGGACGGACGCCGATGCGTAGACGCCGCGGGATGAGTGCCCGTCTCAAGCTCACCCTCAGCTATGCGGCTGTCGTGCTGGTGTCGGGGCTCCTGCTCCTCGCCGCTGTGGCCCTGTATCTGCTGCGGTACGTGCCGGACGTGCAGATCCCCTACTTCGAGGTCCGCGTGCCGAACCGCTCCGACCTGATCCGGGCTTTCGTGCCGGTCGCCTCCACCGTCATGGTCGTGCTGCTCGCCCTGGGCCTGGGGGGCGGATGGCTGCTCGCCGGACGGATGCTGGCACCTCTCGAGCGCATCGGCGACGCGGCGCGGCTGGCCGCGCAGGGATCGCTCTCCCATCGGATCGCGCTCCCCGGCCCCCGCGACGAGTTCCGCGACCTCGCCGACGTCTTCGACTCGATGCTCGAACAGCTCGAGGCGCACGTCGCGGAACAGCAGCGATTCGCCGCCAACGCCTCACACGAACTGCGCACACCTCTCGCGATCTCGCAGACCCTGCTCGAAGTCGCACGCGATGACCCCGAGCGTGACGTCGATGCGCTGATCGTCCGCCTGCAGGAGGTCAACACTCGTGCGATCGACCTCACCGAAGCGCTGCTGCTGCTCAGCCGCGCCGACCGACGGACGTTCACCCGCGAGATCGTGGATCTGTCGCTCCTCGCGGAGGGAGCGGTCGAGGCGCTCGTTCCGCTCGCGGATCGTCGCGGCGTCGCCGTGGAGGTGGGCGGCGTACCGGCACCGGTGCTCGGCTCCGCCGCCCTCCTGCCGCAGCTGGTGACGAACCTCGTGCTCAACGCGATCGTGCACAACCTGCCGTCCGGCGGAGCCGTGGCCGTGCGCACGCACTCCATGCCCCATGCGGTCGCGCTGGTCGTCGAGAACACCGGCGAGCTGCTGCCGGCGCACCGTGTGGCGACGCTCGTCGAGCCTTTCCAGCGCGGAGCCGAGCGCACCCGCAGCGACGACCACGCCGGAGCGGGGCTCGGCCTCGCGATCGTCGACCGCATCACCCAGGCGCACGGCGGGACACTGGTGCTCACGCCGCGCACGGACGGCGGCCTGATCGTGACGGTGTGGCTGCCGCATCCGTACCCGGTGGGGTCTCCCGCCTGACCGCACGCCGGTCGGTCGTGGTTCACGCCATCCCGTTCACGTCCTCCCGTTCACGCCCCGGGTCCGGTGCCCCTCGGGTCCACCCCGGTTCACGTCCCCTCGGCCGACGCCCCTCGGGTCCGCCCGGTTCAGATGTCGGAGGATTTCACGGATGTCGGGCCGGAAGGCGGTCTCCCGCCCGACATCCGTGCATCCTTCCGACGGGTGAACCGGACGCCCGGCCAAATACCCGAACCAGATACCCGACGCGACGCCGAAGACGAACCGGATGCCGCTCGACTCAGGCCACGCGGGGGTCGCGCGTCGCGGCGAGCTCGCGGCCGTAGGTGCGGGCGTCGGCCTCGGCGTTCTCCTTGAGCTCGCGCGCCGTGTCGGCGAAGGCGTCGAGGGCCGGGTTCACGCCGACCAGGGTGAACGGACGCTGCACGACGCGCAGGTCGAGACCCCAGACGTCTTCGAGCACGCGGCGCAGCCAGCCGGTCGAGTGGTCCCAGCCCTCCTTGGGCGAGCCCGGGGCGTAGTTGCCGCCGAGCACCGTGACCAGGGTGGCGGGTTTGCCGTTCAATGCGGTGCCGGTCGGGTCGATGCGCGGGTCGGTGTAGGCGAGGTCGAACCAGGTCTTGAAGTGCTGCGAGACGCCGTAGTTGTACAGCGGCACTGCGAACAGCAGTGCGTCGGCGCCGATCAGCTCGTCGGCGAACCGCGTGGCGAGAGCACGGGCGTCGTTCTGCGCGGGGGTGCGCTGGGCCTCGTCGACGAAGCCGCCGGTCACGGCGTCCGCCCAGGCCGTCGCGGGCACCGGGTCGCTCGCCAGGTCGCGGCGGGTGACGGTCGAGTCGGGGTGGGACGCCGTCCACTCGGCCTCGACGAGGTCGGCGAGCGCGCGACTGGCGGACGACCCGGGAAGGATGCTGGCATCCAGGCGGAACAGGGACATGGGCCTACCTCTCGTTTTCGTAGTCGCTAGGTTTTTCTTAGCGACACTGGTTAACGTAGCACGGGTAGGATAGGGACATGGCCGAGGTCGACGAAGAACGTCAGGTGTGCGACGTTGCCGTCACACTGGCCTTCAGCGTGCTCGGAAAGCGATGGAACGGCATGATCGTGTCGTCGCTCGGCGGCGGTCCATCGACCTTCGTCGCGTTGCGCCGGGCGGTCGCCGGAATCAGCGACACCGTGCTCTCGGACCGTTTGGCCGAGCTCACCGACACCGGACTCGTCGCCCGCACCGTCGATACCGGCCCACCGATCACCGTGTCGTACGCACTCACGCCCAGCGGCGAGGGGCTGCTGCCGATCCTCGATCAACTCGGCCGATGGGCCTCGGCGAATCTCGCCGAACGCGCGCACTGAATCCGGCGCCTCGTCCACCGAGGCTCGGACGGCGGGTCAGCCCTCCAGATGCAGGAGCACGGAGCGGTCGGGATCGAGGTTCGGCATCTCGACGCCCACGACCCGCAGCGCTCGACCCGACAGTTCGATCGCGCCGTCGAGCCACGGGGGCTGAGCGCCCTCGAGCGGCTCGTCGTCGGGGGCGATGCGCGTCACACGGTAGATGCGGTCGTCGTCGAGGCCCGGGATCGCGAGCCTGCCCAACGGTGACGTGCGGGGCCGCTCGGTCAGCGAGAGCGCGAAGAGCGCCTCGGAGCCGTCGGGTGCGACGACGCCCTCCAGCCGTGCGGCCGGCTCGGCGAGGTCGGCGTGCACGCTCACCCCTGCGTGCAGCAGTGCGCGGAACCGTTTGTGGAGCGCGATCCATGCTGCGACACCCGCTCGGCTCGGCTCGTCTTCGACGAGGAGATTGAGTTCGACCCCGAGATTGCCCCAGATCGCCTTCTCGCCACGGTACGAGAGCGGATGCTGGCGGTGAGTGGTGTGCGAGTGCTCGGCACCGATGTGCGTGCCCTGGTATTCGGGCGGCACGAGCAGGCCCGTCCAGCGCTGGATCTCCATGCGCTCGTGAGGGTCGTTGCAATCGCTCGGCCACACCCGCTGCGTGCGCGCGAGCACTCCGAGATCGATCCGACCGCCGCCCGAGGCGCACGACTCGATCTCGAGCCCCGGATGCCGCCGATGCAATTCGTCCATGACCCGGTAGGCGGCGAGAGTGTGCGCGCGATAGCCGGCCCTGCCGGTCGGGGTGTGCCCTGCATCGAGCAGGTAGCGGTTGTGGTCCCATTTGATGTAGGCGATGTCGAGCTCCGCGACCAGGGCGGACACGGCCTCGAGCACGTAGGCCTCGGCCGCCGGATGCCCCAGATCGAGCACATGCTGGTGGCGGGAGGGCATCCCGGCCCCATGCCCGGCGTCGAAGAGCCACTCTGGATGTGTCCTGGCGAGCTCGGAGTCGAGGTTGACCATCTCGGGCTCGAACCACAGACCGAAGTCCATGCCGAGCTCGCGAACCCTGGTCGCGAGCGGGGCGAGGCCATCCGGCCAGCGCTCCCGGTCAATCGTCCAGTCTCCGAGGGAGGTCGTGTCATCACGACGACCGACGAACCAGCCGTCGTCCACCACGAACCTCTCGGCGCCCGCCTCTGCTCCTCGCTCCGCGAGCGCGATGAGCGCGGCGGGATCGTGATCGAAGTAGACGGCTTCCCAGGTGTTGAGGATCACCGGGCGCGGCCCGTGGGGGTGGTTGGAGGATGCGCGCAGATGACGATGGAATCGCGCTGCGAGCTCATCCAGGCCGTCACCCCACGATCCGTACTGCCATGGGGTGACGTACTCGTCGTCGAGGCCCAGCGTCACCTCGTCGGCGACGAGGAGCTCGGAGGCGACGAGTCGGCGCACGTCCGCGGGGGTGCGTTCGGCGCCGAGCGTCTGGTTGCCGCTCCACCCGAGGTGCGTGGCCCAGACGCGACCCGAGCGGAACCCGAACCCACGGCGCCCGGCAAGGACGAGCATCGTGTGCTCGAGTCCCGGCTTGCCTCCGCGCGAGGTGCGCACCCATTCGCCCACGTCGAACGCGCGGCGCTGCGGAACACGCTCCAGCGACCAGCGTCCGGTCAGGTCCATGACCTCATCCGCCTCCTGCGGAACGGGGAGCGCGAGCTCGAGCCCCCCGACGCGCACCCGTTCTTCGCGCCCATTGCGCAGCAGTGCACGCTGGCGCACGAGACCACTGGCGTGGAGCACCTGCAGCTCGATCTCGAGTTCGAGGCCGTACTGCGCGTCTGCGCCGGAGACAGTCACTCCCTGCACTTCGGAATCGTCGATGCGCGCGACGGAGGTCACCGCGAACTTCGCGGCCCAGTCTGCGCCATCGCGATCCGCGACGAGGCCAGGGCGCCCCATCCAACCCTCCGGCAGCTGCGCCAGCACGGGAACCGGCTGCGGATACGTCACCGCGCTGTCGCCGATGGCGGGGAGCGCCGTGGACGCGAGGGCGACCAGATCTTCGACACGGAGGTCACCGAGGTCTTCGCCCCAGTGGATGATGCGGGGCAGGCGGCCGTCGGAGAGGAGCACGACCACGCTCGTCCCGCCGGCACGCAGGTGGACGACGTCTTCGGCATTCACTGAGTGATGCGGTGCTGTGGGGGCCATCTTCGAGTCCTCGTTCCGCGGGTCGTACCGGGCATCTTCGCCGCCGCGGATCTCCCGCGACGTTTCAACGCTAGAGCGCTCGGACCGCCAGGGCCAAGGCGTCAACCGATGATCGACATGGACATTCCGACGATCTGCGTCGATACTCGGATCGTGCTCATCCCCGACGGGTTCCCCGGACAGCGCATGCTCGTCCTCCCCCGCCCCCTGGTCAACGAGGTGTTCCGCATGCCGGGGACACCACAGCTCATCGTGACCGACTGCGGCTACTTCCCCCGCGCTCATTCCCACGGCAAACGTCGCACACAGGCGATCGACGAGGTCGTGGTGATCGCCTGCGTCGACGGAGCCGGTTGGTGCGAGACCGCGACCGGGCGTTTCCCGGTGTCGCGGGGCCAGGTGCTGGTGCTTCCTCCCGGCCACGAGCACGCCTACGGCGCCGATGCGGACGATCCGTGGACACTGTGGTGGTTCCATGCGGCAGGACCCGAGCTGAACCGCTTCCTCGAACGCGCGGGGATGACGATAGAGAACCCCGTGCGGCGCCCGCACGATCCGCATCGCGTCGCGACGCTGCTCGCCGAGATCCTGCAATGGGCCGAACGGGACACGACTCTGCCGAGCCTCCTCGCCGCTTCCGGCGCAGCCTGGCACGCGCTCACCCACCTGGCGGCCAGCCGCAGCGCGGCCGATGACACCGAGGAACTCATCGAGCAGAGCGTGCGGTACCTGCGGGAGCACCTCGCAGAACCGTTGAGCGTCGCCGACCTCGCCGCATCGGTCTCGCTGAGCACCTCGCATTTCAGCGCCCTGTTCAAACGGCACACCGGGCAGCCGGTGCTGCGCTATCTCACCATGCTGCGCATGGCGCGAGCGCGAGAGCTGCTCCACATCACGAACTGGACGATCGCGAGCATCGCCGCCGAGGTCGGCTTCCCGGATGCGTTCTACTTCGCCCGACAGTTCAAGAAGGTGCACGGCGTGAGCCCCCGCGCGTACCGCGGCTGACGCGGATCAGCCCCCGAGGCGGCGCGCGATCAGCTCATCCATCAGCCTCTCGCGATCGATATCTCTCACCTGGGCGCTCGGTGTGCGGTCGTGCCAATCCACGATCCTCCTGGCGCCCTCTGCGAAGGCCACGGTGGCGGCATGCTGGGGCACGAGGGAGCGAACCTTGCTGTTGTCGAAGATCGAGGAGTGCGCGCGGTCACCGAGGAGGATCTCGCCCCATCCGCCGTCGACGACGGCGATCTCCTCGGATGGCACGGAGACGTAGTCGGCGACGGCCCCGGCGGCGATCGCGACCGCGTCGAACGCCTGACGCCAGCTGATCGCCTCCTCGCCGGTGATGTGGAAACTCTCGCCGTGCGTCCGCGAATCTCCGAGCAACCTCACGAACGTCGCCGCGAAATCGTCGGCGTGCGTGAGGGTGCACAAAGGGCGGCCGCCGTCGGGGAGCAGGATCGGTCTCCCCTCCCGCATCCGCTCGACGACCGTCCACCCGCTGTCCATGGGGAAGAGCGTCTCGTCGTAGGTGTACGACGGGCGCACGATCGTGACTGGCGCTCCGCTCGCACGGTACTCGCGCACCAGCACGTCCTCGCACGCAATCTTGTCTCGGGAGTAAGGGAAGAAGGGGTTGCGCAACGGCGTCGATTCCCGGATCGGGAGGATGGCCGCCGGCTTCTGATACGCCGATGCGGAGCTGATGAAGACGTACTGCCCGGCGTCCGCGCCGAACAGATCGAGCGCGGTGGTGACGTGGGTGGGGGCGAACGCGATGAAGTCCGCGACGACGTCGAAGGCCCGTCCGCCGAGCGCGCGACGCACGGACTCTTCGTCGCGCACGTCACCGCGGTGCTCGATCACTCCGGCGGGCAGCGCCCGCGAGCCCGCGGTCCCTCGGCGGAGGACATGGACCTCATGCCCGATCGCGAGCGATGCCCGCACGCAGGCCGAGGAGATGACGCCGGTCCCGCCGAGGTAGAGGACGGACAGCGGCATGAGCAGCTCCGATCAGCTCCGGATGAAAGGGCGGTGTGCGACGGAACCCGGGGGCTCCGCCGCACACCAGACGATTACTGCTGAGCCAGGATCCGCTCGGACTCCGCTGCCATCTGGTCGAAGATCTCGCTGTCTGCCGAGAAGTTCCAGTACTTCTCCCACATCGGCTTCAACGTCGCGTCGAGCTCGCCGCCGCGCTGGAACACGGGGGTCGTGAACGTCTGTCCGCTCTCGACGAGCTCGACCAGCGGGGCGACGTCGATGTCCTTCGCCTTCATCGCCTCCTGGGTGACCTTCATCGACTCCGGGATCGACGGGAAGAACGTGCCGTCCTCGCCTGCCAGGCTCTGGCAATCGGTGGAGCCGAGGTACGAGACCCACTTCCACGCCTCATCGGGGTGCTTCGTCCCTGCCCAGATCGAGTCGCCGTTCGAGTTGGTGAGCGAGCTGCGCTCGCCGTCCTCGCCGATCACGGTCGGGGCGAACGAGATGTTCACCCCGTCGATGCTGGTCAGGGAGCCGAGGTTCGCGGTGTGGCTGCCTGCCATGGCGATCTTGCCGGAACCGAGCCAGTCGGCGATCTCCGTCGTGAACGCCCCGTTCTTCGGGCTGAAGCCGTCCGCGCTCAGGCTGCGGATCCAGTCGAGGGATTCCTTGAACACGTCCTCGTCGTACTGGAAGCGCGTCGGCCAGTTCTTCTCGTCGCCCAGCGTCCAGCCGGTCGTCGAGAGGAAGCCGCTCCAGCTGTCCTGTCCGTTGTTGCCCTGCAGACCCATCGGCATCAGACCGTAGACGGCAACGTTGTCCTTATCGAAGCCGGGCTGGTCACCGTGCACGCCGTTCGCGTCCACCGTGAGCTTCTTCACGATCTCACCGAACGTGCCGCTGCCGTCCGGTGCCCACGTCATGTTCTGCATGTCCTCGGCGGTGAGGCCCGCATCGGCGACGGCATCCTCGTTGTAGTACCAGACCTCGGTCGCCCAGTCCTTCGGGAGGCCGTAGTGCTTGCCGTCGGTGTACGTCCACGTGTCGACCCCGACGCTGAAGCGATCGAGATCGAAATCGCTCGAGGCGATCAGATCGTCGAGTGCGAGCAGCTGGCCCTGCGAGACGTACTCGGGGAAGTAGTTCGCGTGATTCATGAACGTATCGGGGGCGTCGCCGGCCACGAAGCCGGCGGTGAGCTTGGTCCAGTAGTCGTTCCAGTTGTAGTACGAGACCGTGACGTCGATGTCGGGGTTCGCCTCGTTGAACGCGTCGGCGCACTTCTCGTACGACAGCGACTGGCCCTGGTCCCAGGTCCACCACTGGATCGGGACCTTCCCTCCGGCCTCGCCGCCGGCGTCCGTGGAGCAGGCGGCGAGCGGCACGAGCAACGACGCCGTCGCCGTGATCAATGCGCCCTTCATGAAGGTGGATCGTGTCATCATCTCTGGTTCCTTCGTTTGCGGTGGATGTCGGTGCGGGGGTCAGCGGACGCCGGAGAAGCCGATCGAATTGACGATGCGGCGTCCGAAGATCAGGAAGATGAGGAACATCGGCAGGGCGGCGATCAGCGCGGCGGCCATCAGCCCCGCCCAGTCGGTCGCCGTCCCCGGCGCGGATTGACGGAACACCGCCAGCGCGAGGGTCAGCGGTCGCACTTCGTCACCGGACGTGGAGACGAGCAGCGGCCAGAAGTAGTCGTTCCACGCGCCGATGAAGCCGAGGATGAGAAGCGTCACGATCGGCCCCTGCGCCATCGGCATGATGATGCGGAACATGACGCGCAGGCGCCCGGCGCCGTCGATGATCGCCGCTTCCTCGACCTCGCGACTGATGCCGAGGAAGAACTGACGCAGGAAGAAGATGTTGAATGCCGAGAAGAGCGCCCCGGGCAGGATCAGTCCCGCGAAGGTGTTGACGAGGCCGAGCTGCTTGATGAAGACGAAGTTGGGCAGCAGCGTCATGATCCCCGGCACCATCAGCGCGACCATCAGCATGCCGAAGACCAGGTTGCGCCCCCGCCATTCGAGCCGGGAGAACGCGTAGGCGGCGAGGGCGGAGAACAGCACGACGAGGACGGTCGATATCCCGGCGTAGATCACGGAGTTGCGCATGTAGATGCCGATGTCGAAGCCGGCGACGTTGCCGCCCTGCGCCTGGGCCTCGGCGAGTGTCGCGAAGCCCAGAACGCGCCGGAAGGCCTCGACGGTGAAGTCGACGGGCAGCAGCGAGCTCGGGTCGGCGGCGAGCGCCTTGTTGTTCGACAGCGCGGTGCGCAGGATCCAGTAGAACGGGAAGATCGTGACGATCAGCACGATGCTGAGGTAGGTCCAGCCGGCCGCGCGGCCGATGCTGAACGGACGACGCCGCCGACGTTCGATGTGCGTGGTGGTCATGGCTACCCCTTAGTCCGTGTCCGACTCGTTGATGCGCGACAGGCGCATCTGCACGAAGGTGATGACGAGCATGATCAGGAACAGTCCGAGGGAGATCGCCGACGCGTAGCCGAAGTCGAACTGCCCGAATGCCTTGCTGTAGATGTAGTTCTGCAGCACGTTGGTGGAGTTCTCCGGCCCGCCCTTCGTCGTCACCTGGACCAGGTCGAAGATCTGGAAGCAGTTGATGATGGTGAGGATGACGACCATGGCGAGCACCGGTCGCAACAGCGGGATGGTGATGCGCCGGAACATCTGGAACTCGCTCGCCCCGTCCAGCCGACCGGCTTCGTACACCTGGACGGGGATCGCCTGGAGTCCGACGAAGAGGAGGATCGTCGTGTACCCCAGTCCCTTCCAGACCGTGATGGCCGCCAACGCGGGGATGGCCCACGCCGGATCCGTGAAGAACTGGATGCGCGGGATGCCGATGGCCTCGAGCAGTTCGTTCGCGATGCCGAGCTGGGAGTCCATCATCCAGGTCCAGATCACACCGGCGACGATGTTGGACACGAGGAAGGGGATGATGATGACGCTGCGGATCGTGGTCGAGGTCGTCAGGCGGTGCAGTATCACCGCTGTCACGAGGGAGAGCAGGATCACGCCGCCCGCCGAGAGCAGGACGTAGTAGATCGTCACCCGGAGGGAGTTCCAGAACACCTCGTCGCTCATCATGCGCACGAAGTTCGCGCCGCCGATCCAGTTGGCGTCACCGAGCACACGGAAGTCGGTGAAGCTGAGATAGATCCCGCGCAGCGTGGGGTAGACGGCGAAGACGAGGAACCCGAGGAGGGCGGGAGAGATCAGCAGCCACGCCATCTTCGCGTCACCGCGGTGCGCCGCCGAGAGCGACGGTCTGGCGCGCTTGCCTCGAGGTTCGCGGGTCTCGCGCGTCTCGGGTGCGGCGACGAGCGGAGCGACGTCAACGGCCATGGCGGGCCGCTTTCCGGGAGGTGCGCTCTGATCGTTGAGCTGAGCGTTCGTCGATGAACATTTCACTAACGTAAGGCGGCGTTTTCCGGTGCAACAGGAAGCATTTCATGGGAAACCTAGACATAACGATGATGGACAGGAGAGGTCAGAGCGCGCCGAGGAGCCAGCCGGCATCCGTGCTCCGGCCGGGGTCGACCGTGAGCAGACCGCGACCGGAGTTCAACGCGTCGGGCGGACAGGTCATCGGCTCGACAGCGAGCGCCATGCGTCGGATGCCGTCCACCGGCTCATCGGAGCTGTAGAGGTGCGCCCAGTCGCAGCGGCGATCCCAGGCTATTCTCACGCCCGACCCGTCGGGTCCCCGCAGCTCGACCGCGGCGGTGCCTTCGGGCGAGCGTCGCCAACCGGTGTAGGAGTTGTTGAACCGCGTCCGTCCGATCCGATGCGGGATGCGGAAGTCCAGCTCGGGGTGCTCGTCCACCGCGACCAGGCCTTCGGGGAGCATCCGCTGCCGCGACGTCAGCAGCACCTCCGCGGCGTCGACCTCGAGCTCCCAGCCGTCGATCGCGCCGTCCCCGGCGGGCCCGGCAAGCAGATAGGGATGACCGCCGATGCCCACCGGAGCAGCCCGATCGGAATCGTTGTGCACCCTGATCTCCTGCCGCAGCCCGCCGGGCTCGAGTCGGAACACGGCGCGCACCCGCAGCCGCCACGGGTAGCCGGGCCGCGGTTCGAGCGTCGTCTCCAAGGTGATGCTCTCGGCGTCGACCTCGGTGGCGAGGAACGACGACCACGCGACGAGTCCGTGCACGGCCGTGCCGGTCTCCGGCTCGTCGAGGGGCAGACGATGGATCTCGCCCTGGAACGCGTACCTGCCGTCGGCGACGCGGTTGGGCCAGGGCACGAGCAGGGCTCCGCGCATCGCCGGACGCACCCGGTCGGCATCGAAACCGGCGACCAGTTCTCGCCCCTCGTGGCTCAACCCACGGACGGTCGCACCGACGGTCGCGATCTCCGCCCGATACCCGAATGCCTGCAGGATGCACTGCTCGCCGCTGAGCGGTGTCCGCGCCACCCGCTCAGCCCTCCGGCTGTTCTCGGGCGAAGAGCAGGAGCTCGGGCAGACTCGTGGCGAAGTAGTCGGTCACACCCGCGTCATCCCTGGCGACTGGCGGAGTGTACGGCGAGCGCGTCTCGCCGAGGGAGGCCGGCGGATCGGTCTGCGCGAGCCCCAGCGCCCGGTGTGCCGCGTCCCACACCCCGAGCGCCTGCCCTTCGCCACCCTCCCAGGGGTGGAAGGACCGTTCGGTGAGGATGCGCAGGGCTTCCTCGGCTTCCCCCGCGTCGATGAGCAGCGCGAGGTAGGAGATCGTGAGATCGTCGCGGGTGAGCACGGCCGTCACGACCGATCGCAGCCGCGACAGCCGCTCGCGCTCCGGATGCCCGAGGCGTTCGGCGAGTTGGTCCTGTTCGTAGAGGAGGCGCGCATCGTCCGGGGCGAGTTCGACGGCCCGCCCATAGAGCGCCCAGGCCCGATCATCGTCGTGCCGGATGTTGTACGCCGCCAGCGCGGCGTTGCGCAGGAGCACAGGATGCTCCGATCCGGCGGCCATCGCCCGGTCCCAATCCTCTGCCGCGTCGAGGCGGCGACCGTGACCGTACAGCAGCATCCCGCGGAGGTGCCGAGCGGTCGCATCCGCAGGCTCTGCGCGGACCGCCTCGTCGAGGATCTCGAGCGCATCGAGCCCGGCGGGGAACGCCCACGTGAGGTCCTGAGTCCGCGCCTGGGCTCTGGCGCGCGCGGCATCGTCCGCGCTTCCCGCTCGATCCAGGATGCTCGAGACGAGGTAATGGGCGAGCGGCCTCCAGTTCCCGCGCCCGTCGAACGGCAGCTCGGCGATGCGGCCGAGCAGTTCGAGCGCGATGCCGTCTTCGCCCGCGGCCCGCAGATCCAGCGCGGCGTCGAAGAGGAGACCTGGATCATCCGCCGACAGGTCTCCGGCGAGGATGCGCAGTGTCGTGTCGAGCGGATCCGACATCAGCGCGTCCGCGAGCAGGGCGTGTGCGGCGTCGTCGCGCCCGAGGCGGCGGAGCACGATCACGTGCAGTGCGATGCGTCTGGCGTCGTGAGCGACCACGCCGTCGATGCTCTCGATCACCCGCAATGCCGCGCGATCACGACCATGCCTCGCGTGCGAGCGGGCGAGCGCGAACCCGGCAGCAGCCGACCACGTCGCATCCCACCCGGCCTTTCCCCAGGCCTGCTCGGCCTCGGAAGTCCGCCCCAGACGCTCCAGGATCAGTCCCCGCATGTAGAACGCCTCCGCGTCCTGCGGATTGGCGTTGCGGCGGGTGATCCGTGCCAGGGCGCGATCGACCCGCTCGAGCGCGGTGACAGGGCGCCCGCGCCGATACTCCCAGTCGGCGAGTGCGAGGTTGGTGCGCGCATCGTCGGGGTCGATCTCGAGCGCGGCACGCCAGTATGGCAGGGGCGAACGTGTCGGATGGCGGTACTGGCTCAGGTGGAGGCCGGTCAGGAACAGTTCTTCGACGGACTCGATGGCCTCGGGTGCCGGCGGCTCCTCTGCGACCCAGGGCTCTTCGTCATCCGTCTCATCCACGGCCTCCCAGCGCACCAGGATGCTCCCATCCGCCGCCCGCAGCTCGACGGCGAGACCCGGACCGGAGATCTCGGCCTGGAGTTCGAACGGCACACCGGGCGCGAGGTCGGCGCGCCGGGTGGAGACGGTCTCGCCGTGGCGCAGGATGGCGAGGGTCGCGCCCCGCTGCGGGGAGGTGACGGCGGCGACGGCGCGGGTGAGGACGCCCCGGTCGACATGGACCGCCGCATCCGTCGTCGCCTGGTGGGCCACGCCGATCGCGGGGATCGGGAACCAGTACTGGCTGAACGTCTTGGTCTCCCCCGGCAGCAACCAGCTGAAGTCGGGCTGGTTGTCGGTGTACACACCTGCCATGAGCTCGACGTACGGGCCGTCGTCATCGGTGAGCTGGGCATCCCAGGCACGGCCGAACGGCGCGTCACCCCAGGTCCACTGCTTCTTGCCGGGAGAGATGCGGCGCTCGGCCCAGTGCACGAAGCCGGCACCTGCCGCGTGGTCGTAACCGCCGAAGTAGTCCTGTGCCGAGTCGACGATCATGTACGACGTGGGCACCGGGATGTTGCGGTACCAGTCGATGCGGTCGGCTCCCGACCGCTCCGCGGCCAAGGCAGGGTAGTCCACTCCGTAGTAGGGACGATCGGCCTCGGGGAAAGCGGTGAGGGCACGACGGGCGTGGTCGGCGACGTAGCGGACGTCTTCCGGGAAGAACGACTGATAGTCGTCGTGGACGAAGGCGGCGACGTTCGCCCACCACAGGAACGTCTGACGCTCCATCGTGCGGTTGTGCAGGCGCACCCGCAGCTCGACGACCGTGCTGTCAGGGCGCAGGCGGATGCCGTGCTGGGCCGACATGCGGGCGAAGGGGTCATGATCGTGACACCAGACCGTCACCGAACCGTCGTCCTCGTGCTCGATGCTGGTCTCGACGGGAAGGTAGGTGGCCGGGCGGTGGTGCTGCGGCCAGTTGAACTCGACCCCGCCGCTGATCCACGGTCCTCCGAGCCCGACCAGGGCGGGCTTGATGACGTTGTTCCGGTAGAAGAAGTCGTAACCGGTGGTCTTGTCGAACCCGATGTGGATGCGTCCGCCGAGCTCGGGCAGGATGACCAGCCGCACGTAGCGGTTCTCGATGTGCACCGCCTGCCAGTCGCGAGGCTCCGCCTCCTCGTCGACGTGCTCGGTGAACGGCAGCGGATAGATCTTCCCGCTGGATCCCTGATAGACGCGCTGGTCGAGGTACATGGGGTAGCGGCTGGGTTCCCCGGCGGCATAGGTCAGGATGCGCAGGGCCTCGCTCCAGGCGACGGCCTCCCCTGCCTCGAGCCGGACAGCCTGCTCGTGCGGAGCGTCGGGGAGAGTGATCCGCTCCCGCGGCTCCCCCGTGTCCGTCGCCTTCGAATCCATCACGGCGTTCGTCTTCGACACTGGAGATGAGGTGGCCATGGCGGAACGTCCTTGTCTGATCGGCAGCACCGGCGGGAATCGCCGGTGCGGTCATCTCGAGACTAGGAAAGCGCGCGGCGCTCCTCTATGGCCAGATTGCGGGGAACCCTGGACAAAACGCTGATACCACGCCCGAACGCGACCGTACGTGGTGGCGCATCCCGGCGTCGCGCCGTCCGTCGATCGGAGCCAGGGCGCCTCCTTCACCAGGGGCTGGGCTCGTAGTCCTTCAGGAACACGCCGTGGATGTCTTCGCCGGCCTCGCCGCGCACGATCGGGTCGTACACGCGGGCGGCTCCGTCGACCAGGTCGAGCGGGGCGTGGAAGCCCTCTTCGGCGAGGCGCACCTTCGTGTAGTGCGGACGCTCGTCGGTGATCCAGCCGGTGTCGACGGCGGTCATCAGGATGCCGTCCTTCTCGAGCATCTCGCCGGCACTGGTGCGCGTGAGCATGTTGAGCGCCGCCTTGGCCATGTTCGTGTGCGGGTGGCCAGGCCCCTTGTACCGGCGCGAGAACTGGCCCTCCATGGCCGAGACGTTCACGACGTACTTGCGGTGGGAGTCGGAAGCGGCCATCGACGCGCGCAGGCGGCTGATCAACAGGAACGGTGCCGTCGTGTTGGCGAGCTGCACCTCGAGCATCTCGAGCGGATCGACCTGCTCGATCGACTGCACCCAGCTGTTCACGCGGTTCACGTCGGGCACGAGTCCGCCGGCGTCGATCGCGGTGCCGTCGGCGTGCTTCTCGAGCGACGACGACCCGGGGGCCATCGCGAGGCGTGCGAGGTCTTCGGCGGTGAGCGCCTGGCCACCCTGCTCGGCGACCGTGCCGCCGAGGGCAGCCACCGAGAGCAGCGGATGCGCGTCGACGGATGCCTGCAGCGCCTGCGGGTGCGGGTCAGCCGTGTGACCGAAGGTCTCCATCTCGGGCAGCGGACCGTCGGGAAGCGGCTGCAGCTCAGCATCCGCCAGCAGGGAGTATGCCCCCGGCGAGCGGCGCACGGTCTGCGCGGCGTTGTTGATGAGAATGTCGAGCGGGCCTTGCGCTGCGACCGAGTCGGCGAGGCCGATCACCTGGGCGGGATCGCGCAGGTCGATGCCGACCACCCGCAGACGGTGCAGCCAGTCGGCCGAATCGGGCAGCGCCGAGAAGCGGCGAACGGCGTCGCGCGGGAAGCGGGTCGTGATCGTGGTGTGCGCGCCGTCGCGCAGCAGCCGCAGGGCGATGTGCATGCCGATCTTGGCGCGGCCGCCCGTGAGCAGGGCGCGCTTGCCGGTGAGGTCGGTGCGGGCATTGCGCTTGCCGTGGCTGAAGCGGGCGCAATCCGGGCAGAGCTGGTGGTAGAACGCGTCGACCACGGTGTACGGCTGCTTGCAGATGTAGCAGTTGCGCGGCTTCAGCAGTTCGCCCGCGATCGGGGCGTCGACCACGCTGGTGGCGAGGTCGTTGCCGCGGGTCTCGTCGTCGATGCGGTCGGGCGCCCCGGTGGCGGTGCGGGCGACCACGGCCTTGTCGGCCTCGGCGATCGCGTCGCGGATCTCTTTGCGACGTACGCGCTTGACGGCCTTGAACATCGCGGCGGTCGCATGGCGGACGGCGACGAAGTCGGGGTGCTCGTTGTCGATCTGGTGCAGCTCGGCCAGCACACGCAGCGTCGTGGCGAGGTCATCGGGATCGACACCCGGTCCGAAGTCGGGTGCGGCGTCGGAAGGGGCGTCGGTCATTGTGCCGATTTTACGCGAGCGTCCTGGGGGTATGCCCGGACGCCGAGCGCACGGCTCCGGACGCCGAGTGCACGGCTTGTCGACGAGTGCACGACGTATCGACGCAGGGAAGCCGTGCACTCGGCGGGTTCTCGTGCACTCGGCGGCCACCGAACGCGGAAGCCTGAGTGTCGACGTAGATATGCAAGTTGGTACTTGCCTATTATGGGCCCATGGCCGATCTGTTCCGCGCACTCGACGACGAGACGAGGCGCCTCATCCTCGACGAGCTGTCGGCTAGCGACGAGCAGACGCTCTTCGAGATCTGCACGACGTTGACGATGCGGCACGGCCTCACTCTGACCCGGCAGGCGGTCTCGCAGCACCTCGCGGTGCTCGAGTCGGCGGGCCTGATCTCCACGGAGCGGCGTGGCCGTTCCAAATTCCACTACTTCCATCCCGAGCCCCTCGCCCGCATCGCCGAGCGCTGGCCGAACACACGGAGCATCCCATGAGAATCGAAATGACCAGCATCTTCGTCGACGACCAGCGCAAGGCGCTGGCCTTCTACACCGACGTGCTCGGCTTCACAAAGCACCATGACATCCCGCTGGGCGATGATTCCTGGCTCACCGTGAAGTCGACAGAAGCCCCGGACGGACCGGAGCTTCTGCTGGAGCCGTCCGGGCACCCCGCGGTGAAGCCCTATCGCGACGCGCTCGTCGAAGACGGCATCCCCCTCGCGCAGTTCACGGTCGACGACCTCCACGCCGAGCACACGCGCCTGACCGGGCTCGGCGTCGTCTTCACGCAGCCGCCGACCGACATCGGCAACGCCTGGGTCGCCGTGCTCGACGACACCTGCGGCAACCTCATCCAACTGATCCAGATGAAGGCCGCCTAGCTGCACAGCCCCTCCGCATCGCGAGTGCACCGGATGCCGCCGAGTGCACGGCATCTTCGCGCGTAGAATCCGTGCATTCGACGCCAAGCCGTACACCCGACGACCCGAAACGGACGACGTCGACCGTGCAGGAGCCGGGCCATGGCGCAGACTGTCTTCATGACCGATCCCGACCCGCACCTGCTCGGACCAGGGCTGCTGCCGACACCGTTCACCGCCGAAGAGATCCGTGACGCCACCGGAACCGGGAAGTCGATCCGCCTTCTCCTGGAGGGGCCGGACGGTCCGATGGGCGAACACGTCAACCGTTTCAGCGACACCGATGAAGAGGGCGCGACCCTCGAGCGGTGGGCGGCCGAAGACCCGAGTGCCGTCGTCTCGAACCGCGTGACCTGGGCCGAGCTCCAGGGCCACGCCGCCTTCGACGCCGATACCACGAGCGTGTCGACCGTGCGCCTGTCGACACCGCTCGGCGAACTCACCTGTCGCAGGTACGACACCGACGATGGCGTCTTCTGGTTCTCGATCGACCATCCGGGCATGCCGGTGCAGTACGAGTCCGACGGGCTGCGCACGACCGTGCTGAGCATCGACAGGGACTGACCCCGAGTCGCGTCAGGAGGCGGCACCGCGTCGGGCGGAGAACTCCGCGTCGGGCGGACAGCCACGCGTCACGGCTCCTCCCCACACGGAGAACTCCGCCCCACGCCGGGTCCGTCCGACGCGGTTCTCAGCGCAACGCGCGCGCAACACCCGAACGTCGGCGCCCCGGCGTAGGGTCGCACCATGAGCAGCACAGCATCCGGAGAACGTCATGGAGTGGTCCCCTCCTATCTGCTCGCGCGCCTGGCCGAGTCGGGCCGCTTCCCGAAGGCCGCCGCAGCTGCGCGACAGACGCTGACCGCCGGCCGACCGCCGTTCCGCGCCCGCATCGACCTGTCGATCGACGAGAACGGCGACCTCGTCGCGCAGTTGTCCGACGCCCCCAACCGCACGATCAGCGACGCCGGCAACACCCAGCAACTGCCCGGCGCGGTCGTACGCGGTGAAGACGATGCCCCGGTCGACGACACCGCGGTGAATGAGGCCTTCGACGGCCTCGGCGCCACGTTCGAGATGCTCCTCGCGGCTTTCGACCGCAACTCCCTCGACGACGCGGGCGCCCCGCTGGATGCGACCGTGCACTACGGCGTCGACTACGACAACGCATTCTGGGACGGCGAGCGCATGGTGTTCGGCGACGGCGACGGCGAGGTGTTCCAGCACTTCACCGGCTCACTCACGGTCATCGGCCACGAACTCGCACACGGCGTCGTGCAGCACACTGCCAACCTCGAGTACCAGGGGCAGCCCGGCGCACTGAACGAGTCGATCGCCGACGTGTTCGGCGCCCTGACCGAGCAATACTCCCTCGACCAGACGGCCGACGAGGCGACGTGGCTCATCGGCGCCGAGATCTTCACCGATGCCGTGGAGGGTGCGGCGCTGCGCTCGATGATCGCGCCCGGCACCGCCTACGACGACGACGAGCTCGGCCGCGATCCGCAGCCCGACCACATGAGCGGCTTCGTCCGCACCACCGAAGACAACGGTGGCGTGCACATCAACTCCGGCATCCCCAACCGCGCCTTCGCCCTCTTCGCCATCGACCTCGGCGGCAAGGCGTGGGAGCGCGCGGGAAACGTCTGGTATCGCGCTCTCACCGGCGGCCTGTCGAGCACCGCGACCTTCACGCAGTTCGCCGACGCCACGGTGGCTGCGGCCGAGACGATCGATCGGGCCACGGCCGCAGCCGCTCGACGCGCGTGGACGACCGTGGGAGTCTATGAAGATGAGCGAGTCCCCTCCACCGACTGATGCACAGGTCGTGATCGCGGTGGTGCGCACCGGCGGCATCGCCGGCATCCGTCGTCAATGGCGGGTGGAAGCGGCACCCGACGACGCCGTGGAGTGGATCGACCTGATCGACCGTTGCCCGTGGGACCAGGAGCCGGATTCCGGGGCGGGGGCCGATCGGTTCGTCTGGAGCATCCGCGCTCGCACACCGTCCGAGAGACGCGAACGCGAGCTGCCTGACTCCGCGCTCGACGGCCCCTGGCGCACGCTCGTCGAAGCCGTGCGCCAGGCCTCGGCCTGACGGCGTCATCCGACGTACGCTCTCAGATGAGCCGTCGACCGACGGCGACGCGAGGAGGGGGCTCATGCTGACGACGGAAGAAGCCGAACGACTGCTCGGGGCAGCACGCGAAGCACACACCCGCGGCGACCCTCTCCTGCACCTGCACGTCGAGGTCAGCCGCCTCACCGGAGCCCCGTCATCGTGGGGTTCCGCAGCGAACGATTACCTCCAGAACGAGAGCGTCGGCTACTTCCTCAGCGAGGTGGAGAGGACCGGCTGGCGACTCGAGCACACCGGATACGCCTTCGTCGGATCGGGCGCCACCACCTCCGACCGCGTGATGAGCACCGGCACGGGCGTCGTGAATCACGGCGCCGTCTCTGGATACTTCACCTTCCGGCGCGCGACCTCGGCCTGACGATCACGATATCGACACGGACCAACAGCGCCGCATCCGATCAATCCCGTGTGAATCCGACCTCCTGACCTCACCCCGGGGTCACAATGGTCCCCATGGGACTGTTCCAGCAGAAGCCTGAAGAAGAAGAGAACCAGTGGGTGCTGCCCTCGGAACCGCTCGAGCGCTCTGAATCGGACCTTCTCGACACCGCACCCGTCGTCGACCCGCTGTCGATCGGACTCGGCGCGGAGACCAGCGGCGATCTGAGCTCGGTCCTGTTCCCGGTCGCCCCTCCCGTGCCGGAAGCGACAGCGACCGAGAACCAGGAACCCGAGGACGACGACCCCGAAGACGACTGACAGACCGGCCGGAGCCGCCGACCTCAGCCCCGCGCCTCGCCCAACCGCCAGTATCCCGAGAACGTGATCCGGTCCTTCGATACGCCGAGGTCGACCAGGTGACGGCGTAGCTCCTGCACCGCGAGTCGCTCTCCGCACACCCACGCATAGTCGATCACCTCGGGAAGCTCAGCCACCCGCACCGCCCGCTGCAGTCGCGCACCGGGCAGCTCACCCCGGCGCTCGACCCAGGTGACGGCGCCCGCGAGTTCCTGTTTCTCCGCGGCATCCGCGATCTCGATGAAGACGTGCGTCTCCGGAGCCTCCGTCGTCTCCAGGATGCGCGCGATCGCGGGCAGTGACGACTCGTCGCCGATGATCACCCGCGCGCGCGTCTCGGGCAGGGGCGCATACAGGGCCGTGCACTCGCGGATACCGAGGGTCGACCCCACCCGGGCCCGCACGGCGAACCGCGTGCCCGGCCCCTCGTCTCCGTGCACCACGAAGTCGACGTCGATCTCCCGGGCCTCCGGGCGATGGTGGCGCAGCGTGTACCAGCGCAGGTCAGGCCGTTCGTCCTCGGGGATGGCCGCGACGGCCGCACGGATGTTCTCCGTCCCATCGTTCGCGGGCAGCACGAGCGGAATGCTCTCGCCGCGGGGCAGCAGCAGACCCAGGTACTCGTCCGGTCCCGCGGGTGCGTAGTCGGCGAACTCCTCGGCCGCGATCGTGAGCCGGCGCATGTGCGGAGTGAGATCGCGCACGGCGGTGACCCGGGCAGCGAAGACGCGAGCTCCGGCGCGGCGAGGACGCTGCGGAGGACGGACGCGTGAAACAGTGTGCTCAGCCACGCCGAGCCCCCTCTCTCCAGAGCAGCCACAGGAAGAATGCGCCGCCGACGGTGATGGTGACGACGCCGACCGGGATCGGCGCCGGGAAGATGTTCTGTGCGAGCAGGTCGCTCGAGAGCAGCAGCAGAGCCCCCACGAGGCCCGAGGCGAGGAAGCTGGTCGCACCGGTCAGCCGTCGGGCGATGTGCGGGGCGATCAGCGCGATGAACGAGATCGGACCGGCCGTGGCGACCGCGACGGCGACCAGCAGCGTGGCGGCGGCGAGGAGGATCCATCGTGCGCGCACGGTCCGCACGCCCAGCGCGGTCGAGACGCTGTCGCCGAGGGCCATCATCCGTGCGTCCGGAGCCGCCGCGATGAGCAGCGGGACGATCAGGAGCAATGCGATCAGCGCCGGAAGGAGGTCGCCCCATCCGCGGCCCTGCAGTGAGCCGATCAGCCAGGTCTGTGCCGTGGTCGCGCTGGCGACGAACACCTGGGTGAGCACGTAGTCGACCACGGCCATGGCGGTGGCCGACAGGGCGACACCGGTGAGGATCAGCTGCACGCCGTGGAGTCCCGAGCGTGCCGTGAACAACACGATCACGCCGGCGATCACAAGGGCGCCGATCACCGCACCGAGGGCGGCCTGTGCCAGGGATCCGCCGAGCACGAGCATCACGACGACTGCGCCGACCGAGGCGCCGCTGCTGATGCCGATCACGTCGGGGCTGGCGAGCGGGTTGCGGGTCAGGCTCTGGAACACGGCCCCGGCGACGGCCAGACTCGCACCGACGACGATCGCGACGAGGCTGCGCGGCAGACGGCGCCCGAGCACGAAGAAGCCGTCGAGCCGTTCCGGCGGGCGCCCGAGCAGCGTCTCCACCAGCGCTGCCGGGGTGACGACGTACTCGCCGATCATGAGCGCGGCGACCAGCAGCACCAGGAGTACGGCGGCGAGGATGCCGCACACGACCGCCGTGCGGTGACTGAACCGCAACGACCAGCGTGTGCCACGCAGCACGCGGTCGTCTGCCGTGAGGGCATCGGTGCGCACACTCACGACAGTCCTGCCGTCCGCTTGCCGACGACGAATGCGATGAGCAACGGGCCACCGATCAGGGCCGTGACGATGCCGACCTGCACTTCGCCGCCTCCGCCGATCACGCGGCCGAGGGTGTCGGCCAGCAGCAGCATCGCGGGGGCGGCGAGCAGCGACAGCGGCAGCACCACCCGAAGGTCGGGCCCGACGAGGCGGCGCAGCAGGTGCGGAATGACGAGGCCGACGAACGCGATGGGACCGGCGATCGCGGTCGCCGTGCCGCAGAGGAGGGTGACGGCGACGAGCACGAGTGCGCGCACGACGCCCGGCTTGACCCCCAGCGCGATCGCGCTGTCGTCGCCGAGCGCCATGAGGTTGAGCGCGGGCCCGAGCAGCAGGGCGAGGATCACGCCGACGACGATGAAGACGACGAGCGGCAGCGCCTCTTCGACCGGTCTGGCGGTGAGCGAGCCGACCCGCCAGAACCGGAACGCGTCGAGCACGGTCTCGTCGGTCAGCACGATCGCCTGCGATGCTCCCGCGAGGATCGCCGAGAACGCCACGCCCGCGAGGATCAGACGCACGGGCGAGCCCGAGGCGAAGCGGGTACCGGAGAACCAGAAGATCACAGCAGAGGCGAGCGCGGCTCCGCCGAGCGCGAGCCAGATCGTGCCGCCGACGCCGAGCGCGCCGAGCACGCTCATACCGGCGACGACACCGAACGAAGCACCGGCGCTGACGCCGAGCATGCCCGGATCGGCGATCGGGTTGCGGGTGAGCGCCTGCATCAGCACTCCGGCCGCACCGAGGGCGACGCCGCAGATCACGGCGTTGACGGTGCGGGTGACGCGCAGTTCGCCGACGATGTTCAGCACGTTCTGGTCGCCCGTGCCGAACAGCGAGAGCACGACCTCGTCGAGGGGTACGAAACGGGCGCCGACGGCGAGACTCAACGCCAGCGCGATGGCCAGCACCACCGGCACCAGGACGATCCCGAACCACGCCGGGAACCGGGATGCCGGGGCCGGAGCGCGACGGCGCGCGACGACGACGGGTTCAGAACTCATATTTGGATAGCCTAACCAAACATCGCTAGGGTTGTGACACGTGAACAGACCTCTCCGAAGCCGCTTCCGTCCGCTCGCCACCGCCGCCGCCTCCCTCGCCGCGATCGCCCTGATCGCCACCGCCTGCTCCAGCACTCCCGCCGCCGAGGAGTCCGCTCCCGCCGCGAAAGGCTCGAGCTACACGGTCGAGCATGCGATGGGCGAAACGGAGTTCGAGTCGGTCCCCGAGCGGATCGTCGTGCTCGACTCCCCGCAGATGGACGCCCTGGTCGCCCTGGGCATCACTCCGGTCGGCGCACCGGAGATCGGGGCCGGACGCGGCTTCCCGGCCTACCTCGCCGACGACCTCGACGGCACCGAATCGATCGGCTTCATCGCCGAGCCCGACGTCGACGCGATCGCGAACCTCGCCCCGGACCTGATCATCGGCTCGAAGGTGCGGCACGAGGCGCTCTACGAGGAGCTGTCGGCGATCGCGCCCACCGTGTTCTCTGAGGACACCGGCACGAACTGGACCGAGCAGGCCGTGCTCACCGCCGCTGCCGTGAACCAGAGCGACAAGATGGACGAGCTGATCACGGGCGTCGAGGACCGTGCGGCCGAGGTCGGCGAAACCGTCGAGGCCGATGGCACCACCGCATCGATCGTGCGCTTCCGCGCCGACAACTTCCGCCTCTACGGCCCCGGCACCTTCTCAGGATCGCTGCTGACCGACATGGGCTTCGATCTGGGCGCCGACCGCGACTGGAACGAGTACTCGATGATGGAGCTCAGCCCCGAGCTCTACGAGCAGATCGACGGCGACGTGGTGTTCTACATGAGCCCCGGCGGCGACCCGACCGCGACCACGCAGGCGCAGATCACCGGTCTCTGGGGCGCACAGCCCGGTCCCGCTGGAGACAAGGCGTTCGAGGTCGAGGACGACACCTGGATGGTGGGCATCGGCGTGATCGGTGCGAACCTGGTGATCGACCAGGTCGAGGACCTGCTCGGCTGACGCTTTTCGAATCGCTCGAATGGCTCCATGCCACCGGAAACGGAGCCATTCGGGCGATTCGAACACCCGGAGGAACAATGACCACGCAGCATCCGGCACTCGAAGCCCGTGGACTCGTCGTCGCCTACGACGGCAAGGTCGTCGTCGACGGTGTCGACCTCGCTCTGCCCGAGGGGTCGTTCACCGTCATCCTCGGACCGAACGCCTCGGGCAAGTCGACCGTGCTGCGCGCGCTCGCGCGGGTGCTGAAGCCGGAATCCGGAGATGTGCTGTTCGACGGTCGTGCCCTCGGCGAGTACGGATCCAAGGAGCTCGCCCGCAGGATGGGGTTGCTGCCGCAGGATGCGATCGCCCCCGAGGGCATGCGGGTCGCCGACCTGGTCTCACGCGGAAGGTATCCCCACCATTCGGCGCTGCAGCGCTGGACCTCCGCCGACGACACCGCCACCCGCGACGCCCTGGCCGCGACGAACACCGCCGACCTCGCGGAGCGCTACGTCGACCAGCTCTCCGGTGGGCAGAGGCAACGGGTCTGGGTGGCACTGTTGCTCGCTCAGCAGACCCCCGTGATGCTGCTCGACGAGCCGACCACCTTCCTCGACATCGCGCACCAGTACGAACTGCTCGACCTGTTGCAGGCCCTCAACCAGCAGGGCAAGACCGTGATCGCCGTGCTGCACGACCTCAACCAGGCGGCGCGCTACGCCGACAACCTCGTGCTCATGAAGGAAGGCCGTGTGGTCGCGACCGGCACTCCCGCCGAGCTGATCACGGCGGAGCGTGTCGGAGAGGTCTTCGGCATCGACGCGATCGTGACCCCTGATCCCGTCACCACGACCCCGATGGTGGTGCGGCGGTAGGAAGCGGGGCCAGCCCCTCCGCACCGCCCTCGTCTGGGGACGGCTGCGACCGGAGTGCGAATCGACGTCGGGCCGCGCGGCTACGGTTGAGGGATGACGATCACCGCCGCCGCAGACGGCTCCGCCCTGGGCAACCCCGGTCCCAACGGGTGGGCCTGGTACATCGACGACGAGAACTGGGCGGCCGGCGGTTCGCCGCACGGCACCAACAACCAGGGCGAGCTGCGCGCGGTGCTCGAACTGCTGCTCGCGACGGCGGGCACCGACGAGAAGCTGCTGATCGAATGCGACAGCCGCTACGTGATCGACTCCGTGACGAAGTGGATGCCGGGGTGGAAGCGCAAGGGCTGGCGCAAGTCCGACGGCGGTCCCGTGCTCAACCGCGACCTTCTCGAGGGCATCGACGAAGCCATCCGCGGTCGTGACGTCGAGTTCTCCTGGGTCAAGGGGCACGCGGGGCATCCGCTGAACGAGGCCGCCGACGAGCGCGCGAACGCCGCAGCGAAGGCATACCAGGCGAAGCAGGAACCGCGACGAGGACCGGGCTTCACCCTCGGGACGGATGCCGGAGCCGCGGTCGCCGCGTCGGCACCGGTCGCCGCCTCCACCCCCTCATCGGCCCCCACTCGGGCGACCGCGCCGGCGACGGCCTCCGCCGTGTCGCCGGCCGCTGCGTCTGCCGTCGCCGAGCCGCTGTGGGCCGAGGCATCCGATCTCCTCGACGGTCTGGATGCGGCCGAAGACGACCCGATCGAGCTGCGCATCCCCCTCTCGTCCGACGAGCACGCGCGACTGCGGGACCGCGCCGAAGCTCAGGGCATCTCGCTCGAAGAGGCGCTCCGCCGCCTGATCTGAGGCTCTGCGCAGCGCCACCTCCGTAGACTCGGCTGATGACGGAATGGGTGGTGACGCAGCGGTGAAGGCCCGCACCGTCTTCGGCCTGCTCCGCCTCGGCGCTGCTGCTGTCTGCCTGGTGGCGCTCATCCATCGACTCGCCTGGGGCCTGGCGTCGAACACCATCGCGAGCCAGAACTTCTTCGCGTACCTGACCAACCAGTCGAATATCGCGTTCGTGGTGCTGCTGAGCATCGCGGGGGTCATCGCCCTGCGCACTGCCCGGGATCCGCGCTGGCTCACCATCGCGCTGGCGCTCGTGCTGACCTGGACCATCACCGCCGGACTCGTGTTCGCGATCCTGGTCTGGCAAGCCGGCATCCGGGGTATCCGCATCGACGTACCGTGGTCGGATCAGGTGCTGCACTTCTGGCTCCCCGCCGTGACGGTGGCGGCATGGGCGCTGGCCCCCGGACACCGCTCCGTCCCCTGGCGGGTGATCCCGGTCACGCTCGCCTATCCGATGCTCTGGGGTGTCGCCACCATGATCCGCGGGCCGCTCATCGGCTGGTACCCGTACTACTTCCTCGACCCGCGGCAGGTGAGCGGCCCGATGGAGTTCATCCTCTCGTCGGCGATCGCCCTCGGCACCTTCGCCGCGGTCGCCACGGTCCTCGTGCTCGTCAGCCGCATGCCGCTGCCGAGACGACTGCGCATGGACGTCGATGCGACCTCCGATACGCCGACACCCGAACGCGCGCCGATCGGTGAACGCGTCGGTCAGACGTAGAGGGCCAGCGACGCGAGAGCCGCTTCGACGGCCTCGTCCTCGTCGAGCTTCGCGAATTCGGTGGCCGCAGCCCCGCCCACGATGCCGACGAGCACGTTCTCGCCGGTCGCGGGTCGCAGGTTGATCCAGGTCGGGATCACCACATCGGCGCCGACCGCATGCCAGATCGCCTCTTCGTTCTCCCAGAACGGCTCGTCCCACCGCAGCCATACCGTCTCGATCGCGCCCATGCCGAGCATCGACACCGCACCGCGGTTGGAGAACGGCAGCGGCGGGTCGAACTCGATGCTGCGGTCCTGGAGCACGCCCAGCGGCACGGTCACGAGCACGCGGTCGAACGACAGCGCTTCTCCGGTACCGAGGCGCACACTCACTCCGGAGTCGTCGTACGCGAGGCGGGCGACCGGGGAGTTGAGCCCCACCTTGACGCCGTCGAGGGCCTGCTCGATGAACGGCGTGACGTCGCCGGTCGCCGCCTTCGGGTCGCCATCGGGCAGCGGCGGTGCGAACCAACTGGACAGTTCGTCGGCGCCGGCACCGGTGCGGGCGGCGAGAATCGCGAGCAGCGCAGCGGTCGCAGGATCAGCGGGATCGATACCGGCCGCGGTCAGAGCGTCGGTGACGGAGGAGTCTTCCGGGGCGGCCTGCGCGGTCGCGATCGCCGCGTCGAACGGTTGGGGGTCGACCGGGTCGACGTCACCGTCGGGCCCGCGCCACACCTCGCCCGCCAGATCGACGACGCCGACCTCTCCCTTGCTCATCCGATCGAGCACCTCGACGTCATCCGCGCCGAAGAGCCAGGCCCCGAGTTGCACCGGCACGGGCCACGATTCCTCGACGCGGGAGTAGACCCGTCCGCCGACGCGATCCCTGGCTTCGAAGACCGTCACCTCCATGCCGCCCTCGGCGAGCAGCGCGGCAGCGGTGGCACCGGCAAGTCCTGCGCCCACGACGGCGACACGCTCCCCCGAGGTCGCCGGGATCAGGAGCTCTTCGGCCGCACGCGCACCCGAGCCGATCGCGCCGCGCACCGTTCCTGGCGCTTCTTCGTCCGTGGCCTCACCCGCGAAGAAGAGGCGCCCGTCGACGGGTTTTCCCAGCGCGAGACGGGTGCCGGCGAGCACGCCGACCGGCGTGAAACTGGCGGCTCCGAGTGCGAACGGATCGGTGGTCCAGGTGCTGCGGATGCTGCCTGCCGCTGCCGGGACACCGGGCGGCGGCTCGGGCTCGCGCGTGCGAGTGGGCGTCGGCGTTGGAGCCGGTTCCGGGGTGCAGGAGGCGAGAAGCACCGATGCGACACCGGCTCCGGCGCCGAGGAGCAGAGTGCGGCGCGTGATCCTCATCGTGTCGCCACTTTATCCCGAACACCTGCGTGGAGGTGTGGCACCTCGATGCTCGGCCCCGCCGGGGCAGGCCGAAACGCCGGGTCAGGCCGTCTCGGGAGAGATCGGCCTGACCCGGCGTGAACGCCTGAAACGGCGACTGCTTGCGCGCAAGATGCAGCGTCAGACGGAGAGCAGCTCCCGCTCCAGGCGGGCGAACGACGACTCCATCCCGTCGGCCATGCCGGTGGCGAGGATCATGTCGCGCGTCTCCTTGTCGGGATACTCGATCAGCAGGGTGACGAGCGTCGCGCCGTCTTCCTCGTAGAGGTTCAGGTCGTTGAGGGTCTCGGTCGGCAGCCCCTGCATGCGCTCGGTGCTGACCGCGCGGCGCGGCGCGTCGATCAAGAGCGCCTCCCCCTCGAAACCGAACGGCTGCCCCTCGGTGTCGCCGACCGGCGCCCAGGAGTTCCGGTACGACTGGCCGACCTCGGTGGCCGCAACGCACTCCGTCATCTCCCAGCCGTCGGGTCCGAGCATCCACTTGCGGATGAGCTCGGGCTCGAAGTGCGCCCGCCAGACCAGTTCGCGCGGCCCTTCGACCAGTCGCGTGATGCGCACGTGGGTGTCGTCGAGCAGCTCGACGCGCGTGCCCTTGCCCTGTGCGTACTCGCGGAGATCCTGCAGCACGGTGTCGAGCTGGGCCATCGCCATCTTGATGCCCTCGACCTGGCCCATCTCGACGACCTGCTCGAGCGCATCGACCGAGTCGAAGTGGCTCGTGGTCACCATGCGGGTGCCGTCGGCCGTGGGCTCGAACGCGAACGACATCCGCTGCGCGGGGAAGCCCTCGAGTGGCTTGCCGCTCTCATCGACGAAGGAGTCGATGACCTCGAATCCGTTCGGCGCATCGATCGAGATGAACTCCCACGACCCGGACGACTTCTCGCCGCGCGGACCGTTCATCGAGTACACGGCGCGCCCGCCGACGGTGTGGTCCCAGGCGGTGAAGGTGGCCGGCCATCCGGGAGGACCCCAGAAGCGCTCGAGCTGACGCGGGTCGCTGTAGGCGCTCCAGACGCGGTCGATGGGGGCCGCGAAGTCGGCGACCACGGTCATGGTCAGGTTCTCGGCATCGGTGGTGACGTCGGTGACAGGCATGTTCAGTCTCCTTGTTCGTTCTTCGTGGTGTCGCTGGTGTCGGATGAGGCGGGCCGAGGTGGCTCGGCCAGCAGGTCGTCGAGTCGGGCGATGCGCGACCGCCACAGCTCTTCGTATCGGGCGAGGAGCGCCCTGGCGCGGGCGATCATCTCGGGGTTCGCGCGGACGAGCCGCTCGCGTCCCTCGGCGCGCTTGACGATGAGGTTCGCGGCCTCGAGCACGGCGACGTGCTTCTGCACCGCGGCGAACGACATCTCGTATTCGGAGGCGAGGGTCGAGACCGACTGCTCACGCTCGATCGTCCGGCGCAGGATGTCGCGCCGGGTCGACGTCGCCAGCGCGTGGAAGACACGGTCGACCTCCGCTTCGCTCAGTTCTCTTTGTGCAACCATTTGGTTGTACGTTATTCCTGCGGAGAACAGGTGTCAATAGATCCATTCACGTGAATCCACCCACGCTTTTCGGGCGTAGGCTGGAGGGAAGGACGGACCGTCCGAGAAGATCTCCCGGCACCGCGCCCGCCCGGAAGTGGAGTCACTCGTGGCTCAGTACGACGTCTCGAACCGCTCGGCGATCGTGACGGGAGCAGGCAGCGGAATCGGACGCTCGACCGCCCTCCTGCTGGCGAAGAACGGCGCATCCGTCGTCGTGAACGACCTGAACGCGGAGCACGCGAACGCGGTCGTCGACCAGATCCGCGCGGCAGGCGGCACGGCAGAGGCTTCGGTCGGCGATGCGACGGATGCGGCCTGGATCGCATCTTCCATCGAGCTGGCCAACTCGCTCGCTCCGCTGCGCATCGGCGTCAACAACGCGGGCATCGGCGGCGCCACCGCGCCGACGGCCGAGTACGAGGACGAGGCGTGGGACAAGGTCATCGCGATCAACCTCAACGCGGTGTTCCGCAACATGAAGGCCCAGATCCCCTCGATCCTCGCGAACGGCGGCGGCTCTGTCGTCAACATCGCCTCGATCCTCGGCAGCGTCGGCTTCGCCGGCTCCCCCGCCTACGTCACGGCCAAGCACGGCGTGGTCGGCATGACCAAGTCGGCCGCGCTCGAGTACTCGGCCAAGGGCGTGCGCGTGAACTCGGTGGGCCCCGGCTTCATCGACACCCCGCTGCTGGCGAACATGGGCGACGAGGCGAAGGACTTCCTCGTGAGCAAGCACCCGATCGGACGCCTGGGCCAGGCCGACGAGGTCGCCAACCTCGTCGCGTTCCTCGCCAGCGACGCCGCGAGCTTCATCACCGGCAGCTACCACCTCGTCGACGGCGGCTACACCGCGCTCTGAAGACCGGACGGCACCTACAGCCCTTCTGCGATCTCCTTGATCGCGGCGAGACGGCGGTCCCACTCGCGTCCGATCACGTCGAGCTTCGCCGCAGTCGCGGAGAGCTCGGCACCGACGACGCGGAAGCGCACCTCACGCCCCACCCGCACGGGCTCGACGAGGCCGACCTCCTGCAGGACGGCGAGGTGCTTCGCGATCGCCTGTCGAGAAACCGGAAGGCGCCCGGCGAGGGCGGATGCCGAGGCATCCCCCTCGCCGAGAGCCGTCAGGATGCTCCAGCGCGTCTCGTCCGCGAGTGCCGCGAACATGGGCAGCAGCGTCTCTGTGGTCACGCTTCGCCTTCCACCAGGGCGACCATCTTGTCGAGCTCGAGGTCCCAGCCGGTGCGGTGCGACTCGAGGTTGGCGCGCGGATCCGATGTGCGCTCGAATCCGCTCTCGACGACCGTGAGCCTGGTGCCGCCCTCGGCTTCTTCGAGGGTGAAGGTGAAGACGGTCGAGGTCGACTCGTCGATGCTCTCGGGCAGCTTCCCGAGCGCGTCGTCGTTGTTCCAGCGGTAGGTGATGCGTCGCGGTTCGTCGTACTCCTCGACCCGCAGGGGGATCACGTCGTAGTCGGGGAAGGTCATCGTGCCGGTGGCGCCGACACCGACGCCGTCGAGCACCGTGCGCCCGAACCAGCGGGAGACGTGCTCGGGCTCGGCCACCGCGCGCCACACCTTGTCGACAGGGGCCGCGATCTGGATGCTCCGCCGAACGGAGAAGGTCTCCTCGTCGACGACGGATGCCTCGTTGTGGGTCATGTTCACCATGATGGGTCCTTTCGTGGGTTCCTGCATGTTCCGCCGGCCGATCAACCAGCTGCAACTCCAGAGTTGCACAAGCAATCCCACTGCGCAACCCCCGGGTTGCAGAAAGCGTCACCCACCGTGCCACCCGTCGGGAGCATTCACGGATGAAGGACGAATCGCCGCGAGAACTCCCTGCATGCGTGCATCCTCCCGACATCTGTGCGCCATCCGCACGGCGGGGCCGAAGGTCAGCTGCGCGGTCGGCGCTTCTCCAGGAACCCCGCCAGCAGCACGGCGACCAGGGCGGCGACCGGAGCGACGAGGAGCCCGGCGCGCAGACTCTCGTTCTCGGCGATGTACCCCACGAACGGCGGCGACAGCAGGAAGCCGAGACGCAGCAGCCATGACACGATCGTGAGCCCGACGCCGGCCCGCAGCCCCGGCAGCTCATCGGCGGCATGCATGGCCGCGGGAATCAGGGTGGCGATGCCGAAGCCCACGGCCGCGAACCCCAGGATCGTGCCGGGCACGGACGGGAACGCGAGCGCGAGGGTCATCCCGGTCGCGGCGATGATGCCGCCGACTCTCGCGACCCAGCGCTGCCCGAAGCGGTCGGTGAGTGGATCTCCGATGATCCGGCCGACGAACTGAGCGCCGACCAGGGCGATGAAGCCGAGCGGGGCGATCGCGGCCGCAGCCCCGAGCGAATCGGCGAGGTACAGGGTCGCCCACGAGTTGCCCGCATCCTCGGCGACGGCGCCCGCCATCGCGATGAGGGTCAGCGCGATGATCGCGATCACCGTGCGCGGGGTCACGCCCCGACGCAGCGCTCCGGCGAGCTCGGCGGGTTCCGCGGTCGCCTCCTCGTCGACCTCGTCGTCGCGGCCGGGGAGGCAGAACCGCAGGGCGACGAGAGCGACGGCGGCGAAGACGGCCGTGGAGATGCCCAGATGCACACCGAGCGGCAGCTGCAGCGCGATCGCGACGGCGGCCATCGCGCCCCCCAGCACGGCACCGATCGACCAGATCGCGTGGAAGCCGTTGATGATCGAACGCCCGTAACGGCGTTGCACCCGCAGGCCGTGGGCGTTCTGCGCGACGTCGGTGATGGCGTCGGATGCTCCGCCGAGGAACAGCGCGACGGCGAACAGCACGCCCGACGGCGCGAGTGCGGCCGACAGAAGCCCCAGGCTCGTCAACACGGTGCCGATGACGGCGATGCGCGCCGACCCGAATCGCCGGATCAGCACGGCCGCGAGGAGCCCAGCGGCGATCGCGCCGGCGGGGAAGGCGGCGATCGCGAAACCGTAGCCCAGGTTGTCCAGCCCGAGCGCGGACTTGATCTCGGGATAGCGCGGCAGGATGTTCGCGAACAGGGCCCCGTTCGTCAGGAAGAGCGCAGAGACGGCGATGCGCGCGCGTCGGGACGCCTGATCCGGCGCCGGTCGTCGAATCGATTCGATTGAAGCCATGTCTACGATCGTACGATGCTTCGAGGGTCGGCGCCGACACGGATCCGCCGTCCGGCCCGACGAATCCTGCCGGTACCCCGTGAGCCACCGCGCGCCCCTCTTACCGACCGTCGCCATGCCCCGCAACCCCGTTCCTCGGACCCGTCGCCCGGCCTACGCTCGTGGCATGTCCGAACTCACCCAGCCCACCGGCCGCGAAGCGACGCTGCGTGCCGTCCCTCGCGACGACGGTTCCGCGCCCCGCGCGCTCGTGCTCGGCGCGACCGGATACATCGGCGGGCGGTTGACCCCGCGGCTGCTGAACGCCGGATACCGGGTGCGGGTCCTGGCGCGGGATGCGACGCGTGCGGCCTCGTTCCCCTGGGGCCCCGAATGCGAGATCGTCGAGGGCTCGGCGGATGACGCGGATGCCGTCGCCTCGGCCATGGACGACGTCGACATCGTGTCCTACCTGATCCACTCGATGTCGGCGGGCAAGGGTTTCGAGGAGAGCGACGAGCGCGCGGCGACGACGGTCGCCGCGGCCGCAGCCCACGCAGGAGCACGTCGGATCGTCTACCTCGGTGGACTGCATCCCGACGACGCGAAGCTCTCACCGCACCTGCGCTCGCGCGTGCACGTGGGCGAGATCTTCCTGCGATCCGGCGTGCCGACCCTCGTGCTGCAAGCGGGCGTCGTGATCGGATCGGGTTCGGCCTCGTTCGAGATGATCCGTCATCTCACCGACGTGCTGCCCTACATGCCTGCGCCGAAGTGGGTGCGCAACCGCATCCAGCCCATCGCCGTGCGCGACGTGCTGCACTATCTGCTCGGGGCGGCGCGGGTGGGCCCCGACGTGAACCGCGCCGTCGACATCGGCGGCCCCGATGTGCTGCGCTACGGCCAGATGATGAACGGCTACGCGGTCGAAGCCGGGCTCCGCCAGCGCGCGATCGCTGCCCTCCCGGTGTTGACTCCCGGACTCGCCTCGCACTGGGTGAACCTGGTGACCCCGGTGCCGCGGTCGATCGCCCGCCCGCTCGTCGCGTCGCTGCAGAACGAGTGCATCATGAAGGACCACGAGGTCGACGAGCTCATCCCCCGCCCCGAAGGCGGCCTGACTCCGTACCGACGCGCGGTCGACCTGGCGCTCGGTCGAGTGCGCGGCGACTCCATCGAGACGAGCTGGCAGGATTCCGAGGTCTCCGGTGCGCCCAGCGATCCGCTGCCGAGCGACCCGGAATGGGCTGGTCGCACGGTGTTCACCGACTCCCGTTCCGTCGCGACGGCCGCCTCGCCGGCGGAGCTGTGGCGCGTGATCCTCGGCATCGGAGGTGAGAACGGCTGGTACTCCTCGCCACTGCTGTGGGCGGTGCGCGGATGGATGGACCGCATCGTCGGTGGCGTCGGCCTCAACCGCGGCCGCCGCAGCCGCACCGCCGCCCGCGTGGGCGACGCGATCGACTTCTGGCGCGTCGAAGCGGTCGAGTCGACGGACGCCGGATCGCTCCTGCGCCTCCGCGCCGAGATGAAGGTGCCGGGCGAGGCGTGGCTGGAGTTGCGCGCCGTTCCCGACGACGCGTCACACCGCGGTGGCGCCCGCTATGAGCAGCGCGCGATCTTCTTTCCCCGCGGCCTGACCGGGCGCCTGTACTGGCTCGCCGTCCTGCCGTTCCACGGAGCGATCTTCGCCGGCATGGCCGCGCGCATCACGGCCGCTGCCGAAGAGGCGAAGGCAGAGCAGGCAGACGCCGCCGCATCAGGCGAACCCGCCGATTCCGGCCGATCTCCGCAGAAGGTGCCTGATCCGGCGTGATCGCCTGATCTCCGCGCCCCTCCCGGGTCAGTCCGCGCGCGGCTGATCCGGAGCGTCCGCGGCATCGGGAGAGACCGGTCCGTCCTCCAGCGCCGCGTCGACGACCGCATCCACCTCGGCCGGCGGGATGATGTCGATCGCCTCGGTCGCGGCCTCGTACACCTCGGCGAGCGAGTCATCGACGGTCGACTCGTCGATCCAGTCGAGATCGTCCTCGGAATGGTCGTACTCGACCGGCACCAACGCGAAGTCGTCACCGTACTCCTCGAGCCCCGCCATGACGCTGTGCCGCACGGCGGCGCGGGCGTAACGCTCACGCAGGATCAGCGGGTCGCGCCGCAGGTCCTTCATGAACGCGACCATCATGAACGCCATGATGATCGCGAACGGCAGCGCGGCGATGATGGTCACGTTCTGCAGAGACTTCAAGCCGCTGCCCTCTTCACCCGTGACGAGCAGCACGGCGGCGATCACGCCGACCAGCACACCCCAGACCACCGCGACCCAGCGCGCCGGCTCCGGACGCCCCTGCTGCGACAGGGTGCCCATCACGAGCGAGGCGGAATCCGCACCGGTGACGAAGAAGATCGCGATCAGCAGGATGAGCACGATGCTGGTGATCAGCGAGAACGGCAGGTTCTCCAGCACACCGAACAGCACTTCCTCCGGAGGATCGACCGTGAGGTTCGCTCCGCTCATCTGCTGCTGGATCGCCGTGGTGCCGAAGATCGCGAACCAGACCAACGAGATGGCGGACGGGACGACGATGACGACCGACACGAACTGACGCAGGGTGCGGCCGCGCGAGATCTTGGCGATGAACATGCCGACGAACGGCGACCAGGAGATCCACCAGGCCCAGTAGAAGATCGTCCAGCTCGACAGGAACGTCTGCGCGGCTTCGCCCTGCGAAGCGGAGCGGCCGATCATCTGCGGAAGATCACCGATGAACTGCACGGCGACCGAGGGGATCACGTTCAGGATGAGGAGGGTCGGTCCGACGAAGAAGACGAAGAACGCCAGCAGCAGCGCGACGACGGCGTTGATGTTCGACAGCGCGCGGATGCCCTTCGAGACGCCAGACACAGCGGAGGCGATGAAGCAGGCGGTGAGCACGGCGATGGCGGCGATCAGCACGCCGTTGCCGAGCGGGCCCGCACCGCTGACGATCTCGACGCCGTGCCCGATCTGCAGGGCGCCGAGGCCGAGCGATGCGGCGGTGCCGAACAGCGTCACGATGATCGAGAAGATGTCGATCGTGCGGCCGAGGGGGCCGGTCGTGCGGCCCTCGCCGAGCAGCGGCGCGAAGATCGAGGAGATGAGCGGGGTGCGACCGCGACGGAAGGCCCCGTACGCGATGGCACCACCCACGAGCGCGTAGAACGCCCACGCCTGCGGACCCCAGTGATAGAGCACCTGCGTCTGCGCCGTGTGCATCGCGTCGAGGGTGTTCGCCTCGACGGTGCCGGGAGGTGGGTTCTCGAAGAAGTTCAGCGGCTCGGCAGCGCCCCAGAACACCAGGCCGATGCCCATGCCGGCGGCGAACAGCATCGAGATCCACGAGAACATCGAGAACTCGGGCTCTTCGTCATCACGACCGAGCGGGATGCGCCCGTAGCGGCTGAAGCCGACGAACAGCATGAAGACGAGGATGACCGTGGCGATGGTCGTGAAGAAGAAGCCGAAGTACTCCACCACCCAGTCGAGCACCGTGCGAGTCGTGCCGGCCAGGTTGTCTCCCGCGAACACTCCCCACGCGATGAAGGCGAGGGTGAGGGCGACCGCGACGCCGAACACGAGCGGGTCGGTGCGGTACGTGCGCCCGGTCTCTTCGACCGAGACGCCGGGCACGAGCGCCGGGTGCACGCTGCGCGGGGGGACGGCGGCGATGTCGCGGACGATCTTTCGCGCGGTCTCGGTGGCCTTCGTCGGGAGGCGGTTCGCTCCCGTGCCGACGGCATCTGTGCGGGGGCGCGGAGGATTGTGTCCTGCGGAGCGTTCGTCGGGCTTCTCGTCAGGGGTCTCCATGGCATCCCATCCTGTCACGGGAGGCGTCCGACCGTGGTGCTCGAACGTGAGGCGGCTCGGCCTCGGGCGTGGCGGACTGCAGCGCGGGAGATCAGGCGATCACGTCGAATCAGGCCGATTCGCCCGAAAGGCGCCTGATCCGGCGTGATCGCCTGTCCTCCCGAACAGCGCCCGAGCCGCTCGCTGGTTAGCGCGGACCGCGGCGGCCGAACCCTGCGAACAGGGAGTGCAGCAGCGGGAGCACCGACACGCAGATCAGCGTGATGCCCAACGGCGCCACAGACGGGACCAGCAACGCACCTCCGATGAGCAGTGCCGCGAACAGCACCCCCGAGGCGATGCGGCGGGCGATGCCCTCGAGCCGGTCGAGGCGACGCTCCAGCCGCGAGGTGTCGAACGAGACGTTGCCGTCGTCGATGCGGGTGATGATCCTGTCGATGCGTCCTGGCAGATTCCAGGTCGTGCTCATGGTGCCCATCGCCTGGCTCGCGAAAGCCTGCACGATGTTGCCGCTCTCGTCGCGCAGCAGACGCCCGGCATAGGGTTCGGCGGCGTCCCACACGTTGAACGCGGGGTCGAGTCCACTGCACATGCCCGACGTCAGCGAGACGGCCCGGATGAGCAGCAGCATGTTCTCGGGCAACTGCAGCGGAAGCGAGCGCACCATGTCGCCGAACTCCTCCGCGAAGTCGCGGAACTCGCGCGGGTCGACCTTGCTCAGCTCGGCGAAGCCCATGCCGCCGAACCGGGCGAACAACGTGGTCAGGGCGCGTTCGAGCTCGTTGGTGTCGGCCGAGGGCAGCAGCACCCCGATCTCCTGCGCCGCAGCGACAAGGCCCCGACTGTCGCGACCGGCGACCGCGATCAGGAGTGTGCGCAATCCGTCGCGGAGGCTCGCGGGGATCTCGGCCATCATGCCGAAGTCGATGAAGGTGAGGCGGAACCCCCGCCCCGGCTCTCCTGGGGTCGAGGGAACCGGCGTGACGAAGATGTTGCCGGGGTGCGGGTCGGCGTGCACGAAGCTGTGGGTGAACACCTGGTCGAACATGACCTCGGCGAACACGGCGGCGACCTCGGACGGATCGATACCGGCCGCGCGGAGGGCATCGGTGTCGTTGATCTTGATGGCCGTGACGTCGGAGAGCGTGAGCACCCGACGCGTCGAGCGCTCCCAGACGATCTCCGGAGTGTCGACGCGCGGGTCGTCGGCGAAGTTCTCGCGGAACCTCTCGGCGCTCGCGGCTTCGTGCAGGTAGTCGATCTCCTCGAGGCTGGTCGCGGCGAACTCCTCGACGAGCGCGGGCGCATCCACCCGGTCGGCGACGATGCGCACACGCGTCAGCCAGCGGGCGACCCGGCGAAGGGCCGCGAGGTCGACCGCCACGATCTCGTCGATGCCGGGGCGCTGCACCTTGACGACGACCTCGTCCAGGCCGGTGTCGGCGGCGTCGAGGTCGGAGAGCCTGGCGCGGTGCACCTGCCCGAGGGATGCCGCGGCGACCGGAGTCTCATCGAACCAGGCGTAGGCGCGCTCGAGCGGGATGCCCAGCTCGGCTTCGGCGAGCGCACGGATCGCGGGCGTGGGGACCGGAGGGACCTCGTCCTGCAGACCTTCGAGCTCTTTCGTGATCTCCGGCGGCAGCACATCGAGGCGCGACGACATGAACTGTCCCACCTTGATCATGAGTCCGCCGAGCTCGACCGCGAGAGCATGGAAGCGACGCGCGAACGTCTGCATCCGCTGGCCGCGTGTGCGCTCCGCGATCCTGCTCATCCCGAATCGCGGAAGGACGAGTTCGAACCACCAGATCTTCAGGAATTCCCGGCCGGCGAACGACAGGATGCGGCGGTACCTGGCGCGGTGAACGCCCTGTGCCGCAGCATCCGTCATCGCGTGGCTCCTTCGCGGGTCCCCACTTGATGCCGCACTGCGCGGTCAGTCCTGCGCGAGGATCGAGTACAGCCTACGGCGGGCCTCGTCGAGGACCTCGATCGTCTGCTGCACCTGCTCGGCCGAACCGCTGCGACCGACCTGCGCTGCCGCGGCGGCGAGATCGACGCCGGCCTTGGGCAGAGCGTTGAAGCGGGCGCTGTCGCGGTGGCCGTCCTTGCCGGACGACGACTCCCACGGAGCGGGGGTCTCGGAGTTCTCGTCGGCGATCGCCCGGCCGGCCTCGGTGAGCGAGTAGGTCTTGCGACCGTTCTGCTCCTCGGCCTCGATGAGTCCTTCGTCGGCGAGCAGCTGCAGTGTCGGGTACACGGAGCCGGCGCTCGGCTTCCAGGTGCCGCCGCTGCGCTCGGCGATCTCGTTGATGATCTGATACCCGTGCATCGGCTTCTCGCCGAGCAGGGAGAGCACCGCCGTGCGGACATCGCCGCGGGCCATGCGCGAGCCGCCGGAGGGGCGGGACTCGAACGACTTGCGGAGCTGGTCCATGGCTTCGAAGATCGCGGACGCCGGGCCGCCAGGGCCCGTGCCGAAGCCGGATCCGCCGAAGAGTCCTCCGGGTCCGCCGTTGCTCCCGGAGCCGCTGTTGCCGCCGAACGGGTTGGAGGGGAATGCGTTGTTCATGATGACCTCCTGCTGGGGTGAACGATACTCAACGATATATCGTTCACCCTGAAGGTGGGGTGAGAGTTTCCGATGCGTCGGCCCCGTGGATGACGCCCCACTTCTTCGCCTTCGCATCAAGCAGCACCGGCAGCTCGGCGTTCGGCGCTGCACGCCCTGCGGCGATGCATCGACTGTCGCCGCACGCGTGCACCAGGTACTCGCGGCCGACATCGGCGGGCTCGGGGAGACGCAGCTGCAGCTGGTACCGGACGGCCTCGTCGGTCGTCTCGAAGGCCGCGACCACCGGCAGGGCGACGCGGACCCCCGCCTCCTTCAGCGTGACGGTCTCGTCCGCATTCACGCTCGCGTTGATCCAGAGTCCGATGCCCAGCAGCACCATGAGCAGACACCCGAAGCCGAGGAGAGCAAGCTCCCACCACCGCGCAGACAGCGCGGGGAAGCTCACCGCGAAGCCGATCACACCCGACGCGACCAGCAGGCCCGCCGTGATGCGCTGACCCCATGCGCCACGGCGGCTGGTGAGGTCGACCTGAGTCCACTCGAGAGACGCCGCGTCGCGCATGGGATTCACTGTAGGGGTCCGGACCGGGTCAGCGCGACGGGAGTGCTCTGCGTGCCGGAAGCATTCAGCGCGACGGGAGGGTGAGGATCTCAGCGCCGTGCTCGGTGATCGCGATCGTGTGCTCGCTGTGGGCCGTACGGCATCCGGTCGCGCTGCGCAGTGTCCACCCGTCCGCATCCGTGCGGAGTTCGTCGGTGTCCACCATGACCCAGGGCTCGAGGGCGAGCAGCAGGCCGGGGCGGAGTTTGTAGCCCCTGCCCGGTCGCCCATCGTTCGCGACGTGCGGGTCCTGATGCATGGTGGAGCCGATGCCGTGACCCCCGAACTCGAGGTTGATCGGATAACCGTCGGCACTCAGGACCGAGCCGATGGCATGTGAGAGGTCGCCGATGCGCGCACCCGGGCGGGCGGCGGCGATGGCCGCGGCGAGCGCGCGCTCGGTCGTCGCGATCAGCGCGAGGTCTTCTGCCGCGGGATTCTCGCCGACGACGAAGCTGATGGCGGCATCGGCGGAGACTCCACGCAGAGTGACCGCCAGGTCGAGCGTGAGCAGGTCGCCATCGACGAGTCGATAGTCGTGGGGCATGCCGTGCAGCACGGCGTCATTCACTGCCGTGCAGACATAGTGCCCGAAGGACCCCCGCCCGAATGACGGCGCATAGTCGACGTAGCAGGATTCAGCCCCGGCATCCTCGATCATCTCGCGGGCCCATCGGTCGAGGTCGAGCAGGTTCACGCCGACCGCGGCGCGGGTCTTCAGCGCCTGCAGGATGTCGCCGACGAGCGCGCCGGCAGCCCTGGCGCGGACGAGCTCCTCGGCGTTCAGGATCTCGATCATGGGGTTCCCTCCGGGTTTCCAATAACTATCCCGGTAATACTATCCCGGGATTACAATGGGCATCATGATGGTCCGCATGCCTCTGAGCCCGGCCGACGTCGAACGCGGCGAGCGCCTGGGAGCGCTGCTGCGCCGAGCCCGCGGTGAGCGGTCGATGCTGAGCGTGGCGCTCGATGCCGGCATCTCTCCCGAGACGCTGCGGAAGATCGAATCCGGCCGCGTGGCCACCCCCGCCTTCTCGACGATCGCGGCCGTGTCCGACGTGCTGGGCATCTCCCTGGATGCTGTGTGGGCCGAAGTCGGTTCGCGTGCCGGCGACTCGCGCGCGCAGAGCATCGCCTCCTGAGATTCCCGCAGGCTTCTCCGATCGGTCCCCTCGTCCGCTCAGGCACTTCGCCGGGCCGCGCGGCTTCCGATCGTCGTGCGCCGTGTGCGCGAACCGCGCACACGCCCGGCCGTCGCGCAAGCCCGGTGACGCACACAGGAAGTCGTGTTTAGCTCGGGGGATTGTCGACTTGGGGGAGTGGGACGTTTGTCACAGAGTGATCGGCCGGAGACGAGCAAGGCATCCACGGACAGCATCCGTGTGAGTGTGATCGTCCCGGTGTACCGACCAGGGCCCTCGTTCGACGACCTCATCGCGTCGCTCGATCGACAGACTCTGGGCACCTCCTCGTTCGAGGTTCTCCTCTGCGACGACGGATCCGGTGAGCCTACCGGCGCACGGTTGGCCGCCATCGCCCGCGACCGCCCGCACGTGCGGGTGCTGTCGCTCGAGCACTCCGGCTGGCCCGGCATGCCCCGCAACCATGGCGTCGACGCTGCTCGCGGAACGTACGTGCAGTTCGTCGACCAGGACGACTACCTGTTCGACGGTGCGCTCGAGAAGCTGTGCGAATATGCCGACCAGCACTCGTCCGATGTGATCGTGGGCAAGGAAGTGGGCATCGGCCGTCGTCTGCCGAGCCGCATCTTCAGCCACGACGTCCCCAACGCGGTCCTCGGAACCGACCCGCTTCTGGAGATGCTCACCCCTCACAAGATGTTCCGCACCTCCTTCCTGCGGAGCAACGGCATCCGCTTCCCCGAGGGAAAAGTACGCCTCGAGGATCATCTGTTCGTGATGCAGGCGTACTTCGCCGCGTCGACGATCTCGATCCTCGCGAGCGAACCCTGCTACGCCTGGGTCAAAGAGCCGGGCAGCGCGAGTTCTTCGCGCATCGACCCGGAATCGTACTTCCCCCATCTCGAGACGGTGCTCGACCTCGTCGAGGCGCACACCGAACCGGGAAAGCTGCGCGACCGGCTTCTGCGGCACTGGTTCCGCGGCAAGATCCTGAAGCGGCTCTCCGGGCGACAGATGGTCCGGTATCCCGATGAATACCGCGACCGCCTGCTCGACGTCGTCACCCCTCTGGTGCAGAAGACGTTCGGACCGGGCGTCGATGCCGGACTCGGCTTCCCGCACCGGATCCGCGCGGCGCTGCTCCGGGCGGATCGTCGCGAAGACCTGCTGGCACTCGCGCACTTCGAGGCCGACATCACGTGCCGTGCCGTGGTGACCGAGGCGCGCTGGTCTCGCGGCGGCGGCCTGCACCTGACGCTCCGCGTGACCCTCACGAGGGATGGGCGCGATGCCTTCGTCTTCGAATCCACTGTCGCCGAGGCCCCGGCTGCGGAATCCTCGGGTTCGGATGCCCAGGCACCCGTCTCCAAGAAGAAGAAGAAGGTGACGCGCCTGATCTCGCTCCCCGTCTCGACGATCGACGGTCTTCCGGAGACCGTTCTCGTCGCCGACCGCGAGCTTCGCAACGATCGACTCGACCTCTTCCTCACCGACGGCGAGACCGGTGCCGAGCGCCGTGTCGGAGGTCGGCAGCCCCGCGACCTCGACGCCGCCCGCATATCGATCGACCCTGTGAAGGTGTTCGGCCCGGACGACGAGTCGCGTGGAGGCGCTCTGACCGTGAAGATCCGGCGAATGGGCTGGACCTTCGAGACTCCGCTCGTCGCCGCCCCGGCGGTTCTCGCGCGCGCGGGAAGGTCACCGCTGCTCGCCGGCCGAAGCTGCACGCTTGTGGCTGCGGACGACGGCACGGTCGAGCTTCGCCGTGAATGGCCGGGTGGTCGCGCGAAGGACTTCGCCGGGCGCACGGTCCGACGGATACGAGCACTCGTGCGGCGCCACTGACGCCGCCAGCCCTGCCCGCCACCAGCGGAGTCAACGCACAGCCGCTCGTGCGACGGCGCGCATCGCTGGAGTGATCGAGCCGAACGCTCCCGGCGACGAGAGTGGGCACAGGATCTCGATCACCCGCCCCGCCGCGTCTCGGTGACCGAAACGGCGGTCCGCACCATCCTCCTGACGCGATCGCAGCGACCATTCGAAACCCCAAGCTCCGCCTCGTCGCCCCTCCGCCACGGCCGCCTCACCGCGTTCGATGAACTCGGGAAGCTCATCGAACGTCGCGACCGAGCCATCGGCGACGGCCAGCAGCGCCAGGGTCACCGTGCGCGGCTGCCCGCTGGGGAACATCCCCTCTCTTCCGATCGCGCGGACGGCCTCGACGATCCGCGCGAATGCACCCCGCTCGCCCTTCGCCAGTGCCTGCCCGCGGTGAGTGACCACGACGCGCCCGCGAAATCGGCGGACCGCCTTCGTGCGACGTGCGAGCAGCACCAGAGCCTCCGCGGGGTCAGGCCGGCCGGGAGGCGCCGCGTCCGGCCACCCGAGGACCTCGACGGCGCGGGCTGCGACCGCGCGGGGCAGCCATCCGTCCGCCGGATCCTGCTCGACGCCATCGGCACCGATCTGCGCCACCAGCGCCCGCAGCCCCTCCGCCACGGTCTCCACCGTCGTCGAGTCAGCCGTCACCGAATCACCCGTCACCGAATCGGGCGGTGCGGCGTCGATCAGCCCTGTGTCTTCGAGGTGCGCGAGAAGAGCCAGCCGACGCACCGGACTCAACGACTCGCACAGCGACGCCAGCGGTGAGGGGTCGCGCAGGGCGTCGCCGACCACTCCCCCGACCGACGGGTCGAGGCGCGGCTGCACCAGGCCGAAGCGCTGTGCGAGCTCGAACTCCACATGCTCCGCCCGGAACGGCGGGCGTCGCGTCTGCCAATCCCCCGCAACCCGCTCATCCTCGTCAGCAGGGACCGCATCGACGACGCTGACCCGCGGATCGCCCATACGGGTCTCGAACGGACCGGTGATCGTCACGTCGACTGACTCGGCGACGCCGGGGATCGAGACCTGCTGCGTGCGACATCGCCAGGGCAGGAGATCGATGAGGGGTGGCGGGTCGGCTTCCTCCTCGCTCTCGGGGACGTCGGGTTCGAGCCCGAGACTGAGGCGGTACGCCTCCACGACCCAGTAGGAGGGGGCGTCGCGTGGCACGCGGATGACTCGGGTGAGTTCAGGACGATCGGCGACAGACAACCCGACGTGAAGTGCCCATGTGACGTTCACATGCTGTGAGAGGTTCATCCGCGCAACGCTAGAGCGCCAACGACTGCACTCCCCGCCCCGGAAGCACGAGGTGTCGACAACTCGTCGAAGACGGAGGCTGTGCAGGAGAGCCGCAACGACGAGCAGCCGCGTGGCCCAACGCGATCTACCGTTCGGCGAGCAGTTCCACGAGACGCGCCGCCTCGCCCGTCGGCATCCCGTACCCGTGCTCCGCCGCCGGGTAGACCCCGGCGCGCACCTCGGCCACGTAGGCCTCCACACCCGTGATCGCGGCGGCGCGCAGATCGGCGTAGCGCTTGACGAACTTCGCCGCCCCACCGTCGTAGAGACCGAGCAGGTCGTGGAAGACGAGCACCTGCCCATCGGCATCCGCCCCGGCGCCGATGCCGATCACCGGGATGTCGAGCAGCGGCATGAGCGCGGCGGTCACCTCGGAGGGCACCGCCTCGACCACGAGCATCGAGCACCCGGCCGCCTGCAGCGCGAGGGCGTCGTCGATCACGGTCAGCGCGGCCTCGGCGGTGCGCCCCTGAGCGCGGTATCCGCCGAGCGCGGTGGCGGTCTGCGGCGTGAGCCCGACATGTCCGACGACAGGGACGCCCGCCTGCACGAGCGCACGCGCCCGGTCGACGGTCGTGCCGCCACGTTCGATCTTGACGAGGTCGCAGCCGGCCTCTTTGACGAAGCGCTGCGCGGTCGCGATGGCGATCTCGTCGGAGGCCTCGTACGATCCGAACGGCAGGTCGCCGACGAGCAGAGGAGACCGGAGTCCGCGCCGCACCGCCGTGGTCAGCATGAGCATCTCGTCGATCGTGACCGGCACCGTGCTGTCATAGCCGAGCACGGTCATCGCCGCGGAGTCGCCCACGAGCACGACATCGACACCCGCGGCCTCCACGATCTGCGCGCTCGGGTGGTCGTAGGCGGTGACCATGACGATGGGTTCACGGGCCGACCTCTTCGCAGCGAGGGTGGCGAGGGTGACGCGGGCGCGGGAATCGGCGTGAGCACTCATGCGCGAGTCTCCGTATCGGTGGGATTCGTGTCGATGGAGTCCGAGGCATCGGCGAAGCGCAGGACGTGGTTGTCGATCAAGCGGGCGGCGCCCACGTGCGCGGCGACGGCGAGGAGAGCGTCGCGGTCCACGCGGGCGAGGGGGCGCAGCGTCTCGGCGTCACGGAGTTCGAGATACTCGGGATCGATCCCCGCGTCGCCGAGCACGTCGCGCGCGGCGGAGAGGATGCTGCCCGCATCACGGTCGCCCGCCTCGAGCACCGCGAGACCGGCGTCGAGGGCGCGGTTCAGCGCCGACGCCTGTTCCCGAGCGGCAGGATCGAGGTAGACGTTCCGCGAGCTCATGGCGAGTCCGTCGGCTTCCCGCACGATGGGGCAGGCCATGATCCGCACATCGAGTTCGAGGTCACGCACGACACGACGGACGACGAGCACCTGCTGCGCATCCTTCTGCCCGAAGTAGGCCGTGTCGGGGCGGACGATCCCGAACAGCTTCGTGACGACCGTGGCGACGCCGTCGAAGTGGTGCGCGCCGCGGCTCGCACCATCGAGAACGTCGGTGAGGCCCGCGACGTGGATGTTCGTCGCGAACCCGTCGGGATAGATCTCGGACGCGTCCGGAGCGAAGAGGATGTCGACGCCTTCGACCTCGGCGAGCGCGGCATCGCGAGCCTCATCGCGCGGATAGGCACCGAGGTCTTCATCGGCGCCGAACTGGGTCGGATTGACGAAGAGCGAGACGACGACGAGATCGGACTCATCGCGTGCGGCGCGCACGAGGGAGAGATGACCGTCGTGGAAGGCGCCCATGGTGGGAACGAGGCCGACCGTCTTGTTCTCGGCCCTGGCGTCGCGGACGGCCGCCCGGACCTCGGGGATCGTGCGGAGGATCCTCATGCGTGCGACTCCTCGGTTGCCGTGACGGGGGTGACGGCGGTGCGGCGTGCGGCGATCGCACGGGTGGCTGCGGCGAGCGCGTCGAACAGGTCGTCGATGCCGGCCTCTGCGGCGGCGGCGCGTTGGCGCGCGACCGTCGCCTCGTCGCCGCGGGCGATGGGTCCGGTCAGAGCAGCAGCAGCGCCGCTCGTCGTCCAGTTCTCGACAGTGCGGCGGATCAGCGGGGCCAGGAGCGCCCGCGCTTCGTCGTCGGGGATGCCCGCCGCCGTGGCCAGGCATTCCGCGGAATCGAGCACGGTGAGGACGAAGTTCGAAGCGAACGATGCAGCCGCGTGGTAGCTCGCGCGGTGCATGTCGTCGACCGCGAACGGACGCGCACCGAGGGCGACGGCGAGCTCTTCCCCGACCCTGCGGGCTGCGGGGGTGCGGCCGGCTATCGCGGCGCCGATGTCGCGGAACGCCTCGGCCCCCTCCGTGCCGGTGAAGGTCTGCAGCGGATGGAGGCTGAAGTCCACATCCGCGAGCGCAGTCGCGCCGGAGACATGTCCCAGGAACCGCGCGTGAGACCGGGCCTCGACGGCGACCCCGGCGATCGACGCGTCCGGGACGCAGAGGAGCACGATGTCGGCATCCGGGATCCGGTCGTCGCGCCCGATCGGACCGAGCACCTCGATCTCCGCGGCCCGCAGCACCCGCGCGAGTACGCGTCCGAGACGGCCGGCGCCGACGATGGCGATGGTCGTTCCTGGGGCGAGAGAAGAGGATGTCTGCATGTCGGCTCCCGGGACCGGATGGCAGGTCACGGGTGCGAGAAGTATCCGCCCGGCGCAGCATCCGAACCAAATCGGGGAGCATAACGACAACACCTTCACGGAGGAGGGTTATTCATCTGCGCAATCAAATCGCTCGAAGATTGACTTTTCGCCCTCCGTGGGATCGACGGCCCCAGAGGCGCAGGAAGAGCGATCGCTACTTCCGGCTCCTTCGCCTCATGACGATGGAGATGGCACTGAGCACCGCGAGAAAGATCAGCGTGAACCACATGATTTCCACAGTTCCACCATACGCACGCCTCTCAGCCGCGCGGCACCGAGTCGAGCAACCCGGGGAAGAGCGCGTCGAGGTCGTCGCGCCGACACGTTCGCCGTGATCTACCTGTTGGCGTACCTCGCGTTCGGAGTGCCAGTGGTCATCGCGGGCGCGCTGGTCGGGGTCGTCGGCCTCGAAGCGGTGTGCGTGGGCTACGGGATCGTGGTGATCGCACTGGCCGGGATCGCCTTCACGCTGCGTATGCGCCGCGCGGCATAGAAGGTCGGCGTGCGGCTCAGCGCACCACGAGCTCGGGGGTGATCAGTGCGTGCGCCGACCCCGCCTGCAGGGTGCGCGGGGCGACGACCTCACCCGTCGGGCCCATGAGGAGTTCGAGGATCGCTGTCGCCACATCCTCCGGACGCTGCTCGACGCTCGAGAAGCCCAGCGCCTCTGCCGTCGGCGTGTTGTCGAAGCCGATCACCGGCAACGAGAGCCCCGCGGCGGCGACCGCCAGCAGCGCACCGACCGCGAGCGAGTCGCTGGCGCACACCACCGCATCCGGCACCGGTCCCGGCCCCGCGGCAAGCGCGGCATCGACGCAGGCGCGGGCGAACGGAACACCCTCCTCCGCCGTCAACCGTGTGCCCCGCGCCCCGGCTGCGGCCATCGCCTCCCGCCATCCGCGCTCGCGATCGTCACCCGTGCCCGATCCCGTCGGCCATCCGAGGAACGCGACGCTGCCGCCACGGGTCAGCGCGTGCTCGGTCGCGGCGCGCGTTCCCGCGGCGCCGTCGACATCGACCCAGAGGTGGCGCGGGTCGGCGATGTCGTCCTCCCCCCACGGCCGACCGAACGAGATGAAAGGCAGCCCGTCCTGATCGAGGCTGCGCACGCGCGGATCGTCGCGCGAAGTGCCGGTGATGATCGCCGCATCGATCTCCGACCCCTCCCAGAGCTCCGACAGTCTCTGGATCTCTTCTTCCCGCGTGCGTGCGGCATAGACGAGCATCCGCATCCCCCGCTCGCTCGCGCGCTCGGTGATCGCGTGCACGAAGCGGTCGAGGACGACGCCGGAGATCCCGCCGAGGTACGGATCGAGGCGGATGCCGATCGTCGAGCTGCGCCGCAACCGCAGCTGTCGCGCAGCCGCGTGACGTCGATAGCCGAGCTCGTGGATCGCCGCGATGACGCGTTCCCTGGTCGCCGGGCGGACGATGTCGGGAGTGTTGAGCACGTTCGAGACCGTCTGCCGGGAGACGCCCGCGCGCTCGGCGACGTCTTCGACGGTCGGCGCCTTCGCCATCGCACCTCCTCGTTCACGCCCGGGTTGACACTTCCCGCGACTCCCGCTTAGCCTATTCCACGCAGAGTTTGATCGTTCAAATTTCTGCGACGAACCCGCACGGTCCTCCCGAGGCCGTCGCCCGCAGTGACTCATCAAAGGAGAGAGACCATGACACGGCACACCACTCGCGCAGTCTTCGGTACCGGGGCGGTGCTGCTCACCAGCGCGCTCGTGCTCACCGGCTGCGGCTCCGGTTTCGCCGGAGACGACCAGAAGGCGGACGACGAGGGGCTCACCTCTTCCGACGACGCGCTCACCGTCCTGATCGGCTCGTCCGGTGACGCCGAGACAGCCGCTGTGCAGTCCGCCGTCGACGCCTGGTCGGCCGAATCCGACATCAAGGCGAAGGTGCAGACCGCGACCAACCTCGACCAGGAGCTGTCGCAGGGCTTCGCCGCCGGCGACCCGGCCGACCTGTTCTACCTCTCCGCCGACCAGGCCTCGGGCTACGCGGCCAACGGATCGCTCAAGGCCTACGGCGACGAACTCGCCAACAAGGACGACTTCTACCCATCGCTCGTCGAGAACTTCACGGTCGATGGCACGTTCTACTGCGCCCCCAAGGACTTCTCCACGCTGTCCCTCATCATCAACACACAGATGTGGACCGACGCCGGGCTCACCGACGCCGACCTCCCGAAGACCTGGGACGACCTCGCCGCGGTGGCGCAGAAGCTCACGACCGCCGACCATGTCGGACTGGCCTTCGGTGCCGAGTACCAGCGCGTGGGCGTCTTCATGGCGCAAGCGGGCGGAGGGCTCGTCGACGACGGCACGGTCATCGCCGATGACACCGCCAACGTCGAGGCCCTCGACTACGTGAAATCGCACCTCGTCGACGGCACGTTCGCGTACGCCAAGGATGTCGGGGCCGGATGGGGCGGCGAGGCGCTGGGCAAGCAGTCCGCCGCCATGGTGATCGAGGGCAACTGGATCACCGGAGCGCTCTCGAACGACTACAGCAGCCTGCAGTACACGGTCGCCGAGCTCCCCGAGGGCGCCGGCGGCAAGGGCACGCTGCAGTTCACGAACTGCTGGGGAATGGCTGCCGACAGCCCGAACCAGCAGGCCGCCCTCGACCTCGTCGAGTACCTGACGAGCGCCGACAGCCAGCTGGCCTTCTCGAAGGCGTTCGGTCCGATGCCGTCGATCAAGTCCGCCGCCGCGGACTGGACCTCGGCGAACCCTGAGCTGGAGCCGTTCCTCGCAGGCGCGGAGTACGCGCAGTTCCCGCCGAACCAGGCCGGGACCGCCGACGTCATCGCCGACTTCAACTCGCAGCTCGAGTCGCTCAAGACGGCCGACCCGAAGACGATCCTCGACTCCGTCCAGTCGAACCTCGAAGCGGTCGTCAAGTAGCCATGGCGATCAAGGCAGCGCCTCGCCGCGGCAGGGCCTCCGGGCTCCGCCGCGGCGAGGCGGCAGCCGGATGGCTGTTCACGGCGCCGGTGATCGTGATCCTCGGCGTCTTCCTCCTCATCCCCGTCCTCATGGCGCTCTGGGTGAGCGTCTCGGACTGGGGCGGTCGCGGCAGCCCCCTCTCCGGCTCGGTCTCGTTCGTCGGCGCCGACAACTTCGCAGCCGTCCTCACCGACGGCGGCCTCGCGACCAAGGACTTCGGCACGTCGCTGCGCAACAACGCCTGGTACGTGCTTCTCGTCGTCCCGCTGCAGACCGCGCTCGCGCTGTTCCTCGCCATCCTCGTCAACCGCGCCATGCTCCGCGGGCGGGGATTCTTCCGCACCGCCTACTACTTCCCCTCCGTGACCAGCACCGTCGCGATCACCGTGCTGTGGATGTTCCTGTTCACCTCGAGCGGCGCCGTCAACGACGTGCTCTCGTGGTTCGGCATCAACGGCCCCAACTGGTTCAACGACCCACGCGGCATCCTGCATCTGGCACTCGGCACGGTCGGCGTGGATGCCGGCCCCGTGGCCCTCACCCAGGGCGGGGCCCTCGGAGTGTCGTGGTGGGAGTGGCTCGCCGGCCCCTCCGTCGCGATGAGCGCCTACATCCTGATGGCGATCTTCACGACCTCCGGCACGTTCATGCTCATCTTCCTCGCCGGTCTCCAGAACCTCGGCGCCGACGTCGACGAAGCCGCGATGATGGACGGCGCGAACGGCTGGCAGCGGTTCTGGCGCATCACGCTGCCCCAGCTGCGCCCGACCCTGTTCACCGTGCTCACCCTCGGCCTCATCGGCTGCTGGCAGGTGTTCGACCAGATCTACACGGGCACCAGAGGAGCACCGAGCAAGACCACGCTCACTCCGGCCTACCTCTCGTACCAGACCGCGTTCCAGAACCAGGAGTGGGGGCAGGGTGCCGCCATCGCGTTCATCCTGTTCATCATCATCGTGATCTTCACGCTTCTGCAGCGATGGGTGCTGCGTGATCGGCCGGTCTCGAAGCGACGCATCCGCGCGTATGCGTCCTCGTCATCGTCCCCGTCGAAGGGAGCCTCGTCATGAGGCGGCTCTCGTCGAAGCAGCTGACGTGGCAGATCGCGCTCTACGCGCTGCTGATCATCCTCGCGATCGTCTACATCTATCCCTTCCTGATCCAGGTCGCGACGAGCTTCAAGACCGATGAGGATGCCGCCTCCAGCGGGATCACGCTCATCCCCGACGTGTGGACATTCGCCGCGTACGAGCGCCTGTTCCGCAACTCCGACTTCCCCTCGTGGTTCGTGAACAGCGCGATCGTGACGATCTTCGTCACCGCCGGCCGCGTGTTCTTCAACTCGCTCGCCGGGTATGCACTGGCTCGACTCCGCTTCCGCGGGCGCGGTGTCGTCTTCGCCGCACTGGTCGCCGTGATGTCGGTGCCGACCGTCGTGCTGCTGATCCCCAAGTTCCTCGTGATCAACCAGCTCGGTATCTTCAACTCCTATGCAGGGATGATCCTGCCGCTGCTCGTCGACGCGGCCGGGGTGTTCATCATGAAGAACTTCTTCGAGTCGATCCCCGAGTCGGTCGAGGAGCAGGCCCGCATCGACGGTGCCGGCACGTTCCGGCTGTTCTGGTCGGTGGTGCTGCCGATGGCGACGCCGGCGCTCGTGACGATCGTGATCCTGTCGTTCCAGGGCTCCTGGAACGAGCTCAGCCACTTCATCGTGTCGACCAACGACCCCGCCCTGACGACCCTGACCAAGGGTGTCGCATCCCTGGCCAGTGGCGGACTCAGCCAGGGCACCCAGTACCCGCTCAAGCTGGCGGCCGCGCTCATCATGACGATCCCCGTCGCCGTGATGTTCTTCGTCTTCCAGCGCCGCATCATGAACTCCACAGAAGGAGCCGTCAAGGAATGACCCCCACCCCGCCCCTCCAGCCGCTGCTGGACGACGCCGTGATCATGCTCGAGGCACCGACCCAGGCATGGTCCGACGATGTCGGCCGCATGGGCACCGCTCCGATCCACGGCATCTACCACGGCGACGTGCGACACGTCCGGAGCATCGAGACCACGGTCGACGGCACCGCGCTCGAATCCATCGGATGCACGTCGCCGGTGCCGCAGCAGGCGCTCCTGACGGATCTGCTCCGCGGGCTCGACGACGAATCGGCCGATCCGAAGGTGCGGATGGACCGCGACCGGCGGGTCGCCGCCGGTGCCTTCTCCGAGCGGATCACGGTCGTGTCCCATCTCGACACCGCAGTTCCGATGACCCTCACCGTGCGGGTGCTCCCGGATTTCGCGCCGATGCAGCAGGTCAAGGCCGGGCTCGCCGCTGATACAACCTGGAGCTGGGACGGATCCGTCTGCCGCGCGGGAGAGGCGTCGTTCGCGCTCACCGCCCCCGAGGCCACGGTGACGCAGGACGGGAACGCGCTGGTATTGCGCTGGGATGTGGTGGTGCCGCCGCGCGGCTCTGCCGCCGTGGGCTGGATGGTCGAGCTCGACGACCCGACTCTCGTCGTCGCTGCCGCGCTGCCGTCGCGGGCCCCACAGCCGGCCGTTCCCTCCGCCTCGCGCGCAGCACGCTGGATGGAGCAGGCGACCGCCGATCTCTCCGCACTCCGCCTCGCGCTGCCCGCGCACCCGGATGATGCGTTCTACGCCGCCGGAGCCCCCTGGTTCTTCACGCTGTTCGGTCGGGACTCGCTCTGGGCCGCACGACTCGCGCTCGCGGTCGACCCCGACATGGCGGCCTCTACCCTGCGCGTGCTGGCGCGCCTGCAGGGCACCGTGCACGATGCGTCGACGGCCGAGGCTCCGGGCAAGATCGCGCACGAGCTGCGCAGCGGCGCCCTCTCGCTGCCCAACGAGGGCGTGCACCTGCCGCCGCTGTACTACGGCACCGTCGACGCGACTCCGCTATGGATCTGCCTGCTCGCCGATGCCCACGCCGAGGGGATGTCCGAGCGCGAGGTGCGGGCACTGCTCCCGGCTCTTCGCGCCGCGCTCACGTGGATGACAGTGCACGGCGACGCCTCGGGCAGCGGCTTCATCGACTACGCGGATGAGTCGGGCCACGGCCTCGCGAACCAGGGGTGGAAGGACTCGGGCGACTCGATCCAGTGGCGCGACGGGCGCCTGGCCGAGGGGCCCATCGCCCTGAGCGAGGTGCAGGGCTATGCGTACGAAGCCGCCATCCGCGGTGCCGACCTGCTCGACACCTTCGGTGAACCGGGCGCGGCCGAGCTCCGGACGTGGGCCGCAGATCTTCGCTCACGCTTCCGCGCCGCGTACTGGGTGACCACGCCCGAGGGCCGCTACCCGGCCATCGCCCTCGATGCGCACGGCGCCCCGGTCGACACCCTCACGAGCAACATCGGACACCTGATCGGCACCGGCATCCTCGATCCGGAGGAGGAGCAGGCCTGTGCGGCACTGCTGACCGCACCGAGCATGTCGAGCGGCTACGGCATCCGCACGATGTCGACCGGGGCCGCCGGCTACTGGCCGCTGAGCTATCACGGCGGCAGTGTGTGGGCACATGACACCGCGATCGCGGTGCACGGCATGATGCGCGCCGGACTCGACACGGAAGCGCGGATGGTCGCCGAGCAGTTGCTCGACCTCGCGGAGGGCTTCGAGTACCGCGTTCCCGAGCTGCACGCGGGCGATGCCCGCGTTCCCGGTGGCGCGCCCCTTCCCTACCCCGCGGCCTGCCGCCCGCAGGCATGGTCGGCCGCAGCCGCGGTGGTCGTCGCGCAGGCGCTGGGCTGAAGCGGGGCGATCGGCTGAGCCGGGCGATCGGCTGAGCGGTCGGCGGTTGGGCGGCCGGCGGGGGCTTCGGGCTCAGCCGACCGCCCGGCCGTCCTTCCAGACGGTGCGCACGAGCGGCACTCCCGGGCGGTAGGCGAGGTGGATGCGCGTCGGTGCGTCCAGCAGCACGAGGTCGGCCCTGGCACCGGGCGCGATCACGCCGACATCGTCTCGACGCAGCGCCTTCGCGCCGCCCGCGGTCGCCGCCCACACGGCTTCGGCCGGCGTCATCCCCATGTCGCGCACGGCGACCGCGATACAGAACGGCATCGACGACGTGAAGCTCGACCCCGGGTTCGTGTCGCACGCCAGGGCAACGGTCACTCCCGCGTCGATCAGGCGGCGTGCGTCCGGATACGGCTGCCGCGTCGAGAACTCGACGCCCGGCAGCAGGGTGAGCACGGTGTCGGATCCGGCGAGCGCATCGATGTCGGCATCCGTCAGGTACGTGCCGTGGTCGATGGATGCCGCGCCGAGCTCGACGGCCAGACGCACGCCCTCGCCCGGACCGAGTTGGCTCGCGTGCACACGGGGGGCGAGTCCCCGTGCGATGCCGGCCTCCAGCACCCGTCGCGACTGCGCTACGGTGAAGGCGCCGGTCTCGCAGAAGACATCGATCCACTTCGCGTGCGCAGCGCAGGCGTCGAGCATGGGGCCCGTGACCAGATCGACGTACTCGTCGGCGCGGTCGGCATACTCGGCTGGCACGACGTGCGCACCGAGGAACGTCACCTCGGGCGTCACTTCGGCGGCCAGGCGCACCAGGCGCTCCTCGTGTGCGACGCTCAGCCCGTAGCCGCTCTTGATCTCGACGGTCGTGGTGCCCTGCGCGAGCATCTCGTCGAGGAAGCCCCGCAGTCGCGCGCGCAGCTCGTCATCGCTCGCGGCGCGGGTGGCGGCGACGGTGGAGCGGATGCCGCCCGCGGCGTACTTCTGCCCCGCCATGCGCGCCTCGAACTCGGCGGCGCGGTCGCCCGCGAACACGAGATGGCTGTGGCTGTCGACGAAGCCGGGGATCACCGCGCGGCCCCCGGCGTCGACGACCTCATCGGCTTCCGGTGCCTCCGCTGCGGCGCCGACCCAGGCGACCCGCCCGCCCTCGATCAGCACCGCGGCATCGGTGAGGGTGCCGGTGATGTCGTCACCGGTGGCGACATTCGTGGTCAGTTCCGCGATGTTCGTGATGAGCGTTGCCATGTCCTGAGCCTCTCAGAGCATCGGCACCTTGAGGCCGCGCTCGCGGGCGACCTCGCGGGCGTGCTCGTAGCCGGCGTCGACGTGACGCATCACGCCGGTACCCGGGTCGTTCGTCAGCACGCGCTCCAGCTTCTCGGCCGCGAGTTCCGTGCCGTCGGCGACCGTGACCTGACCGGCGTGGATGGAACGGCCGATGCCGACACCGCCACCGTGGTGCAGCGACACCCACGACGCGCCGGAGGCCGTGTTCAGCAGGGCGTTCAACAGCGGCCAGTCGGCGATCGCGTCGGAACCGTCCTTCATGGCCTCCGTCTCGCGGTACGGCGATGCCACGGATCCGGAGTCGAGGTGGTCGCGCCCGATCACGATCGGAGCTGACAGCTCGCCCGACGCGACCATCTCGTTGAACTTGAGTCCGGCGAGGTGGCGCTCCTTGTAGCCGAGCCAGCAGATGCGGGCGGGCAGCCCCTCGAAGTGCACCTTCTCGCCGGCCTTCTCGAGCCAGCGGTGCAGGGCGGCGTCTTCGGGGAAGAGCTCGGCGATCGCGCGGTCGGTCTTGTAGATGTCTTCCGGGTTGCCGGAGAGCGCTGCCCAGCGGAACGGTCCGCGTCCTTCCTCGAACTGCGGGCGGATGTACGCCGGCACGAATCCGGGGAACTCGAACGCGCGCGCGAAACCGCCCAGCTGCGCTTCGGCACGGATCGAGTTGCCGTAGTCGAACACCGCGGCCCCCGCATCCTGGAAAGCCACCATCGCCTCGACGTGCGCGGCCATCGACTCGCGCGAGCGGCGGGTGAACTCCTCGGGGTCGCGCTCGACCTCGGCCTTCCAGTCCGCCACGGCGATGCCGAGCGGGAGGTAGGCGAGCGGGTCGTGGGCGCTGGTCTGGTCGGTCACGATGTCGATCGGCACGCCGCGGCGCCGCAGCTCGGGGAACACCTCGGCCGCGTTGCCGACCACGCCGACCGAGAGGGCCTCGCCCGCATCCTTGGCAGCGAGGACTCGGGTGACGGCCGCATCGAGGTCGGTCGTGTACTCGTCGAGGTAGCCGTGCTCCACACGACGGATGAGACGCGACTCGTCGACGTCGACGATCAGCACCACCCCGTCGTTCATGGTCACGGCCAGCGGCTGGGCACCGCCCATCCCGCCGGCTCCGCCCGTGAGTGTCAGCGTGCCACGGAGCGAGTCACGGCCGAGCGAGCGGGCGACGGCGGCGAACGTCTCGTAGGTGCCCTGCAGGATGCCCTGTGTGCCGATGTAGATCCAGGATCCGGCGGTCATCTGCCCATACATGATGAGGCCGAGCTCTTCGAGCTTGCGGAACTCCGGCCAGGTCGCCCAGTCGCCGACCAGGTTCGAGTTGGCGATGAGCACGCGCGGTGCCCACTCGTGCGTGCGGAAGACACCGACCGGCTTGCCCGACTGCACCAGCAGGGTCTCGTCGGGCTCGAGCTCGTCGAGGGTGCGCACGATCGCGTCGTAGGCGTCCCAGCTGCGGGCGGCCTTGCCGGTGCCGCCGTAGACCACCAGGTCTTCGGGGTGCTCGGCGACCTCGGGGTCGAGGTTGTTCATCAGCATGCGCTTGGCGGCCTCGGCGCCCCAGCTCTTCGCGGTGCGCTGGTTGCCGCGGGCGGCGCGGACGACGCGAGGTCCCGAGACAGGAGCGCCGGACACCGGAACGCCGGAAGCGGTGACGTCGGAAGCGGTGGTGTCGGATGCGGTGGACTCAGCCATGAGCGTGCTCCTTTGCGATGCGGGCGACGTCGCCCGACTGGACGAGGGCGGTGACGGCTTCCATCTCCGGGGAGAGGAAGCGGTCGGGTCCGGGGCCGTCGGCTACGGTGCGGACCAGGTCGCGCACGGCACCCGTGGCGGGTCCGGCCTGCAGCGGGGCGCGCAGGTCGAGGGCGCGGGCGCCGGTGAGGATCTCGATCGCGAGCACACGGCCGAGGCCGTCGATCGCCCGGCGCAGCTTGCGGGCGGCGGCCCATCCCATCGAGACGTGATCCTCCTGCATCGCGGAAGAGGGGATCGAGTCGACTGATGCCGGCACCGCAAGGCGCTTGAGCTCGGAGACGATCCCCGCTGCCGCGTACTGCGCGATCATGAGACCGGAGTCGACGCCGACCTCGTCCGCGAGGAAGGGAGGAAGGCCGTGGCTGCGGGCCGGATCCAGCGCGCGATCCGTACGACGCTCGGAGACAGAGGCGACATCGGCGACCGAGATCGCGAGGAAGTCGAGGACCGCCGCGACCGGAGCGCCGTGGAAGTTGCCGTTCGACTCGATGCGGCCGTCGAGGGTGATGACGGGGTTGTCGATGACGCTGGCGAGCTCGCGGCCGGCGATCAGCGTGGCGTGCGCGAGGGTGTCGCGGGCGGCGCCGTGCACCTGGGGCGAGCAGCGCAGCGAGTAGGCATCCTGCACGCGGCCGTCGTCCGGTCCTTTGTGGCTCGCGACCATCGGGGAGTCGCCGAGGAAGGCGCGCAGGTTCGCGGCGGACTCGGCCTGACCCGTCTGCGCACGAAGTGCCATCAGATCGGCGGCGAACACCGCGTCGGTGCCGAGCTGCGACTCGACCGACATCGCCGCGGCGAGGTCGGCGGTGAGCAGCAGCGTCTCGAGGTCGTGGAGGGCGAGCACCAGCATGCCGAGCATGCCGTCGGTGCCGTTGATGAGCGCGAGCCCCTCCTTCTCGACAAGGGTCAGCGGGTCGATGCCGGCGGCGGCGAGGGCGTCGGCGGCAGGGAGGAGCGTGCCGGATGCGTCGCGGACGTCGCCCTCGCCCATCGCGGCCAGGGCGATGTGTGCGAGGGGTGCGAGGTCGCCGGAGCAGCCGAGCGAGCCATACTCGCGGACGACAGGCGTGATGCCCTCGTTGAGCAGCGCGGCGTAGGTCTCGACGACGACCGGACGCACGCCGGTGCGGCCGGAGGCGAGGGTCTGCAGCCGCAGGAGCTGGAGTCCGCGCACGACCTCGCGCTCGACCTCGGCCCCGGTGCCCGCGGCGTGCGAGCGGATCAGGCTGGCCTGCAGCTGCATGCGACGGTCGGGGGCGATGAAGGTGGTTGCGAGAGCGCCGAACCCGGTGGACACGCCGTAGTGCGGGTTCGGGTCCGCCGCGAGACCGTCGATCACGCGACGGGCGTCGGCGACGCGCGCGAGCGCATTCGCGTCGAGCTGCACTGGTGCGTTGCGACGGACGACGGCGACGACATCGGCGGGAGACAGCGGGGCCGCTCCGACCAGCACGGGGGCGAGTTCAGTCATGGTTCGATTCCACACCCGACGTGTGGCTGGGGACACCCGTTCGTGCGATGCTGTGTCTGTGATCCCAGACAACGCGAAGAGCGCTCAGGTGCCGGAGGTGGAGGTGCCGGCGGTGGAAACACTGACCGCGCAGCAGCCGACCGCGCAGGTGCCTGCGGCGCAAGTGCCGACCGCGCAGGTGCCTGCGGCGGAGAACACGCTCCGCATCCTGAGCTATCTCGCCGGACGGCCCGCACCCGTGGCGGCGTCGGCGATCGCGCGTGAGCTCGAACTGCCCCGGTCCACGGTCTACCATCTGCTCACCACCCTGGCCGCTCACGGATTCGTGCTGCACCTGCGCGAGGAGAGACGCTGGGGGCTCGGCACCTCAGCTTTCGAGCTCGCCGGCGGTTACACCCGCCAACAGCCTTTGGCGCGAAGGGGCCGTCCTCTGGTGGCTGCGCTCTCGGACCGGTTGGGGGAGAGCGCGCACCTGGCGGTGATGAGCGGTGGGGATGTGCTGTACATCGTCGAGGAACGCGCACCTCGAAGGCCCGCCCTGGTGACGGATGTGGGGGTGCGGCTCCCCGCCCACCTCACGGCTTCGGGCCGCGCGATGCTGGCGGCGCTCCCCCGGGAACAGGTGCGGGCGCTCTATCCGGACGTCTCGGCGTTCCCCGATCGCACAGGGCTCGGGCCCCGCACGCCGCGCGAGCTGCGCGAACTGCTCCAGCATGTGCGGACGAGGGGATATGCGACGGAGAACAGCGAGATCGCGGATGGGCTGCGCAGTGTGGGCGCCGCAGTTCTCGATGCTGCCGGTTGGCCGGTTGCCGCGGTGGCGGTGACGTGGGGCCGCGCGGATCTGGATGAGGAGCTGCTCGCTGCCGCTGTGCAGGAGTGCGCCGCCATGCTCGAGGCACGCTTGAAGCGCTGAGCTGTGCGACCTTGAAGCGCTGGGTAACGGAAGCGCTGAGTTGCGCGACCACACCCGCGTTAACGCAGAAGAGCCACCCCACGAAGGATGGCTCTTCTTGCTCAACTCTTCTCGAGCACAACGCAAGAAAGCCACCCAGCATTGGGTGGCTTTCTTGTCTAAAAGGAGTCCGGCGGTGTCCTACTCTCCCACAGGGTCCCCCCTGCAGTACCATCGGCGCTGTGAGGCTTAGCTTCCGGGTTCGGAATG
>NZ_JBIVTM010000001.1:2668051-2744747 GCF_044756705.1 Microbacterium sp. NPDC091662 | reverse complement strand
AAAGGAATTCTCACCCAGCCGAAGCTAGACGAGGATAATTTGGCATTTGACAAGTGCACGCTGTTGAGTTCTCAAGGATCGGATGCTCCCACGACCCAGCCATCACAGCCAGGCCCGAAGGGCAACTTCTCTATCTTACCGATCTCGTTTCCGTTGTCAAGTCCGAGTTTTTCTCGGCCTGACCGTGGGAACGGATCAGCACCTTCATCCTGTTCACTCAGTGAGTGTCTGGGATTCGGGAGGTGTTAGCTGCTTGACGGGAGCCGGTCCGAGGACCTCCGCTCAACCGTTTGGGGCGAACAAGTAATAAGTTACGCGGATCCCGGGGATCGGGCAAATCTAGGCCGACCGCCGGGCGTGTCGCACTGCCGTGGCGGCTCGCGCCGATCGCAGGGACTCCTGGTCCCGCCGGCATGAGCGGCGGCTCACGCTAGGCGGTCAGCACCTGGGGCTTCGTCTCGTCGTACCGATACTTGGCATCCGAGGTGATCTCAGTAAGGGATCCACGGGTATCGCGGTACCACCACGCCCCCGCCGTGTCACAGAACGTGAACTCCGCGTAAGGCGCGAGCTTCCTGGCGGGCCCTTTCGCCCAGGTGTGCCAACGCTCAAGTCCTCTGTCCGTCAGCTTGACCACCAGCGGATCCCGCCCACTCGGCGGGACGACGCGCACCTTCGCCGCGTAGGCGCACGCACCGCCGAGCTGAATTCCGAGCGTCACCTCATAGACGGGAGCCGACGCGAGGTTCTGAACCCTCAACTCGATGTAGCTCTCGCCGTCAACGCCCTCTTTCACCACGGTCCATGCGGAGACCATCTCGGCCTGTTGGCGCTTGAGGTTCTCCGACACTCGCTTCTCGCGGCGTCGTTCCAGCTGGTACGCACCCCAGGCGAAGTAGCCGGCGAGGGCTGCGGCGAAGGCGGCGAGCGCAGTTGTGATCGCCACGATCGTGTCTGGATTCCAACCCCACTGCATTGATGGCCCTCCTCTTACGTCATCAGCAACGCTTCGAGGCTAGCGATCGTAGGGCGGCATCCCGTGAGCGAAGCGATATCTCGCATCCCTCCCGCCAGGGTTGCTCGCCCGGCGCCGGTCACCTGACCGCTCGCAGACAGGAGTCGCGAGCCCCGTGATCGATGTCCGTGTCACGGTCATGCGACGCGACCGCGCATAAGGTGTGCATGACCAACAGGTACTCGCGGCTCGCTCGTCTCCACTCAATCGCTCAGAGCTTCGAGCGCGCCATCGATGCGTACGTCGCCCTGTCCGCACTTGCCGTCGCCCCAGACATCCTGAACCTGATCGAGGCCGCAGTCACGGTGGGCTTGCTCTGCCTCGAACCACTCCTCGAGAGACTGCTCGAGCGACGCGCTCGGCGGCTCGCGCTCAGGGATGAAAGGCCTGGACGACGACACCGACGTCGTGGAACCCGTCGTACATGACCGATGCTTCTATCCCGACTCCAACGAGCATGCTGGAGAACGGGGCCTCGCCGCGAGACGTCGGCGCGGCCCCACGACCGGGCTCGAAGCGGAGGCGACCCGTCAGCTCGACGCGCGGGTACCCACGCTCGGTGAGCGCTGCGACATAGTCGGCTCCGAGACGAGCCGGGAGCAAGACGACGGCATGCGAGACGCGGCCGGCATCGACTTCGCGCAGGAGCCGACGGACGAAGAGGTGCGCCTTGTCCCACGGCGGGTTCATCCACAACCTTGACGGGGAGCACCCGTTGCTCGCGACGACATCAACCGTTCTCCGACCAGGCGGATTCGCCCACGAGTCGACGGACAGAGCGTCATCCTCCGCCGTGAGATGCCATCGGGCGGGGATGCTTCGCCCTGGCTCAGCTGCCACGTCTCCGTCGATACCACCCAACGCTCGTTGGACGCGTTCGATGAGCCAGATGGGAGTCAGCCACTCGTCGGTGGCCGACGTGCGTGCTGCGCTCAACCGCTCTGCAGTATCGCGCTTCTGGTCGCCACGCGATTGACGGGTCGCCTCAGCCACCGTGAGCGTGCCGTCGAGAACAGCACGTGTGAGGTCAGCATCATCGACGAACGCGCGCGCGGCACGCACCAGGCGGACGCTCACTCCCGCCGCGCTTGCTGCTTGCTCTTGCGTCATTGAAAGATGGGCACGCGTGCCTCTTTCGCCGCGGTGCCGGGTAGCAAGAGCAGCGGCCACAACCGCCCGTTGGCTGGGCGTGAGATGCCGCCGAGTGATGTTGGTAGCGAGGATGAACGCTCGCGCAGCAGTCTCGTCACCCTCGAGACGTTCGACAACCAGCGGAATGCCCAGCCGTTCGCACGCGCGAGCCCGATGACGGCCGTCGATGAGGTACTCGACACCGTCGTCCGCTACCCACGAGGTCGCTGGGACCTGCTGGCCACTCTCGGCGATGCTGCGGGCGAGAGCCTCAAACTCCTCCGCCGAGATCTCGGGGAGAAGGAGTGCGAGCCGGTGCAAGGGGAGCGGGGTAACCGAGGCGGGCACGACACCACGCTATCGACTCCGACCCTCGCCGGCCCGACTACGGAAGAGGAGGCCATAGTTCGGCTGTCGACTCCAGCGCCGCGAGGGTCGCTGCCCTGTCCATGATGTGCGCCACGCACTTCTCGATGAGCACGAGGAGGATGCACACCGAGGCGTTGAGGAGCGTCTCATGCCCAGGCGTGAGAAGAGCTGCCTCCACAGCGCTGGCGATGTCGTAGAACTTGGCGACTCGGTCGAGGATGGAGGGGCCCTCCAGGACCCAGAGGCATGCAACGCTCCGACTCCAGGAGCGGAGCTTGGAGTTGACGGGGACGGTGTTGGACGGAGCGAGGGTCTGCGCGATGCGCTTAAGGAGTGGCACCTCCTCTCTATGCGCGGCGCCTCTCGCCGCGATGACCACACCGTCAGAAGGGTGCTCCAGGCGCACACCGCGAACTGCGCCGCCCGAACACGCGAACGGCCGACGACGAACGAGTGGCTCGCTGCTTGCCCCGAGCCCGTCCCGACGCGGTAGGGCTCAGTGCTTCGATGTCCGCATCATGGGCCATGATCTTGAAGAGGCCCACAGGCGGGTCGCACACGAAGGGGCATCACGCATGGACGACGTAGATCTCTCCGAGATCGAGCTGGTGACCGATGGTGATGGACTGGCACTGATCGGGCCAGCGTCCAGCGTGGAGCAGTTCTTGACCTCCCACTGTCTCAAGTCACGCGACCTCGAACTCCCGCGTCTCGGCACCGCGTTCGGGGGAGGTGCCGCCGCCCTCAAGGCAGGGTCCGAGATCTCAGCCAACTCGGGGCGTTGGATGAAGCTGACCGAGGAATCGTGGGCCGCCGCGCAAAAGCTGCCCAAAGTGACGAACTCATCGAGCGGGAACCTCCAGGCGACCCTTCGGGCTCCCGGTGGGCAGTTTGCCAAGAACCTGCAGTTTCTGAAGACACCGGGATCGATGCTCACGAATCCCGCCATGCTGGCGGGCGTGGCGGGGATCATGGCTCAAGTCGCCATGCAGCAGGCCATGGACGAGATCACCGACTACCTCGCCGTCATCGATGAGAAGGTCGACGATGTGCTTCGCGCGCAGAAAGACGCGGTCCTCGCCGACATGATCGGCGTCGACATGATGCTCGAAGAAGCACTGACCATCCGCAAGGAAGTCGGCGGCGTTTCTGACGTGACCTGGTCGAAGGTGCAGGGGTCGGCGATGACGATCGCGCGCACCCAGGCGTATGCCTTGCGCCAGATCGACGCGCTCGCGGAGAAGCTCGAGAGCCAATCCGTCAACGAACTCGCCGATCTGTCGAAGAGCGTCGACCGTCAAGTGCAGGATTGGCTCGCCGTGCTCGCACACTGTTTCTACCTGCAGGAGGCGACAGGGGTCATCGAACTCGACCGCGTCCTCCAGGCATCCCCGGAAGAACTCGACCGTCACCGAATCGCGCTCCGCACAGCTCGCACGAACCGCGGCGAGCTGATCACGAGAACCACGCGACAGCTCATCGACCGGATGGACGCAGCAGCGTCGCTGGCGAACTCGAAAGTGCTCTTCAACCCGATCGAGTCGCCGGCTATCGTCCGGTCGAGGAACACGGTCAATGAATCCGTGGGAACCTTCCACGGTCATCTCGGCATCAGCTCTGCCGCAGACGCGCTGGAGTCGCGACGATGGTCAGCGGCGGTCGCCGATACGCGCGATGACCTGCTCAGAGCCGGCGGAGAAGGTGTGGACGCCGCGCTCCGCATCGGCGCTGAAAGCGTTGAGGCTGCTGCACGGGTTGGCGCTGAGAGCGTGGACAAGGCGAAGGAGATCGCTGGATCGTTCGCCGACTTCGCCGGACGCACGTTCCGCCGCCGCGCACCGAAGGGCCACACCGGCGAGTGATCTCCGCGGCTCAGTGCCGTTCGTGCAGATCACGTCGTCGTGTCAATCATCGTTGTACCTGGCCGACATGGCGCATGACCACGCGCCCAGCCCAGTTGCTCTTGCATCCGCTGATCGGATTCTTCGGCCGCCTGTTCGAACTCCGAATGGGTGGGCCGGGCTACAGGTCATCCTCGCTACCGCCGAATCGAGGACGCCCCCTCCAGAGCACCCCCTCAGCAGCCCCACGGCTCCGCCTACGCCGGATGTCTGCCTCGTTCTCGAGGCGCCTCGCTCCTGGATGTCGACGCGGGCATCCGAAGGACATTTCGCGCATCGCACCTGTAGGCGAAAGTGGAGTGCTGAGTATCTTTTGGCCAGATCTCGCGCCCAATATTTTGATATAGCAGGATCCTGCCTAACGTCAATGGCGCAAACTCACGGCAGAACTCGACCCACGCGCGGGAAAGGCTCGGAATAGACGTTCGTCTGTCCGCCGAATGACCGACATAGCGGGGACGTTAGCCTGACCATGCCCCCGAGCAGGGGGCTCGGCCCAGGGAATATAAATCGGCTCGTCAGCGCTTTCGTCGCTTTTTCGCGATGATGATCACGCTGAGAACGGCCAGAAATACGAGCGTAAGCCAGAAGATTTCCACGGTTCGACTGTACCTAACATAAGGAACTGCATGATGAAAAGATCATTGAAAATCGCCGTAAGTGCGATCGTGACGGTGAGTCTTTCGATTGGCGTCGGCTCTGTTGCCGCTGCTGACGAGGTCCCCCCGGGCACGATCGAGGAACTTATCGATGCGGCTCCCGACGCCGACCAAGCGCGCAAGGCCCCTGAGGTCTCGGCGGACTCCACCGTTTCGCTCCCAACCGGATCGGCTGAGGCGATTACGTTCGCCCACGAAGACGGGGCATCGCTTTCTGTCGGTCTCCCGAGCAACGCTGATTTCGTCGTGGATACCAGCGCTGAGCTCGGGGACAAGACTGTCGTGACTACGCAGTACATGAACGCCGGCGACGCATCGCGCCCGGCCGACCTCCCCTCGGCCCGAGCCGTCCTGGTGATTCCTAACGCTGACGCTCCTTCTAGCTACGACTTTGACATCCGGGTGCCCGAAGGTACCGAGGCTGAGTACCGAACGGACGGCGGCATCACGCTGGTTCGTCCTGCGGCCACGCAGCAGGGCGAACCGCAGGCCACCGCAGTGATCGCCGACATCAACGCTCCCTGGGCGGTCGATGCCAACGGCGTCAAGATCCCGACCTCGTACAGCTTCGACGGCCAGACGCTTACCCAGACCATCGATCTCAGCGCGGTCACCGCCTTCCCCGTAGTTGCCGACCCGAAGGTCGACTGGATGGGCTACTTCGTCCGGCTCACGTACTCCAAGGCGGAGACTCGTAACATGCGCGACCAGGGCATCATCATCGGCGCGATCGTAGGAGCCGGCGCAACAATCTCCGTTGCGGCCGGTCCGGCCGCACCCGCCATCATTGCCGCGGTCTATGCTGCCAGCACCGTCGCGGTCGGGGTCATCGCAGCCACCGCATCCAACGCCGTAGGAGACGGAAAATGTCTGCAACTCGATATCCCGTCGATGTATCCATCGATTGTGAAGTGCAAGAGCTGAACAGCGGCACCTTCGGATACTGAAGAGTGAGACTTTGGTGATGGCCGCGATCCTTGTGACAGGTACCGCCATCGCCTCCCGGTCGACGTAGGAGTCTGGGTCACCCGGCATACGACGCCCACCTTCAGACGCATCGTGGGACCGAGGCGAATCGCGCTCGGTCCCAAGATGCGTCTCCGTCAGTGACGTTGGCGATCTCGGCGCCACGCTCGGTGTGCTCGTGCGCGCTAGGCGCGGGTACTGTCACGCGCAGCGCCTCTGGTCGCCGGGGCCGCGCTACCCGGGGCACTGCCACGGTTCGACGGATGACGAGCGACACCTCCGCGTGCCTGTGAAGAGTGTGTCGAGTTCACTGCCGGGTGATCGACATGAGCACCTTGTGAAGCAGACGCAGTAGGAGATGGGCGAGAAAGGTCGAGAGCCCCCAGCGTTCCTCCCGGGGCTCTCGACTCACATCAGCGCTTCACAGGCACGTTAGCGAGCACATCTGCAGCCTGCGCCTCACTGAGGACCCAGGGCTGGTACTTGGCCCGCTTCGGATTCTTGGCCCGAAGGTAGTCGCGCACCACCTTCCCGGGGCGAGACTCTTCTGTGTATCCCAGCAATCGCGCCAATTGCTTGGGCGTGTAGGTCTCACCAGTGCGCAGTCGGATGCCGGCCGTCATCGCGCCGCTCGGCGATCCGTCACTGCGCAAGCGATAGCCAGGATCAACTCCGGCCGCCTCTGCGAATGCGTGAACATCAAAGTTCGGATCGTGATCGCTCAACGCTTGAGCCACTACCCACATCACGTTTACGCGAACGGTGTCGGCCTCATCGGATGTTAGTTGCACCGATTGGGTGCGATCTAATTCGCGGTTGTGGCGTGCACCGTCAGCTCGCGAATGCGCATCAGACCAATCCTGCGCTGCGATCTCGTCCGCGAGAGCTTGGGCGATCGTACTGAGCTTTCTCATTCCGTACTCTTCTCACTTGTGTGGCTGCCTATCAGCCACGGTGTTCTCGCCGTTCGGCGAGAAATCTGACCATACACGTGACAAGAGACACATGGGTGCGAGGGCTCTCATGGTGGGCCCTCACGCCGGAGCAGCCTCGCCGCGCGGTGCCACCTGGCGGCCACTAGGCTTTTGACCATATTGGCTGAGCAACACCAAGCGGAGGCAGCAATGAGTGCGAGTGGTACGCGAACATGCTCGTGGTGCGGTGAACCGGGACACGACAAGCGCTCTTGCGATATCTCGCCAAACGCAGGCAAATGCAGCGTCTGCGGCTACCACGGCCACGACAAGCGGAACTGTCCGCGTAAGTAGTCCAAGCCTGGTGCGCACCGAGCCCTGAGGGCTGGTGTGCATGACAGTGAACCTGCGGTGGCCACAGGGTTGTGAGCGCACCACGACCCTGAGGAGAATGATGGACAAGGACGTCAAGCGTGCGGAGCGCGCCCGCGCTGCGCTGAAGATCCTGCAGGAGCAAGCGGCGGACGGTTCTTACCTGCCGGTCTCAGCCATCTGGGCGGAGTGCCTTGACCGCGTTCCCCTCACGCCTTACGAGTCAGAACTCAAGTCGCACAATCGTCCACGAGGCGAGATCGACTGGCGGTGGTCGAGCGCCGACCTCGTCGCTGCGGGGTGGCTCCGCAAAAACCCCTCCGGAATCGGCGAGTGGGCGATTACTGCGGAAGGTGTCGACGCGCTAAACGCGCACCCGGGAGACTCGCTTCTTCTCGAGGCACAGCGCCGATACTCACTCGGACGTGCGCGACTTCGGGACGAGATCGACCAAGCGCTTCCTGAGCGCTGGGTCAGCAATGACAGCGCTCAGCGAAAGCTCCTTGCGGCCGCCGATGTAATCGTTCAGGAGGGACTCCGCAAAGGCATGTCTGCTTTCGCTCCGGGGCGTGAGGTGTGGAGCAGCGAGAACATCCGCGAAGTACGCGCCCTCTGGATCTCGGCGGAAGCGACCGAGGGGCAGGGCTTCACGGGAAACCTCGCGATCCAGTTCGCAGACGCCACGGATGATCAGCGCCTCCTGATGGCCGAGGTCATCACGCTTCAGGTGCTGCCGATCGGCTGGATCATCGGCCACGCCAAGAAGCGCGAACGGGTCGAATCGATGCTGAAGGCGATGCGGCATCCGGTCGAGATCCCGCAGGTCTTCGACGAGGCGTTCAGCGGTGGTGCTTTCAACCCCGGCCAGGGGATGCAATCACACGTCAACAAGGCGATCACCGTCATCCTCGATGTCCTCCTGGCGTGGACCGAGCTCACAGATGAGGCGCAGGTCGCTGCGCTGGAGGATCCTGTGAAGTGGCGCGATCTCGTGTTGGGCTCCGACACGGCGTTCCCGACCCAGCGGTATGCGTTGCTGTACTTGGTGCACCCGGGCTTCTTCGGTCCGATCGTCTCGACGGATCATCGTCAGCTCATCCGAGAAGCCTTCATCGGCGAGATCGGCGGAGAGTTCTCCGACGACGCTGACTCAGACCTGCAGCGCATCCAGATCGCCCTACAGCTCAAGGCGGGCAAACCGGTGACCGTATACGACGAGCCGCTCCGCAGCCGTTGGCATCCAGATGCGCAGAAGGATGAGAGCACGCTTCTGCGTGACGATGAGGAGGTCGACGATGCCCTGAGCGTGCATCCACGCGGTTTCCTCCCCGCCGAGGTCGACCTCACAGAGCTCGCCGGCGCGACTCACCTGCACGAAGCCTGGCTCGGAAAGGTGACGAGCGCCCTGCACCGTCGCGGTCAGGTGATCCTCTACGGCCCTCCCGGAACAGGCAAGACCTATGTCGCTCGCGCGCTGGCCGATCGGCTCGGCAAGCCCGGCAGCGTCGTGAAGCGCATCCAGTTCCACCCGTCGTACACCTACGAGGACTTCTTCGCCGGCTATCGGCCGGTGACAGATTCCGCAGGACAGCTGTCGTTCTCCCTCGCGCGGGGACCCCTGCGCGAGATCGCCGACGAGGCTCGCAAGAACCCGGATGTTCCACACGTGCTGATGATCGACGAGATCAATCGCGCGAACCTCAGCAAGGTGTTCGGCGAGTTGTACTACCTGCTCGAGTATCGCGACGATGCGATCGACGTGCTCTATGCCGGGTCGGGCGACGATGGCGGGAAGTCGTTCAGCCTGCCCGCGAATGTGCTGATCATCGGAACCATGAACACCGCCGACCGCTCGATCGCGCTGCTCGACTCGGCGATGCGCCGCCGATTCTCGTTCTTCGAACTCCACCCTGACGTCGCTCCGGTGAAGGGCATCCTCGGCCGGTGGTCGGAGCAGCATCCGCAGACGCTGCCGGTCGCCGCGCTGTTCGAGCTCTTGAACGAGAGCATCCGCGATCGCGAGGACCGCATCGGCCCGAGCCACCTGCTCCGGACCGACGACTTGGGCGAGGACGACCTGCGCGCCGTGTGGGAGGAGAGCATCCTGCCTCTGCTCGAAGAGCGGCACATCGGCACGGGCGTCGACGTGCATGTGAAGTATGGGCTGGATGCTCTGCTCACAATCGTCACCACGGACACGGACGCAACGACCGAGACATGAACTCGGTCATGATCGAGGCCCGTGTCGAGGACATCGCCGAGAAGGGCGAGTCCTTGGTCGCGCTCACCGCGTCGCAAGCTGCGCGTCTGCAAGACCTGAGGTTCTGCCGGGTCTCACCGACGGTGGATTCGGGCATCTGGCGGGTCACAGACGTGACGCGCGTCGGTGTGGTCGCGATTGATGACGTGCGTCTGATCGTGCGGCCGAAGACGCCGCTGCGAAGTCTCATCTTCATGGCCTCCTACTCAGGCTTGCAGGCCGAGGTGGATGATGCGTCGTTTGCCTTCGAGGCCGATCAGGATCTCCCAGCCGCGCTGGCATCCGCACTGATTCGGGCAGTCGGGGAGGCGACGGGCAGAGGACTGCTCAAGGGATACGTCTCTGTCGAGGAGACGGGCACAGTGATCCGCGGTCGCTGGGACATCGCGCGGCAGCTCAAGGTGCGGCCGGGTATCCCCGTGCCGGTGGAGCTGACCTACGACGACTACACCGAGGATGTTCCGGAGAACAGGATCCTCAAGGCTGCGCTGCGCGCTCTTGTGCGACTGGAGCAGCTTCCGCGACGGGTGGTCGACAAGCTCGGTCCGCTCCTGGGGCTGTTCTCCGAGGTGTCGGATCTGCGTGCGACGGGGCCTATCGTGTTGCCCGCGGAGTCCCGGCTGAACGCGCACTATCAACCGGCGCTCCGGCTCGCCCGGTGGGTTCTCGAGGCGACGTCGTGGGCGCACACCGAAGGGGCGAGCTCGGGGCCTGCCTTCTTGGTCAACGTGGCGAAGGTGTACGAGGACTTCGTCGGGCGGGTTCTTCAGGCGACGCTGCATCCGGAGGGATTCGATGTCGATCTGCAGGTGTCGGATTGGCGGTTGGACACCGAGGGAAAAATCCGGATGCGTCCGGACATCGTGATCTCGCGGCACGGGCGAGTGATCGCGGTCGCGGATACGAAGTACAAGGTGTGGGGCGAGAGCGGCGGGTCGCCGCCCAACGCGGATGTGTATCAGGCGCTCGCGTATGCCGTGACGGCAGGGGTGCGTCAAGTGAACCTGCTGTACGTGTCGGGGGACGTGGAGCCGCGGCGGTATGAGATCGCGGAGACGGGGACGACGGTCGTGGCGCATGCGGTGGATGTGGGTGGGGGGCCGGGAGAGTTGGTGGCGCGAGTCAAGAAACTCAGCGCGACGTTGGTCCCCGCTATGGCGCTCCCGTCCGATGTCCGCATCGACCGATAGCTTGGTTGTGAGCGTGACTATACGGATCGCGCCACCTGCGCAGGAGATGAACACCATGGCACCGACCACCAAAGAGGGCCAGCGTGCCGAGCTTCACAAGACGATCTGGCGGATCGCGAATGATCTGCGTGGATCTGTCGACGGCTGGGACTTTAAGTCCTACGTGCTCGGCATGCTCTTCTACCGATTCATCTCCGAGAACCTGACCGCGTACCTCAATGAGGGCGAGCGCGAGGCGGGCGACGCCGAGTTTGACTACACCCAGCTCCCGGACGCTGCAGCCGAGTTCGGTCGCGCAGAGACGGTGGCCGAGAAAGGCTTCTACATCGTCCCGTCGGAGCTCTTCGCGAACGTCCGCGCTCGTGCGGCGTCGGATGAGAACCTCAACGAAACTCTGGAGCGGGTCTTCAAGAACATCGAGGGTTCGGCTCTCGGCACGGATAGCGAAGACGACGTCAAGGGGCTTTTCGACGACCTCGACGTTAACAGCAACAAGCTCGGCGCGACGGTACCCAAGCGAAACAAGACCCTGGTCAAACTGCTGGATGCCATCGGGGACCTCCCGCTCGGAGATCTTCAGGACAACTCGATCGACCTGTTCGGCGACGCCTACGAGTACCTCATGCAGATGTACGCAGCCAACGCCGGGAAGTCGGGCGGCGAGTACTACACGCCGCAGGAAGTCTCTGAACTGCTGGCGCGCATCACCGTGCTCGGAAAGACTTCGGTAAACAAGGTCTACGACCCGGCTGCCGGTTCCGGCTCCCTGCTGCTGAAGTTCGCGAAGGTGCTCGGCAAGGAGAACGTCCGCGACGGCTTCTACGGTCAGGAGATCAACCTGACGACGTACAACCTCGCGCGCATCAACATGTTCCTGCATGACATCAACTACGCGGATTTCAACCTCGCGCACGGCGACACCCTTATCGACCCGGCCCATTGGGATGACGAGCCGTTCGAGGCGATCGTGTCCAATCCGCCGTACTCGATCAGGTGGGACGGCGACGCGAATCCGCTTCTCATCAACGACGGGCGCTTCGCGCCGGCCGGTGTGCTCGCACCGAAGTCGAAAGCCGACCTCGCCTTCACGATGCACATCCTCAGCTGGCTCGCCGTGAACGGCACCGCGGCGATCGTTGAGTTCCCGGGCGTGCTGTACCGAGGAGGCGCGGAGCAGAAGATCCGTCAGTACCTCATCGATAACAATTACGTCGATGCCGTCATTCAGCTGCCCCCGGACCTTTTCTTCGGCACGACCATCGCCACCTGCATCATCGTGCTCAAGAAGTCCAAGAAGACCAATGACGTGCTCTTCATTGACGGTTCGAGAGAGTTCAAGCGTCTCGGCAACAAGAACAAGCTACTCCCGGACAATCAGCAAAACATCCTCCACGCCTACGAGTTCCGCCAGAACGAAGACTACTTCGCAAAGCTGGTGAGCAACGGGCACATCGCGGTCAACAACTACAACATCGCCGTCTCCACTTATGTCGCGACGGAGGACACGCGCGACGTCGTGGACATCACCGAGCTGAACGCCGAGATCGCGCGGATCGTCGCACGCCAGACCAAGCTCCGCTCGGCGATCGACGTGATCGTGGCGGACTTGGAAGGATCGAGATGAACCGCATCGATGACCTATTGCGCGAGCTGTGTGCGAACGGTGTGGATCACGTCGAACTGGGTTCGGTCGTGCGGATCCGCAATGGGAGCGACTATAAGGCTCTGGGCGTCGGCTCGGTTCCTGTATACGGTTCTGGTGGCGTGATGACGACTGTTGACACCGCCGTGCACGACGGGCCTTCAGTTCTTATTCCGCGCAAGGGATCGCTTGGAAATCTCTTCTATATCAATGAACCGTTCTGGACGGTTGACACGATCTTCTACACCGAGATCGACGAGGTGCGGCTCGTGCCCAAGTTCTTCTACTACGTCATGTCTACGCAGCGGCTCGCCGAGAAGAACCAGGCTGGCGGAGTCCCGAGTATGACGCAGTCATACCTGAACCGCTTACGAATCCCCGTTCCACCTCTCGAAGTGCAGCGCGAGATCGTGGAAATATTGGATAAATTCGCCGAGCTGGAAGCGGAGCTGGAAGCGGAGCTAAAAGCTCGGCGCGTGCAATACACCTACTATCGGCGGGCGATGCTCGATCAGCCGAATGTGCCCAGAGTGAGTCTCGCCGACCTCGGTTCCTGGTTTGGCGGCATGACACCTTCGAAGCAGAACTCAGCGTACTGGGAGGGCGGGGACGTCCCATGGCTTGCCTCCATGGACGTCAGTGACGAGTCAACGAACAAGATTCGGGGGCGCGTCACTGCGCGTGCAATACAGGAAACCTCGCTCAAGGTGGTACCGGCCCCGTCGATCCCGGTGGTAATGCGTTCGAACATCTTGCGGCGCACATTGCCTGTCGGCTTCGTCGAAGTCGATACGACGGTCAATCAAGACGTCCGCGCACTCGTAGTCGGCGATGGCGTAGACGCCCGCTATGCCTACCAAGTCCTCCGGGCGGACAGCGAACGTATACGAGAGCAGTGCGTCCGTACGGACGGGTCGATGGCGGCGGTCTCCTCCAAGTCATTCTTTGCTTGGCAAGTTCCGCTTCCCGACCTGGCGGAGCAGCGGAGAATCGCCGCAGCTCTCGATGAATTCGATACGCTCGTCAACGATGTCAGCATCGGCCTCCCCGCCGAGCTCGTCGCCCGCCGGAAGCAGTACGAGCACTACCGCGACAAACTGTTGGCATTCAGGAAGCGCGATTAGTTCATGGATCTTCACGAAACAATCGAGAGTCTGTCCGATCAACTCTTGAAGGGCATGACGGTTGCGAGTAGCACTCTGATCTACGCGCAAAACACCGTTGGTAAGACTCGGTTAGCTCAGCACCTGAAGGACCGTGATCCTGACGGCGTAGTGTTGTACAACTCCTATATTGAGGATGTTTTCACCTGGGATAACGACCGGCTCGTGCTAAAGATGAATCTCGAATCAGACTTATTGAAAACTATCGAGACTCAGGGGCTCGACGGCGCGATCATCAAGAACTTCCAGGTCTTCACGAATGGCAGAATTGAGCCCACGATTGATATCACTAACGGTGAGATTAGCTTTGGCGTGCATACGGGTGACGACAGGGCGACCGACGGCATAAAGATATCCCGGGCGGAGGAGAGTGTATTCGTCTGGTGTGTCTACTATTCAATCCTCAGCGAGGCGATAGACACGCTTATTGATCGCCCTGACCTACGCTCAACATCGGCTTATGATCATCTAACGATCGCTGTAATTGATGATCCGGTGTCATCCATGGATGATGTGCGTATCGTCTCGGTCGCGCTGGCGTTAGCTGATCTCATCAAGCGCGCATCAGGCCTTCACCTGAGCTTCCTGGTTACGACTCATCACGCACTCTTCTTCAATGTTCTATTCAACTCTCTCCGTCGAACTAAGAAGCACCGAGCGTACACTCTTCAACGAATACCATTGACTGGGTGGAAGCTGAAGCATCAATCGAACGATTCGCCTTTCAGTTATCACCTTGGGATCGTCGATGAGATCGATCAGGCGATTTCTGATGATACGGTCCAGCGAGGCCACTTCAATCAGTTTCGCGCGCTTCTAGAAAAAACCGCCAACTTCCTTGGATATTCGGGAGGGTGGGGCGAGCTTCTTACGGGACCTGACGCTGTTGTGTTGACACGGGTTCTTAACTTGTACAGCCATGATCGGTTTGCGGATCTCGATTCCGCGGAAGTTTCTGAGGAGTACAGAGTCGCCTTGAAACGAGAATTCGAGAAGTTCGTCAAAGAGTTCCGATGGGAGCGACCAAAATGATGGAGCAGCGATCGAGATACGATCCGATCGCGATCTCTTCGGCGAGCACGGTCGTTGCCGAGTACGTCCAGGATGCGTCGAAGGCGGAGGCCTACCAGTCGGAGGCGGCGCTCGAGCAGGAGATGATCCGTCTGCTGGAGTCGCAGGCTTACGAGTACCTCCCGATCACCAGCAAGGCACAGTTGGTTGACAACCTGCGCACCCAATTGGGGACGCTCAACAGAATGACCTTCTCGGACACCGAATGGGAGACGTTCTTCGGGGCGAAGATCGCGGCTCAGACCGATGGAATCGTGGAGAAGACGGCTCGCGTCCAGGAGGACCACGTCCAGATCCTGAGGCGCGACGATGGTTCGACGAAGAACATCATGCTGCTGGACAAGACGAACATTCACAATAACCGCCTACAAGTAATCAACCAGTACGAGATCGACCAGGGTGATGGCGGCGCGAGTTGCGCAAACCGCTACGACGTGACCGTGCTCGTCAACGGGCTTCCGATGGTGCACATCGAGCTCAAGCGCCGCGGCGTCGACATTCGCGAGGCCTTCAATCAGATCAACCGCTACCAGCGCAATAGCTTCTGGGCTGGTTCCGGCCTGTTCGAGTACGTCCAGCTTTTCGTGATCAGTAACGGCACGCTGACGAAGTACTACTCCAACACCACTCGCAACCGGCACATCGATGAGGCCAAGAAGACGTCGGGGAGCAGGAAAAAGACAAGCAACAGCTTCGAGTTCACGTCGTGGTGGGCGGATGCGCAGAACCGGCCAATTCAGGAGCTCACCGCATTCGTGAGGACCTTCTTCGCGAAGCACGCGCTACTGAACATCCTGACGAAGTACTGCGTGCTCACCGTCGACCACGACCTGCTGGTCATGCGTCCTTACCAGATCGTCGCGACCGAGCAGATTCTCCAGCGCATCGACATCGCGACCAACTACAAGAGTCTCGGTAGCGTCGAGGCCGGCGGCTACGTGTGGCACACCACCGGGTCGGGAAAGACGCTCACGTCGTTCAAGACGGCGCAACTGGCTTCGAAGCTCGCCAGCGTCGACAAGGTTCTGTTCGTCGTCGACCGCAAGGATCTCGACTACCAGACGATGCGCGAGTACGACCGCTTTGAGAAGGGAGCCGCGAACTCAAACGCGTCGACCGCGGTCCTGAAGAAGCAGCTCGAGGACTCGAACGCCCGCATCATCATCACAACAATCCAGAAGCTGTCGAACTTCATTCGCGCCAACAAGGGCCACGAGATCTACTCGGGTCACGTCGTGATCATCTTCGACGAGTGTCACCGGTCACAGTTCGGCGACATGCACACCGACATCACCCGGGCTTTCAGGCGATACAACCTCTTCGGGTTCACCGGCACGCCGATCTTCGCCGCGAACTCCGGGACGGGTGGCAACCCCCAGCTCAAGACAACCGAGCAGGCGTTCGGTGACAAGCTGCACACCTACACGATCGTCGACGCGATCACGGACAAGAACGTCCTGCCATTCCGGATCGATTACATCAACACCGTCAAGATCGGCGATCCAGACGACAAGCAAGTGTCGTCCATTGATACTGAGAAGGCACTACTCGACTCACGGCGCATCAGCGAGATCGTCAAGTACACGCTTGAGCACTTCGATCAGAAGACCAAGCGTGCTTCAAGCTACGAACACTCCGTCGTCACGAACGTCGCTGAGTCGGTCCGCACCAGTCGGCGCGCCGAGGCATTGCGCGAGAAGAAGCGCGTCCGCGGCTTCAACGCAATCTTCGCGACCGCATCGATCGAGGCAGCCCGTCGCTACTACAACCACTTCCAGATTCAGCAGCAGGATCTGACAGCGGATCGTCGCCTAAAAGTTGGCGTCATCTTCTCCTACGGCGCCAACGACGCGCCGGACGAGGACATCCTCGATGATGAAGCGTTCGACACCGATGCGCTCTCAACCGACAACCGTGAGTTCTTGGAAGATGCCATCCAGGACTACAACGCCATGTTCGGGACGAGCTACGACACGAGTGCCGAAAAGTTTCAGAACTACTACAAGGACCTGTCGCAGCGGATGAAGAACCGTGAGATCGACCTGGTCATCGTCGTCAACATGTTCCTGACCGGCTTCGACGCCACGACCCTCAACACGCTATTCGTCGACAAGAACCTCAGGTCCCACGGCCTCATCCAGGCGTACTCGCGCACAAACCGCATCCTCAACTCCGTCAAGACCTACGGCAACATCGTCTCGTTCCGGAACCTCGAGGATGCGACGAACGCCGCCCTCGAACTGTTCGGCAACAAGGATGCCCGCGGAGTCGTTCTCCTCAAGCCGTACCAGGACTACTGCGGCGACTACGTCGCGAAGGTCACGGACCTACTGCAGCGCTTCCCGCTCGGCACCCCCATCATCGGCGAGTCTGCGCAGAAGGACTTCATTGCGCTGTTCGGTGCGATCCTTCGACTCCAGAACATCCTCACCTCGTTCGATGACTTCGCTGGCCAGGATCCACTGACTGAGCGTCAGGCGCAGGACTATCGCAGCTGGTATCTCGACTTCTACGCCGAGTTCCGCAAGGACCGCGACTCGGACAAAGAACTCATCAACGACGACGTCGTGTTCGAGATCGAGCTGATCAAACAGGTCGAGATCAACGTCGACTACATCCTGATGCTTGTCGAAAAGTTCCGCGCCGGCTTCGGAGACGGCGAAGACAAGGAGATTCGCGCCGAGATCTCCCGCGCGGTCGACGCCAGCCCGAGCCTTCGCAGCAAGCGCGACCTTGTCGAGGACTTCGTTGACTCGGTCTCCGTGACGGGCGCCGTCGACGAACAATGGAAGGCTTTCGTGGCGGCGAAACGCGATGCCGAGCTTGAGACACTGATCGCCGGTCAGCAGCTCCGCCCCGATGAAACGCGCGCCTTCATCGAGGCAGCGTTCCGCGACGGCCAGCTCCGGACGACAGGGACCGCAATTACGAAGGTCCTGCCGCCGGTGTCGCGGTTCGCTGCGGACGGCGGGCATGGCGAGAAAAAGCGGACTGCCGTCGAGGCGCTTGCACGCTTCTTCGACCGATTCTTCGGGCTGGGCTCAGGGGGTGACTCCTGAGGTCTAGCGATCGCTTGTGCTCTTCTTCTTCTCGCGGGCACACGTCCGCAGGGCAGCCGTAGAAGATGGGCGATCACTAGTTACCGGCGTCTCCCCCAAACCTCTCCCCCGAGCTCACCTGCTGCGCCACCCGCCGCAACGCCAACAACAACGGCTCCACCAGCACCGACCCCAACACCACGTACCGCACCGCAGCTTCCGCAGACTCCCCCGGCACCCCCGCGATCTCCGCATCCGCGATCCGCCGCGCACTCGCGAGGTACTCCGCCATCGCCGCATCCGGCACGGTGAACCCGACGCGCTCCAGCCCCTGCAGCGCCCGCGCGACCGCGTGCAGCACCGCCTCGTCGCACATCCCCGGCTTCCACCCAAGCCCCGCGACGAGCGCCTCCGCGTCAGTCAGATCCAAAGACTCATCCACCGGTGGAGTGATCGCGGCATGCGCCGTCCCGAGAAGGTCGTGCGCGCTCGCCGGCGGATCGTCCAGCGCCCCGAGCACCCGCCGCGTCTCGGCGATGCTCACCCCCGCGTCGAGCAGCGCCCGGATCACCCGCAACCGCTCCACGTGCTTCTCGCCGTACGCGGCCTGAGTCGCGGACGACCTCTCGCCCTCGGGCAGCAGCCCCTCACGCAGGTAGTACTTGATCGTCGGCACGGTCACGCCGGTCTGGGCTGACAGTTCGGAAATTCTCATGGCCACCTCTTGACTTCGATAGTAGCGCTATCCATTATGGATAGTGACACTATCCAAGCAAGGAGTCATCATGTCGAAAGTCATCACGGGCCGCATGACCCACCGCCACGAGGGCGAGCTCGTCGTGTTCCACATCGGGATGCAGATCAACCGCTGGTGGCGCCCCGACCTGTGGATGCCGGCCTTCTTCGCCATGCCGGGGATGCTGCGCGAACTCAGCACCGACCCCGACTCGGGCATGCTCGGCTACCACCTGCTCTTCGGCTCGGGCGGACCCTACGTCGTGCAGTACTGGTCGTCCGTCGACAAGCTCTACGCCTACGCATCCAGCCCGAACCAGGAGCACCGCCCCGCCTGGACCGCCTTCAACCGCGCAGCCCGCAAGGCCCCGGGAGCGGTGGGCGTCTGGCACGAGACCTTCCGCGTCGACACCGCCGAGAGCGTATACGTCTCGACGAAGCCGATGGGGCTGCCGAAGGCGACGGAGCTCGCCCCCGTGGGTAAGCGTCACGATCGGGCGCAGGCGCGGTTCGCGGACGGGCGGACGGAAGCCCCGAAGGCCGAGCCTGCGCAGTAGCCGTCGCCCAGCGACCGACACCACCGAACAACCGACTATCCTCGCACCATGCCCACCGATCGCCCGCGCGCCTGGATCTTCGACGTCGACGGCACCCTCGCCCTCATCGGCGACCGCTCGCCGTATGACATGCGCAACGTGTCGATCGACACCCCGAACCACCCTGTCGTCGTCGCCGCTCAAGCGTTCGCCGCGCACCCCGACGTCGACGCGCTCATCGTCGTCTCGGGCCGCGACGAGACCGCCCGTCGCGCCACCGAGGCCTGGCTGACGTTCAACGAGATCCCGTTCGACCGCCTCCTGCTCCGCCGCACGGGCGACCAGCGCGCCGACAACATCGTCAAGGCCGAGATCTACGACGCCCACATCGAGCCGCACTTCACCGTGATCGGCGTGGTCGACGATCGCCGCAGCGTGGTCGAGATGTGGCGGTCTCGCGGACTGGTCTGCTTCCAGGTGGCCGAGGGCGACTTCTGAGGCCCACCTGTCGGAGTTCAGCGCCGTCGACACGATCCATCATTTTCCGGATCCGTGTCCTGTGCGCTGGTGGTCGTTCGTCGTCTGGGTAAGTGGATGTAGAAGGACCTTGAGGAGAACACATATGCGCTACGTACTTTTCATCTGCACCGACCCGACCGCTGAGCCCTATGTCGAAGCCGAGGATAACGCCGGGGAGTGGGTGGCGTCGCTGCAGGACAGCGGCTCCTACGTGTTGGGCGACCGCCTGCGGCCCGTCGAAGACGCCACGACCGTGCGCGTCCGAGCCGGCGAGCGGATCGTGGCCGACGGACCGTTCACCGAGAGCCGCGAATGGATCGCCGGGTTCGACGTGATCGACGCCGACGACCTCGACGCCGCGATCGAGATCGCCGCCGCACACCCGATGGCCCGGTTCGGCCTGGTCGAAGTACGCCCCGTGTGGCCGCTCGGGTCGACGATGTGACCACACCGGAAGAGCCGCCGGGTGCGCTCACGGATGCCATGGCCGCCGTTCGGCACGTGGCATCCATCGAGTACGGCCGCGTGGTCGCGAGCGTGATCGGCACGGTCCACGACTGGACTCTCGCCGAAGACGCCGTGCAAGACGCACTGGCGCGAGCCGTCGAGCGGTGGCCAGGCGGCGGGGTTCCGGCGAACCCCGCCGCCTGGGTCACGACCGTCGCCCGCCGCCGCGCGATCGACCTCGTCCGGCATGCGGATGCCGAGCGCCGGGCGGTGGCACGCCTGGAGCACGAGCCGCACGAAGGCGTCGACATCACCCAGGGAGCCGACGACCACGACGACGCATTCCCGCATGGAGACGAGCGGCTGAAGCTGATCTTCACCGCCTGCCACCCCGCGTTGACCCTGGAGGCCCGCGCGGCGTTGACGCTCCGCACCGTCCTGAATGTGTCGATCGAACAGCTCGCCGGGATCTTCGCCGTCGCCCCCACGACGATGGAGAAGAGACTCGTGCGGGCTCGGGCCAAGATCGCGCACGCCAACATCCCGTACCGCGTTCCGGACGCCGCGCAGCTCGATAGTCGAAGCGCGAGCGTCTGCGAGGTCCTGTCCGCCCTGTTCACCATCGGCTACTCCGATCCGACGCTCCAGCCCGACCCCGGCGCCGAAGCTATCCGGCTTGCCCGGCTGTGCCGGCAGTTGCTCCCCTCGGATTCCCCGGCCCGACTCGAGTTCACGGGGCTTCTCTCCCTCCTTCTTCTTCAGCACTCCCGCCGGGCGGCACGCACGACACCCGACGGACTGTCCGTCCCGTTCGACGAGCAGGATCGCGGGCTGTGGAATGTCTCCGAGATCGAGGAAGGGCTGCAGCTCCTCGACGACGCCGTCGAGGAGGCGGCACGGGCGGACATTCACGGCGGACGGCACCTCATCCGCGCCACCGTCGCGGCCGAGTACGTCCGCCCCGCCCCGGGGATGGAGATCGACCACGCCCGCATCGCCGACATCTACGGCGTGCTGGAGCAGGTGGATGCATCGCCGTTCGTCCGCCTGAATCGTGCGGTCGCCGTCGCGAACGCCGGACGACCGGCCGAAGCCCTCGCGCTGACCGAAGCTCTCGAGAGCTCGCTGGGAGGACACCACCTCTACTCAGCGGTGCGGGGAGATCTCCTGCAGCGCCTCAAGCGCGACGAAGAAGCGAGCTCCGCGTTTCGCGATGCCGCACGCACCGCTCCGACGGAACGCGAGCGACGGTCATACTCCCAGCACGCTGACGACATCGCCTCGGCATCGACCTAGCCTGCGGCGGGATCAAGCGCGTTCTCGTCAATGATGCGAACTCGTCGAGGGGAGAACACCAACACGGCTCGGTGTACGAATGATTCCTCACTCAACGCAGGGAGACGAGCCAGCTCCATTGCCCCCGTCACCACCCTCATCACCAGAGCCGCGAACACAAAGACCGGCCCAATCCATGGCACCTCGGACCCGAACTGGAATCCCACAGCGACAACGCCGCCCACGATGACCACGTTGACGATCGCTACGACTACGCCCAGACCTCGAGGGAGGGTCATCCCGGAACTGATACCGATACTGACCCCCAGGGCACAGATGACGAGGTAGACAGCGAGCTCGCCGCCGATCTCCAAGATCATTGCCATCGCTCCTTCGTCAGCATGTCACCCTCATGATGACCCCTGGCACCGGCGCAGCAGTGAAGAACAAGCAGGTCTTAGGGTTGTCTCCCTGAGCGATATGCGCCTGAGCCACAATGTATGAGCCAAAGACGGCGCACGCCTGGAACACCTTCGGCAGCGCCTTTGCGAAGATTCCACACATCCCGACCGCAGCCGTGTAGTCCCGGACCCGCGAGGTTTCAGCACGCGTGAGCTTCATTCCCCAGATCGGGCCGTTCCAGATCCAGCTCGGATCAGCCACCACCGGGTACGCGGTTGTGGCGCTCGGGGTCACAACCTGGAACAGCTCATCCCCTCGCACCTCGTACCGCGTTTCCACCGCGGCACCATTCGCGTCAGTCGCCCACGGAGCGGCGACAGGAACGTAGTCGCCGGTCTCGTCCAAGAAGATCACTTCACCGGTGTCACTCTGGTACGGCTGATAGCCATCCATGCGGTATCCGAATTCGCGTGGGCTCTCGGCACCGCCCAACACGGTCTGGATGCGCGTCGATCCGTCGGCGAGCGTCTGCACAGCAACTGCATCACCCGAACTGTCGTCGGCAGTGAAGACGACGGTGCCATCCTCAGCCACCACACCATCGCTGATGGGGATTTCGTCAGGTAGCTCGATCGCCCGACTTTCCGTCTGGGTGCCTCCATCAATCGGCACACTCACAACGACGTTCTCTTCAGCCGAAAGCGGTACTGCCGCTGAAATCTCCCCTACCGTCGTGCTCAACTGGCCGCCCTGGACCATCCCCGGCTGGGACAGAGTCGTTGTCGGGGTCGCCGCCTCAATCGTGGCCGCGACAGACTCCGCGTCGTCAACGTCGCTGTCCGACGCATGAGCCGGCAAAGCCATCGTTATCGTGAGGGCAATGGTGGCGGCTATCGCCACGAGGAGTTCGCGCGTTCTTTGCATCATCTCTGGGGTCCATTCACTCGTAGCGGCCCGCCGATAGTTGGCCTCGCCTGTCAAGCTTGGCCATATGAGAAATGAAAGCATACATATGAGGACGTTACTGATATGCTGCGTTCGGTCAAGCCGCATACGCCACCCGTCACGTGGCCGCGAGCGCCTCACGCCTCATCGACCACACGCCGACGAACGCAGTGCCTCAGCGACCAGCAACCGCAATCCCCCGCAGCAACCGCACCACGGTCTCCTCCACCCGCTCCGCACTTAACGGCTGCCCGATCAGCGCAGAGTACGACGCCATCGCGATGAACTGATCTGCGATCGCGGCCGCATCCACATCCGCCCGCACGTCCCCGTTGGCACGCCCGCGCGACACCCGCTCGCCCACCCACTCACGGATCGGCGCCGCCAGCCGCTCGTTCAACACCAACCCCAGCTCGGGATCGGCCGCCGTCACCTCGATCAGCGCCCGCGCCAGCGCCACGCCCTCGGGGCGAGCCAGTCCGGCACTCATCGCCGAGAACCACGCCCGCAGATCCGCTCCGAGGTCTGCCGTCATCGGCACCGACACCTCGGCTCCCGGCAGCGCCCCCTCGAGCAGCGCCTCCCCGAGGATCGCGGCCTTCGACGGCCACCACCGGTAGATCGTCTGCTTCGAGACCTCCGCTTCGGCGGCGAGGCCCTCGATCGTCACGGCCTCGTAGCCGTCTGCGGCGAGCGCACGCCGCATCGCGTCCAGTACGGACTGGCGGGCTTTCTCACTTCGAGGACGGGGCACCTTTCGAGCGTACCCAGGCGTACACTGGAACATAAGTAGACGCACCGTTGCGAAACCTGCACGGGACCCGAACAAGGAGAAAGAGCATGGCCCTCACCGCACACTCCACCATCGGCGACTGGATGAACGACCCGACCGGCGGACCTCTCATCCGCGGACTCTTCGAGAAGACGGGCGCCGACCCCGAGCTGCTCACCCCCGTGCTCGGACTCCCCCTGCAGCAGCTCGTCGCGATGAGCCAGGGCCAGCTTCCCCAGTCGGTCGTGGACGACCTCGTGCGCGCGGCCAACGGCGGCGAGATCCCCGAAGACGACGCCTCCGAGGGTTGGATCGAGAAGCCCACCTCCGGCCGCTTCGCCGGCAAGACCGTGATCGTGACGGGCGCCGCGTCCGGTATCGGCAAGGCCACCGCCTCGCGCATCGTCCGTGAAGGCGGACGCGTGATCGCCAGCGACATCGCCGCCGAGAAGCTCGACGCCCTCAAGGCCGAGCTGCCGGATGCGGACATCGTCACGGTCGCGGGCGACCTCACGAAGCAGGACGCGATCGACGCCGTCATCGCTGCCGCGGGCGACCGCATCGACGGCCTCGCGAACGTCGCCGGCATCAACGACGACTTCTCCCCCGCGGGCGAGACCCCGGATGCCGTCTGGGACCGCGTCATCGCGATCAACCTGACCGCTCCGTTCAAGCTCATGCGCGCGGTCATCCCTGTGATGGAGGCAGCCGGTCGCGGTGCGATCCTCAACGTCTCGAGCGAGGCGGGCCTGCGCGGCAACGCCTCGGGCAACGCCTACACGGCCAGCAAGCACGGCATCATCGGCGTCACGAAGTCCGCAGCCTTCATGTACGGGCCGAAGGGCATCCGCGTGAACTCCGTCGCCCCCGGCGGCGTCGCCACCGGCATCCCGATGCCCCCGCACATGTCGGAGTACGGCTCCGGCCGTTTGGCCCCGTTCCAGCAGGCCATCCCGACCGTGGCGACCGCCGAGCACCTTGCCGCCTCGATCACGTTCCTGCTGTCGGACGACGCCGTGAACATCAACGGCGCCATCCTCGCCTCCGACGGCGGATGGTCGGTGCAGTAAGCCCGCACCCGCGAGATCAACGCCCCGCCGACCCGAACGGCGGGGCGTTTCTCGTATCCGACATCTCCCGATAGCCGCGTCCGCACCCTCCACCTACACTCGACGTCATGCTGAAGCTCGTGTCGGTCGTGATCCGCGTGACGGACCTCCCTGCGCAGTCCGCGTTCTGGAAGGCAGCCCTGGACTACGTCGAACGCGATCCGGCCGAAGACGACTGGGTCGTGTTGAAGCCGCGCGACGCCGACGCTCCCTGCATCGCCCTCGACGCCCACCACTCCGAGCGCATACTGCCTCCGCGCATCCACCTCGACATCTACGCGGAGGACCAGAGCGCCGAAGTGCGACGGCTCCTCGACCTGGGCGCACGCGAGGTGCACTGGGACGGCCGCCCGGCCGACGCCGACTACGTGATCATGGAAGATCCCGAAGGCAACCGCTTCTGCATCGTCGACCGGCCCGACTGGGCGGGCTGGGGCGGCAGACGTTGAATCGGGCCTCGGGCCATCCGCACGACCTGTCGCACATTCCGGACTGAACGATTCACTGTTCCGCGCGAAAGCTCACCCCGACCCTCTCGCCTTGCGAGAAGTAGTGCCGGAACGTGTAATACACCGGGTTCCAGGCGTCCAGGTCGATGTGCGAGGTTCCCGGCACCGTCAGCGCCTGATGCACGTGCGTGCGCAGGACCTTCGCGTGGACGATGGTGGCGTCTCCGTCCTCACCCAACGGCGTCATGTTCGTGACCCGGGCCTCCATCTGAACGGGGCATTCGGCGATCCGCGGGGGCAGAACCACCCCGCTCGGCCGCGGAGTGAATCTGCCGAGCGTCCACTTGTCCGGCTCATACCTGTACTTCTCCCGCTTGTGGCGCGGGACTTCAGCAACCCCGGTGGTGTCGGCGATCCTCTCGATCGACTCCCACAGCGGGGCGTCGGGCAGGTTGATGACCAGCTCACCGTTCTCGCGGAGATTGCGCATCGCCCGGCCCGAATTGCTCAACCCCAAGACATAGGTGTCATCCAGAGCCCAGGTTGAGGAGATGGGAGTGATGTTCGCTGTTTCGTCTCCCGGCATCAGCGTGCTGAGCAGGGCGACGGGGGTCCCGAAGTAGAACACGGAGGGTTCGATTGCCAGAGTCGGGTTCATGAGGTCCAGTCTGTGGCGGGAACGGTTCGGGCTGGACCGAACAATGCCGGCGATAAAGTTCTTGCAATGAAGGAAACGAGTAGTCCGGAACTGGCGGCGACGGCCGCCGTCTTCGCCAACGACGCCCGCGCGTCGATGCTGCTCCTGATGCTCGATGGAAGGGCATGGACGCTCACTGAACTGTCCAAGACCGCCGACATCGCTCGGTCGTCAGCGAGCGAGCACGCCGACAGGCTGCTGGACGCCGGGCTTGTCGAGGAGATGCGGCAGGGTCGGCACCGCTACCTCCGGCTCGCCGGGACCCCCGCCGCTGAACTGGTCGAGTCACTCGCAGCATTCTCCGGTCGCGTCCGGCCTGCCAAGCCGTCACTCGACGCCCAACACCGTGACCGCGCCATCAGGGAGGCACGTACCTGTTACCGCCACCTCGCGGGCAGACTCGGCATCGCACTCACCGACGGTATGCACGCGAAGGGCTTGATCGAGTCAGACTTCTCGCTCACCCCGCCGGGACGGGCCTGGCTGACGTCGCTCGGCATCGACCTGCCGAAGCATCCGAAGCGCACTCTCACCCGTCCGTGCCTCGACTGGACGGAACGACGCGAACACCTGGCCGGGCTCGCCGCAGACATGCTCCTCGCGACGTTCAAAGAGAAGGCATGGATCGAACAGGTTCCGTCCAGCACCCGCGCGGTGCGGCTCACCGCCGCGGGACGGGAGGGTCTCGCGGACCTGCTTTCGACAGACCGCTTCTGACGGCACGCCCTAGTCGGCTCCGGCCAACATCCGGTCGACCCAGAGCGGATGCGGCAGCTCTGCGACTTCGGCGCGCGTAAACCATCCGACCTCGTCCGGATCCTCCCCCGGCTCGACCCCACCACCGATCAGACCCCATTCCTCCGAACCCGCCGTGCGTGCGAGAAGGAAACGATCGCCCTCGCGGATCACCGCGGTCACGCCCGGCAGCAGCAACAGGTCGTGACCGATCCGCACGCGGATCGACCGGACATAGTCAGAGAGGGGCATGCCGCGAGTCTAGGTGGCGGTGCTCGACGCCCTCCGGTCACACCTGACCGGAGCGCCCGTCCCTCGCCATCGCCTGCCGGTGCGATGTCAGCGCCGCGCGCACGGCCGAATAGATCACCAGCCACGTGACGAGGATCCCGATGAGGATGTACGCGAGGTTCATCAGAAGGAAAGGAAGGAGCGAGTCAGCGAACATCGCCCCAGGATGGCGCACGACGGGCACCGGACCGGTCAGACTCCCCGCATCCGCGCCACGGCCGCCCGCACCAGCGCGGTATTCCCCGGCGCGGGCGCACCGTCGGGAAGCAGCAGGGTGTCTTCCAACCCGATGCGCGAGGCCAGCCCGAGCTCGGCCGCGAGGTCGAACACCGGCCACGTCGAGCCCTCTTCGCCGTGGAGCAGGATCGGCAGATCAGGCTCCTCGAGCTCGACGTGCGCGATCATCCCCTCGGCGTGCTCGCGCAGCATCTCGGTCGGCTCGTCGGGAAGCTCGATCAGCACCCGCAGGCACTCACCTCTCACAGGCGAACGTTTCCACACCTCGAAACCGGCCGCGTCCCACAGTCCGGCTTCAACCGCGATCCCACGCTTCAGCAGCAGAGCGGCTACCTCGTCAGCGCCGGCCTCGTGCCAATTGACCGATGCGTGATCGGGCAGCTCCGTCCACGACTCGATCGCGGCGAGACGACGCGCGACATCGGGCTCCGCCCACGCCCCCGTGGTCGCCCCGACCGGCACGCCGGGAATCGCGGCACGCACCGCCCGCACCCACCGCGCGACATCATCGGCAGCGAGACTGTCCCGACCCGCCGCATCCTTCGGGTGCACGTGCACCTCTTGCGCCCCGGCAGCCACCGCACGCGCGGCGTCGTCGGCCACGACCGAGGCATCCGCGCTCAGCCACGGGTGCTCGACCGCATCACGGGCGCCGTTGACACATACCTGCAACTGCATCCGACGCGCAGACCGGGCAGGAGGGTCGGAGTCCGACGCCACCGTCAACGGCCGATCAGCTCGCGCGGGTGCAGATCGTAGGCGGAGGAGTCGGCCGACGGGCGCTCTTCCGTCCGCACCGTGTGCTCGACCTGACGTGCGACCGCCGCACTGCGACCGACCTTCACCGCCTCGGCTTCGCTCTCGAAACTGCTCCCCAACGTCTGCGATTCCCCTTCGATGCGGTTGAACCAGATACCGTTGCGGTGGAATGTCTCGATGTCGCCTGCAGCCATGGCGGGATCCCTTCTCTCGTATCCTTTTCTACGTGAGACCACCGACACGGCAGAGGGGCTTGACAGCCTCCACGGCGCCGCCCGAGCACCCCCGGCTCAGACCGTAAGACCAGCCCGGCGCACGGCATCACCCATCGCCACGAACGCCTCTTCGAGGATCGGACGCGGTGTCGCGAAGACCACCCGAACGTGGCCCTCGGCGCCACGCCCGAGCAGCCTGCCCTCGGTCAGCACGACCCCGGCCCGCTCACGGAAGAACTCGGCCGGCGGTCCCGGAATCCCCAAGGCGGCAGTGTCGATCCACCCGATGTACGTCGCCTCGGGCACGCGATACACAGCCCCGGGAAGATGCTCGTCCACCAGCCGCGCGAGCTCGTGCCGCGATCCGTCGAGGTACGCGATCACCTCCGTCAGCCACGGCTTTCCCGCCCGATACGCCGCCGTCGAGGCCACCACGCCGAGGGTCGCCGCGCCATGCTGCACCGCGAACCCGAACCGCTTGTACAGCTCCTGGTCGGCATCGTTCGACGTGATCAGCTGCGCGGTCTTCAGCCCCGGGATGTTCCACGCTTTCGAGGCACTCGTGCCTGTGACTGTGTGCGCGGCGGTCGCCGCCGACACCGACGCGTAGGGCACGAACGGCGCACCGTCGTAGCGCAGCGGTGCATGGATCTCATCCGCGAACACCCGCCCGCCGTGGCGCTCGACGATCTCCGCGATCGCCTCCAGCTCTTCCCGACCGACGATCGTGCCGGTCGGGTTGTGCGGGTTGCAGAGCACGAGCGTCCGCGCCCCTGCAGCGAACGCCTCGTCGATGCGCTGCAGATCGTGCTGCCAGCGTCCGTCGATCTCGACGCCGGGGACCTCGATCACCGGATGCCCGATCGCCGGCAGGTATGTCAGGAACGGCATGTACGCCGGAGTCGGCACGATCACGGGCGACCCCGCGGGCGCATACTCCTGCACCGCGACACCGAGCGCCGCCATCACGTCCGAGACCGGATGCACACGCTCGGGGTCGACCGCCCAGCCGTACTCATCCTGCATCCACTCGGCCGTCGCCTCCCCCAGCTCCGCGGCCTGCGGAGGGGAGAGGTAGCCGAGATTCTCGTCGTCGATCGCGCGATGCAGTGCCTCGGCGATCTCGGGAGCGACCCCGAAATCCATCTCCGCCACCCACGCCCCGATGCGACCGGGATGCAGACTCCACTTGCGACTCTGCGGCCGATCGAGGAAGAGACGGGTGCGCGCATCGAAGGGATGCGACGGTTGCGAGGAACGGTCCGTGGTCATGATTTGGGTGCCCGCCGGCTCAGCCGACGGCGTCGATACAGGACGCGTGCAGGACGCGGATCTCGGACACGGGGACTCCATTCGCAACGGCTCCGACCAATCTACGGACACCGCTGTGCCGTCGCATTTCGCGTTTCCATCCATGACGGCCAGGTCGAGCGGAAGCGGCCGGGCCGAGCGGAAGCGGCCGGGCCGAGCGGAAGGGCGAGGCCGCGATCACTGCGGGGCGGGGCGCCCACGGGTCAGGTGCTCGACGGCCATGGTTGCGATCGACGTCATCGTCGATGCATCCTCACCTTCGGACGTCGTGAAGCGGAGCCAGTCGGCGCCGACGCGAACATCGAGAACGGAGCGCCCATAGAAGTCGGTACCGGAGAGCGCGGTGTCTGCACCCTCGATGGAGACGGGGCTCCCGCCGTCGAGTTCTTCGAAGGCCCAGGCACCGGACGGGAGCGTGGTGAGGGTGACCAGGGTGGCGTCGTGGTAGATATCCGAGCCTTCCGCGTACATGCAGTACTGCCCTCCGCCGTTCACGTAATACACCTCTGCAGGAATGCCCCACACTCCCAGCGTGGTGAACTCCACGATCTCGACATGTGTGCCCACCAGGGCGGAGACCTCCTCCCCCGTGAGCATGGTCTCGCATCGGGCTGCGGCGATCTCGCTCGCACCGTATTCGAAGTCTCGAAGTGTGCCCGCTGCGGTCGCAAGCAGCCCTTCCATTGCTTCACGCACGCGATCCTGGTCGCCTTCGACGAGGTCGGGAGCCGTGAGCGCCCCCGTCAGCAGAACGTCACCGTCTCGAAGCGTGAACATGCACCCTCCTTCGTAGCACCGGACGACGATGTCGACGTTGCCTGCCGCCCCGCGACTCGCCGCACCGTCGAGGATCATCTGCGCATCGGGGACCATCGCGACCGACCAGTAGGTGTCCTGCGACTGCGAATCGAACCTCGCCGGATCGCCCGCGGAACAGGCGATGCCTCCCGCCCTCTGCATCATGTATTGCGCAGGACCCGGGTACCAGTTCGGCGAGGACGTCAGCCCCATGGTCTCGCTCACCCCTCCCAAGGATTCGCCCAGCAGGCCGGTGGTGACGCTGTCCACCTCGGCACAGGTGACATCGAACGCGGCCACGGGTGCCAGTATCGGCTCGACGGTGGGAGTGGGCGTCGGAGTCGACGACGCCCACGGGCTCGGCGACACCTCGGGCGCCGGGGAGCACCCGGTCATGACGAAGACGGCGACGAGGCTGACGACAGCAAGAGGACGCAGATGCACACGATCAGCGTAGAAGGCGGCCGATGAACCGCTACGTGCGCCACGGCAACGATCCGGCGTCGAAACCGCAAGACGCCACGCCGGTAGACTGAAGCTGCCCCGCCGGCCCCTTCCTTTGGAGTGCGCGTGACCACCGCCCCTGCACCTTCCCACCAGCACGTCCCCGACTCCGTCGAGAACGCGATCGCGACGCCCGAGAAGGAGCAGCCGTACGCGGCCCTCGGACTCAAGCCCGACGAGTACGAGCGCATCAAGGAGATCCTCGGACGCCGCCCCACCTCGGGCGAGCTGGCGATGTACTCCGTCATGTGGAGCGAGCACTGCTCGTACAAGTCGTCGAAGAACTACCTCCGTCGCTTCGGCCAGAAGGTCTCCGACGAGATGAAGGAACGCCTGATGGTGGGCATGGGCCAGAACGCGGGCGTCGTCGACGTCGGCGAGGGCTGGGCCGTCACCTTCAAGGCCGAGTCGCACAACCACCCGTCGTTCATCGAGCCCTTCCAGGGTGCGGCGACCGGCGTCGGCGGCATCGTCCGCGACATCATCTCGATGGGCGCCCGCCCGGTCGCGGTCATGGACGCCCTGCGCTTCGGTGCGGTCGACCACCCCGACACCGCCCGCGTCGTGCACGGCGTGACCAGCGGCATCAGCTTCTACGGCAACTGCCTGGGCCTGCCGAACATCGGCGGCGAGACGGTCTTCGACGCCGTCTATCAGGCCAACCCGCTCGTGAACGCGCTCGCGGTGGGCGTGCTGCGTCACGAAGACCTCAAGCTCGCCAACGCGACCGGCGTCGGCAACAAGGTCGTCCTGTTCGGCGCGCGCACGGGTGGCGACGGCATCGGCGGTGCGAGCATCCTTGCCTCCGACTCCTTCGACTCCACCGGTCCGACCAAGCGCCCCGCGGTGCAGGTGGGCGACCCCTTCGCCGAGAAGGTGCTCATCGAGTGCTGCCTCGAGCTGTACCGCGGCGAGCTCGTCGAGGCGATCCAGGACCTCGGTGCCGCCGGCATCTCGTGCGCGACCAGCGAGCTCGCGGCCAACGGCAACAGCGGCATGAAGGTCTCGCTCGACAACGTGCTGCTGCGCGACCCCACGCTCACGGCAGAGGAGATCCTCATGTCGGAGTCGCAGGAGCGCATGATGGCGATCGTCGCGCCCGAGAAGCTCGACGCCTTCCTCGCGGTCGTGAACAAGTGGGAGGTCGAGACCTCCGTGCTCGGCGAGGTCACCGGTGACGGACGCCTCATCATCGACTGGCAGGGGGAGCGCATCGTCGACGTCGACCCCTCGACGGTCGCGGTCGACGGCCCCGTCTACGACCGCCCGGTCGCCTACCCGACCTGGATCGACGCCCTGCAGGCGGATGCCGCCGAGAACCTGCCCCGCGCGAACGACCCGGAGACGCTGCGCGAGCAGTTCCTGAACCTCGTCGCCTCGCCGAACCTCGCCGACACGAGCTGGATCACCAACCAGTACGACTACTACGTGCTCGGCAACACGGCCCTGAGCTTCCCCGACGACGCCGGCATGATCCGCGTCGACGAGGAATCCGGCCTCGGCTTCGCGGTCTCGACCGATGCCAACGGCCGCTACTGCCAGCTCGACCCGTACGCGGGCGCACAGCTGGCCCTCGCCGAGGCGTACCGCAACGTCGCCGTCACCGGTGCCGTGCCCACGGCGATCACCGACTGCCTGAACTTCGGCTCTCCCGAGAACCCCGAGGTCATGTGGCAGTTCGGTCAGACGGTCGACGGCCTCGCCGACGGCTGCTACGAGCTGGGCACCCCGGTCACCGGCGGCAACGTCTCGTTCTACAACCAGACCGGCGACGTGCCGATCCACCCGACCCCGCTCGTGGGTGTGCTCGGCATCATCGACGACGTCTCGCGCCGCATCCCCTCCGGATGGCAGGACGAGGGCCAGAACATCTACCTGCTCGGCACCACCTCGACCGAGCTCTCGGGCTCTGCCTGGGCAGAGGTCGTGCACCAGCACCTGGGCGGACTGCCGCCGAAGGTCGACCTCGCGGGCGAGAAGCGCCTCGCCGGTCTGCTCGCCGCGGCTCGCGACGAGTGGCTGATCTCCTCGGCGCACGACCTCTCCGAGGGAGGCCTCGCGCAGGCACTCGCCGAGGGCGTCATGCGTTTCGGCGTCGGAGCTCGCGTCTGGCTGAACGAGATCATCGAGCGCGACGGAGTGGATGCCGCATCCGCCCTGTTCTCCGAGTCGACCGGCCGCGTGATCGTGACCGTGCCGCGCGAAGACGACGTGAAGTTCCGCGGCCTCTGCGAAGGACGCGACTATCCGGTGATGCGCATCGGCGTGACCGACAGCGAGGGCGCGAAGCTCGAGGTGCAGGGCGTCTTCACCGTCTCGGCCGCCGAGCTTCGTGAGCGCTCGCAGGCCACCCTCCCGTCGTACTTCGGCCCGACGGTCACAGAGCAGGTCACCGCATGAGCGACGTCAGCCGGCAGAACCCGAACGACGAGGACTACGGCGACCTCGGCGAGAAGCGCAACCGGCGCATCCGCATCGTCGCCTGGACCGTCATCATCGCGCTCATCCTCGGCGGTGGCGGCGCGACCGTGCTGACGCTGCTCCTCGGCTGAAGCACACTCGAGCCGGCACGCCACCTCTCGACCGCTCCCTTCCGAAGGCGTACCCTCGGGCGGGAACGGAGGCACCATGAGCATCCAGCCCGTCGACGTGGCCCACGACGAAGACATCGAGGGGTACATCCTCGGCTCGCCCGTGAGCATCATGCGCGAGTTCATCGCAACTCCGGGGAGAGGGCCGCGTCTTCATCGTCATCCGTACGCCGAGACGTTCGTGATCCACCACGGCCGTGCGCTGTTCACGGTCGGCGAGGAGCAGGTTGTCGGCATCGGCGGGCAGATCCTCGTCGTCCCGGCGCTCGTCTCGCACCGGTTCGAGGTGCTCGACGGCGGGACCTACGAGGCGACGCACATCCACGCGAACGACCGATTCGTCACCGAATGGCTCGAGTGACGCGAGGTCTCAGCGGGTGAAGAGGTACCTCGTCAGCTCGATGATCCCGTCGGGTCCGTGGCTCTCACGTCCGAGCGATTCCACGATGATCGCGCCCAGGATCGCCCGGCCGATCTGCGCGATCGGGGCGTCTTCCGGCAGCTGACCGTCGCGGATCCCCCCGCGCAGCCGCTCGGACAGGTGCTGCTCGACCCCGAGGCTCGCCCCGAGGTGCGCACCGACCGCGGCGTCTTCGGCGGCGGCCGCGACCAGGGACTGCAGCAGCGCCTGGCCCTGCGTGCTCGCGAGGATCCCGAAGACCGACTGCAGCCAGGTCTCGACGTCGGCGAACAGGTCGCCTGTGTCTGGTACGACGAAGTCGACGGGGATGAGGCGGCCGTCCACGAGGCAGTCGGCGATCAGCGCTCCGCGCGACGGCCACCAGCGGTAGATGGTCTGCTTGCCAACCCCGGCTTCCTTGGCGATGCCCTCGATCGTGAGCCGGTCGTACCCCTGGGCATGGAACAGTCGGGAGGTCGCATCGAGGATCGCCTCGCGCGCCGCCGTGCTGCGCACGGGCCCGCTCCGATGCTCGTTGACCATGGACTCAGGATAGCCACAGATCTCTAGACGAGACGTGCCGTATGATCTTCGAGTCTGAAGGAGACCACTGTGGCATCACTGCTCTACCGTCTGGGTTCGTTCGCTGCGCGCAAGGCGTGGACGGTGATCGTCTCGTGGGTGCTGATCCTCGGTATCGGCGTCGGCGCCTTCCTCACCCTCGGCGGCACGCTGAGCAACAGCTTCGACATCCCCGGCACCGCCTCGGGCACGGTCATCGACGAACTCGCCGACAAGCTTCCGGACACCGCCGGCGGCACCGGCACGGTCGTCTACAAGACCGAAGACGGGTCGCCCTTCACCGACGAGCAGAAGAAGGAGATCTCCGCCCTCGCCGTGAGCGCCGAAGACCTCGACGGCGTCGCCCGCGTGATCGATCCGTTCGACGCGCAGACGCAGCAAGACGAGCAGGCGCAGAAGATCGCCGACGGCCAGACCCAGATCACCGACGGCCGCGCCCAGCTGGATGCCGCCCAGACCCAGCTCGACGACGGCCGCGCGCAGCTCGAAGCCGGTCTCACACAGCTCACGGCCGCCCGCACCCAGGCCGAGCAGTCCGGCGCGGGATCGGCACAGCTCGCGGCCCTCGACGCGCAGATCGCGGCAGTGAACGCCCAGCTGGCTCAGGTCGCAGCGCAGAGCGCCCAGCTCGACCAGGCCCGCATCACCCTCGACGACAACGCCGACCAGGCGGAGCTGGGCTCGACCCTCCTCGATCTCGCGGACGGCATCGGTGTGGTCTCCGAAGACGGATCGACCGCCATCGTCAACATCTCGTTCGTCGACCCGCGCCTCGAACTCTCCGAAGAGGTCAAGCAGGGCGCGATCGACCACTTCGAATCCGCTCCCATCGACGGCGTCGAGGTCGACTTCGGCACCGACATCGCACAGGGCGTCCCGGAGATCTTCGGCATCGGCGAGGCGGTCGGCCTCGCGTTCGCGGCGATCGTCCTCATCGTGATGCTCGGATCCCTCATCGCCGCCGCCCTCCCGATCGTCACCGCGATCGTGGGCGTGGGCGTCGGCGTCACGGCATCCCTCGCCTTCTCGGGCATCGTGAACATGGCCTCGGTGACCCCGGTGCTGGGTGTCATGCTCGGGCTCGCGGTCGGCATCGACTACTCGCTGTTCATCGTCAACCGGCACCGCAAGCAGCTGCTCGCCGGGGTGCCGGTACGCGAATCCATCGGCCTCGCCACGGGCACCTCCGGCACGGCGGTCGTGTTCGCCGGAACCACCGTGATCGTCGCGCTGCTCGCCCTCAACGTGACCGGCGTGCCCTTCCTCGGACTCATGGGCACGGTCGGCGCGGTCTGCGTCGCGGTGGCCGTGCTCGTCGCGATCACCCTCGCCCCCGCAATTCTCGGACTCGTCGGCACCCGCCTGCTCAGCCGGCGCGCGCGGGGCACGATCGGCCAGGAGCACGCTGCGGGCAAGCCCGTGAAGCGCATGTCGACCCTCCGCGCGATCGTCACCGCCCTCGTGAGCGTCGTCGCCCTGCTGATCATCGCGATCCCCGCCATGTCGATGCGCCTCGGGCTGCCCGACGGATCGAGCGAGCCGAGCGACTCCACCAGCTACCGTGCGTTCCAGACCGTCGACGAGCAGTTCGGCGAGGGCGCGAACGGACCGCTGCTGGTGACGGCGACCCTCGACGAGGCGGTCAGCGACGACGACCTGCTCTCCACGCAGGTCACGATCGCCCAGGCCATCGCCGACCAGGACGACGTGGTGGCCGTCGCGCCGATCGCGACGTCGGACGACAACACGCTGCTCGCGTTCCAGGTCGTGCCGAAGGAGGGGCCGAACAGCGCCTCGACCGAGAAGCTCGTGCAGGACCTGCGTTCGATGCCCGCGATCGGCGACGGCATCACCCTCGGCGTCGCGGGTCAGGCCGCGATCAACATCGACATCTCCGAGGCCCTGGCCGGAGTCCTGCCGCTGTACCTCGTGGTCGTGGTCGGGCTCTCGCTGCTCATCATGATCGTGGTGTTCCGGTCGCTGCTGGTGCCGATCATCGCGACCGGCGGGTTCGTGCTGTCCCTGTTCGCGACCTACGGGCTGATCGTGGCGGTGTTCCAGTTCGGCTGGGGCGCCGAGATCATCGGGCTGCACAGCACCGGGCCGATCCTCAGCTTCCTGCCCGTGATCCTCGTCGGCATCCTGTTCGGGCTCGCGATGGACTATCAGCTGTTCCTCGCCTCCGGCATGCGCGAGGCGTATGTGCACGGCGCCTCGGCGCGGGATGCCGTCGCCCAGGGCTTCCGTGCCGGCCGCTCGGTCGTGATCGCCGCCGCCCTCATCATGGTGTCGGTGTTCGGCGGGTTCATCTTCTCGGAGTCGACCATCATCCGCTCCATCGGCTTCGGACTCGCGTTCGGCGTGCTGCTCGACGCGTTCGTGGTGCGGATGCTGCTGATGCCGGCACTCATGCACCTGCTCGGACGCTCGGCCTGGTGGCTGCCGCGCTGGCTCGACCGCATCCTGCCGAACGTCGACATGGAGGGGGCGGCGCTCGAACGCGATCACCCCGGGATGAAGGCCGTGGCCGTGCCGACGACGACCGACTCGGTGCCGACGAGCCGCACCTCCGCCTGATCGGGAGCTCGGAGACACCTCGCCCGGCGGAGTTCTCCGTGTCGGGAGGAGGGTTCGGGGGCGAAACTTCCGCCCGACACGGAGTTCTCCGCCCGACACGGTGCCCCACACGGAGCACGACCCCGACGTCACCGGAGTTCTCCGCCCGACACAGTGCCCCACACGGAGCACGACCCCGGCGTCAGAGGCCATGTCTAGAGTGGGCGCATGACCGCCGACGCCCGGGAACGCCTGCTCGCGCTGCGCGCCCACGCCGAGGCACGGGTGCAGGCGACGGCGGTGACCCTCGATGAACTCACCCACGACCGCGCGGGCTCGAACGACGACGACGAGCACGACCCCGAGGGCGTCACCCTGTCGTCGGAGTGGTCCCGCCTGACCGGTCTCGCCGAAGCCGCAGCGTCTGAGCTGCACCAGGTCGACGAGGCACTGGCCCGCGTGGATGCCGGCACCTACGGAATCTGCGCCAACTGCGGTAAGCCGATCCCCGGCGGGCGCCTGGAGGCTCGACCGTTCGCGGAGTACTGCGTCGCCTGCGCCGAGAGACTCGGCCGATAAGCCCTGACGCGGGCGACGATCGCGAGTAGCATCCCACCCATGCCCATCACACTCGAGAACGTCGGCATCGCCGTCCGCGACCTGGAAGCCACCATCTCCTTCTTCACCGACCTGGGCCTCACGGTACTCGGCCGCGACGAGGTGAGCGGGGAGTGGGCATCGACCGCCGTCGGGCTCGACGGCAACCACGCCAAGATCGCGGTGCTGCAGACCCCCGACGGACACGGTCAGATCGAGCTGTTCGAGTACATCCACCCCGACGCGATCGAGACCGAGCCGACCCTGCCGAACGAGATCGGCATGCACCGCATCGCCTTCTCGGTCGACGACATCGACGAGTCCCTCGCCGTCGCCGCTCGCCACGGCTACCACTCGCTCCGCGGCGTCGCGAACTACCAGGACGTCTACAAGCTCACGTACCTGCGCGGCCCCAGCGGGATCCTGGTGATGTTCGCGCAAGACCTCACGAAGAGCTGAGGCCGGCGCCGACTACGATTCCTGTGTGGACAAGCAGACGACGACCGCCCTCCTGCGGACCGACTTCTACCCGGTGTTGAAGGCGCAGGGGTTCGCACGCACCGGAGACATCCTGCGCCGCGTCGACTCCCCCGTCGTGCACGTCGTGGAGGTCGTGCACCAACCGCGGCGCGGGGTGTTCCGCGTCGACCTGGGCGTGCACCTCACGCTGCTCGGCGACGTGTCGCACCATGCGATCGATCCGGCGAAGATCCGCGGGGCCGACTGCGCCTGGCGGTCATCGATCATCCCGGGCTTCCGCAACGACCACGACCCCGACTTCGTCTACGGCTCGACTCCCGAGGAAGCGTCCGAGTCGGTCGCGTTCCTGGTCTCCGAGTGGGACCGGCAGTCGAGCGCGTTCTTCGGTCCCCTGACCCGCTGGCCGGAGGACTTCCACGAGGCCGCGTGCGCGGCGGTCGCCGATCCACCGCACCCCGCACATCTGCTCACCTGGGCCCGGGTCGCGGCGCTGGTCGGCGACGTCGACCTCGCTCACCGCTGTGCCGAGGTCGCCCTCCCGAGCGTCCCCGAGCGCGCGACCGGACTGCGCGAGAACCTGGAAGCGATCCTCCGCGATCCGCGGACCGCGGTACCGCAGCTGCGCTGACGCCGGTCAGACGGTCGCAACGGCCTCGGCGATCGCCGCACCCAGCTCGGCCGTCGTGGCTGTGCCACCGAGGTCGGGCGTGAACGGCGCCGTATCCGCTCCCCTCGCCAACACGTCTTCGATCGCGGCGAGCACGGCGGCACCGGCCTCCTCGAAGCCGAGGTGCTCGAGCATCATGGCCCCGCACCAGATCTGACCGATCGGGTTCGCGATGCCCTTGCCCGCGATATCGGGCGCCGAACCGTGCACGGGCTCGAACAGGCTGGGGAAGAGCCCCTCGGGGTTGATGTTGGCGCTGGGCGCGATGCCGATCGTGCCGGTGCAGGCCGGCCCCAGGTCGGAGAGGATGTCGCCGAACAGGTTGCTCGCCACCACCACGTCGAACCAGTCGGGGTGCAGCACGAAGTTCGCCGTGAGGATGTCGATGTGGAACTGGTCGCGCCGCACGTCGGGGTAGTCGGCACCGACCGCGGCGACCCGCTCGTCCCAGTAGGGCATCGAGATCGAGATGCCGTTGCTCTTGGTGGCAGAGGTGAGGTGCTTCGCCTCGCGCCTCTGGGCCAGGTCGTAGGCGTAACGCAGCACCCGGTCGACACCGGTGCGGGTCATCACGGTCTCCTGCAGCACGAACTCGCGATCGGTGCCCTCGAACATCCGCCCGCCGATCGAGGAGTACTCCCCCTCGGTGTTCTCGCGCACGACGTAGAAGTCGATGTCGCCCGGCGCACGGCCCGCCAGCGGCGAGACGACTCCGGGCATGAGCCGCACCGGCCGCAGGTTCACGTACTGGTCGAACGCCCGGCGGAACTGGATGAGGCTTCCCCACAGGCTGACATGGTCGGGCACCACGTCGGGCCAGCCGACCGCACCGAAGAAGATCGCGTCGAAGCCGCGCAGGGTCTCGAACCAGTCGTCCGGCAGCATCTGTCCGTGCTGCTGCCAGTAGGCGGCACTCGCGAAGTCGAACTCCTCGAACTCGAGCGCGATGTCGAAGCGGGCAGCCGCGGCCCGCAGCACGCGCAGCCCTTCGGGCATGACCTCGGTGCCGATGCCGTCTCCGGCGATCACGGCGATGCGGTGGGTGGTCGTCATGGGGTTTCCTTCCGGTGGGGCTTTCGAATCGCGCAACTGGTCGCAAACCGCAGCGAAATGGGACCATCTGCGCGATTCGAAAGCTCAGAGGACGTCACGCTCGGCGGGGTGGTGGCAGGCGACTCGGTGCGAGTCACCGGGGGCGGCGATTGCGGGTTCGGCGAGCTCGGGCACGACCTCGGCGCAGATCTCGGTGGCCTTCCAGCAGCGGGTGCGGAAGCGGCACCCGCTCGGAGGCGACACCGGGCTCGGCACGTCGCCGGTCAGCACGATGCGCTCCCGCGCGCGCTCTGCCCGCGGGTCGGGCACCGGGATGGCGGAGAGCAGCGCCTGGGTGTACGGATGCAGCGGCCGCTCGTACAGCTCGTCGACCGGCCCCTCCTCCACCAGCTTCCCGAGGTACATGACCCCGACCCGGTCGCTGAGGTGCCGCACCACCGAGAGGTCGTGCGCGATGAAGAGGTAGGTGAGTCCGAGGTCGCGCTGCAGGTCGTCGAGCAGGTTGAGCACGCCGGCCTGCACGCTGACGTCGAGCGCACTGACCGGCTCGTCGAGCACGATCACCTCGGGTTCGACGGCGAGGGCCCTGGCGATCCCGAGTCGCTGCCGCTGTCCGCCCGAGAACTCATGCGGGAAGCGGTCGGCGTGCGCGGGGTTGAGCCCGACCTGCGCGAGCAGCTCTTCGACGCGGCGGTCATGGTCTCCACGGTGCAGACCGTGGATCACGAGGGGCTCGGTGAGCGTGGCCCGCACCGACTTGCGCGGGTTCAGCGAGGCGTACGGGTCCTGGAACACGAACTGCACTCGCCGGCGCAGTGCCCGCAGTCGCGAGCCCTCGACCCCCGTGATGTCGTCGTCGCCGAGCCGGATGGAACCGCCGTCGCTGGGCTGCAGCCGCGCGACGCTGCGCCCGAGCGACGACTTGCCGCAGCCGCTCTCGCCCACGAGCCCGAACGTCTGTCCACCCTCGATGGACAGACTCACATCCGACACCGCCTGCACCACATCGCGCGTGCGGCCGAACAGCCCGCCGCCGATGCGGTACTCCTTGACGAGATTCTGCACGGTGAGGCCGGTGCTGCGCACCGAGCCGCTCGTGACGGAACTGCTCATGATGCCGCCTCCTTCTGCCACTCGTCGACGCGCACGCACGCCGCCGTATGGCCGTCACCGACCGCGATCGGCTCCGGCACGGCCACGTCGCAGCGTCCGACCACCGCGTGCGCACATCGCGGCGCGAAGCGGCATCCGACCGGCCAGGCCGTCGCCACCGGGGGTTGTCCGGCGATCTGGTACAGCCGTTCGTCGCGCGACGCCCGGCGGTCGATGCGCGGCAGCGAGGCCAGCAGACCCGCGGTGTAGGGGTGGGCGGTCTCGTAGAACAGCGGATCGACATCGGCCGTCTCCACCAGGCCGCCCGCGTACATCACGAGCACGCGATCGGCGGTGCCGGCCACGACCCCGAGATCGTGCGTGATCAACAGCACCGTGGTGCCGGTGCGGCGCTGCACCTCGCGCAGCACCTCGAGCACCTGCGCCTGCACCGTCACGTCGAGCGCGGTCGTGGGTTCGTCGGCGATCAGCAGGTCGGGCTCGTTGGCGATGCTCATCGCGATCATGACGCGCTGCCGCATGCCGCCGGAGAACTCGTGCGGATAGCGGTCGACGCGCAGTTCGGGCGACGGGATGCCGACCAGGTCGAGCAGCTCGATCGCCCTGGCGCGACGCTCGGCCGCGGTCGACTCCGGCGTGTGTACCCGCACGGCTTCGACCAGTTGCTCTCCCACGCGCATGACGGGGTTGAGCGCGGTCAGCGCATCCTGGAACACGATCGCGATGTCCTTGCCGCGGATCTCTCGCAGCTCGTCGTCCGCGAGTCCGACCAGTTCTTTGCCGCGGAACCTGATCGACCCGGTGACGACGGCCTTCTTGGGCAGCAGTCCCATGATCGCCATCGCGGTCATGGACTTGCCCGAACCCGATTCGCCCACGATCCCGACGGTCTCGCCCTCGTGCAGCACGAAGGAGACGCCCTCGACGGCCTTCGCGAGTCCCGCGTCGGTCGGGAAGCTGATCGACACGTCCTCGACCTCGAGGAGCACGGCACGGGTGTTCACGTCGGCGGCGCTCACAGGTTCTTTCCCTGCGGGTCGAGCGCATCGCGCAGTCCGTCTCCGATGAAGTTCACGCAGAGCACCGTCACGAGGATGAAGAGGCCGGGGAAGTACAGCAGGTACACCTGGGGCGTGCCGACGTAGCCGGCCGCCTGACTGAGCATCGACCCCCAGCTGGTCTGCGGCGGCTGCACCCCGAACCCGAGGAAGCTGAGCGTCGACTCGGCGATGATCGAGGATGCCACGGCCAGGCTCATCGCGACGGCGATGACGCCTGCGAGGTTCGGCAGCAGGTGCGAGATCACGATGCGAGGGCCGGAGGCGCCGATGCCCCTGGCCGCGTCGATGAAGTCCTTCTCCCGCAGCGACAGCACCTGTGCCCGCACCACGCGGGCGATGTAGGTCCATCCGAGTGCCGTGAGCGCCAGCACGATGGTGGTCGGAGAGGGTCCGAGGCCCTGCAGGATCACCGCGAGGAGCGCGATCGCCGGCACGATCAGGAACAGGTCGGTGATGCGCATGATGAGCTCGCCGATCCACCCGCCCACATAACCCGCGATCGCGCCGAGCGCGGTGCCGACGACCGTGGCGAGCAGCGCGACCGCGAGTCCGATCGCGAGCGACACCTGCCCGGCGAACAGGATCTCGCTGAGGTAGTCGCGGCCCAGCTCGTCGGTGCCGAGCCAGTGCTCGGGCGAGGGAGCCGTCGGCCCGAGCAGCAGATCCTGCTGCCCCTGCGCATACGGCGCGATCAGCCCGGCACCGAAGCACGCGATCAGCAGGATCACCAGCACGATCAGGCTCACGACGCCGAGCCGGTGCCGGAGGAAGCCCTTCAGCAGTTGACGGGTGGGCGCCTTCTGCGGATCCTGCTCCGACAGCAGCTCCTCACTCCCGGCGATGCCTGCACCGCTCATGACAGCCTCACTCTCGGGTCGAGCACCGCGTAGGCGATGTCGGCGATCAGGTTGCAGAGGACGACCGCGACGGCGACCACGAGCATCCACGGCAGCAGGACGAACACGTCACCCGCGACGAGCGACTGCAGGAAGAGCCGCCCCATGCCGGGGATCGCGAAGATCTGCTCGGTGACGACGAGCCCGCCGATCAGGATCGCGGCGTCGAGCGCGACGACCGTGACGAACGGAGCCATCGAGTTGCGCACCGCGTGCTTCCAGATGACCTGGCGCCGGGGAACGCCCTTCGCCCGTGCGGTGCGCACATAGTCGCTCGACAGGGCATCGAGCATGGCAGCCCGCCCGAACCGGCTCCACGACGCGACGAGCGCGATCATGAGGGCGGCCACCGGAAGCACGAGGTGGCGGATGTAGTCGAGCACCCCGGTCTGTCCGGGAGAGTTCAACCCGATGAAGAACAGCGGCGGCTCGCTGAGCCCGAACGCCTCCTTCGGCCAGACCGCGAAGGTCTGGATGAGGATCAGCCCGAACCAGAAGGCGGGCATCGCGATGCCGATGTACGAGGCCCCGGTGAGCAGGTTGTCGCCGAGGGAGTACTGCCGCACGGCGGAGTAGACGCTGATGCCCCCGGCAATGAGGATCGCGACCAGCAGCCCCCAGAACGCGAGCTGCAGCGTGGGCCACAGCGCCTCCCCGATCAACGGCAGCACAGGGGTGCCGGTGCGGGTGCTCACGCCCCAGTCCCCGGTGACCATCGCCCGCAGCCAGAGGAAGTACTGCTCGGGGATCGACCGATCGAGTCCGAGCCGTTCCACCTCGCGGGCGAGCGCCGTCGGATCCTGCGCCAGGCGCAGCTTCGCGAGCGGATCGAATGTCGCCCTGACCGCCCAGAACAGGATGAACGAGGCGACGAGGATGACCGGCACCGAATACAGCACCCGTCGTGTGATGAAGGTGATCACGTCGTCGCCTCGTTCCTGTCCTGACTGCCGAACCCGAGCGGCCTCAGCCGGCCAGGCCCCACTCGGCGAGGTTCCAGAACGGACCCTCGACCGGGTTGATCTGCAGCGGACCGCCGACCTTGTCGCTCCACAGCAGCACGTTGGGCACGGTGTCCAGCGGGAGAGACGGCACGTTCTCGGCGATCAGCGCGTCGGCGTCGTGCGACGCGGAGATGCGAGCATCGGTGTCGAGTTCGCTGTCGACCTGGCCGAGCAGGTCGTCGAGACCGGGGATGTTCGTGCGGTAGAAGTTGATGCCGGAGAAGCCGTTGGCCTCGCCCGGGATGTTGACCGAGGAGAACGTCGAGCTGAGCGTGGGGTCCGGGAAGGTGTCCACGAGCGCCCAGAGTCCGGCCTGGAAGTCGCCCTGCGGGGCGATCGTGCCGAACAGGTCGGCCGGAGTCACCTGGTCGATGGTCATCTCGAATCCGGCATCCTTCAACTGCGACTGCAGCACCTGCACCGTGAGGTCACGGCGCTTGTTGCCGGCCAGGGTCTTGATCGAGAACGTGGCCGTCTCGCCGCCCTTCGCCCAGACGCCGTCGGAGTTCTTCGCCCATCCGTCGCTCTTCATGAGCTCATCGACCTTGTCGAGGTCGAGCGTGTACTCGGAGAAGTCGTCGGCGGCGAACGGCGCGACCATCGGGGTGTTGAAGCTCTGCTGGGCCTTGTCGATGCCGAGGCTGCCGAACAGGCGCTTCACGATGGCGTCGCGGTCGATCGAATAGGCGAGCGCCTGACGCACCGGGACCGAATCGAAGGGGGCGACGGCGTTGTTCAGCCAGATCGCCTCGAGGTTGCCGCTGCGGGCGTCGACCTGAGACTTGATTCCGGGGAGCCCCGCCTCGATCTGGGTGAGGGCGTCGAGCTGCGGCGACGGGTACAGCGCGCTGACCTGTCCGCTCTTGAGCGCCTGGAACGCCGCCGTCGTGTCGGGCAGGAACAGGAAGGTGACCTTGTCGAGGTGCGGCTTCTCACCCCAGTAGTTCTCGTTCGGGACCAGCGTGACCGAGGTGCCGCGGGTCCACTTCTCGATCTTCCACGGGCCGCCGCTGAAGTCGTAGCCGTCCGACATCAGCGCGCTGCGGTCCTTGCCGTCGAGCAGGTGCGCCGGCATCAGGCCGTAGACGCTGAACAGCGTGCGCCACCCGGCGTACGCCGAGCTCAGGTTCACCACGACCTTCTGCGGGTCGCTCGCATCGATCGATGCGATGCGGTCGTAGCCGGTCTTGTCGAAGATGTCGTCGCCGTCACGGATCTGCAGTGCGGTGTACTCGAAGTCCGCCGAGGTGATGGGCTCGCCGTCGGACCACACGGCGTCGGGGTTGATCGAGTACGTGATGGTCTGGGTGCCGTCGTCGGCGACCTCGGCCACCGGTTCCTCGGTGACGAGGTCGGAGGGCACAGGCACCCACTCCTCGTCGACCTGACGCGTCTGGAAGACACCGGGCAGGGTCGGGGTCTGCATGATGTAGCTGCCCCAGATGGAGCCCGCGCAGGTGGCGATCCAGTCGGCGCAGTCCGGCTCCTGCTCGGCGCCGATCACGAGTTCCCCACCGTCGACGACGGCGACATCGCTGGGTTCGGGAGTCGAGTTCGATGTGGTGCAGGCGGTGAGCGAGCCGACGAGCGCGGTGACGGCGAGCGCGGCGACGAGTACGCGACGGGATGAGGGTACGACGGTGCGAAGGGGTGATTTCGACATGGACGGATCTCCAGTGATCGAGCGACTGAGGGGGCAGTGCGAACGTGCTGTCGTGCGGGTAGTGGTCTGACTCTAGAGCCGACCGGAGGAGATAGCAAGCACTTTAGTCAATGTTCGTGACTAGGAGTGAGATCAGTGCTGTCCCAGCGCTCTCCGGCGAGCGTGCGGAGGGCCAGTTCGTGCATGCGGCGCTGATCGTGAGCAGCCCCGTTGAGCCCTGTCGGCTCGTGGCCGCCCTCGAAGATCTCCAGCACGGCGTCGCCACCGCGGGCGCGCAGCCGGTCGACGTAGCCCTGCACGCCCACGACTGGAGTGCGGGTGTCGATCGAGCCCTGGTTGACCCAGACGGATGCCGTGACGTCGTCGAGGTACGAGATGGCCGAGAAGCGCTCCACGAGCTCCGGCGGCACCCACGAGCTCCAGACCGTGCGGACCGCGGGGTTCATGGCGTCGATGGTCACCGACCAGTCGGCGACCGCGACGTGGGCGAGCCCTCCGGCGAACAGCTCGGGGAGCCTCCCGACGCTCAGCAGCGTCATGTGTCCGCCGTATGAGGCACCCGTGACGAAGGTCGAGGCGGGGTCGGCGAGACCCTGCTCGCGCAGCCAGGCGATCGCGGCGGAGACATCCTCGATCTCCCGGTCGCCACCCGCGTTCCAGAAGCCCTCGCGGAAAGCACGACCGAAGGTCACGGAGCCGCGGTAGTTCAGCGAGGCGTAGGCGAAGCCGGCATCGATCCAGGCCTGGGCGGAGGGGTTGTAGGCATCGACGGCCACGAGCATCGGTCCGCCATGGATCTCGAGCACGGTGCCGAGCGACTCGCGTCCCGCGGGACGCCCCGACCACAGCTGCACGCGGGTACCGTCGGCGCTCGTCACGAGGGTCGACGTGAGCGGCTGCCCCGGCGGCACGGCCGCGGGCGCGATCAGCACGGTCTCGACGCCGTCGGACGCGACCTCGGTCACGTGGATCGGCACGTCCCAGCTCGAGCGCAGGGCGCGGACGGCACCGTCGGGCGCGTAGTAGGACGTCCAGTAGAACGGATGCAGGTTGGCGATGTCCGGCTCGGCGAAGCTCCCCCCTTCGAGCACCGTAGGCACAGAACCGTCAGCCTCGTCGAGTTCGATCAGACGGTGGATACCGCCGTCGACATGCAGGGCGAGGATGCGGCCGCCCGCGGCGTTCCAGTCGAGGGCGATCACCTCTCCGGCGAGGTCGGGCAGGTCGAAGTCGTGTCGTTCCCCGGTGCGCGGGTTCCAGACCGCCGGCCGCGAGAAGCCGCCGCGCTCGGTGTTGAGCAGCAGCCGGTCGTCGCCGGTGACCGAGGAGAACCGCACGGCGCGGATCGGGCCGTCGGGCAGATCGTCGAGCGTGGCGACGGTGTCGCCGGTCACACCGTCGACCACCGTGATCAGAGGACGACGGATGCCGGGGTTGTGGTCCGTCGTGTCGATCGACACGAGCGAGGCGTCGGCGGCCGGAAGTCCGAACCACGCCTCGACGGGATTCGAGTAGACGACCCGCGGCTCGCCCCAGGGGGATGCGGGGATCACCAGCACGTGGAAGCCCTCCTCGTCGACCACCGTGGCCACCAGGGCGGAGCCGTCGAACGACATCGCGAGCCCGCGGAGCACGTAGGGGTCGCGTCCCGGGGTGAGCTCGACGCGCTCGGAGCCGTCGGCGGATGTCGCGACGAGGGTGCCGACCTCGGAGCCGCCGCCGTCGTCGAGATCGACGATCCATCGTCCGTCGTTCGTGACGATCGCGCCCATGCTCACGGCGAACGGCAGAAGTGCACCCGGTGCTTCCGGCGCATGCCAGAGGCGACCGCGCGCGCCCTCGGGGTGGTTCTCGACCACGAGGGCGCGGTCGACCGGGCCGACGGACGGGCGCACGGTCAGGAGGTACGGAACCGCAAAGCGCTCATCGAGCGTCTCGGTCGTGGATTCTTCCGGGGTGTGCAGCATCCTTGCTCTCTCCTCGTCGTCGCCAATGGCGTTGACTATAACACTGGCTAACGTCGTTTGGACAGGGCCATCACATTGTCGATGACGCTGACAGACACCGTGACGAGGGTGAGGTACCGTGATCTCTGCGTGACCGATACCGGTGACGAGCGAACGGAGGAACTCGATGGCGACTCGGAAGACCGCGGAATCGGCGAAGACGCCTGCACGCGCGAAGAGCACCACCACCGCACGCCCCCGGCGCGCACGAGACTCACTCAGTCGGGAGATCATCGTCGCAGCTGCCGACCGGGTGGTGGAGCGCGAAGGCCTCGACCGCCTCACGTTCCAGGCGATCGGCGAAGAGCTCGGCGCGCACCCCACGTCGATCTACCGCCACTTCCGCGACAAGGACGAGCTGCTCCTCGCCCTCATCGACACCCTCCGCGCCCGCTCGTACAGCGGCGCGATGGTGCGCACCGACGACTGGCTCGCCGACCTGCGCACGCAGGCGCACCTGATCCACGACCACTACATGCGCTACCCCGAGTTCGCGCTGCAGATGGCGCTGCGCCGCCCGACCGACCTCTCCTCGATGGAGTACTCGATCGGCGCACTGCGCCGCGGCGGGTTCGACCGGGAGCAGGCGACGCTCTACGCACGCGCACTCGGCCAGCTGATCCGCTCGGCCTCCAGCATCCAGGCCGCTCTCACCGCTCTTCCCGCCGACGTGCAGGATGCCGACGAGCTCACCTGGCAGATGGACCTGCGCAAGATCGACGCCGAGGAGTTCCCCGAGATCGCCTGGGCCGGCGAGGTGCTTCCCGATGTGCGGGACCCACGAGCCTGGGAGACCGCGCTCGACCTGCTTCTCGAGAGCATCGCCCGCCACGCCCCCGGCACCTGAGACCGCGCCTGTCGGGGCCTGAGCACGCACCTGTCGGGGCCTGAGCACGCACCTGTCGGGCGGAGAACTCGCTCTCGAGCGGAGGAATCTCGGGTAAGGAGTCCGCCCCACAGGGAGAACTCCTCCCGACGAGAGAGGTGGCACGCGCCTCAGTGCACGCGAGCGGCCGCCAGCTCGTCGAGCATCCCGGTGAGCAGATCGATCCGCTCCACCATCGAGTCGACCGAGACCCACTCGTGGTCGGCATGAGCGCCGGCTCCGCGGGGTCCGAGTCCGTCGAGCGTGCGCGCCCCGACCGCGGCGGTGAAGTTGCCGTCCGAGGCTCCACCAGCCGACACGGCCTCGACCTCGGCATGCCCCAGGCGCCCCGCGACGAGCCGCGCACAGGCGAGCAGCTCCGCGGACGAGCTCTCCTCCATCGGCGGGCGGTTGATGCCGCCGATGACCTCGACGCTCACGCCGTCGGTGTGCGGATCGAGGCGCTGCATCTCGGCATCCACCCGTTCCAGCTCGTCGAGCGTCCAGGCGCGCACATCGACGCGCACCTCGGCATGCTCGGGGATGACGTTGGTCACGGTGCCGGCTCGCGCGACGGTCGGGCTGACGGTGGTGCCGCGCTCGTCGTCGGCGAGGTCGGGCAGGGCGAGCACGTGGTGCGCGAGCTCGGTGAGGGCACTGCGCCCCTTCCACGGTTCGAGTCCGGCGTGAGCGGCCCTGCCGGTGAGCTCGACCCGGTAGATGCTGCCCCCGCGGCGGGCGATCTTCAGGGCTCCGTCGAGGCTCGGCTCCAGCACCAGTACGGTGCCGGTACGCGCAGCCTCCCGCTCGATCAGGGCGCGCGAGGTGAGCGAGCCGACCTCCTCGTCGCTCGTGAGCAGCACAGCCACCTCACCGGGGTTCGCGACGCGGGCGAGCGCGGCGGCCATGATGACGATGCCCGCCTTCATGTCGAAGACGCCGGGGCCGGTGGCGGTATCGCCCTCGAGGCGGAAGGGCCGGTCGACAGTGGTGCCCTTCGGGAAGACCGTGTCGAGATGGCCGAGCAGCAGCACCGAGGGGGCAGGCCCGCCCGACCAGAGCAGGTGGTCCACGCCGTCGACGGTCTCGATCGTCCCGGGTTCGCCCACCACGGGATCGAGCCACTCCCGTACCAGCCGCTGCGCAGCCGCGAGGCCCGCCGCATCGCCGGTGGGGGTCTCGATCGAGACGAGTGCGTCGAGACGCTCGATCGCCTGTGCACGTGCGGTCATGCGGCCACCTCCGTGGTGAGAAACGAGCGGAGGGCGGAGGCTGTGGCCTGCGGCGCCTCTTCCGCGAGATAGTGATCGGCCGCGATCGACGCCCCGGTCACCCCCGGAGCGAACGGCGCCCAGGTCGCGAGCACGTCGAAGTTGCGGCCCACGTAGCTGTGCTCACCCCAGAGCGCGAGCACCGGGATGTCGAGGGTGCGTCCGGCCTCGCGGTCGGCGCGGTCGTGTTCGAGGTCGATGCCCGCGGCGGCACGATAGTCGGCACCAGAGGCGTGTACGGTGTCGACGTCGAAGCAGCGCAGGTACTCGTCGTACGCATCAGGCAGCGCGTCGCCGTCGTATCGACGTCCGGTGAAGCGGCTGCGCAACCAGGTCTCGCGGTCGGCGGAGATGAGCGCCTCCGGCAGCCCGTCGCTGCGGGCCAGGAAGAACCAGTGGAAGTAGGCGGTCGCCATCTCGCGGTCGACGTTTTCGAACATGTGCAGCGTCGGCACGATGTCGAGCACTGCGAGCGCAGTGACGGCATCCGGATGATCCAGCGCCAGGCGGTGACCGACCCGCCCTCCGCGGTCGTGCCCGACCACGGCGAACCTGCCGAGGCCGAGCTCGCGCATGAGGGCGATCTGATCGGCGGCCATCGCGCGCTTGGCATAGCTCGCGCCGCGGGGCTTGGCGGAGTCGCCGTAGCCGCGCAGGTCAGCGGTCACGACGGTGTGGTCACGCGCCAGGTCGTCGGCGACGTCGTTCCACATCGCCTTCGTCTCCGGATACCCGTGCAGGAGCAGCACGGCCGACCCCGAACCGCGCACCTCGGCCGCGATCTCGGTGCCGTCGCAATCGATCGTCAGCGACGTGCGGGGTGTGGTCATCATCGTCCAACTCTCCGATCCAGCATGCAAGTCAGTTGCGTTGACTATATCAATGACCAAGTATTTCGGAAGCCCCGCACCCGCCTTCCTCCGCCCCGGTCGCACTTTCTGCCGCCTGCCGCATCCGAAAGCGACCAAAAGTGCGACCGGAAGGTGAGAACCCGGGAGTTCGTGCGAGCCCACCGAGAAGTAGGCTGAACGCATCATGCAAGAGTTCTTCCAGTGGGCGGGCAACTTCTGGTGGCTCATCTTCCCGATCATGGGAATGGCCGGCGGGGCCGCGAAGGCGTGGGAGCGGGGCTCCAAACGCCGTCACGAGCGACGCCTCGAGACGCTCAAGGTCAAGGCGCAGCTGAAGACCGCCGAGATCGAGGCCCGTGCTCTGACCCAGCAGGCCAAGCGCCGCGGACCCTCCGTCGTCGACACCACGGCATCCGTCGCGCCGAACGATCTGGTCGCGCGCCTGTTCACCGAGCACGATGAGATCACCGCGCGGTGGCTCGACTACGAACTCGACGTCGCGAAGCTCATCGCCTTCCCCGCCATGAGCGACGGACGCCAGCCCCTGACCGCCGCTTTCCTGCGCGCGAAGAAGACGGCGGATGCGCTGCGTCCGTCCTCTGCCGACGCCAAGGTGTCCGAGCAGCAGGTCACGGAGTACCTGCAGGCCGTCGGCGACTACGCGGTGGCGTTCGAGATCGCCGAGAAGGATGCCAGACGCCTGCGCGATTCCACGTTCACCGAGCCGGAGCGCAAGCGGCTCGACCGCGCACAGCAGCTGCTGAAGGTCGCGGTCGACGAGTCGGCCACCCAGGCCGAGCGCAACGTCGCCTACAAGCGTGTGCGCGAAGAGCTCGACGGCCTCATCCTGCTCTCCGACGAGGCGGTCACGGTGCTCGAGAAGCAGGTGGCCCGCGAGATCTCCGCCCCGGCCGAGCCGTCGGCATCCCCTGCGCCCACCGCCCCGGAGTCCGCCGCCCCAGCGACCTCCACCCCGGAGCCCGAGCGGATCAAGCTGCCCCGTCGCGACGATCAGTCCTGACGCGCGACCACACCCGCGGGTTCCCCCCGCACCCCGTCCATCCGGACGAACGACGACGGAGGCATTGCTGCAGTGATCACTCGGTTCGAAGAGCTCGACTGGCAGGCCACCCCGATCGGCGACCTCACCCTGCGCAGGCGCACGGAGCCGGCGGTGGGACAGGAGATCTACGAGGTCAAGCTCGGCGACGAGTACCTGATGTCGAGCCTGTTCACGGTGGCGGAGGAAGAGCTCGCGGATCTGGGCCTGGCTGCGGTCGCGGGCGAGGGCCTCTCGGTGCTGGTCGGCGGGCTCGGGCTCGGATACACCGCTGTCGCGGCGCTGCGGGACGCACGTGTGACGTCACTCACGGTGATCGACCGCCTGGGCGCCGTGATCGGGTGGCACGAGCGCACGCTGCTCCCGGTGTCGGCCGAACTCGTCGGCGACGCGCGCACGACTCTGGTCGAAGACGACTTCTTCGCGGTCATGCGGTCGGCACCCGCAGAGGGGCAGGGGGGATACTCGGCCATCCTTCTCGACGTCGACCACTCGCCGCGTCACCAGCTCGACCCGACACACGCCGACCTGTACGACGCCGCCGGGCTGCGTGCACTCGATCGGCATCTCGCCGCCGACGGCATCTTCGCGCTGTGGTCGGATGACCCGCCCGACGACGACTTCATGGTCGAGCTGAACGCCGTGTTCGATGACGCGGTCGCTCATGTCGTCGACTTCACGAATGCCGTCACCGGGGGAATGTCGTCGAACACCGTGTACGTCGCGCGCAGTCGCGGTGAGCACGGCGCCTCCGAGGCCGCCGCCCTGCCGCACGCCGGCGAGGACGCATGACCCCCGAGAACGTCACCGGACCCGTCGCGCATCACGCCGAAGGCCCCATCTGGTCGCCGGGGTGGGGCGGGCTGCGCTGGGTCGACGGGGAGGCCGGCGACCTGCTCGCACTGCGCCCCGACGGCGTGACCCGTCAGCACATCGACGACGAGTACCTCGCGTTCGCCCGTCCCCGTTCCGGCGGAGGGCTCGTGGCCGTCGGGGCGCGCACCCTGTATCTGGCCGACGATGTCGACGGTGAGGTGCGGGCCGTGGCCTCGCTGGGCACTGATCCGCAGGTGCGCATGAACGACGGATGCTGCGATCCTCGCGGCCGCCTGCTCGCAGGTTCCATGGCCTACGACGCGGCCCCGGACGCCGGAACCGTGCTGCGGGTCGGTGCCGACCTCACCGTGACGACGGTGCTGCCGCAGACGACGGTATCGAACGGCATCGGATTCTCGCCCGACGCCAGGCGGGCCTACTACGTCGACACCCTGACCCATCGCATCGATGTGTTCGATGTGGTCGAGGGCGAGCTGCGAGGACGCCGCGCCTTCGCCCGCCTCCCGCACGAGCAGGGGCTGCCGGACGGCCTCACCGTCGCCGCCGACGGCAGTGTCTGGGTGGCTCTGTGGGACGGGAGCGCTGTGCACGGCTACGACGCGACCGGCGCCTTGGTCGCGCGCATCGAGCTGCCGGTGCCGAAGGTGACCGCGTGCACGTTCGGTGACGATGACCTCGGCACGCTCTACATCACGACGTCGGCGCAGGGTCTTGGCGCCGATCACGGCACCGAGGCGGGTTCGGTGTTCGCCGTGCGACCGGGCGTGCACGGCATGCCCGTGACACCGTTCGCCGGCTGAGACCCTGGATCCCGACGACCTCTGCCCGAGGCACGGTGCACTCAGCGAAAGGAACCGTGCCCCGGGCACAGGCCGCCGGGTGGGACGCGTCGCTCAGCCGAGGTGCACCCGCTCGGTGCGCTGGTGCTGGTGGCCGAGGCCCTCGATCTCGATGGTCATCTCGTCGCCGTCCTGCAAGTACGGGAACCGGCCGGACAGCGCGACGCCCTGCGGGGTGCCGGTGTTGATCACGTCACCGGGCTCGAGCACCAGATACTGACTCAGCTCGTGCACGATCTGCAGCACGGGGAAGATCATGTCGGCGGTCGACGAGTCCTGCCGCGCCTCACCGTTCACGAAGGACCGCAGCCGCAGCGCCTGCGGATCGAGCTCGTCGGCGGGGACGAGCGCGGGCCCCAGCGGGTTGAACGTCTCGGAGCACTTGCCCTTCGACCATTGCCCGCCTGACACGTCGAGCTGGTACGCGCGCTCGGACACGTCGTTCGAGATCGTGTAGCCGGCGATGACATCGCGTGCGGCCTCCGGTGACGACAGGTAGCGCGCCGTCTTGCCGATCACGATCGCCAGTTCGACCTCCCAGTCGACCTTCTCGGCGCCGGGCGGCAACAGCACGACGTCGTTCGGACCGACGACCGTATTCGGATGCTTGAAGAAGATCACCGGATGCTCGGGCGGCTCCGATCCCGACTCGGCCGCGTGGGCTGCGTAATTCTGCCCGATGCAGACCACCGCGGTGGGGCGGGCGACCGGGGCGCCGATGCGCAGCCCGTCGACGTCGGCGGTGGGGAGCTCGCCGCGACCGAGGGCTTCGCGCACACGGGCGATGCCGTCGGCCGCGAGGAACGCGCCGTCGATCTCGGTGGTGAGAGATGCGAGGTCGTAGGCGACACCGCCCTCACGGACGTAAGGACGTTCGTGGCCGGCGCGGCCGAGTCGCAGGAGTTCCATTTCGGTCCTTCGGTCAGCGCGCGGCGGCGTAGGTCGGGTTGACGATCGGCACGGACTCCCCGGCGCGGTGGCGGATGACGTTCTCGGCCGCGTGCACGGGAAGATCCGCCAGCGCCTCGGGCGAGTACCAGGCGGCGTGCGGGGTGAGCAGCACGCTGTCGAGATCACGCAGCGGGGAGTCTGCGGCGAGCGGCTCGCCGGCGAACACGTCGAGGGCGGCAGCACCCACGTGTCCGGAGTGGAGCGAGGCGGCGAGCGCCTCCTCGTCGATGAGCGGGCCACGGCAGGTGTTCACCACGACCGCTCCCGGCTTCATGGTCGCGAGGGCGGCCGCGTCGATCAGGTGGCGGGTGTCGTCGGTCAACGGCACGTGGAGGGTGAGGATGTCGGCCTGCGCCACAGCATCCGGGATCTCGACGAGTTCGCAGTCGGCCTCGCGCACCGCGTCGCCGGAGGCGTACGGGTCGGCGACCAGCACGCGGAACCCCAGCGCGCGGCAGCCACGGGCCACCATCGAGCCGATGCGGCCGAAGCCGAGCACCGAGACCGTCGTGGCCGAGGGGCGTACGGCGAGCGGGCGGGCGTCGACGGCCTTCCAGGTGCCTGCGCGCACCGCGCGGTCGTAGGCGGGGAGGCCGCGGGCCTGGGTCATGATCATCGCGATCGTGTGCGCGGCGACCTCTTCGATGCAATAGTTCGGGGTGTTCGCGACCGCGATGCCCCGGGCGGTGGCCGCTTCGACGTCGACCATGTCGTAGCCGATGCCGACGCGGCTGATGATGCGCAGGTTCGGCATGCGGTCCATCACCTCGCCGGTGATCTGCGCCCACTGCACGACCAGGCCCTCGGCGTCGGAGCCGAGAGCGGCGATGTCGTCAAGGCTTCCCGAGGCGGCGCGCTCGGCACGCAGCCCCGCCCGCCGGAGGGTGTCTTCGATGACAGTTCCCGGCAGGTCGCAGTCGCTGACGAGGATCAATGGCGTGGTCATGGGTGCGATGCTATAGCATCTAGCAGTCTGTTGCACGGCGTGGGCGTGGGGCGTGGGGGCACGGGCGGGCGCGGGGGCACGAGGCACAGGCAGGCACGGGCGAAAACCCAGATGAACCGGTCGCACGTAGGCGCGTCGCGCCTCAACACGCCGCGGGCGTCGCAGGTGGTCTCCGTTTTCGCCTCGGCACCCGGGCGCCGCCTGCCCGACAGCTGAGAAATTTGCTATAGCATCGAATCCATGACTCGTCGTGCACTGATCACGGGCGCCAGTTCCGGTATCGGAACCGCCGCCGCTCTCGAACTCGCCCGCGAAGGTGCCGCCCTCTGGATCACGTATGCCGGACGAGAAGCCGAGGCCGTACGCATCGCCGAGGAGTGCCGCGCTGCCGGGTCGCCCGAGGTGCACGTGTCGCGCCTCGACCTGCGTGAACGCGCATCGATCGACGCGCTGATCGAGGAGATCACGGCCGCGTGGGGATCCCTCCATGTGCTCGTCAACAACGGCGGCGTCTGCCCGTACACGCCCTACGACGACATCGAGTTCGACGAGTGGGACATGGTCCTCGAAACCAATGCACGCGGCACGTTCTTCCTTACCCGCGGCGCTCTCCCGCTGCTCCGGGCCGCCGAGGGTGACCGCTCTGTGATCAACATCGCCTCGATCGCCGGCCAGGTCGGCGCGTTGCAGACCGGCATCCACTACGCCGCGAGCAAGGGAGCTATCCTCGCGATCACCCGCAGCTTCGCGCGGCACCTCGCTTCCGAGGGCATCCGCGTCAACGCCGTCACGCCCGGACCCGTCGCGAGCGCGATCACCGACCAGCTGCAGGGTGCAGGGCGCGAAAAGCTCGAAGCCGGCATCCCGCTCGGCGCGTTCGGACAGCCGGAAGACGTCGCCTGGATCATTGCATCACTCGCTTCGGAGCGGGCCCGGTTCATCACCGGTGCCACCTACGACGTCAACGGAGGAGTTCGCATTGACTGACCGCACCGCCCTCGACCGCTCCGCCCTCGATACCGTGCAGGCGCAGCTCGACGCGTTCAACGCACACGACCTCGATGCGTTCGTCGCGACCTACGCCGCCGATGCCGTGATCACCGGGGTCGCCGCCGAGCCCGTGATCGGCTCCGTCGCGATCCGCGCGTTCTACGAGCCTCGGCTGCAGAACCCCGAGCTGTCATGCGTGATCGAGACCAGCGTGCTGTTCGGCACCCGGTGGGTCGTCGCGCAGGAGCAGGTCATCAACGCGGGCATCGCCACCGAGACCATCGCGACCTTTGACGTCGTGGACGGGCTGATCGCCCGGGCGTCGATGCTCAAGGCCTGACGCGGGGCGTCGCGGGAAGAGATCTCCCTGTCGGGAGGCGATCTCCCTGTCGGGAGGAGCCCTCCTACTGAGGAGTCCTTCCGACAGGGAGCTTTCCTCCCCACACGGTGCGGCTCACTCGTGCTCGGGCAGGATCGGCGACGACCAACCGGGGTCGCTGCCGAGTTGCGCCGCTCGTGAGACTGAAGTCGCGCCGTAGCGGTCGCGCAGGGTGTCGAGCACGGTGTCGAGGCGGGCTTCGTCACCCCAGTCGATCGGCAGCTCGGGCTGCACGCGATCGGCGCGGTCGAGCTGCGACAGCGAGATGCCGATCAGGGTGATGCCACGGTCGGTGATCTCAGCCCGCGCTGCGCTGAGCAGCATGCGGGCGACGGTCAGCAGCACGGCGGTGCGATCGGTCGGTGCACGGAGCGAGCGGGAACGGGTCGCCTTCGAGAAGTCGCCGAAGCGCAGACGCAGCACGACCGTGCGGCAGACGCGGTCGCCATCGCGGAGGCGGCGAGCGAGACGGTCGACGATCTGCGTGAGGATGAGGTCGAGTTCCTCAGCGGAGCGGAGGCGCGTGCCCAGAGCACGTTGCGATCCGATCGACCCACGGCGACGCGTGGTGTCGACAGGCCGCGGATCCCGCAGACGAGCGAGCGCGTGCACGTGCGCCCCCGTGGCCTTGCCCAGCATCCGCTCGGCGGTGGCGGCCTCCAGCTCGGCCAGCTCTCCGACCGTACGGATGCCGTAGCGGTGCAGCTTCTCGGCCGTCACCGCACCCACACCCCACAGGCGCTCCACCGGGAGGGGAAGCAGGAACTCCTCCTCGCGCTCGGGCTCGACGACCAACAGGCCGTCGGGTTTGCTCACGGCGCTGGCGACCTTGGCGAGGAACTTCGTGCGTGCGACCCCGACCGAGATGGCGAGCCCCGCCTCCGCTCGCACGCGTTCACGCAGCCGTGCCGCGATCTGCTCGGGACTGCCGGCGATGCGCCTCAGCCCTCCGACCTCGAGGAACGCCTCGTCGATCGACAGCCCCTCCACGAGCGGGGTGGTGTCGCGGAAGATCGCGAACACGTTCTTGCTGGCGGCCGAGTACGCCTCCATGCGGGGCGGGACGACGACGGCATCCGGACAGAGCTCCCGCGCCTGCCGCCCTCCCATGGCGGTGCGCACACCGCGCGCCTTCGCCTCGTAACTCGCGGCCAGCACCACCCCACCACCGACGATGACGGGACGGCCGCGCAGTTCGGGCGCATCGCGCTGCTCGACCGACGCGTAGAACGCATCGAGGTCGGCGTGCAGCACCGTCGCTCCCCCACGCATCCCGTTCTCCTGTCGACGTGCGGATCGTCGCACGAACCGGGGACATCGGGATGGGCGGCGACCTCGCCCTCTCGCCGAGGACGTCGCAGTGTCCGTGCTCGCGGATATCGTCGGCGCGTGCCGGAACCGGTGAAGCAGTGGTGGGCGCGACGGCAGTTCTCCCGCGGTCGCGCCGTTCCGTATGACGTGGGCACCTACCGCGCCGGGTGGGCGGCATATCCGGAACTGATCCGGCAGTATCACCCCGAACTGAACCACGGCATCGTTCTGTCGCAGATCCCCCTCGCCGCCGACGTGCTCCTGTGCTGGGAGTGCACGGTCGGTCATCGGTTCGCCGCCACCCCGACCGAGCAGCGCGAGCGCCCAGGGCAGGTGCGGCGCCGTTCGGCGTGGTGCCCCGAGTGCTCTGCGCTCGCTCGTCCGCAGCCGGTCGTGCTCGGTGAGGCCCGCGCCCTCCCCCGTAAACCCCCTCGCCCGGTGCCCGCGCTCTGCACGAAGACGCCCGACCTGCCTGCGGGCACCGCGTTCGTCAGCGAGTGCGCTCCGAAGCCCGCATCCGCGGCCGAGGGCCGCCTGCGAACGGAGCTCGCGGCGGCGATCGAGTTCGACGCGACCGTGAACGCCGCGAAGGTGTCGCGCCCGTTCTTCCGCCACACCGAGGTCTGGCCCGACATCGTGTTTCCGGAGCTTCGTGTCGCGCTCGAATACGACACCGTCGGTCGTCATGGCCTGGAACACGTCGGCAAACGGCAGGACGCCGATCTGCGCAAGGATCGGGCGCTCCGTGCCGCGGGCTGGGAGGTCATCCGCATCCGCACCGGGAAGCTCGAACCCCTCGGCCCGCACGACCTGGCGCTGTCGTCGGTGAGTGCGAAGAGCGTCGCCCGCATCGTCGACGAGCTGCGGGCGATCCGTGGGGCGCTGCTCGTGGACGCGTACCTGCGGTGACGAACACTGCGATCGAGTCAGTGGCCCTCGCGTCAGTGGCCCTCGCGTCGGTGGCGCACCCTGACAGGAGGAAGACTCGGTGTCGGGAGGAGAATCCTGGGCAGATCTTCCGCCCGAGGCGGAGTTCTCCGCCCGTGCCGAAGCGCCGGAGATGCCTGCTCGCATGCCCCCTGCACCTATCCGAGGTGACTCAGCCCTCGAAGCGCTCCCGCAACCCCGGGTCGATGGCGATGTCGCCGAACGACGCCGTCCAGGCCCCGTCGACCGCGATCGACTGCCCCGACAGGTAAGGGGCCTCATCCGACAGCAGGAACGCCGTGAGCGCTGCCACTTCTTCGGCGCGGGCGATGCGTCCCATCGGCGGACCCTCGGCGAGGGCACGCTCTTCGGCAACAGGGTCGGCGGCGCGCGCGATCTGCGCTTCGAGGTGCGGGGTGCGCACACCGCCGGGAGCGACAGTGTTGGCACGGATGCCGAGGGCGCCGTACGACACGGCCACGCTGCGGGTGAGGGCGTCGATGCCTCCCTTAGTGAACTCGTAGGCGGCGTGGTCGGTGAAGCTGGAGCGTCCGTGGATCGAGCCGATGTTCACGATCGCGCCCGGCATGCCCTGATCGACGAAGGCCGAGACGGCGGTCGAGCATCCCCAGATGTAGCCGAAGCCGTTGATGTCGAGCACCTCGCGCACGGTGTCTTCGTCGAGCTCGTGCAGCGGCGTGCGCTTGGTGATGCCGGCGTTGTTGACCCAGCCGGCAAGGGGCGCTCGGGCGCGGGCGGCAGCAGCGGCGCGCTCGTGCGCCGTGCGATCAGCCGCGTCGCCGAGCACGACCTCGGCCACGATGCCCTCTTCGACCGTGCCGGATCCCGGCGAACGTTCGAGCCCGACCACGGTCCACCCGTCGGCGGTGAGGCGTTCGGCGATGGCGCGGCCGATGCCCTTTCCACTGCCGGTAACGACCACGCTGCGGTTCACGACGCTGCGGTTCACGACGCTGCCATTCACTGCGCTGTGGTTCTCAGAGCTGCGGGCAGAGCCTGTCATCTCAGTCCCTCTCGAATCGGAAGACGGTGGGATCGAGCGCGAAGCCGAGGCCCGCCGCACCGGTCGGCCCCACCCTGCCGTCGAACGACGGACCGCCGAGGATGAACGACGGCGCGGGATCGTACGGATTGCCCCCTCGGGCGAACGTCTCCACCCCGATGCCCAGGTGCGCGGTGACCTCAGGATAGACGTGCCCCGACACCGGCACACCTCGTTCGGCAGCCCACGCGATCATCTCGCGCGCCGGGGTCACGCCGCCGATCGCGACGACGTCGAGCCGCAGCACGTCGACACCGCCGACCTCGACCAGCGCCTTCAGCACGGCAGGGTCGGTGACCTCATCGCCCACGGAGACGGGGAGTCCCGACTTCCGGCGGATGCGCGCGACCCCCTCGGCGTCTTCGGGGAGCAGGGGGTCTTCCAGCCACGCCAGGCGCGGGTCGCCCCACTGCGCGATCTCGGCCAGCGCGGTGGCGGTGTCCGGCCACCCGAAACCCACATCCACGACCAGACCGGTCGCATCGGGGAGCTCGGCGTTCAGCAAGGCGAGCAGTTCCCGCATATATGCCGGATCCGGAATGCGGGAGATCTTCACGTTCGTCCAGCCCTCCGCCTGCGCGAGAACCTCATCGGCCACCTCGCGTGGAGACCGCTGCGCAGACGGATACGCGGCGACCAGCATCGATTCGCGTGGGGCGTCACCTGTGCCGAGCAGCGTCCACAGCGGCACACCCGCACGACGCGCGGCGATGTCCCACAGCGCGATGTCGACGAGGCCGATCGCGCGTCGCCCCAGGCCCACCCGTCCGACGATGGCGCTGCCGCGCAGCATCCGCTCCCACGTCACCGCGGGGTCGTCGGCATCCGCACCCACCGCGTGCACGGCGACGAGCCGGTCGACGATCTCGGCCATCGGCGCCTCCCGCGAGAGGCAGTAGGCGACCCCAGCCGTGCCGTCGTCGGCCGTCGCCTGCACCGCACTGTACTCGCGGCGGGTCACCGTCATCGCCCCCAGGTGCAACGGCGCCGGAAGCGGCAGCACGGCAGTGGCCGTGTCGATGCGGGCGATCGCGCTCATTCGGGCTTCTTCGCCAGCGGCACGCCGTAGTCGACCATGAAGCCGCCGTCGACGTAGAGCGTCTGGCCGTTCATGTAACGGGACTGGTCGGAGACGAGGAAGCTGACCGCCGCGGCGATCTCGCTCGCGTCGGCCAGGCGCTTGGCGGGGATGCGCGACAGGATCGTGTCGAGGCTGAGCGTGCCCGCCTCGACGCCCTGGCGGAAGACACCCGTGTCGACGTAGCCGGGAGCGACCGCGTTGACCCGCACCCCGCGCGAGGCCCACTCGGCACCCGCGGTCGAGGTCAGACCGATCACCGCCGCCTTCGTCGTGGCGTAGGGGGCCCGACCGGCCGAGCCGCGCGACGAGATGGAGGAGATGTTGACGATGCGACCCTCGCCGCGCTCCAGCATCCTCTTCCCCGCCGCCTGCAGCGCCGAGAACACTCCGTGCAGGTTGACGTCGACCACAGCCGCCCATTCGTCCCAACTGAGATCCTCGATGCCACGGTGGCGCTGAATGCCCGCGTTGTTGACGAGCACCTCGATCGGTCCGAGCTCGGCTTCGATCTCTCCGAACACGCGGTCGACGCCGGCATGGTCGGTCACATCGAGCTCGCGCCACAGGATACCGGCGGGGTTGTCGCCGGCGGTGAGCCCGGGCACGCGATCGGCGGCGACCACGACATAGCCGTCCGCCGCGAGACGCTGGCCGATCTCCCATCCGATTCCGGCGGATCCTCCGGTGACGACGGCGACGGAGCCGGCGGGGGTGGCGGCGGTCATTGCTCTCCTCAGTCCGATCGAGATTTGCTATAGCAAGTGTATCGGGAGCACCGTCAGCGGTCGAGCAGATCGGCCACGACGGCGACCGCATGTTCTTCGAGCAGATCGAGCGCACCCGGCGCCAGGGGTGTCTGCCAGGCCTGATATGCGCCGCGGTCGTAGGCGTCACGCGTCGGCAGATACACGAAACCGGGGCCGTTCGTGAGGTTCATCACCACGATCGGCGTCTCGGGGAACCGCGCGCGCAACGTGGTCTGCAACCGCGAGTACGCCTCACCCGGATGCCCCACGATCACGGCATCGCCGAGCCTCCAGGCCCAGACGGGATGCGGCACGTTCGGACCGTCGATGTACCCGTCACGCAGGTTGCGCGCGCGGCCGAGACGCTCCTCCCGCGAACGCGGGTCGATGTCCTTCCACTCCTCGGCGAGCTCGTCGAGCGTCGGCAGGTCGCGCAGCGGAAGCGCGACGCTCGTGACCGAACCGGCCGCTCCCTCCCCGCCGTCCGCCGCCCGGCCCGTCCAGATCGCGAGCGGTGCACCGGACTCGACGACACCCTCGAGCGTCAGCTCCTCGCCGGGAACGGGGAGTGCGTCCAGCGCCGCGAGCACCGCGTGCCCGAGCGAGCGTCCGTGTCGATCGGCGACCGCGACGTCGCCGGTGTACTGCTCGCGCGGAGCCAACTCTCCCGATGCCCCCTGCACGAACAGGCAGGGCGCTCCCGTGGCCGACTCGACGATCTCTCGCATCGCCCCGACATAGTCCGGCGACACCTCGCGATTCTGCCAGGCGAGCGTGGTCGGGTGGCACGCGTAGTTCACGAGAGTGCCGCGCACCGCACCATCGATGCTGAGGCGCCCGATCGTCACGGTGTCATCGGCCTCGCCCTGCGGGTTGTAACCCACCAGCGCGCGGCCATCGACGTCGAGCTCGCGATCGGCGGCCAGGGTGCAGGTACCGGTCGTCCACTCGATGAGTCCGGGGACCGCGCCATCGAGCGCCTCGCGTCCGGCCGCAACCCCCGCTGCGGCGAGCGCTTCGAGATACCCCGGGATCAGCTCTCCACCCGGCAGATGCGCATCCGCGGCACAGAGCACGGCACCCGCGTGGGTGTGCGAGAGCGAGAGCATCAGCTGATCGGGGTCGAGCCCGAGACCGTCCAGGATCGCCCCGCGCACACCCTGCTCATCGGCGACGCGACGCCACCAGGTGCCGTCCACCGCGAGCAGCACGCGCGGGCGGTCGTCGGCGGCGATCACGGCGAGCGCGGTCAGCTCGAACGGACGATGCGCCCCCTCGGACCGCTCCCAGTCGGCGGGCCCCCAGTTCTTGGCGCGGATACCGACAGGCGGGGTGATGTCGCGTCGGGCGACGCCGATGCGTGCCCGCGTACGGGGGATGCGCATGCGGTCGCCGAGATGAATCGCCGCCACCATCGCATCATCCATCGAACGCCCCGCCTCACAAGCAACCTTTGCTATAGCAGAGCCTACCGGCCGACGCGGTCCGATGATGCCCGTTGGCAGTTGCGCCGTGACGCATCTCACCTGAGCAGAGAAAGAGAAGAAGGTGGTCACCGAGGCTGGGGACCTCGGTGACCTTCGGAAGAGGACGAAGACCGACGCCGGCGCCCGCGTGGGGTTCAGGTGAGCCGCGTTATAGATGTCGATCAATGCCCTGATCCGCTACTCGCGTCCCCCCAGCGCGAGAGTCTGATCACGTCGCACGTCGTTGTCGACGCGCGACGGCAATTGCGTCCTGGATGCCATGTCTCAGGTTCGTTCCCGATCGCGCCCAGTCCGTACCTGGCTCGTACTCGCTGACGCGCGTCCATTACACGCGATCAGCGCGATCGGCACGTGAAACTTCACCCGTATGGGGTGAAGAACCCCGACGGCGGTGCTACGTTGACCGTGTGTCGTCCTCCCGCGCGGCTCCGCAAGCCGCAGTACACGCGCGCTTCACTCCGCCCGCTCGGCAAGGCGACTCGGTCGAAAGGCCACGGCTGAGAGCTATCCTCACGTCGGCCGTCGCCCGTCGGAAGTTGACAGTCGTGAGCGCGCCCGGCGGGTACGGCAAGACATCAGCGGTGGCCGACTGGGCCGCGAACACCGACACAACCGTCGCATGGATCACGCTCACCCGCTTCGACAACGACCCATTGCGGCTGGCCTCCGGAATCTTGTCCGCATTGCAGGCTGCTGCACGAAGATCCACCGACACGCAGTATGCCGCGCTCCTCGCACTCGATCCCCACCCCACCGACCTCGGCGAGACCTACCACGCCCTCTGCGAGACGATGGACGAGTTGGAAGGGCCTGTCGTGCTCGTCGTCGACGACGCGCAGCGCGCAGGGGCGCCGCAGCAGTGGGGATTGCTCGACGCGCTCATCGATACCGCGCCGCCCTCATTGCGACTCGTGCTCATCGGCACGACGCTGCTCCAGATGATGCTCTCGCGCCAGTTGCTCGCCGAGCCGGACTCCCTCATCGGGACGAGCGACCTGGCCTTCGACGAGAAAGAGATCGAGTCGCTGATGCCTGAGGGGCCGGGCGGCATGGCGCCGGGCTCGATGCTCGATCTGACCGGAGGCTGGCCGATGGCGGTGCGCGTCGTGCTGCTCGGCGGGGCCCGACCGGCTCGGACGAGAGCTTTCGCGGAGAATCCGTTGATCCGCGAGTACCTGAATGACCACGTCTTCTCGCAGCTTCCCTCCGATCTGACGCAGTTCATCCTGGACACCACCCTCGGCGTCGAACTCACGCCTCCTTTGGCAGCAGCGCTCTCCGGTCGAGCAGACGCCGCAGCCGTTCTGGAGGAATGCGCACGACGGGGGATGTTCCTTGATCGCTTCAGTGACGAGCGTGGACCGGTCTACCGTTGGAACTCCATGTTCGCCCGTCAATGTCGCGCGATCAACGAGTCCGTCTCCCCGGGCCGCACCAAGGTGTTGCACGGCATCGTCGGTGTGCACCTCGTCGATACGGATCCATTGGCTGCCGCACACCACTTCCTGCGCGCCGAAGATCCTGCTGCCGCATATGAGACGATCCTCAACCGCTGGGTAGGACTTCTCGTCAATTCCGAAGCGACCGCACTCGATCAGCTCTGCGCGCTGTTCCCTGCGGGCTACGCCGCAGACCCCTGTCTCACCCTGATCCGTGCGTGCGCTCAAGACGTCCTCGGGCAACACGAGTCCGCGCGCATGCTCTTGGGCGAGGTTGCGGCGTCCGACCAGTCAACGAGTACCCCCGACTATCGGACAGTGCTCGCTGTCGCGCGTCTTTTCCTCCTGCAGGAACGACGAGAGGTGGGCGCAGCACTGGACGAGATGTCCGCCCTCCTCGTCGAGAACACGGGGCGATTCCACCGAGATCGGGCCGCCCTGCTCTACGTTCTCGGCTGGGCCCACATGCGGCAACGCAGCCGCCCGCAGCGGATCATCGAACTCTTCACCGCCGCCATCCGCGAAGCCCAGATCAGAGGAGAGGAAGAGCTCGTGCTGCGGGAGAGGGCTCATCTGGCGCTGACGCTGGGGTGGGCAGGGCGCATGACTGAGGCGCGCGCCCTCCTCCCACTTCTCGGTGACCGCATGGAGAGTCCTGAATCGCCCTGGACGTACTACGCCGGAGGAAGCGGCGGATTGACGGCGGCCTACGCCGCCTATTGGTCAAACGATCTCGACGAGGCGATGACGCAGAGCCTCCGCGTCATCCACAGCGGCTCCACGGCACTCTCCCTGGCCGGGGTCGCGCGCATCTTCTATGGGCTCGCTGCAGCAGCGTCGCGCGAACCCGCTCATTTGCGGATGGCGGCGCTCCAGATGCAGTCCCTGCCCGGCAATGAGACATATGGGTGGTCTTGGCCGATGTTCCGGAGGATGCTGACCGCTCTGCTCGAGGAGGCCGGCGGGCGCCGCGACCGCGCCGTCGCCATCGTCAGCCGCGCGGGTGACATCAGTCGACTCCCGCTGGTCACAGTCTCTTTCGCCGGCATCCTGCGACGGTCGGGAGATCCGGTGTCTGCGGTTGCGCTCCTGCGCAATGCCCGCGAGCACGTCGACATCTCATACGTACGAGTCGCGATGCTGACGACAGAGGCGCTCCTGCATCGGCGACGCTCGGAGACCGGCCTGATGCACGATCTCTGCGAGCGCGCGCTCGAGATCGCCGCCTCGGAAGACATCCGGAGGCCGTTCTGCGACGGTGAGCTCGAACTTCGCCAGCTTCTCACCGAGCACATCTCCCGGGGTACGCAATTCGAGGACTTCATCGCTCTCTGCCTGAGATCGCGGACGGAAGGCTCCCCGCTTGAGTCCCTCTCCCCCCGGGAGCGAGACGTGCTCGATCAGCTGCGGACCACCCGCACCATGCCGGAGATCGCCGCGCGCCTCGGTATATCCCTGAACACGCTGAAGACTCATCAGCGAGGCGTTTACCGCAAACTGGGCGTGGTATCCCGCCGCGAGGCGATCCGATTCTTCGCGTGAGCACGCCGGGCCCATGCCGACTTCCGTCCCGGGTTCCGACCCGACCGCGCCGTGTCCACTCATCCGGAAAATGCCATAGCATCGAGCGAACGAATGCGCGCCCGCTCGACGAGACGGAACCGCGGATCGAGAAGGGCACCGAATGCGCAGCGTCTCGGATCAGAACATCGCCGAACAGGTCGCAGACGAGCTGCGCGCGGCCATCCACTCCGGAGAGCTCGCCCCCGGCGAGCGCCTCGTCGAACGCAAGCTCGCCGACCGGCTGGGCGTCAGCCATATCCCCGTGCGCGAGGCTCTGACCCGCCTCGCCGAGGAGCGCCTCATCACCCGGGAGCCCCGCCGCGGCGCCCGCGTCGCCCAGCTGAGCGCACAAGACCTCCAGGAGATCTCGAGCCTGCGGATCGTGCTCGAGCAGTTCATGGCGATCCGCGTGCAGGAGCGGTGGAACGAGGAATCCGCCGCCCGCCTCGGTGCCATCATCCAGGCGATGGCGGATGCGGCACCCGGCGACATCGACGAGGTGCTGCGCCAGGACCGCCTGTTCCACGAGACGCTCGCCGACCTCGCCGAGCACCGCTTCCTCGACGAGTTGAGCGGCCAGCTGCGCGGACGCATCACCGGTTTCCTGCATGCCGCCAACGCCGCCCTCGACCCTGCCGAGCAGGAAGAGCATGTGCGCAGCCACCAGCAGATCGTCGATGCCATCGCGAGCGGCGACCCCGAGCGGGCGCGGGCCGTGATCGCCGAGCATGTGACCAGGGCGGTCGAGCGCATCACCCCCACGGCGGAGTGACCGCGATGACCGCGCAGACGATCGTCCTCACCGGAGCCTCCGACGGGATCGGAGCGGCAGCCGCCCGCCAGCTCGCGTCGTCCCCGCATCGCCTCATCCTGGTCGGGCGGTCGGTCGAGAAGACCCGCGCCGTCGCCGAAGACGCGGGCGCTGCGTGGTTCACCGCCGACTTCGCACGCCTCGACGACGTGCGGGGGCTGGCTGCGAAGATCGCGGATGAGGTCGGAGACGGCGGCATCCACGTGCTGGCGAACAACGCCGGTGGCATCTTCGGTGACCAGACCCCCACGGTCGACGGCTTCGAGAAGACGATGCAGGTCAACCACCTGGCACCGTTTCTGCTCACGAACCTGCTGCTGCCTCAGCTGTTGAAGGTCGAGGGTGCGGTCATCAACACCTCCAGCATCGCCCACCGCCTGTTCGGGCACCTCGACGTCGACGACCTCGACAACCACCACCGCTTCAGCCCGAACAAGGCCTACGGCGATGCGAAACTCGCGAACGTGCTGTTCGCCAAGAGCCTGCACACGAAGTTCCATGCCGACGGGCTGAGTGCAGTCGCGTTCCACCCCGGCACCGTGCAGACGAACTTCGCCTCGGACTCGTCGAGCATCATGCGGCTGCTCTACCGCACGCCGCTCAAGCACCTCATGCTCATCGGTGCAGACAAGGGCGGCGCGACCCTGCGCTGGTTCATCGAGGGAACCCCCGATGAGACCTGGTTCTCCGGCGCTTACTACGACGAGCGTCAGCTGACCGCGAAGGTCAACCCGCAGGTGAACGACGCGGCTCTCGCCGAGGAGCTCTGGCAGCGCAGCGCCGAACTCGTCGGCCTCCCCGCCTGACGTCCGGCGCAGGGACGCCCCCCCCGAGTGCACGGGTTCTCGCCGAGTGCACGGCTCCTTCACGTCGAGAAGCCGTGCACTCGGCAGCATCCGGTGCACTCGGCGCCAGGTCGCGGGGGCGGGGTCAGACCACGAGGTTGGCGGTGTCCACCACGCGCGGGCCCTCCGTGGGGAAGGTAGTGCGAGTCACACCGGACTCGACGTTGCCGGTGTGCAGCAGGGTGGACGAGCCCCCGAACGCGGCATCCGCCAGCTCCAGTGCGCCGCCCTCGAACCGGCTGCCGACCGCGCGGTAGTGGGTCGCGCCCTTCGTGACCGCGACGTGGGTCGCCGCGCCCTCCGCGCGGAAGGTGCTGTCGGAGAGCGTCAGATGCAGCTCGCCGTCGCCGGTCCGCGAGATGCCGGTGCCGCCCTTGATCGCGACGTCCGACCCCGCGATCTCCACCGCCTGCCGCTCTCCTCGTGCCGCGGCGATACGCGCGTTGCGGAGCGTCGAGCCCTCGAACCGCAGACGCTCCGACGACGACACGATCGGCGCGGCATCGTCAGCCGCCGTGAGTGTCGAGCCGCGGAACGTGACCGCACCTGCACCCGCGATCTTCATGCCGCCGACCCGGTCGAACACGGTGTCGACGAACGTGACCGGCGTCTTCACCGTGGCGTTGGTGAGTTCTCCCGGAGCGACGAACGTGAAGTGCGAGTCAGCGATCACGGTCGGCCGCGCGGAGTTGTCGGACGCCTGCGAGATCACGAGGGTGTCGGATGCCGTGCACCCGCGCAGCTGCGCGCCGTCGGCGTTGATCCACAGCATCCCCGAGCCCGCGAGCGAGGGCTTGCCGATCACCTGCACGTCTTCGAGGGTGAGGTCGGTGATGCGCACACGCGCGACGAACCACGAGCACACGTGCTTGCGCACGGTGATGCGCTTGGCCGCAGAACCCCAGGCCGCACCGGAGTTCGCGAACGTCATGAGTCCCGAGTTGCCGGTGTACGTGAGGTCGTGCTCGTACTGCCCGTGCGTGACGAACGGACCCTGGTCATCGCCGTCGCCGTGGCAGTTCTCGACCAGGCAGTAGGCGCTCGCGGTGAAGTCGTTCAGGTGCCGGGCGTTCGCGGTGTGGCAGTTAGCGACATATCCGTAGAGGCAGTAGATCTGCTGCGTCAGGTAGCCGGCTCCGCCCCAGGTGACCGAGGTCGGGTTCTTGAGCGTGCAGCTCACGGTCGAGTAGTAGGTGTTCCATCGGCGCTGGATGAGCGGCCAGAACGTGCCGGTGCCGTCGATGTGGTCGACGTCGCAGCGCACCGCGTACTCGAACGCCAGCGGGTGCGATCCCGTGTACTCGTCGGTGCCGGTGCCGAGGAACTTCAGGTTCGACACCGTCACGTCCTGCACCGGCACGACCCGGCGCCAGGTCATCGTGCGGTCCTTGCCCAGCGGCCAGCCGTTCTTGTAGTTGATGCGGATGTGCGTGCCGTCGACGATCTGGGTGACCTGCACCATGCGCTGCAGTTCGCGCTCCCAGCGGCCCGACAACGCGTTCACCTCTGCCGCGTACCAGTCGCCGACCGCGAAGAACGACGAGTCAGCGACCGGGAAGACGTCCCCGAGATCCGGCACGACCTCGCCGAGCTTCGCCTCCTGCACGGCATCGGTCACCTCGCCGCGGAAGAACATGACCGCCGCGAACGGATCGTCCTTGCCGGCGTTCTCGATGCCGACCGTGGTCATGAGGTGGCCGCCGAAGTCGAAGGCGATGTTCGACCGCGAGAACTTATGGCGACGCACGAAGTTGAGGGGGCTGTGCCCCTCGATGCGGTGGATGCTCGCATCGTTCACCATGGCGTCGAGCGCGTCGTCGGCGTTGACGCTCGCATCCATGATCCCGAACATCCGGAAGTCCACGACCCCGCCGTGCACGAGCAGCCAGGCTCCGCCCTTGGGGCCGGCGAGCACCGTACCGCCGTTCGCCGCCGGAGCATCCTTCTTCACGAAGCGATATGTCCCATCGCCGCCGTCACCTGCAGCGGCGTATCCGGTCGTGCGGACCAGGTCGCCCTCCTTGCCCTTGCGCTTCGCGAGCGTGGTCGCCGTGCCGCCGTTCGCCACCGACGACGATCCCGAATCTCCCTGCGCCACGATCGGACCGGCAGCCTGGGCCGGAGTCTGCGTGCTGACGGCAGCCACGCCCCCGATCGCCGCCGCACCGAATCCGGCGAGCAGCATGCGCCTGCTGCGCAGGGCAGCCGTGTCGTTCTTCTCCTGCGGGGTCATGCTCATCTTCTGGGCCATGCTCATCCTCCTTGCGGCGTCATCGCCGCGGTCAGGCGTCCGGTCATCTCGGCCGGGCCGCATCATCCGATCGATCCCCAGTCCCCAGTGCTTCTCCGAGCTGGTCGCTCAGAAGTAGTCGCCCGCCGTGAAATGGCGGATACCGTCGAGTCGTGCCGCGCGCCTCAACGGACGGATCATCCCGGTGCGGTCGTCCTGCCGCACGGCCTCGGGCGCGAAGGCACGGAGCGCGCGACCCCCCTCCGGCAGGGCGGGGACGGCGAGCTCGCACGAGGTCACCCCGGCGGAGCGCCAGTCGACGGCGATGGCGGAGAGCAGCTCTTCGCGCACCTCGTCGCCCTCGATTCCCGGGAGCACGGCGCTCTCCAGGAGCACGCCGACCTCGCCGTGAGACTCCGCGATCGCGTAGCCGATCACGGTCGATCCCTCAGCCCGGTGGTACAGGGTCGCACCCCGCATCCGCACCGCCGCCATCGCCTCATCACGGTCTCCGCGCACCGGAGCGAGCACGACCCTGCCGTCCCGCGAACACGCGTAGACCTCACGCAGCGCACGGAGGCTCCCGAGACCGACGGTCGCACGCTCGATCCGCGCTACGGCCCCGACGCACGCGGGTGCTGTCCAGGAGCCGGCCAGAGTGCGCGCCATCGAGAAGGTCTCGAACCCGCTGGAGCGATACACCTCCGGGGTGCCGGTGAACAGCAGCGCCCAATCGGCGTCGTGCCCCGCCTGCAGGGTCGCTGTCACGAGTCGACGGGCGAGGCCGTGTCCTCTCGCCCGCTCGGCCACCGCGACGCTGCCGATGGCGTGCACCTCGGCGATGCCGCCGTCCGATTCGCGCAGTCGCTTGGGCAGGCCGTAGATCGAACCGCACAGGCCGTCATCGTCCTCGGCGACGAGGGTGTGCGCGAGCCGCTCATCGTCGATGAGCCACTGGTCGGGGGCGAGCGGAGGCGTGAACACCGTCGCCCACAGTGCGCTGAGAGCGTTCTGATCCTCCGCACACGCGGCACGGATCATCGGCACGCTCACGCCTCACCCCGCGCGATGCCGGCCGCACGGATCGTGTTCGCCACGACCGCCCGCGCCTCGTGCCAGGGTGCAACGGTCAGCCCGCGCGGCGCCGCATCGAGCAGCGCACGGATCAGGTCACGGAAACCCAGCGTCTCGTTCGGCCCCTCACCCTGACCGCCACCCACATCGAGAGAGATAGAGCGGATACCGGCGGCCGTCACCACATCCACCGCATACGCATCCGCGCCCGGCGTCCCGGTGACGAGCACCTGCACCGGCACTTCGCGCTCCGCACCGGGAACCCGCAGCCGGCCGTCGATGCCGGCAGCATCCTCCGACGCGGTCGTCGATCCGGGGCGCGTGCGCCTCCAGCCGGATCCCGAGACGAGAGCCGCCCCGGGCAGCAGCACATCAACCATCTCCCACGCGTGCACCCCGACCGTCACGGCCGTACCGCCCCCACGCTGCGGGTCGTCCTGCCACGCTCGATCCGGCCGCTGGAAGGCCGCGTTGTCGTGCTGTGCATGCACACGGAGCGCGAGCACCTCGTCGCCCGCGACCTGCCCGGCCAGCGCGGCGAGCGCCGGGGCGAAGCGCAGGACGGAGCTCGTGCCGACGGAGACCGACGATGCCGCCAGTGCACTGTCGGTCTCGGCGAGTCGAGCCTCGGTGGCGGCGATCGCCTTGTTCACGAAGACCGGAGCTTCTCCACCTCCGAGCACCCGCAGGAAGCCCCCGACCTCGTGCGGACGCGGTGTCGCGATGACCAGGTCCGGACGAAGCGCCCTCAGCGCATCGACCGAGGCCACCCCCGCGCCTCCGAAGCGCAGGGCGAACTCCTCGGCCGCCCTCGCATCCGCATCGTGCACCCCGACGACTTCGGCGCCGAGGGCGCGAACGTTCGCGGCATCGCTGTACGGGTGCGAGTGCGCGAGTCCGGCGAAGGCCACCCGCAGCGGCGTGCCGGTCATGCCATCGACGACAGCTGGTCGCGCGAGATGGCGTGCACGAGGGGGAGCCCGGTGGCGAAGGCCTCGACCTCGTCGGCGACGATCCGCCCCTGACGCCGTCGTCCCTGGCTCGTGCCCGCGGCCCGGTGCGGGGTGACCAGCACGCCGGGAAGCGCGCGGAACGGGCTGTCCGCGGCGAGCGGCTCCTCGTCGAACACGTCGATCGCGGCGCTCAGCCGTCCCCGCTGCAGCTCGTCGATCAGCGCCGCCTCATCGACGATCCAGGAGCGCGCGGTGTTCACGAGCCCCGCGCCGTCGCGCATCAGCGCGAGCTCGCGCCGACCGATCAGGTGGTGGGTCTCGGGCAGCGTGGGCGCGTGCACCGCGACGATCTGCGCGCGCTGCAAAACCTCGTCGAGCGGCACGAGCTCGGCTCCGAGGGCGGCGGCAGCAGCTGCATCGAGCGTCGGGTCGACCAGCAGCGGCTCGGCGCCGAGCGCTCGGATCAGTTCGAGGTAGGCCCGCCCGGTGCGCGATGCCCCGATCACGGCGATGGGGGTGCCGAAGATCTCGCGCTGCACCCCCACAGCTGCGGCGTCGTACCAGCTGCCACCGGTGCGCAGCGCATTGTGCATCTCGGGCACCCGGTGCAGCAGGGCGAGCGTGAACGTCAGCGACACCTCAGCGACCGATCGCGCCATCCCTGCACCCGCTTGCGTGATCAGCACACCGCGGTCGAACAGCTCATCGGTCGCGAAGGGCTTGATCGTGGCGCCGGTGTGCGCGATCAGCTCGAGCTTCGGCAGCGTGGCGAGCACGGCCGTGTCGAACGGGCCGACACCCCAGCTCGTGACGACGATGCGCGCCTCGCCGAGGTCTGCATCCGTGAGTCGGTCGACACGCACGAACCGGCCGCCCAACGCCTCGGCGACCGCGCGCAGTCGATCGGCATCCTCATCGGAGAAGAACTCCGCGAAGAGCTCTTCCGAGACGACCGCGACCACGGTCGGCGCACTCCCTTCGACGCTCATGCCGCCACTCACCTCAACCAGGCCTCGAGGTTCTCGGCGATGAAGGCGTCGTCGTGCAGGTCGGGGTATGCGTGACGCACCCGCTCGATCTCCTCCGCCTGCCCCGGCGAGAGCCCCTCCGCGGGGTCGAGGCACCAGGTGCCCTCGAGCAGACCCTGCTGGCGGAGCATCTCGTGCACACCGGCGATGACGCCATGGAAGTCGTTGCCCGGATCGAACACCGCCTGGTTGACGTCGACCATGTCGGAGGCGACGAGGCCCAGCTCGCGGTAGGCATCTTCGTCCCCGTCCATCGCCCGCTGTGCGCGTTCGAGCAGCGAGACGGCGGCACGCGTGCCCACCGCCCACTGGCCCAACAGCCCGCCGACGAAGCGGAGGGTGCGCGGGCCGGACGGCGACTCCACGTGGAACTCGGAGAGCAGGTCGGCCACGATCGCATCGTCGTTGCCGGTGTAGAGCGCGATCTCATCGGCACGACCGGAGGCGGCGACGCCCCGGACCAGCTCCAGCGTGCGGTACCGGTCGAAGGGAGCGGCCTTGACGGCGACGACGGCCGGGATCGAGGCGAACTCGCGCCAGAAGTCGCGGTCGAGAACAGGTCCGCCGATCGCGGTCTGCAGGTAGAAGCCGACCACCGGGAGCACGTCGCCCACTGCCCGGGCGCGTTCGAGCAGAGCCCGCTCGTCGGCACCGGCCACGCGAGGGCTCACCAACACGGCGTCGTAACCCAGGTCGCGGGCGAGTTCGGCTTCGGCGACCGCCTGGGCCGTACCGCCGGCGACACCCGCGATCCGCACCACATCGGCGTCTGCGCGGGCATCCAGCTCCTCTGCGGCGAGCGCGAGGACCGGCTCGAACAGGGCATGCTCGGGATCGCGGATCTCGAACTGGGTCGTGTGCACCCCGACCGCGATGCCCCCGGCACCGGCGTCGAGGTAGTAGCGGGTGAGGGCGCGCTGGCGCCGCTCGTCGATGCGTCGCTCGGCGGTGAGGGCGAGCGGATGCGCAGGGATCACGGCGCCGCGGGCGAGGGTGGCCGCGGCCTCCGGGCGCAGGGTGGGAACCGCCATCAGAACTTCCCGTCCCGCACGGCCCACTTGGTCGGCTTGGCGATCATCGGCAGCTCCTTCTCGATCCAGTCGGCCTGCAGGCCGATCAGGGTCTCGGCGGAGACCGCCGGGTATCCGAACAGCGCCATGCACCGGCGAGCGTCGCTGAGCAGCGCGGTGGGCTGCGGCTCGTCGACGATCTCGACCTCGCGGTCGAACAGGGTGCCGAAGCGGCGGGCGATCGACTCGACGCTCAGCAGCTCGGGGCCGGTCAGGTTGATCGTGAAGGGGTCGGCCGAGGCGTGCACGAGGCTGCGCAGCACGACCTCGTTCGCGTAGCCCTGCCAGATCACGTTGACGTTGGCGGTGGCGACCGACACGGGCTGCCCTGCGTGCACCGCGCTGCCGATGTCGGCGAGCACGCCGTAGCGCAGGTCGACCGCGTAGTTCAGGCGGATGATCGCGACCTTCGTGCCGCGTTCCTGGGCGCCGAACTCGAACACGCGCTCGCGCCCGAGGCACGACTGCGCGTATTCGCCGATCGGCGCGGGCTGCACCTCTTCGGATGCTCCGCCCGAAGATGCAGGCAGGAACGGGTAGACGTTGCCGGTCGAGAGCACCGAGATCGCGCTGTCGCGGTAGCGGCGGGCCACGCGGTCGGGCAGAGCGGCGTTGACCTCCCACGCCCACGACGCGTTGGTCGCTGCGCCGAACTTCGCACCGACCATGAACACCACGTTCGGGGCATCCGGGAGGGATGCGAAGTCGTCGTTCTCGATCAGATCGAACGGGACGACCTTCACCCCGGCGGTCTCCAGACGCTCGCGGATCGCGGCATCGCCGAAGCGCGAGACGGCGTAGACCGTGTCGCCCTGGCGCCCGGCGGCATCCATCCCGCGGCGCGCGAGCATGGCCAGGGTCGGGCCCATCTTGCCGCCCGCCCCCAGGATCACGAGGTCGCCCGCCCCGCGCGCGAGATCGGCGATCAGGGCAGCGCTCGGTGTCGCGAGCGCCTCCTCGAGCTCCGCCTCGGAAGTGAAACCGTGCTGAGTCATGTGGTGCTTTCCCTTCTTCTCAGCCCTTGATGCCCGTACCGGCCACGCCCTCCTGCACGTACCGCTGAGCGATGAGGTACGCGAGGAAGATGGGCAGCAGCGCCACGACCGACCCGGCGAGCATGGTGCTCAGCGGAACGTTCTGCTGCTGCAGCGACGAGATGCCGACGGTGAGTGTGAACATCGCGTTGGACTTCGCGATGATGAGCGGCCACAGGAAGTCGTTCCAGTGCCACAGGAAGACGAAGATGCCGAGGGTCGCGAGGATCGGCTTGCACAGCGGCAGCACGATGCGCAGGAAGATGCGGAACTCGCCCGCGCCGTCGATGCGGGCGGCCTCGAACAGCTCGTCGGGCAGCCCCTGGATGAACTGGCGCATCAGGAACACCGCCTGCGCGTTCGCGAGCGACGGCAGGATCAGGCCCCAGTAGGTGTCGACGCCACCGAGGTTCGCCATCAGGATGAAAGTCGGGATGAGGGTGACGTGGAACGGCACCATCACCATCGCGAGGAACGACCAGAACATCACCTCTTTGCCGCGGAAGCGCTTCTTGGCGAAGGCATAGCCGGCGAGTGCCGAGAGGAACAGCACCGCGACGACCGAGACGAGGGAGTAGATGAGGGTGTTGCCGAGCCAGCCGAGGATGTTCTGCCCGGCGAGCACCTGCTCGTAGGCGTCGAACGAGATGTCCTGGAAGGGCAGCAGCGACCCCGGGAGCTCGACGACCATGCCGGGCTTCAGGCTCAGCACGACCATCGCGTAGAACGGGAAGAAGCTGAGGATGCCGGCCAGGCTCAGCCAGATCCACCGGCCGACGATCCCCCAGCCGGTGGGCTGGAGCGCGCGGTAGGCGCGGCGCTGCTTCGTCGACATCTTCGGCGGTGTCGTCGGGGTCTGGGTCGGCGGCTGCAACAGAGCGGTCATTTCTGCTTTCCGATCACCAGGCGCTGGATGAGCGCGACGACGAGGGTCATGACGAACAGGGCCACACCGATGGCGGCCGCGTAGCCGTAGTCGAAGTAGCGGAAGCCCTGGTCGTAGAGCATGTAGACGAGCGAGTAGCTGGCGTTCGCCGGCCCACCCTGGGTCATCACGTAGATGACGTCGAACACCTGGAACGCGGCGGTCGTCTCGATCACCGCCAAGAAGAAGAACGTCGGCCGCAGCACCGGGAGGATCACGTAGCGGAAGCGCTGCCAGGCGTTGGCGCCGTCCATCAGCGCCGCCTCTTCGAGCTCGCGCGGCACGTCCTGCAGCGCGGCGATGAGGATCATCATCCCGTAGCCGAATCGCGACCAGACGCCGACGACGACGATCGCGGGGATCACCAGGACGGTGCTGCCGAGCCAGGATCCGCCGAGACCGAGGGGCGCCATCAGCGCCGACCAGGGTCCGTTCGCGGAGAAGATCCAGACGAAGATCGACCCGGCCAGCACGAGCGAGGTGATGACGGGGAGGAAGAAGATCGAGCGGAAGAAGCGTGCGCCGCGGAAGGCCCGACGCACGCCGAGGGCCATCACGGTCGAGAGCACCAGCGCGATCGGCACAGCGCACACCGTGTAGATGAGCGTGGTGCCCATCGCCCGCCAGAACAGCGGGTCGGCGATCATGCGCTGGAAGTGGTCGAGACCCCGCCACGAGATCTCACCGGTGATGTCGTAGTCGAAGAAGCTCAGCGCGACTCCGGCGATGCTCGGGCCGAAGCGGAAGGCGATGAACAGGAGGAAGGCGGGGAGCACGAACAGGAACGCGATCCGCGCCTCTCGTCGTGCGAGCACCCGCGTGACCCGCCCTGCGGGCTTCTTCGCCGTGGTTGCCGTCGTCATCAGTGGTACCTCACGTGGGGGGAGTGAAGGGGTGCGGGGGGGGGGGGGGGGCGCCGCCCCCCCCCCCCCCCCCGCGGCTGATCATGGACGAAAGGGAGCCCCCCCCCCGCGACCCCGCCCACACCGACGACAGCCCCGGCAAGCCCCAGAGGGAGCCCCGC